>NZ_FOTW01000014.1:156266-205522 GCF_900114705.1 Rugamonas rubra
AGTGGTGCCCACGGAGGGACTCGAACCCCCACACCTTGCGGCACATGGACCTGAACCATGCGCGTCTACCAATTCCGCCACGTGGGCACTGATGCTGCTCAACAACTTCTGCTATTATAGCGTTTTGGAGAGTTTTGCGCCAGATGAGCTTTCGCTCCTTACTGCACATCAACCCTGTCTTACGCTTCCCGTGTTGACGCTGTTTTTCAACGTTGTCGCTGCGAGAGACCAGAATTATAGAGGAATCGCCGACGTTGTCAAAGCCGTTTTGCATTAATTTTTCAAAACCCCGTCGAGCGACGCGCCGCGTTAGGTAAAGAGCCCCGAATCCAAGTACACTACGGCCTATCACCGTGTCAATATATTGACGGTGGCAGTTTTCAGGCCGGAACTTCCATTTGATCACTGTCAATAATAACTATAGAAATACTTTTGAACCAATCTACCCACACCATTCCCAGCCGGGAGGAAATTCTCGGTATCTTCCGCAGCGCCAAGGCGCCGCTCGACTTGCGCGCCCTCGCCAAGTCCCTCAAAGTAGGCACCGAAGCGCAGACTGTGCTGTCGCGCCGGCTCAACGCGATGGAACGCGACGGCCAGCTGAAATCGGATGACACGGGGCACTTCGTGCTGGCCGAGCAGACCGGTTTCGTGGCCGGCCGCGTCAGCAGCCACCGCGACGGCTTCGGCTTCGTCATTCCCGACGAGCCGGGCGACGACCTGTTCCTGCCGGAAAAAGAGATGCAGAAAGTGCTGCATGGCGACCGCGTGCTGGCCAAGGTGGTCGGCGTCGACCGCCGCGGCCGTCCGGAAGGCACCATCGTCGAGGTGGTCAGCCGCGCCAACACCCACATCATCGGCCGTCTGCTCAACGAGAACGGGGTCTGGGTCGTGGCGCCGGAAGACAAGCGCATCGCCCAGGACATCCTGATCAGCGGCGGTGTCGGCAAGGCCAAGTCGGGCCAGATCGTCAGCGTCGAACTGACCGAGCAGCCGATGCGCTTCAAGCAGCCGGTCGGCAAGATCTCCGAAGTGCTGGGTTCGCTTGACGACCCCGGCATGGAGATCGAGATCGCCGTGCGCAAGTTCAACGTGCCGCACATTTTCTCCGACGCCGCCCTCAAGCAGGCCGCCAAGCTGCCCGACGTGGTGCGCGAGTCCGACCTGGGCGAGCGGGTCGACCTGCGCGACGTGCCGATGGTCACCATCGACGGCGAGGACGCGCGCGACTTCGACGACGCGGTCTACTGCGAGCCGGTCAAGATCGGCCGCAGCAACGCCTTCCGTCTGATCGTCGCCATCGCCGACGTCAGCCACTACGTCAAACCGAACGACGCGCTCGACACCGACGCGCTCGAGCGCAGCACCTCGGTCTACTTCCCGCGCCGGGTCATCCCGATGCTGCCGGAAAAGCTGTCCAACGGCCTGTGCTCGCTGAACCCGGCGGTCGACCGCATGACCCTGGTGTGCGACGCCGTCATCACCGCCAAGGGCGAGATCAAGGCCTACCAGTTCTACCCGGCCGTGATCCACTCGGCGGCGCGCCTGACCTACACCGAAGTGGCCGACATCCTCGGCAACACCAAGGGACCGGAGGCCAAGCGCCGCTCGGCCATCGTGCCGCACCTGCAGAACCTGTACGACGTCTACCAGGCCCTGTTGAAGGCGCGCACCGAACGCGGCGCCATCGACTTCGAGACCACCGAGACCTACATCGTCTGCAACCCGTCGGGCAAGATCGAGAAGATCATCCCGCGCACGCGCAACGACGCCCACCGCCTGATCGAGGAATGCATGCTGACGGCCAACGTCTGCGCCGCCGACCTGTTGATCCGCAACAAGCATCCCGGCACCTACCGCATCCACGCCAGCCCGACCAAGGAAAAGCTGACCCAGGTGCGCACCTTCCTCAAGCAGGTCGGCCTGAACCTGAACGGCGGCGACAAGCCGACGGCGGGCGACTACGCCGAGCTGATGAAGAAGGTCAAGGAGCGCCCGGACGCCGGCCTGCTGCAAACCATGCTGCTGCGCTCGATGCAGCAAGCCGTCTACAGCCCGGACAACATCGGCCACTTCGGCCTGGCCTACGAGGCGTATGCCCACTTCACCAGCCCGATCCGCCGCTATCCCGACCTGCTGACCCACCGCGCCATCAAGGCCATCCTGCTGGGCAAGAAGTACGAGCCCAAGGTGCTGGCCACGAGCGTGCTCAACACCAACGTCTCGAACGCCACGCGCAAGCAGCAGGCCAAGGACAAGGCCGACGGCAAAGAGAAGAAGTCGGCCGACATGACCATCTGGGACGCCCTCGGCGTGCACTGCTCGGCCAACGAGCGGCGCGCCGACGAGGCCTCGCGCGACGTCGAAGCCTGGCTCAAGTGCTACTTCATGCAGGACAAGCTGGGCGAGGAGTTCACCGGCATCATCACCGGCGTGACCACCTTCGGCATCTTCGTGCAGTTGGATAGTCTGTTTGTCGAGGGCCTGGTGCACGTCACCGACCTGGGCGCCGACTACTTCCAGTACGACGACGCCCGCCACGAACTGCGCGGCGAGCGCACCGGCCAGCGCTACCAGCTGACCGACAAGGTCACCGTCCAGGTCACCCGTGTCGACCTGGAAATGCGCAAGATCGACCTGCGCCTGGCCGGCGTGCCGGTGGCGGCACCGAAGGGTCCGCGCGGCAAGGGCGGCGCCGAAGTCGACGAGCCGGTCTCCGGCGGTCGCGGCCGCAACCACAACGGCGGCGGCCGGACCAATGTCAAGCCCGGTCCGAAGACGCAGTCGCGCCACGAAATCAAGACCAGCGAGCCGCAGGCCCAGGCCCAAGCCGCGCCAGCGGCCAAGGCCAAGGCCGCAGGCGGCCGCAAGTCGAATGCCGCGGCGGGTGCCGCGGTAGCACCCCGAGCAGCCAAGCCTGCCTCAAAATCTGGTAAGAAGAAGCGATAAATGAAGAATAAAATGATTTTTGGTTTCCATGCGGTGACTTCGCGTTTGCGTCACGAGGCCTCGTCGGTGGAAGAGATTTTCATCGATGCGACCCGTAGCGACCGCCGCATGCAGGACCTGGTGGCCAACGCCAAGAGCCTGGGCGTGCGCGTCATGCCGGTCGACTCGTCCCGTCTGGACAAGATCGTCGGCACCCGCCGCCACCAGGGCGTGATCGCCTTCGCCTCCGAACTGGCGCTGGCGCGCAACCTCGACGAGCTGCTCGACGCCATCGACGGCCCGCCGCTGCTGCTGGTGCTCGACGGCATCACCGATCCGCACAACCTGGGCGCCTGCCTGCGCGTCGCCGACGGTGTCGGCGCCCACGCCGTGATCGTGCCGAAGGACCGCGCGGTCGGCCTCAACGCCACCGCCGCCAAGGTCGCCAGCGGCGCCGCCGAAACGGTGCCCTACATCACGGTGACCAACCTGGCGCGCACCCTGCGCGACTTGAAGGACCGCGACATCTGGCTGATCGGCACCTCCGACGACGGCGACAAGGGCCTGTACGAAGCCGACTTCACCGGCCCGACCGCGCTGGTCATGGGTTCGGAAGGCGAGGGCATGCGCCGCCTGACCCGCGAGACCTGCGACATGCTGGTCAGCATCCCGATGTTCGGTTCGGTCGAGAGCCTGAACGTCTCGGTCGCCTCCGGCGTTTGCCTGTACGAGGCGCGCCGCCAGCGCATGGCCAAAGAAGGCTAAGCTAGTTCCCGCCGCGCCGCTTCCCGGCCGGCAAGCCGCTGACTTGAATCCACCCCGAGGCGTGAAGCTGGGGTCAGACCCCTCGGGGTCTGACCCCGGTTTGGCATCGGGGTAACAGGTGCAAGGCCAGCGGCTCCCCCTCCCAGCAAACCCCGACCGGATGCGCTACCATCAGCCATCGGCCGCCCCACCAGTGCAAGCCATGTTCCACCACCTGCGCCAAGACATTCAGAGCATCATCGAACGCGATCCCGCCGCCCGCAACGCCTGGGAAGTGCTGACCTGCTACCCCGGCCTGCAGGCCATCGTCATGCACCGCTGGGCGCATTGGTGCTGGCAACACGGCCTGAAGTGGGGCGGCCGCTTCATCAGCTACCTGGCGCGCATCGTCACCGGCATCGAGATCCACCCCGGCGCCAGCATCGGCCGCCGCGTCTTCATCGACCACGGCTTCGGCGTGGTCATCGGCGAGACCGCCGTGGTCGGCGACGACTGCACCATCTACCAGGGCGTGACCCTGGGCGGCACCTCGCTGCACACCGGCGCCAAGCGCCACCCGACCTTGGAGCGCGGCGTCATCGTCGGCGCCGGTGCCCAGGTGCTGGGCAGCTTCACCGTCGGCGAGTTCGCCAAGGTCGGCTCCAACGCCGTGCTGCTCAAGCCGGTCCCGGCCGGCGCCACGGCGGTCGGCAACCCGGCCCACGTGGTGCAGAAGGACGCCGGCACCGGCGCCCAGCTGTTCGCCGCCTACGGCGTCACGCCGAACGGCGACGACCCGCTGTCGAAGGCGCTGCGCGGCCTGATCGACCACGCCGCCACGCAGGAGCGGCAGATCGAGCGCATGCTGGCGGCGATGCGGGCCGCCGGCCTGAGCTGCCAAGGCACTGCCGAATGTGATAAATTTGATTCCGTACAACTCAACAAGCTAGTCGACTAAGGATCTGCGTATGAACATGGAATCGTCGCCCGAGGGCACAGCGGTACTGGACCCGTTTGAAATCCGCGTGCTCGCCGTGCTGGCCGAGAAGGAGGCGACCACGCCGGACAACTATCCGCTGTCGCTCAACGCCATCACCAACGGCTGCAACCAGCTGTCGAGCCGCGACCCGGTGATGTCGCTGTCGGAGGACACCGTGGCCGAGGTGCTGCAGCGGCTGATGCAGCGCAAATACGTCAACGGCATCACCCAGGCCGGCGCCCGCGTCACCAAGTATGAGCACCGCATGCGCATCAAGTGGTCGCTCGAGCAGGACAAGCTGGCCATCCTCAGCACGCTGATGCTGCGCGGCCTGCAGACCGCCGGCGAGATCCGCACCCGCACCGGCCGCCTGCACGAGTTCAAGACGGTGGCCGACGTCGAACTGGGCCTGCAATTCTTGATCGACAAATACCCGCCGCTGGTGGCCCGCCTGGCCCTGGCGCCCGGCACCAAGGAGCCGCGCTACGGCCAGCTGCTCGGTGGCGAGGAGGCCCTGGCGCGCGAGGAGACGGCGGCCGGCTTCGCCGGTTCGGTGTCGGCGCCGCAGCACGGCGGCCGCGTCGGCCAGCTGGAGCACGAGGTGGCGCTGCTGCGCCGCGACGTCGACGAGCTGCGCGAGCAGTTGCAGGCGTTCCGCCAGCAGTTCGAGTAAGCCGGCCGCGCGCGCCGCCTGCCACGGCGGCACGTCGCGCAATAGCCCGGCGCCGGCGGGGCGTTTTGTCGCGGCGGACGGCTCCGACAACACCGCCACTCAGTCGATTAGCAATTCGCTGGCCAGTTCGGCGCCGATATGGCGCCTGAATATCGCCAGCAAGGTGCCGTCGTCATGCATCGCCTGGATCGCCTTGACCAGTCGGCCGGCGATAGGCTCGGGGATGCGCGCGCGCGCGAGGACCAAGCCGTGCGGCACGCTGTTCCGGGGCGACCAGTCCAGCACGCGCACCTTGTCGCTGAGCGCCTCTTGCCGCAACATCGGCACCCAGCTGGTGGGCAAGGCCAGAATGGCCTGCACCCGGCCGATTTTCAGCAGCCGCACCACCGCGCGGAAATCGGCCGCCTCGTGGACCCGGCCTTGCGCGCGCAACTTGTCGATCCAGATGTCGTAATCGCCGCCGTGTCTGAAACTCTTCACCACCGCGACCTTGTACGAGGCCTGTGCCAGGAAGCCCTCCGGCGTGGCGGCCTCGGGCGGCAGGGTTCCCTCCAGCAGCAGATAGTTGCGCGTCTTGAAATAGGGGATGAACTGGGCGAATTTCTCCCGCTCCGGCGTGGCGATGCCGGACACGGACATGTCGAGCTTGCCGCTGGCCAGCTGGCTCCAGATGCGCACGCGCGACTCGAGCGTGGTCTGGAAGCGACAGCCGGTGCGCCTGGCCAGTTCGTCGACCACGTCTTTGTCGATGCCGGTCCAATGCCCGTCCGGCCCACGGTAGTACAAGGCGCCCAGTTCGTAATAGGCCAGCGCGATGTCGCCGCACTCCGCTGGGCCGGCGCGAACGGCGCCGAGGGGGCACAGCAGCAGGCCACAAACCAGCAGGTGTTTGAACATATCGGCTCGACCCCATTTGCTCCACAGTAGCGCAGGGCCGCGCCGAAGTCAACGTGCTCAGGTCTGCCGGTGGAGGGCGTCGCGCAGCACGCGCCGGTGCTGCGCGCGGTGTTGCTTGGTCAGGACGGGACGTCCCAGGCGCTTCCCTATTGGTGGATGGCTTCGGATTCCACAATGAGTTCACCGGCCTCTGGGGCGAGGACGCGCTCGAGCAGGCAGCGCGCGATCGCCTCGGCCGGCACCGGACGGTAGCGCGCCGGCAGCAGGCGGCCGGCCAACCGGGCCAGCAGTATGCCGGCGGCCTCGGCCGGCCGCATGGTGGCGCGGACGGTGTCAATCAGCGCCGGCCGCACGATGACGTAGCGCTCGAAGCCGACCGCGCGCACGCCATCCTCGGCCTCGGCCTTGGTGCGCTGGTAGAAATTGCCCCTTTGGCTGGCGCCCAGCGAGGAGTTGAGGGCGAACGCGCGCGCGCCCGCCGCGCGTGCACGGCGCGCCAGCGCGACCGGCAGCTCGCGGTCGACCGCCGCGAAGGCCGCCTGCGAGCCGGCCGCGCGTATCGTCGTGCCCAGCGCGCAGATGACGGCGTCGGCGGCGAACCAGCCGGCCCGCTCCGGTAGGTCGACGAAGTCCAGCACCGGGTTGTCCAGCCGGGGATGCGGCGCCAGCGGCCTGCGCGTCGGCGCGGCGACGCGGCCCACGCGCGGATCGGCCAGCGCCAGGCGCAGCACATGGGCGCCGACGGCGCCGGTGGCGCCGGCCAGCAGCAGGGTGACGGGCATGCGGCCTCCTTGGTTTTTTACCAGATGATACGCGACTTTGCGCCGCGTCGCGGCGATGTCGGGCGAGTGCGCGGTGGGCGTCATGCCGCGCCCCTTCAACCCCTCGTGCAGGGCCGCGCCGAACAGCAGCACATAGGACTTGCTGGCGCTGTAGGACGCAGCACTAGCAGGCCATCAGCTCGTCGAAGGCGTGCAGGCTGGCCTGCTGGTCGATGGCGCCGATGTGCTCGGTCTGCGACAGCACGATGCGGAAGTGGTCGCACATCGGATAGAACCAACGGTGGTTGTCGGTGTTGATGTAGAACCCCAGCACCTTCTTGTTGTAGGCCGAGGCCAGGTGGATCACCGCCGTGTCCGGCGAAATGACCAGCTCGCACTGTTCGATCAGCGCCGCCAGCTCGAGGATGCTGGACGTGGCGAAGGACAGTTGGACGTTGTCGCGCTGCACGGCGGCGACGATGCCCTCGGCGCGCGCCCGGTCGCCCGGCGGATGGATCACCAGCAGCGCGTGGTCGCGGTATTTGTCGGCCAGCGCGCGGCATAGCGCCACCGCGTCCTCGCTGGCGATGGTGCGGTTGGCCATGCTGCCCTGGTAGTTGAAGCAGACGATGCCCTTGTGGCGCCGCTTCAGCTCGGCGATGAAGTCGCGCGGCCCGGCCGGCAGTTGCTCGACGCCGAACAGCTCGTAGCGCGGGTTGACCTCCTTCAGGTCGAAATTCTTCAGCGCGGAAAAATAGCTCTCCAGGATGTGGCGGTCGCGGTTGCAGTCGACCGTGTAGTCGTACATGCCGAGCTGCTGCGTGCCGGTGCCGTACTTGTTGATGTTGAAGCCGATCAGGTGCTTGGCGCCGAGCAGCTTGAGCCGGGTCAGCCAGGGAATCGAGAAGGCGTTGGTGGTGCTGAAGATGACGTCGTAGCGCTGGCGCCGTATGCCGAGCACGATCTTCAATGTGTCGAGTCCGCTGCCCCAGTCCCAGATCAGAATGTTGCTCACGTGCGGGCAGGCGCGGATCACCGCCTCGTTGACGCTGCTGGCGGCGACGTCGATCTGCAGCGCGGGGTAGGCCGCCTTGAGCTCGCGCAGCAGGGGCGTCGAGACGATCATGTCGCCGATGCGGTCGTTGCGCAGGATGAGCATTTTCTTGATCTTGCTCGGATCGAAGGGAACTTTCCCGGACTTGTCGAACAGGAGATGCAGCAGGTGTTTCTTGAGGAAGGACATAGTGGCGCTCAATGGTGCGGTGGCGGCCGCCGTTTACCGGCCGCGAATAATGCACCATTGTAATGGATCTAGTGGTACTTGCTTAAAAGTAATCCTGCCGACGGCGCCTGGTGGGCGCCGCCGGCCGCTCATTTGAGCAGCGGACGGACGCGTTCGTTGAGCAGCTTCCACTGGGCGTCGAGCAGGGCCTGGTTGGGATCGTGGCCGCCACGCGGCAGCAGCACGAACTCCTTCTGCGGCGCGCGGATGCGGTCGAAGTAGCGCTTCGCCACCCCCGGCGTGGTCAACAAGTCCTCGGCGCCGTGGACGATGAAGACCGGCAGGGCGAAGTCGGCGCCGAGCGCCGGCAGATCGACCTGGGCGAACATGCCGTCGCCGTTGCGGCCGACGAATTGCAGGTAGGAGTAGTCCTCGCCGGCCTCGTCGTCGATCAACTGCTGCGCCGTCAGATAGTCGTCGGCGCGCTTCCACCAGGCCGCCGGTGCCGGGTCGGTGGCCAGTGCCTCGTACTTGCGGTCGATGCGCCGCAGCACGCCGAAGCTGCGCGGATCGCGCCACGGCGGCGCGCCCAGCGCCTCCAGCTTGGCCACGCTGGCGCTGTCGCCGGCGCCGCGCGCCAGGGCCAGCAGGGCCTCCCGGCTGGTGCGCATATTCTCCGTCGAGTTGACCAGCTGCGCCGCGCCGACATAGGCGTGGAACAGCTCGGGCCTGGCCTTGGCCATGCTCACGGCCAGGTAGGAACCCCAGGAGCCGCCCATCAGGATCAGCTTGCGCTGGCCCAGGTGGCCGGTGAGGAAGGCGGCCAACTCCACGCCATCGTCGCGCAGCTGCGCCGCCGTCAAGGGCAGGTCCTCGGCCGGCCGGTTCTTCCCATAGGTTTTGCCGGCGCCGCGCTGGTCCCACTGCACCAGCGTGTAGTCCTTCTGCCAGGCGCCGTAGATGGCGTCGGCGTAGGGGCTGAGCGGATTGCCCGGGCCGCCGTGGACCACCAGGATCACCGGGTTGGCGCAGCTGGCGCCCTTGATGGTGACCCATTGCGCGATGCCGCCGATGGCCACGTAGCCGGCCTCGTTGACGGCCTCGTTGACGCCCTGCGGCGCGGCGCCGCAACGCAAGGGCGGCGTGCGCGCATCCAGCGTGGCCGGCGCGGCGGCCGGCGTTTGCGCGCTGCCGTTGGCGGCCGCCAGCAGCAGCAGCGCGGCGGCGAGGAGGGCGGGGAAGACGGGGAGTGCGCTCATGCTATGCCTTGCGAGAAGTGGCGGACGGTGTGACATTGTGCAGCAGGGGTGGGGCGGGCGCCGGCCTGGTGGCCGGACGCCCGCCGCTATCAGCCCTCCTCGCGGCGGCGGCGCAGCCAGATGGCGCCGGCGATCATCGCCACGCCGGCGGCGACGCCGATCCACACGTTGGCGTGCGCCAGCGTGCCCCAGGATTGGCCGAGGATGTTGCCCAGGTCGGCGCGGTGGCCGTCGGCGGCCAGCAGCAGGACCGGGTCGACATGCTCGACCGCCAGCCAGGAGCCCGGCGCCACGCCCAACAGCATGCGGCTGACCACCTGCTGGATCAACCAGTCGATGTTCCAATCCAGGTGGAAGGCGTGCTTGGCCCACTTGGCCAGCATCATCGCCAGCAAAGGCGCGCCGACCGCCCACAGGAACACCTTGGAGCGCGCCCAGCTCGACACCAGCAGCAGCCAGGCCACCGTCGGCAGCGCCCACAGCGCGTACACCGGTAGCAGGGCCAGCAGTTGCAGCGGCGCCAAATAGAAGGCCGGCGACATCAGCAGCGGGCCGAACAGGTTGAGTCCCTTGAAGGCGGCCGCCGTGCAGATCATCAGCAGCACCGCCAGCGCGGCCAGCGCGCCGACCACGGTCACCACCAGCGGCGCCACGCCGAGCGCCAGCAGCAGCTTGGACAGCACCGTCGTGCGGTCCGACACCGGCAGCGACTTCCAGAACAGCAGGCTGCGGTCGCGCCGCTCGTCGTACAGCGCGCCGAGGCAGTAGAAGAACACCAGGAAGCCGAGCATCAGCAGCACCGGCGCGGCGGTGGCGATGTAGCCGTGCGCCAGCACGTCGAGGATCTTGGCGCGCATCGCCGGCGTGGCGTCGATCATGCCCAGCGTGATCGACTCGCCGTTGATGTCGATGCTGCCGCTGCTGCCGTACAGCAGCACCAGCGCGGTGAAGGCGGTGATCAGCCCGCCGACGATGGCCGGCGCCCACAACAGCATGCCCTTGTGTTCCCACAGTTCGCGCTTGATCAACCATGTCATCGTTTTCATGCGTAGCTTCCTTTCATGGTCGCGACGAACAGGTCGGCGACGCTGGGGGTGCGGGTTTCGCCGAAGACGGCCAGCTGGCTGCGCGCCACGCCGTCGAACAGCATCACGGACTTGCCGAACACGGTGCGCTGGCTGAGCGGCTGCAGCGCGGTGGCGGCGACGGCGTAGGGCGGCTCGACCATCACCTCGGTGAAGCGCTCGCCGATCTCGTCCATCGAGGCCGACAGGGTGATCTTGCCGTCGCGGATGAACAGCAGGTCGGTCAGGATGTGCTCGACCTCCTCGATCTGGTGGGTGGTGATGAGGATGGTCTTGCCCTCGTCGAAATAGTCCTCCAGCAGATTTTGGTAGAACTGCTTGCGGTACAGGATGTCCAGGCCCAGCGTCGGCTCGTCGAGCACCAGCAGGCGGGCGTCGATGGCCATCACCAGCGCCAGGTGCAGCTGCACCACCATGCCCTTGGACATGGCCTTGACCTTCATGTTCGGCGCCAGCTTGGTGTGGGCGATGTAGCGCTCGGCTTTTTCCCGGTCGAAGCGCGGGTGCACGCCGGCGACGAAATCGACCGCGTCCTTGACCTTCAGCCAGCGCGGCAGGATGGCGACGTCGGCGATGAAGCAGACGTCGCGCATCAACTCGTCGCGCTGGGTGCGCGGGTCCAGCCCCAGCACGCTCATCTGGCCGTCGAACTGGGTCAGGCCCAGCATGGCTTTCAGCGTGGTGGTCTTGCCCGAGCCGTTGGGGCCGATCAGCCCGACGATGCGGCCGGGCTGGATCTCGAAGCTGGTCTGGTCGAGCGCCAGCGACTTGCCGTAGCGCTTGCTCAAATTGCTGGCGGAGACGATGGCGTTCATGCCGCACCTCCCGCAGTCGGCAGGCCCGGCTGGCCCGGCTGGGCCGCCTGCAGCAGCTGTTGCAGGTCCAGGCCGAGGCGGCGGATGCGTTCTATCATGGCCGGCCACTCCTCGCGCAGGAAGCGCTCGCGTTCCGTGGCCAGCAGCTTGTCGCCGGCGCCGTCAGTCATATACATACCCAATCCCCTCCGTTTTTCCACTAAATTTTCGTCGACCAGCTCCTGGTAGGCCCGCGATACGGTGATCGGGTTGAGCTGGAAGTCGGCCGCCACCTGGCGCACCGACGGTAGCGCGTCGCCCGGCTTGAGCAAGCCGTCGAGCATCATGCCGATCACCCGCTCCTTGAGCTGGCGGTAGATCGGCGCATTGTCATTCCAGCCCATGGTCATGGTCGCTGCTCCCTGGCTGCTGTGTTGATGATTCGGACATTCATGTATCCCCCTTGGTGATATAACGAAGTGGTGTTGTAGTGAACTATAACACCGATGTTGACAAAATCAAGTGTTTTTTTGGCAGCGTGGGCCGGACGTGCCGGGCCGTCGCGGCGGAAATCGAGTAAACTCTGCGCTCTCCCGCGCCTGGAAAACCAACAAGGAAGCACATGAACGATATCGCCAACTTCACGCTGCGGCGCCGACGCCTCGGCCTGGCCGCGATGGCCGTGGCGGCCAGCACGCTGTTGGCCAGCTGTTCGACCTTGATCGGGCCGCGCCAGGTCGAGCTGCCGCTCGACCGCATGCAGCAGGGGCTGGACAAGCGCTTCCCGCTGCGCCAGCGCGTGCTGGCCGTGTTGGAGGTGGAGCTGAGCCATCCGCGCCTGCGCGTGCTCGATGCCAACGACCGTGTCGCCCTCGAACTCGACGCCAGCGTGGTGCCGCTGCTGGGCCGCCAGTCCTGGCGCGGCAGCATGGCCATCTCCGGCCGGTTGCAGGTGGACCGGGCGCACAACGCCATCTACCTGAGCGACGCGCATGTCGACCGTTTCGCCTTCGACGGCATGGACGAGGGGCGGCAGAACCAGCTGGCCAGCGTCGCCAATCTGCTCAGCGACAAGGTCATCAAGGACATGCCGATCCACCGTTTCCGCCCCGAGGACCTGCGCTACGCCGGCGTGCAGTTCGAATTGACCGGCATCGCCACCAAGCCCGGCGCGCTGGTCGCCACCTTGGCCCCGGCACCCTGAGCCGGCGCCGGAATCTTAAGCCGCGCTTACCATGGCGGCCGCGCGCTTGCCGCGCCGTCGCGCAGCTTCTACAATCGGCCTCATTGACTAGACTATTGGAGTAGGCATGGCGATTTTCGGCATTGGATTGCACGTACTGGTGGCGCTGTTTTTCGCCATCCACGCGATCCGCAACGGACAGCAGCTGTTTTGGCTGCTGATCCTGTTCTCCTTCCCGCTGCTGGGCAGCGTGGTGTACTTCTTCGCCATCTACCTGCCGGGCTCCGGCTGGCAGCACGGCGCGCGCAAGGTGGCCAAGGTGGCCGTCAAGACCTTGGACCCGAGCCGCGAGCTGCGCGAGGCGCGCGCCGCCTTCGACTACACGCCGACCGCGCAAAACCAGATGCGCCTGGCCGCCGCCCAGTTGCAGGCGGGCGACGCCGCCGAGGCAGCCAATACCTACGAGGCGGGCCTGCAGGGGCCGTTCGCCGGCGATCTGGAGATCCGCTTCGGCGCGGCGCGCGCCAACTTCGCCTGCGCCCGCAGCGGCGCGGCGGTGGCCCACCTGCAGCAGATCCGCCAGGCCGACGCCAACTTCCGCGCCGAGCAGGTCTCGCTGCTGCTGGCCCAGGCACTGGCCGGCGCCGGCCGCCAGGCCGAGGCGAAGGCCGAATTCGAGTTCGCCGTGGCGCGCTTCGGCAGCTTCGCCGCGCGCGCCGAGTGCGTGATTTGGGCGGTGGCCAATGGCGAGCAGACGCTGGCCGCGCGGCTGCGCACCGAGCTGCTGCCCACCATCGAGCGCTGGAACCGCCACACGCGCGACATCAACCAGGAGCTGCTGCGCCGCCTCGACGCGGCGTTCGGCCAGATCCGCGGCTGACGCCGCCTCCGCGACTGGTTAGTGCCGCTCGGCGGTGGCGGCGATGGCCTGGTTGAGTTTGTTCATCACCTCGGCCGGCACGTCGCGGCTGCACACCAGGTAGCGCTTCAGGCCTGGCGGCGCGTCGGCGTAGTCGCGCCGCACCGCCGCGTTGAGCTCCGCCGCGTGGGCGCTGGCGTACTTCCAATCCTCGCGGTCGACCAGCATGTAGTCGGCGCGGCCGGCGGCGATCATGCGCATCATGTTGACGGTGGTGACGGTGCGCCGCATGATCTGGTTGGCGCTGCGGGCGATCAGCGCGTCGAGCTCGGGACCGTAGGAGACGCCGTCGACCACGCCCAGCGTCAACTGCGGATCGGCCAGCAGGCTGGCCAGGGTGGCGTGGGTCCGCACCCGGGCCAGCGCCCGCGGCGCGATCAACACGCCTTGCGGCGGATCGGTCATCAGGGGCTGGCTGAATTGCGCCACCGCCTCGCGCTCGGGCAGGCGGTACCAAGCGATTGAGCAGTAGTTCGGCGTGCCGTGTGCGAAGTTGATCCAGATGCGCTTCTGCGGCTCCTGCACGAAACGCGCCGGCACGCCGGCCAGCGCGAAGACCTCCTTGGCGCGCTGCAGCATGAAGCCTTTTGCCACCCCGTGGTCGAGGTAGTAGTAGGGCGGCTTGTCGCGCCAGGCCACCGTCAGCGTCGGTGCCGCCACGGCGCAGGAGGCGCCCAGCAGGCAGGCGGTGGCAAGAGCGGCGGTGTATCTCATCAAAAGGCGATCAGGACGCGGAGCAGGCCGCTATTGCTGACGATTATAGGCAGCGCACGGGGCCTTGTCACGGCGCCGCGCCGCCGCTGTTGCAATCCGGCCCGCCTGGGGTGGGCCACGCCGGCCGGGTGCCTGCTGCCCGGGCGGGCGGTGGGGCGCGTAGCCGAGAGCGCGGCCGACAGCCTAGTCGACGATGGCGCCGTCCAGGTCGTGGCGGCTGACCGCGCCCGTCTCGTCGATGGCGATCCAGCCGCCGCGCGGCGGCGTGGCGTCCGGCTCCCAGTCCGGCAGCACGTAGCGGCGCGTGGCGCCGACCCGGTGCAGCGCGGGGCGGTGCGTGTGGCCGTGGATCATGACGTCGGTGCCGGTCCGCGCGAACACCTCGGCGATCGCCTGCGGCGCCACGTCCATGATCTCGTCGCTCTTGTTGCCCTGGTCCTTGCGGCTGTTCTCGCGCATGCCGGCGATGATTGCCTTGCGCTGCGCCAGCGGCATGGCCAGGAACTGCGCCTGCCAGGCCGGCTGGCGCACCTGGGCGCGGAAGGCCATGTAGTTGACGTCCTCGGTGCACTGGGCGTCGCCGTGCAGCAGCGCGACGCGCAGGCCGCCGATCTCGGCGACGTGGATCTCGGGCAGCAGCGTCAGTCCGGCGGCGGCGGCGAAGGGCGCGCCGACCAGGAAGTCGCGGTTGCCGGCGATCCAATACAGCTTGACGCCGGCCGCGCCGACGCGGCGCAGCGCGGCGACGATGGCCTGGTGGTAGGGCTCGTCGACGTCGTCGTCGCCGGCCCAGTATTCGAACAGGTCGCCGAGCAGATACAGCGCGCGGGCGTGCACCGCCTGCTGCTGCAGAAAGCGGAAGAAGGCCTCGGTGGTGTGCGGGTGCGACGCTTGCAGATGCAGGTCGGAGATGAACAGCGCGGCGACGCGCTTGTCAGGCATTGTCATTCCTGATTCCTTCAACAATACCCGGCCGCTGTGGAAAACGGCGAGCGGATAAAAAAACCGCGCGCCCGCGTTGGCGGGCGCGCGGCCGATTGCTGGTGCCGAATTACGCTGCCAGTTCGATCGATTCGATGACCACGTCTTCCACCGGCACGTCCGAGTGCATGCCGCTGCGGCCGGTCTTGACCTTGCGGATCGCGTCGACCACTTCGGTGCCTTCGGTGACCTTGCCGAACACGGCGTAGCCCCAGCCGTCCTGGCCTGGGTAGTCGAGGAAGCTGTTGTTTTTCACGTTGATGAAGAACTGTGCCGAGGCCGAATGCGGGTCCGAGGTACGCGCCATGGCCAGCGTGTAGGTGTCGTTTTTCAGGCCGTTCTTGGCTTCGTTTTCAACCGTGGTGTCGGCCGATTTCTGTTTCATGCCCGGGGCGAAACCGCCGCCCTGGATCATGAAGTCGCCCATCACGCGGTGGAAGATGGTGTTGGCGTAGTGGCCGGCGTTCATGTACGAGAGGAAGTTCTCAACCGTTTTCGGCGCTTTTTCCGCGTCCAGAACGGCGGTGAACTTGCCCATGTTGGTGGTGATGATAACGGTGGTCATAATAATCCTAGATGTGTTGTTCGATGGTCAAACGCGGGCAGCGCGCGCGGCGCGGCCGCAGCCAAGGCGCTATTTTACAGTTTCGGCTGGATCGGCGTCTTCAAAATCGTCGCCGACTGGATCACCACCGGCGTCACCGGCAGGTTTTGGAACATGCCCTTGTCGTCGACCAGGGTGCCCTTGATCTTGTCGACCACCTCCTGGCCCTTGATGACCTTGCCGAACACCGTGTAGCCGAAGCCGTCGCGGCCCGGGTAGTTGAGCATCTCGTTGTCGGCCACGTTGATGAAGAACTGCGCGGTGGCCGAGTGCGGGTCGCCGGTGCGCGCCATGGCGATGCTGTAGGGCGCGTTGGGCAGGCCGTTCTGTGCCTCGTTCTTGACGGGCGGGCGGGTCGGCTTCTGCTTGAGCTTCTCGTCGAAGCCGCCGCCCTGGATCATGAAACCGTCGATGACGCGGTGGAAGATGGTGCCCTTGTAGTGGCCGCTCTTGACGTACTGCAGGAAGTTGTCGACCGTCTTGGGCGCCTTGGCCTGGTCGAGTTCGAGGACGATCTCGCCCATGCTGGTTTTCAGCGTGACCTGCGGCGTGGCCGTGGCCGCCGGGGCGGCGGCGGCCGCCGCCAGCACGGCGCCGGACAGGGTGGCGCCGGCGAACAGGCTGAAGAATTTGGTCAGAAAGGACAGGCGGCGCGGCGCGGTTTGGTGCATTATTGCTTCCTTGGCGAGGTAGGTGGGGCAGCGGCAAACAAGTGAAGATTCGTTTGCCGTGCAAAAAATCCTAAGCTATATCGGGCCAGTGCGGATTTTATCAATGCTATACTTGTCCGAGAAGTTTCATTCTAACAAAGAAGAACTAGATACCCGAGGGTCTGTCAGTTTCCACGGCGCACACGAACAAGTCCAGGCGCGGCATCCCCAGGGTGTCTGCGCCCGGTCCTCGTATTGCCTGGCTGGCGGCCCGAAAAATACGCAAGAGTCCGATGAGCAACTTAAAGATTTACAACACGCTGGCGCGTGACAAGCAGGTTTTCGTACCGATCGAAGAGGGCAAGGTCCGCATGTATGTGTGCGGCATGACCATCTACGACTATTGCCATATCGGCCACGCCCGCATGATGATGGCCTTCGACGTGGTCTACCGCTGGCTGCAGGCCTCCGGCTACGACGTCACCTATGTGCGCAACATCACCGACATCGACGACAAGATCATCAAGCGCGCGGTGGAGAACGGCGAGTCCATCTCGCAGCTGACCGCCCGCTTCACGCAGTACATGGACGAGGACACCGGCGCGCTGGGCATCCTGGCGCCCACCCACGTGCCGCGCGCCACCGAATACGTGCCGCAGATGCTGGCGCTGATCGACACCCTGGAGCAGCGCGAGCTGGCCTACCAGGGCAGCGACGGCGACGTCAACTACGCCGTGCGCAACTTCGCCAACTACGGCCGCCTGTCCGGCAAGTCGCTCGACGACCTGCGCGCCGGCGAGCGCGTCGACGTCAACACCGGCAAGCGCGACCCGCTCGACTTCGTGCTGTGGAAGTCGTCCAAGGAGTCCGAGCCGGAAGAGGTCAAGTGGGACTCCAAGTGGGGCAAGGGCCGCCCGGGCTGGCACATCGAGTGCTCGGCGATGGCCTGCGCGCTGCTCGGCGAGCAGTTCGACATCCACGGCGGCGGCGCCGACCTGCAGTTCCCGCACCACGAGAACGAGATCGCCCAGTCCGAGGGCGCCTTCGGCCACAGCATGGTCAACTACTGGCTGCACAACGGCTTCGTGCGGGTCGACAACGAGAAGATGTCCAAGTCCCTGGGCAACTTCTTCACCATCCGCGACGTGCTCAAGAAATACGACGCCGAGGTGGTGCGCTTTTTCATTCTGCGCGCCCACTACCGCAGCCCGCTGAACTACTCCGACGCCCACCTCGACGACGCCCGCGTCGCCCTGACCCGCCTGTACACGGCGCTCGACGGCGTCGAGGGCGACGGCCTGCCGCTCGACTGGAACGAGGCGCACGCCGTGCGCTTCGCCGAGGCGATGAACGACGACTTCAACACCCCGGTGGCGTTGGCCGCGCTGTTCGACCTGGTCAGCGAGCTCAATAAATCGAAGTCGCCGGCCGTGGCGCGCCAGCTGAAGGGCCTGGCCGGCGTGATCGGCCTGCTGGCCCGCACGCCGCAGCAGTTCCGCCAGGCCGCCGTCGGCGATGCCGACAGCAGCGCCGACGGCGCCATCGTCGAGGCCATCGCGCGCCGCGCGGCGGCCAAGCAGGCGCGCGACTTCGCCCAGTCCGACGCCATCCGCGCCGAGCTGCTGGCGGCCGGCATCATCCTCGAAGACAAACCCGACGGCAGCACCAACTGGCGCCGCGCATGATGGCCCTCTCCAAGGTAAGCGACGGCGCCGCCGTCCCGCTGGTGGTGGCCGTGCCACCCTACTGGGAACAGGCCAAGATCGAGCTCATGAAGCGGGACCGCATCATGAAGAAGCTGATCCCGCAATTTGGCGACCTGCATTTGGTCGGCCACGGCGACCCGTTTACTACCTTGGCGCGTTCCATCGTCGGCCAGCAGGTGACCACCAAGGCGGCCGACGCCGCCTGGCACAAGCTGCTGCTGGCCTGTCCGAAATGCACGCCGGCGCAGGTGCTCAAGGCCGGCGTCGAGCAGCTCTCGGCCTGCGGCCTGTCCAAGCGCAAGACCGAATACATCATCGACTTGGCCGAGCATTTCAAGGCCAAGCGGGTGCACGCCAACCAGTGGGACCAGATGGACGACGAAGCCGTCATCGCCGAACTGGTGCAAATCCGTGGCATCGGACGCTGGACAGCGGAGATGTTTTTGATATTTAATCTGCTCCGGCCGAACGTGCTGCCGCTCGACGACCCCGGCCTGATCCAGGGCATCAGCGTCAATTACTTCTCCGGCGAGCCGGTTTCGCGCAGTGATGCGCGCGAAGTCTCCGCCAACTGGGAACCCTGGCGCACCGTCGCCACCTGGTACTTATGGCGGAGTCTGGATCCGCTTCCGGTAGAATAACGCAATATTAATCGCCGCCCCGCGTCGCACCGTCCCTAGGGCGGGGCGGGGACGGCTGAGAACAAACACGGAGGTACAATGACTAAAACGACTTTCCTCAATTTTGAGCAACCGATCGCGGAACTCGATTCCAAGATCGAAGAGCTGCGTTTCGTGCAAGACGATTCGGCCGTCGACATCTCCGAGGAGATCGACCGCCTGGCCAAGAAGAGCCAGCAACTGACCAAAGACATCTACGCCAAGCTGACGCCGTGGCAGGTCGCGCAGATCGCGCGCCACCCGCAGCGGCCGTACACGATGGACTACGTCAACGAGATCTTCACCGACTTCCACGAGCTGCACGGCGACCGTAGCTACGCCGACGACCTGTCGGTGGTGGGCGGTCTGGCCCGTTTCAACGGCCAGGCCTGCATGGTCATCGGCCACCAGAAGGGCCGCGACACCAAGGAGCGCGCGCTGCGCAACTTCGGCATGCCGAAGCCGGAGGGCTACCGCAAGGCGATGCGCCTGATGAAGCTGGCCGAAAAATTCGGCATCCCGGTGTTCACCTTCGTCGACACGCCCGGCGCCTTCCCCGGCATCGACGCCGAGGAGCGTGGCCAGTCCGAGGCCATCGGCCACAACCTGTACGTGATGGCCGAACTGAAGGTGCCGCTGATCGCCACCATCATCGGCGAGGGCGGCTCCGGCGGCGCGCTGGCGATCGCCGTGGGCGACGCCGTGCTGATGCTGCAATACTCGACCTATTCGGTGATCTCGCCCGAGGGCTGCGCCTCGATCCTGTGGAAGACTTCGGAGCGCGCCTCCGACGCCGCCGAGGCGCTGGGCCTGACGGCGCACCGCCTGAAGGCGATGGGCCTGATCGACAAGATCGTCAGCGAGCCGCTGGGCGGCGCCCACCGCGACCCGAAACAGATGGCCACGCTGCTCAAACGCGCGCTGGCCGACTCGTTGCGCCAGTTCCACGGCATGAAGACCAAGGACCTGCTGGAAGCGCGCCACGAGAAGCTGATGAGCTACGGCAAGTTCAAGGAAACCACGCCGCAGGAGTAATCCCGCGACAAGAAGATCGAGGCGCCGGCGGCGCCGGCCAAAGCCCTGGACGTTGAAAAGAGGGTCAGACCCTAGGGTCTGACCCTGGTTTCGGCCCGGGACCCAGCCGGCACATCTGCGCCCACCAAAACCGGGAACCGACCGGGGCCATCCGCCTCGCTCCGTTCCCGGTTTTTTTATCGGAGCAGCAATTGAAGAAGCAACAAATCCCCAGCCTGGCGTCCAACTTCGCCGAGGCGCTGGCGGCGGCCGGGCAGGGCGCCGGCGGCCGTCTGGCCATCGCCCTGAGCGGCGGCCTCGACTCCTCGGCCCTGCTGCACCTGGCGCAGGCCTACGCCGGCGCCAACGGCATCGAGCTGTACGCCTTCCACGTCCACCACGGCCTCAGTCCCAACGCCGACGCCTGGCTGGCCCACTGCGAGCAGGCCTGCGCCGCGCTGGGCGTACGCTTCGAGGCGCGCCGCGTCGTGCTGAACGAGCCGCGCAAGAGCGGCACCGAGGCGGCCGCCCGCAAGAGCCGCTACGCCGCGCTGGGCGCGCTGTGCGCGGCGCACGGCGTGACCCTGCTGCTGACCGCCCACCACCAGGACGACCAGGCCGAAACGGTGCTGCTGCAGCTGCTGCGCGGCTCCGGCCCGGCCGGCCTGTCCGGCATGGACGCCGCCAACGCCGCGCCCGAGCTGCTGGCCAATCCGGCGTTGGTGATGGCGCGTCCGCTGCTGTCCGCCTCGCGCAAGCAATTGGCCGAATATGTGGCGGCGCAGCACATCGCCCACATCGACGACGAGTCCAACCACGACCCGCGCTTCGCCCGCAACGCCCTGCGCCACCAGGTGATGCCGGCGCTGGCGGCGGCCTTCCCCGGTTTCCAGGAGCGCTTCGCGCGCAGCGCCCAGCACGCCCAGTCGGCCCAGCGCCTGCTCACCGAGCTGGCCGAACAGGACCTGGCCGCCTGCCTGGACGGCGACTGCCTCGACGTCGCCAAGCTGCGCGCCATGAGCAGCGACCGCGCCTACAACCTGTTGCGCCACTGGTTCGCCACGCGCGGCCTGCGCATGCCCACCACCGCCTGGCTGGCCGAGATGCTGACCCAGCTGGTCGAGGCGCGCTACGACGCCCAATTGCTGGTCACCCACCCCGACTGCCACGTGCGGCGCCACCGCGACCGCCTCTACTTGACGCCCAAGCTGGCCGAGCTGGAGGGCACCCGCGTCGACGAGTCCGACATCAAGGACGGCCAGGCCTTCCGCTGGAACGGCGAGGCCGAGCTGGCCTTCCCGGCCTACGGCGGGGTGTTGTATTTTGATCCGGCCGAGGAGGGGCTGGCGGCCGACTGGCTGCGCGGCCAGGAGCTGGTGATCGACTTCCGCCAGGGCGGCGAACGGCTCAAGCTGGCACAGAACCGCTCGACCCGTGGACTGAAATACCACTATCAAGCTTGCAATATTCCTGCGTGGGAAAGAACCCGTCTCCCCGTGGTGTGGGCCCGCAAACAACTGCTGTTCGCCGCCGGCGTTGGCATGGATTGCCACCACCTGGTGAGCGAGGGCGAAACGCGATACCGCCTGCGCTGGCAGGCTGTCTAGACAATTCCATTCCGCACAAATCGGGTATGAGCATATGCCGAGACTGTATGAGTTTATGACTTTTTTGACTTGTTATTATGCAGTGCAGCATGTAGAGTTAAGGGTTCCTTTTACACCTAATTGAGCGGAATACTCACTGTTATGGCTTTAATCGTGCATAAATACGGCGGTACGTCGATGGGTTCGACGGATCGCATCAAGAACGTTGCGCAGCGTGTCGCCAAGTGGCATGACGCGGGACATCAAATTGTCGTGGTGCCGTCGGCCATGTCGGGCGAGACCAACCGCCTGATCGGTCTGGCCAAGCAGATCCAGGAACACCCGGACCCGCGCGAGCTCGACATGATCGCCTCGACCGGCGAGCAGGTCTCGGTCGGCCTGCTGTCGATGGCCCTGCTGGCGATCGGCAAACAAGCGGTGTCCTACGCCGGCTGGCAAGTCGCGATTAAAACCGATTCCGCCTTCACCAAGGCGCGCATCCAGTCGATCGACGACGAGAAGGTGCGGCGCGACCTCGACGCCGGCAAGATCGTCATCATCACCGGCTTCCAGGGCGTCGACGAGAACGGCAACATCTCGACCCTGGGCCGGGGCGGTTCCGACACCTCCGCCGTGGCGATCGCCGCCGCGATGAAGGCCGCCGAATGCCTGATCTTCACCGACGTCGACGGCGTCTACACCACCGACCCGCGCGTGGTCTCCGAGGCGCGCCGCCTGAAGGCCATCACCTTCGAGGAGATGCTGGAGCTGGCCTCGCTGGGCTCGAAAGTGCTGCAAACCCGCTCGGTGGAATTCGCCGGCAACTACCGCGTGCCGACCCGCGTCCTGTCGTCGCTGACCGACCCGATGCTCGATCTGGAGATCGAAGCCAACTCGGGCACCCTGATTTCGTTTGAGGAAGATAAACACATGGAACAAGCAGTCATCTCCGGTATCGCGTTCAACCGCGACGAGGCCAAAATCACCGTACTGGGCGTGCCAGACCGTCCGGGCGTGGCCTACCACATCCTCGGCCCGGTGGCCGAGGCCAACATCGAAGTCGACATGATCATCCAGAACCAGTCGGTCGACGGCAAGACCGACTTCACCTTCACCGTGTCGCGCAACGACTACGCGCAGGCGATGGACGTGTTGAACGGCACCAAGGCCGAACTGGGCGCCGCCAGCATCACCGGCGACGCCAAGGTATCGAAGCTGTCGGTGGTCGGCGTGGGCATGCGCAGCCACGTCGGCGTCGCCTCGCAGATGTTCCGCACCCTGTCGGAAGAGGGCATCAACATCATGATGATCTCGACCTCGGAAATCAAAATTTCCGTGCTGATCGACGAGAAATACATGGAGTTGGCCGTGCGCGCGCTGCACAAGGCTTTCGAGCTGGAAAAAGCGTAAAGAAGAGCGTAAAAAGTTTCAAAAAAGCCGTCCGGTTCCTTGACCAATCCGCATCCGGTCTATACTATGACGGTCGTCTGCTGCAGCGATTTATTGCAAGGTAGACATAGTTGAGTGATCAGCTAGGAGACGTGGCCGAGTGGCCGAAGGCACATCCCTGCTAAGGATGCATACGGCTTATACCTGTATCGTGGGTTCGAATCCCACCGTCTCCGCCAGTATTTCTAAAAACCCGCTTCGGCGGGTTTTTTCATGTGCGCCCAGCATGGGCGCACTCTTGTGGGTGAAAGTCCCGCCGCGAGCTGACCACAGCGAGCGAAGTGAAGCGCAACTGCGGAAGGGCGACCGACCGTGGAGAGGAAGCGTGGAGCGAAACTGCGAGCCGATGTACAAGAACCGGATAGAAGGCGCTGCCGAGCAGGGCGAGCGGGCATGAAACCGCGAAGCTCTTGTGGTCAAAGCGAAGCGGCGTAAATCCGGCGGTTGTGCGGTGAAGGAGTGCGTTCTTACCTGGGGAGATCTCGCCTCATGCCTGAAAGGGCGACGGGGCAGCTCGGAGCGAGAAGTCAGCAGAGGCCGTAGTAGCCGCATTCCGGGCGAAGGGCCGAACGAGAAGGAGCGTCAAACGCCTTGTCGATGAGTCATGTATTGCATCAGATGCCCGCGCCAGCGGGGCGGGTCGCGGTAGGGCGGGGTGAAGCCTCGTCCCAAGCATCCAGCGATGAAACACGATTCCCGCGACAAACAGCGAGGGGCGCAGGGCAAGACTTGCTGACGCAAGCACTTGCGAGAGAGAACATGCAACGCGCGTGGAAACGCGTGAAAGCAAACAAAGGTGCGGCAGGCGTGGACGGCATGGACATCGCCGAAACTGGCCGCTATCTGGTGACAGCGTTACCGAACATCAGACACCAATTGATGGCAGGCACGTATCGGCCCAGTCCGGTGCGTCGCGTCGGCATCCCCAAGCCAGACGGCAGCGAACGCGAGTTGGGCATCCCCACCGTGACCGACCGCTTGATTCAACAGGCGCTGTTGCAAGTGCTGCAACCGCTGATCGATCCTACCTTTAGTGAGCACAGCCATGGGTTTCGGCCCGGTCGCCGTGCACGAGACGCCGTCCTGGCAGCACATCAACATGTACAGGACGGTTACCGCGTAGTGGTGGATGTCGATCTGTCCAAGTTCTTTGATCGAATCAACCATGACATCTTGATCGACCGCCTGCAGAGACGCGTGAACGACGCCGGAGTTATCCGACTGGTGCGCGCCTACCTGAATGCGGGAATCATGGACAGCGGTGTGGTCAGCGAGCGTCTGGAAGGGACGCCGCAGGGCGGACCGCTATCGCCGCTCTTGGCCAATGTGCTTCTAGACGAGGTGGACCGCGAGCTTGAGCGACGGGGTCATCGTTTCGTCCGCTACGCTGACGACTGCAATGTATATGTGCGCAGTCAGAAGGCTGGTGAACGCGTGATGGCCCAGCTCAGGCGCCTATACGACAAATTGCACCTGAAGATCAACGAATCGAAAAGTGCAGTGGCGAGCGCATTCGGCCGCAAGTTTCTGGGATACGCCATATGGGCTGATCCGAAAGGAGAGGTCAGGCGCGTCGTGTCGGAAAAGGCGCTAGCGACGTTCAAGCAGCGGATCAGGCAGATTACCCGCCGATCTGGAGGACGCAGCATCGGTGAGGTGATAGAACGGCTACGCAGCTATGTGCTCGGGTGGAAAGCATATTTCCAATTGGCGCAAACCTTCCGCCGGTGGAGATCACTGGACGAATGGATGCGTCGTCGGATGCGTGTACTTCACCTAAAACACTGGCGACGCGGAACGACGATGTACCGGGAATTGCTGAAACTTGGAGCGAAACCCAACGTAGCGCGATCGGTGGCTGCACTCAGTCGTCGATGGTGGCACAACAGCATGAGCGCGCTGCATCACGTCCTATCGATTGCCTATTTCGACGCCCTTGGCATGCCTCGACTCACATAACCTCAACTTCTCGAACCGCCCGGTGCGGACCCGCATGCCGGGTGGTGTGGCAGGGGAGCGGCCAGCTTGGCCGTCCCCTATGCCGATTTATGCCTTGCGGAGGCGAATGGTGCCCCTGCGGGCACCATGGGTGGGAGGCGAAGACAAGCGCGTGCACGCGCTTGGGCGGCCTGCGGCGTGTAGGCGAATCCCACCGTCTCCGCCAGTATTTTAAAAACCCGCCTCGGCGGATTTTTTTCATTCCTGCGCCGCTTTACCGCTACGCATCGGCCGCCGGTGCTGCGTCCGCCCCGGGCTTTTTCGCTTCCGGCGTCGGCGCGGCCCGATCGGCCGAGGTCGCTTCGTTGATCGTCTCCAGCAGCAGGTCGGCGTCGATCGGTTTGGTCAGGTAGCGGAAGAAGCCGGCCGCCAGGCCGTGCTTGACGTCGCTGTGCATGGCGTTGGCGGTCAGGGCGATCACCGGGATGTGCGCCGTCCGCTCGTCGGCGCCCAAGATCTTTTTGGCCTCCTTGCCGCTCATGCCGGGCAGGTTGATGTCCATCAGGACCACTTGCGGTTGTCGACTCAGCGCCAGCGCGATGCCGTCGCGGGCATTGGTCGCCGACAGCAACTCGAGGTCGGTGCGAAAGCCGACGATCTGCTCGACCAGGCTCAGGCTGGCCGGGTTGTCTTCAATGTACAGTATCGTCGTCGGCCCGCCGCGCCTTGAGCCCAACGGGACCAGCACCGGCTTGGCGACGACGTTCGACCCGGCGGCGCCCGCTTCCTGTCCCGCAATGTCCAGTTCGATCCAAAACACGCAGCCGGTGCCCTGGGTGCTGGTGACGCCCAGGGTGCCGCCCATCAGCTCGACCAGGCGCTTGGTCACCACCAGGCCGATGCCGGTGCCTTCCTCGGTGCCGGCCTCCTGTCCCAGGCGGTTGAACGGCTGGAACAGCGCGTCGAGCTGTTCCGGGCTGAGGCCTTCGCCGGTGTCCTGCACCGAAATGCGCAAGCGGCCGGCGCCGCCGCGCGCGACGCTGAGCACCACGGCGCCCCCCTTGCGGTTGTACTTGATGGCGTTCGACAGCAGGTTCAGGATGATCTGCTTGAGCCGGGTATGGTCGGCGCGCACCGTCACAGCCGTGGCTTCCGGGTACAGCATGCGGATGCCGCGCCGCTCGGCCTGCTCCTTGACCATGTTCGCCACGTCGGCCAGCAACAGCGTCAAGCGCACCGGTTCCAGCGACAGGCTCATGTTGCCCGATTCGATCTTGGCCAGGTCCAGGATCTCGTCGATCAGGGCCAGCAGATGCCGGCCGGCCGAGACGATGTTGTGCACGAAACCGCGTTTCTGCTCGACGGTCGAGGGCAGCGCCTCGTTGGCCAGCAGCTGCGAGAAGCCGAGGATGGCGTTGAGCGGCGTGCGCAGCTCGTGCGACATGCTGGTGAGGAAACGGTCCTTGGCCTGGTTGGCCCGTTCCAGTTCGTACTGGCGCCGCTCGAGCTCGAGCTTTTGCTCGTTGAGGGCGCTCTCGATCCGCTTGCGGTCGGTGATGTCGCGGATGGCCGACGAGACCAGCACGCCGTCCTCGGTTTCCAATGGCGACAGGCTGATTTCGACGGGAAACTCGGAGCCGTCGCGGCGCAGGCCGTACAGTTCCAGGCCGGCGCCCATCGCGCGCGGCCGCGGCTGGTCGAAGAAGCCGCCGCGGAACTGCGGGTGCTTGGCGTGGAAGCGGGCCGGAATCAACACCTCGATTTTTTTGCCCAACAGTTCGGCGCGCGGATGGCCGAACAGCATCTCGGTCTGCGAGTTGATCAGCACGATCTCGCCGCTCTGGTTGACGATCACGATCGCGTCGGGCGCCGACTCGAGCAGGCCGCGGAACTTCTGTTCGGCCTTCTTGCGTTCGCCGACATCGCGGATCGCGCTGATGACGAAGGCGCCGGCCTCGGTCTGGATCGGCGACAGGCTGATCTCGACCGGGAACTCGGCGCGGTCCTTGCGCCGGCCGTGCAGTTCCAGGCCGGCCCCCATGGTGCGGGTGCGCGGCTGGTCGAAATAGCGCGAGCGGTGGCCGACATGGGCGTGCTGGTAGCGCTCCGGCAGCAGCAGTTCGATGCGTTTGCCGTCCAGTTCGCGCGGCGCGTAACCGAACAGATGTTCGGCCTGGGCGTTGGCCAGCACGATGGTGCCGGTGGGATTGGTCACGATGATGCTGTCGGGCGTAGATTCGAACACGTTGCGGAACTTCACGTCCATCAATTGCGCGTCGCGCGCCGCCTTGCGCTGCGTCACATCCTTGGTGTTGGAGACGATATGCGTCATGCGGCCGTCGGCGTCGAGGATGGCCGTGCTCGCCCCGTCGACATAGATCAATCCGCCGTCACTCCTTCGGCGCAGCATTTCATAGTCGCAGGTGCCGCTTTCAGCCAGCTGGTGGTCGATTTTATTGTCTTCCTCGGCCTGGCCGGGGAGGGCGATCAAGCTGCGCACATCGCAACCGAGGGCGGCGTCGCTGCTGTAGCCGAAGATGCGTTCCGCCCCCTTGGTCCAGCGCGCCACGATGTGGTCCGGCGTGGTCACGATCACGCCTCCCGGAGCATTGTTCAGGACAAGTTGATCGAGGTCTGTTTCCATGCCATTCCCTCTTGGGAAACCGGTGTTGCGATTGCTCGCGAGGGGAGCTAACCCTAGAAGGACGAATTTAGGCTTCGGTGGCGTACCTGTCAATGTTGTTGTATCGTGTGATAGCCACTCGGCGGGGCGGATTCGAGCGGCCGCTTCGGTGCTTTTTCAATTTCCGCAGTGAATGCTGTCTGCTTTCTTGACCAATTCCCATCCGGCCTATATGATTGCGCTCGTCTGCTACCGTGCTGTTTGGCGAGGTGGACATAGTTGAGTGATCAGCTAGGAGACGTGGCCGAGTGGCCGAAGGCACATCCCTGCTAAGGATGCATACGGCTTATACCTGTATCGTGGGTTCGAATCCCACCGTCTCCGCCAGTATTTCTAAAAACCCGCCTCGGCGGGTTTTTTCACTTCTGCTTTGCGGAGACGAATGATGCCCCTGCGGGCATCATGGGTGGGAGACGAAGACAAGCGCGTGCACGCGCTTGGGCGGCCTGCGGCATGTAGGCGAATCCCACCGTCTCCGCCAGTATTTCTAAAAACCCGCCTCGGCGGGTTTTTTCACTTCTGCTGATTCAATGTCGCGCCACCGCCAAGCTGCCGGCTAGCCGCCGCGACAGCTTGCGCAGCGCGGCGGCGAAGCGATGGCAGGCGGCCGCCGATTAAAGATATATTTAATTTGAATCTTATTGCCGATAGGATTAAAATCATCCTGTCCAGGCAAGTGTGGCGGCCGCGTGAATGCCGGCCCTGCGCAGCTGCCTGAGTTTTTCGGAGCGGCAAGGCCATGGCCAAGATATTCCCCATCCACCCCAAGAATCCCGAGCGCATCTGCTGGGGCTGCGACAAGTATTGTCCGGTCGGTTCCCTCGCCTGCGGCAACGGCTCGGACCGGACGCAACATCCGGTCGAGCTGTTTGGCGACGACTGGGCCGAGTGGGGCTTGGACGGCGTCAGCGGGCCGGTCAAGCCGAAGGACGGCTAAGGCCGTTCGGCGCCGCTTTGGCGGGCGCCGCCGGGGGCGTTGTTTGGGGCGCGATGACGGCGGGTGCCGGTGCTGGTGCCGCTGCGCCGGCTTTCTCTGCAATATGGCGTAGCATGAAGGTCGGGACGGATAGCGACAGGGTCAAGCCGGCCAAGACGGCGCCCATCGTCCATTTCAAGGTCTCGTTGTGGGCACGCTGGAAGGCGACTTCCAATTGCGCAAATCTGGCATTGAATTCCTCCCGAATCAATTTCAATTCAAGTTGCATGGTACGCTCGAAAGAATCAAGACGTACCACCACGTGATCAATACGCGCATTCACCTCGGCAAAGCGGCCATTCACCTCGGCAAAGCGCCCGTTCACCTCGGCAAAGCCCCCGTTCACCTCGGCAAAGCGCGCATTCACCTCGGCGCGAAACGCCTTGATCTCGCCGGAGACCGAGGCCGAAACAGCCTGCGACTTGGCGTCGATGTAGTCTTTGTCGGGTGAGGTGCTCATTCGTCCATCGTCGGCCTGCCGGCGCCGCTTGTCAAGCTCCGTTCGCGCTGTCTTTGTGAGCGCTTAAACGGGCCACGCCCGTGGCGATTCGACAAGATAGTTACGTCGCACCGCCTTCATCGAATATAATTCTTCACAGTTGTGCCGGGCTTTGCGCTGCGGCACGGCGGCAGAAATTGACAATCACCAAAAGGCTGTGGCTTATGAGTTCCTGGTGTTACGCGGCGCGCTCGACAAGCGCCGGGCGTTCCGCCCCGCAGGTAGGCGAAGGGCGGACGCGATGATGTGGGCAGTGAAGCGCGGCCATCCGGCCTTCCTGTTGGGTTTGCTGTTGACGGCCGCCGCGCCGGGCGCGGTGCTCGCCGCCGAGCGCGCCGCCAGCGTCGTGCTGGAGGAGCTCACCAGCAGCGAACTGCGCGGCCGCATCGACCACGGCGCCACCACCATTTTGGTGCCGATCGGCGGCGTCGAGCAGAGCGGCCCCTACATCGCGCTGGGCAAGCACAACGCGCGCGCCGGCTTGCTGGCCAAACTGATCGCCCAGAAGCTCGGCAACACCCTGGTCGCGCCGGTGGTGTCCTACGTGCCCGAGGGCAGCATCAACCCGCCGGCCGGCCACATGCGCTTCGCCGGCACCATTTCGATCCCCGACGCCACCTTCGAGTCGCTGCTCGAGGCGACCGCCGCCAGCTTGCGCCAGCACGGTTTCCGCGACATCGTCTTCATCGGCGACCACGGCGGCTACCAGCAGAACGAGGCGCGCGTCGCCGCCAAGCTGAACCGCGCCTGGGGCAAGGCCGGCGAGGCCCGCGTCTACGCGCTGCTGGACTACTACGAGATCACCCAGACCGCCTACGTCGCCGACCTGAAGAAGCGCGGCTACAGCGCCGCCGAGATCGGCCTGCACGCCGGCTTGGCCGACGCCGCGCTGACCCTGGCCACCGACCCCTCGCTGGTGCGCAGCGAGGCCATGGCGCGCGGCGCCAAGCCGACCCCGCAGGACGGCGTGCGCGGCGACGCCACGCGCGCCACGGCCGAACTGGGCCAGCTCGGCGTGCAGCGCATCGTCGACACCTCGGTCGCGGCGATCCGCAAACTGCAGGAGCGCGCCCGCTAACACCATGCCGCCACCACGAGTTGAGGCCGAAGGATGCAGGCGCCGGTTTATCCGCCGACTGTAGTCCCGAATTCAGTCCCCGAATTCAGTCCCCGAATTTAGTCCCCGAATTTAGTCCCCATTAACCGACCGGACCACCACACCATATGAACCTGAAACCACGCCGTACCACGCTCGCAGTCACCATCGCCCTGGCCGTCGCCGGTCTGGGCATCGCCGGCTACGTCGTCGGCGCCGCGCCGGCCGCGCCGGCCGCACCGGCCGCCGCCGCCGCGCCGGCCTACTCGGCGCTGCCCGGCATGCCGCCGCTGGCCGACATCAACAACGTCTACGGCAGCACCGGCCCGGCCAACATGAGCGCCGCCGTCAAGGGCCACCTGGCGCGCGTCTACGTGCCCAACCTGCGCTCCAACGACGTCTACGTGATCGACCAGGAGACCCTGAAGGTGGTCGACAAGTTCAAGGTCGGCCTCGGCCCGCAGCACGTGGTGCCGGGCTGGGACCTGCGCACGCTGTGGGCGGCCAACAACGCCGAGCGCACCGACAAGGGCAGCCTGACGCCGATCGATCCGCTGACCGGCAAGCCGGGCAAGTCGGTGCCGGTCGACGATCCCTACAATATGTACTTCACGCCGGACGGCAAGTCGGCCATTGTGGTCGCCGAGGCGCGCCACCGCCTCGACTTCCGCCACCCGCAGACGATGGCGATGCAGTACTCGATCGACACGCCGGGCTGCGCCGGCATCAACCACGCCGACTTCTCCAACGACGGCCGCTTCGCCGTGTTCACCTGCGAGTTCGACGGCACCATCGCCAAGATCGACCTGGTCGAACGCAAGGTGACCGGCTATCTGAAGTTGAAAATGCCGGCCACCCGCTTCGCCGAGTCGGTGCCGGTGGGCGGCCCGCCGGGCGAGGTGTGCAGCTCGAAGAAGGGCATGCCGCAGGACATACGCATCTCGCCCGACGGTAAAAAATTCTACATCGCCGACATGGACGCCGACGGCGTCCACGTGGTCGACGGCGTCGCCTTCAAGGAGATCGGCTTCATCGCCACCGGCGTCGGCGCGCACGGCATCTACCCCAGCCGCGACGGCAAGAAGTTCTACGTCGCCAACCGCGGCACCCACCGCATCCACGGCAAGCGGCGCGGCAAGGGCAGCGTCAGCGTGATCGACTTCGCCACCGACAAGGTGGTCGGCAGCTGGGTCATCCCCGGCGGCGGCAGCCCGGACATGGGCAACGTCAGCGCCGACGGCAAATACCTGTGGCTGTCCGGCCGCTTCGACGACGTGGTCTACCGCATCGACACCACCGGCGGCAAGGTCGACCAGATCCGCGTCGGCCAGGAGCCGCACGGCCTGACCGTCTGGCCGCAACCGGGCCGCTATTCGCTGGGCCACACCGGCAACCTGCGCTAAGGCGCCCATCGGCGGGCCGGCCGGCCCGCCGATTCATCCCCATCTTCAGATCAGGCGGGGTTGATGCGCGTTTTGCGCATAAACCCCTGTGCATGGCGTCCAAGACACGCACAATGAGCGCCCGATGCGCCCTACAATTTCGTATCCCCAGTCGGCTGGGCCGGCCCCGTATTGCGGTGGCCCGTGGCGCGCCGGACTGGCCCCCCACACCACACCGGGAATACGTCATGACTGAATTGTTAGCAAATCCTATGGGCCTGATGGGCTTCGAGTTCATCGAATTCGCCTCGCCCACGCCGAACACGCTGGAGCCGGTCTTTGAGGCCATGGGCTTCACCAAGGTGGCGCGCCACCGCTCCAAGGACGTCACCCTGTACCGCCAGGGCGGCATCAACTTCATCATCAACAACGAACCCGGCAGCGCCGCCGCCTACTTCGCCGCCGAGCACGGCCCGTCGGCCTGCGGTATCGCCTTCCGCGTCAAGAACGCGCAGCAGGCCTACCGCCGCGCGCTCGAACTGGGCGCCCAGGCAATGGACATGCCGGTCGGCCCGATGGAGCTGCGCCTGCCGGCCATCAAGGGCATCGGCGGCGCGCCGCTGTACCTGATCGACCGCTTCGAGGAGGGCAAGTCGATCTATGACATCGACTTCGAGTACCTCGACGGCGTCGACCAGCATCCAAAGGGCGTCGGCCTGACCGTCATCGACCACCTGACCCACAACGTCTACCGTGGCCGCATGGCCTACTGGGCGGCCTTCTACGAGAAGCTGTTCAACTTCCGCGAGCTGCGCTACTTCGACATCAAGGGCGAGTACACCGGCCTGACCTCGAAGGCGATGAGCGCGCCGGACGGCATGATCCGCATTCCGCTCAACGAGGAGTCGTCCAAGGGCGCCGGCCAGATCGAGGAGTTCCTGATGCAGTTCAACGGCGAGGGCGTGCAGCACATCGCGCTGTTCACCGACAACCTGATCGCCACGCTGGACCAGTTGAAGGAGGCCGGCGTACCGTTGATGACCGCGCCGCCGGCCACCTACTACGACATGCTGGAGGGCCGCCTGCCGAACCACGGCGAGCCTGTCGCCGAACTGAAGGCGCGTGGTATCCTGTTGGATGGCACCAGCGACGAGAACGGCCGCCGCCTGCTGCTGCAGATCTTCTCGAAAACCTTGCTCGGCCCGGTGTTCTTCGAGTTCATCCAGCGCAAGGGCGACGAGGGCTTCGGCGAGGGCAATTTCAAGGCCCTGTTCGAGTCCATCGAGCGCGACCAGATCGAGCGCGGCGTTCTCAAAGCGGACTGAGCCAATCCGCCAGACCCAGCACAAGAAGGAGCAACATGTTTAAAGAAGTTGAAGCCTACCCGGGCGACCCGATCCTGACCCTGAACGAGCAGTTCGGCGCCGACCCGCGTGCCAACAAGATCAACCTGAGCATCGGCGTCTACCTCGACGCGGCCGGCAAGATGCCGGCGATGCGCGCCGTGCTGCAGGCCGAGACGGCGCTGGCCGCCGTGCTGGGCACCCGTCCCTACCTGCCGATGGAAGGCAACGCCGCCTACCGCAGCGCGGTGCGCGCGTTGATCTTCGGCGCCGAGCACCGCGCAGTCAGCGAGTCGCGCGTGGCCACCGCGCAGACCCTGGGCGGCTCCGGCGCGCTCAAGGTGGGCGCCGATTTCATCGCCCACTACTTCCCGAAAGCCAAAGTGTGGGTCAGCGATCCGACCTGGGACAACCACTACAGCATCTTCGGCGGCGCCGGCCTGACGGTTGGCAAGTACCGCTACTACGACGCGGCCACCGGCCACGTCGACTTCCCCGGCATGCTGGCGGCGCTGGAGCAACTGCCGGCCGGCGACGTGGTGCTGCTGCACGCCTGCTGCCACAACCCGACCGGCGCCGACTTGAACCAGGCGCAGTGGCGCGAACTGGCGGGCCTGATCCGTCGTCGCGGCCTGCTGCCGTTCTTCGACATCGCCTACCAGGGCTTCGGTGAAGGCCCGGACGCCGACGCCTTCGCCATCCGCCACTTCGCCGAGGAGGGCATCGCCCTGTTCGTCGCCAGCTCGTTCTCGAAGAACTTCTCGCTGTACGGCGAGCGTTGCGGCTCGCTCAGCGTGGTCTGCGACGACAGCACGCAAGCCACCAACGTGCTGGGCCAGCTGAAGGCGACCATCCGCCGCAACTACTCCAGCCCGCCGATCCACGGCGCCCGCATCATCGCCCGCGTGCTCGACGACGCCGGCCTGCGCGCCGAATGGCTGGCCGAGTTAGAAGGCATGCGCCTGCGCGTCAAGGCCATGCGCACCGGCTTGTACGACGCGCTGAGCGCGCGTTGCCCGGGGCTGGACTTCAGCTACCTGAACAAGCAGACCGGCATGTTCAGCTACACCGACCTGACGGCGGCCGAAGCCGACGTGCTGCGCCAGGAGTTCGGTCTGTACGTGCTCAGCTCCGGCCGCATCTGCCTGGCCGCGCTGACCGAGGGCAGCATCGCGCCGGCGGCCGACGCCATCGCCCAGGTGCTCAAGCGCCGTTGATTTTTTCGGTGGCTAGATAGCAGCAGCGGCGCCTTGTGCGCCGCTGTTTTTTTATGCGCTGAACTGCACGCGCTGCTTGCTCAGCTTGGGCTGGGCCAGGTGGTCGAGCGGCAGGATGGTGACCTGCTTGACCTTCTTCAGCGAGATGTTCGACTTGACGTTGGTGACGCCGGGGATGCGCAGTAGGCCGTCCATCATGAACTTCGAGAACGAGTTCAGGTCGTGCGAAATGACGCGCACGATGTAGTCGGCCTCGCCGGTCACCGAGAAGCACTCCAGCACCTCGGGCAGGTCGGCCACCGCCTGCTCGAACACCTCGCCGCGCGTTTCGCCGTGGCGGTCCAGAGTCACCTGGACGAAGGCCATCACGTCCAGCCCCACCACCAGCGGATCGAGCACGGCGGCGTAGTGGTCGATCACGCCGGCTTCCTCCAGCCGCTGCACGCGGCGGCCCACCTGCGAGGTCGACAAGTGGATGCGCTCGCCGAGCGTGCTGTTGGTCAGCTGGCCATCGCGCTGCAGCTCGTTGAGGATGGCGAGGTCGTGGCGGTCTACGGTAATGGTGGTCATCCGAATGCTCTAGTGAGTTGATTGGCGGCGCACGCCTTGTGCGTCATCTGGGCGGGATTGTGCATCGTTGCGCCCAGCATTGCAATAATGATGTGCGAAATCCGACTATCCCGCGTGTTTTGCTCGCATGCGCGAAGCTTCATTATTGACCTCTAGTCAAATATTTTTTGGTTGGAAGCCTATTTTTCACAAGGACGAATCCGGGCATAGTGTGCCCATCCAATTGAAAGGGCACACCAACATGAGCAACTCCATCCCCACCATCGGCCTCGGCACCTTCCGTCTGCAGGGCCAAATCGTCATCGACTCGGTGCGCGACGGCCTGGCCGCCGGCTACCGCCACATCGACACCGCGCAAATCTACGAGAACGAGGCCGAGGTCGGCCAGGCCATCGCCGCCAGCGGCGTGGCACGCGGCGAACTGTTCGTCACCACCAAGATCTGGATCGACAATCTGGCGGCCGACAAGCTGATTCCCAGCCTGAAGGAAAGCCTGCGCAAGCTGCGCCTGGAGCAGCTCGACCTGACGCTGATCCACTGGCCCTCGCCGAACGGCGCCGTGCCGGTGGCCGAATACATGGCGGCGCTGGCCGAGGCCAAGGCGGCCGGGCTGACCCGGTTGATCGGCGTGTCCAACTTCACCAACGCGCTGCTGCGCCAGGCGATAGACGTGGTCGGCGCGGCCGAAATCGCCACCCAGCAGGTCGAGATCCATCCCTTCCTGCAGAACCGTGCGGTGGTCGACTTCGCCCGCAGCCAGGCGATCGCCATCACCGCCTACATGCCGCTGGCCTACGGCAAGGTGACGCAGGACCCGGTGCTGGCAGCGATCGCCGCGCGGCACGGCGTCAGCGCCGCGCAGATCGCGTTGGCGTGGTCGCTGCAGCAGGGCTTCGTGGTGATTCCGTCGTCGACCAAGCCGGCCAACCTGGCCAGCAATCTGGCGGTGCGCCACATTGCGTTGTCCGCCGACGAGATGGCGCAGATCGCCGCGCTCGAGCGCAACGAGCGCCTGGCCAATCCGGCCGGCTTGGCGCCGCAGTGGGACGCGGCGGCCTAGTCGCCGGGGCAGGGCGGGCGCAGCGCGAACGCCTTGCCCTGTAGCAGAGCCAGCGCCGCCTTGATGTGCGCGCCGGCGTCCCATTGCGGCACCGGCGCGATCAGGCCCAGCGCCATCCGCCGCAGCGGCTCGGCGATGGCCATGCCGAGCGGCAGTTCGCTGACCACCGCCGTGTCGGCGACATCGACCAGGCCGCGCTGGCGCTGGCGCTCCATCCAGTCGCGCAGCAGGGCCGTGCCGCGCTCGACGCCGTTGCGCTGGTGGACCGCCAGCATCTTCTCGCGGCCGGGGAAGCTGCTGGTCAGCAGGCGGAACAGGCCGACCGCGTCGGCCGACAGCACGTTGCGCGCCACCGCCCCCAACATCGCTTCGGCATGTCGGCGCGCGATCCGCTGACCGAGGTGCCCGACCATCTGGGCCTGAGCCTGATGCGGCACTGCTACACCGAGTTCACCTACCTGAGCCGCTTCCTGCCGTCGATGTACTACGGCGAGCACGCCAACGACGAGGCAGCGCCGCTGCCCTGGTAGCGCGACGACGGCGGGTCGGTCGCTTGGCGCGGCTGGGGCGCGCGGATGATGAGCGGCAAGCCGGCCGTGCCAGTACGGCGACTGGCGCGGCACGCTCGCCCCTCAGGTGTTCGCCAACAGATGGGCTGCGGCCCATTTTCCGCTGAACGCCGCCCCCTCCGTGGTCGGCGCACTCATGTAGTCCCCCGCCAGCAGCACCCTTTGGTCGGGCTTCAGCGCCGCGCGGTAGGCGGCGATGGCGCGCGCCCGTCCCACCGCCGAGCAGGGCTCGGCCTCGCGCCAGCGGCAGAAGTGGGCGAAGGCGGTGTTCTTGCGCACGCCGGGAAAGTAGCGTTCCAGCTCGGGGAACACCTCGTTCAGCACGGCCGCGTCGCCCTGGTCGAGCAGGCGCGCGCCGGCCTGGCCGTCGAGCATGACGTTGAGCAGCTCGCCCTGCGGCACCAGGCTGGACGACTTGCGCGACTCGATGCCGACCGCCGCGACCACCTTGCGTTCGCGGCGTGGGATCAGCAGGCCGTAGATGTCGTCCGGCACGGCGCTGCCACGGATGCCGCCGGGCAGGGCGATGCCGATGTTGATGGTCGAACTGTAGCGCGTCGCCAGCAGCGTCCGGGTCAGCACGCAGTCGGGGTGGTACAGCGCGGCGGCGGCCGAGGCGGTGGTGGCGAGGATCACGTGGTCGGCGCACAGTTCGCCGTGCGGTGTGTCGACGCGCACCCCGCTGGCGTCGTGCGACAGGCCCAGCGCCGGTGTCGCCAGGCGCACGTCCAGCCGGGCCGCCAGCGCCTCGCCCAGGCTGCCCATGCCGCCCTCCAGCGCCGCCGTTTTAAGGCGGCGCGCACCATAGCTCCAGGTCAGCAGCGCCAGCGCGCGCGAGGCCGCCTCGGGCGACTGGAAGAAGAAGCCCGCCAGCATCGGCTCGAAGATATGCTCGAGCGCGTCGGCGCCGAAGCGCTCGCTGGCCCAGGTGGCCGTGCCCTGGTCGTCCCACTGCTGCCAGGCGGCGTAGTCGTTGAGCGGCAGGTGGGCGCAGCGGCGCGCGTCGAGGGCGCCGGCCAGGCCCAGGCGCAGCAGCGCGCCCCAGCCCAACAGGCCGCTGCTGGCCACGCTCCACGGTTTTTCCGGGCTGACCCGGCGCACCTTGCCGGCGCGCGCCGTGCCGCCCCATTGGGCGCAGGTGCTCAGCTGGCCGGCCATGCCCATGCGTGCGATCAGCGCCTGGATCTCGACGTAGCCGGTGGAGAGGAACTGCGCGCCCCGGTCGATGCGATAGCCATCGCGCAGGTCGGTGCTCATGCGGCCGCCAACCCGCCCGGCCGCCTCCAGCAGCGTGACCTGGCAGCCGTGGCGGCTCAGGTGGTGGGCGGCGCTCAGGCCGGCGATGCCGGCGCCGATGACGATGACTGATCGTTGCAAATTTTCCCTCGTTCGCAAAAGGTGGTTCCGTGCCGCAGGCCACACCGCGTGGCAACAGGAGTCTATCCCGCCAAAGTGAATTTCATCTAAAGCCGGCACCGGCTGGCCGCCGGCTCCTGCCGGTGCGGCGCAGGTTTGCCGAAAAGACAATGTTCTGCTAGAGTCTGGCGGATGCGGACTGTTGGGACGCCAAACTATGATGAAGGAGCGGCTGCGCAAGCCGTCGAACCGGGATGTTATGCAGATTCGAGAAGTGACTGTTGCCGACGCCGAGGCGATCGCGGGCCTGTTGGCCTCGCTCGGCTATCCCGGCTGCGAGGAATTCATTGCGGCGCAAATCGCCGCGCAAATCGTCCATCCCGACGCGCGGCTGTTGGTGGCCGCCGGCGGCGACGGGGTGGCCGGATTCATCTCGCTGCATTTCGTGCCGCAGATCGCGCTGGCGGGGGATTTTTGCCGCATCAGCTATTTCTGTGTGGCCGAGGATAAACGCGGCCAGGGCATCGGCGAGGCGCTCGAGCGGGCGGCGGCAGCGTTGGCGGAGGAGCGCGGCTGCGACCGGATCGAGGTGCATTGCCATTCGCGCCGTTCGGGCGCGCATCGGTTTTACCAACGGCAGGGCTTCGTCGAGTCGCCGAAGTACTTTGCCAAGGCGGTGGGCTGAATCGCCGGCGTTGCGTTGGCTAGGTAGTCCAAACAGGGGAGGTGGGCAGATGGGATGGAAAGCGTTTGCGGTGTTCGCCACGGCCGTGCCGGGCTACTTCGGCACGCGGCCGCGCCACGAGACGCAGCGCGCCGAGCAGCTGCGCCTGCGCCTCGGCCTGTCCGGCTATGAATACGTCGGGCCGGCCACGCTGGACGCCGCGCTGTATCCGCGCAAGGGGGCGCTGTACATCGGCGCCTACCCGGACGGCGCGATCGTCTGCGAGACCCAGCTGGCCTGCCAGCTGTTCGAGGCCGCGTCGCGCCGCAGGATCGGCGGCGGCGACGCGCCGTTCGCTGAATTCAAGCCGGCCTTGCTGGGACTGTATCCGGACGGCGAGGTGCTGGCCCTGGTGCTGCACAGCGTGGTCAACCTGTGGGGCTACAGCCTGTACGCGGCCGGCAAGCTGCGGCGCAGCGCCGCCGGCGCCAGCGACGACGGCATCATCGCCAACGAGGGCGAGCCCCTGGCGGAGGAGCGGCGCGTGCTCGACGCCTGCGCCATCGAGGAGGTCGACGAGGAGGTCGGCGGCGAGGAGCTGGTGTTCGACGTGTCGGCGCGCATGTTCGGTCAACGTCTCGATGCGTTCGAGGAGTTCCATCTCGAGCTGAGCGAATACAGGAGGGCGCCGGGGTCGATTGCGTCCTTCTTCAAGAAAATGTTAGGCAAACAGAATGGCTGAGCAGGACGACAGCCGCCCCTGCGGCACTTGAATACGAGGTCAACGATGAACAATTTGGTCGCGAACGGACTTTGCATCCGCCCCCTGGTTCTGGCCGACGCCGGCGCGCTGGCGCAGGCCGCCGTCGAGTCGCTCGACACCCTGGGCCTGTGGATGCCCTGGTGCGACGAGCGCTTCGGCCTGGCCGAGGCCGAGCAGTGGGTACAGGTCTGCGTTGCCGAGTTGGCGGCGCGGACGGCCTACAGCATGGGCATCTTCGCCGAGGACGACGGCGCGTATATCGGCAGCATCGGCATCAACCACATCAACCGCCAGCATAATTTCGCCAATCTGGGATTCTGGGTCCGGGCGGCGTGGCAGAACCAGGGCGTGGCCCGGCGCGCGGTGCCGATGATGGCCGACTTCGGGCTGGACGTGCTGGGGCTGGACCGCATCGAAATCGTCATTGCCGAGCACAACCTCGCCAGCCGCCGCGTGGCGGAGGCGGTCGGCGCGCGCTTCGAGGGCATCCTCGCCAAGCGGGTGGCGCTGCGCGGCGCGCCGACGGCCGCCGCGATGTATTCGCTCACGCGCGATTCGGGCGAGATCATCACCATGCCCACCTCGACGACGCCTTAGCTGGCGTCGATCCGCATCAGCGCCAGGGTGCCTATCGCGCGCCCGTCCCTCAGGTCGGCACCAGGAAGTCCCAGTTTTGCACGGCGATTTTGTGGACGCTCATTTCATCCGACGTCAGGAAATACTGGGCGACCTGCTCCAAGGTGGCGCCGTGCGCCATCTGGTCGGTCCAGAACGCCAGGCCGTCGGCGTCGCTGTGGCGGCTGAAGATGCCCTGGTACAGCAACTCGATGTCGTGCGCGCTGGCGCCGTTGAACTGTGTCGCATGCAGGTTGCGCGATTCCACCGAGCTGATGAACTCCAGCGCGATCTTGCCCAGGCTGGCACCGTTCTTTGCCGCGCTGCCCCAGAAGTCCATGCCCTGGTAGTCGGCCTGGCGGCCCAGCACGTTCTGGTACAGGCCGGCGATCGTGCCCAGTTGCGCGCTGTTCTCAACCGCCGTGGTGAGGTCGGAGAATGCCAGGTACTCCGCGTTGATCACCAGCGCGTGCTGCGTCGGCTGCGCCTTGGCGGTGACCAGCAGATAGCCCTCGTGGGCTTCCACGTCGTAGCTGGAGCTGGCGCCGTTGAAGGAGGCGGTGTCGCTGCCCTGGCCGCCGTGCAGGATGGTGCTGCCCGCCGGCGCGGCGGCGGGCAAGGCCTGGCGCGCGCCACCGGCCTGGGCCTGCGGCGAGGTGAACAGCAGCGTGTCGCCGCCGCCGCCCGAGAAGACGGCGCCGCCGGCGCCGGACGATACGGTGAAATGCTGGTTGGCGGCATCGCCGGTCAGGATCTGGCCGAGGGTGTTGCCGGTCACGTTGACCGCGCCGATGACGGCGGCGAAGTCGACCGCGTTGAGCACCAATTGGCTGCCAACGGGTAGATTGCTGGCGTCGATGACCAAGGCGGTGTGCTGGTTGGCGCTGCTGGTGCCGGTTAGCGTCAGCGCGCCGCTGGGCGCGCTGGCGCCGCTGGTCGGCACGATGGTCTCGACCAGCAGTGGCACGCTGGCGGCCAGCTGGTTCAGGAAGGTCACGCCGTTGCCGGTCAGGTGGCCCTGGTCGCTGGCCGGGTGGTCCGGCGTGGCCGCCAGGATGGATTGGATCAGGTGCTCGACCGAGTCGCCGGCCGGTTGGCTGGCGCCGCCGCTGGCGCTCAGGCCGAAGCCCTGCGTGACCTGCGCCAGCAGCAGGTTGTTGGCGCCGGAGGTGACCAGCGGAATATCGGCGACGCCGGCGCTGCCGCTGGAGTCGCTGCGCGTGTCCGTGACGATGGGAATCGTGGTCTGCGTGCCGCTGCCGCCGCCCGGCAGGGCGACCGGCTGCTGCGTGACGGCCACGCCGTCGACCGTGGTGGTCGGCGGCGTGGTGGCCGGCGGCGACACGATCGTCAGGGCCAGCGACGCGCCGGCCGGCGAGCTGTTGCCGGCCAGGTCGGTCTGCTTGGCCGTCAGCGTGTGCGCGCCGAGCGACAGCGCGCTGCTGGCGATGCTCCAGTTGCCGGCGCCGTCGGCGGTGGCGGTGCCCAGCAGCGTGGTGCCGTCGGTGTCGTACAGCTTGACGGTGGCGTTGGCGGCGGCCGTGCCGGTGACGGTCGGCGCGGCGACGTTGGTGCTGTTGTCGCCCAGGGTGCCGCTGTCGCTGGCGCTGGCCAGCAGCGGCGCGCCCGGCGCCTCCGGCGCCGCCGTGTCGATGGTCAGCGCCAGCGCGGCGCTGGCGGCCGAGACGTTGCCGGCCGGGTCGGTCTGCTTGACGCTCAGCGTGTGGCTGCCGTCGGACAGCGTGCTCGAAACGATGCTCCAGACGCCGGCGCCGTTGGCCGTGGCCGTGCCCAGCACGGTGGTGCCGTCGCTGTCGTACAGCGTGACGGTGGCGTTGGCCTCGGCCGTGCCGTTGATGGTCGGCGTGGCGTGGTTGGTGACGCCGTCGCCCAGCGTGCCGCTGTCGCTGGCGCTGGCCAGCGCCGGCGCGGCCGGCGCGGCGGCGCCGGTGTCGATGCTGACGGCCAGGCCGCCGCTGGCGGTCGAGACGTTGCCGGCGGCGTCGGTCTGCTTGGCGCTCAGCGTGTGGCTGCCGGCCGACAGCGTGCTGCTGGTGATGCTCCAGTTGCCGGAACCGTCGGCGGTGGTGGTGCCCAGCAGCGTGGTGCCGTCGGTGTCGTACAGCTTGACGGTGGCATTGGCCTCGGCGGTGCCGGTGAACTCCGGCGTGGTGTTGCTGGTGATGGCGTCGCTGCTGGAGCCGCCGCTGTCGGTGCCGGCGGTCATCGCCGGGGTGGACGGCGCGGCGGCCGCCGTGTGGTCCAGCGTGAAGGTCTGGCCCGCCGCGTAGCCGCCGACGATGTCGACCGACGAGCCGTTCTGGATGCCGGTGGCGCTACCGTTCAGGTCCAGCCGCAGGGTGCCGTCGCCGCTGATGGCGTTGACGGTGACGGTGTAGGTGGTGCCGCTGACGGCGACGACCGAGGCGATGCTGCCGGCCGCGCTGCCGCTGGCGGTGAGCGTGAAGTCGGCGCTGTCGACGCCGGTCACCGTTTGGCTGAAGGTGACCGTGTAGACGACCGAGGTGGCGGCGGTGGGCACGCTGGCCGAGGCGGCGGCGGCGCGCACGATGCTGTCGACACCGGGCGCGTCGACCACGGTGACGGTGAAGATCTGGAAGGCGTCGTTGCCGGCCGCGTCGGTGGCCTTCATGTAGATGTGGTAGGTGCCGGCGGCGAGGCTCTGCGCCGCCACCAAGGAGTCGCCGTCGACGGTGAACTTGGCGTTGTCGGCGTCGATGCTGCCGTTGCCGACGGCGAAGCCGTATTGCACGGCGGTGATGTCGGTGGACGACAGCGTGGCCACGGTGGCGCCGTTGGTGGCGGCCGACATCAGCACCGAGCTGGTGCTCAGCGCCATGCCGACCGGTCCGATCGTGTCGAGCGTGTAGGCGAAGCCGGCGGAGGCGCTCGAGACGTTGCCGGCCGGGTCGGTCTGCGCGGCCGTCAGCGTGTGCGCGCCGCCGACCAGCGACGAGCTGGTGATGCTCCAGTTGCCGGAGCCGTCGGCGGTGGTGCTGCCCAACAGCGTGGTGCCGTCGGTGTCGTACAGGCGCACGGCGGCGTTGGCCTCGGCCAGGCCGGTCACGGTCGGCGTGCCGTCGTTGGTGATGCCGTCGCCCAGCGTGCCGCTGTCGCTGCCGGCGGCCAGGGCCAGCGCGGTGGGCGCGGCGGCCGAGGTGTCGATGCTCAGCGTCAGTCCGCCGCTCAGCGCCGAGGTGATGGCGCCGCTGTCGGTTTGCGTCACCTTCAGCGTGTGGCTGCCCGAGGTCAACGCGGTGCTGGTGATGCTCCAGTTGCCGGAGCCGTCGGCGGTGGTGGTGCCCAGCAGCGTGGTGCCGTCGGTGTCGTACAGCTTGACGGTGTTGCCGGCGCCGGCCGTGCCGGTCAGCATCGGCGTGGTGTCGTTGGTGATGCCGTCGCCCAGCGTGCCGCTGTCGCTGCCGCTGTCGACGGCCGGGATCGGCGGCGCGGCCGGGCCGGGCCGCCCGCCGAACACGATGGTGCTGGAACTGAAGGTGGCCGCGTCGGTGCCGTCCGTGCCCTGGACCGCGCTGACGTCGTTGCCGCCGGTCGGGTCCTGGTAGGAGAACTCGATGATGTCGCCGGCGGTGAGCGCGTTGGCGCTGAAGGTCAGGACGACGGTCTTGGCGGCGCTGTCCACCGTGACGCCGGTCACGCTGGTGCCGGTGCCGTTGATCTGCATGTTGAACGCGCTGGTCGGCGGCGGATTGGCGGCGTCGAGCGCCACATCGAAATACATCGTGAAAAACTGCTCGCTGACGTAGCCGTCCGAGCTTGAATAGGTTGGTTGTGGCATTTGTGTCTCCCGAGTGGCATGGCGAACGCCGGCCTGTGGTGGGACGAGTATATGGCATTGCCATGCGGAAATGGATGCATTTCTCGGCAGTGTAGATTGCGCGCAACAGGCCTGTTCTTCCGCTGTTTGCAAGCTTGTTGGTCTTGCATTCTGGCGCTCAACAGCAGGTGGGATATGGCTTGCAGGTCGCGATCCTGTAGATGGGGGCGGCGACCATTTCGTGTTTACTTGCTGCTTTGCCGATCCAGTATTTGCATCACCGCGGCGACGATAGCGGCCGGCTCGCCGTGCCGCATTTCGGCCAGCGGCAAGTCGCCGAAAGGCTTGCGCGCTGCGCGCAGCTGGCTTGCGCTGGTCTCCAAGTTGTCCAGCTCGGATGCACGGGCGCGCCAATAGGACGGCGTGGCCACTTGCGCCGCCTGCGCCGCCGCCAGCGCGGTGCCGATGTCGCCATTGATGGCGGTGGCGGGGTAGGCGCAGGCGGCGTCGCTGTTGCCCTGTTCCGCCGCAGCCAGGCAGGCCAGCGCCGCATCCAACTTGGCGACGCGGTCCACCGGCAGCGCGTCCTCGTGCATGGGCTCGACCAGCACCAGGCCGCCGACGGCGCCGCGCGAGCGCAGCGCGAAGTGCTGCGCCACCATGGCGCCGTAGCCCGCACCGACCAGCACGAAGGGCGCGTCCATGCGCGCGTTTTTGAGCAGGAAGTGCAAGTCCTTGCTGGCGTTGGCGACCGTCGACGCCCGCGTGATCGGATCGCTGGAACCCAGGCCGGCGCGGTCGTAGACGCAGGCGCGCGTACGCTTGGCCACTTCCGGCAGCACCGCCGACCAGTCCCAAGCGGCGCGGCCGCCGTCGGCTTCGAACAGCACCGTGGGGCTGCCCTTGCCGCTGCAGTACAGATTGAGTTTGCGGCCGCCGACGTCGACCTTGACCTGGGGGCCGGCCAGGGCGTTCTGGCCGACCGGCGGCGCCGCGCCGGCGCTGGCGTGCGCCAGCAGGAAGGTGGCGGCGACAGTGGCCGAGAGAGCGAAATTGTTCATGGCGTTGGGTGTGGGGATGGTGAAAATGGCGCCCTGGTGGAGCACCTATTGATATGCGGCTTGGCGATGGCTGGCCGGTGCGGTGTTGATGCGGTGGCGTCGACAGCCGCTGTCCGATCGGGCGCTTGACGGCGCTCGGCAGCGCCTTGATCGAGGCAGCGACGATATTACTATCGAAGGCCGTGCCGAACAAGGTCGAGGCGTGCGGCCAAGCGCTCCGTCGAGCCGCCTCGGTTGTTACTTGGTTGATGCTAAATAATCAAAATTATCCTAATATACTGCTTCGCAGGGCGCACCCCGGCCCCTGCCAACGTTGATGCAAAGGCTAGCAATGCTCAAGACCAAAATCGGCAAGACCTTGCTCGGTTTCGCCGTCTGCACGCCGCTGTTGGCTGATGCCGCAGGCGCGGGACTCTCCAGCGCCGTCGCGTTCGCCAAACCACACCAACGCGTCGACATCGGCGGCCGCAAGATCAATCTGTACTGCAGCGGCGCCGGCGCCACCACGGTCATATTCGACGGCCCTTCGGGCGATGGCGGATGGGCTTGGTTCAAGGTGCAGCCCGAGGTGGCCAAGCATGCGCGCTCCTGCATCTATGACCGCGCCGGCTTCGGTTTCAGCGATCCGGCGCCGCGCCCGAACACGTCGGGGAACGCGGTCGAGGATTTGCACAAAGCATTGTCGGTGGCCGGCATTAAACCGCCATATCTGTTGGTCGGCAATTCGCTGGGGGGCAGCAATGTGCAGGTGTTCGCCTATCGCTATCCCGAGGAGGTGAAGGGTCTGGTGTTGGTCGAGCCGCAAAGCGAAGACGAAACCATGCGCACCAACAAGGCCTCGGGCGGACAGATCGAGAAGATCTACGCCATGATCAAGGACCACGATCAACAGTGTTTGGACGCCGCGAGCAAATGCTTCAAGGCCGGCAGCGAGGCGGCGGCCAGCTGCGTCGGCGACCCAACAGTACGTTCGCAGTTGGGCGTTTCAATTGCGATAAATTAATAGGAAATTCAATGCGTTTCACATGGTTAAGTTTATTGTTGTTAAGTAGCTCGGCGCCACTGGCAGCCAGCGCCGCTGATGTTTTGCCAGATTACCTGATCGGCACATGGGGCACCGGTTCATCTCTGTACGATGGTGCGAGTCAGCAAGCTGAAATATATCTTCTTGCGGATGGATTTGGCATGATGGCGGGATCAACCGCAGCTGCCCGACGTATGGATGGCATAGACGATGGGAAGCCTGGTCCGCGCGCAATTATTGGGTTTCCAGTCCAGGCCACTTTGGACAGAAATTCCTTGTCAGTTCGCAGACTCTTACCCAAGGAACAGCAAGGATCAAAAAAAGATGGTATGGGAATTTCCTGCCAGTATGAATCGGAAGGGCCGAAGTTGGCTTGTGCGGGACCAGATGGCGTATCCATGATGATGACTCGGCGTAGCGAATCGGTGGCGAAAGAAATTGTTCTGAATATTGCTGAAATTCGGACGTCATTTCAATGAGAAATGTTATTTGAACGCTGACTATAGCCGAATTGCGAAGTTGGAAGAACTGTCGTTGATACCGCTGCCTAAGCCCTCTGGATGACGTTTACTCGTTACGGCCAGAAATTAGGTTCGCATTGATCCACGATGCCACGTCGGTAACCGGCAGGGCGCGATGGCTATTGAACGTGCCACTCTTATCCCAAGCAACCCCCCGTCCCTGAGCAAAGGCTGCACGATACTTGCGCATCATATTGTGCGGGTCGCGGGCCAACTCGCCCAGCAAAAACTCCTCGCTCCACTCCGAACGGCTGAAGGGGTGGCCAAGTGCCGCTTGCAGCTTGTCGGCGACCTCCCCATACGTCACGGTGTCGCCTGCTAGATACACGATCTCGTTCCGGATACGGGGTTGAGCGAACACGATCTCGGCAGTCAGCGCGCCGATATCATCCGGAGTCGTCAGCGTCACAGCGGTGTCGAGGCTGCCAAGGGCGTGAACTGCGTTTTCTTTAAGATCGACGACACCGAATTCCGGCTCAAACAGGTAGCTCATGAACATGCCGGTCGAGATGATGACCCACTCAGTCTGATGCTGGCCACGCAGCAACTCGCGCACGTCCAACTGGGCGTCGAAGATGTCCTGCGGACTGCCGCGACCGATCAAGTCAAAATCGACGCCGAACTGCCATGGGAAGTACCTCGGGATTCGCGCCAGCAGGGCAGCCCGCGCCAACTTCATTGGCGTGTCGATGCCCGCCGCATAGCCCGCGCAACCGATGACTGTGTCATATTGCCCGAATACTGCGACGAGCTCATCGATGGAGCTCTTCACAAGATCGCCTATTACGATCTCGATCCCAAGACCTCGGATCTCGGCGATATCATGTTGCTTGCCTGGCGAACTGGACACAACGGCGCTTGCGCGAAGCAGCACGCTGATCTTCACACCGTCGATGTCCTTCGCGCGTTGCGCAAGACTGCGCAGCACCGGTAGGCCGAGTTCCCCGGCACCGAGCACGAGAATATTGTGAGACATAGCGTCAGGATCTGCTTGGTTCATCGTTAGCGGCACCAGCAGTTGGCGGTCTTGATCGGACATTGTCGATTTCTCCTGTAGGTTTGATACCTGCACTCTAGCGAGTGCAGCGACGCAGAAAAAGTAGCCCTGGAGGTTTTCACCATGCAGAAAATGCGAACAATGTTGGGTTATAGTGCCGTTTTCTCTATCGCTATCAGGACAACACATGGATCGCGTACAAGCAATGCAGGTATTTCTTCGCGTGGTCGACAGCAGGAGTTTTGTACGCGCAGCAGAGACCCTGGGCTTACCGGCGTCATCAGTCACAGGCATCATCAAAAGGCTCGAAAAACATTTGCAGATACGCCTGCTGAACCGTTCCACCAGAACCCTTAGCTTGACGCCGGAAGGCGAGCGGTACTTCTACCGCTGCCGCGAGATACTCGACCTGATTGACGACACGGAATCCAGCCTACACGGCTCTGCAGAGCGTCCGCAAGGGCGGCTGCGTGTGGATATGCCGGGTGGCATAGCAAATGCCTTGATCCTGCCACAGTTGGAGCATTTTCAGCGGCGCTACCCCGATATCTACCTAATGATCGGCGTAAATGATCGTCAAGTGGACTTGATCCAGGAAGGCGTCGATTGCGTCATCCGCACCGGCAGCCTCCAGGACTCAACGCTCGTCGCGCGCCGTTTGGGGGAGTTGCGTTGGGTCACCTGCGCGGCGCCGTCCTATTTGGAAGAAAAGGGTATTCCCAAGGGGCTGGAGGATTTGCCACTACACAGGGCGGTCCACTACTTTTCCAGCACGACGCGGCGGGGAAGTGAGCTGCATTTTGCCGAGGATGGAGAGAGCGTCACTGTTCCGGTTCCTGGCACGGTGGCAGTTAACGAGACTGGGCTGTACATCAAGCTGGGCCTCGACGGACGCGGTCTGATGCAGTTGGCTGAGATTCTGGTGGCGGACCAATTGCGGGCCGGAGAATTGGTCGAGGTACTGGCCGACAGGCGGCCGGCACCTGTGCCGGTATCACTGCTTTACCCCCACCACCGCTTTCTCTCTCCGACGATGCGGGCGTTCGCCGATTGGACGGCCGAGCTGTTCAGCAATGTCGGCTACGCGGCGCTTCTGCATGAACGTGACAAATCGTGAACTTTGCACGCAAGCAAGATGTTATCCTGATTATGGCGGCGGCATTCGGCCAGCAGCAGACGCTCAAAACAACTACACATTAAACATTAAACATTAAACATTAAACATTAAACATTAAACCACAACCGCATATGGACTACGACCCACTTTCCGAAGTTATCGATGAACCACTTTTTATAGATAGTTCGATTCTTGAAGAGTTGATAGCATTTCGAGGTGCTGAAAAACTTGACAATCTACCAGGCATTAATACGACCGCCGAAAAGGCCAGATTGTCGAACGTACTGAACGGCCTTTTGGACCGCTTGCTCTGCGATATCGAGGCGCACCCCAGCAAGTTGTGGGTGTTGACTGAATTTCAAAAGGCGCTGGTACTGCTAGAAGGAGAGGATACTGAAGGGCGTGAGCATTTCGGTATGGAGATGGAAAATATTATGGACATCTTGGGTATCGATAGCTCGGATGGCTTGCTTACCGCCTACCTGGGTGGGATATAGAGAAGTCTTTGGTCATCAACCGGCCAAAACCTGTCATTCTGGATCTATAAATTGATTCACAACGCTATCGTCAGGAGATGCAATGCAATATGTGGAGTTGGTCGCAGTCATAGCGGTGCTTCAATTTCTTCTTTTCGGTGCAATGACGGGGCGCGCTCGCAGCCAGTCCGGTCTTAAGGCACCGGCGGTCACAGGTCACGAGGGCTTTGAACGCATGTATCGAGTCCAAATGAACACATTGGAACTCCTCATTGCCTTTCTGCCCGCGCTATTTCTAGCCGCTCAATATTGGCCTACCACTTGGGCTGCCGGATTGGGTATCGTCTATGTGATTGGCCGACATTTGTACTGGCGCGCCTATGTCCGCGACCCGTCAAAACGGGCAATTGGTTTCATGATGTCATTGCTTCCCACAATTGCTCTCCTTGTCTTGGCGCTTGTGGGAATCATCTTGTCGCTGACGGGCATCAAAGCTTAGTCCGGCAACTGACACATGTCCGCCAAAACCGGCGTTGTTGCATAAATCCTGCAGCAACCAGGGCTGACGTTTACGCGCAACAACTGGTGCCGCAGGGCTGTTAACTTTGGACGAACTCCCGTAGATTCTGGTCTTTTGCCTGAAACGATGCGCAAGGACGAACAACAGCGGCAGGAACCCAAGGGGCAGTACCGGGTAAAAAACTGGCCGGCCTACAACGCCGG
>NZ_FOTW01000034.1 GCF_900114705.1 Rugamonas rubra
CCCGCCAGCTCGCACTGCACCGCCAACGGCACCTCGTCGCAGCGCTCAATCCATTGCGAGCGCTCGGCCTGAGTCATTCCCCTAGCTTTTTTTTGAGCCAATCGACCTGCATCTTCAGCCGCCCAATCTCGCCATACAGCTTGTCTTCCGGGCTGCTTTCATCGACTGGCTTGGGACCACGCTTGGCATCAAACAAGGCCGCCGCGTTGTCCAGGATTTCCTTCTTCCATTGGCCAACCAGGACTGGATGCACGCCGTACTCCTGCGCGATCTCCGTCACCGTCTTCACTCCGCGCACCGCCTCAAGGCCCACCTTGCCCTTGAACTCCGCCGTGTGCACTCGCCGTTTTTTACCTTCACTCATTTGCTGTCATCCTTTCACGGACCACAGCTTAAACCATCGTCTCAAATTCGGGATCCACTATACCGACGAACGTCGCCCGCCGTCTAAACCAACGCAAAGGACGCCGTACAACTCATTCCTATCACAAATCAAAAGCTTGATGGCGTTGGTCTTTGAGATATACTAATTTCCATACTGCAAGATAAACAATTTGACAAAGGAGATTGTAGTGAACACTGAGTTAGTGAACGGAATTGAAATTTTAGCAGCCGTCGTCAAAGCAAATCCAAGCATGATTGCGATGGCAAAACAGCAAAAAATCTTCCCAGAAGTCGAACGCACCGTCGTGGCGCTAATCGGCAATGCAACCTCTACAGGCGAATCGCTTTTGGCTTACGAAAAATTTGGGAGCCTCGTCCCAGATTGGAAATTTCTTTTTGCCTCCGAAAAGGGATCAGCACCAGGCTTTGCCGTGAATCGTAACTTCTCTGATGGTTCAGTCGTGCGCGGCTTGTTTTCAACCGAACGGGCTGTCGTTTTAGATCAAGGTATCCACGACGACATGCTTTCTAAGCGCGAGGCCACGTTCCCGATTGACCACTCCATAGCACTCGATACGCAAGCGTTAAGTTATTTACTTCCTTATCTCAACGGCAAGACTGCAAATTTACCAAAGGACTTTCACGAAATCTTCTCGTTCATCTCCCAAGATGAAGTTTCCGTCGATCCCATTCCCTACCTCACCGAAAATTTACCCAACATACTTGTAGAAAAAAATGTTCCCCATATTACTGATCGACTAGCGGCCTACGAAGTTCTTCGAACAATTGACGCAAAACATTTCAGGGAAACTCAAGAAGTCCGCTCAAAAATTTCGCAAAGTGAGCGAAATTCGAACGTAGAAAAATTTGTCCGCAAGATGATCCAGGACGCGTCCGAGCCAAAATTGATGTCGGCGGTCCTTCGTCAGCATACCTTGCTTTATTGTTTGCTGCTCAAAATGTCAACAATTCAATTGGGCAGCCCGGGGCGATCTTCAGATGCGAAACTCCATGAACTTGTGGAATTCATGGATTCGCAACTGCACACGGTATTTGCTCGTGAAATTGTGGTTGCCGCAGAATATTTTTCCAAAGGACAAAATTTGACCTTTTTTGGAAAGATTCACAAGCGCCCGTCAGATGGGCTACCCGACCTCATCGCACAGTTGAAAAATATGGCTTGGGATTTTTGGCACATTCGATACATTGAAGAGGCCGCCACCCATGAGACTCCACGTCCTGACACGACTCCGATCCAACCTCGCTATTTCTTTCCAGCACTCCTAACATGTGACAAGAAATTTATCGAAATTATCGATTTATACCCACTCAAATCGTGTGCCTACCAAAAAGGAAGCAGAAGTCCGATCCCGTTCGCGGCTAAAGACTGGATTGCAATTCTCTCTGGTTCGCCAAATGCTGAAGCAACAATAATGGAAAAGTATTTTTCTAGAGAGGCTATTCACCGCCGAGATATAAAGCGCGAGGACGTGAATACTAAACTACCGGCATTGGTCAAGAAACTCGAAGAGGAGTTTGCGAAAGCTGCATGTACAGGTAAATAATCGTACAAATTTGCGGAGCTAGTGGCTCGTGGCCTGCGAAAACACGTGCCATCTTCACGGGGGGAGGTACAGTCAGCGCCCCCTTGGCCCATGAGTCCTCTTCATCACGCGAGATGGTCCTTCCGAAGGTTTTCAGTTTTAATGGCACAAATCACGTTTTTCACGTTCCGTGTCAGATACTGAACGTGTTCGGGACGAAGAACTTGAGAAGTGCGTTTGCAAATCAAGGCCCGGTTTTTCAGGAATGATGTCACTCGACAAAATATGAGCTTTTCAGATAGGATAGAAAGTTACCTTGTTGGTTCCATTTTTTTATCCCGAGTTCTGAAGCCGATGCTGGGGAAAATAACCTCATTGCGCATTATTTTCTGGGGTAATATGCTTGAGTTGAATTGTGCAATTTGTAATTAATTAACGGAAAGCCGAACAATACCCAAATCATGACATCAACCCTCGCCTATTACAATCAACACGCAGACAGTTTCTTTGCAAATACCGTTCAAGTAGATATGTCGGCTTTGCACGATCGTTTCTTATCATCGATCAATCCGGGTGGAGTAGTGCTCGACGCAGGGTGTGGTTCGGGGCGGGACGCCAAGGCATTTCTAAGCCGAGGCTTTCGCGTCTCTGCTTTCGATGCATCGGAAGAATTGGCGCAGTTGGCAGAAAAACATGCTGGCATCGATATTTCCGTACGCAGCTTCCTCGATGTCCAAGAGCAGTCCTGCTACGACGGCATATGGGCTTGTGCGAGCTTGCTTCACCTCAATCGAAATAGCCTTTCAACGGCACTGCGCAGTCTGTGGGCGGCACTCAAACCGGGTGGCGCGTTCTACGTCAGCTTCAAACTCGGCGCTGGCGAGCGCGTTCAAGATGGCCGCCACTTCACCGACGCGGATGAAGCACAACTCAGCGAATGGTTTGCCGACCTACCCGACGTGCACAAGGTTGAATACTGGATAACGGCAGATCGGCGTCCCGGCCGCTCCGAGCAATGGATAAACGCGATTGTGTTCCGGGAGAGCACTCCCAGAGACCACCTGATCACTGGTGGGGACGATCCATTTCTACCGCACCTCAGCGCGGCGATTAATCAGGCGTCCGAGATCGATCTAGCCGTGGCATTCGTCAAGACGACAGGCCTGCGCCTCCTGCTGCCAGATCTGCACAGCGCGATCAAGAAGAACGAGGAATTGAAACGCGCGCCGGCGCGCGTCCGCGTGCTGACTAGCGATTATCTTGATGTCACAGACCCCGAAGCCTTGCGACTGCTGATGCTGCTACAAGAACAAGGTGCTCAAGTCAAAGTCTACGAGTCGGCCGGCAGCAGCTTCCATTTGAAGGCCTATCTGTTCGCGCGGATCGATGGCGAAAATGGTCTCAAAGGCACAGCCTTCATCGGCTCCAGCAACATCAGCAGGCAGGCGCTGAAAAATGGACTGGAGTGGAACTACCGCGTCGACTATCCGGGCGACAATGGCTTTCTCGAAGCCCGTTCCAGATTCGAAGAGCTGTTCGTCAATCCCCGTTGCATTCCTTTATCGAACGCATGGATCGACCAATATGAAGCGCGCCGCGTTCCAATGCCGCGCGCAGTCGCGCCGGGAAGTTTGGAGCAAGATCCCCCACCACAGCCGACGCTGATTCAAAACAACGCCTTATTCGCGCTGGCGGAAACGCGCGCCGAAGGCTTTGGCCGTGGGCTGGTGGTCCTCGCGACCGGCCTCGGAAAAACTTGGCTCGCGGCGTTCGATGCCGAACAGCTCGGCGCGAAGCGCGTGCTGTTCGTTGCCCATCGCGAAGAGATATTGAACCAGGCTGCGGAGACCTTCCTCAGAATTCGCCCGAGCGCGCGTGTCGGCTTCTACGCCGGACAAACTCGCGACGTCGAAGTGGACATCCTGTGTGCGTCAGTGCAGACGCTGAGCCAAGACGTTCATCTGGAGCGCTTCTCGCCAAGCCACTTCGATTACATCGTCGTCGATGAGTTCCACCATGCCGCAGCGCCCACATATCGCCGCCTGCTAGCCTACTTCTCACCGCGCTTCCTGCTGGGGCTAACGGCGACCCCGGATCGATCCGACCAGTCCGATATTTTGTCGCTGTGCGATGACAATCTCGTCTTCACTTGCGGTCTGTTCGACGGCATCAATTCAAAATTATTGGTGCCCTTCCACTACTACGGCATTTTCGACGGCTCGGTGGACTACACCGAAATCCCATGGCGTAACGGCCGCTTCGATCCAGACCAGTTGTCCAACAAGCTGGCGACACTGGCGCGCGCCAGACACGCGCTGTCGGAATGGCAGCGCCGCAAGCAGGAACGGACCTTGGCCTTCTGCGTATCGATCGCGCACGCCGAGTTCATGTCCGCGCAATTTGCCAAAGCGGGCATCGCCTGCGCCGCCGTCTACGCAGGCTCGACAATGAGCCGCGCCGACGCGCTGGAGCGCTTGCGAGATGGCCGTCTTGCCGTGATCTTCTCGGTCGACCTGTTCAACGAGGGCGTGGACTTGCCGGCCATCGACACGGTGATGATGCTGCGTCCAACCGAATCCAAGATTCTTTTCCTTCAGCAGCTGGGCCGGGGCCTGCGCAAAAGCGATGGCAAGGAGAAGCTGGTTATCCTCGATTTCATCGGCAACCACAAAAGCTTCCTGCACAAGCCGCAGGCCCTGTTCGGAGTCGAGTCGAGCTACAAGCATCTGGCGAATTTCGCGCGCAAGGCTCAGGCGAATCAGCTCAACCTGCCCGACGGCTGCTTTGTGAACTACGACTTGCAATTGATCGAGTTCCTCAAGTCCCTCGACAGCGACGGCATCAAGAACGAATACGAAGCCTTGCGCAATAGCCTGGGTAGACGGCCAGCGCTGGCGGAATTCTATCGCTCCGGCGCCAGCATGCAGTTGATGCGGAACGACTATGGCTCGTGGTTCGCACTGGTCGATGCGATGGAGGATCTGGACGTTGACGAGCAAGAAATCCTCGCCGCGCATCGGGCCTTCTTGCGCGAGGTGGAAACCACGTCAATGACGAAGAGCTTCAAGATGGTGCTGCTGGAGGCCTTCCAGGAGCTGAACGGATGGTCCACGCCCCCTACGACAGCGGATCTTGCCGAGCGCTCCTGGCGCGTGCTGCAGCGGCGCCGCGCTTTACTTATCGATCTCCCGAGCGAGCAGCGCGACTTGCCGGATGGTGCAGGCGCGGCATGGCAGCGGTACTGGGCCAAAAACCCTGTTGAAGCTTGGGTTGGCGGCAACCGTGCGTCCAAACAGAACTCGCATTTCGCCGTGAAGGATGGGCAGTTCCGGGCGGTGTTCGGCTTGTTGCCGGCGCACCAGAAGAAATTTGAATTGATGGTCCAAGACCTGATCGACTATCGACTGGCGGCGTACGAAGTCCGCCGCATCAATACGGAACTGCCTGACAACGTTATACCTTTCAATCGCAACACAAAGACCGGTGGCGTCGAGCTGCCGTTTTTCCCCAACCTCAAAATCGCCTGCGGTCATTTCAAAACCGGCTCGGCCGATGCGGAAGAATATAGGACGCTCGGCGCAGCGTATGGGCACTTGGATGCGCAGCGGCACTTCATCGCCCGCGCGTCCGGTAATTCGATGGATGGTGGCAAGCATCCTATTCAGGACGGTGACTATCTGCTGTTGGAGCACATAACGCCGAGCAGCGCCGGCTCGATCACGGGCACGGTGATCGCCATCGAGCGTCAGGATGAAACGGGAGAAGGCTTCCAGTATCTGCTACGCACGGTCTTGAAGGCACCGGACGGCGGCTATGTACTTCGCGCAAGCAATCCCGATTTCGAGGACATGCCGGCCACCGAAGAAATGCGTACCAGGGCGCGGCTCAAGGCCGTCATTCCTCCGCTAGAACTGGCGGTGGGTCGCACCTTCCCGCGCGAGGATATCCCCGCCCTCTTTGGCGAGCAATTCAACGTCGGCAGCTGGAATGTCGGACATGTGGCGCTGGCAAGCAAACAAGCGGTTGTGCTGCTGGTTACCATAAACAAGCAGGGCAAGGCCGTCGATCACCGTTATCTGGACCATTGGATAGATGACAAGACTTTCCACTGGCAAAGCCAAAACTCGACGTCGCCGAGCAGTAAAAAGGGCATGGACATCATTCATCATGTCCAGAATGGTGTCGCGATTCACTTGTTCGTGCGCGAAACCAAGCTCGAAAATGGCAAGGGCGCGCCGTTCGTCTATCAAGGGCCGGTACGCTACTTGAGTCACACAGGTAGCAGCCCAATGAGCGTTGTCTTCGAGCTGGACACGTAGCCTACCGCTAGTGAAGGCGAACTGAGCCTAGAAAAGCCCGGACGATGTGTTCCAGCACGTCCAAATCGCTCAGTTCGCACTCCCACACCACCAGCACATCCCAGCCGGCCAGGCGTAGGGTCTCGGCCGTGCGCTCGTCGCGCTGCTTGTTGCCGTGCAGCTTCTCGCGCCAGAACTCCACCCGTGTTTTGGGTATGCGCCCGCCCTTGCAGTTGTCGTGCAGGTGCCAGAAGCAGCCATGCACAAAAATCACCTTCTTCCTCCCCGCGAACACCAGGTCGGGCGAGCCCGGCAGCTTGCGCACGTGCAGCCGATAGCGGTAGCCGGCGGCGTACACCAGCTTCCGCACGATGAGCTCGGGGCGGGTGTTCTTGCCGCGTATCCTGCTCATCAAGGCGCTGCGCGCCGCCTGATCGATGCTATCCACCATGAACCACCCCACCCGCCTGCCGGCTGTTCCTTTTTCGGCCGTCTACACCACTCCATGATCGCGCTGTTTGCGCAATCTTCAAGGTCCGTTTGCGCGAACACAAAGCTATGTTGTTGAAGACTGTATAAAAACACAGTAAAATTAACTCAGCAGCGCACCCGACGAACGGCCCGATGCCGCCGGCGACGCAGGCCGCCTCATCTTTTGGTTTGATCGCGGCGGCGCCGGTGCTTTATACTGCTGCACAAATTTCAATCGCCCAGGCGAGCGAAAAGTTGACGTAATGCTTACCCCGCGCAGCCCGTTCCGCGCGGCGCTGTCGCTCCACTTGCCTTTGCAAAGACCCACCGGCTAGATCGCGTCCCCTCCAACATCGATTCGTTCCTGCCCTATCAGAAAACCATGTACAACCCGCCCCTCACCTCCGCCCTGACGGACAAGCGCCCAGCGGTCCTTCCCCGCGCCCTGGAGTCCATCGAGCTGTTCGCCGGCGCCGGCGGGCTGGCGCTCGGGTTTTCCGGCAACGACGTGCGGCACCGGGCGGTGGTGGAGTGGAACAGCCACGCCTGCAACACCATCCGCAACAACAAGCGCAACAACGTGGCGCCGATCAGCCACTGGCCGGACGTGACCGAGGGCGACGTCAAGAACTTCGTCTACGCGGGCCACCAGGGCATTGACCTGATCACCGGCGGGCCGCCCTGCCAGCCCTTCTCCATGGGCGGCAAGCACGGCGGCTTCCTCGACGAGCGCGACATGTTCCCGCAGGCGATACGCGCGGTGCGCGAGGCCAAGCCGCGCGCCTTCGTCTTCGAGAACGTGCAGGGGCTCACACGCGCGGCCTTCGCCGACTACTTCAGCTACATCCTGCTGCAGCTGGAGTTTCCCTCGCTGGCGGCCAAGCCCAGGGAGCAGTGGCCGGACCATCTGCGGCGCTTGCAAAAGCACAAGGCAGGCGGCAAGGCCAGCGAGTACCACGTCTACCACCGCCTGGTGAACGCGGCCAACTACGGCGTGCCGCAAAAGCGCATGCGGGTGTTCTTCGTCGGCTTCCGCGCGGAGGACAAGATCGACTGGGAGTTTCCGCGCGAGACGCACAGCCACGACGCGCTGCTGCTGTCGCAGTGGCACACCGGCGAGTATTGGGCGCGGCACCGGGTGGCGGCCAGGAACCGGCCGGCCCGGCCGGAGGGCATGGACAAAAAGATCCGCGCCATCCTGGCCGCGAACCCGAACGCGGACGTGCTGCCCTGGCTGACGGTGCGCGACGCCATCGCCGACCTGCCCGACCCGGAGCGCCAGCCGACCAAGGAGCTGCCGCAGGCGCACCGCTTCCAGCCGGGCGCGCGCAGCTATGTGGGCCACACCGGCAGTCCGCTGGACGAGCCGGCCAAGGCGCTCAAGGCGGGCGACCACGGCGTGCCGGGCGGCGAGAACATGCTGCGCCGGCCGGACGGTTCGGTGCGCTATTTCACGGTGCGCGAATCGGCCCGCATCCAGACCTTCCCGGACGACTTCATCTTCGACGGCACCTGGTCGGAGACCATGCGCCAGCTGGGCAACGCGGTGCCGGTGCGGCTGGCGGCGGTGATGGCCGAGCAGGTCTGCCGGCTGCTGCGCGACTAGGCTCGGGCGGCGCGCGGCGCGGGCACCAACATACAACAGTTCTCCGTTTACTTCACTTGGCTTGATTCCACCCAATTCCGTGTTGGCAGCGCCACGCAACAATGCCTTTGGTAGACGCAATCAACCAAGGAGAACAGCATGGCAAGTGCTTCTTGGGTATCAATCTTCGAACCGGCACGAGCATTTCCGGGGCGAGCTGCTGAAGTCTTGCTGTGTTTCGCAGGTAGAGAGAGTTTCCCTGAAGCTAACGCGAACTGCCTGTAATCACTTGTTATCATTTTCTTGATGCGGTGTAATCGATAGGCTACACTTATCAGGCATAGTTGCCTGGTTCTGCAGGAGGGTGAACTATGTATGAAATAGTCAAAGACCCAAAATTCGACGAGTTCTTCAACGGTCTCACGGATGAGAAAACGAAAGCCAAGATTACGGCAAGTATCTTCAGGTTAGGGCTGGGAAATCCGGGGAAGTCCGAGCCAGTTGGTCAAGGCGTACATGAACTGAAAATTGATTATGGCCCAGGGTGGCGCGTCTACTACCTGAAGATCGGCAAGCAGATCGTTGTCTTGCTCGGCGGGGGAACAAAGAACGGGCAGCAAAAAGACATTGATGCGGCCAAGGAACGGGCAAGAACATACCGGAAAACGTAGCCAAATGGCTGGCTTGCCGCATCACAGCTTGGAAAGTCCAGGAGGACAGTATGGAAACGGCAGAAAACCCAGTTGCAAATGATCAATTTGACATCGAGAGAATAAAAGCTCTTCCCAAATACGAGGCGGCCGATTACTTGCGCACCGAGGAAGCTCTGGTGGCGTTCATCAACGAGTTCCTTGCCGACTCTGACGCGACCATGTTTGCGGAAGCGATACTGGTTGCTTGCAAGGCGAAGGGCATGACAGAGGTTGCAAGCAAGGCCGGCATAGCTCGCGAATCGCTGTACAAAGCACTACGGCCACAGAGTCAACCCAGGTTTGACACCATCTTAAAAGTGTTGCACGCGATCGGGCTCAGACTGGTTGTTCAGCCAATTTGTGCTGAGAGTAGCGATCGATCCCTCGGCAATGGCACAACTTCTTAAATGCCAGGATGCGTGGGATGACATGCTTGGTCGCCGCCCAGTGGCGCGCGAGCGGCGTTGCATCTTATCGGCATGCTGTCGCGGCGCAAGCCAGCGCCGTTAAAACCACGGTTCGCCGTAGCCCGGGTCGTTGGCGACGATGCGGTAGTCCTTCAGCCAGGCCTTGAGTTTCTTGCGGTCGCTGAAGGTGTCGAGGCCGGCCTCGACTGCGTTCCATAGGCATAAAGCAAAATGAAATCGCTCCTTATTTTAACTTCGCCGGCAAAATAAAATAGCGCTGCTCGTTATTTCGGTTTCCATCATTACGTCGGTTCAAGAAGGTCAGGAGGCTCTGACCTCGTCGAGCAGATTGGGGTGACGATCCAGCAGCTTGAACAACTTGACCAAGGCCAGCGGCGGCTTGGTCTTGCCGTTTTCGTAGCGCGAGAACGCGTTGATCCCACCGCCGAATATTTCGGCGGCTTCACGCTGGTCAAGACCGAGCTTCTTGCGCACGTCGGTGATAAAGCCGGGATCGACAATGGCCGCATTCACCTGCTTGGAGAAGGCCTGCATTTCACACATGATGCGGTTCGATTCCGCCGCATCCAAGATGGACTCGGCGCAGGCCGGGCAAAATTCGCCCGCCACGGCGGCGATGACGGTGCTGTCACCCTTGTAGGTGTAGGGAATGTCGCGGGTGTCGTGGATCAGTTCGGCCGCGCCGCAGACAGGACATTTCATGTTCATCGCTCCTTGAAGGACAATCGGCATGCCATCGACGACCGTCACCTTCGCGGTTATCCGCGCGGGCATGCGCACACTATAGCCTTCTTGCCTACCCGCCGCCCCGCTACTAAAATTAAACTGAAAAATTTAATTAAGGCCAATGCCTAGTTAAGCTGCCTTAATTAGCGTGGCAGCTGACTTAGGGGAGCATCCCGTCCCGTTCGTGACGCGCTGATTGCGGCCACGGCGATCGTACATGGCATGACCGTCGCAACGAGAAATGTCGCCGATTTCACACCAACAGGTGTTCGCCTCCTCAATCCCTGGACGGGAGAATATTTCAATACCTAGCTGCCAACCCGGCAAGCTTGCCCGCCCCGCCACACAATCTGCCTTAGAATGGCGGCATGAAAGCCGACAAAGCCCTCGCCGTCTACCGCCGCATGCGCGGGCAGCCCTTGTGGCGCCTGCTCGCCTCGGGCAACGGGCCGACCGTGCTGGGCCTGCTGCAAACCCATCTGTACGACCACGAGCGCAGCCTGCCGGCGTCGATCCTGCACGAGCGCATCGAGCGCGAGCTGGAGCGCCTGCGCAACCTGGGCGAGGACTGGGGGCCGACGGCGCAGACCTACGTCGCCGGCTGGCTGGCCGAGGGCTATCTGGAGCGCCGCTTCCCGGCCGGCGCGGCCGAGGAGGAGTACGAGCTGTCGAGCGCCACCATCGAGGCGATCCGCTTCATCTCCGGCCTGGTCAAGCCGCACGCCTCGGCCACGGAGAGCCGCCTGGGCCTGGTGATCGACGCGCTGGCCCGCCTGTCCGACGACACCGACAGCGACAAGGCGCGCCGCGTCGCCCGCCTGCGCGCCGAGCAGGAGCGCATCGAGCGCGACATCGCCGCCATCGAGCAGGGCGTGCTGCAAATCCTGCCGGAGGCGGCGGCGCTGGAGCGCACGCGCGAGGTGATCAAGCTGGCCGACGACCTGGCCGGCGACTTCCGCCGCGTGCGCGACCAGTTCGAGCAGCTCAACCGCGAGCTGCGCGAGCGCATCATGGAGAACGACGGCAACCGCGGCCAGGTGCTCGACTCGCTGTTCGCCGGCATCGACCTGATCACCGAGAGCGACGCCGGGCGCACCTTCGCCGCCTTCTGGCGCCTGCTGACGGACCCGGAGCAGTCGGCCACGCTGGAGCAGGCGCTGGACCAGTTGATGTCGCGCGACTTCGTCGCCGGCCTGGAGTCGCAGGAGCGGCGCTTTTTGCTGCGGCTGACGCGCACCCTGCTGGAACAGGGCGGCATGGTGCACGACGTGCTGCAGTCCTTCGCGCGCAGCCTGAAGAACTTCGTGCAGAGCCGCGAGTTCCAGGAGCAGCGCCGGCTGAACCAGCTGCTGCGCCAGGCGCAGCTGGCGGCGCTGGCGCTCAAGGACGAGGTCAAGACCACCGACACGCTGGCCTTCACGCTCACGCTCACCAGCAGCAAGCTGGCCTCGCTGTCGCAGTGGCTGCTGCACGACCCCACGCTGCAGGCGCTGCCGGGCAAAATGCGCGACGGCGAGGCGGCGCCGATCGACCTGGAGTCGGTCGGCGAGCTGGTGGCGCAGTCGGAGATCGACTTCCGCAGCCTGAAGGCGGACGTGCGCGCCGTGCTGGCGCTGCGCTCGCAGGCCTCGGTGGGCGACGTGCTGCTGGCCCACCCGGCGGCGCAGGGCCTGGGCAGCGTGCTCGGCCTGCTGGCCCTGGCCAGCCGCCACGGCGTGGCGGCGGCGGCGCAGGAGACCGTCAGCTGGACCGGCGGCGACGAGCAGCGCCGCAGCGCCCGCATCCCCACCATCTACTTTGTCAAGGAACGCGCCGATGAACTGGTCTGAACCACAACACGAGACCGACACCCCGGCCGTCCCCGAGGTATCCACCGTCGCCAGCGAAGCCGGCGAGGGCGCGCCGCCGGCCACGGCGCTGTTCAACGGCGACAGCGGCGAGCTGCCGCTCGACACGCGCCGCGCGCTGGTGCAGCTGCTGTCTGGCCCCGCGCTGGACGGCCGCCGCCACGCCAAGCTGTGGCCCATCCTGTTGCGCGACGAGGTGACGGTGCGGCGCCGCCTGGCCGAGCTGTTCCTCGAGCTGGTGATCGACCGCGACATGCAGGTCGCCTTCACCCGCCAGGCCGACACCGGCGACCTGGAGGTGCCGCTGCTGCTGCGCCGCGCCCAGCTGACCTTCATCGACTCGATCCTGCTGCTCTACCTGCGCCAGCGCCTGACCCAGGCCGACGCGCAGGGCGAGCGCGCCGTGGTCGACCTGAGCGAGATCGTCGACAACCTCACGCTGTACGAGCGTGCCGCCAGCACCGACCGGGCCGGCTTCACCAAGCGGGTCAACGCCTCGGTGGAGAAGATCAAGAAGCACAACATCCTGCAAAAGATCCGCGCCAGCGACGACCGCTTCGAGATCTCGCCCACCCTCAAGCTGCTGTTCTCGGCCGAGGAAATCCAAACGCTCACCGGGCTGTACCAGCGCATGGCGGCGGGCGACCCGGCCGCACTGGGCAAGCAGCCCACGCCCGACGAGGAGGACGAGCAATGACGCCGGCCGCAGCGACATCGGCGCCAGCGCCGGCCGCGCCCTTCTCGCGCGAGCAGTTCCGCATGGCGCGGCTGCAGGTGTACAACTGGGGCACCTTCGGCGAATTGCACGAGGTGCCGATCAGCGAGCGCGGCTTCCTCATCGTCGGCCGCTCCGGCGCCGGCAAGTCGACGCTGCTGGACGCCTTTTCGGCGCTGCTGGTGCCGCCGCGCTGGGTCGACTTCAACGCCGCCGCGCGCGAGGCCGACCGCGCCGGCCGCGACCGCAACCTGATCAGCTACGTGCGCGGCGCCTGGGCGGCGCAGAGCGACGCCAACTCCGGCGAGTACACCACGCGCTATCTGCGCAGCGGCACCACCTGGTCGGCGCTGGCGCTCAACTACCAGAACGCGCTGGGCCAGCAGGTGACGCTGGTGCAGCTGTTCTGGCTGCGCGGCAGCGCCAACGGCAACACCGACGTCAAGCGCTACTTCCTGATCTTCGAACGCGCCTTCGACCTGCGCGAGCTGAGCGAATTCGGCGACAGCAATTTCGACGTGCGCAAGCTCAAGCAGACCTTCCCCGAGGCCCACGCGCGCGACGAGTTCCGGCCCTACTGCGAGCGCTTCTGCCGCCTGCTCGGCATCGACAGCGAGATGGCGCTGCGCCTGCTGCACAAGACCCAGTCGGCCAAGAACCTGGGCGACCTGAACGCCTTCCTGCGCGACTTCATGCTCGACAAGCCGGAGACCTTCGCCGTGGCCGACCGCCTGGTCAGCGAGTTCGGCGAGCTCAACGCGGCGCACCAGGCGGTGGTGACGGCGCGCCAGCAGGTGCAGATGCTGGTGCCGGCGCGCGAGCGCCACCAGCAGATGCAGTCCATCCAGCTGCAGCGCAACGGCCACGAGGAGCTGCGCGCCGGCATGCACAGCTACCGCGAGCGGCGCCGCATGGCGCTGCTGGAGACGGCCCTGGCCGCCCTCGCCGTCGAGCTGGACGGCCACGCCGGCCAGATGCGCCGCCAGCAGGACACCCTGGACAACCGCGGCGCCGCGCTACGCGACCTGGAGCACCAGCGCCGCGAGGCCGGCGGCGGCCAGATCGAGCATTGGGAGAACGAGAAGAAGGGCCTGGAGGAGCAGCGCGGCGAACGCCTGCGCCGGCGCGGCCAGGCGCTGGCCGCCTGCACCGCGCTGGGCTGGACGCTGCCGGCCACGCCGCAGGGCTTCGCCGAGTTGATCGGCCAGGCCCGCGAGGAACTGGCCCGCTGGAGCGCCGGCGGCCTGGCCGAGGAGCCGCTGCTGCTGCTCGGCCAGGCCCGCGCCGAGGCGGTGGCCGAGCGCGAGGCGGTGGCGCAGGAGATCGCCTCGCTGCGGCGCCAGCCGTCCAACATCCCGGCGCAGATGATCGCGCTGCGGCGCGACATCGCCGGCGCCATCGGCGTGGCCGAGGCGGCCCTGCCCTTCGTCGGCGAGCTGCTCGAGGTCAAGGCCGATGAGGCGCCGTGGCGCGGCGCCGCCGAGCGCGTGCTGCACGGCTTCGCCCTGTCCATCCTGGTCGACGAGGAGCACTACGGCGCGCTGGCCAACCACATCAACGGCGTCAACCTGGGCCGCCGGCTGGTGTACTTCCGTACCGGCCGCGCCGAGGCGGCCGCCGCGCGGCCGCTGCGCGCCAACTCGCTGGTGCTCAAGCTGAAGGTCAAGGACGGCGCCCACGCCGACTGGCTGCGCGCCGAGCTGCGCCAGCGCTTCGACTACGACTGCGTCGAATCGATCACCGCCTTCCGCGCCGCCAGCGAGCGCGCGCTCACGCGCGAGGGCCAGATCAAGCACAGCCGCACGCGCCACGAGAAGGACGACCGCAGCGCCATCGACGCGCGGCAAAACTGGGTGCTGGGCTTCGACAACCGCGAGAAGCTGGCCCTGTACGAGCAGCAGCAGCGCGAGCTGCTGGCCCGCGTGGCCGGCTACGACGCCGAGCTGGCGCAGCTGCGCCGGCATATGGCGGAGAGCGGCGCGCGGGCGCTGCAATGCCAGGCGCTGGTCAACCTGCAATGGCAGGAGATCGACGTGCAGCCGATGGTGCAGCGCATCGCCGCCATCGACCACCAGCTCAAGGCGGCCCGCGAGGGCAACGCCGAGCTGCGCCAGATCGACGCCCGCCTGCGCGAGCAGGAGGAGCTGGTGCGCCAAGCCGCGCACGGCTTGAACGAGACCGACGTCGAGCACCGCACCTGCCAGCGCAAGATCGACGAGCACCGCGTCCAGTTGACGGCGCTGCGGCAGGACGCCAGCATCGTCGCGCCCACGCCGCACCAGCAGCAGGGGCTCGACGAACGCTACGCCGCCCTGCCCGACGGCGTCACGCTGCGCACCCTCGACGGCGCCGACCGCGCCGTCAGCAGGGCGCTGGGCGCCGACATCGAGCGCCTGAACCAGGACATCGCCCAGTGCGAAAAATTCGTCGAGGCCCGCTTCAGCGCCTTCATCAAGGAGTGGAAGGCCGACTCGGACGGGCTGGACGCGGCGCTGGCCTCCGCGCCGGACTTCTTCGCCAAGCTGGCGCGCTTGGAGACGGACGGCCTGCCGGCGCACGAGCAGCGCTTCTTCGAGCTGCTGCAAAACCAGAGCAACCAGAACCTGGCGGCGCTGTCGACCTATCTGAACGACGCGCGCAAGGCCATCCTGGAGCGCATGGAGCTGGTCAACGCCAGCCTGCGCCAGGTGCCGTTCAACCAGAACGCCGGCCAGAGCACCACGCTGCACATTCTGCCGAGCGACCGCCAGCTGCCCGAGGTGCGCGAGTTCAAGCAGGACATCCAAAAGGCGCTGAGCAACGCCTGGGGCGAGGAACGCGAGGCGGCCGAGGCACGCTTCGTCGCCCTGCGCGGCCTGGTCAACCGGCTCGGCAGCCAGGAACCGGAGCAGCGCCGCTGGCGCGAGGCGGTGCTGGACGTGCGCCTGCACGTCGAGTTCACCGGCAAGGAGATCGACGCCGACGGCAACGAGGTCGAGGTCTACCAGAGCGGCGCCGGCAAGTCCGGCGGCCAGCGGCAGAAACTGGCCACCACCTGCCTGGCCGCCGCGCTGCGCTACCAGCTGGGCGGCAGCGACCACGGCCTGCCGATGTACGCGCCGGTGGTGCTCGACGAGGCCTTCGACAAGGCCGACAACGAGTTCACCGCGCTGGCCATGAACATCTTCGCCAACTTCGGCTTCCAGATGATCGTCGCCACGCCGCTCAAGTCGGTGATGACGCTGGAGCCCTTCATCGGCGGCGCCTGCTTTGTCGACATCCGCGACCGCAAGGTGTCCGGCGTGCTGATGATCGAATACGACGGCGAGCGCCAGCGTCTGCGCCTGCCCGAGTACGCCCGCCAGGAGGCCGCCCTTGAAGCTGCCGGCTGACGTCGCCCAGCTGCTGGCCAAGCGCTTCGCCAACCAGCACCGCGACTGGCTGGCCGCCACCACGCCGGAGCAGCATTGGCCGCTGCCGATCGCGCTCGGCCTGCCCACCGAGCAGGCCGCGCTGCGCCAGGTGGAGGCGGTGCGCGCCTGGGCCGAGGCCTGGCGCGCCTGGCGCGGTCCGGGCGAGCTGCGCTGGACCGAGCGGCGTTGGAAGGTGCTCGGCACGCAGCGCCTGCCCGAGTCGCTGATCCTGCACGAACCGGCGCAGGCCGCCATGTGGAGTGGCGAGCACGAGCGCTGGCAGCGCGCCGCCGCCCGCTTCCAACTGATGACGGCGCGCTGGCCGGCGCTGGCCGGGCGTCTGCCGCGCCTGTTCGGTGTATTGGCCGACTACGCCGACGCCGACTTTCAGCGCCTGCTCGACCTGCTGGCCTGGCTGCTGGCCCATCCCAATTCCGGCCTGTATCCGCGCCAGCTGCCGCTGGCCGGCATCGATTCCAAATGGATGGAGCAACGGCGGGGCGTGCTGGTCGACCTGCTGGCGGCGCTGCGCACAAGCCCGCAGGCACCGGACGGGCCGGACGGGCCGGACCAGGACGCCGGCTTCTACGCGCTGAGCGGCCTGCGGCGGCCGCCGGTCCAGCTGCGCATGCGCGTGCTGGACGCGCAGCTGCGCGCCCGCCTGGGCGGCCTGGGCGACGTCACCGCGCCGGTGGAGGAGCTGGCGCGGCTGGACCTGCCGGCGTCGGTGGTGCTGATCGTCGAGAATCTGCAAACCGGCCTGGCGCTGGCCGACCTGCCCGGCACGGTGGCCTTCATGGCGCTCGGCTACGGCGTCGACCTGCTGGCCCAGCTGCCCTGGATCGCGCCGGCGCGCTGCCTCTACTGGGGCGACATCGACACCCACGGCTACGCCATCCTGCAGCGCGCCCGCGGCCACCTGCCGGGCCTGCGCTCGCTGTTGATGGACCAGGCCACGCTGCTGCGCTGCGCGCCGCTGTGGAGCGACGAGAAGGTGCAGCACGGCGCGGCCGAGCTGGCCGCGCTCACGGCGGAGGAAGGCCTGGTGTATCGCGGCCTGAAGCAGCAGCAGTGGCGTCCCAACCTGCGCCTGGAGCAGGAGCGCATCGACTGGGACTTCGCCTGGTCGGTGCTGTTACGCGCAGTCGGATAGACGCAAGGCTTAGGCCGGCATCCCCCTCATCCGCCAAGCCCCCCAACCCGGGACATAGAAGCCGGGGTCTGACCCCGTACGGGGTCAGACCCCTTCGCTTGCGGGGTAAGGCCGGCATCCCTCAGCCCAGTGAAGAACCTTATTTTTGACCGGCCGGCGGCCCAGCCGGCGCCCCCAGCCCCGCCGCCAGCGCGCGCGCCGCGGCCCAGCGGCTGGCCGGCGAGGGGTGGGTGGCGGAGTCGAAATACGGCTGGCCGCTGGCGCGCGCCAGCTTCTTGAAGTAGTTGGCCAGGCGGGCCGCCGGCCAGCCGGCGCGCCAGGCCAGCAGCAGGCCCTCGCGGTCGGCCTCGGCCTCCTGCGCCAGGCCCTGCGGCGCCAGCCTGGCGATCAGCGCGCGGTCGTTCTCCACCGCGTCCTCCAGCGCCAGGAAGGGGCGTGGCGCCCAGCCGGGATCGAGGCGCAGCGCCAGCTGGTATTCCAGCAGGTTATGGCGCAGCACCGCATGGGCGATCTCGTGCGCCAGCAGCATGGCCAGTTCGGCGTCGGTGATGTCGAGCCGCTCCAGATAGGCCTCGCCGACCAGCATCTTGCCGCCGGCCATGCCGTCGGCCGTCTGCCCCTCGTCCGTCGTCACGTGCAGCTCCCAGGCCCAGGCGGCGCTGTCCGGGTAGTCGCGCCGGGCCTGGGCGATCAGGCCGCCGGCGACGCGCCGCACGCGCTCGAGCACGGCGCCGTGGACGTCCAGCGCGTGCCCCTCGCGCAGGACGGCGAGGCGCTCGGCGTACAGTTCGGCGGCGCGGGCCACCACCAACTGCTGGCTGACGGCGTCGGCCTGGACGCCGGCGCCGACCTGGGCGGCGGCGGGCGCGCCGGCCATCAGCGCAAGCAGGCACCAGGCGCGCATCGGCTGCCACATGGGGATTCTCCGACGGAGGGGACAGCTTCCATGGTAATCCAAAGCCGTCCCGGCGGACATGGCTTGGACGGCGGCGATGCGGCGCCGGCCGCCACACCACCATGCCGCTGGAACACATGCGTTACCCCCGTGCCAAGCAAGGCCACGGCCCGATTCGGAATGTCTTGATGCCGACAAACAGACCTGTCACAATGGATTTTCCCCGGGCCATTGCCCCACGCTATACACCAGCCCGCTCACTGTGACAGATCCACTCGGAGGCATTTTATGTTCTCAGGTATCGAACAGTTCCCTACCGCCGGCAAAGCCCAGGTAGAAGCCCAATATGAATTCGTCACCAACCTGGCCCAGACCGGCCTGGAAGGCATCGCCAGGCTGACCGCCTTGAACATGAGCCTGGCGCGCGCCGCGCTCGACGAGTATCCGGCCGCCGCGCGCCAGCGGCTGTCGGCCAACTCGCCGCAGGAGTGGCTGACGGTGGCCGCCTCGCAGGTCGGCCCGCAGATCGAGCGCATGCTCAGCTACGGCCGCCAGGCGGCCGAGATCACGGTCGCCCTGCAAGGCGAGCTGAGCCGCGCCACGCAGGGCGCCGCCCAGCAGCAACAGGCGGCCATGCAGGACGTCCAGGCCAAGGCCACGGCCACGGCCAAGAAGTAGGCCGGCCGGTCGGCAGCTAAGTTAAGAAAACCCACAGGCGAAATTCTAGGGTCAGACCCTAGGGTCTGACCCTAGTTCACCGCCGTTGGGTGGTTTTTTAGCCGCCTGCGCCTTGACGTGGTGACGACACTCCGACGCCGGCCGCCAGGCCGGCGCGGGGATCGACGTCCGCCGCCGACAACACTCAACCTCACGGAGTAGCGCATGTCCACCCCCACCACACCGACCAGTTCGCCCTTTGCCCAGCCCTTCGTCCCACCCTTCGCCGCCGCTGCGATGGAATACTGGGTCGACGCCTGGCAGCGCTCGATCCTGACGCTGGACGTGCTGCGCGAGCGCGGCAACATCTGCGCCGAGCACGAGCAGTCGGGCAAGCCGCCGGTGCTGGTGTTCGACTACGAGATCATCGTCGACGGCCGCAAGCTCGAGCGGGCGGCCAACTACGCGCTGGCCGCCATCAAGCCGCCGGCCGACTGCGTGCCGACCGATCCGCACAAGCGCCCCTTCGTGGTGATCGACCCGCGCGCCGGCCACGGCCCCGGCATCGGCGGCTCGAAGATCGACAGCGAGATCGGCATCGCCCTCAAACAGGGCCACCCCTGCTACTTCGTGATGTTCTTCCCGACCCCGGTGGCGGGCCAGACCATCGAATGCGTCACCTCGGCCGAAAAAATCTTCCTGGCCAAGGTCAATGAGCTGCACCCCGGCGACGCCGGCAAGCCCTTCGTCATCGGCAACTGCCAGGGCGGCTGGGCGCTGATGATCCTGGCCGCGCTGGCGCCCGAGTCGGTCGGCCCGATCCTGCTGGCCGGCTCGCCGATCGCCTACTGGTCCGGCGTCGAGGGCAAGTATCCGATGCGCTACAGCGGCGGCCTGCTGGGCGGCACCTGGGCCGCCTCGCTGGCCGGCGACCTGGGCAACGGCAAGTTCGACGGCGCCCACCTGGTCGACAACTTCGAGCAGCTCGACCCGGCCAACACCTACTGGAACAAGCCCTACGGCCTGTATTCGAAGGTCGACACGGAACGGCAGCGCTTCCTCGACTTCGAGCGCTGGTGGGGCGGCCACTTCCTGCTCAACAAGGAGGAGATGGAGTGGATCAGCCAGAACCTGTTCGTCGGCAACCGCCTGAGCGCTGGCGAGATCTTCCACGACGAGGGCAGGACCCGCATCGACCTGCGCAACATCCGCTCGCCGATCATCGTCTTCGCCTCCTGGGGCGACAACATCACGCCGCCGCAGCAGGCGCTCAACTGGATCCCCGACCTGTACGCCGACGCCGAGCAGATCCGCGACAACGAGCAGACCATCGTCTACTTCCTGCACGAGCACATCGGCCACCTCGGCATCTTCGTCTCGGCCGGCGTGGCCAACCGCGAACACAACGAGCTGGCCTGCGCGCTCGACCTGATCGACGTGCTGCCGCCCGGCCTGTACGAGGCCATCATCACCGACACCTACCCGGACATGCCCGGCCTGGAGTTCGCCAGCGGCCGCTACGTGATCCGCTTCGAGCCGCGCGAGGTGGCCGACATCCTGGCGCTGGACGGCGGCCGCCAGGACGAGAGCGCCTTCGAGGTGGTCAAGCGGGTGGCCCAGGTCAACCAGTCGATGTACGACACCTTCGTCTCGCCGCTGGTGCGGGCGATGAGCAACGAGAGCACGGCGACGCTGTCGCGCAACCTGACGCCGGCGCGGCTGGAGCGCCACCTGTTCTCCGACAACAACCCGCTGCTGAAGGCGATGGCGCCGCTGGCCGAGATGGTCAAGGCGCGGCGCCAACAGGTGGCGCCGGACAACCCGCTGCTGCTGGCCGAGCAGCAGGCCAGCAAGCACATCGGCCAGGCGCTGGACCACTACCGCGACGTGCGCGACGCCGCCGGCGAGATGATGTTCAAGGCCATCTACGAGTCGCCGCTGCTGAAGGCCATGGTCGGCATCAACCCGAGCGCGCCGCCGGCCGGCCGGCCGAGCGCGCACAGCCACGGCGTGGAGGAGCGCCGCCACCTCAAGCGGATGGCGCGCGACGCCCGCTACGAGCAGGGCAGCCAGGAGTCCGGTTTCCTGCGCCTGCTGATCTACGTGGCCAGCGGCGTCGGCGTGGTCGACAAGCGGCCCTTCGACGGCATCCGCGCGCTGATGCGCGAGCGCGGCCTGGACAAGACCGTCACCCTGACCCAACTGAAGGAGGCGGTCAACCTGCAAACCTACCTGGTGCGCCAGGACGAGACGCGCGCCCTGCAGGGACTGCGCGTGCTGCTGCCCGAGCCGGCCCAGCGCAGCGAGGCCCTGGCGCTGGCCCACCGCCTGCTGGAGATGGGCGGCCCGATCAAGGAGGAGAAGCTGGTGCGGCTGCGCCGCATCGGCCAGATCCTCGAGGTCGAGCTGCCGGAGAAGAAGGAATAGAGCGTTTCCTCGGTGCGGCAAGGTCGAAAAGGCAATGTGTCCGTAGTGAAATAATGCTAGGATGGCAATTCCATTGTTACGGAGCCGCCATGCGTCCCTTGTTCGCCCTGCCCTTATTGTTGTTGACCCTGCAAGCCCACGGCGCCGAGCCGCAATACCTGAACGCCGAGCGCGACTGCCGCGTCGCCGATCCACAGCCGCAGCCCGGGCTCAGCGTCACCTGGGAGGGCGCCTGCAAGGACGGCTACGCCGACGGCATGGGCGTGCTGCGCTGGTTCCTCAAGGAGCAGCCGCACGGCGCCTACGAGGGCGTGCTGCGCGCCGGCCTGCCGAACGGCCCCGGCTTCCGCCTCAATCCGGACAACTCCAGCTTGCAGGGCGACTTCGTCGACGGCCGGCTGGACGGTCCCGGCGTGTATGTCACGCCCAAGAATGGCAAGCTGAGCGCGACCTTCCGCCACGGCCAGCCGTCCGGCAAGGTCGAATTCACCTACAACAACGGCGACCGCTACCAGGGCGACTGGAGCGCCAACGGGCCGCACGGCCAGGGCAGCATGCAGTTCGCGCTGGGCGGCAGCTACCAGGGCTTCTGGCTGCACGGCCGCATGGAGGGCAAGGGCCGCATCCTGTATCCCAACGGCGAACAGCTGGACGGCGAGTTCGAGCAGGGCCATCTGCGCGGCGCGGCCGTGCCGGCGGCCGAGCCGGCGCAGTATACGATCAAGCGGGAGAAAACCGGTACGCACATCCCGCGCGCGGCGGCCACCGGACTGAGCGTGCCGCCGCAACTGGCCTACGCGCAGCTGACGCCGGCGCAGCAATGGACCGTCAAGCAGCCCTACCGCATCCTGCAGGAGGCCGACGAACCGCCCTACCCGCTGGCCGGCACCGGCGCGCTGGTCAAGGCCTTCCTGGAACTGCCACGGAAGTCGCCGACGGACGGAGAGTACCGCCTGAACGTGCTGGTCGGCGCGGACGGCAAGTGCGACAGCGCCGAAGTGCAGACGGCGCCCACCCCGGCACTGGGCCAGATGGCGGCGTCGATCCTGCTGGTGAGCAAGTTCAAGCCCGCCGTCTGCGCCGGCAAGCCCTGCGCCATGCGCTATCCGGTCAACTTCCAGCTGAGTAGCAAGCCCAACTAGGCGGGCCGGCTTTTTCGACAAAAATTGGCTGGCTGAAACGAATCTGGCCACTTTTGACTTACATCAAAGTTTTTGCTGCTCCGCGTCATTAAACTGGCTTCGTTACTTAATGACATGTAGAGAGAGGAAGAACAATGAAGAAGCCTGTAGCCGCAATGATCCTGGCAACCCTCGGTATGGTCGCCGGCAACGCTCTGGCCGAGCAAAGCCCATGGATGGTGCGTGTACGCCTTGAGCGTCTGAGCCCGGCCGACAAATCGGACCCAGTCGGTGGTGTTGGCGCGTCGGACCGTATCAGCGTCAGCAAAAAGACCATCCCGGACATCGATATTTCCTATTTCTTCACCCCGAACATCTCGGCCGAGCTGGTATTGACCTACCCGCAAAAGCACGACGTGATGCTGGACGGCGCGAAAATCGGCACCTTCAAGCACCTGCCGCCTACCCTGCTGGCGCAGTACCACTTCATGCCTGAAGCCACCTTCTCGCCGTACCTGGGCGTCGGTGTGAACTACACCAACATCCACAAGGTCGAGCTGCTGGGCGGCGCGGGCAGCCTGGAGCACAAGAGCGTAGGTCTGGCGCTGCAAGCCGGTGCCGACTACAAGATCGACAAGAACTGGTCGCTCAACTTCGACGTCAAGAAAATCCAGATCCGTAGCGATGTCTTCGCCGCCGGCACCAAGATCAGCAACGTGCAGATCGACCCATGGCTGGTGGGCGTTGGCGTAGGCTACCGCTTCTAATAGTTGCTTGTAACAAGCACGGGGCCTCGGCCCCTATTCGATGGCTTTTCGCCATCGCGCCCCCCGCATCAAGGGAACCGGGCTCCTGGCAATGCGCGCTGCAGTTCGAGCGCGCATTGTCGTTTTTGGCTGTCCGGCGCCAGCGCGCCGACCGCCACGCGCACGCAAGGGTGGCGCGCCGCCGCACCGCGTTGCCACGCCAACAAGGTGCGCTAGATCGTTGTTTCCCAACGACAATTCCTGTTCTCATACAAGGATATTTTCGATAGAAAACTACCCTGTATCAAATTAAAGTGTTTTCACTTGGCAAACTGAGGAACAATATTTGTCTTAGATCCCCTTACTCCTCAAAGGATAGTTGTCATGTCAATCGCCAATATGAAAATCGGCGCCCGCCTCGGCGTCGCCTTTGCCGTGGTGCTGGCCCTGCTGGTCGCCGTCGTGCTGTTGGGCCTGAATTCGATGGGCCGCATCGGCATCCGCACGCACGACATCATCAGCGACAAGAACGTCAAAATGGCGGCCGCCAACACCATGGTCGACAACGTGCGCAGCATCACGCTGTCGCTGACCAACATCGTGGTGCTGCCCAGCATGGAGCAGGTCGATGCCGAGCTGGCCAAGATCGGCGAGGCGCGCAAGAAATACGGCGCCGCCAAGACCGTCCTCAGCGAGCACCTGCGCGACGACAAGGAGAAGGCCCTGCTGGCCGCCGTCGACGCCCTGCTCAAGGAGGGCGCGGCGAAAAACAACAAGGTCATCGCGCTGCGCAAGGACGGCGAGATCCAGGACGCCATCGTCTACCTGACCACGGTGGCCTCGCCCAGCCTGAACGGCGTGCTCAAGGCGCTCGACGACATCCTGGTCTACGAGACCAGCCAGGCCGGCCAGGCCGGCGAGGAGGTCGAGGCGGTGCTGGCCAACGCGCAGACACTGCTGATCGCGCTGGGCCTGCTGGCGCTGGCCTTCGGCGCGGCGGTGGCCTGGTACATCACCCGCTCGATCACGGTGCCGCTGAACAAGGCGGTCGGCGTCGCCGAGACGGTCGCCGCCGGCGACCTGTCGGGCCACATCGAGGTGCACAGCACGGACGAGACGGGCCGCCTGATGAGCGCGCTGAAGGCGATGCACGACAGCCTGCTGCTGGTGGTCGGCCAGGTGCGCAGCGGCACCGACACCATCGCCACCGCCTCCAACGAGATCGCCGCCGGCAACCTCGACCTGTCCTCGCGCACCGAGCAGCAGGCCAGTTCGCTGGAGGAGACCGCCTCGTCGATGGAGGAGCTGACCTCCACCGTCAAGCAGAACGCCGACAACGCGCGCCAGGCCAACACGCTGGCGCGCAGCGCCTCCGAGGTGGCCAGCAAGGGCGGCGCCATCGTCGCCCAGGTGGTCGACACGATGGGCACCATCAACGAATCGTCGCGCCGCATCGTCGACATCATCGCGGTGATCGACGGCATCGCCTTCCAGACGAATATTCTGGCGCTCAACGCGGCCGTCGAGGCGGCGCGCGCCGGCGAACAGGGCCGCGGCTTCGCCGTGGTGGCCTCCGAGGTGCGCAACCTGGCGCAGCGCTCGGCCGGCGCGGCCAAGGAGATCAAGGAGTTGATCGCTGCCTCGGTGGCCAACGTGGAGACCGGCTCGCGCCTGGTCGGCGAGGCCGGCCAGACCATGGGCGACATCGTCGAGAGCATCGTGCGGGTCACCGACATCATGGGCGAGATCACCTCGGCCAGCCAGGAGCAGACCATGGGGATCGAACAGATCAACATGGCCATCACGCAGATGGACGAGGTGACGCAGCAGAACGCGGCGCTGGTGGAACAGGCGGCGGCGGCCTCGCAGAGCATGCAGGAGCAGGCCGCCGGCTTGGCCCAGGTGGTCGGCTTCTTCAAGACCGGCGCGGCGGAGGCCGTGGCGGCGCCGGCGGCGCGTCCCGCGCCACGGCGCGCCACGGCGGTGGTCAAGCCGCTGGCGTTCAAGGCCAGGGCAAGCAGCGGCAGCGGCAGCAGCGGCAGCGGCAGCAGCGGCAGCGGCAGCGGCAGCGGCAGCAGCGGCAGCGGCAGCAGCGGCAGCGGCAGCGGCAGCAGCGGCAGCGGCAGCGGCAAGGCGGCCGGTGCGCCGGCCAAGCGCCTGACCACGCCGGCGGCGACGGCCGGCGACGGCGAGTGGGAAGAGTTCTAAGCGGTTCTAGGCGGCTAGGGTTGGATCTTGACGCAGGTGTCCGGCACGGGCACCGGCGCGCCCTGCTCGGAGACGATCCAGCCGGCCAGCCGTTCGCGCAGCGCGGCCAGCTGGCAAGGGTCGAAGTCGACCAGCAGGGTCTTGCCCTCGCGGCCGACCACCCTGCCTTCGGCGAAGCCGAGCACCACCTGTTCTGCCGCTTGCGGCGACAGGGTGGCCTGGCTGGTCTGGCGGAGAAGGAGGCGTTGCATGCGCCCAGTCTACTCCATCGCCGGCCGCCCGGCGGCGTCTATGGCGCGCGCCAACAACACCTCACGGCAGCCGCCCCAGTCCCTCGAACTCGGTCCCCAGCCCCATGCGCAGCGCGGCGCCGTTGATCAGCCCCAGCATGGCGATGGCGCGCTTGCTGTCGCGCGGCAGCGCCAGCACCTCGGGGTGGGCGGCCAGCAGCAGCGCGGCGCAGCCGGTCACCGCCGGGCAGGCCATCGAGGTGCCGCTCATCACCGCGTAGGCGGCCGGCGGCACCGTCGAGACGATGCCCACGCCCGGCCCGGTCAGGTCGACCTCCGGGCCGACGTTGGAGAAGCCGGCGACGAAGACGGCGTCGTCGTCGGCCGAGAACGGCGCCAGCGCGTCCATCGTCTCGGTCGAGCCGGCCGGGTAGCTGCCGAGCCGGCCGATGGCCGACACCGCCAGCGCCTCCGGCCAGCGCGCCGGATAGCTGACCGGGCCGCGCGCGTCGTTGCCGCTGGCGATGATGCACAGGCTGCCCTTGTCGAAGGCGTCCTTGATCGCCTCGTGCACCGCCTCGTCGCGCAGGGCGCCGCCCAGGCTCAGGTTGAGCAGGTCGCAGCCGTCGGCGACGGCGCGGTCGATGGCGCGGATGATGTCGTAGTTGGTGGCGCCGTTGCCGGCGTTGGGGAACACCCGGTAGCTCATCAAGCGCACCCCGGGGGCGACGCCGCGGCGCCCGCCCGGCGGCGCGCCACGGCTGGCGAGGATGCCGGCGACGTGGCTGCCGTGCTCGCCGTCGAGCGCCGCCGGGCCGTGGCCGCCGACGTCGTTCTCGGCCTGCACGAAGGCGGCGCCGCCGGCCACCGCCAGGTCCGGGTGGGCCAGGGCGACGCCGGTGTCGATCACCGCCACGCTGACGCCGGCGCCGGCGCCCAGCTCGTGGCGGCCGTACAGCCGGGCCAGGTAGTCGTCGACCGCCAGGTCGATAGTCGCCAGGCGGATGCGCACGGCCGAATGCAGGCTCAGCCCGGCGCGGTGGCAGCCCCAGTAGCCGGCCGGGCCGTAGGCCACCAGCAGCTCGACCCGCTTGCGGCTGGCGCCCAGTTGCAGCCGCACCAGGCCGTCGGCGTCGCTGACGCCCTCGGCGCCGGCGCGGGCGGCGAAGTCGGTGAAGGCGATCACGCGGGCGCCGGCCACCGGCAGCTTGCCGTCGCCGCGCAGCACCTGCAGCGTGATCGCCGCCGCGCGCGCGCCGGCGGCGGCCGGCGCGGCGCGCGCGGCGGGGTTGAGCTGCAGCTGGGGCCGCCGGCTCAGCTGGTACACCACCAGCGGCACGGCGCGCACGCCGGGCGCGCTGACCTTCAGCGCCAGCAGCTGCTCGGGGGTCAGCGCGGCCAGCTTGGCGCCGTCGTCGTGGGTCGAGTGCAGGATCTGCGGCGGCGGCGGCGCGGCGGCCGAAGCGGCGCCGCGCGCCAGCGCCGCCGTCGCCACCAGGGCGGCGTTGCTGGGCGGCGCCGCCACGCGGTCGAGCGCGCTCATCTCGGCCGAGCGCATGCCGCGCAGCGGCAGCAGCACGTACTCGGCGGCCTCCCAGACGCGCGCGCCAGCCGGCCGCGGATAGGCCGGCACGGCTGCGGCGCCGGCCGGCGCGGCGGCGTCGGCGGCGTCGTCGGCGTCGGCGTCGGCGGCGTCGTCGGCGTCGTCGGCGCCGTCGGCGTTGCGCTTGAGCAGGCGGGCGGCCGCCAGCATGGCGTTGCCGCCGCCGCCGAGCACGGCGACGAAGAAGTCGAGCAGCGCGTCGACGCGGACTAGCTGCGCCGCCAGGCCGCCGGCGCCCTCGAAGGCCGCCGCCACGTAGGCGACGGCGGCGTTGACGTGGCGCGCCGTGACGCGCGGCTCGCCGGCGGCCAGCGCGATGTCGAGGCCGTCGAGCCAGGCGGCCAGGTCGAGCAGGCTGTGGTAGCGCCGCATGGTCTGGCGCTGCTCGGGGAAGCTGAGGTTCTCGCCGAGCAGATTGCACAGGCGGCCGGCCAGCTGCCGCAGCAGGGCGGTGGCCGGCCTGAGCGTGGCGGCGGCGATGGCCTCGCCGTGGCCGGCCGGCGCCAGCGCTTCGGTGTCGTGGTGCTCCATGGTGGCTCTCCCGCGCCCGGCGTTGGCGGACGGATTGTTATGACGAATGCATTATTGCAATTCGCATCATTTTGCACCATTGTCCTCCAGCTTGCTTGGCGCCGGCGCAGGCCTGCGCGCAGGGCTGCTGCGCCAGATCGAGCCGGCGCCACATGGCGCCGTTTTTGCCCGCGCGCGGCGGCGGCGGGCCGCTATAATGTTGCAAACCGAATAGCACCGCCCCCACCACGGAAACACGCCATGCGCAAGTTTGTGATTGTCCTGCTGCCCCTGCTGTTGAGCGCCTGTGTCGACGACTCTGCCTCCTACTACGCCGACGGCGTCGGCAACCACGCGCTGACCTTACGCCGCGCGCAACAGAACTTCTGGAGCGACGCGACGACGGTGGACCTGATCATGTCGCGCCTGCCCGACTGCCAGCGCCGCATCCGCCTGGCGACGATGCCGGCCGGCGAGGTGGAGATCGAATTGTTCGGCGGCCGCGACAACAACTGGACGCTGCGCGCCGGCAACCAGGTGTGGCAGGTGGAGAGCCAGACCTGCTCGCAATATGCGGACAACAAGGGGGAGTTCGGCGAGCCGGTGGGGATTTTCCGCGCCGAGGGCGGCAAGTTCACTTTCCAGCCGGCGCTGGTGACGCCGCCGGCCGTGCCGGCGCAGGGCGCGCCGCAGTAGGCGCGACGAACCTTACCCCTCCCCCGGGGACGCGGAAGCCGGGGTCTGACCCCGCCAGGGGTCAGACCCCTCTTCTGGCGGGGTGAGGCCGGCATCCCGCCAGCCCGCGAACAAGCCTATGTCCCTTAGCGCGACAGGGCCGGCCGGCGCGGCGCGCCGACGGCCGGGGCGCGGCCCTCGGCGGCGCTGAGGCGGAAGCGCGTCACCAGCTGGGCCAGCATGGCGGCCTGGTCCTGCATGCTGCCGGCGGCGGCGGCGGCCTCCTCGACCAGCGCGGCGTTCTGCTGGGTCACCGAGTCCATCTCGGTGATGGCCTGGTTGACATGGCCGATGCCGGTGCTCTGCTCGTGCGAGGCGGAGGTGATCGCGCCCATGATCTCGGTGACGCGCGAGACGCTGGCCACCACCTGGTCCATCGTGGTGCCGGCCTCGGCCACCAGCACGCTGCCGGCCTTGATGCTGTCGACCGACGCGCCGATCAACTCCTTGATCTCCTTGGCCGCCGCCGCGCTGCGGTGGGCCAGGTTGCGCACCTCGGTGGCGACCACGGCGAAGCCACGGCCCTGCTCGCCGGCTCGGGCCGCCTCGACCGCCGCGTTGAGCGCCAGAATATTCGTTTGGAAGGCGATGCCGTCGATCACGCTGATGATGTCGACGATGCGCGTCGCCGAGGCGTTGATGGTCTCCATGGTCTGCACCACCTGCGACACCACGTGGCCGCCCTTCTCGGCCACCTGGGCGGCCGAGATCACCAGCTGGTTGGCCTGCTGGGCGTTGGCGGCGTTCTGGTTGACGGTGGAGGTCAACTCCTCCATCGAGGCGGCGGTTTCTTCCAGCGAGCTGGCCTGGCTTTCGGTGCGGGCCGACAAGTCCATATTGCCGGTGGCGATCTCGGCCGAGGCGGTGGCGATGGTGTCGGCGCTGCGGCGGATCTCGCCGATGGTGTCGGCCAGCTTGGCCTGCATGGTCTTCATGCCGAACAGGATGCTGCTGTCGTCGGTCTGGTGGGTCTGCACCGGGGTGCTCAGGTCGCCGTTGGCGATCTGCAGGGCCACCTCGCTGGCGTAGGCCGGGTCGCCGCCGATGGTGTGGCGCAGGCTGCGGTTGATCGCGCTCACCACCAGCCACAGCAGCACGAACACGCCGGCCAGCACGGCGCCCGACTTGAGCAGCGAGGCGCGGAAGGCGTCGTCGATGTCGTCCATGTAGACGCCGGTGACCAGGTCCCAGCCCCACGGCTTGTAGCGCGCCACCCGGCTCATCTTGGCGACCGGCTCGGTGCCGCCCGGGCGGGTCCAGTGGTAGTGGACGAAGCCGGCACCGGACGGGCTGGCGCCGGCGGCGGCGATGTTGCGGTACAGGTAGACGCCCTTGGCGTCCTTGAAGTCGCTCAAATCCTTGCCGTCGTTCTCGGGTTTGAAGGGATTCATCAGCGCGACGCCGGTCGCGCTGGTGATGGAGACGTAGCCGTCCTTGCCGAAGCGCAGCGACTTGATCACTTCGCGGGCGCGCTTTTGCGCCTCTTCCTTGCTCAGCGCGCCGGACTGGGCCTGCTCGCCGTACAACTTGACGACGCTCAGGGCGACGTCGTCGACATCGCTCAGGTCGTTGCTGCGCTCTTCGATGCGCAGATCGCGGGTTTGCACCGCGCCATAGACAAAAATGATGAAGATGCAGATCAGGCTTGCGATGAGCGGCACCCACAGCTTTTGTTGGAAAGACAGTTTATTCACGGCTATCCTCTTTTGGAATCGGCAATACGAGAATAAAGAATAGTCTTAGAAGTGACGTGAATGCAACAGTTTGCCGAGAAGTAATTCCTTGCAATCGATTTTATGTGCCAAAAGGCAACAAGTTGAAGTGGTGATTGACAAGGTTTTGCAATTGACAAACAAAAAGGCGCGGCGATGGTGGTCGCCGCGCCGGGCTGCTCGCGGCGCCGGCGGCGGCTCCGCGTCCCCCTGTCGGATGGCCGAGCGTTAGACCGTGGCGCGGGCTTCGCTGTCCAGGCCGGCGGCCTGGTGCGCGTTGTAGCGCGCGCCGGCCACGGCGCCGGCCGGCATCGCCTCGTCCAGGCGCGCCAGGTCGGCCGCCGACAGCACCAGGCCGGTGGCGCCCAGCGCCTCGCCCAGCCGGTCGCGTGTGCGCGCGCCGACCAGCGGCACGATGTCGACGCCCTGCGCCAACACCCAGGCGATGGCCACCTGGGCCACCGACACGCCCAGCTCGGCGGCGATGGCGCGCACCTTCTCCACCAGCGCCAGGTTGCGCCGCAGGTTGTCGCCCTGGAAGCGCGGGCTGTACTGGCCGCGGAAGTCGGCCTCGCCGGCGCGCTGCGCGCTCCAGTGGCCGGAGATCAGGCCGCGCGACAACACGCCGTAGGCGGTGACGCCGATGCCCAGCTCGCGGCAGGTTTGCAGGATGCCGTCCTCGATGCCGCGCGAGATCATCGAGTATTCGATCTGCAGGTCGGCGATCGGGTGCACCGCGTGGGCCCGGCGCAAGGTGTCGGCGCCGACCTCGGACAGGCCGATGTGGCCGATGTGGCCGGCCTTGACCAGCTCGGCCATGGCGCCGACGGTGTCCTCGATCGGCACGTTCGGGTCGAGCCGGGCCGGACGGTAGATGTCGATCTGCTCGACGCCCAGCCGTTGCAGCGAGTAGGCGGCGAAGTTCTTCAGCGCCGCCGGGCGGTTGTCGATGCCGCTCCAGCCGCCGTCCGGGTCGCGCAGCGCGCCGAACTTGACGCTGATCTGCACGCTGTCGCGCGCCCGGCCGGCCAGCGCCTCGCGCAGCAGCAGCTCGTTGTGGCCCATGGCGTAGAAGTCGCCGGTGTCGAGCAGGGTGACGCCGGCGTCGAGCGCGGCGTGGATGGTGGCGATGCTTTCGGCGCGGTCGGCCGGGCCGTACAGGTCGGACATGCCCATCAGGCCCAGGCCCAGTTGCGCCACTTGCGGGCCGGTGTTGCCGAGTTTGCGGGTTTGCATGGTGTTTCTCCAGTGTCGTTGAGGGGGGCGCGGACGCCGTGTCGGGCCGCGGTGAAGCCATTATGCTATTATCGATATCGGTAATAAATCATCAAAATCGTATTTGTTTATTCGAGAATAGCTAACAATCATGGACCAGTTCAAGGCGATGCAGATCTTCAAGGCGGTGGCCGACTGCAAAAGCTTCACCCAGGCGGCCGAGCAGCTCGACCTGCCCAAGCCCAGCGTCAGCAACGCCGTGCAGGCCATCGAACAGCAGCTCGGGGTGCGCCTGCTGCAGCGCACCACGCGCAAGGTCAGCCTGACCGTCGAGGGGCAGATCTACCTGGACCGCTGCGGCGCCCTGCTCAACGACCTGGAGGACGTCAACGCCCTGTTCCTCGGCGACGGCCGCCAGCCCAGCGGCAGCATCCGCGTCGAACTGCCCGAGCGGCTGGCCCACCTGGTGGTGATCCCCGCCCTGCCCGACTTCTTCCGCCAGTTCCCCGACATCCAGCTGCGGCTCGGCTCGAACGACCGCTACGCCGACCTGGTCGGCGAGGGCATCGACTGCGCCGTGCGCGGCGGCACCCTGCGCGACTCCAGCCTGATCGCCAAGCGCATCGGCGAGATCGAGCAGATCAACTGCGGCGCGCGCAGCTACCTGGAGCGCCACGGCCGGCCGCAAACGCTGGCCGACCTGGCCCAGCACCAGGCGGTCAACTTCTTCTCCAGCCAGACCGGCCGCGACCTCGACTGGGAGTACCAGGACGCCGACGGCCAGCGCCGCACCTTGAGCATGCGCAGTTCGGTCTCGGTCAACGGCACCGAGGCCTACCTGGAAAGCTGCCGTGCCGGCCTGGGCTTGATCCAGAACCCGCGCGTCGGCCTGGGCAAGCTGCTGGCCACCGGCGAGCTGGAGGAGGTGCTGCCGCAGTGGCGCCCGGCGCCGCTGCCCTTGTCTATCGTCTACGCCCACAACCGCCACCTGTCGCCCCGGGTGCGGGTCTTCGTCGACTGGCTGGCCGATGTGCTTACGCAGCAAAGTGTGTCAAAATAAGGAATCTTTCCATTTCACAATTCCCCATGACACCCAATCTGTTCCCGGCGCTGACGTTGGCGCTGGCGTTCTCGGTCGGCGCGCAGGGCCCCGCCGCCGCCGCCGCCAAGGCCGGCAAGGGCGGCGCCCAGCCGGCCGCCGCGGCGGCCAGCCCGGCCACCACGCAGGCCGCGCAGGCCGCCGCGCGCGCCATCACGGCCGACGGTTTGCTCAAGCACATCAAGACCCTGGCCTCCGACGAGTTCGAGGGCCGCGCCCCGGCCAGCAACGGCGAGACCGTCACGCTGAGCTATCTGCAAGGCCAGTTCAAACAGCTCGGCCTGGAGCCGGGCAACCCGGACGGCACGTATCTGCAAAAAGTGCCGATGCTGGGCATCTCCAGCCATCCGACGCTGAAATACACCGCGCCGCTGCCGGGCAGCGCCAGCGTGGCCCTGCAGTTCCCCGAGGACTACGTGGCCTGGACCGCGCGCACCGAAAAAACCATCAGCGTGGCCGACTCGGAGCTGGTGTTCGTCGGCTACGGCGTCAACGCGCCGGAGTTCCGCTGGGACGACTACAAGGGCGTCGACCTGAAGGGCAAGACCCTGCTGATGCTGATCAACGATCCGCCCGTGGCCGATCCCAAGCACCCCGGCCAGCTCGACCCGAACGTGTTCGGCGGCAAGGCGATGAGCTACTACGGCCGCTGGACCTACAAGTTCGAGATGGCCGCCAAGCTGGGCGCGGCGGCGGCGCTGATCGTCCACGAGACCAAGCCGGCGGCCTACCCCTTCGAGGTGGTGCGCAACAGCTGGGGCCGGGAGAACTTCGCCATCCGCGGCAAGGGCGTCAACCCGGCCTTCCCGGCGATGCCCGGCTGGCTGCAGCTGGAGCGCGCGCGCGAACTGGCCAAGGCCGGCGGCCACGACTTCGACGCCCTCAAGCAAGCCGCGCTGTCGCGCGACTTCAAGCCGGTGGCCTTGGGCGTGCGCATCAACATGACGGCGCAGAACGTCTGGCGCGAGGTCGGCTCGCACAACCTGTTGGCCAAGATCAGCGGTAGCGATCCGGCCGTCAAGGACGAGGTGGTCATCTACAGCGCGCACTGGGACCACTTCGGCATCGACGAGAGCCTGCCCGGTCCGCGCAGCCAGCAAATCTTCCACGGCGCCAAGGACAACGCCTCCGGCGTGGCCGCGCTGCTGGAAGTGGCGCGCGCCTACAAGGCGCTGCCAACGCCGCCCCGCCGCACCATCCTGTTCCTGCTGACCACCGGCGAGGAGCGCGGCCTGCTCGGCGCGCAGTACTACGCCAGCTATCCGCTGTATCCGCTGGCCAAGACGCTGCTCGACATCAACGTCGACGGCCTCAACCTGTGGGGCCGCACCCGCGACGTCGAGCTGACCGGCATGGGCAAGTCCAGCGCCGACGACGTGGTCGCCGAGGTGGCGCGCGGCCAGGGCCGCCTGGCGCGGCCGGACAGCAACAGCGCCTTCGGCGGCTTCTACCGGGCCGACCAGTTCGAGTTCGCCAAGGTCGGCGTGCCCGTCGTGTATGTGCGCGGCGGCACCGACTTCATCGGCAAGCGGGCCGGCTACGCCCAGCAAAAGCTGCTCAGCTACATCGCGCACGACTACCACACCGTCAACGACGTGGTGCAGCCGGACTGGGATCTGGCCGGCGCGGTGCAGGATGTCGGCCTGTTGTTCCAGGTCGGCTACCAGGTGGCGCAGGGGAAGGAGTATCCTCACTGGAAGAGCGGCGCGGAATTCAAGGCGGTGCGCGAGCGCATGCTGGCGGCGCCGGCCAAATGACGCCACCCGGCGAGATCCATTTAGCAGTCTGTGCAGTACACGAAGCAAGGAAATAGCATGACCAAGAACGAAGCCATGAAGCGCATCAACGACCGGCTCGGCAAGCCCGTGTTGACCGACAAGAACACCCACTACGCCGAGGTGGTGGTGTACGGCAGCGACGAAGGCTGGTGGTTGAAGATCCCCTTCGCCGGCTTCCGCGGCGAGCTGCACTGCATCCTCAACAACAACAAGACCAAGAGCTTCCAGCACTTGAAGATCGGCGCCAACCAGATCCTCAGCCCCGGCATGAAGTTCCGCCGCAGCAGCGAGGGCACGGCCGACGCCTTCATGTCGGCGGCCAACCCCAAGCGCCTGGTCGACCTGCTCGACGGCGGCAGCAAGTACAACTTCACCAAGCACATGGTCAGCGAGTACCGCGAGCAGTCAAAGTAAGCCCCCCCCGCCCCCGGGGTCAGTGCCGACATTCGGACACGACCTCAACCATTGCTCACGCCCCCGGGGTCAGTGCCGACATTCGGACACGACCTCAACCATTGCTCATGCCAGCGAGGCTCGCTACTGCTGAGACTGTGTCCGAATGTCGGCACTGACCCCGACTGTGCGACTGTGCCGTCTTAGGCGGCCAGTCCGCCGACGATGCGTTGCAACAGGCGGTCGCTGTGCGGGCCGGCGCCGTTCCAGCCGGCCGGCAGTTGCTCCAGCTTGCGCAGCTGGGCGCGGTTGCGCTGGCGGAAGGCGTCCGCCGCCGCGCCAATATCCTGCAACAATCCCTCGGCGGCGCGCTCGATGCGCGCCCGGTCCTGCGGCGCCAGCTCGACCAGGCTGGCCAGCAGGGTCGCGCCCCACTGCAGGCGCGTGGCCGGGCCGCGCGCGCCTTGCCAGGCCCGCTCGTACCAGTCCAGCACGGCGCCGTGGTCGCCGCGCCGGCGCGCGGCGGCAGCCAAACTCAACATGAAGTAGAACGGCGCATGCGAGCCGGCCAGCTCGGCTTGCAGCAGCGCCTCGGCCTGGCGCGCCAGGCCGGCGTCGTTGAGCGCGCTGACGGCGGTGTTGAGCAGGGTGTGGCGCTCGCAAGCGTCGACGCTGTCGTCGAGCAGCGCTTGCACCTGCTGCTCGATGCCGACGCCGCGCTTGGCCGCCGGGGCGCCGAGGCGCTCGAGCCGGCCCTGCAGGCGCAGCGCGGCGAGGCGGTCGGGCCGGCCCAGCCACAAGTCCTCGGCCCAGCGGCCGGCCTGCGCGTGCAGCGCCGTGGCGGCGGCGGCGCGCTGCCCGGCGTCAAGCATCCATTTCAGCAGGCTGGCGCCGCTGTTGCAGAGGATGTCCATGTTGGCGCGGGCCGGCGCCGCGTCGGCGCACAGCGCCAACAGCTCGGCCGGGTCGGCGGCGCGTTCGGCCAGTTGCGCGTGCAAGCCCAGGCGCAGACGCGCGGCGCCGGCCGGCGCGGCGTGGTGCAGCGCGCGCAGCGTGGGCGCGAGGGCGCGCTGGCCCAGCAGGCTGGCCTCGTCGGTGTCCCAGGAGTAATGGCTGAGCAGGCTCCACTGCGCGTCGTCCAGGGTGGCGCCGGCCAGCGCCGCTTGCAGCGCGCGGGCGGCGCTGCCGCCGCCGGCGCCGAGGCGCAGGGCCAAGGCCAGCGCGGCGGCGAATTGTTCGCCGTCCAGTTCGCAGGGCAGGCGGGTGGTCTCGCCGCCGTCGGGCGCCAACAGCAGCAGCGTCGGATAGCTGCGCAGGCGGTATCGCTCGGCCAGCGCCTGGGCGCCGGCGCTGTCGCCGTCCAGCTGCACGGCGTGCAAGGCGGCCGCCTGGGCAATCACCGCCTCGTGGCCGAACACCTCGGACTTCAGGCGGTTGCAGGGCGGGCACCAGGCCGCGCCCCAGTACAACAGCAGCGGCCGGCCGTCGGCGCGGGCCCGGGCCTGCGCCTCGGCCAAGGCGCCGTCGCGCCCGCCGTCCTGCCACGCTATGCCGGCCGCCATGCGCTTATTGCTCGCGGGCCAGGGCCAGGAACTCGGTGCGCAGCGCCAGGTTCGGCTGCAGCTCGCCCAGCATGGCCGAGGTGATGGTCTCCTCGCCCGGCGTGCGGATGCCACGGCTTTCCATGCACATGTGGCGGCAACGCACCACCACGCCGACCGCCTTCGGCTCCAACACCTCCATCATCGCGTTGGCGATCTGGATCGTCATGCGCTCCTGCACCTGCAGGCGCTTGGCGAAGCAGTCGACCAGGCGGGTCAGCTTGGACAAACCGACAATCTTGCCGTTCGGTACATAGCCGATGGTGGCCTTGCCAAAGAAGGGCGCCAGGTGGTGTTCGCAGTGGCTGTAGACGGGAATGCCGCGCACCACGATCAGCTCGTTGTACTGTTCCGCGCCATCCTCGAAGGCCTTGAGCAGCTCGACCGGGTCCTGGCCGTAGCCGGAGGTCCAGTGCTTCCAGGCCTTGGCCACGCGGTGCGGCGTTTCGGCCAGGCCCGGACGGTCCGGGTCCTCGCCCAGGCTGGTGAGCAGGCGGCGCCAGTCGTTTTCCGAGAATTCTTCTTTAGACATGATGATGAAAGACCATAAAAATTACGAGTGCCGCCAGTATATAGAAAATGTCGGACCGGCATCGGCCCAGCCACGCCGCCGCCGGCGCGAGGCGGCGCGGGCGGCGGCCTAGTCGGCCGGCCGGCGCGGCCGGTGCAAGTTGAGCAGCTTGGCGGCGATCGACACCGACACCGTCATCTCCGGCCATTCGTCGTCCGGGCCGAACCAGCGGGCGTCGGCGATCTCGCTCTCGTCGACGCGGATCTCGCCGTCCAGGTAGTCGGCGGTGAAGGCGATCATCAGCGAGTGGGGGAAGGGCCAGGACTGGCTGTCGAAGTATGTCAAATTGTGCACGCGCAGGCCGACCTCCTCGTACACCTCGCGGTGCACCGCCTCCTCGATCGACTCGCCGGCCTCCAAAAAGCCGGCCAGCGCCGTGTAGCGCTTGTACGGCGAGGCCGTGTGCATGGCCAGCAGCACCGAATCGTCCTTGCGGATCAGCACCATCATGGCCGGCGAGATGCGCGGGTAGGCGCTCATGCCGCAGGCCGGGCAACGGTAGCTGCGGTCGCCCTCGGCCAGCCCCATCGGCGTGGCGCAGGCGCCGCAGAACTGGTGGGTGCGCGACCAGTCGGCCAGCTGGCTGGCGCGGCCGGCCAGGCCGAGGAACTCGTCGTCGAGCTGGCCGAACAGCGAGCGCAGCGGGTGGAAGCTGTGGCCGGCCGGCGCCACCGCGTCCAGCCCGGTCCAGGCCGTCTGGTAGTAGGACTGTTGCCATACACCAACAGCGTGCAGGCGCGCCGGCGGCAGCGCCAGCGCGGCCACCACCTCGGCCGCCGGCAGGGCCAGGCCTTCGTCGCGCAGCAACAGGCGGTCGCGCTGGAACACCATGGTCAGGGTGGAGGCGTGGGCCTGGGGCAGGATCAGCGGAACGAAGGTGGCGGGCGTTTGCAGCATGGTGGTGGGTGGTCCTGGCAAAGGTGATAGTTATTATCTTACCGTGTTTCCAATTTGATTATCTGAACCACGTAAGTCATTGTTTTCAAGCAAAGATTTGGGCAACTTTTACGGCTCAGCTCTCTCTACCGGGGCGATTGGCGGTACTATATATTTCCTGTAGGAGATATTAACCATGCCATCGATCATCCCCGGTTTAAACACCGACCAAATTCTCAGTCTGACCACCAGCCAAATCGGACTGTTGAACACGACTGACATTGCGCTCTTGTCGACCGACCAGATCGGGGTACTGACGACCGCCCAGTTGCGCGCGCTGAGCAGCACGCAGATCCGCGCCATCACCACCAGCGACATCCAGGCGCTGGGCACGGGCCAGCTTGGCGGCGGCTTCTCGACCTTGCAGATCCAGGCGCTGAGCAGCAGCCAAATGGCCAGCCTGAGCACCAACCAGCTGATCAACGGCCTCAGCTCCGACCAGTTCGGCGCCCTCGGCAGCGCGCAGATCGCCGCGCTGGGCAGCGCCCAGTTCGTGCTGCTCGGCAGCGCCGCGATCGCCGTGATGCGCACCGCGCAGATCGCCGCCATGTCGACCGCCCAGGTGCGCGCCCTGTCGACCGACCAGATCGTCGCCCTCAGCAGCGGCCAGGCCGCCGCCCTGCGCACCGCCCAGGTGGCCGCGCTCGGCAGCGACCAGATCGCCAGCATCGAGACGGCCGACCTGGTCGCCCTCGGCAGCCACCAACTCAACGCGCTGGGCAGCGCCGCCATGGCCTACCTCGGCACCGGCCAAATCGCCGCGCTCGTGTCGAGCCAGGCCAACGGCCTGAGCAGCAACCAGTTCGCCGCCCTCAACAGCGACCAGCTGGCCGCCATCGGCACGGCCAACTTCGCCGCGCTGAAGACGGCGCAGATCGCCGCCATCGGCACGCGCCAGTTCGCCACGCTGGGCAGCGACCAGATCGCCGCCCTCGGCACCCAGCAGGCCGCCGCGCTGACCACCAACCAGCTGCTGGCGCTGACCACCGACCAGCTGGCCGCGCTGGAGACGGCCGACCTGGCCGCGCTGCGCACGGTGCAGATCGCCACCCTCGGCACCGCTACGGCCGCCGCCCTCAGCACCGCCCAGATCCAGGCGCTGAGCACCGCCCAGGTGGCCGCGCTGCGCAGCGCCCAGTTGCGCGCCCTCAACAGCGACCAGATCGTCGCCCTGAGCACCCGGCAGGCCGCCGCGCTGACCACGGCGCAGCTGGCCAGCCTGGGCACCGAGCAAATCGCCGCCCTCGAAACGCAGGACTTCGCCGCCCTGAAAACGGCGCAGGTGGCCGCCCTGGGCAGCGCCCAGCTGCTGACCCTGAGCACCGACCAGATCGCCGCGCTGAGCAGCGCCCAGACCGTCGCGCTGGGCACCGCCCAGCTCGTGCTGTTCAGCAGCGCGCAGATCAACGCCCTGAGCAGCGCCAACATGGCCGTGCTGCGCAGCCAGCAGGTGGCCGCGCTGGCCACCGCCACCATCGCCGCGCTGGCCACCAGCCAGTTCGCCGCGCTCGGCAGCGCGCAGGTGCTGGCGCTGAAGACGGCGCAGATCGCCGCGCTGAGCACCGACCACATCGCTGCGCTGAGCAGCAACCAGGCCGGCGCCCTGAGCAGCCAGCAGATCGCCGCGCTGTCGACCCTGCAGTTGGGCGCGCTCGGCACCGCCGACTTCAACAGCCTGAAAACCCAGCAGATCGCCGCCCTCACCAGCAACCAGGTGGGCGCGCTCAGCACCGACCAGCTCGTCGCCCTGCGCACCGCCCAGGCCAACGCCCTCAGTTCGCAGCAACTGGCCGCGCTGGTCAGCGACCAGCTGCTGGCGCTGGAGACGGCCGACCTGGCCGCGCTGCGCAGCGCCCAGTTGGGCGGGCTCGGCAGCAAAGCCATCGCCGTGCTCAGCACCGACCAGATCGCCGCGCTGGGCAGCGCCCAGCTGCTGGCCCTGAGCACGCAACAATTGACCGGTTTGAACAGCGACCAGATCGCCGCCCTGAGCAGCAACCAGGCCGGCGCGCTGAGCACGCGGCAGATCGCCAGCCTGTCGACGGCGCAGATCGCCGCCCTCGAAACGGCCGACTTCGCCGGCCTGAAGACGGCGCAGATCGCCGCGCTGGGCACGGCCCAGCTGGCCGCCGTGGGCACCGACCAGATCGTCGCCCTGAAGACGGCGCAGGCGCAGGCCCTGGGCACGGCCCAGCTGGCCAGCCTGAGCACCGACCAGGTCGCCGCGCTGGAAACGGCCGACCTGGCCGCGCTGAAGTCGCAGCAAATCCTCGCCCTGTCGAGCAACGCCATCGCCGCGCTGGGCACCGCCCAGTTCGCCGCCATGGGCACGGCGCAGATCGCCGCGCTGGCCAGCGGCCAGCTGGCCGCGCTGGGCAGCGACCAACTCGTCGCCTTGACCACGGCCCAGGCCGGCGCCTTCGGCAGCAAGCAGATCGCCGCCCTCTCCACGCTGCAGATCAACGCGCTGGAGACGGCCGACTGGGCGGCCCTGAAAACGGCGCAGATCGCCGCCCTGACCACGGCCCAGGTGGCCTCGCTGAGCACCGACCTGATCGTCGCCCTGACCAGCGCCCAGGCCGGCGCGCTGACGGCGGCGCAACTGGGCGCGCTCAACACCGACCAGCTGGGCGCCTTCGAGACGGCCGACTTCGCCGCGCTGAAGTCGAGCCAGCTGCTCGGTCTGGGCACCAACGCCATCGCCTCGCTCAGCGTCGGCCAGGTGGCGGCACTGAAGACCTCGCAGATCGCCGACCTGAACTCGGCGCAGATCGGCGTGCTCAGCTCGGCGCAGATCGGCGCCCTCAGCACCGCCCAGGTCAACGCCCTGAGCAGCAAGCAGATCACCTGGTTCGGCAGCGCGCAGATCCCGGCGCTGACCACGGCCGATTGGGCCAGCATGAAGAGCAGCCAGCTCAACGCGCTGCGCTCGGACCAGCTGGCCGCCGTCAGCACCGAGCAGATCGCCGCGCTGACCAGCGCCCAGGCCGGCGCCTTGGCGACCCGCCTGGTGGCGCTGCTGTCGACCGACCAGGTGGCCGCGCTGGAGACGGCCGACCTGGCCGCGCTGAAAAGCCAGCAGATCAACGCGCTGGGCAGCGACCAGCTGGCCGCGCTGGCCAGCAGCCAGTGGCAGGCCTTGAAGACGGCGCAAACCGCCGCCCTCAGCACCACGCAGATGCGCGCGCTCGACAGCATGCACATCGCCGCGCTCACCACGCTGCAGGCCAGCACCCTGGGCACCGCCCAGGTGGCGGCCCTGCTCAGCGAGCAGTTGGCGGCGCTGGAGACGGCCGACCTGGCCGCCCTCAAGACACAACAGCTCAACGCCCTCTCCAGCGACCAACTGGCCAGCCTGAGCACCGACCAGATCGCCGCGCTGAGCACGCTGCAGGTGGCCAACCTGAGCACCCGCCTGCTGGCCGTGCTGGGCAGCGACCAGCTGCGCGCGCTGGAGACGGCCGACCTGGCCGCCCTCAAGACGGCGCAGGTCGCCACGCTGGGCAGCGACGCCCTCAACCTGCTCGCCAGCGACCAGCTGCAGGCGCTCACCACGGCGCAGTTGCTGGCCCTGGGCAGCGCCCAGCTGCAAGGCTTGAGCACCGGCCAGATCGCCACGCTGAGCACGCGCCAGTTCACCAGCCTGGGCACGGCGCAGATCGCCGTGCTGGCCAGCGAACAGATCGCCGCCCTCGGCAGCGCCGGCCTGGGCCTGCTGCGCACCGCCCAGATCGCCGCGCTGAAGACGGCGCAGATCGCCGCCCTCGACAGCAACCAGATCATCGCGCTGACCAGCGCGCAGGTCAGCAACCTGGGCACCGCCCAGGTCGCCGCGCTGTCGAGCGAGCAGTTGAACGCGCTGGAAAGCGCCGACTTCGCCGCGCTGCGGACGGCCCAGCTGGCCGCCATCGGCACCAGCCAGATCGCCGCCCTGGGCAGCGACCAGACCGGCGCGCTGACCTCGCTGCAAATCGCCAGCCTGAGCACCGCGCAGATCGCCGCGCTGGGCACCGCCCAGCTGCAACTGCTGCCCTCGGCCGACCTGGTGGCGCTGAAATCCCAGCAGATGGCCGCGCTGACCACGGCCCAGCTGGCCGCGCTCGGCACCGACCAGTTGCAAACGCTGAAGACAGCCCAGCTGGCCGCGCTCGGCACGGCGCAGCTGCAAGCGCTGAGCAGCGACCAGATCGTCGCCCTGACCACGCTGCAGGCGAGCAACCTGGGCACCGCCCAGATCGCCGCGCTGAGCACCGAGCAAATCGTCGCGCTGGAGACGGCCGACCTGAACGCGCTGAAAACCCAGCAGATCAACGCCCTGGGCAGCGACCAGCTCGCCGCCCTCGGCAGCGACCAGATCGTCGCGCTGAGCTCGCTGCAAATGGCCAACCTGGCGACCCGCCAGCTGGCCGCGCTGAGCACCACCCAGTTGCAGGCGCTGGAGACGGTCGACCTGATCGCGCTGAAGACGGCCCAGATCGTCGCCCTGAGCAGCGACCAGCTGGGCGCCCTGCTGACCGAGCAATTGCAAGCGATGGCCACGGCGCAAGTGGCCGCGCTGACCACGCTGCAATTCCAGGCGCTCGGCACGGGACAGATCGCCTCGTTGAGCACGCGCCAGGTCAGCGGCCTGGCCACCGCACAGATCGCCAGCATGAACAACGACCAGCTGGCCGCGCTGTGGTCCGACGAGATCGCCGCCCTGCGCACCGCGCAGATCGCCGCGCTGGGCACCGCCCAGGTCGGCCTGCTCAGCACCGACCAAATCGTCGCCCTGACCACGCTGCAGGTGTCCTCGCTGAGCACGCGCCAACTGGCCGTGCTCAACTCCGACCAGATCGGCGCGCTCGAGACGGCCGACTTCGCCGTGCTGACGGCGGCCCAGCTGTTGGCGCTCGGCACCAATCTGTTCGGCCTGCTCACCACCGACCAGCTGCAGGCCATGACGACGGCGCAGATCGCCGCGCTGTCGACCGACCAGATCCGCGCCCTGAGCAGCGACCAGCTGGTGGCGCTGACCACGCGCCAGGCCACCAGCCTGACCAGCAACCAGATCGCCGCCCTGGCCACGGCCCAGGTGGCGGTGCTGGAGACCGACGACATCGCCGCCCTGCGCGCCGCCCAGTTGACCGTGCTGGGCAGCGACCAGCTGCAAGCCCTCTCGACCGACCAGATCGTCGCCCTGACGACGGCCCAGGCCGCCGCATTGCTGACGGCGCAAATCGCCGCGCTGCGCAGCGACCAGGTGGCCGCCTTGGAGACCGACGACCTGCTGGCGCTGAAGACGGCGCAGATCGCCGCCCTCAACAGCGAGCAGCTGGCCGCGCTGACCCTCGACCAGTTGCCCAACATGGGCGCGGCGCAGATCGCCGCCCTGAACAGCGACCAGCTGCACGCGCTGGCGACGGCGCAGATCGCCGCGCTGACCACGCTGCAGGTGAGCAGCCTGGGCACGGCCCAGGTGGCCGCCCTGGGCACCGACCAAGTCAACGCCCTCGACCTGGACGACATCGCCGCCATGAAGACGGCGCAGATCGCCGCCTTGAGCAGCGACCAGATCGGCCAGTTGACGCTGGACCGCGTCGCCGCCCTGACCACCGCGCAGGCCGCCGCCCTGCAGACCCGGCAGATCGCCGCCCTCGGCACCACCCAGCTGCAGGCGCTGGAGACCGACGACCTGGCGGCGCTGCGCACGGCGCAGATCCTGGCCCTGAGCAGCGACCAGATCAACGCGCTCACCGTCGACCAGTTGCAAACCCTGGGCAGCGCCCAGCTGAACGCCTTCACCAGCGACCAGCTGCACGCGTTGACCACCGACCAGATCGTCACCCTGACCACGCTGCAGGTGGGCGGCCTGTCCTCGACCCAGCTCAACACGCTGAGCTCCGACCAGCTGGTCGCCATCGAGCTCGACGACTTGGCGGCGCTGACCACGGCGCAGATCGCCGCGCTGGCCACCGTCCAGGTCAACCAGCTGAGCCTGACGCAGATCGCCGCCCTGGGCACCGCCCAGGCGGCGGCACTGAGCACGGCGCAGATCGTCTCGCTGGGCAGCGCCCAGCTGCAGGCCATCAACAGCGACGACATCGCCGCCCTGCGCACGGCCCAGCTGGCCGCGCTGGGCACCGACCAGATCGCCGCGCTGAGCACCGACCAGGTGCGCAGCCTGGCCACCGCCCAGCTCAACGCGCTGGCCTCGGCGCAGATGGCGGCGCTGGGCAGCGACCAGATCGCCGTGCTGTCGACGCTGCAGGTGGCCAACCTGGCGACGCGCCAGATCGCCGGCCTGCGCAGCGAGCAGATCGCCGTGCTCAACACCGACGACTTCGCCGTGCTCAGCAGCACGCAGATCGGCGCCTTGAGCGCCAGCCAGTTCGGCGCCGTCACCACCGACCAGATGGTCGCCCTGAGCAGCATGCAGGCCGCCGCGCTGGGCACCGGCCAGGTCGCCATGCTCAACAGCGACCAGCTCAACGCGCTGGAGAGCGCCGACTTCGCCGCCCTGGGCAGCAACCAGGTGGCCGCCATCACCACGGCCGACATCGCCGCCCTGACGACCACCCTGTTCAGCGTGCTCGGCAGCGGCCAGATCGCCGGCCTGGGCAGCGCGCAGATCGCCGCCCTCTCCACCGACCACATGGTCGCCCTGCAGACGGCCCAGGCGGCCGCCCTGTCGACCGCGCAGATCGCCGCCCTGTCGACCGACCAGGTGGCCGCGCTGGAAACGGCCGACCTGAACGCGCTGCACGGCAACCAGCTCGCCTCGCTCAGCTCCGACCAGTTCGGCGCCCTGACCAGCGACCAGCTCAACGCCCTCTCGACCAGCGCGCTCGCCGGCCTCAGCCCGCAACTGCTGGCGAACGGCCTGAGCACGGCGCAGGTGGCCGCCCTGGCCACGGCGCAGGTCGCCGCGCTGGCCTCGGCGCAGCTCGCCGCGCTGAGCAGCACGCAGCTGGCCGCGCTCAGCACCGATCAATTCGGCGTGCTCAGCACGGCCGCCGTCGCCGCCCTGGGCAGCGACCAGTTCGCCAGTTTGTCGACCGACCAGATCGCCGCCCTCAGCACGCGCCAAACCCGCGCCCTGGGCGGCACGCAGATCGGCGCCCTCAACAGCGACCAGATCGCCGCCCTGGAGACGGCCGACCTGGCCGCGCTGGCCACCAGCCAGCTCAACCTGCTGCGCAGCGAGCAGTTGCAGGCGCTGCGCACCGAGCAGTTGGCCAGCCTGGCCACCAGCCAGATCGCCGCGCTGTCCACCAGCCTCATCCACAACGGCCTCTCCACCGACCAGATCGTCGCCCTGGGCACCGCCCAGGCCGCCGCGCTGGGCAGCGCCCAGGTGGCGGCCCTCAACACCGACCAGATCGCCGCGCTGGAGACGGCCGACCTGGCCGCGCTGGCGACGCGCCAGATCGCCGCCCTCGGCAGCGAGCAGATCGGCGCGCTCGGCAGCGACCAGCTCAACGCCCTGGGCAGCGGCCAGTTCGCCGCGCTCGGCACCGGCCAGTTGCTGTACGGCCTGAGCACGCTGCAACTGAGCGCGCTCGACACCGCCCACATCGCCGCCTTGAGCACGGCGCAACTGGCCTACGGCCTGAGCACCGACGCCCTGCAAGCCCTGCAAACGGGGCAGATCGCCGCGCTGCGCTCGGCCCAGATCGCCGCGCTGGGCAGCAACCAGGCCGCCAGCCTGAACACGCAACAGATCAGCTTGCTCAACTCCGACCAGCTGCCCGGCCTGACCACCGCGCAGATGGGCGCGCTGAGCGCCGACCAGTTGGCCGCCCTGAGCACCGACCAGATCGTCGCCATCGACACCCAGGACATCGCCGCGCTGAGCAGCAACCAGTTCAGCGGCCTGTCGACCAGCCAGACGGCGGCGCTGACCACCGCCCAGGTGCGCGGCCTGGGCACCGGCCAGATCGCCGCCGTGGCGCCGGCCCAGATCGCCGCCTTCGGCAGCGCGCAGTTGCAGGCGCTGAGCACGGCCCAGGTCTACTCGCTGCAGGTCGACAGCCTGGTGGCGCTCAACTCCGACCAGCTCGGCGCGCTGAGCAGCGGCCAGATCGTCGCCCTCGGCACGCTGCAAATCTCCAGCCTCGGGCTGGGCCAGGTGCCGACGCTCAACACCAGCCAGGTGCAGGCGCTGACCAGCCTGCAGATCGGCGCCCTCACGGCCGACCAGATGCTGGCGCTGAGCAGCGGCCAGATCGCCGCCCTGCGCACCGCGCAGATCGGCTACCTGAGCGCGCTGCAACTGCCGGCCCTGTCGAACGGCCAGGTGCAGGCGCTGACCACGGCGCAACTGGCCTCGATCAAGCTGAGCCAGATCACCCAGCTCACCGTCGACCAGGTCGGCGCGCTGTCGACCGACCAGCTGGTGGCGCTGACCGCCTCGCAGATCCTGACGCTGACCAACACGCAGATCGAGGCGCTGAGCGCGCCGCAGGCCGGCGCGCTGACCACCACGCAGATGCAGGCGCTGAAGAACGCGCAGATCGCCGTGCTGTCGATCGACCAGATCGGCGCCTTCAGCACCACCCAGTTGGCGGCCTGGAGCACCACCCAGCTGGGCGCCCTGACGACGACCCAGATCGGCTACCTGTCGACCACGCAGATCGCCGGCCTGAGCAACGCCCAGATCACCGGCCTGAAGACCAGCCAGCTGCTGGCCTTCAGCGTCGACCAGATCGCCGCGCTGACGGCCGGCCAGATGCCCTTCCTCAGCAACGCCGGCCTGGGCGCGCTGGGCACGCTGCAAATCACCGCGCTCGAGACGGCCGACCTGGCCGCCCTGAGCACGGCGCAGATCGCCGCCTTCACCAACACCCAGGTGGCCGCCATGACGCTGGCGCAGACCATGGCGCTGGACCCCTCGTCGTCGCGCTACGCCACGCCGCTCGTGCTCGACCTGGACGGCAACGGCGTCTCGACCCTGGGCGCCGACGCCGGCGTGCGCTTCGACATCTACGCCGACGGCAAGGCGGTCAACACCGGCTGGGCGGCGCCGCGCGACGGCCTGCTCGCGCTCGACCGCAACGGCGACGGCCAAATCAACGACGGCGGCGAACTGTTCGGCAGCGCCACCACGCTGGCCAACGGCGCCAGGGCGGACGACGGCTACACCGCCCTGGCCGAGCTCGACAGCAACAAGGACGGCCAGATCAGCAGCGCCGACGCGGCCTTCGGCGCGCTGCGAGTGTGGGTCGACGGCAACAGCGACGGCCTCAGCCAGGCCGCCGAGCTGCTCGGCCTGGACGCGCTGGGCATCAGCTCGATCAGCACCCGCGCCGAGGCCAGCGCCACGCTGCAAAACGGCAACCGCATCGGCCTGACGTCGAGCTACCAGACCAGCGACGGCCTCAGCCATGCCAGCGCCGACGTCTGGTTCCTCGCCCAGCGCGACAGCGGCGCGCTGCAACAGCGCGTCGGCCAGTTGAGCGAGACGCTGCGCCAGTACGGCGACGGCGCGGCGGTGGCGCCGGCGGCCGGCAGCCCGGCCACCCCGGCCCAGCTGCTGCAAAGCGCCACCCACGCGGCGCAACCGGCGCGCGCCATGGCGGCCGCGCTGGAACGCTACGCCGCGCACGGCCTGCCGGCCCTGGCGCCGCTGGCCGACGGCGGCGCCGGCAACAAGCCCGGCGAGTTCAAGCCGCAGGCCGACGGCTGGTTCGCCGTGCCGAAGCGTTGACGCCGGCGGCGCCCCGCCTTGGCGCGCCGCCTTGGCGCCCCGCCTTGGCGGGGCGCTAGTGTTGCTCTGGAGCCAAAAACTTGCCCCAGCCAGAGCGACAAAAGGTATGATAGACACTTCCTTTAGGCGTCCGCCGCGCCGATAGTTTGCGCCTGCCCGAAACGACCAACCAGCCATCTGCCCATGACCGCTCAAGCCTCCCAAACCGTCCCGAACGTGCTGCAACTGGCCGCCAGCGGCGCCATGTCGATCACCGATCTGTTCGGCGCCGCCGCCCAACTGCAGGAGCACGGCCAGCTCGACGCCGCCATCGCCCTGTACCGGCTGTGGCTCGACCACACCGTCACGCCGCTGGCCTACGCCGCCTGCTTCAACCTGGCCGTGACCGTCTCGGCGGCGGGCGACGACCTCGGCGCCGAGGCGATCTACCGCCGCGCCATCGCGCTCAACCCCGGCTTCGTCGAGGCGCGCCTGAACCTGGGCACCCTGCTCGAGCGGCTCAATCGGCCCGACGAGGCGCTGGCCACCTGGCGCGAGATCCTCACGCCGGCGGTGCAGCCCGACGTCAGCGCCAACCGCCCGCTCTACCTGCAAACGCTCAACAACCTGGGCCGCCTGCTGGAGATCCGCAAACAGTACCCGGCCGCCGAGGCGATGCTGGCGCGCAGCCTGCGGGTCGACCCGCAGCAGGCCAACGTCATGACCCACTGGGTGCACCTGCGCCAGAAGCAGTGCGAATGGCCGGTCTACAGCGGCCTCGAACACATCTCCACCGCCACCATGATGGACGGCACCTCGGCGCTGGCCATGCTCAGCGCCTCGGCCGACCCGGCCCAGCAGCTGGCCGCCGCGCGCCGCTTCGTCAACGAGAAGGTCAACGCCGCCGTCGCGCCGCTGACCGGCGCCTACGGCTACGCCCACCCGCGCCTGCGCATCGGCTACCTGTCGTCGGACTTCTGCTCGCACGCCGTGTCCATCCTCACCGCCGAGCTGTACGAGCTGCACGACCGCAGCAAGGTCGAGGTGTACGCCTTCAGCTGGAGCCGCGAGGACCATTCGCCGATCCGCGCCCGCGTGGTCAAGGCGATGGACCACTACATCCGCATCGACGCCATGAGCGACGAGCAGGCGGCGCGCTGCATCCGCACCCACGAGATCGACATCCTGGTCGACCTGCACGGCCTGACCCTGGGCGCGCGGCCCAACATCCTGGCCTTCCGCCCGGCGCCGGTGCAGATGACCTACCTCGGCTTCCCCGGCACCACCGGCCTGCCCGGCGTCGACTACGTGCTGGCCGACGAGTTCCTCATCCCGCCCGAGCTGGCCGCCAACTACACCGAAAAGCCGCTCTACCTGCCCGACACCTTCCAGATCAACGACCGCCAGCGCCTGATCGCCGCCCGCCCCAGCCGCGCCAGCGTGCAGCTGCCCGACGACGCCTTCGTCTTCTGCTCGTTCAACAACAACTTCAAGTTCACCCCCGAGGTGTTCGGCGTCTGGATGGCCATCCTCCGGCGCGTGCCCAACAGCGTGCTGTGGCTGGTGGCCGACTACGACGAGGTGCGCGAGAACCTGTGGCGCCACGCCGAGCAGGCCGGCATCGAACGCAGCCGGCTGATCTTCGCCACCCGCGCCGTGCCGGCCGAGTACCTGGCGCGCTACCAGCTGGCCGACCTGTTCCTCGACACCTACCCCTTCAACGCCGGCACCACCGCCAGCGACGCGCTGTGGGCCGGCCTGCCGCTGCTCACCTGCGCCGGCAGCACCTTCGCCTCGCGCATGGCCGGCAGCCTGCTGCGCGCCGTCAACCTGGCGCAGCTGATCACCTACGACTTCGCCGCCTACGAGGAGCTGGCCGTCGAACTGGCCAACGACCCCGAGCGCATCGCCGCCATGAAGCGCCAGTTGGCCGAGCAGCGCCAAACCTGCGCCCTGTTCGACAGCCCGCGCTTCGTGCGCAACCTGGAGGCGGTGATGCAGCGCGTCGCCAAGCCGGCCGCGCCGCGCCTGGCCGCGCCGCACGCGCCGCAGGCGCCGGCCGTGTCGCACGCCGCCCCGGCGCCGATCGAGGACATCCCGATCATCACCGTGTCCTACAACGCGCCCGACCTGATCGCCGCGCTGCTCGGCTCGCTGCGCAAGTTCTACACCAACCGCGTCTACATCGTCGACGGCTCCAACCCCGACGTGGCCGAACAGATCCGCGCCGTCGCCGCGCGCTTCGACAACGTCGAGTTCATCCCCTTCGGCTACAACATCCACCACGGCCCCGGCCTGGCCTGGGCCATCAACCATCTCGGCCTGAACGGCGAGGTGCTGTTCCTCGACTCGGACGTCGAGATCGTCAACCCCGGCTTCCTCGAATCGCTGCGCAGCCACCTGCGCCCCGGCATGTACGGCGTCGGCGGCATCCAGCCGGTCAACGAGCAGGGCTACGACCGCGCCGACGGCGTGGTGCGCTACCTGCACCCGGCCTGCATGCTGACCAACATCGACGTGGTGCGCCAGTGGCCGATGCCGATCAAGCACGGCGCGCCGCTGATCGCCACCATGCTGGCGATCCACCGCGCCGGCCGCCCCGAGCTGATCGGCACCATCGACTGGGTCTCCAACGACTTCAGCCGCGACCCCAAGCGCGTCTACATCAAGCACGACTGGCAGGGCACGGTGATCCGCACCGGCGGCTACCACTACGACATGCCGACCGCCACCACGCAGATCAACGCCGACCTGCTGTCCTTCGTGCCGCTCGAGGCCGGCAAGCTGGTCGAACTGGGCTGCCGCGACGGCGCCTTCGCCAAGGCCTACAAGGCGCGCAACCCGATCTGCGACTACACCGGCATCGAACGCGCCCCCGGCCTGGCCCACGCCGCCCGGCCGCACTGCGAGTTCGTCTTCAACCAGGACATCGAGCACGCCGGCGCCGAGCTGTGGGACCACGTCAAGGGCGCCGACTGCTGGGTGCTCGACGAGGCGCTGGAACAGCTCAACGACCCCTGGACCCTGCTGGCCAAGATCCGCGCCAACATGGCGCCGGGCGGCCGCCTGATCGCGGCGATGCGCAACTTCCAGCACTGGAGCACCCAGGCCCACCTGAACGCCGGCGACCTGCGCTACCAACCCGGCGCCGCGCTCGACCCGGCGCGCCTGCGCCTGTTCACCCGCGGCGCCATGCTCGACATGTTCCAGCGCGCCGGCTTCCAGGTCAGCGGCGGCAGCGCCCGCATCCTCGACGAGCCGGCGCGCGAGAAATACCTGCCGGCGATCCGCCTGATGGCCCAGGCCAGCGGCATCGACCCGGTCATCGCCGTCGAGGACGCGCTGCCGTGGCAGTACATCCTCGCCCTCGTCGCCGTCTGAGCCGGACCGCCGTCCGCGCCGCCCGCCAAGGCGGCGCGGCCCATCCCCAGGAGCACCGCATTCCATGAGCCATCCAAAAGTCAGCATCGTCATCCCGTCGTACAAGCCGGCCCACTTCGAGCAGTGCCTCAAGTCGGCCATCGGCCAGACCTACCCGAACACCGAGATCCTGGTCAGCGACAACTGCCCCAGCGAGGAGATCCGCGACATCTGCGCCCGCTACCCCGGCGTGATCTACCAGCGCAGCACGGCGCTGCGCGAGGCCAACCTGCTGTCCTGCTTCTACTCCGGCAAGGGCCACTTCATCAAGCCGCTGTTCGACGACGACATCCTGCACCCGTTCTGCGTCGAGCGCATGGTGGCGGTGATGAACATGGACCCGCAGACCCAGCTGGTGTTCTCGGCCAGCCAGGTGATCAACTCGGACAACGAGCGCACCGAGACGCGCCGCCCCTACCAGGCCAGCGGCAGCATGCCGGGGCGCGACATGCACCGCTCGATGGCGCTGGGCATGTGCAACTTCATCGGCGAGCTGACCAGCATCATGTTCCGCCGCGAGCAGCTGTGGAACATCGGCTGGCGCGAGCTGTTCCGCATCGGCAGCCACGACTTCACGCTCGGCCTGGCCGACGTCGCCGCCTACTGCAACCTGGTCAAGGGCGGCAACGCCTTCTACATCGACGAGGAGCTGACCTACTTCCGCCGCGACCAGCGCCTGCAGTCGAACTCCAACCCGAACTCCAACCCGAACTTCGGCAACTGCTTCTCCGACTACATCGACCTGCTGATGGTGTCGCACGAGGGCGGCCAGATCAGCCGCGCCGAACTGCTCGAGCTGGGGCCGCAGGTGGACGCCGTCTGCGTCCGCCTGGGCAACGTGTTCGAACAGATGGCGCGCGCCCGCCAGCGCTACCTCGACTACTGCGCCGCCCTGGCGGCCGACTAACCGCATCCCCGGAGGCCCAGCATGCAAATCCTCGACCAATGCCAGTTGATCGACCTGCCCAAGCACCACGACCCGCGCGGCAACCTGTCGGTGATCGAGGGCGGCGTCCACATCCCCTTCGACATCAAGCGGGTCTACTACCTGTACGACGTGCCGGGCGGCTCGGCGCGCGCCGGCCACGGCCACATCGAGCTGCAGCAGCTGTTCATCGCCATGTCGGGCAGCTTCGACATCACCGTCGACGACGGCTATAGCCGCAAGAAGATCCAGCTGAACCGCTCCTACCATGGCCTGTACGTGCCCGGCATGATGTGGCGCGAGGTCGACAACTTCTCCTCCGGCGCGGTGTGCCTGGTGCTGGCCTCGACCCTGTACGACCCGAACGACTACTACCACGACTACGACGAGTTCGTCGCCGCCGCCCACCGCCACCGCGAAGGCGGCACCAACCTGCGAGACACCAAATGAGCGTTCCCTTCCTCGATCTGAAAGCGATCAACCTGTCCCAGGCCGACGAGCTCGAGGCCGCCTTCAAGCGCGTGCTGCACTCCGGCTGGTACGTGCTGGGCGGCGAGACGGCCGCCTTCGAAACCGCCTTCGCCGCCTACAGCGACAGCCGCCACTGCGTCGGCGTGGCCAACGGCCTCGACGCCATCTTCCTGATCCTCAAGGCCTACGGCATCGGCCCGGGCGACGAGGTGATCGTGCCGTCCAACACCTTCATCGCCACCTGGCTGGCGGTCAGCCACTGCGGCGCCACGCCAGTGCCGGTCGAACCGGTCGAGGGCGGCTTCAACCTTGATCCGGCGCGCCTCGAGGCGGCCATCACGCCGCGCACCAAGGCCATCATGCCGGTGCACCTGTACGGCCAGACGGCCGACATGGCGCCCATCGTCGCGCTGGCCCGGCGCCACGGCCTGAAGGTGATCGAGGACGCCGCCCAGGCGCACGGCGCGCGCTACCACGGCGAACGCGCCGGCCAGCTGGGCGACGCCGCCGCCTTCAGCTTCTACCCCGGCAAGAACCTCGGCGCCCTGGGCGACGGCGGCGCCGTCACCAGCAACGACGCCGAGCTGATCGAACGCATCCGCACGCTGCGCAACTACGGCTCCAAGGTCAAGTACTACAACGAGGTGGCCGGCTACAACTCGCGCCTCGACGAGCTGCAGGCCGCCCTGCTCAACGTCAAGCTGGCCCGGCTCGACGTCGACAACGCGCGCCGCCGCGAAATCGCCGCCATCTACAACGAGCGCCTGGCCGGCATCGCCGGTCTGCAACTGCCGCACGTGCCGGCGTGGGCAGAACCGGTCTGGCACCTGTACGTGGTGCGCCACGCCGGCCGCGACGCGCTGGCCAAGGCGCTGGCCGAGCGCGGCATCGGCACCATCGTCCACTACCCGGTGCCGCCGCACCTGCAGCCGGCCTACGCCGCCATGGGCCTGCGCCAAGGCGACTTGCCGCTGGCCGAGGCGATCCACCGCGAGGTGCTCAGCCTGCCGATCGGCCCGACCATGACGGACGCCGAGGCCGTCGAGGTGGCCGACGCCGTGCGCGCCATCCTCGCCGCCTGAGGAGGGCCGCCATGATCCATCCCAGCGCCATCGTCGCGCCCGGCGCCAAGCTGGGCGCCAACGTCAGCGTCGGCCCGTTCAGCATCATCCACGCCAACGTCGAGATCGGCGCCGGCTCGGTGATCGACGCCTATTGCGAGATCGGCTACCCGACCCCGCTGGCCGACGGCCTGCCGCTGCGCATCGGCGCCGGTGCGCGCATCCGCTCGCACTCGGTGTTCTACCAGGGTTCGAGCTTCGGCGAGCGGCTGGTCACCGGCCACCGCGTCACCGTGCGCGAAAAAACCACCGCCGGCGTCGCCTTCCAGATCGGCACCATGAACGAGATCCAGGGCGACTGCACCATCGGCGACCACGTGCGCTGCCAGTCCAACGTCTTCATCGGCAAGATGACCACCATCGGCGACTTCGTCTGGCTGTTCCCCTACGTGGTGCTGACCAACGACCCGCACCCGCCGAGCAACCTGCTGCTCGGCTGCCAGATCGGCGACTACGCCGCGATCGCCGCCATGTCGGTGGTGCTGCCCGGCGTCAAGGTGGGACGCCACGCCCTGGTCGCCGCCGCCAGCAAGGTGCACCGCGATGTCGCCCCGGCCACCGTGGTCGGCGGCAATCCGGCGCGCTACCTGTGCGACACCAGCACCATCCACCTGCGCGACGGCACGGAGCGGCCGGCCTACCCGTGGACCACGCACTTCCGCCGCGGCTATCCGGCCGAGGTCACCGCCGGCTGGGACGCGCCGGCCGAACTGGACGGGCAGGACACGCCGCCGTAACGGCGGCCGGCGCCATGACCCAGCAGCTGAACGCCGCCATGGCCGCCGGCAACGTGGCCGAGGCCGCCACCTTGGCCTTCGCCCTGGCCGGCCTGGGCGAGCTGCCCATCGCCGAACTGTTCGGCATCGCCGGCATGCTGGCCACCCAGGGCCGCGGCGAACAGGCCGACGCGCTCTACCGCCTGTGGCTGCGCCGCACCGACTCGCCGCTGCTGTACGCCGGCTGGTACAACCTGGCCGTGCTGCAGGTGCAGGCCGGCGACGAGCGCGGCGCCGAGCAGTCCTACCGCGCCGCCCTGGCGCTGCGCGAGGACTTCACCGAGGCCGGCCTCGGCCTGGGCTCGCTGCTCGAACGGGCGCGCCGCTACGACGCCGCGCTCGAGCAGTGGCGCCAGACGCTGGAGCGGGTCGAGCCGGCCGCGCCCAACCACGCCGCGCTGCAGGTCCAGCTGCTCAACAACATCGGCCGCGTCTGCGAGAACCAGCAACGCCACCACGAGGCCGAGCAGGCCTTCGCCGACAGCCTGCGCCTGAATCCCCGGCAGGCGCCGGTGATCACCCACTGGGTCCACCTGCGCCAGAAGCAGTGCGCCTGGCCGGTGCTGGCGCCGCTGCCCGGCCTGGGCGAGGCCGAGCTGCTCGGCGCCACCTCGGCGCTGGCCACGCTCAGCGCCAGCGACGACCCGGCCGTGCAGCTGGCCGCCGCGCGCCGCTACGTCAAGGACAAGGTGCTGGCCGGTGTGGCGCCGCTGGCCGAGTCGCGCGGCTACCGCCACCGCCGGCTGCGCGTCGGCTACCTGTCGTCCGACTTCTGCGCGCACGCCGTGACCATCCTCACCGCCGAGCTGTACCAACTGCACGACCGCGCCCTGGTCGAGGTGTTCGGCTTCTGCTGGAGCCGCGAGGACGGCTCCGGCCTGCGCGCCCGCGTGCTGCACGGCATGGACCAGCACGTGCGCATCGGCGAGATGAGCGACGAGCAGGCGGCGCGCTGCATCCGCTCGCACGAGATCGACATCCTGGTCGACCTGCACGGCCTGACCCTGGGCGCCCGCCACGACATCCTGTCCTGGCGCCCGGCGCCGGTGCAGATCGCCTGGCTGGGCTATCCCGGCAGCAGCGCCATGGCCAGCATCGACTACGTGCTGGCCGACCCCTTCGTGCTGCCGCCGGCGCTGGCGCCGCACTTCAGCGAGCAGCCGCTGTACCTGCCCGACACCTTCCAGGTCAACGACCGCCAGCGCCTGGTCGGGCCGCGCCCGAGCCGGGCCGACTGCGGCCTGCCGGCCGAGGGCTTCGTCTTCTGCTGCTTCAACAACAACCACAAGCTGACCCCCGAACAGTTCGCCAGCTGGATGCGCATCCTGCAGCGCGTGCCGGCCAGCGTGCTGTGGCTGGTGGCCGACAGCGAGCAGGTGCGCGACAACCTGCGCATGGCCGCGCTGCGCCACGGCCTGCCCAGCGAGCGCCTGGTGTTCGCCGAACGCGCCCTGCCGTCCGACTACCTGGCGCGCTACCGGGCGGCCGACCTGTTCCTCGACACCCTGCCCTTCAACGCCGGCACCACCGCCAGCGACGCGCTGTGGGCCGGCCTGCCGCTGCTGACGCGCGCCGGGCGCAGCTTCGCCGGCCGCATGGCCGGCAGCCTGCTGCACGCCGTCGGCCTGCCCGAGCTGGTCACCGACAGCGTGCAGGACTACGAGGACACGGCGGTGCGCCTGGCCGGCGCGCCGGCCGAGCTGGCCGCGCTGCGCCGCCGCCTGGCCGCCAACCGCGACAGCAGCGCGCTGTTCGACAGCCCGCGCTTCGTGCGCAACCTGGAGCGGCTCTACCTGCGTGTGGCGCGCGGCAGCCTGCTGGCGGCCGACGCCGGCGCCGACTCCGACGCCACCGAGGGCGCCGGCGGGACGGCGCTCGCCCTGGCGCTGCCGCTGCCGCCGCCGCTGGTCAGCATCCTGCTGCCGGTGAGCGGCGCCGACGGTCTGCTGGCGACGCTGACCAGCGCGCTGGCACAAAGCTACACGCCGTGCGAGATCGTGGTCAGCGACAGCAGCGCCGACGGCGTCTGCCGCGCCCTGCTGGCGCCGTATCTGCGCGGCGCCGACGGCGACGGCGCGATGCCGCGGCTGCGCTACAGCCACGCCGCCGGCCTGGCCCCGGCCGACAACCTGAACCACTGCCTGGCGCTGGCGCTGGGCCAGTACCTCGCCTGCGCCGAGGCCGGCGAGACCCTGCACGCCGACAAGGTGGCCCGCATGCTGCGCTGCTACCTGGACTACCCCGCCATCGGCCTGGTGCTGTGCTGGCGCCAGCCGCGCGACGGCGCCGGCGCCGACCTGCCGGGCCAGCCCATGTTCGGCATCGACACGGCGGTCGGCGGCGCCTCGCTGGCGGCGCTGCTGCTCGGCGGCGAGGCCGGCGCGGCCGCTACCGAGCTATGCGAGCCGGGCGCCATGCTGCTGCGCCGCGCCGACATCGGCGCCACGCTGGGCCGCTACCAGGGCCGCCAGTACCACCAGCTGGGCGGCCTGGCCACGCTGCTGACGGCGCTGGCCGGGCGCGACTGCGTCTACCTGCCGCAGCAGCTGGGCAGCTATGTGCCGCCGGCGGCGCCGGCCGATGCCGGCGGCGGCCCGGCGCGCACGCTGGCGCGCGCACTGGAGGGCCTGAACCTGTTGTACGACGCCCACGGCCTGCTGGCCGACGACGCGGCGCGCTTCAAGACGCTGCTGGCGGGCCGCCTGGCCGCCCTGGCCGCCCTGCTCACGGGCACACACGCCACGCTCGGCGCCGACCAGGCGCAGATCGACGAGCTTTGCCGCCTGATGCAGCAGGGTTACCGCCTGTTGCTGAGCGACTGAGCCAAGTACATACACACTTTTATATCATTAATAGCCGTCTTTTTAGGCATATTGATGATACTTTACTGTGTATATAATCATCGGAATATTCGTTATCAGTAGGAGCAATCCAGATGGACAAACGCTTCAAGCCGCGTTCGCCCAGTGAAGAACTGCTGGCTCGCCGCGCCTTGGCCGACGAGCTAGCCGCCGACCCGGCCATGCCAATTCCCGCCGTGATCCACAAGATCCGCACCAGCCTGCGCCTGACGATAGCCGAGTACGCCAGGCTGTGCGGCGTGTCGGCAAGGACCCTGCAGGACATCGAGCGTGAAGAATCGAGCCCCACGCTGGCGACCGCCGAAAAATTGCTGCATCCCATGGGCATGGTGCCGTGCGCGGTAGCCAACCCGCGCCGCCGCTAGGCCCGGAAAATTCTCTGCGCTAATCCGCAAGGCAGATTTTTAAGGGATCTCCAACGCGCCCGGGAGGCCGGCGAACCCCACAGTCGAAGAGCTGGGGTCTGACCCTAATGCCGTTGACTTAAGCAATCGATAGCGGTTGTAAACGCG
>NZ_FOTW01000077.1 GCF_900114705.1 Rugamonas rubra
CGGCCCGGCCCGGCCTAGCGCAGGCCCGCCGCCGCGTAGTCGCACACGCCGTCCGGAAAGATTTTCTGCAGCCACGCCCGCTGGCCGGCCGTGAAATCGCTTCAACCGCCGCGCCGCCATGGCCGCCATGGTGCCGCGACTGGCGGTCGCGCTGGCGCAGACGAGGCCGTGCCCGAAATGGTTGGTGCTGGGAAAGGCTGATGGAAGAACATAATCAGGAAGATACGTGTGGCGCCCGGATACAGCCCGGAGCAACTGCCGTGCATGCGATTGCCCATCTCTTATGGAACCTGACGCCAGGTCAGAACACCTATGAATGCCTCCGGAAATTTTCCGATCGAATTCTACAACAACGCCTCTCGGGAGTCTGTATGTCAACAATTGGTTCTTGCCCTCCTATCCTTGCAACTCCCCTCTCTCTAGCTGAGTCTTCTTCCACTACGACGCACGCGGCAGCCGCAGCACCAATGTCAGCCAGTGCCGCTCCCCCTAGCCACGCTAATATCCATGCTGGGAGAGGGACTTTTCAGCATATGCTTTCCGCTGCTGCGAATCCCGGGGGCGAGACGAACGCTGGTGCGAACGCAGGCATACAAAGCAAATGGACGAAGGGTCATTGGGCAGCACTCCTGACGCAAAAAGAACGTACAGCGAGCAGTGAGGCCAACAAGAGGAAATTCTGGAACGCCTATGAAACAGCCGCTGGGCCAGCCGTGACGACATCGAGAGGGTCGAGGCCGTCTCCCGGCAAAGATTTGGCGACGGTTGTTTCAGACGGGCGAGCGTTACTCAATAGACTCGATGAACTGGCAGCTATGCCAGATACTCCCCCTCAGCTCAAAGCTTTTAGAGGAATGGGACGGGCCGAGGCCAATTCCATCATGGCATGGACTGAGCAGAAAGACGAGATTGAAGCATTCGTAAAAAATGGCGGGGCAATTGTTGAAGGCGGCCCGGAATTGGACGGGGCACCTTTAAGTCGGCACCTGAAGAGCGGTAACAGAATAATACCGATCGGCGCGCATATCGGGGGACTTGAGCAGGCAAAGACCTACGATAAAGGCGATGACCCTGTGATAATGGAATTCAAGTTAAAACCTGGGGCTGATGAGCTGCTGTTCAATCATCAATACATGGCTCTGGCTAGAGAGGGAAGCGGGGCAACCAGTTCCCTGGCAACGATAGCCAAGCGGGACGGAAACTATTATCAAAAGGCAACTGCGAATGAAGGGAACCTGCCCGGATATATTGGCATGAAAAATGAGGCGCGTGGAGACTTCAGCCTGTCAGTTGGGGGAAATGAACCCACGAAATTGTTATTCCAGCTATTCATTGAAAGCGTCTCACTTGTGGACAACGAAGGTAGGCCAGCCACATAAAACTAGCACTGGCCGCTTGAAATGGACGTGTCCACGGCCCGGCCCGGCCCGGCCTAGCGCAGGCCCGCCGCCGCGTAGTCGCACACGCCGTCCGGAAAGATTTTCTGCAGCCACGCCCGCTGGCCGGCCGTGA
>NZ_FOTW01000021.1 GCF_900114705.1 Rugamonas rubra
CAACGCCAAATCCAGCTCCCCCAGCACCTCAGCGATGGAGCGATGTCGATACAGCGCCAGCGCAATAACCAGCCAAACAACTTGCTGGGCCGGCAGACGGCGGCGGCGAATGCTGGCCTTGCCATGTTCGGCCAGTGCGGCTTCAATCATTTCGTAAGGTAAATGCTCGCCGAATCGGTTCCAGTCGAACGGATCAGGCACTTCATTGGCGAACAGTATGGCATCGGATAGCATCATGCCGAGAAGTTAACACAACGAAAACGCGTTTACAACCGCTATCGATTGCTTAAGTCAACGGCATTAGGGTCAGACCCGAGGGTCTGACCCTGCGGCCAGCTAAAGGCGACGCTCAGCGGCCGTCGCGGCGGCGGCGGCGCGCGGCCATCAGGCCCATCAGGCCCATGCCGCCCAACAGCATGGCGTAGGTGGTCGGTTCCGGCACCGGCGACAGGCTGACTTCGCCCAGGGTGTTGCCGCCGCTGTCGACGTTGAAGCCGATGCCGTAGTCCGCCAGCTGGAGGCGGAACGGATCGCCCGAGCTGGCGTGCGAGCCGCTGACGTCGCCCGCCACCCAGTGGCCGTCGGTGTGGATGACGTCGCCCGGCTCGAGGCCGCAGCCGCCGGTCGACATCGAGGCGGCGGCCATGCCGCGGGTGCAGCCGTCCCAGCTGCTCCAGCCCTCGGGCACCACGAAGTCGCCCGGCGGCACCCAGCGGTCCGGGCCGGCGACGGTGTTGCCGTTGGCGGCGGTGCTGAGGGTGTAGGTCAGCTGGATGGTCTCGCCGGCGTTGATGACGCCCAGGTCGACGTCGCGCGACAGGCCGTTCACGGTGTACAAGGTGTCGCCGCCGGTGTACAGCGAGGCGTCGCCGATGCTGGTGAAGCTGGTGCCGCCGGCGTCGCTGCGCAGCCAGGCGGCGCTGTTCCACACCGAATTGGAGCCGCGCTGCAAGTTGAAGCTCAGGCCGGCCTCGACGTACTGGTTGCCGGTCAGCGCGCTGCCGATGCTGTTGTGCAGCGCGCCGGGGGTGATCTGGAAGTGGAAGCTGCCGAGCTGGGCGACGGCGCTGGTGTTGGTGAACGACTGGACGATCTTGAAGCCGCCATTGACCGCGTAGATGCCGGCGCCGGAGGCGCGGCTGCCGAAGCTGCCGTTGACGTCGCCGTAGCTGTGCAGGCCGGTCTCGCTGCGGCCGGCGCCGTTGCTGAAGTTGAGCACGTCGACGCTGCCGCTGCTGTTGGCCGGGAAGCTGTCGACCAGCGCGGTGCTGGCGTTGCCGTCGTAGGAGTAGTTGCCGTTGGCGACCATCGAGCTGACCTGGGCCAGGGCGGCCGGGCTGAGGCAGCTCAGCGCGGCGCCGATGGCCAGGCAGCTCAGGCGGGCGGCGCTGAAGGGGTGTTTGGACTCGGTTTTGCTGGTGCGCATGCGGTTCTCCGTGGTGAATGAATGAATGTCGGCCGGCGCCGGCGCCTTGGGGCGGCGGCTGGAATTGCCAATATTATATCGATTGTCACTTGAGTACGCTTAAATATTTGCCAAGATAAATCCATTTTCTTGCCTTTTGTGCATTTTCACGCGGGACCGCAGGTTGCCGGGGCGGCGAGGGCGGGAACTCGGTGGAAGACATGGCGATCTCCGGTGGTGGCGGGAGAGTCGATCGTGCCATGTTTTAAAATTGCCACCATGGAAATGCTCAACAAAAAGCAACTATTGAGTCGATGCAATTTTTATTCGACGCCGCCGGCGCGCTGGCGTGGCGCGACGGCCGGCGCCGGCAGCAGGCGCTGACGGCCGCGCTGGCTTTGCAGCGTCGTCACGCTGGCGACGCCGCGCGGGCCGGTGGCGCCGCGTCCGTCGGCGCCGGCTGGTGTTGCCGCCGCCGCCGCGCCCAGCTTGAACACGCCGACCGCGCCGAGCAGGTGGGCGGCCTGCTGTTGCATGGTCGAGGCGGCCGCCGTGGCCTGTTCGACCAGCGCCGCGTTCTGCTGCGTGGTCTGGTCCATCGAGGCGATGGCCTGGTTGACGTGCTCGATGCCGGACAGCTGCTCGCGGCTGGCGGCGGCGATCTCGCCCATGATGCCGGTGACCCGCGCCACGCTGGCGACGATCTCGTCCATGGTGCTGCCGGCCTGGTCGACCAGGCGGGCGCCGGCGTCGACCTGGGCCACCGAGTCGCCGATCAGCGCCTTGATCTCGTGGGCGGCGGCGGCCGAGCGCTGGGCCAGCACGCGCACCTCGTTGGCGACCACGGCGAAGCCACGGCCCTGTTCGCCGGCGCGCGCCGCCTCGACCGCCGCGTTGAGCGCCAGAATGTTGGTGCGGAAGGCGATGCCGTCGATGACGCCGATGATGTCGACGATCTTGCGCGAAGCGGTGTTGATGTTGGCCATGGTGCCGACCACCTGGCTGACCACGGCGCCGCCCCGGCCGGCCACCGCCGAGGCCGAGCGGGCCAGCGCGTCGGCCTGCTCGGCGTTGGCGGCGTTTTGCTTGACGGTGGCGGTGAGTTGCTCCATCGACGAGGCGGTCTCCGCCAGCTCGCCGGCCTGGCGCTCGGTGCGGGCCGACAGGTCGAGGTTGCCGGCGGCGATCTCGGCCGAGGCGGTGGCGATGGTGTCGGTGCCGCCGCGCACCTCGCCGACAATGCCGACCAGGCTGGCGTTCATCTCGCGCAGCGCCTGCGACAACTGGCCGATCTCGTCGCGCGAGCGCACCTCGATCTGCGAGCTGAGGTCGCCGCCGGCGACGGTGCGCGCCACCCGCACGGCGTGCTTGATCGGGCGCACGATGCCGCGCGTGATATACCAGGCCGTGAACAGGCTGAGCAGGCCGCCGGCCACGCCCAGCGCGATCATCGCCGTGGCGAAGGTGCGCGCCTGCTGCGAGGCCTCGGCGCCGCCGGCGCGCATCTGCGCCACCTGCACGGCGATCAGCTGGTCGAGCGCGGCCTTGGCGGCGGCGTGGGCCGGGCCGGCCTGCTGGTAGAGCTGGGCGACGGCGCGGTCGCGTTCGCCGCCGCGCACCATGGCCAGCAGCTTATCGCGGCCCGGCAGGTAGCGGGCGCGGGCGTCCCGCAGCGCCGCCTGCGGCGTTGCGCCGTTGGCCTGCGCCGTATGCGGCGCGGCCACGGCCGGCAGGGCGTCGTAGCGGGCCAGCAGCTGCTCGACCGCCTTGCCGCTGTGCTCGATGCGGGCCAGTTGCTCGGCCTGCTCGGAGTCGCCGGCCAGCAGCAGGTCGCGCAGTCCGGCCGCCTGGCTTTCCAGCGCGTCCTTCAACTGGTTGAGCAGACTGATCTGGTCATAGCGCAGGTGCACCGTCTGTTCGATCTCGGCGCCGGTGCGGCGCAGGCCGGCCGCGCCCATGCCCACCACCACGGCCAGCATCAGTGTTGTCAGGGAAAAAGCGATGGTCAGCCGGTAGCCGATCTTGATGTTTGCGATATTCATTGGGCGCTTATTGTTGTTGTCCATTGTCGTCGCCATCGCCGGCTCGGGCCGCTGATTGGCGTTCCTTGTGCAACCCGGCGTCTCCTCCGGGCCGAGCAAGTGTAGCAGCGAGCGCTTTGCAGATCTAGCAATATTTCTTTGTAGAGTAACAACACTAATTGCAGTTCTTGACGGAAGCAAGATTTACTGAAACGTATCATCAGCGCGCCCCGGCTAGACCGGCATGCGCTGGCCGGGTGCGCCGCACGGCGTCCCGCCGATGTGAATGAATTGTCAAAATTTCCACATGCTATTCGCTTGCAAGTCATACTGTTGAAACACGGATTGCATACCATGCCGGTGGCCTCACCACTTGATGGATGCCAGCGGCCACCGTCCCTCGCAGAACCCCCGGGTTTCCTTTATGTCTACAGCAAAGAATAGCGCAATGACCTTCCAACGTACCCAGCTCGCCAGCGCCGCCGCGCTGCTCACCCTCAACGCGCTGCTGTGCGCGCACCAGGCCCAGGCGGCCGACGCGGCGCCGGCCGGCGCCGTGGCGCGCGACGGCCAGGCCGACACGCCGGCGGCGGTGATCGTCACCGGCACGCGCGGCGCCAACCGCACCCAGTTCGACACCATGGCGCCGGTCGACGTGTTCAGCCGCGAGGACATCGGCGCCGTCGAGTCGTCCGACCTGAACGACATCCTGGCCCAGCTGGTGCCGTCCTATGTGGTGCAGCGCCTGCCGATGGCCGACGGCCAGGTCTTCGTGCGGCCGGCCACGCTGCGCGGCCTGTCGCCCGACCAGACCCTGGTGCTGGTCAACGGCCGCCGCTTCCACCGCAGCGCCTTGCTCGGCGCGCGCGGCGCGCAGGCGCCCGACCTGGCGCAAATTCCCACCAGCGCGATCAAGCGCATCGAGGTGCTGCGCGACGGCGCCTCGGCCCAGTACGGCTCGGACGCCATCGCCGGCGTCATCAACATCATCCTCGACGACTCGCTCGGCAGCGAGCTGGCGCTGCGCCATTCGCGCTATTCGGAGGGCGACGGCGCCGGCTACGAGTTCAACGCCAAGACCGGCTTCGCCATCGGCGACGGCGGCCGCGTGATGCTGTTCGCCGAGCTGGGCAAGTCGGAGCCCACCTCGCGCACGCGCCAGCGCGCCGACGCCATCGCCTTCCAGGCCGCCCATCCGAGCTTGAACGTGCCGAACCCGGTGCAGCGCTGGGGCCAGCCCGAGCTCGACAGCAAGCGCGCCGGCTTCAACGGCAGCGTGCCGCTGGGCGGCGAGACGGTGTTGTACGGCCACGGCCTGTTCGGCGCCAGCGACGGCACCTCCGACTTCAACTGGCGCAACCCGGACACCACCAGCGGCGCCTTCAAGACCACCAGCGTGTTCCCCGGCTGGGACCTGCGCAGCATCTACCCGACCGGCTTCAGCCCGCAGTACCGCAACGAACAGGACGACCTGCAACTGGTGGCCGGCCTGCGCGGCCAGTTCAGCGACAACTTCAACTGGGACCTGAGCGCCTCCTATGGCCGCAACCGCATCGATTACCATCTGGCCAACTCGATCAACGCCTCGCTCGGCTCGGCCAGCCCGACCGCGTTCTACCTGGGCCAGCTGGCGCAGGAAGAGAAGATCGCCAACGCCAACTTCAACTACGAGTGGAGCGTGGCGGCGCTGGCGCGGCCGGTCAACGTCGGCTTCGGCGCCGAGTTCCGCAACGAGACCTACCGCGTCAAGGCCGGCGACGCGGCCGCCTACGCGGTGGGGCCGGGCGCCGCCGCCGGGCTGGAGGCCAACGCCAACGGCGCGCCCGGCTTCAGCGAGCGCCAGGCCGGCCGCTGGGGCCAGGACAGCTACGCCGCCTATCTGGACGTCGAGCTGCCGCTGAGCGCGCGCTTGAACGTTGGCGCGGCGGCCCGCTACGAACACTTCGCCGCCTTCGGCAGCACCACCGACGGCAAGCTGTCGGCGCGCTACACGGTCACGCCGGACCTCGCCGTGCGCGGCTCCTACTCGACCGGCTTCCGCGCGCCGACGCCGGGCCAGCTCAACACCAACAGCACCGGCCAGGGCCTGGACACCAAGACGCTGCAGATCTTCACCTCCGGCCGCCTGGCCGCCGGCGACCCGCTGGCGGTGCTGCTGGGCGCCAAGCCGCTCAAGCCCGAGCAGTCGAAGAACTTCTCGGCCGGCCTGACGTGGAAGGGCGCGGCCGGTTTCTCCGGCTCCCTGGACTTCTACCACATCAAACTGAGCGACCGCTTCAGCACCTCGGCCGCTTTCGCCGTGCCGGCCGGCACGCCCAACCCGCTGCGCTACAGCTCGGTCAGCTACTTCACCAACGACTTCGACACCACCACCCGTGGCGTCGACCTGGTCGGCAGCCACCTGAGCCGGCTGGGCGACGGCAAGCTGAACCTGACGGCGGCCTACAACTACAACACCACCAAGGTCGACAGCGGCTCGACCAGCCTGGCCACCAACGCCGCCCAGCGCACCATCTTCGAGCAGCGCCTGCCACGGCAAAAGGCCACCTTCAGCGCCACCTATGACCTCGCGCAGTGGAATCTGCTGGGCCGGGTGCGACACTATGGAGCCTGGACCGACAGCACCGGCAACGCCAGCGGCGACATCTTCCAGCGCTTCGGCGCGATCCAGTTCCTCGACCTGGCGGCCAGCTTCAAGGTGAAGGCCATGCACACACTGCGCTTCGGCATCGACAACGTGCTCAACAAATACCCCGACGAGGCCACCTTCCAGGCCAGCCGTGGCCTGATCTACTCGCGCAACGCGCCCTACGATACGGACGGGCGCAATTTATACGTCGAATACAAGGTGAAATTTTGAGCGTCGATCAGCAACGCCGCCACTGGCTGTGCGCCGGGGCGCTGATGCCCTTGGCGCCGGCCTTGGCGGGCGCCGCGCCGGTCACGCCGGTCACTCCGGCGGCGCCAGCGTTCGAGGCGGGCGCCTCGGCGGCCCAGTTGGCGGCCGCCGTGCCGCGCGCGCCGGCCGGCGTGACGCCGGCCGCGCTGGCGGCCGACCAAGGCTACTGGTCCGAGGTGGCCGCGCAGTACGACGTCACCGAGCGCGTCGTGCAGTTGGAGAACGGCTACTGGGGCGCGATGGCGCGGCCCGTGCTGCAAGCCTACCAGGGGCTGACGGCGAAGGTGAACCACGACAATGCGTGGTACGCCCGCAAGGACTTCCCGGCCGAGTTCGAGGCGGTGCGGGCCAGCGCCGCCGCCGCGCTGGGCGTCGGGCTGGACGAGATCGTGCTGACCCGTGGCGCCACCGAGGCGCTGCAGGCGCTGATCGGCGGCTACAACCGGCTGGCGCCGGGCGACACCGTGCTGTGCGCCGACGTCGACTACGACGCCATGATCGCCGCCATGCGCTGGCTCAAGCAGCGCCGTGGCGTCGAGGTGGTGTCGATTAATCTGCCCGAGCCGTTTAGCTACGAAGGCGTGATCGACTGCTACGCCAAGGCGATGGCGCGCCATCCGCGCCTGAAGATGATGCTGCTCACCCACGTCAACCACCGCAACGGCATGCAACTGCCGGTCGCCGAGATCAGCCGCATGGCGCGCCAGCGCGGCGTCGACGTGATCGTCGACACCGCGCACGGCTTCGGCCAACTGGACATGCGCATTCCCGACCTGCAGGCCGACTTCGCCGGCATCAACCTGCACAAGTGGATCGGCGCGCCGGTCGGCGTGGGCGCCGTCTACATCAAGCGCGGCCGGGTGCGCGACATCGATCCCTACATGGGCGAGCAGGACGGCGACGACGTGCGCACGCGCGTGCACACCGGCACGGCCAACTTCGCCGCCTTCCTGGCGCTGCCGCTGGCGTTCGAGGTGCACCAGCGCATCGGCGTGGCCAACAAGCAGGCGCGGCTGCAGCGGCTGCGCAACCGCTGGGTCGACGCCGCGCGCGGCATCGCCGGCATCGAGCTGCTGGCCTCGGCCGACCCGCGTTTGAGCAGCGCGATCGCCGCCTTCCGTCTGAAGGGGCAGGCGACGGCGGCGCAGAACCAAGCCTTGATGAAGCGGCTGGTGGTGGAGCACGGCGTGTTCACCATCCACCGTGAAGGCCTGGCCTCGGGCGCCTGCGTGCGCGTGACGCCGTCGCTGTTCACCTCCGAGGCGCAGGTCGACCGCCTAGTGGCGGCGTTACATAAAGTCGCCAAGCAGGGCTAAGGGCCCAGCAGACCGTCCGACCGCAGCATGGTGCACCGCGCACGGCGGGGTCAGTGCCGACATTCGGACACGAGCTCAACCACAGCCAGACATCTTTACTGCCGAGGCTGTGTCCGAATGTCGGCACTGACCCCGGTTGCTGACCCCGGTTGCGCGGTTGCGGTTGCTGCGTCTACTTCACACGCCGCAGTAGGCGGTTTTGACGGTGGTGAAGAACTCGGCGGCGTACGTGCCCTGCTCGCGCGAGCCGAAGCTGGAGCCCTTGGTGCCGCCGAACGGCACGTGGTAGTCGACGCCGGCGGTGGCCACGTTGACCATCACCATGCCGGCCTGGGCGTGGCGCTTGAAGTGGCTGGCGTGCTTCAGCGACGTCGTGCAGATGCCGCTCGACAGGCCGAACTCGGTGTCGTTGGCCAGGGCCAGGGCGTGCTCGTAGCTGTCGGCCGGGATCACGCTGGCGACCGGGCCGAAGATCTCTTCGCGGCTGATGCGCATGTCGTTGCTGCAGTCGGTGAACAGGGCCGGGCGCAGGAAGAAGCCGGGAGTGGCGCAGGCGACCCGCTCGCCGCCGAAGGCCAGCGTGGCGCCCTCGTCGCGGCCGATGCGGATGTATTCCATGTCCTGCTCGAGCTGGCTGGCGTCGACCACCGGGCCGATGTCGACCCCGGCGGCGAGCGCGTCGCCGATGGTCAGCGTCGCCAGCTTCTCTTTGACGGCGGCGACGAAGGCCGGGTAGATGCCTTTTTCGACGATCAGCCGGCTCGAGGCGGTGCAGCGCTGGCCGGTGGAGAAGAAGGAGCCTTGCACGGCGCAGTTGACGGCGTTGGCCAGGTCGGCGTCGTTGAGCACGATCATCGGGTTCTTGCCGCCCATTTCGATCTGCACCTTGGCCATGCGGCCGATGGCGGCCTGGGCCACCTTGGCGCCGGTGGCGGCCGAGCCCGTGAAGCTGATGGCGTTGACGCGGCGGTCGTTGAGCAGGGCCTGGCCGACCACGCTGCCACGGCCCATGACCAGGTTGAACACGCCCGGCGGCAGGCCGGCGCGGCTGATGATCTCGGCCAGCGCCCAGGCGCTGGCGGGCACCAGTTCGGCCGGTTTGATCAGCACGCAGTTGCCGTAGGCCAGGGCGGGGGCGATCTTCCAGGCCGGGATGGCGATGGGGAAGTTCCACGGCGCGATGATGCCGACCACGCCGACCGGCTCGCGGGTGATCTCCACGTCCAGGTTGGGCCGCACGGAGGGCAGCTTGTCGCCGCGCAGGCGCAGGCATTCCTGGGCGAAGAATTTGAAGATGGCGCCGGCGCGGGCCGCTTCGCCTATGCCTTCGGGCTTGGTCTTGCCTTCCTCGCGGGACAACAGGATGCCCAGTTCCTCCTTGCGGGCCAGAATCTCGCTGCCGATCTTGTCGAGGGCGTCGGCGCGCATTTGCACGTTCGACAGTGCCCAGCCGGGCGCGGCGGCGGCGGCGGCGGCAATGGCCAGCTCGGCCTGCTGCGCGTCGGCCTGGGCGTAGTGGCCGATGACGTCGTCCGTGTTGGAGGGGTTGATGTTGGCTGCCGAGGTGGCGCCGTCGATCCAGGCGCCGTTGATGTAGTTCTGTTTCATGGTTGTCCGCTTTTCTTGAAGGAAGTGGGGGTGTCGGCATTATCCACGTTTTGCCGGATTTTGCGATATGAAACCTTGCGAAAACAGTCAGGCCGGCGCGGCTGTGGCGGGATGGTGACGGATTTCACTTGAAGATTGAAGTATGTTACAGTTTTGACAGCTTATTGACTCGGGAGAAGGAATGCGCGCATTGAAATGGTTGTTGGGCGGCGTGGTCGCCGTGGTGGTGGCTGGCACCGGTTTCGTCTACGCGATGCCGGAACAGGCGGCCCGTTTGGCCATCCAGGCGGAGCGCCAGCGCGCCGGCCTGGTGCGCAAGGAGGTCGACCTGCCGGGCGGCCTGCACAGCGCCTATTTGGAGGGTGGCCAGGGCGAGCCCTTGATACTGTTGCACGGTTTCGGCGCCAACAAGGACAACTTCCTGCGCGTGGCGCGCCAGTTGACGCCGCACTACCGCGTCATCGTGCCGGACTTGACCGGCTTCGGCGAGTCGTCCCGTCCGGACGGGGCCGACTACATGCCGGCGGCGCAGGCCGAGCGGGTGCGCGCGCTGGCGCAGGCGCTGGGCCTGCGCCGCCTGCACCTGGGCGGCAGTTCGATGGGCGGCCAGATCGCCATGAGCTACGCGGTGCTGCATCCGGACGAGGTGGCCAGCCTGTGGCTGCTCGATCCGGCCGGCGTGTGGAGCGCGCCGCGCAGCGAGCTGGGCGACATCTACGTGACCACCGGGCGCAATCCGCTGGTGGCCCACAACGAGGCCGAGTTCGCCGAGACCATCGCCTTCGTGATGAGCGATCCGCCCTTCGTGCCCGGCCCCATCGTCAAGGCCATGGCGCAGGAGCCGATCCGCAACGCGGCGCTGGCCGAGAAGATCTTCAAGCAGTTCACCGCCGACTCGCTGGAGGGCCGGGTCAAGGGCCTGGCCACGCCGACGCTGATCGTCTGGGGCGATCAGGACCGGGTGATCCACGTCGACAGCGGCGCCGTGCTGCAGAAACTGCTGCCGCGCTCGCAGCTGATCGTCATGCCCGGCGTCGGCCACCTGCCGATGATAGAGCGGCCGCAGCAGAGCGCCGACGACTATCTGCGCTTCCGCGCCGCTTTGTGACGCCACCGCTTACAAGGCCCAAACAGTAGCATCAGCGCGTGCGTCAGTTCAGGGTCAGACCCTAGGGTCTGACCCTCAACGCCCGCGCGGCGGCCAGGTCCGTCAGCGCGGCGCGCGGGCGCGCCGCTTGCGCAGCCAGATGATGAGGCCGGTTACGCTGAGCATCGCCACCAGCAGGCCCAGGGTGGACATGATGATGCGCCCGGGCAGGCCGATGATGCGGCCCGAATGCAGCGGGAACTGGGCCTGCATGAAGATGTCGCCGGCGCTGCCGCTGCCGGGCACGCTGTCGCCGGCCGGGCTGCCGTCCTTGCCGTCGAAGTAGAGCCAGGGGTTGCCCAGGCCGCTGTCGCCGTGGTCGTTGCCGGGCGCGAAGAAGCCCACCCCGTAGACGCCGTAGGCCGACGAGTAGAAGAGTCCGCCGGCCGGCTCGGTCCAGCCGCGCTTGCGCGCCTCGGCCTTGGCCAGGGCCATGATCTGCTCGCGCTTGAGCACGGCCTCGATGGGTTTCTCCGGCGGCTGCGGTTGGCGGCTGTCGAAGGCGCTGGCGCTCAGGGTGGAGACGGCCGACACCAGCGGCCGCACCACCTGGCCGTTCAGGTTCATCGACACCGAGGTGATCGCCACCATCAGCAGCAGCGCCCAGATCCACACGGCGCCGGAGCGGTGCAGGTCGAAGTTGAGCTTGTGGCCGCCCTGGCCCCAGCGGAAGGCGAAGGACTTGCGCCAGCTGCGCCAATTGGGGAAGGACAGCCAGAGGGCGATGAAGCAGTCGAGCACCCAGACGATGGCGATCAGGCCCATCAGCCAAACGCCGAACTCGATGCCCCAGCCGGGCGGGATGTGCATGGTGTAGTGCAATTTGTAGAGGAAGGGCAGCAGGTTCTCGCGGCTCAGCGAGACCTGGCCCCATTCGCGCCGGCCCTGCACCTGGCCGGTGACGGGATCGACGGCGACCTGGTTGTAGCCCAGCTCGTAGGGTTTGCCGCTGGCCGGGTCGACGCGGCCCTCGACCGACAGCAGCGAGGTGTGGCCCGGTTCGACCTCGGTGAGCAGGTAGCCGACGCGCAGGCGCGGCTCGGCCGCCTCCAGCCGGCTGGCCAGCTCGGCGCCGGGGATCTGCGCCAGGCCGGCGTTGCCGCTGTTAGCGCTGAACAACTGCGGGTTGAGCAGGGCGTCGAGCTCGTGGTCCCAGGAGATCAGCGCGCCGGTGGCGCCGGCGATGAACAGGAACAGCGCCGCCGCCAGGCCGAACCAGCGGTGCACGACGACCAGGGCGGGACGCAGGGATCTCATCGCCGTCACCTTAGTAGGTCCACTTCACGCTGGCGCTGGCGCTGCGCGGCGCGGCGTAGTAGGCCTGGTTCCAGTACAGGCTGCTCAGGTACTTCTTGTCGGTGACGTTGTCGAGGTTGAGCGCGACGCTGACGTTGTTGCCGATCTCGTAGTTTGCCATCAGGCCGAGCACGGCGTAGGCCGGCTGGCGGGCGACGAAGCCGTCCTCCGGCGCGCGCTTGGCCTCGCTTTGCCAGTTCAGGCTGGCGCCAATTTTCAGCGCCGGCAGCGAGGCCAGGCGGTAGCTGGTGCTGCTGCGCAGCAAGGTGCGCGGCACGTAGACGCGGGTGGCCTGGCCGGCGCCGTCCTTGATCGACAAGCGGGTCATGCCGGCGCTGGCGGTCCAGCCCCTGGCCAGTTGACCGGACAGTTCCAGCTCGACCCCGGTGGACTCGGCGTTGATGCCGCGGTAGTAGTTGCGGCCGTTGATCGTGCCGGCCTGCTCGGCGGTGTTGTTTTGCTTGACGCGGAACACGGCGGCCGTGGCCGACAGTTTGTGCTCGAGCAGGTCGGCCTTCAGGCCCAGCTCGGCGTTGCTTCCCATCACCGGGTCGAGCGGCTGGCCCCGGCTGTCGACTTCGCTCTGCGGATTGAAGATCTTGGTGTAGCTGGCATAGCCGCTCAGGTTCGGCGCTAGGTCGTAGACGGCGCCCAGGTAGGGCGTGGTCTTGCTGGCCTTCTTGTAGGCGCTGACACCGTAGGCGGTGCCGCTGGAGTCGGCCTTGGTGGAGTTGAAGCCGGCCAGCAGCTTGAGCTGGTCGGCCAGGTTCAGGCGCACGGCCGCGTAGACGGTCTTGCGCTTGTCCTCGTACCGGCTGCCGTCGCTGCCGTCGTCGAACAGCGGCTCCGGATAGGCGCCGGTGAAGTCGTCGGCCGTGCTCAGCGGGGTATTGCGGCCGCGACCGTAGAGCGAGAGGTCGTTCAGGCGCGAGCGCGACCAGCTGGCGCCGACGGACACCTCGTGCTGGCGGCCGCCCAACGCGAGCTTGCCGCTGGCGTTGACGTCGAGCACGGTCTGGCGGTTGTCGGCGCGGTAGATCGAGGGGTAGGAGAACAGGCCGGTGCCGCTGGCCTTGTCGGGCACGCCGTAGACGTAGAACATCTTGCCGCGCGAGGCCAGGTTGCTGTGGCTGAGCGTGGACTTGAGCAGCCAGTCGCCACCCAGGCCCTGGTTCAGCTCGACGAAGCTGGTGTTGTTGCGGGTGTCCCAGCGCGACCAGTCGGCCGAGGTGTTGGTGCCGACGGCGTAGTCGGTGCGGCTGCCGTCGGTGTAATACAGCGGCAGGGCGCCCCACATGCCGCCCTTGGTCTTGTTGTCCTGGCTGATGTGGCCGATGTTGAGCACGGTCTCGGCGGCCAGCTTGGCCTCGACGATGGCGTAGCCGACCGTCTTCTCGCTGTGGTAGCGGTCGAGGTGGGAGTCGGCCTGCTGTTGCACCAGCACGGCGCGGCCCTTGACGCTGCCGCTGGCGTTGAGCGGCGCCGAGATGTCGGCCTCGGCGCGGCGCTTGCCCCGGCTGCCGGCGCTCAGCTCGGCGCTGGCCTGCAGCTGCGCCGTGGGCCGCTTGCGCAGGTAGTTGACGGTGGCCGAGGGGTTGCCGGTCGAGGCGCTCAGGCCGTTGGCGCCGCGCACCACGTCGATGCGCTCGTAGACGGCGGTGTCGAGGTCGCCCATGACGTTGCCGAAGACGAAGGGGATGCCGACGCCGTCGTATTGGAAGTTGACGATGTCGAAGCCGCGCGCGGTGTAGTAGGTGCGGTCGGTCTCGACCTTTTCGACCGTCACGCCGGTGGTGGCGGCGAGCACGTCGTTGACGCTGTTGAGCTTGAAGTCGTCCATCCGCGCGCGGCTGATCTGCGAGATCGACTGCGGCGTCTCGCGCAGGGAGATGTCGAGCTTGCTGGCCGAGGCGCCGCTGGCGGCGTAGCGGGCGCCGTCGCCGTTGCTGCCGCTGACGGTGACCATCGGCATGGCCGCCTCCGGCGCGGCGTCCGCTTCGGCGGCGGCGGCGTGGCCGCCGGCCTGGGCCAGCGCCAGCGAGACGGCCAGGCTGAGCGGTTGCAGGCGCAGCGAGCGGCGGCGGGAGACGGCGGACGGGGCGGCGGACGGGGCGGCGGATGGGGCGGAAGCGGACGAGCGGATACGGCGCGGCATGCAAAACTCCTGGCGTGGGGTGGCGTCTAAGGATGAGGCGTCACTGGCTGGGAGATTGCGACCTGGCTGGCAAACGGATACGGGAGGCATTCATATGGGAATGCGAATTATTCTCATTATAGCTAGTCGCCGTGCATGTTGCAATGCACATCCGGCGCCGGTGCGGCGCGCGTTCGCTCGAGGTTGCACGGATTCGGCCCGGTCTGGCGCTTTGGCTGTGCGGAAAGACGCGGAGCGGTCATAATTTGCCCTTTGGCTCTTGTCGGCGCGCGCGCCGCCGCCGCGAACCGCCCCCAACACAGCCGAACCCATGACATTAAAAATATCCCGCATCCTCCACGCCGGCTACGTTTTCGAATGCGAGCAGACGCTGATCGCCTTCGACACGATTTTCGAGAATCCCTTCAGCCGCAACTGCCACGCCTTCCCCGACGTGCGCTTCGACCACGCGCAGATCCGCGAGCTGAAACTGGCGGCCGTGTTCATCTCGCACTTCCACGACGACCATTGCTCGCTGGAGAGCCTGGATTTGCTGTACCGCGGGACGCCGATCTATCTCTACTGCCTGTTCGACGAGTTGTTCGCGATGCTGCGCGAGCTGGGCTTCGTCAACGTCCAGCCGCTGCGGGTCAACCAGCCGGTGCGGGTCGGGCCGTTCGAGGTGATTCCGCGCGAGGCGCTCGACGCGGACGTCGATTCGATGTTCCAGGTCAGGGCGGCCGGCTTGAACGTGCTCAACGTCGTCGATTCCTGGATTTCGCCCGACGCCTTGACCGAGCTGGCCAAGTTCGCGCCGTGGGACATGGTGCTGTGGCCGTTCCAAACCATGCGCGAGATCGCCGTGCTGTCGCCGTCGCGGGCCGAGCCGGCGGCGCCGACCCTGCCGGAGGACTGGCTGGAGGAGTTGGCGGTACTCGATCCGCGCTATGTGGTGCCGAGTTCCTGCCAATTCGTGCAGGAGCCCTGGTCCTGGTACAACCAAGCCTTCTTCCCGATCACCTACCGCCAGTTCCAGCGCGAGGTCGAGGCGGCGCTGCCGAAGGCGCGGGTGGTCAGGCTGAACCCGTCGGTGTCGATGTTGCTGGACCGCGACAGCATCCGGCCGGCCGCGCCGCTGGGCTGGGTGTTGCCGGTCGGCGAGCAGGACGTCGACTACCAGTACCGGGCGGACCTGGCGGCGCCGAGCACGGCGTCCATCGCCTGCCGCTTTCCGGCCTTGACGGCGGCACAAACCGAGCTGGTGCTGGCGTATTGCCAGGCCGGCCTGCTGGACAAGTACCGCGAGATGGAATTGCCGGAAGACAGCTATTTCGAATCGCCCCGCCTGTGGCGCCTGTCGGTCTACGACCACGCGGGCGCGGGCCGGCATTTCCACTACCGCTTGGAGGGCGACGCCATCGAACGCCTGGAACAGGCCGCCGAGCCGCTGGCCTGGACCACCGAGATCCCGTTGGCGAAACTGTATGCCGGGCTGGCGTTGGGCGAGTCGCTCACCTCGATGTACATGCGCATCAACGACGTGGTGTTCGGCGCCGAGATCGAGGCGCAACTCGCGGCGGCCGACGTGCTCGACGATCCCTTGATCCGTTGCCTGTTCAACGACGGCTTCGCCGCCTACCAGGCGGCGCAGCTGCGCCGCTTGAAGCAGCGCGGGCGGCCCGCCGGCTAGCCGGGTCCGGCGCTGAACACTTTGCGCTGGAGTATGGGCAAGTCCTTTTTCAGGAAGATGGGCACGTATGGGTCGCTGACGAATTGTCTGGCGGCGTAGAACGCCTCGGTGCCCGCCACCGCCTGCAACAGCAGGCGCTTGCTGCCGTGGCCGAGGGCGTATTGCTCGATCGCGGCAAGGAACCAGCTGCCGATGCCGCGCCGTCTGAATCGGCTGGCGATGATCATATCGGCGACATAACAAAACTCCGGCGGCGCCAGCTCCAGCATGGCGATGCCGGCCTGTTGTTTTCCAAGCAGCACGCTGACCCATTGCACCCGGCCCATGGGATGTTGTGGCCCCGTGGGGCCAGCCGGGACGGTCCAGCCGGCATCCTTGCGCCAGGCCTGCAAGGCCTTGTTGCTGGGTGGATTGGACAAGGCTTCGAACCGTAGATTTGGATGCAACATGCCTGGTGTTTTCGCTAAGGAATAGTAATGCCCGGGCGTGGCCGGGGAGCGACGCCTCGATCAGCCTAGACGGCGGCGGCGCGCACAACAAGCGTCGATTTGTATCAATTGTTTCTGGCACCAACGGCCGATTTATCAATTCGGTAAGAACAATGTCCTGGTGGCAGCACTTTTCCGGCTGCATTCCGCCGCGCGGCGGCGGCAATGATGGCGCTGCCGCAGGGCCGGCCATCCTGTGGCGATTCCGCATGTGTCAGAATGCCGGGATCGACCGGGGAATTGTGGTGCCGCGCGGACGGCAGGCGGCCCCGCCTGGTGTGACTTTGAGGAAATAGATGCAAAAATTGATTTCGGAATTGACCCGGCTATACCTGCCGGCGGGCGCGCTGTCGCCGCAATTGCTGGCGCAAAACGTGCAGGGGCTGAGCAGCCAGGCCGTCAGCCTGAGCGGCGACAACGGCCTGGCGCGCGCCATCGTCATCCCCTTCGATAGAATGGCCGAGCGGGAGGACGGCGAGCATTGGCGCCGCTTGTGCGAAGTGGCGCAAGCCTTGCAGGCCCAGCTTGGCCTGCCGGCGCCGGCGGTGAGCATTTCCGGCGCCAACGGCTACGCGCTGTGGCTGTCGCTGGAGACGCCGGCGCCCGTGGCTCAGATACAACAGTTCCTCGAGCTGTTGCACAACGCCTACTTCCCGGACATGCCGCTGCGGCCCGACGCGGCCGCCGCGCCGGTCGAGTTGCCGCCCTGTCTGCACCAGGCCAGCGGCAGGTGGGCGGCGTTCATCCATCCGGGCCTGGGCGCCTCCTTCGCCGACGAGTCGGGGCTGGAGATGGCGCCGCCGTTCGCCGCGCAGAGCGCCTTCCTGGAGGGCTTGCACAGCATCGCCACGGCGCAGTTCCTGCACGCCATGGAGGCGCTGCGGCGGGCGCAAGGTGCGGCGCCCGGCGTCGAGACGAGGCCTGCGGCGGTGGCGGTGGCGCAACGCGCCGTGGCGCCGGACGGCTTGTTGTTGAAGGACGCCACGCTGGAGGATATCGTGCGGTTCCTGCACGCGAAAAACATCGAGCCGACCTTCAGGCATCTGCTGCCGGGTTGACAGCGGCCCGGCGCTGTACGGTTCCGGCGGCCAGGCGGCGCCAGCGCGGCGCCTAGCCGCGGACCCGATTGCGGCCCTCGTGCTTGGCGCGGTAGAGCGCCGTGTCGGCGTCGCGCAACAGGGACGGCATCGCCGCCTCGTTCGACGGGATGCACACCGCCACGCCCAGGCTGAGCGTGACCACCGGCGCCACCGGCGAATCGGGATGGGCGATCGCCAGCGCCTCGCAGGCGGCGCGCAGGGACTCGGCGACCAGCAGGGCGGCGGCCTGGTCGACGCCGGGAATCAGCATGACGAACTCCTCGCCGCCGTAGCGGGCGGCGAGGTCGGCGGCGCGGCGGGCATGGCTGATCAGCACGCCGGCGACGGCGGCCAGGCAGCGGTCGCCCTCGGGATGGCCGAGCGCGTCGTTGTAGCGCTTGAAATAGTCGATGTCGGCGATGATCAGGGCCAGCGGCGTGCCGGCGCGGCAGGCGCGGCTCCATTCCTCGCGCAGCACCTGGTCGAAGCGGCGGCGGTTGGCCAGGCCGGTCAGGCCGTCGAGGAAGGACAGGCGCGACAGGTGCTCGTTGGCCTGCCGCAGCGCCTCGGTTTTTTGCGCCACCAGCCGCTCCATGTGCACCTGGCGCAGGCGCAGCCGGTGCAGCCGCAGGCGGAACAGGCCGAGCAGCACGGCCAGCGTGGCGCCGGTCAGCAGCACGGCGAACCAGGTGGTCTGGTAGAAGAAGGGCTGGATGACGATGGCCAGCGCCGGCCCCGGCTCGCTCCACCGCTTGCCGTCCAGCGAGGCGCGCAGGCGGAAACGATAGACGCCGTGCGACAGGGCGGGGAAGGACACCTCGCGGTTCATGCCGGCGTCGATCCAGTCGCGCGTCAAGCCCTCCATCTGGTAGCGGAAGCGCACCCGCTCGGCGTCGAGCAGGGTCACCGCGCTGTATTGGATGGCCAGCGTGGCCGCGCCGGGCGGCAGCGTCAGGCCGGCCGTCGCCGGCCGGCCGCTGCCGCCGCCGTTCACCAGCACCCGCTCCAGGCGCGTGCCGGGCGGCCGCTCGGCCGGCGGTAGGCGGCGCGGGTCGACGATCACCAGCCCCTTGGTGGACGGCAGCAGCAGGCGGCCGGCCTGGTCGAGCGCGCCGGCCGGCTGCAGGCCGCCGGCGAAGGTGGTGCTGCGCATGGCGTCGCCGGGACCGTAGCCGGTGCTGGCGACCTTGCCGGCGCGGCCGTCGGCGAAGGCGTTGAGTTCGCTGAGCGCGGCGCGGAAGAAGCCCCGGTTGCTGGTCACCCACAGCTGGCCGGCGCCGTCCTCGAGGATGCCCAGGCAGGTGCCGTCCCACAGGCCGTCGGCCGGGCGGATGCTGCTCAGGCGACCGTCGCGCAGGCGGTTCAGGCCGTCGCCGTTGCTGCCTATCCACAAGCTGCCGGCGCTGTCCAGGTGCAGCGACATGATCCAATTCGACAGCAGGCCGTCGGCCGTGCCCAGGGTCTTGAACACGCCGCCGCGGTAGCGTGCCAGGCCTTCGCCGGCGGTGCCGAACCAGAGCGTGCCGTCGCGCTCCTCGGCGATGGCGGCCACGCTGCCGGTGGGGGCGCCGGCCTCGCGCAGCGGCACGAAGCCGGCGCCGGTGAAGCGGGCCAGGCCGGACTGGGTGCCGGCCCAGATGGTCCCTTGGCGGTCCTGGAACAGCACGCGCACCTCGGCGCTGGGCAGGCCCTGCGCGCTGCCGTAGACGGCGACGCGGCCCTGCGCCAGCCGGGCGGCGCCGGCGGTGTAGCTGCCGACCCAGAGGGCGCCGTCGCGCGTTTCGAGCAGGCTGGAGATTTCGTCCGACGGCAGGCCCTGTTTTTTGCCCAAGGTGGTGACGGTGTTTCCCTCGATGCGGTTGAGGCCGCCGCCGGCCGTCGCCAGCCAGGTCACGCCGTCGCGGGCGTGCAGCACGGAACGGATATTGTCGTTGGACAGGCCCTCCGGCACGCCCAGCCAGTCGAACGGCCGCTCGTGCAGGCGCACCAGGCCGCTGACCCAGGTGCCGATCCAGACTTCGCCGTGGGCGTCGGCCTGGAGCGACCAGACATGGTCGCCGGCCAGCCCGTTGGCGCTGGCGAGGGAGCTGAAGCGCTCGCCGACCATGCGGCTGACGCCGCCGCCCCAGGTGCCGATCCACAACTGGCCCCGGGCGTCGCGCGCCAGCGCGGTCAACTGGTCGGTGGGCAGGCCGTCGGCCACGGTGTAGGTTTTGAACTGGCCCTGGCGCACGCGCACCAGCCCGCCGCCGGCGGTGGCGGCCCAGACGCCGCCGGCCGGGTCGGCCAGCACGGCGCGCACCTGCAGGTGGGGGAAGCCGTTGGCCGGGTTGAAGACGCGGAACTGCCCGGCGGAGTAGGACACCAGTCCGCCGCCCGAGGTGCCGATCCACAGCACGCCGTCGCGGTCGAAGGCGAGCGCGCGCAGGCGTTCGGTGGGCAGGCCGGCGGCCTTGCCGTAGAAGGTGGCGCGGCCGTTTTCCCAGCGCGCCAGGCCGTGGTTGGTGGCGGCCCAGACCACCCCGGCGCGGTCCTGGGCGAAGGACCAGACGCGCTGGTCGGCCTTGGCCGGGGCGGCGAAGGCGCGCTCGAACTTGCCGTCGCGGTAGCGCGCCGCGCCCTTGTTGTGGCCGATCCACAGCGTGCCCTGGGCGTCCTGCATCAAGCCCATCACCGGCAGCGAGGCGATGTCGGCGAACTCGGCGGGGTCGAAGGTGGTGAAACGGACGCCGTCGAAGCGGGCCAGGCCGCCCAGGGTGCCGACCCAGAGGTAGCCGTCGCTGGTCTGTTGCAGCGCCGAGACGGCGTTCTGCGGCAAACCCTGCTCGGTTTGCCATCCGTCCAGCTTGTACTGGCTGAGCGCCTTCTCCGGTCCCGCCGCCGCCGCGAAGGCGCCGCAACATTGGCTAAATAACAGCAATGTCAGCAAGGTCCGCCAACACCTGGCGATGAACGGCAGGGCCGGTTTGACTTGTTGCCTGACGACGGGAAAACGCAAACCATGCCCCAGAATTTTTTATGAATAACACATCATACCGGACGGCAAGAGCGTGCAAGGCAAAGTCGGACGAAAACGGCAAATATGTCGGCCGCGCGCGACGCCCGGCGGCCCCGGCACGGGCGGCGTCAGCCGGCCCGACCTTGTTCCAGGGCGGCGAGGTGGCGGTCGCGCTCGCGCTGCATCGCTTGCGCCGCCGTGGCGTCGGCCACGCCCATCGTTTGCAGCACGAAGGCCGACAGCTGCAGGCTGGCCTCCAGCGTTTCCGGGATGACGGTGGTGGCGCCGGCCCGCATCAGGGCGAGCGCGTGCTGTTCATCGCGGGAGCGGGCGAAGATGGGAATCGAGGGCAGCTCGCGGCGGATGCCGCGCACCGCGTTGAGGGTGGCGGCCGGGTGGTCCATGGTGAGCACGATGGCGGCGGCCTGGTCGGCGTGCGCCTTGCGCAGCAGTTCGGCGCGGGCGGCGTCGCCGAAATGGACCGGCAGGCCGGCCGAGTGCAGCCGCGTCACCAGCGCGGCGTCGTGCTCGAAGGCGATGTAGCCGATCTGTTGTGTGGTCAACATCTGCGCCAACAACTGGCCGACCCGGCCGAAGCCGGCGATGATGACGCCGCCGCGCGCCGCCGCCAGCGCGCCGGCGTCGAGCGCCGCCCCATGTTGCGCCAACTGCTGGCGCAGGTCCCATTTGTCGCCGATCAGCCCGCCGATCTTCGCCGCCAGCGGCGTCACGCACAGGCTTAGGCCGACCACCAGCAGGATGAACTGGCCGAGCTCGGCGTCGAGCAGCTTGCTCGCCGTGGCATAGCCGACGACGATGAAGGCGAACTCGCCGCCCTGGCCGAGCAGCAGCCCGCCTTCCATTGAGCGGCCCCAGTTCAGGCCGCCGAGGCGGAACAGCAGCGCCACCACCAGCGCCTTGATGGCGAACAGCCCGAGCACCGAGGCGGGGATCCACAGCGGCGAATGGAGCACCTCGCGGACATCGATCGACATGCCGACCGACATGAAGAACAGCCCCATCAGCAGTCCCTTGAACGGCTCGATGGTGATCTCGACCTCGTGCTTGAACTCGGTTTCGGCCAGCAGCAGGCCGGCCAGCAGGGCGCCCAGCGCCATCGACAGGCCGGCCAGCGCGGTCAGGCCGGCGATGCCGAGCGTGCTGAGCAGGGTGAGCGCCATGAACACATCCGGTTGGCCCTGCTTGACCATGGCGCGGAACAGCGGGCGCACCAGGCGCCGGCCGAGCAGGTAGATCAGGACGATGGCGCCGATCGACTTGAGCAGGGTCAGCGACACCAGCCAGGCCAGGCCCTCGGTCTGGCCGTGCGCCAGCACGCCGATCAGGATCAGCAGCGGCACCACGGCCAGATCCTGCAGCATCAGGATGGAGAAGCTGGCCTGGCCGAGCGGGCTGGCCATCGAGCGGCGCTCGTTGAGCAATTGCACGACGACGGCGGTGGACGACAGCGACAGGACGAAGCCGAGCACCACGGCGGCCTGGACGGTGTTGCCGAACAGGTAGGCGATGGCGCCGATGATCGAGGCGCTGGCCAGCACCTGCGCGGTGCCGAGCCCGAAGACCCAGCGCCGCAGGGACCACAGGCGCTCGGCCGACAACTCCAGGCCGATCATGAACATGAGGAAGAGCACGCCCAAATCGGCCAGCGCGACCACACCCTCCAGGCGGGGGAAGGTGAGGTAGCCGAGCCAGGGCATTTCCGTCAACCACAAGGCCAGGCCGAAGGGGCCGAGCACGGCGCCGACGGCCAGGAAGGCCAGCACCTGGTTGATCCTCCAGCGCTGCAGCAGGGGGATCAGCACCCCGGCGAGCGTCAGGAACAGCAGGATCTCCCTGAGGTAGGGCATGGCGCTGTGTTGCTCTTGCATGGATTGCCCTCGTTGGATACCGGCGAGCTGTATTGTACGGTAACCGCGGCGCGGGAACATCCACTATTCGGACCGCTCGTGGCGAAACCGGGGCCGGCGCGGCGGCCGATTCAATCGCGCGGGGTTTGTTGCAAATGACTAGTGTCCCTTAGAATGCCGCTGCGTTGGCCTGAATCAACAGGCCGCGCCCACCATCAACGCGACATCCAGGGACTTATGATGCAAAAAACCATCGCCGCCGCCTTGTTGGCGTGCGGCCTGCTGGCGGCCGGCTTGGCCGCCGCCGGCGACTGCCCGGCCCACTACGTCGGCGGCCGCCTGCCCGAGATCCACAACCAAAAGATGGCCGCCGCCACGACCGAGCTGTGCTACGGCGTGTTCGGCGTCATGCATTCGGGCCTGACGCGCACGCCGCTGTGGTCGGCCGAGCATTTGACGGCGGACAACCTTGCCGCCGCGCAGGACCTATCGCGGGAGAACTCCTTCCACGCCGAGCCGCAGTTGCCGGCCGGCCAGCGCGCCGAGTTGTCGGACTACGCCCGCAGCGGCTTCGACCGGGGCCACATGGCGCCCAACGGCGACATGCCGGACCGCGCCAGCCAGCACCAGAGTTTCACGCTGGCCAACATGGTGCCGCAGGACGGCGACAACAACCGCCACATCTGGGCCGGCATCGAGGGCGCGGTGCGCAAGATGGCGCTCAAGGAGGGCGACCTGTACGTGATCACCGGGCCGGCCTTCATCGGCGGCAAGCTGCAAAAGATCGGCAAGGTGTTGGTGCCCAGCCATTTGTACAAGGTGGTGTACAGCCCGCGCCAGCGCGCCGGCGCCGCCTTCTTCATCGAGAACAAGTCGACCACCGACTACCAGGTGCTGAGCATCGCCGAACTGGAAAGCAAGATCGGCATCAATCTGTTACCGTCCTTGTCTGCGCAGCAGAAGGACACCGTGTTGCGCCTGCCGAATATTCGGCAACGCAAGGCCAAGCGCTAAGGGGAGGGCAGCATGCATCAATTCGTACCGTATGCCAACGAGGCCGATGTGCTCAACATCGGCAAGTTGATGGTGGAAAACCGCGTCGACCGCGTCACCCTGAGCGGCGACGTGGACTTGACGATGGACCAGGCGGGCCTGGCCCACGCCCGCGCCCTGCACCGCTTGCTGGGCGATGTGCTGGCCAAGCTGGAGCAGACCGAGTTGCCGGCCAAGCTGGCGCCGCCGGCCGTGAGCACGGTCGCCAATCCCTTCGATTGAAAAACCGTAACACCGAGGTGCTGAAAGGAAAACGCCGACCATGGGACTGGCTATGATGCCGCTGTGCCAAGGTGCTGGCGGCTATAGAACCACCCCAGGGCGTGGAGCCGGGGTCAGACCCCGAGGGGTCTGACCCCAGGCTTGCGCCTGTGGGTTCTGTCAAAGCAGCTGCGATCTCGGCTGGACCTACTCGGCGAAGGCCTCGATGTAGGCGTAGTCGCCGTAGCTCATGCCGCGCAGCTCGCGCATGCGCTGGTATAGGTGGGCGCTGGAGGCGCGGTGCTCGCCCAGCCAGGTCTTGGCCAGCCACAGGGCCGGGAAGTCCGGGTGGCGGCGGGGCACGCTGAGCGGCAGGCCGAAGGAGATGGCGATCTGCCCGGTGTTGTCGAGCGAGCGGATCGGGCCGTATTTGAGCGCCGACTTGGCGTCGGCCAGGTTCTGCGCGCCGACCGGGCTGCTGCGCAGTTGGGCGACGGTGCGCAGGATGGCGTCGCGGACATACACCGCGTCGTCGATTTTCTTTACACGGGCACCGATGGTGGCCAGGGTCGGATCGACCCTTCCCGGAGTGTAGTCGTAGAGCTGGTCCACTTTTTGCTCGTCCTGCACGAGTCGTTTGTACCGCGGCGAGGTGCGGCCGAAGGCGGCGTCGCGCATCGCCTCGAACAGCGTGGACTGTGGATTCGCGCTATTCTTGTTGTATTCGCCGAGCACGGCGCGCGCTTCGGTCTTGAAGGCGTCCTCGCCGTAGGACGGGTGCTGGACGCGGTCGGCCTCGACCTTGAGCACGGCCTCCAGGTCCTGCTTGGCGAAGGTGGTGTGGTAGTTGGTCAGGTCGTCGCTGGTGTGGGCGTTCTGCCGCGCGCCGGCCTTGGTGATGACGGCCTGGTACTTCCCGGGCGGGTAGTCCCTGGTGCCGCGGAACATCATGTGCTCGAAGAAGTGGACGAAGCCGGACTTGCCCGGCTCGACCTCGCACTGTTGAATGGAGGTGCGCCGGCGCGTTGGCGGGCACGGCGCAAGAACAGGTTATCTGGTGCATAATTCCTAGCGAACTCCCGGCGCCGATTTGTTGATGTATTTGCCAACACTGACCACTGGTTTCATGCAATATATGTTACCATGTGGAAACTTCATTTATGGATGCCGTCATGACGCTGCCTACTACTGGAATCAATTCGATCGACGCCCTGGTCTACAACAGCTGGAACAATTCGGCGCACAGTTCGGCGACTTTGTTCTACAGCTTCATGACCAAGTTGCCGGATTCGGCCGACGCGACCGACGCCAACGGTTTCGTGCCGATGAACGCGGCGCAACAGGCCGCCGTGCGCGTCGCGCTGGCGACCTGGTCGGCGGTGGCCAATGTGCACTTCATGGAGACGGGCGAATCGAGCGCCACCGACCTGCTGTTCGGCACCAACGACCAGACCGCGCTCAAGAGCGGCGCCTACGCCTATATGCCGCATGGGTCGCGCACGCCGACCTTGTCGCTGTACCTGAACAACCATTCGGCCAGCAACAACGACTTCTCCACCGGCTCCTACGGCGCGATGACCTTGATCCACGAGATCGGCCACAACCTGGGCCTGACCCATCCGGGCAACTACGACGTGCTGGGCAACACCGAACCCGGCCACGTCTACCTGCCGACCAGCACCGACAACACCGACTACACCATCATGTCGTACACCGACGGCGACAGCGCCGCCGTGACCGGCAAGTACGCCAGCACGCCGATGCTGTACGACATCCAGGCGATCCAGTACCTGTACGGCGCCAATACCGCCACCGGGCGCTTGGACGATAAATACAAGTTCGTCGACGACGCCGCCGCGCACTGCGTCTACGACGCCGGCGGTAACAACACCTTCGACTTCTCCGCCTGCCATGGCGGCTCGACTATCGACCTGAGGCCCGGCAAGTTCAGTTCCACCAACAACGAATTGAACAACGTGTCGATCGCCTACGGCGTCAACATCAACGACGCCATCGGCAGCGCCGACGACGACGCGATCTACACCAACGAGGATGGCAACTACATCAGCGCGGGGGGCGGCAACGACTTCATCTACGGCGGCTACGGCAACGATCACTTCAATGGCGGCGCCGGCCGGGACCATGTGGTGTTCTACGACGATGTGGCCGACTACATCTTCATTCAGAAGGGCACCAACTGGCAGGTCGATGGCGACGGCAGCGATTATCTGGTCAGTGTCGAGGTTGTCGATTTCCTGGATGCCAGTATCGAACTGGCCACGGTGGTGGCCGGCGGCGCGCTCAGCGACACGCTGGCCGCCCGGGCCGGCGACGACACCATCGTCGGCGGCGCCGGCCGCGACACGGCCCGCTACGGCGGCGCGCACGACGGCGTCGCGGTGAGCCGGGTCGGCAGCGGCTTCCGCGTCGTCGACAAGAGCGGCGCCGGCGGCAGCGACACCCTGTACGGCGTCGAGCGCCTCGAGTTCCAGGACGGCGCGGTGGCGCTCGACAGCGGCGGCACCGGCGGCCAGGCCTACCGGCTGTACCAGGCGGCCTTCAACCGGGCGCCCGACCCGGGCGGCCTGGGCTTCTGGCTGGCCCAGCTCGACAAGGGCGCCGACCTGACCGGGGTGGCGCGCGCCTTCGTCGAGAGCCCGGAGTTCCAAACCACCTACGGCAAGCTCGACAACACCGGTTTCGTCAAGCAGGTCTACGCCAACGTGCTGCACCGCCTGCCCGACGACGGCGGCCTGAAGTTCTATGTGGACGGATTGAACCGCGGCGCCACGCAGGCCGAGGTGCTGCGCGACTTCTCCGAGTCGCCGGAGAACCAGGCGGCCTTGATCGGCACGATCAACAACGGCTTCTTCTTCCAGCCCTACCACGGCTAGGGCGCTCAGCGGCCCGCCATCACGGGCAGGCTGATGCGGTTGCGCCCCATGTGCTTGGCGCGGTACAGGGCGGCGTCGGCGGTGGCCACCAGCTGGCAGGGCTCGGTGTCGGGCGCCGCCAGCGCGGTGGCCGCGCCTATGCTCACCGTCACCACGTGCTGCGCGCTGCCCAGGTTGGGCAGGTGCAGCTGCTCGACGCGCTGGCGCACCCGCTCGGCGACGATGGCGGCGCCCTTCAGCGACTGGTTGGGCAGGATCACGGCGAACTCCTCGCCGCCGTAGCGCGCCACCAGGTCGTTGGCGCGCATCTCGCCGGCCACCGCGCCGGCGATGCGCTGCAGGCACTGGTCGCCGCCCAGGTGGCCGTAGGCGTCGTTGTACTGTTTGAAGTTGTCGACGTCGACCATCAGCAGCGACAGCGGCTGGCGCTGGCGGGTGGCGCGCTGCCACTCGGCCAGCAGGGTCTCGTCGAAGCAGCGCCGGTTGGCCAGGCCGGTCAGGCCGTCGCGCGTGGCCAGGTGCTGCAGCGCCACCTGGGCGGTCTTCTCGTCGGTCATGTCGCGCAGCGTCTCGACGACGGCCATCAGCTTGCCGTCGGCGCCGAAGATCGGGCTGGCGTCGACCGCCAGGTAGCGGCGCCGGCCGATGCGCGGCATGTCGCACCAGGTCTCGGCGCACAGGTTGTCGCCGCCCTCGCTGCGGTGGGCCTGGCGGTCGTACCTGCTGTGGATCTCGCCGCTGCGGCCCTGCGCCACCAGGTCGGCCAGGGTCGGCCGGCGCTCCTGGTAGAAGCTGCGCCAGTGTTCGCGCGTGCCCAGCACCTCGGCGGCCGGCACCCCGGTCAGGCGCTCGCAGGCGCGGTTCCAGATCAGCACGCGGCAGTCGGTGTCGATGACGAAGGTCGGCACCACCAGCAGCTCCATCAGCTTCAGGGCGAAGCCGTGCGGCTGCTCGGCCGGCGCGGGCGGCATCAGGTGCTGGGCCTTCTGGCTGTTGTTCATTCTCGATCCTCGTGGTGGGCGGGCCGCCGGCCCGGCTCAGTGGGCGCCCGCCTCGGCCAGCGGCAGCGACAGCGACAGCGCGGTGCCCTGGCCGGGCCGGCTGGCGATGTTGAACTGGCCGCCGGCCTGGGTGACGCGCTGTTGCATGCCGAGCAGGCCGCGGGCCGGCGCGCCGGGCATGCCGGTGCCGTTGTCGCTGACCGTCATGGTCAGGCTGCGCGCCTGGCGGCCCAGCGCGATGTGCACCTGGGTGGCGCGGGCGTGGCGCACGATGTTCGACAGCGACTCCTGCAGCACGCGGTAGAGCATGGCGTCGCGCTGGTCGTCGGGCGCCGCCTCGAGCGCCGCCGCGTCGGCCTGCAGCTGGCAGTCGATGCCGCTCAGGCGGCTGAACTCGCTCACCTGGCGCCGCAGCGCCGTCGCCAGGCCGGCCTCCAGGCCCAGCGGGCTGAGCTCGTCGACGATGGCGCGCATCGACTGGATGCTCAGCTCGAGGTGGCGCTCGATGCGCTCGAGCTGGGCCAGCAACGGCGCCTGGCCGGCGCAGGCCTGGCGCAGCGCGGACAGCTCGAGCTTGAGCGTCAGCAGGTTCTGGCCGAGGTCGTCGTGGATGTCGCGGGCGATGCGCCGCCGTTCGCCGTCCCGGATGCGCTCGGGCAGCGCGGCCTGCTGGCGCCGCTGGCTGTGGGCGGCGCGCAGGGCCTGCTCGGCGACGGCGCGGCAGTGCAGCTCGTGGGCCAGCTTGGCGCGCAGCGCCGCCAGCCGGCCGTCGTCGCGGCGCCGGCGCCACAGCAGGGCCAGGGCGGCCACCAGCAGGGCGCCGGCGGCGCCCAGCAGCAGGGCGCCGAGCGCCGGCGGCGCGCCGGCCGGCGCCGCCGGCGCGGCGGCCTGGGCGGCCTGGGCGGCGTGGCTGGCGGCGGCGAGGAGGGCGGCGGCGCGGGCCGGAACTGTCGCGTGCGCGATGGCTGTCATGATGGCATCTCCCGGTGTGGGCGCGGGGACGGAGCGCCGTCCTCTGTGTGACCATAGCGTGATTGCTTTTTGGCAGCATTGCGCGAAATCAAACACGCCGGCGGGCGCGCCGTTTGGCGGCCCCGGCTGTGGTGAAAATGCGCCGCTTCCCTGCCGCCGGCCGGCGCAGCTTATAATAGAGGGTTGTCAATCGGCTTTTGCGTGTTCGCGCGGGCCGACCCGCTACCAGGAATCACCGTGACTTATAGCATCAAAGAGAGTTTCTACACGCTGCAGGGCGAGGGCGCCCACGCCGGGCGGCCGGCCGTGTTCTGCCGCTTTTCCGGCTGCAACCTGTGGAGCGGCCGCGAAAGCGACCGCGCCACGGCCGTCTGCCAGTTCTGCGACACCGACTTCGTCGGCACCGACGGCGACGGCGGCGGCAAGTTCGCCACGCCGGCGGCGCTGGCCGCGCGCATCGACGGGCTGTGGCCGGCCGCCTATCCGGCCAACAAATATGTCGTCTTCACCGGCGGCGAGCCGCTGCTGCAACTGGACGCGGCGCTGATCGCGGCGCTGCACGCGGCCGGCTTCGAGATCGCCATCGAGACCAACGGCACGCTGCCGGTGCCGCCCGGCGTCGACTGGGTCTGCGTCAGCCCGAAGATGGGCGCCACCCTGGTGGTGCGCCAGGGCGACGAGATCAAGGTCGTGGTGCCGCAGGCGGGACAGGACCTGGCGGCCTACGAGGGCCTGCGCTTCGAGCATTTCTTCGTGCAGCCGATGGACGGGCCGCTGGCCGCGTTCAACACCACCCTGGCGATCGAGACCTGCAAGCGCAATCCGACCTGGAAACTGAGCCTGCAAACCCACAAACTATTACAGATACCCTAACCATGCTGACCATCACACGCAAGCTTGAATTCGACGCCGGCCACCGGATCCCCGACCACAAGAGCCAGTGCCGCAACCTGCACGGCCACCGCTACACGCTGGAGATCACGCTGACCGGCGAGGTCATCTCGGTCGAGGGCAACTCCGACAACGGCATGATCATGGACTTCTCCGACATCAAGGCGCTGGCCAAGGAGCACCTGGTCGACGTCTGGGACCACGCCTTCCTGGTCTACGAGAAGGACGCCGTGGTGCGCGACTTCCTGGCCACGCTGCCGGGCCACAAGACGGTCACCATCGACCGCATCCCGACGGTGGAAAACCTGGCGCGGATCGCCTTCGACATCCTCAAGGCGGCCTACAAGGACCGCTTCGGCACCGGCTTGCACCTGCATAAGCTGGTGCTGCACGAGACGCCGAACTGCTGGGCCGAGATCACCGATGCCTGAGATGGAGATGCGCGTGGCGGCGGCGTCCGCCGCCGAGCCGGCGGCGCCGTTGGCGACCAGTGCGCTCGAACCCTACCGGGCCACGCCGCGGGAGCAGGCCTTCATGCGCGAGGCGCTCGAGCAGGCGCGGCACGCGTGGAAGCTGGGCGAGGTGCCGGTCGGCGCGGTGGTGGTCAAGGATGGCGTGGTCATCGCGCGCGGCTACAACCAGCCGATCGACAAGCACGACCCGACGGCGCACGCCGAGATCGTCGCGCTGCGCGCCGCCGCCGAGGCGCTGGGCAACTACCGCCTGCCCGGCTGCGAGTTGTATGTGACGCTGGAGCCCTGCCTGATGTGCTCGGGCGCGATGATGCACGCGCGCCTGGCGCGGGTGGTGTTCGGCGCCAGCGATCCGAAGACCGGCGTGTGCGGCTCGGTGCTCAACCTGTTCGAGCCGAGCCAACTGAACCACCACGCCGAGGCGGTCGGCGGCGTGCTGGCCGACGAGTGCGGCGCCATGCTGAAGAGCTTCTTCGCGGCGCGCCGCGCCGCCGCCGCCGAGGCGCGCCGCGTGGCCAATGCCACCAAGGCGGTTGGCGCGGTCAACCCGGTCGACGCCTTGGACGCCGCCGCAACCCCAAACGACGACAGCGCGGCGGTCTAGCCCGACGGCCGCCGAGCGCGCGGCAAAAATGGTATGCTCGACACCACTGTTCAGGAGCGTCGATGGCACCCAAAATGAGCGATACCAATGAGTTGAACACGCCGGCCGCGCCCGGCCCGCTGCGCATGGCGCTGGAGCTGCGCGCGCCGTGGGAGCTGGCCGCCGGCTTGGCCGGCTATCCCTTGATGCGCAAGGCGCCGCGCGGCGACGGCCATCCGGTGCTGGTGTTCCCCGGCCTGGCCGCAGGCGACCTGAGCACGCTGCCATTGCGCCGCTTCCTGGCGGCGCAGGGCTTCGCCGTGCACGCCTGGGAGCAGGGCCTGAACGTCGGCCCCCGGCCCGGCGTGCTGGAGGCCTGCGTCGAGCGGGTGCGCCGGCTGCGCGCCGACAGCGGCCGCAAGGTCAGCCTGGTCGGCTGGAGCCTGGGCGGCGTGTACGCCCGCGAGATCGCCAAGATGCTGCCCGACGACACGCGCAGCGTGGTCACGCTGGGCGCCCCCTTCGGCGCCGGCCCGGGCGGCACCAACGCCTGGCGCGTCTACCAGCTGATCTCCGGCGACCGCGACCTGGACGCCGCCCGCTTCGCCGCCCTGCGCCAGCGTCCCGCCGTGCCGACCACCTCGATCTTCAGCCGCAGCGACGGCGTGGTGGCCTGGCAGTGCAGCCTGGAGGAGGAGACGGCGCTGTCGGAGAACATCGAGGTGCACGCCAGCCATTTCGGCATGGGCGCCAATCCCGTCGCGCTGTACGCCGTGGCCGACCGCCTGGCCCAGCCGGAGGGCGCCTGGCGCCGCTTCCACCAGGCGCCGCAGGAAGGCATCAAGAGGCTGCTGTTCCGCGATCCGCAGCGGGCGTCCGCGCCGGGCGCGCTGTTCGGCTGGTATTGAGGAGGGCGGCAATGGCAAGCGTGCAGGCAAACGGCATCCGCATCGTCTACGAGACCAGCGGCGATCCGCGCGACACGCCGGTGTTGCTGGTCATGGGACTGGGCATGCAGTTGACCTCGTGGCCGGACGACTTTGTCGACGGCCTGGTCGAACAGGGCTGCTTCGTGATCCGCTTCGACAACCGCGACAGCGGCCTGTCGGGCAAGTTCGACCAGTTCAAGCCGCCCAATCTGCCGCTGGCCTATTTGAAGAAGCTGGTCGGCTGGCCGCAGCGGCCGGCCTATACGCTGGCCGACATGGCGCACGACGCGCGCGGCCTGCTCGACGCGCTCGGCGTGGCGCGGGCGCACGTGGTCGGCGCCTCGATGGGCGGCATGATCGCGCAGATCTTCGCCGCCCGCTTCGCCGAGCGCACCTTGAGCCTGACCTCGATCATGTCGAGCAGCGGCCGGCGCGGCCTGCCCGGGCCGAGCGGCGCGGCGCGCGCGGCGATGCTGCGCCGGCCGGCCAGCCCGGCCGGGCGCGAACAGGTGATCGAGCACATGGCGGCGGTGTTCCGCGTCATCGGCAGCCCGGCCTTTCCGACGCCGCAGCGCCAGCTGCGCGCGCTGATCGAGCGTTCGCTCGAGCGCAGCGTGTATCCGGCCGGCGTGGCGCGGCAGATGGTGGCCATCGTCGCCGACGGCGACCGCACGCCGCTGCTGCGGCGCATCGCCTGCCCGGCGCTGGTGATCCACGGCGCCGCCGATCCGCTGGTGCCGGTGGCCTGCGGCGTCGACACCGCGCAGGCCATCGCCGGCGCCCGCCTGCACATCATCGAGGGCATGGGCCACGACCTGCCGCCGCAGTTGATCGAGCGCCTGCTCGCCTTGATCGACGGCCACCTGCACGGTAAGATGGAGCCGCAGGCCAGAACCCCGGCGGCGCAGGCGCCCACCGGAGGACGCGACATCCACCTTTGATCGAGACATTTTTGAGCACATCCAACATCGGCATCGCCATCGCCGCACCGGGCGGCTACGCGCAGGACCAGGCGGCACTGGAGATGGGCATCGGCCGCCTTGAGGCGCAGGGCTTCCGGGTCCACAACTACTACGACCCCGCAGAGAAATTCCAACGCTTCGCCGGCAGCGACGCCGGCCGGCTGGCGCAGTTGAACGCCGCCGCCGCCGACCCGCAGGCGCAGATCGTCATCGCGCTGCGCGGCCAGTACGGCATCAGCCGCATCCTGCCGCAGATCGACTTCCGCGCCATGGCCGACAGCGGCAAGCTGTTCGTCGGCTACAGCGACTTCACCGCCTTCCACATGGGCCTGATGAAGGAGACCGGCCGCGTCAGCTTCGCCGGTCCGATGATGTGCGACGACTTCATCCGCGAGGAGCCGGTCGAGTACACCTTGAAGCAGTTCTGGGACTGCCTGCGCGGGCCGCAGCACCAGGTGCGCGGCACGGCGGCCGGCAATCCGCTGGTCGAGGTGCGCGGCAAGCTGTGGGGCGGCAACCTGTCGATGCTGGTGCACCTGCTCGGCACGCCGTACTTCGCGCCCATCGAGGGCGGCATCGTCTTCGTCGAGGACATCAACGAGCATCCCTACCGCATCGAGCGCATGGTGCTGCAACTGCTGTACGCCGGCGCGCTGGACGGCCAACAGGCGCTGCTGTTGGGCGACATCTCCAACTACCGTTTGACGCCGGCCGACAACGGCTACGACTTCGACGCCATGCTGGCCTATCTGCGCGAACGCCTGCCGATCCCGGTGCTGAGCGGACTGCCGTTCGGCCACATCAAGGAGCGCGCCACGCTGCCGTATGGCGGCATGGGGCACTTGGTGTCCGACACCGAGGGCTTCGACCTGCGCATCAGCGACTATCCCACGCTGGCGCATGGCTGATTCCGCGCCGGAGCAAAGCTACTACCGCGCCACCGCCGGTGGCGCGCGGTACACGGCCTTGTCCGGCACGGAGGAGGCGGCGATCTGCGTGATCGGCGGCGGCTTCGCCGGCCTGTCCACGGCGCTCGCCTTGCTGGAACGCGGCGAGCGCAATGTGCTGCTGCTGGAGGCGCGAACGGTGGGCCACGGCGCCTCCGGGCGCAACGGCGGCTTTGTCTTCGGCGGCTTTTCGCTCGGCGAGCAAGGGCTGCTGGCGGCGGCTGGCGCGGCCGGCGGCAAGCAGCTATACCGGTTGACGCTGGACGCGGTGGAGCTGATACGCCGGCGTATCGAGCGCTACGCCATAGCCTGCGAGGCGACCAACGCCGGCATCTATCTGGCCAACTGGTTCGACGACGACCGCATTTTGGACCAGCAGCGCCGCTTCATGGCGGAGCAACTGGGCGTCGAGTGGCAGCATGTGGGCCGCGCCGACTTCGCCGAGTTGGCGCGCAGCGAGCGCTATTTCGGCGCGCTGTTCGAAGCCAACGCCTTCCATTTCCATCCGCTCAAGTATGCCCAGGGCCTGGCGCGCGCGCTGGTGGACGGCGGCGCGCGCGTGCGCGAGGACAGCCGCGCCACCAGCATCGAGCGCGACGGCGCCGGCTGGCGCGTCGCCACGGCGCAGGGCGAGGTGAGGGCGCGCGAGGTGGTGGTGTGCTGCGGCGGCTACATCGAGAAGCTGTATCCCAAGCTGGCCGGGGCGATCCTGCCGATCGCCACCTATGTGATGGTGACCGAGCCGCTGGGCCAGCGCCTGCCGACGGCGATGGCGACCCAGGCGGCGATCTACGACACCCGCTTCGCCTTCGACTACTACCGCCCCTTGAACGACACGCGGCTGCTGTGGGGCGGCCGCATTTCGATCCGCGAGCGCTCGGCGCCGGAGGTGGCGCGCCTGCTGTATGGCGACATGCTGAAGGTGTATCCGCAACTGGCCGGCGCGCGGGTCGACTACGCCTGGAGCGGCATGATGAGCTACGGCCGCCACAAGATGCCGCAGCTGGGCCGTCTACCGGAGGGTATCTGGTACGGCATGGGCTTCGGCGGCCACGGCGTGGCGCCGACCACCTTGTCGGGCGAGGTGCTGGCGCGCGCCATCCTGGGCGACGGCGCGCCGCTGGCGCAGTTCGCGCAGTGGGGCCTGCCCAGTACTGGCGGCCCGGCCGGCCTGCTGGCCGCCCAGCTCACTTATTGGTACTACGAGCTGCGCGACTGGATGCGGCAGTAGTAAGCGGGCTGGCCGCGATAGGCGGGCGTGGACGTCGCCGCGTCAACGGAAAAGCCACTGCGGAGTGCGGGAAAATGGCCCCCTTTGCCACGCCTCAATTCCGCTGAGAAAATTACTGCGGCGCCGCCGAATAGGTGGTGCCGATGTCGCTCCCAGTCCTCTCGCTCTTTCGTACTCTTTCGCCCTACTCTTCCTGTCTTTTTTCGTCTTTTTTGAACTCGGCGGCGAGCGCCCGGTCTAACAGACAGGAAGAGACAAAAAGAGACAAATCCAACAGGAGAAAGAGCATGGAAGAGCGAGAGGTCTGTGCGGCCATCCCCAACGCCGCGCTCGCGGAGTTGAGCAGTTTTCTGCGCCACTGCGGCAGCACGCTGTCGCCGACCGAGGCGGTGGTGCACGCGCTCAAGCTGTGGATGGACACGCAGCAGAAAGCCAGCGAGCCGCCGCGCGGCTATCAGTGGAAATGCCTGTTCTTGCCACACGGCAGCCAATTGCGCATGTTCTACCAGGATGCCTGGGAATACGCCAGCGTGCGCGATGACGAGCTGTTCTATCGGGGCTACAGCGTGTCGCCCCATCAAATGGCCTTGGAGGTCGGCGGCAAGGGCCGCAACGCCTGGCGCGATCTATGGGTGAAGCGCCCCGCCGACCAGCACTGGCGGCCGGCCACCGAACTGCGCAACGAGCAGCGGCGCCGTCTGGCGGCCAAGCCCAATTCGCCGATGGAGGCGATGACGGCCGCCGCACGATGCATGAGCGACACCTTGAAAAGCGCCTTGCTGCTGGTCGAGCAGGCCAACCACCAGACCGCGCAGCAGTTCAACCGGCGCCAGCCCAAGCATCGACGCCATGACGACCACATGATCGACGCCTGCATGGAGGACTGAGGCGGCGCGCGCCCAGCCCGGTTGGTTTCGTGTGCCGCGTGCAACAATTGAAGTCTTAGGCCGCGCCAAGGGCGACATAGCCTTCTGGAATCGGCGGCGCCGCCAGCAGGGGCACCACCTTCATCACTTGTTGCAGCAGGAAACCGTTGCTGTCGCCGGCCAGGCGGGCGGCGTCCGAGTTCCACAGGGTGATCGACATGCCCTTGCCGCTGGCCGGGTCGGTCAGCAGGAAGGTGCTGTGGAAGCCGTCCTGCTGCGCGAGCAGGGGAATGACGGATTCCTGATACAGGGCGACAACTTCATCGAGTTTGCCCGGCTTGGCTTGGACGTGGGTGACGCGTGCGAACATAGACTTCTCCATTGTGGCTATTGAACCGTGCCGGCGGTGCGCCGGCACGGGCATCCTGAACACTCTTCCGTACAGTATGTATGGTTTACTATACGTGCTACTTGCCTGGCTTGCAACAGCTAAGGCATCGGCTATAATTCCCGGCCCGAATCCCTTCCTTGTCTTTGGAGTCGCCATGCAAGCCCAGGTCCCTGCCGGGAAACAACGTCTGTCGCGCGAGGATTGGCTCGACTTCGGCCTGACCGTGCTGCGCGAAGAGGGGCCGCAGGCCCTGAAGGCCGAGCCGCTGTGCAAGCGCCTGGGTGTCAGCCGGGGCAGCTTCTACTGGCACTTCGACAGCGCCGGCGCGTTCATGCTGGCGGTGGTGGAGCGCTGGGAGGCGCGCGCCACCGAGCAGGTCATCCTGGCGGTGCAGCAATGCGCCGGCGGGGCGGCGGAGAAATTGCGCTTTCTGCTGCGCAAGGTGGGCGAGCTGGACGTGCGGCTGTACGAGGCCATCCACAGCCTGGAGGCGCGCCTGCCCGAGCTGACCGGCGTGCTGCGCCGCGTGCACGAGCGGCGCCTGGGCTTTCTGGCCGAGCTGCTGGTCGCCCTGGGTTTCGCGGCGGACGAGGCGGCGCTGCGCGCGCGCATGACCTACGCCTGGGCGATGGGCGAGTTGTTGACCCGCGATCCGCGCCAACAAGCCTATACTGAAGCGCAGATCGCCGCCGTCGAACGGCTGTTGCTGCGTCCCTGATTCCTCTGTGGAGGGGTGGGCGGTGCTGTATAATGTCGCCTTTCCGCTTAACAGCATGATTTCATTCGGTAAAGTACAACAATGCTCTCTACAGCCAACATCACTATGCAGTTCGGCGCCAAGCCGCTGTTCGAAAACATCTCCGTCAAGTTCGGCGATGGCAACCGCTACGGCCTGATCGGCGCCAACGGCTGCGGCAAGTCCACCTTCATGAAGATCCTCGGTGGCGATCTGGATCCGTCGGGCGGCAACGTGATGTTGGACACCAACGAGCGCCTGGGCAAGCTGCGCCAGGACCAGTTCGCCTTCGAAGAGATGCGCGTGCTCGACGTGGTGATGATGGGCCACACCGAGATGTGGGCGGCGATGCAACAGCGCGACGCCATCTACGCCAACCCCGAGGCGACCGACGACGACTACATGGCCGCCGCCGACCTCGAGGGCAAAGTGGCCGAGTACGACGGCTACACGGCCGAATCGCGCGCCGGCGAGCTGCTGCTGGGCGCCGGCGTGGCCATCGACCTGCACCAGGGTCCGATGAGCAACGTCTCGCCCGGTTGGAAGCTGCGCGTGCTGCTGGCCCAGGCGCTGTTCTCCAACCCGGACATCCTGCTGCTCGACGAGCCGACCAACAATCTGGACATCAACACGATTCGCTGGCTGGAGGACGTGCTCAACGAGCGCAACTCCACCATGATCATCATTTCGCACGATCGCCACTTCCTCAACCAGGTCTGCACCCACGTCGCCGACATGGACTACGGCACCTTGAAGATCTACCCGGGCAACTACGACGAGTACATGTTCGCCTCGACCCAGGCGCGCAACCAGCTGCTGTCGAACAACGCCAAGGCCAAGGAGAAGGTTGCCGAGCTGCAGGACTTCGTGCGCCGCTTCGCCGCCAACAAGTCCAAGGCCCGCCAGGCCACCTCGCGCGCCAAGCAGATCGAGAAGATCAAGGTCGACGACATCAAGCCGTCGTCGCGCGCCTACCCCTTCGTCCGCTTCGAGGGCGAGAAGAAGCTGCACCGTTTGGCCGTTGAGGTCGAGAACATTTCGAAGGCCTACGACCGCCAGCTGTTCAAGAACTTCAGCATCATGGTCGAGGCCGGCGAACGCATCGCCATCATCGGCGCCAACGGCGTCGGCAAGACCACCATGCTGCGCTGCATCGCCGGCGACGCCGCCAAGCTGCAGCCGGACCAGGGCCGCGTCAAGTGGGCCGAGAACGCCAACGTCGGCTACATGCCGCAGGACCCGACCGAGGAGTTCGCCGACGGCGCCATCCTGACCGACTGGATCGGCCAGTGGACCAAGGAGGGCGACGACGACCAGGCCGTGCGCTCGATCTTGGGCCGCCTGCTGTTCGGCGGCGACGAGGTGAAGAAATCGGTCAAGGTCTTGTCCGGCGGCGAGAAGGGCCGCATGATGTACGGCAAGCTGATGCTGGGCCGCCACAACGTGCTGATGCTCGACGAGCCGACCAACCACATGGACATGGAATCGATCGAGTCGCTCAACGTGGCGCTGGAAAAATATGCCGGCACCCTGATCTTCGTCTCGCACGACCGCGAATTCGTCTCCTCGCTGGCCAACCGCATCATCGAGATCAAGGAAAACGAGATCATCGATTTCCGTGGCAACTACGAAGACTACCTGACCAGCCAGGGCATCGACTAAGTCGCGCCGCCCAGTCCGCGCCGGCGCCGGCGGCAGCACCTGCCGCTTGGCGCCGGCGCGGGCGGAAACCGCCGCAATGTGCGATAGTGTAGGTCCTCTGTACGTCGCCAACACGTTACCGAACACCATGCAAACTTTACCGATCAAGTCCGTCGAGTACGAACATCCTCAAGACGGCGCCAGCTGCACCGCCCACGCCTGGGCGCGCACGCCGGCGACACCTTCGCCCGCCGAAAAAACCGCCCTCAAGGAACGCATCAAGCGCCTGCTCAAGGAGCGCGAGGCCGTTTTGGTGGCCCACTACTATGTCGACGCCGACCTGCAGGACCTGGCCGAGGAAACCGGCGGCTGCGTCTCCGACTCGCTGGAAATGGCCCGCTTCGGCCGCGACCACGCCGCCAAGACCCTGGTGGTGGCCGGCGTGCGCTTCATGGGCGAGACCGCCAAGATCCTGAGTCCGGAAAAGCGCATCCTGATGCCCGACCTGGACGCCACCTGCTCGCTCGACCTGGGTTGCCCGGCCGACGAGTTCACCGCCTTCTGCGACGCCCATCCGGACCGCACGGTGGTGGTATACGCCAACACCAGCGCGGCCGTGAAGGCGCGCGCCGACTGGATGGTGACCTCGTCGATCGGCCTGGACATCGTGGCCCACCTGCACGCGCAGGGCAAAAAAATCCTCTGGGCACCGGACAAGCACCTGGGCTCCTACATCCAGCAGCAGACCGGCGCCGACATGCTGCTGTGGCAGGGTTCCTGCCTGGTGCACGACGAGTTCAAGGGCGTCGAACTGGACCTGCTGAAGGCCGAGTATCCGAACGCCAAGGTGCTGGTGCATCCGGAGTCGCCGGCCAACGTGGTGGCGCAGGCCGACATGGTCGGCTCGACCTCGCAGATGATTGCCGCCGCCGTCGAAATGGACGCCGACACCTTCATCGTCGCCACCGACAACGGCATCCTGCACAAGATGCGCGCCGCCGCGCCGGGCAAGCGCTTCATCGAGGCGCCCACCGCCGGCAACAGCGCCACCTGCAAGAGCTGCGCGCATTGCCCGTGGATGGCGATGAACGGCCTGCAGAACCTGGCCGACGTGCTGCAGAACATGAACAACGAGATCCAGGTCGATCCCCGGGTCGGGCAACTGGCGGTGCGTTCGATCAAGCGCATGCTCGATTTCGCCGCCGCCAAGAAGGCCAAAGTACAACCGGGCGCCGACCTGGCGCAAGAAGCTAAACTGTTTTCGGGAATAGGTCCAGCATGAGTACCCTGCGCAACGCATTCGCGCCGTTCGACGCGGCGCTGACCTCCGCCTTCCAGGCCAATCTGCTGGCGGCGCTGCTGGAGGATGTCGGCAACGGCGACCTGACCGGCAAGCTGGTGCCGGCCGGCGGCCGGGCGCAAGCCCGCGTCATCGTGCGCGAGGACGCCGTGTTGTGCGGCGCGCCCTGGTTCGAGGGCGTGATGCACTGCCTGGACGCCAGCATCGGCATCGATTGGCACTACGCCGAGGGCGAGCGCATGGCCGCCGACAGCCTGGTCTGCACCATCGAGGGTCCGGCGCGCGCGCTGTTGACGGCCGAGCGCAGCGCGCTGAACTTCCTGCAGCTGCTGTCGGGCGTGGCGACGGCGACGCGGCGCTATGTCGACGTGGTCGAGGGCACCTCGGCGGCGATCCTGGACACGCGCAAGACCTTGCCCGGCCTGCGCTTGGCGCAGAAGTACGCGGTGCGGGTCGGCGGCGGACAGAACCAGCGCCTGGCGCTGTACGACGGCATCCTGATCAAGGAGAACCACATCGCGGCGGCCGGCGGCGTGACGGCGGCGGTGCTCGCCGCCAAGCGGCTGGAGGCGGGCGTGACCATCCAGGTCGAGGTGGAAACCTTGGCCGAGCTGGAGGAGGCGCTGGCGGCCGACGCCACCTCCATCCTGCTGGACAACTTCAGCACCGAGCAGATGCGCGCGGCGGTCAAGCTGAACGCCGGCCGCGCCTTGCTGGAGGCTTCCGGCGGGATCAACTTCGACACCGTGCGGGCGATCGCCGAGACCGGCGTCGACCGCATCTCGATCGGCAGCCTGACCAAGGACGTCCGCGCCACCGACTACTCGCTGCGCATCGTCGGCTGAGGCTGACGGCGGACGCGGCCGGCCGCCGTCGCGCCGGGGCGCCGATAGGCTTATCATGGCGCATCGGTAGTACGTTCCTGTTGGCAACACCATCCCTGGGGTGACCTTGAATTCTGCTCGATTGCCGGCGCGCCGGCACAGCCGTTTCTGTTTGCGCGCAGGCATCGCGCTGGCGGCCTGGACGATGGCTTGCGCGCCGGCCGTGGCGCGCGAGTGGCTGGTGGTGGGGGCGCATTTCGAGCGCGTCTACGAGCGCGGCGCCAACGGCCAATTCAGCGGTATCGGCGCCGAGCTGGTGCGGCTGGTGGCGCGCCAGCTCAACGATACGGTGCGCTTCGAGATCTATCCCTGGCCGCGCGCCCAGGCCATGGTCAGCCAGGGCCAGGCCGACATCCTCGTCGGCCCCTACAAGACACCCGAACGGCTGGTCGCGATGGCGTTCTCGCAGCGCCCCTTCTACCGGGACCAGATGGTGTTCTACCACCATAACGAGAACGAGGTCGAATGGCACGGCGACTACCGCGCGCTGAAGGACCGTCGCATCGTCATCCTCAACGGCTGGGCCTACGGCGAGCGCTTTGGCGCGGCGCGCGGCGGACTGCGGGTCAGCGTGGCCAACTCGGTCGAGAGCGGCCTGAAGATGCTCAGCCTACACCGGGTCGACTTGTTCGCCACCAACCGCCGCAACGCCGAGCCGGTGGTGGCCGCGCTGGGTCTGGCGGACCGGGTCAGCCCGATGCTGCCGGCGATCGAAGTACAGGACGGCTACTTCGCCTTTCCGCGCGATGCCGGCCACGCGGCGCTGCGCGCCGGCTTCGACGCCGCCTTCAACGCCATGGTCGACGCCGGCACGCTGAAAAAGCTCGGCCAGCGGCTCGACGTCAACACGCCGTAGCGCGCATCCGGCCGGCCGTGCAAGGGCAGGCGGCGCGGCTGGCGCCTGCCCTTGTAGCGGGCTTGCGTTGCGGCGCGCGGGCCTCTGGCCTCAGGCGGCGGGGATGTGCGGGGCGTGCGGCGCGATGGCCTTGCGCATGCGCGCCAGCGGCACGCGGATGTCGCCGGGCAGGGCGATCTCGAACTCCTCCACCATGGCGAAGCCGCAGGCCAGGTAGAGCGGCACGCCGGGCATGGTGCCGGCCAGCTCGAGCGCGTGGAAACCGGCGGCGCCGGCCTGCTGCTCGCAGTGCGCGAGCAGGCGCCGGCCCAAGCCCTGGCGGGCGGCCTCGGGGGCGACGAAGAAGGCGCGGATGCGGGCCGCCTCGTGCTCCGGGTCGAGCAGGGGATCGGGGCCGGTCTTGCTGCGGTCGGCGCCGAACAGGGTGCGGCGCCGGCTCCAGCCGCCGCAGGCGACGGCGGCGCCGTCGCGTTCGACGATGAAGTAGCTTTGGTCGTCGATCAACTGGGTGTCGACGCCGAACACGTGCTCGGTCACCGCCGCGGCCTGGGCGGCGCTGTAGTAGCCGGCGCTGAGGGCCAGGGCGGAACGGCGGATCAGCGCCTCCAGGCGCGGAATGTCGGCGCGCCGCGCCGGCCGCAGCGTGGTGCTCGAGCCGCTGATGAACCAGGCGCGGGCGATGCGGCCGTCGCGCACCTCGTAGTTGGCGACCAGCTCGGTGCTGCTCCAGCCGTCGTCGCTCCAGGCGTCGACGATCTCCTGGTCGATCACGTGGTTGCCGATGGCGATGCGGTGCAGCAGGCGCGCCCGCGGCCGGGCGGCGGCGAAGCGGGCGCGGAAGCGCGCGCCGATCTGCTCGGCGCCCCGGGCCAGCAGCTCGTCGGGATGCTGGAACAGGCTGGCGTCGGCGGCGTAGATGGCCAGCAGGGCGTCGACGTCGTGGGCGTTGAAGGCGTCGAGCTGGGCCTGCACCAGCGTTGGCGGCTGCAGCCGCGCCTTGACCGGGGCCGTCATCGGGCGCCCTAGTGCTTGCCGGCGCGCGGCGGACGCTTCGGCGTCAGCACGCTGGGCAGCGCCTTCGGCAGCGTGTCCGGATAGTCGCGGCTGAAGTGCAGGCCGCGGCTTTCGCGCCGCTGCAGCGCGCTGTTGACGATCAGCGAGGCGACGTCGACCAGGTTGCGCAGCTCGAGCAGGTCGTGGGTGATGCGGAAGTTCTGGTAGTACTCGTCGATCTCCTCCTTGAGCAGGGCGATGCGGTGCTGGGCCCGCTCGAGCCGCTTGGTGGTGCGCACGATGCCGACGTAGTTCCACATGAAGCGGCGCAGCTCGTCCCAGTTGTGCGAGATGACCACCTCCTCGTCGGCGTCGGTGACGCGGCTCTCGTCCCAGTCGGGCAGGTAGGGCACCTCGGCCTTCTCCTTGGCGACGATGTCGGTGGCGCAGGCGCGGCCGATCACCAGGCATTCGAGCAGCGAGTTGCTGGCCAGCCGGTTGGCGCCGTGCAGGCCGGTGCAGGCGGTCTCGCCGACGGCGTACAGGCCGGGCAGGTCGGTGCGCCCGGCCAGGTCGGTGACCACGCCGCCGCAGGTGTAGTGGGCGGCCGGCACGATCGGGATCGGCTGCTTGGTGATGTCGATGCCCAGTTCGAGGCAGCGGGCGTAGATGGTGGGGAAATGCTCGATCAGGAAGGCGGCCGGCTTGTGGCTGATGTCGAGGTGGACGTAGTCGAGGCCGCGCTTCTTGATCTCGAAGTCGATGGCGCGCGCCACCACGTCGCGCGGCGCCAGCTCGGCGCGTTCGTCGTGGGCCAGCATGAAGCGGGTGCCGGCGGCGGCGCCGGCCTCGGGCGGCAGCTTGAGCAGGCCGCCCTCGCCGCGGATCGCCTCGGTGATCAGGAAGGACTTGGCGTAGGGGTGGTACAAACAGGTCGGGTGGAACTGGATGAACTCCATGTTCGAGACGCGGCAGCCGGCGCGCCAGGCCATGGCGATGCCGTCGCCGCTGGCGGTGTCGGGGTTGGTGGTGTACAGGTAGACCTTGCCGGCGCCGCCGGTGCACAGCACGGTGTGCTCGGCGGCGAAGGTGAGCACCTGGCCGCTCTGCTCGTCCTGCACGTAGAGGCCGTGGCACTTGGGCTGGGTGTGGCGGCCGTCCTTGGACAGTTGCAGCTTGTCGGAGGTGATCAGGTCGATCGCGCAGTGGTGCTCGAACAGGCTGATGTTCGGATGGGCGCGCACCTTCTCCTCGAGCGTCATCTGCACGGCGTGGCCGGTGGCGTCGGCGGCGTGGATGATGCGGCGCTGGCTGTGGCCGCCCTCGCGGGTCAGGTGGAAGCCGAGCTCGGCGGTGTCGTCGCGGGTGAACGGCACGCCCTGGGCGATCAGCCATTCGATCGCCTCGCGGCCGCCCTCGACGATGTAGCGGGTGGCGCCCTCGTCGCACAGGCCGCCGCCGGCCACCAGGGTGTCGTCGATGTGCTGGCCGTGGCTGTCGCCCGAGTCGAGCACGGCGGCGATGCCGCCCTGGGCCCAGTTGCTGGCGCCGTCCTGCAGGGCACGCTTGGAAATGATCGCGACCGTGCGCGTTTCGGCCAGGTGCAGGGCGACCGACAGGCCGGCCAGTCCGCTGCCGACAATAGCAACATCAAATTTCATGGTGTGGGATGAAGTCTGTAAAGATCCATGACTATAGACCATTTGTCATGCGCCTGTCATGCAAGGAGCGATTTGCCAGCGTATTGATCTGGCGCGTTGTGGCCATTGTGGCGCCTCAAGGCGCCGGCGGCATCAGTCCGCCATGATGGAGGCACCCCCGGCCGGCGGGGGTGGGGAGGCGGTCGTGATCAGGATTTTCCACCATTACGTGTCGAGGATGGCGTTCACCCTGCTGTTGCTGGAGCTGTTGATCCTGCTCAGCGCGGCCAGCGGCGCCTCGTTGATGTGGCTCGACGGCCACCGCGGCGGGGCGGCCGGCAACCCCTGGCTGTCGGCGCTGGCCTTCGCCCTGGTGCTGCTGTTCAGCATGAGCACGCTGGGCATGTACCAGCACCACCCGCGCGGCGACCTGCGCCACAACCTGGTCCGCATCATGCCCTCGTTCGCCCTCGGCTTCGCCCTGCTCAGCGTGCTGGTGCAACTGGTGCCGGCGATCCATTTCGGCCGCGCCGGCAGCCTGGTGTTCGGCCTGGGCGCGCTCGGCGTGCTGCTGGCGCGGCTGGTGGTGTACACCTCGGCGCGGTCGGGCATGCTGGAGGAGCGGCTGATCCTGGTGGGCGACGGCGCCATCGCGCGCGAGTGCGTCGAGCTGGCCGCCGAGCGGCTCGGCCTGCACCGGTTCAACGTGGTCGGCTGCGTGGCGGTGGCCGGCGAGCCGCGCTGCGTGGCGCCGGGCCTGTTGTTGCCGGCCGGGCAGTCGCTGCTGTCGCTGGCGCGCCAGCACGAGGCGCGCGAGATCGTGGTGACGGTGGCCGACCGGCGCAACGGCACCTTCCCGGTGCGCCAGCTGCTCGAGTGCGCGCTGGGCGGCGTGGCGGTGACCGACGCGGCCGCCTTCTTCGAGCGCGAGGCCTGCCAGATCCGCATCGATTCGCTGCAACCGAGCTATTTGATCTTCGGCGGCGGCTTCGACCAGAGCTTCCTGCGCGCCGGCGTCAAGCGCGCCTTCGACCTGCTGGCCAGCGGCGCCATTTGCCTGCTGAGCCTGCCCGTGATGCTGCTGGCGGCGTTGTGCGTCCGCGCCGAGGACGGCGGCCCGGTGTTTTACCAGCAGGAGCGCGTCGGCCTGCACGGGCGCGTCTTCCGGGTGTTGAAGTTCCGCAGCATGCGGGTCGACGCCGAGGGCGACGGCAAGCCGGCCTGGGCCGCCGCCGACGATCCGCGCGCTACCCGTGTCGGCCACTGGATACGCAAGCTGCGCATCGACGAGTTGCCGCAGATGCTCAACGTGTTCAAGGGCGAGATGAGCTTCGTCGGGCCGCGCCCCGAACGCGGCTTTTTCGTCGAGCAGCTGTGCCGCGACGTGGCGTACTACAACGTGCGGCACAGCATCAAGCCGGGCATCACCGGCCTGGCCCAGGTGCGCTACCAGTACGGCGCCTCGGTCGACGACGCCGTGCGCAAGCTGCAATACGACTTGTACTACGTGAAAAACAACAGCCTGTTCCTCGACCTGCTGATCCTGGTCGACACGGTGCAGGTGGTGTTGTTCGGCAAGGGTGGCAGATGATGGTGGCGCTGCTGGCCGATTGGCCGGCCGAGCGCATCGCCGCGCTCAGCCATGGCGTCGCCGCCGCCGCCTTCCTGGCGCTGGCCGCCGCGCTGCTGAGCCATTGGCGGGCGCGGCGCCACGCCGGCGCGCTCGGCGCCGCCTGCGCCCTGACCCTGCTGTGGGCCGCCGCGACGGCGGCCGGCGGCATGGCGGCGCCGCCGGGCGCGCCGCTGCAGGTGCTGCCCGAGCTGCTGCGCTCGGTGGGCTGGTTGTTGCTGCTGCTGCGCCTGCAGGGCTGCGGCGGCCTGCGCCTGCGCGTCTGGCTGGGCTTGATCGCCGCCTTGTCCGCCGCGCAGTTGGCCGCCGGCCAGCTGCCGCCGTGGCCGGCGCACCCGCGGGCCTGGCTGCAGGGCGCCATCGGCGCCCGCCTGCTGCTGGCGGTGCTGGGCATGTTGCTGGTCGAGCAGCTGTACCGCAACACCGAGTCGCGCGAACGCTGGAGCACCAAGTTCGCCTGCCTGGGCATAGGCGCCTTGTCGGCCTATGATTTCTACCTGTACAGCGACGCCTTGCTGTTCCGCCGGCTGAACCCGGAAATCTGGGCGGCGCGCGGCGTCGTCGACGCCCTGAGCGTGCCCCTGCTGGCGCTGTCGGCGGCGCGCAATCCGGCCTGGACCACCGGCCTGGCCCTGTCGCGCCAGGTGGTCTTCGGCTCGGCGGCGCTGGTGGGGGCGGCCCTGTACCTGCTGGCGATGGCCTCGAGCGCCTACTACCTGCGCTACGTGGGCGGCGCCTGGGGGCCGCTGATGCAACTGGCCTCGCTGTTCGGCGCCGCCATGCTGCTGGCCGGCGTGCTGTTCTCGGGCGCCGTGCGGGCCACCTTGAAGGTGCTCATCAGCAAGCATTTCTACCAGGGCAGCTACGACTACCGCCAGGAGTGGCTGCGCATCACCCGCGCGCTGGCCGAGGACGGCCCGGCGCTGGCCGAGCGCAGCATCCAGGCGGTGGCGGCGCTGGTCGAGAGTCCGGCCGGCGCGCTGTGGCTGCGGCGCGACGGGGACGGCTGTTGCGCGCCGGCGGCCAGCTGGAACATGGCGCCGCAGACGGCGCGCGAGCCGCTGGCCGGCGCCCTGTGCCGCTTCCTCGAGGCGCGCCAGTGGGTGTTGGAGTTGGCCGCCTGCCGCGCCGAGCCGGGTCGGCACGGCCGGCTCGAGCTGCCGGCCTGGCTGGACGCGGCCGCACAGCTGTGGCTGCTGGTGCCGATGATGCTGCACGGCCGCCTGTTCGGCTTCATCGCGCTGGCGCGGCCGCGCACCCGCATCGCGCTCGACTGGGAGGTCAGCGACGTGCTGAAGATCGCCGCCAGCCAGGCGGCCAGCTACCTGGCCCACCGCGAGTCGGCCGACTCGCTGGCGGTGGCGCGCCAGTTCGAATCCTTCAACCGCATGTCGACCTTCATCGTGCACGACTTGAAGAACCTGGTGGCCCAGTTGTCGCTGTTGCTGAGCAACGCCGAGAAGCACCAGGCCAAGCCGGAGTTCCAGCGCGACATGCTGGCCACGCTGGGCCATTCGGTCGACAAGATGAACCTGCTGCTGCGCAAGCTCAGGCGCAGCGAGTCGCAGGAGCTGCCGGCGCCGCTGGCGCTCGACCAGCTGCTGGCGCAGGCGGTGCGCACGCGCGCCGGGCAGGAGCCGCAACCGACGCTGGAGGTGGCCGCGCCGGGGCTGTGCGTGCTGGCCAACTGGGCGCGGCTGGAGCGGGTGCTGGGCCACCTGATCCAGAACGCCGTCGAGGCGACGCCGCGCCACGGCAGCGTGGCGGTGCGCCTGCTGCGCGCCGGCGAGTCGGCGCTGATCGAGCTGAGCGACACCGGCCAGGGCATGAGCGAGCAATTCATCCGCGAGCGCCTGTTCAAGCCCTTCGAGTCGACCAAGGCGGCCGGCATGGGCATCGGCGTGTTCGAGAGCCGCGAGTACATCCGCGAGGTCGGCGGCGAGTTGGCGGTGAGCAGCGAGGCGGGGCGGGGCACCACCTTCCGCGTGCTGCTGCCGCTGCATGTGGCGGCGGCGGCGGCGGCCTGAGCGGCGGGCGCGGGGGAGACCAGCGATGACGAAGAAGAAACTGTTGGTGGTCGAGGACGACCTCGGCCTGCAAACCCAGCTGCGCTGGAGCTTCGACGCCTACGAGGTGGTGCTGGCGGACCGGCGCGAGACGGCGCTGGCCCAGTTGCGCCGGCACCAGCCGGCGGTGGTGACGATGGACCTGGGCCTGCCGCCCGAGCCGGACGGCGCCGGCGAGGGCCTGGCGCTGCTGCAGCAGATGCTGGCGGCGGCGCCGGACACCAAGGTGATCATCCTGTCGGGCAACCAGGAGCGCGCCAACGCGCTCAAGGCGGTGGCCATGGGCGCCTACGACTTCCACCAGAAGCCGGTCGACGCCGACCTGCTCGGCCTGGTCGTCGAGCGCGCCTTCTTCCTGCACGCCATGCAGCAGGAGAACCGGCGCATGCTGCAGATCGAGGCCGACTCGCCGCTGGGCGGCATCGTCAGCCGCGACCCGGCCATGCTCAAGCTGTGCCGCAGCGTCGAGAAGGTGGCGCCGTCGTCGGCCAGCGTGATGCTGCTGGGCGACTCGGGCAGCGGCAAGGAGTTGATCGCGCGCGGCCTGCACAAGCTGAGCAACCGCCACGACAAGCGCTTCGTCGCCATCAACTGCGCGGCGATCCCCGAGCAGCTGCTCGAAAGCGAACTGTTCGGCTACGAGAAGGGCGCCTTCACCGGCGCCGCGCGGCAGACGCTGGGCAAGATCGAGCTGGCCCACGGCGGCACCTTCTTCCTCGACGAGGTCGGCGACATGGCGCCGGGCCTGCAGGCCAAGCTGCTGCGCTTCCTGCAGGAGCGGGTCATCGAGCGGGTCGGCGGGCGCAGCGAGATCGGCGTCGACGTGCGCATCGTCTGCGCCACCCACCAGAACCTGAAGGCCCTGGCCGAGGCCGGACGCTTCCGCGAGGACCTGTTCTACCGCCTCAGCGAGATCGTGCTGAACATACCGCCGCTGCGCCAGCGGGTCGGCGACGCCGCCCTGCTGGCGCACCACTTCCGCAACAAGTTCTGCGCCAGCGAGGCGCGCGGCCACCTGCATTTCAGCCCGGACGCGCTGGCCGCCGTCGAGGCCCACCACTGGCCGGGCAATGTGCGCGAGATGGAGAACTGCATCAAGCGCGCCGTGATCATGGCCGACGGGCCGCTGATCGGCGTCGACGACCTGGGCCTGCCGGACCTGCCGGCCGGCGAGGAGAGCGTCAACCTGCGCCAGGCGCGCGACGCGGCCGAGTACCGCGTCATGGTGCGGGCGCTGGCCCGGGCCGACGGCAACATCGTCAAGGCGGCCGAGTTGCTGGGCGTGAGCCGGCCCACGCTGTACGACCTGATGGGCCACCACGGCCTGAAGTAGCGCGACCGGCGCCACGGCGCGGGCGCGCGCGCGGGCAAGCCCTCGGCGGCGGCCTTCGAACCGACCCCGGCGAGGGGCGCGGGCTAGCGTGGGCCGGCCTGGGGGCCGGCTAGGGGCGGGCCGGCTCCTGCCAGTGGCCGAGGGCGCTCAGCTTGTTTTTCAGGCCGAGCAGCGGAAAGCCCAGCGCGTAGGCGCGCTCGGCCGAGGCGCGGGCGGCGGCGTAGTCCTTTTGCTTGAGGTGGAGCAGGCCGAGGTTGTATTGGGCGGTGGCGTTCTCCGGCTCGATCCGGGCCGCCTCGCGCAACTGCTCCAGCGCGGCCGGTTCCTGGCCGAGCGCCAGCAGGTAGCCGCCGAACAGCGCGTGGACCTTGGCGTCGTCCGGCTTGAGGCGCAGCGCGCGGTCGAAATAGCACTCGACCGTGTAGCGCGCGCCCAGCGGCCGGCTGTTCTTGCCGCGCAGCGCCAGGCGCGCCATCGCGGCCAGCGCGCGGTGGTGGTTGGGGTAGTGCTCGAGCGTGTAGCCGAGGTCGGCGCCGATGGTGTCGGAGGCGCCGCGCACCAGGCGCTCGACATCGGCGGTGAAGTGGAACTGCTCGACCAGCGGCAGGCCCTGGCGGTCGGTGGGGTCGGTGTAGTCGCCGCCCGGCTCGCGGCGGATCAGCTGGCCGCAGTCGCGCGCCGGCGGGGCGCCGGCCGCGTCGGCGGCGGCCAGGCACAGCAGAATGGCGGCGCCGCGCGCGGCGCTGCGGATGGATGTCATGCCGTTCTCCTCATGGCCGCCTTGGTCCGGCCCCGGTTTCGCCTCGGCGCGCCGGCGGCCGGCCTGGCGCCGGCGCGGCGCGGCCGGCTCATTTCGCCGCCGCCGGCGCCGCCTGCCGGTCGGCCTCCAGCAGCAGGCGGTCGAACAGCGCGGCCAGCTCCTGCGCGCGGGCGGCGCGCGTGTGGCGCGCCACCAGGGCCGGGCGGGCCGACGGCGCCTGGCCCTGGCGCGCCAGGCGCAGGAAGCGCAGCAGCGAGGAGGCGATGTCGGCCGAGCTGTCGAGCACGCCGATGGTGTCGATGCCGGCCTGGCGCAGCGTGGCTGCGGTGTCGCCGGCCGGGTCGGTCAGCGCCAGCACCGGCCGCGCCGCGCGCAGGTATTCGTACAGCTTGGCGGGAATCCGCCCGTTCCAGGCGGAGGCCTGCAGCAGCAGCAGGCCGTCGGCGGCGAGCATCTCGGCCAGCGCCTCGCGGTGCGGCAGGGGCGGGGCCAGCTCGACCAGCGGCTCGATGCCGAAGCGGGCCAGCAGGGGGCGCAGGTAGTCGTCGGCGTCGCTGCCGCGCAGCACCAGGCGGAAGTTGGCGGCGCCGATCTCGCCGTCGGCCCGCAGGCGTTCGAGGGCGGCGAACAGGTGGCGCGGATCGCGCCCGTGCGGATAGATGCGGCCGCTGTGCAGCAGGCGGAAGATGGCGCCGCCGCCGGCCGGGCGCGGGGCCTGGGCGGCGGCGAAGTCGGCCTCGTCGTAGCCGTCCTGGATCAGCGCCAGGCGCTCGGCGGCCAGTTCGGGCAGGCGGCGCTGGTGCTCGCGCACGGCGCCGGGCGCGCTGCAGACGATGGCGGCGCAGTGGCGCGCCAGTTTTTGCTCGAGCCAATGGTGGATGCGGCGGGTGCGCTCGGCCGGCGCTTCGGTGTCGCCGCCCAGGGCGACACGCTGGTCGGCCACCCAGGGGATGCCGGTCAGGCGGTGCAGCGTCAGGGCGATCAGGTGGGCGCTGGCGATCGGATGGCAGGACCAGATCAGCTGCGGGCGCTGGCGCTGGATCAGGCGCAGGCCGGCCGGCACGGCGCTCAGCCACCAGGAGACCCAGCGGTCGGGCTGGGCCAGCCAGTCCGGGTGGCGCCCGCCCAGCGCGAGGTGGCGCGCGGCGTCGAGCGCCAGGCTGCGGCGCACCGACAGGGCCGGGCCGGCGTCGGGCTCGGCGGCGGCCGGCGGCGCCGGGTCGCGCTGTGGATAGGCGCGCACGCCGGCGCTCAGCAACTGTGCCTGCCAGCCCTGCGCCGGCAGGTGGCGGGCGAAGTTGAGCGTGCGCTGCACGCCGGCGTCGCCGCGCATCGGCGGCAACTGGAAGGCGACCATCAACACGCGTTTCACCATGATGTGATCCAGTCGTGGCTGTGGTTGGCGACGGCGGCGCGCCAGTCGGCGCGCGCGAAGGTGTGGTTGGCGCCGGCCACGCAGACCTGGCGCACGCGCGGCGAGGCGAGCAGGGCGCGCCAGCCCGGGTCGCTGTCGGGCAGGGCGGAGAATTCGCGCGCGCCCAGGTCGGCGCCGCCGAGGATGAACAGGACGCGGCCGGGGAAGCGTTCGAGCGCCAGGCGCAGGCGCTCGGGCAGGCCGGCCTCGGCGCGCGCGCCGGCGGCCTGGCGCGCCAGCTCGCGCAGCGAGGCCAGGCTGGCGCGCAGGCCGAGCCGGCCGGCGGCCAGCTTGCGCCAGAACTCGCCCTCGGCCAGGCGCTCCAGATAGTAGTGGCGCAGCGTGGCGCGGGCCATGCCCTGGGCGGTGCGCACCCAGGGGTTGAGCAGCACCAGGCCGCTCACGCGCGGGTCGGCCGGGGCGTAGAAGGCGGCCGCGCTGGCGCCGTCGCACAGGCCCCACAGCACCAGCTCGCGCAGCGCCGGCACCACGCGGCAGAAATGCAGCACCGCCGCCGCCAGGTCGTCGTCGATGCGTTCGAAGTCGCGCGGCGCGCCCTCGCTGTCGCCCATGCCACGGTAGTCGAAGCGCATCACGGCGATGCCGGCGGCGGCCAGCTGGCGCGCCAGCAGGACGAACTGGCGGTGGCTGCCGGCGCGGTATTGCGGCCCGCCGGTGACCATCAGCAGGCCGCGCGCGGCGGGACGCGGCGGCAGGTGGACGACGCCGACCAGCCAGCAGCCGTGGCACAGGAAGCGTTCGGCGCGGGCCTGCGGGTTCATGGCGAGAGCTTGCCGCGCACGAAGGCGCTCAGGCTGCCGAGGGTGGCGAAGTGCCGCGCGCTGATCTCGTCGTCGTGCACCTCGATGCCGAAGTGCTGCTCGAGGGCGGCGATCACGCCGGCCACCGCCATCGAGTCGAGCTCGGGCACGGCGCCCAGCAGCGGCGCGTGCTCGTCCAGGCGCAACTGGCCCAAGCCCAGCGCGTCGCCGAGGATCAGACGGACTTGTTCGATTGGCATGGCGGCTCCTGGGGGCGGCCGTCGGCGGGGATGCCGGCGTCGAGCCGCAGTAGTGGAAACGAACTGTCGCGGCGCGACAGGTGGACGTAGGGCGCCAGGCTGGCCAGCATCCACTGCCAGCGGCCGCAGCGCAGGAAGGTGGCGCTGCCCAGGCGGCGCGCGCCGAGGCGGGCGTGGGCGCGCAGCGAGGCGGCGTTGAAGGCGGAGATGCGGCTGCAGCTGCAGCGCACGCCGCGCGCGCGCAGCAGGCGCTGGGCCTCGTCCCACAGGCGGCGGAAGGCCCAGCCGAGCCGCTCGTCCGGGCGCACGTAGACGTCGAAGTCCCAGGCGCAGGCGGCCGGCAGCAGGTAGCGGGCGCGCACCTCGTCCTCCTGGTAGGCGCCGGCGAGGAACCAGAGGAAGCCGACCAGCTCGCCCCGGCGGTAGGCCGCCAGGCTCTGCGCGCCCTGCTGGTAGCGTTGGCGCAACACCTCGGCCGGGCGCGGATAGCCGGGCGGGACCTGGCCGAGGCCGGTCAGCAGGCGCACCTCGATGTCGGCGCCGCGCCCCGGGCACAGCGGGGCGGCGGCGACGGCCTGGGCGACGATATGGTAGCGGAACAGCGCCCAGCGGCCGCCCGACAGCAGGGCCAGCAGGCGCTCCAGCGCGTACCAGGCGGCGTCGCGCCAGCCGAGTTGCACGACGCTGCGGTGGAGGCGGGCGGTGATCGACATGGCGGTCGCGGTGGCAGGGAGTATCGACGCCTCGATTAGACACCGGGGCGGCGGCGGCGGGCTTGAGCGAACTCAAGACGCTGTGTTGCTTGATTAACATCAAGGTCGTGCCGGCGTTTTGTCCCAATCATAGGTGCTAGCGGACTTCGCCGCGCCGGCTCGGCGCCCGGCCGGCGGACGCGTCGACTTTCAATCCGGCACCCATAAAGGATAGGCCCATGGCGCAGTCCCCCCAGCCCCAGCCCGCGAGCAACTCCGGCGGCCCCCCGCGGCGGCCCGCCGTTGCGGCGCCGCGCCGCGCCCCGCCGCCGGCGCCGGAGGTGCCGGCATGAGCGGCGTCTGCGGCTGGCTGGGCGCCGGCCGGCGCCGCGCCGGCATGGGCACGCCGGCCGGCGCGCCGTCGATGCGCCTGCTGCGCATGGCGCGCGAGCTGCACCGCTTCGACGGCGCGCCGCTGCAGACCCTGCTGGCCGACGGCGGCGCGCTGGCCGTCGCCGCCCACGCCGGCAGCGCCCACCTGCACAGCCGCGACGGCCTGCTGGTGGCGCTGTGGGGCCGCCCGCAGCTGGCCGGCGCCGGCGGCGACGTCGCCACCGCCGTGGCCCAGCGCTGGCAGGAGCGCGGCCTGGAGGTGTGCGCCGCGCTGTCCGGCCCGTTCGCCCTGTGCCTGCTCGACAGCGTCAACGGCCAGGCGCTGCTGGCGGTCGACCGCGCCGGCTGCCACGCGCTGCAGTACCAGTGCCGCGACGGCGACCTGCTGTTCGCCTCCTCGCTCAACGCCCTGCAGGCCCATCCGCAGGCGCGGCGCGAGCTCGACCCCCAGTCGCTCTACAACTATTTGTACTTCCACACGGTGCCGGGGCCGGCCACCGTGCACCAGGACTGCCGCCGCCTGCTGCCCGGCGAGTATCTGCACTTCCGCCGTGGCGCGGCGCGGCGCGGCCGCTATTGGCAGATCGACTACGACGAGGCGGCGGCGCGCCCGTTCGCGCCGCAGCGCGACGAGTTGATCGGCCTGCTCGAGGCGGCCGTGCGGCGCGCCGCCGGCGCCCACGCGGTCGGCGCCTTCCTCGGCGGCGGCACCGACAGCTCGACCCTGGCCGCCATGCTGGGCCGGGTCGGCGGCGCGCCGGCGCGCACCTATTCGATCGGCTTCGACGTGCCCGGCTACGACGAGCCGGACTACGCCCGGCTGGCCGCGCGCCACGTCGGCAGCGTCCACCACGAGCACCGCGTGACGGCCGACGAGGTGGTCGCCGCCGTGCCGCGCCTCGCCGCCGTCTTCGACCAGCCGTTCGGCGACGCCGCGGCGGTGCCGGCCTTCTACTGCGCCCAGATGGCGCGGGCCGACGGCGTGCACCGCCTGCTGGGCGGCGACGGCGGCGCCGAGTTGTTCGGCGGCAATGAACGCTACGCCCGCCAGGCGGTGTTGGCGCGCTACGAGCGGCTGCCGGCGGTGCTGCGCCAGGCGCTGCTCGAACCGCTGCTGTTCCGTCTGCTGACGGGCGAACGGCCGGCGCTGCTGCGCAAGGCGCGCCGCTACATCGAGCAGGCGGTGCTGACCATGCCGGCCCGGCTGGAGAGCCACAACCTGCTGCAGGGCTACGGTCCGGGCCGGGTGCTGGAGCGCGACTTCCTCGCCGAGGTCGACGCCGGCGCGCCGCTGGGCCAGCTGGCCGAGGCCTACTCGCAGAGCCACGGGCTGAGCCAAATCAACCGCCTGCTGGCGCTCGACCTGCGCTTCACGTTGGCCGACAACGACCTGCCCAAGGTCAACAAGGCCTGCGAGCTGGCCGGCGTCGAGGTCGGCTATCCGCTGCTCGACGACGCCCTGGTGGCGTTCGCCGCGCGGCTGGCGCCCCGGCACAAGCTGGACGGCGTCCGGCTGCGGCCGTTCTTCAAGCAGGCGCTGCGCGGGGTGTTGCCTGGCACCGCGCTGCGCAAGCGCAAGCACGGCTTCGGCCTGCCGGTGGGCCACTGGCTGCGGCGCCACGCCGGCCTGCAGGCGCTGGCCTACGACAGCCTGAGCGACCTGAAGGCGCGCCGCATCGTGCGCGCCGACTTCATCGACACGCTGCTGGGGCGGCATCTGCCGCGCCATCCCGGCCACCACGGCACCATGGTCTGGGTGCTGATGATGCTCGAACAGTGGTTCGGGCAACGCGAGACGGCCGTTCACCCCCCCGAGGAGGCCCATGATGAGCTCGAAATTCGCCAAGGATGAAGCGGCCTGGAACACCGGCGGGCACGAGGATTTCTACAGCTACTACGAGAAGCAGAGCGGCGGCGCGCTGGCGCGGCAACGCTTCCTGACCATCCAGAGCACGCTGTTGCGCGCGCTGGGCGCGCCGGCCGGGCCGCTCGACGTGGCCGACATCGGCTGCGGCGCCGGCACCCAGGCCCGGCTGTGGGCCGACAAGGGCCACCGCGTGCGCGGCGCCGACATCAACGAGGCGCTGGTCGGCCTGGCGCGCCGGCGCGCCGAGCAGTCCGGCCTGGCGATCGAGTTCAGCGTCGCCTCGGCCACCGCCTTGCCCTGGGCCGACGCCTCGATGGACCTGTGCATCGCCCCCGAGCTGCTCGAGCACGTGGCCGACTGGAGCGCCTGCCTGGCCGAGATGGTGCGCGTGCTGCGCCCCGGCGGCGCGCTGTTCGTCAGCACCAGCAACCGCCTGTGCCCGCGCCAGGAGGAGTTCGCCCTGCCGCTGTATTCCTGGTATCCGGCCGTGCTGAAGCACCGCTTCGAGCATCTGGCGCGCACCACCCGGCCCGACCTGGCCGGCTACGCGACCTATCCGGCGGTCAACTGGTTCACCTACTACGGCCTGCGCCGCCACCTGGCGCGGCTCGGCGTGCGCAGCATGGACCGCTTCGACATGATGGACCTGGGCCAGCACGGCCGCCTGGCGGGCGCGGCGATCCGCCTGCTGCGGCGGCTGCCGCCGCTGCGCTTCCTCGGCCACGTGGCGACGCCGTACACGGTGGTGCTCGGCGTCAAAAACGGCGCCTGAGCCGGGGCCGGCGCGGCGCGGCGTCGCCGGGGCCGTCCGTCCGTCCGTCCGTATGCCGCCGCGGCCCGCCGTGCCGCTGCGCCGGGGCCAGCCGCCACGGCGCGCACCGTCGGCCGCCCCCGCCCGCCCGGCAGCTCAGTCGCCCATTGAGCGCGCCGTCCCGCGCGCCGTCCGGCTCTTGGCGGCGCGGGCGCCGACCGGCGGCACCGGCGCCGGCCGCGCGTCGCGCATCAGCACGCGCACGGCCGCCAGCGCCGCCATCATATAATAGGGCACGTCGTAGTAGACCAGGCTGAGGAAGGCGCCGCCGACGGCGAAGCCGATCAGGCTCGCTTGCACCATCGTCGCCAGGCTGGCCGCCCAGCGCCACTCGTCGCGGCCGGCGCCCAGGCGGGCGATGGCCGCCGCCATGCGCCAGGTCAGCACGCCGAGCAGCAGGTACAGGGCCAGGCCGACGAAGCCGTGCTCGCCGAGCACCTGGAAGTAGATGCTGTGGGCGGCGTGCACGTCGGTCGGGTTGGGCGCGTAGCGCAGGAAGGTGGACGGCTCGGAGATCTCGAAGCCGCCGCCGAAGAAGCGGTCGCGCGCCAGGTTGTAGGCCATGCGCCAGGCGTTGATGCGGCCCTGGGCCGAGTCGTCGACCTGGTAGTCGCCGATGCTGTCCATGCGGCTGCTCCAGCGCGCCGGCATGAACACCAGCAGCAGCGGCACGGCCAGCGAGACGATGCTGCCGAGCATCAGCTTGCGCCCGCTCTTGAACCACATGAACAGCACCATCGCGGCGATGGCCAGCAGGCCGCCGCGCGAATAGGAACCCAGCGCGGCCAGCGCCGACAGCAGCATGGCGCCGGTCAGGGCGTGGCGCAGCCAGCGCCGCGGCGTGTTCTGGTGCAGGTAGTACATCAGCGGAATGGTCATGATCAGGGCCAGGGCGATGGCGTTGTTGTCGCCGATGAAGCTGCCCTCCGGCCCCCAGACGCGCTCGGTGCCGCCGCTGCGCACGGTGAACACGCCGCCCTTGACGCCGTAGTAGCCGAGCGAGACGACCAGCACCCAGATCAGCCGGTGCACGTCCTGGCGGCTGCGGATGGCCATCATCGTCACCAGGCTCATCAGCATGATCTTCATCACCTTGTTCCACTGCCCGTAGGCGGCCGCCGGGAACAGGGCGAACAGGGTGGTGACGTTCATCCAGGCGATGAAGGCGAGCAGGAGCCAGGTGCAGGGCAGCGCGGGCAGGCCCTTGGGGCCGCGGGCGACGACCAGGCTGAGCAGGGTGGCGACGCCGATCACGTAGGCGAAGGGGAAGGTTTGGGCAAAGCCCCAGCCCTGGGTGTGCGGGTTCATCACGCTGATCCACACCCACATCAGGACGCCGACGGCCGGCGCGCGCAGGATCAGCGGCAGGCTGCCGAAGACGATGAGGGTGACCAGGACGTCGCGCATGGGGGGATCTTGTTGATGTTGCTCAACGGAGTGGGGGCGCCGCTCAGTACACTGGACTCTCGGCCGCCCAACCATCTTATGACAGAGGAGTAGCGCGCTTGTTGACCGTTCTCATGGCCAGCCACAACGGCGCCGCGACCCTGCCCGCCGTGCTGGACGCGTATTGCCGGCTCAGCGCGCCGGCCGGCGGCTGGCGTCTGTTGCTGGTCGACAACGACAGCGACGACGCCACCGCCGCGCTGGCGGCCGGCTACGCCGGGCGGCTGCCGCTGCAGGTGCTGCGCGAGGCCAGGCGCGGCAAGAACGCGGCGCTCAACACCGGCCTGGCGGCGGCGCTGGCCGCGCCCGGCGACGGCGCCGAGCTGCTGGTGTTCAGCGACGACGACGCCGCGCCGCGGCCGGACTGGTTGCTGCGGCTGAGCGAGGCGGCCGCCGCCCAAGCCGGTTTCGCCGTGTTCGGCGGCGCCATCGTCGCCGACTGGGGCGCGGCGCCGCCCGACTGGGTGTTGCGCCGGGTGCCGCTCGGGCTGACCTACGGCCTGACCGCGCCGGGCCGGGCCGCCGGGCCGGTGTGCCCGGGCCTGGTGTGGGGCGCCAACATGGCGGTGCGCCGCGCCGTGTTCGAGGCCGGCCACCGCTTCGACGAGACGGTCGGGCCGAACGGCGCCTCCTACGCCATGGGCAGCGAGACGGAGCTGACCCGGCGCCTGCACGCGGCCGGCCAACGCAGCTGGTTCGTGCCGGCGGCGGTGGTGGCCCACCACATCCGCCCGGCCCAGCTGGGCGCGGCCGACATCCTGCGGCGCGCCTGGCGCTTCGGCCGCGGCAAGTTCCGCCAGGACGCGCCCGGCGTCTTCCCGGAACTGCTGGGCCTGCCGCGCTGGATGTACAAGCGCGCGCTGCTCGAGGCGCTCGGCTGGCTGGGCGCGCGCGGCGACGCCGGGCGCCGCTTCGGCCACCGCTGGGAGCTGGCCTATCTGGGCGGCTACGCGCGCGAGGCCTGGCTCGGCCCGCCGCGGGGCGGCAAGAAGGTGCTGCTCACCAGCTATTCCGGCGGGCTGGGCGGCATGGAGCTGCGCATGGCGCAGGAGTGCCGCTTCCTGGCGGCGGCCGGCTACCGCAGCGCGCTGGCGCTGCCGCGCTTCGCCGGCTTCGAGGCCTGGGCCGGCGGGCTGCGCCGCGAGGGCCTCGAGGTGTCGGCGTTCGCGCCGCCGTGCTTCTTCGAGCAATGGCGCTGGCGCCGGCTGAACCTGTGGCGGGCGCGCTGCTGGAGCTGGCTGGCGCTGCGCCGGCGCCGCGCCGACCTGGTCCACGTCGCCTTCTGCTGGACCCACTACGGCGCCTCGGCGCTGTGGCTGGCGCGGCGCTGCGGCCTGGCGGCGGTGGTCAGCGTGCACAACGCCTTTCCGCCGGTCCAGGTCGGCGACTGGCACCGGCCGCTGCTGCGCCAGGCCTTCGCCGGCGTGCGCGGGGTCTACGCCGTGTCGGACTCGGCCATGCAGCACTTCCTCGCCCTGTACCGCGACTATCTGCCGGCCACGGCGCGGCTGGCGGTGATCCCCAACTGCGTCGACACGGCGCGCTTCCGGCCCTCGGCGGCGCGGCGGGCCGAGGCGCGGCTGCGCCTCGGCCTGCCGTCCGGCGCGCTGCTGCTGGGCAGCGCCGCCCGGCTGGCCCGGCAGAAGCGGCCGCAACTGCTGCTGGCGCTGCTGGCGGCCCTGCTGCCGCGCTTTCCCCACCTCTATCTGGTGCTGATCGGCGACGGCCCGCTCGAGGCCGAGCTGCGCGCCCGGGCCGAGCGCGACGGCCTGGCCGGGCGCGTGCTGTTCGCCGGCTTCCAGCGCGACGTCGAGCAATGGCTGCCGGCGCTGGACCTGCACCTGCTGCTCAGCAGCACCGAGGGCTTCGGCATCGCCACCATCGAGGCGATGGCCTGCGGCGTGCCGGTGGTGGGCAGCGAGGTGCCGGGCACGGCCGACGTGCTGCGCGGCAGCGCCGGCGGCCTGCTGGTGCCGGCCGACGACCCGGCGGCGACGGCGGCGGCGGTCGCCGCGCTGCTGGCCGACGCGCCGCGGCGCGCCCGCATGGGGCGGCTGGCGCGCGCCGAGGTGCAGGCCAAGTACGCCCAGGCGCTGGTGGGCGAGCGCATCGCCGCCTTCTACCGCGGCCTGCTGTGAGGCGGCCCGGTGAGCGCGCTGCGGCGGTCGCTGCTGTTCTCCTTCGCCGAGAAGTACCTGATGCTGCTGCTGGCCACGCTCGGCTCGATGGTGCTGGCCAGGGCGCTCACGCCGGCCGAGATCGGCGTCTACTCGGTGGCGGCGGTGCTGGTCGGTATGGCCCAGGTGGTGCGCGACTTCGGCGTCGGCCAGTACCTGATCCAGGAGAAGGAGTTGACGCCGGACAAGCTGCGCGCCGCCCTCGGCGCCAGCCTGCTGGTGGCCTGGCCGCTGGCGGCGCTGTTGGTGCTGCTGGCGCCGGCGCTGGCCGGCTTCTACCACCAGCCCGCCCTGCGCGCGGTGCTGCAACTGCTGGCGCTCAACGTCGCGCTGGTGCCGTGCAGCGCCGTCGCGCTGCCGCTGCTGCGGCGGCAGATGCGCTTCGCCGCGATCTTTTCGATCAACCTGACGCACAGCCTGGCGCAGCTGGGCTGCTCGGTGGCGCTGGCGCTGCTCGGCTTCGGCGCCCTGAGCCTGGCCTGCGGCGCGCTGGCCGGCACGCTGGCGGCGACCTGCGCCAGCCTGTGCTGCCGTCCGGCCGGCGCGCCGCTGTGGCCGGGCCGGCGCGGCATCGCGGCCGTGCTGCGCTTCGGCGCCTATTCGACCGCCGGCGGCCTGGTCGACGAGGCCGGCGTGGCGGCGCCGGAACTGATCATCGGCCGCGTGATCGGCGTGGCCGAGGTGGGCATCTTCGGCAAGGCCAACGGCCTGCTGGGACTGTTCAACCAGGCCGTCACCAGCGCCGTCTCGCCGGTGGTGTTCCCGCTGTACGCGGCGCGCGCGCGCGGCGGCCTCGACGCCAAGCAGGCCTATTTGACCACCGTCGCCTACATCACCGCGCTGGCCTGGCCGTTCTTCGGCTTCGTCGGCGTGATGGCCGAGGCTTTGTTGGACCTGTTGTACGGGCCGCAATGGCGGGCGGCCGCGCCCTTGATACGGGTCATGTGTTTTTCGTCGGCCTTCTATAGCATGTTCAGCATGGCCCGCTATCTGTTGGTGGCGCTGGGCCAGGTCAAGGCGCAGGCCGGGCTGGACGCGACGGCGGTGCCCTTGCGGGTGGCGGCGCTGCTGCTGGCGGCGCCCTTCGGCCTGTACTGGGTGGCCTGGGCGGTGGTGCTGGGCGCCCTGTACCGCGGCTGGTTGACCTACCGCTGCCTGGCCCGCCTGGCCGGACTGCGCTGCGGCGAGCTGCTGCTGGCGGTGGCGCGCAGCGCGCCGCTCGCCGCGCTCAGCTGCGCCGGCGCGGCGCTGGCGCGGCACTGGCCGGCGCTGCCGGACGGGCCGGCGCGGCTGGCGCTGGCCGGCGCGGCGGCCTTGCTGCTGTGGTTGTTGGGCATCGGCCTGCTGCGCCATCCGCTGGCGGCCGAGTTCGCGCTGGCCCGGCGCCGCGCCTGGGCGCTGCTGGTCAAGTGAGGGAGGGCGGTGATGCGTATCGGCATATTGTCGTATCCGATGCTGTTCCAGCGCGAGGGCGGCCTGCAGATCCAGGTGCGCGAAACCATCGCCGCGCTCAACCGGCTGCGCGACGAGGCGCTGCCGCGCATGCGCGTCGAGCTGGTCGACCCCAACCGCGACCGGCTGGCCAGCTACGACCTGATCCATGTCTTCTCGGCCATCAACGGCAACCACCGCATCGTCGAGTCGGCCTGCGACGCCGGCGTGCCGGTGGTGCTGTCGCCCCTGCTGTCGCCGGTCTGGAACCGCGCCGCCGGCTGGCGCGCCCGCCTGGCCGACCGCCTGGCCGGCCGCCTGACCGACTGGAACGTGCAGACCAGCTACGCCCAGTCGAAGCGGGCGCTGCAGCTGGCGCGGCTGGTGATCGCCCTCGGCCGGCCCGAGCGCGACGCCATCCGCGCCGGCTTCCTGATCGACGAGGCGAAGATCCGCGTGCTGCCCAACGGCATCAGCCCGCATTTCTTCCACGCCGACGGCGCGCTGTTCCGCCACCGCAGCGGCTTGGCGGGCCCCTTCGTGCTGATGGTCGGCGCCATCTCGCCCTACAAGAACCAGCTCGGCCTGGTGCGCGCGCTGGCCGGCGCCGGCCTGCCGGTGGTGCTGATCGGCAGCGCCCAGCGCGCCGACCAGGGTTATCTGCAGTCGCTGCTGCACACGCCGGGGGTGCGCTGGCTGGGCCAGGTCGAGCACGACGATCCGCTGCTGGCCAGCGCCTACGCGGCCGCCTCGGTGCTGGCGCTGCCCAGCCAGGGCGAGGTGCTGCCGTTGACGGTGCTCGAGGCGCTGGCCAGCGGCACGCCGGTGGTGATGACCGACCAGAGCGCGCTGGAACTGCCCGGGGCCGGCTTCGCGCTGCGCCAGATCGGCTGGAACGACGGCGCCGGCCAGCGCCGCGCCGTCTGCGCGCTGGCCGACGCGCCGCCGGAGCGGGCCGCCGTGCGCGCCCTGGTGGCCGAATACAGCTGGCCGCGGGTGGCGGCGGCGATCGCGCGCTGCTATGTCGAGCTGCTGGCGCTGCCGGAGGGCGTCGATTGTGCTGTTTAACTCCTTCAGCTTCCTGCTGTTCTACCTGCCGGCGGTGCTGGCCGGCTATTTCCTGCTGGGGCGGTTGGGCGCGCGCTGGTCGGCCGCCTGGCTGGCGCTGGCCTCGCTGTTGTTCTACGGGTGTTGGGACTGGCGCTACCTGCCTTTGCTGCTGGCCTCGATCGGCGTCAACTTCGGCGCCGCGCGCGCCATCGCCGGCGCGGCGGGCGCCGGCCGCAAGCGCCGCCTGGCCGCCGCCGTCGCCGCCAACCTGCTGTTGCTGGCCTACTACAAGTACGCCAACTTCTTCGTCGACACGGCGCGCGCCCTGGGCGCCGACTGGCCGGCCTGGAGCATCGTGCTGCCGATCGGCATCTCCTTCTTCACCTTCACGCAGATCGCCTTCCTGGTCGACTGCTACCACGGCCAGGTGCGCGAGTTCCGCCCGGTCCACTACGTCCTGTTCGTCAGCTATTTCCCCCACCTGATCGCCGGACCGGTGCTGCACCACAAGGAGATGATGCCGCAGTTCGCCGACCCGCGGGCGGCGCGGCCGCAGGCCGGCAACTTCGCCGTCGGCCTGTCGATCTTCGTGCTCGGCCTGGCCAAGAAGATCCTGATCGCCGACAACCTGTCGCCGCTGGTCGGACCGGTGTTCGCCGCCGGCGCCGAGCCGCCGTTGCTGGAGGCCTGGATAGGCGCGCTGGCCTACACCTTCCAGCTGTACTTCGACTTCTCCGGCTACTCCGACATGGCGATCGGCCTGTCGCGCCTGTTCGGCGTCAAGCTGCCGCTGAACTTCAACTCGCCCTACCGGGCCGCCAACATCGCCGAGTTCTGGCGCCGCTGGCATATGACCCTGTCGCGCTTCCTGCGCGACTACCTGTACATTGCGCTGGGCGGCAACCGGGGCGGCGCGGCGCGGCGTTGCCGCAACCTGATGCTGACCATGCTGCTGGGCGGCCTGTGGCACGGCGCCGGCTGGACCTTCGTCGTCTGGGGCGGCCTGCACGGCGTCTATCTGGTGCTGCACCAGGGTTGGCGCCGGCTGGCCGGCGCGCGGCCGCCGGGCCGGGGCGGCGCCGCCTTGACCTTCCTGGCGGTGCTGTTGGCCTGGGTGGTGTTCCGCGCGCCCGACCTGCACACGGCCGGCAACATCCTGGCGGCGCTGGCCGGCGCCAACGGCATCGGCCTGCCGCACGGCTTGGCCGGCTGGGCGCCGGCCTTCGCCCGGCTGGGCCTGCATCCGGCCTTCGACGGCATCCGCTGGATCGATTTCGGCGCGCCCGGCGTGCCGACCTTGGCGCTGGCGGCCGCGCTGGCCTTTCTGGCCCCCAACACCCAAGAAATATTCTTTCAATATGAGCCCTCGATTGAAAGAATATTTCAACGCCTGCGCTGGCCCGCCTTTGCCTGGCATCCCGCCACGGCCTGGAGCCTGGGCATGGCGGCGCTGTTCGTCTGCTGCCTGGTCAGCATGAACAAGGTCACCGAGTTCCTCTACTTCCAATTCTAGCCATGCATGCTTCCGACAGCCCCCAATGGCGCACCTATGTGGCCACCTTCTGCGCCGCCAGCGCGCTGGTGGCCGGCGCGGTGACCACCCTCAACTACGTGGTCGACCCGTACTTGACCCACCAGTGGGACACGCCGCAGGTGCAGCGCCTGCGCCCCCCGCGCGAGAAGCTCAGCGCCTGGAGCAAGACCTACGCGATGGCCAGGTTCCGCCCGGCCGTGGTCTACCTGGGCAACTCGCGCACCGAGCTGGGCCTGCCGACGCGGGTCCCCGTGTTCGCCGGCAGGGACGTGTTCAACAGCGCGCTGTCGGGCGCCTCGATCGGCGACGCCATCGCGCTGGCCGAGCACGCCAGGCGGGTCAGCCGGCTCGACGTGGTGGTGTGGGGCATCGATGCGCCCTCGTTCTCGATGGAGGAGGGCAACACCGAGCTGGACCGGGAGTTGATCGCCGGCGGCCCCCACTACCTGTGGCGGCGCGGCCTGCTCAATCTGCGCCGGGCGCTGGCGCTCGACATGACGCAGGACTCGATCCGCCTGTTGCGCGGCGCCTTCGACGCGGTCTGCCACTCCAGCCTGGTGTTCCACGGCACGCGCGACGACGGCTGCCTCGACCTGCCCGTCGGCGGCTGGGCTGGCACCGAGGCGGCGATCCTGCCGCGCACGCGCGAATTCATCCGCGCCTCCGGCCCCACCGCCGAGGCCTTCAGCGCCTTCGAGGCCAGCGTCGACGCGCTGTGCGGCGACGGCGCCAAGGTGCGCCTGTACATCAACCCGACCCACGCGATGATGCTCGACGCGCTGTACTGGGCCGGCAAGTGGGCGCCGCTGGAGGCCTGGCAGCGCGGCCTGGCGGCGCTGGCCGGGCGCCAGCGCGGGCGCGGCTGCGACGTGCGGGTCTATGACTTCTCCGGCTACAACAGCATCACCACCGAGACGCTGCCCCAGGTGAGCCGGCGCAACATGATGCAGCACTACTGGGAAACCTCGCACTACCGCAGCCATGTCGGCCGCATGATCCTGGGCCGCATCTTCGGCGCCGCCGACGTGGCGCCGCCGGACGACTTCGGCGTCGAGTTGCTGCCGGCGACGATGGAGCCGCACCTGGCCGCGCTGCGCGCCGGGCGCGAGCGCTACCACCGCGAGCACGCCGCCGAGACGGCGCTGGCCAGGGGCGTGGTGGCCGAGCGCAAGCGCGCGGCGCGCTGAGCGGGGCCAACCCGGCTCGAACCCGGCTCAATCCCGGCGCAACACGGCGCAACCCTTCTCGCAGGGGCGGCTGCTTTGCTGCAGCTCGGGGAATTCGGCGCCCCAGCGGCGCAGGATGGCCTGCTCGTCGGGCCGGCCGGCGTCGTCGAGGAAGACGGCGGCGCGCGGCGCCAGGCGCGGGAACAGCAGCGGCCCGGCCGGATAGCGCGCCAGCGGCGCGGTGGCCTGCGGCGGCCCGTCGATCACCAGCATGGCGATGGCCGGCCCGGCCGGCAGGCCGGCGGTGGCGTACCACGGCCAGCTCTGCCCGGCCAAGGGCTGCGGCAGCAGCTCGGCGTCGAGCACCTCGGCCCAGTCGGCCAGGCCGTGGCGGCGCAACTGCTGGCGCGTTTGCTCGGCGTAGCGCGGCTTGTGCTCCAGGCTGTAGACCTTGCCGCCGCCGTTGAGCTGCATGCAGCGCGCCAGCACCAGCGTCGAGGTGCCGCTGCTGCACTCGACGACGACGCCGGGCCGCTCGGCCAGGGCGTGGCGCGCCAGCTCGAGCAGGAAGTCGGGCGAGGCGGCCCAGCCGCGCGTGCCGGGCAGGCCGTGGCGCAGGTCGAGGTCGACGTACAGGGCCTGCAGCGCCTCGATCTGGCGGAACAGCGCGGCCGTGTCGTGGCGCGACTGGTCGCGCGACTCGTACAACAGCAGGTGGACGCGGCGCAACTTGTGCAGCCCGACCAGGCACAGCAGAAGAATGGCGGCGCTCAACAGCGCCTGGGCGTAGGACGGCATGGCGACTCCTTTCTGGTGTTAGCGGAAGCGGCTCCAACCCTGTTCGGCGACGCGGCGCAGCGAGTTGAACCACATGGCCCGCACCGCTTGTTGCGGCGGGATGGCCGGCATCGCGTCGAGCGGCAGCTCGGAGAACAGGCTGGTGCGGAAGCGCTCGCGGTGTTGGCCGAGGAAGGCGCAGAGCTGCTCGAAGCGGCGGATGTTCAGGCGGTGCGGGGTGGGCGGGCGGCCGGCGCCGCGCTTCTTGACCAGCTCGAAGCTGTGCAGCACGATGACGAAGGCGTACCAGCCGGCGCGCCAGGCGCCCTGCAGGGCGTCGCGCATCTCGCCGAAGGAGCAGGCGCACAACTGGGCGTGGCGGGCGTGGCCGGGAAAATCGCCGAAGGAGGCGATGGGGAACTCCCAGACGCCGTCGATGGCCTGCGGCTGGGCCAGCCGGCGCCCGCCCCAGTCGCCGTTGACGAAGGCGGCGTTGTAGCTGCTGTCGATGGCGATGCCGTTGCGCGCCAGCGCGCGCAGCGTGTCGAGGTTGCCGCCGTAGCTGCCGGCGCGGAAGGCCTGCACCCGCGGCACGCCGGCCGCCGCCAGGTTGGCCAGGCCTTTGCGGATGAGCACGGTCTGCTGCTCCAGCGGCAGCTCGCTCAGGTACTGGCAATGGGAGGGCGGCAGCTCCGGGTCGTCCAGTTCGCCGAGCCATTCGGTGTGCAGGTGCAGCTGCACCTCGTGGCCGCCGGACTGCACCAGCGCGGCGATGTGGGCCAGCGGCGCCGGGCCGGCGCGGGCGGCGAACAGGGCCTCGACGAAATAGCTGGCGCGCAGGCCGTGGCGGTTCAAGCCGGCGATCTGGAAGGGCAGGCCGAAGGCGCCGGCGCCGGTCTGGCCGTGGATGTCGGCGGCGATCTCGTCGGCGAAGTCGGCCTTGTCGGCCGGCAGCGGACGGCTCGGCCAGTCGGGCACCGTGGGCCACAGCTCGGTGTCGACGGTCAGGAAGACCCGCAGCACGTGCTCGGCGCTCATGCCCGCCTCCCGTGGCCGCGCGCCGCGCGGGCGCGCGCCATGCCGGCGCGCCTCATGGCCGGCGCCCGGCGCCGGGCCGGGCGGCCAAGGCGTCGTACACGGCCAGATAGGCGCCGGCCATGGCCAGCAGGCTGTGCTCGGCCAGCACCAGGCGGCGGGCGCGGGCGCCGTGGCGCTGGGTCAGGCCGGGGTTGCGGTAGTAGTCGGCGATGGCGTCGGCCAGCAGTTGCGGCGCGCCCGGCGGCACCAGCGTGCCGGTGCGGCCGGGCTGCACCAGCTCGGCGTTGCCGCCGACCGCCGTGGCCACCACCGGCAGGCCGCTGGCCATCGCCTCGAGGATGGCGTCGCGGCCGCCCTCGACCAGCGCCGGCTGGACGAACAGGTCCATGGCCCGCATCAGCTGGGCGACGTCGTCGCGGGCGCCCGGCAGCCAGGCCAGCTCGGCCACGCCGGCCCGCTCGAGCAGCTCGAGGCAGGCGGCGCGGCAGGGGCCGTCGCCGACGACGAGCAGGCGCAGCCGGGCGCGCGGCGACTCCTCCTCGGCCAGCAGCAACAGGAAGGCGCGCACCAGGCCGGCGCAGTCGCGCGTGTCGACCAGGGCGCCGACGGCGCCGACGACGAAGGCGCCCTCGCACAGGAAGCCGGCCGGGCCGACCGCCGCCGCCGGGCCGAGGCGGGGGTGGAAGCGCAGGCTGTCGACGCCGTCGCCGATGCGGCTGACCCGGGCCGGGCGGGCGCCGATGCTGTCGACCAGCCAGCGTTCGAGCTCGCGGCTGACGGCGACGAACTGGCCGACCAGGGGGCGCAGCAGGCGCCGCAACAGCCGGTAGCGGCGGCCGCGGCCGTGCAGCTCGGGCGTCGCGGCGGCGTGCTCGCCGTGCACGCGCAGGCGGATGCCGGCGGCGGCGGCCAGCAGCTGGCCCTCGATGCCGGCCAGGTTGCGGGTGTGGATCAGGTCGGGCCGCAGCCGGCGCAGCACATGGAACAGGCGCAGATAGTGGCCCCAGTCCTTGCCCTCGCGCTTGTGCAGGCTGATGACCTCGACCCCGGGCCGGCGCAGCGCCTCGGCCAAGGTGCCGGCCTCCTTCATGCAGACGATGGCGTGGCGGTAGCGCTCGGGCGGCATGTGGTTGATCAGATGCACCAGGTCGTTTTCCAGGCCGGCGCCGAGCTGCTGCACCAGGTGCAGCACCAGCGGCGCGGCGCGCCGTTCGTCGCGCTCCAGGCCCTTGCTATCGGGCGGCATGGCGCAGGCTCTCGTCTATGCTCGGCAGCAGCGCCTCGAGCAGGGCGCGCAGGGCCGGTTCGGCCTGCTCGGGCCGCTCGTCGAAAGGCGCGGCGACGGCGATCTCGGCGCCGTGTTCGGCCTCGCCGAACAGCTTGTTCTTGGCCAGCATCAGCTTCAACAGCTGGGGGCTGCTGAGCTCGACCCCGGTCTGGCGGTACCAGCGCCAGACCAGCAGGCGCCGTTCGGCGGCCTGGACGATGGTGGCGCGCACGCGCAGCGTGCGCCCGCCCAGGCGCAGCGGGCGCACGCTGGTGGCCAGCTCGTGCCATTGCGGCAGTCCGGTCTCGACCTTGCGCCGCACCGGCGTCAGCAGTTCCGCGCCCTTGGCCTGGCTGGCGTACCAGGTCAGCTGCAGCGTGGCGCTGGTGGCGCCGTCGTTGAGCCTGGCGGCGTAGCGGCGTGGCTGGCCGGCGTGCAGCACGTGCCAGTCGTCCGGCGCCAGCGGGCTGGCGCGCCAGGGCGGCGGCGGCGCCAGCGGCAAGGGGGCCGGCGACAAGGAGACGGCGGCGCCGGCGGCCGGCGCCGGGCGCGCCAGCAGGTGCGCGGCCAGCGGCGGCCAGAGCGCGGCCAGCAGCACGCAGGCGGCGGCCGCGCGCGCCGTGGCGGCGCCGTGGCGCGGCGCGGCCGGGGCCGGCGGCGCCGGGCGGGCGGCGGCGGGCGCCTGGCGCCACCTGGCGCCGCTCCAGAACAGCAGCAGGGAGACCAGGCCGAAGAAGATCCAGCCGTAGACCAGGTGGTCGATGCCGACGGCCAGGCGCATGTCGCTGAAGTGGCCGACCAGCACGATCAGGTAGGCGCGCACGCCGTTGGCCAGCACCGGCAGCAGCAGGGCCACCGCCATGAAGGCCAGGCGGCGGCGCCGGCTGCGGTAGTTCAGGTGGGCGTACAGGGCGCCCAGCGCGACCGAGGCGATGACGTAGCGCAGGCCGCTGCAGGCCTCGACCACCGACCAGTTGCCGCTGGGCAGGCTCAGGTAGTTGTTCTCCAGGAACACCGGTATCGCGCTCAGGCGCAGCGCGGCGGCGGTGAAGCGGGCGGTGAAATCCATCAGCGGCGGCACGAAGATCTCGCCGAAGGGCACGGCCAGCAGCAGGTAGCCGAGCGGGAAGGCGAGCGCCCGGGTCAGGACCGGACCGGACAGGGCCAACACGGCGGCCGGCAGCATCGCCACGAACAGGTATTGCTGCAGCACTTGGACGTTGGCCAGCGTGGCCAGCAGCCAGGCGGCGCCCAGCAGGACCAGCGCGGCCAGGCCGGCGCCGGCGGGCCGGCGCGGCAGGGCGGCCAGCGCCGCGCGTTGGCGCCAGACCAGCCAGGCGCTGATGGGCAGGATGGCGAAGCCGTGCGTGAAGGTTTCCGAGCGCAGCCATAGGGCCACCATCGCCGCCGCCGTCTGCCAGTACAGCAGCAACAGCGCCGCCAACACGGCGAGCAACAGCAGCAGGTCGCGCCGGCCGGCCCGCCCGGCCAGGGCGCAGGGCCGGGCGGCGGCCAGCGCCGCGCCGGGCGCGCTCATGGCCGCCGCCCCGCCGCGCGCGCGCAGGCGGCGGCTATGCTCGGCAGCGCGGCGGCGGCGTCGCTCGGTCCAGGCTGCATCTTGCGCTCCCAAGAAAGGCTTGCTTGATCGCTTAGGGCGGCGGCCGCGCCGGCCGGCGCAGCGCCTCGGTTTGCGCCGCGCCGGCGCGGCCCGTGGGGCGGCGCCGAGGCGGAAGTGGCGCGTCGACACCGCCTAGCGGCGCCGTCGCGCCGGGCGTGCAGTTAGAATATGCCAGCCCTGCGGCCAGTCGGGTTGAGACCGCGCAAGGACCGGCGCGCCGATGCCCGCGTCCGCCATCGCTCCGTCCGCCGCCCCCGATCGGCGGCGTTGCGCCGGCCCGGCGCCGCCCGGCTGCCCTGGTCCGGGGACGCGCGCCTTACCGCCCGGGATGCTGGTGGTGGCGTCGGCGCCGGCCGCCGTCAGCGGGCGTGCGCGCCGCGCCGTTGCAGCCAGGCGTCGACCACGCCGGCGATGCGGCCGGCCGCCTGGCCGTCCCACAGCGCCGGCCGGCGCCCGGTCTTGCCGCCGTGCCGCAGGATGTCCTCGCACAGCGCCAGGATCACCGCCGGGTCGTGGCCGGCCACCGTGTTGCTGCCCTCGCTGACGGTGATCGGCCGCTCGGTGTTCTCGCGCAGCGTCAGGCAGGGCACGCCGAGCGCGGTGGTCTCCTCCTGCACGCCGCCGGAGTCGGTCAGCACCACGCTGGCGTCCTTCATCAGGCCGAGCATCTCGAGGTAGTCGGCCGGCGGCAGGCAGGCCACGCCGGGCGCGTCGGGCGGCGGCAGCAGGCCGCCCTCGCCCAGGCGGGCGCGGGTGTGCGGGTCGAGCGGGAAGATCACCGGCAACTGCTGGCTGATCTTGCGCACCGCCGCCATCAGCTTGCGCAGGCGCGCCGGATGGTCGACGTTGGCCGGCCGCTGCAGCGTCAGCACGGCGTAGCGCTGGCCCGCCGCCAGCAGGTCGCGCCGGCCGGCCCTGGCCAGCACGGTGGCGGTCGGCACCGCGCGCGGCAGTTGCGCCAGCAGCGAGTCGATCATGACGTTGCCGACGTGGTGGATGCGGGCGGCGGCGACGCCCTCGAGCAGCAGGTTGTTCAGCGCCGCCGGCTCGCTGGTGAACAGCAGCTCGGACAACTGGTCGGTGAGCACCCGGTTGATCTCCTCGGGCATGCGGCGGTCGTAGCTGCGCAGGCCGGCCTCGACGTGCAGCACCGGCACGCCCAGCTTGGCGGCCACCAGCGCGCAGGCCAGCGTCGAGTTGACGTCGCCGACCAGCAGCACGGCCTGCGGCGCCAGGCGGCGCAGCGCCGGTTCGAAGCGGCGCATCACCTCGGCGGTCTGCTGGGCGTGGCTGGACTGGCCGACGGCCAGGTCGAGCTGCGGCGGCGCCAGGCCGAGCGCGGCGAACTGGCGGGCGTCCATCGCCGCGTCGTCGTGCTGGCCGGTGTGCACCAGGCTGACGTCGACGGCCGGCCGCAGCCGCCCCAGCGCGGCCAGGATGGGCGCCATCTTCATCAGGTTGGGGCGCGCCGCGACGACGCAGAGGAGGTGGGCGCGGTGCGGCGGGACGGTGTCGGGCATGGCGGGCTCCGGGCGGGTTGGAACGGCAGGGATGGACGGGGCGGCTGGGGCGCGGCTCAGAACAGCACGGACAGGGTGGCGGCGGCGCCGTTCTCGCGGTAGCCGCCGCCGGCGCTGCTGGCGTGCCAGCTGTGGCGCAGGTCGACGCTGGCGCTCAGCTTGGGCCGCAGCTGGCGGCTCAGGCCCAGCGCCAGGGTGGCGTTGCGGTCGCGCCGGCCGATGTCGGGCGCGGCGGCGACGGCGTAGTTGGCGTTGACGTTCAGGTTGTTGCGCGCCGACATGCGCCAGGACCAGCCGGCGTGCAGGCTGGTCTGCCGGGTGTGCTCCTGCTGCGCCAGCTCGGCCGGGCCGAGCAGCGGGCTGTCGATGGCGCTGCTGGTCTGGGCGCTGCGCCGGCTGCCGCCCAGGCCCAGCGCCAGCGTGCTCTTCGGCGTCGAGTACAGCGCCGACAGGTTCCACTGCTTCTGCAGGAAATAGTTGTGGCTGAGATAGTTGACGTTGCCGGCGTTCGGCCCCTGCAACTGGCTGTAGCGCAGGAAGGCGTTGATGACCTGGATGCGCAGCAGCGGATCGGGGATGCGGCCGGCCCACAACTGGTAGAGGAAGTTGCCCAGGTCGGCCGGCGGCAGGCGCTGCAGCTGTTCCTGGCTGCTGGTGATGTCCTCGCCGTAGCTCAGGCCGAGCACCAGGTGGCGCATCTGGTGGCGCGCGTCGAGGCTGTAGGTGTTGCCGAAATAGCGGCGGCCGACGCTGGCGGCGACGCTGCTGCGCGGCGACGGCGACCAGCTCAGTCCGCTGGACCAGTGGCGTCCGCCCGGCGCGCCGCCCGGCGCCTGGTAGTCGTTGCTCTCGCGGCCGGCGCTGGCGAACCACGACAGGCGCGGCCGCAGCGGCACGCGCAGCGTCAGCGTGGCGTCGCGCCGGGTCACTTGCGCCAGCGCGGCGTCGCTGTCGCGCCGTTGCCCGACGGCGGCCTCCCAGTTCCAGCCGCCGGCGCGGTTGTCGCCGACCAGCCGCAGGCCGGCCTGCTGGCTGTGGGCGCGCAGCAGGGCGCCGCTGCTGCTGGCCTGGTAGGTGTAGCGCAGCTCGGCCTCGGCCAGGCCGCGGAAATGGTGCTTCAAATAGGGGCTCAGGCTGGCGCTGCGCACCGTGCCGCTGTTGCCGCCGAGCTGGGCGGGGTCGCTCTGCTGCGGGCCGAAGGCGGAGATGTTCCGCTGGCTGACGCTGGCCTGGCCGTCGACATACAGCCAGTCGGCCAGCGCCTCGGCGTGGCCGGCGGCGTCGAGCTGGTGCTTGAGCCGGCTCGGCGAGCGGCTGTAGGCCAGCCGCTGCAGCGCGTAGTCGAGCGCCAGCGTCAGGCGCGGGCCGCGCGCCTGGACGGCGACGCCGGGCGCGATCTCGCTGCTGAACTCGGCGCGGGCCTGGGCCGGCGCACTCAGCGCCATGTTGTCCGAATAGGCCTGGCGCAGCCGCAAGGTCGGCGTGACGCGCCAGTCGGCGGCGGCGGCCGGCCAGCAGCAGGCCGCCGCCAGCGCGGCCAGCGCGGCCAGCGGCGGCGCCGGCCGGCTAGTCGTAGTAGCCATAGTAGTCGCTGCCGGGGAAGGCGCGGATCTTGTTGTAGATCAGGTTGACGTGGGCGCAGGGGTCGAGCTGGCGCAGCGCCTCGCGCACCGCGTGCTGCGTGGTGGTCTCGGCCTCGACCACCAGCACCACCTGGCCCATCTGCGCCGCCAGCACGCTGGCCTCGGTGGTGATCAGCAGCGGCGGCGAGTCGAAGATGACGACCCGGTCGGCGTAGCGCTCGGCGATCTCCTTGAGCAGGCGGCGCATGCTGCGGCTGGCCAGCAGCTCGGTGGCGTGCTTGTTGGCGCGGCCGGCCGGCAGCACGCTGAGGGTGGCGACGTTGGTGCGCAGGATCACGTCGGCCAGCGCCAGCTGGTCGTTGAGCAGGATGTCCATCAGGCCCGGCTCGGCGCCCAGGCCGAGCACCTTCAGCACCGACGGCCGGGCCACGTCGGCGTCGACCAGCAGCACCGTGATGTCGCGCTCCATGGCGATGCTCATGGCCAGGTTGACGGCGCAGTAGGTCTTGCCCTCGCCGGGCAGGGCGCTGGTGACGACGATCAGGTTGCCCTGCGGGATGGCCGCGCCGTCCTCGCCGCGGGCGCGCCGCAGCAGCGGCCGCTTGATCAGGCGGAAGTCCTCGGCGGCCGGCGTGCGCCCGCCGTCGTGGGTGACCATGCCCAGCTGGCGCAGCCGGTCCAGGTCGATCTCGACGTGGCGCGGCGCCGGCGCGGCGGCCGGCAGGCGCGCCGCGCCGGACTGCTCGGGTAGCGCATCGTTGGGGGGCATCGCGGTCCTCCTATTTGAGCACGGCGGCGGCCAGCACGCCGCCGTAGGTCAGGAACAGGCCGAGCAGCGCGGCGGCGAAGCCGTAGCGGCCGCGGCGCCGCTTGACCAGCTCGGCGCGGGTCCAGTTCATCGACACCGTGCCGAGCACCGGCAGGCCGGTCGCCTCGCGCAGCTGCGCCGGGCTGAGGTAGGTGGGGCGAACCTGGCTGATCAGCAGGGCGGTGGCGGCGCCGACCAGCAGGGCGCCGGCCAGCACGGCGGAATACAGCAGCGGCCGCTTGGGCCCGACCGGGGTCATCGGCACGGTCGGCGGGTCGATGATCTTGAAGCTCATCATCTCGGTGGTCGAGCTCAGGTCGCCCGACAGCTTGGCCGCCTCGCGCCGGCCGATCAGCTTCTCGTAGTTGTCCTTGTTGATCAGGTAGTCGCGGTTGAGCTGGGCCAGTTGCGACTCGACCTCGGGCACGGCGTTGCTCTGCGCCAGCAGGCGGGCGTTGCGCGCGGTGAACTCCTGCACCCGTGCCTTGATCGAGGCGACGCGGGCGTCGGCCTCGGCCAGCGCCACCTTGAGCTGCTGCAGCATCGGGCTGTAGTTCTTGCCGGGGTCGGCGTTGGCGCTCTTGAGCTTGCTGTCCTCCACCTTCTTCGCCTCCAGCTGGGCCACCAGGCGCTTGCCGGCGATGATGTCGGGGTGCAGCTCGGTGTACTGCATGCGCAGCGCGTCGAGGTTCTTGTTGAGGGCGGAGATGCGGCCGTCGAGCTCGGGGTTGTCGATCGCCGCCGGGCTCAGGTCGGCGCCGAGGATGGGCTCGTCGCCGGCGATCTGGCCCTGGATGGCGTTGCGGCCCTGCTCGGCCTCGACCAGCTCGAGGCGGGCGGCGTTGAGGGCGTCGGCCGACATCAGCAGCTGGGCGCCGTAGTCGATGCCCTGGCGCGGCAGCAGGAAGTTGTTCTTCAGCTTGAACTCCTTGACGTTGTTCTCGGCCGCCAGCAGCCTCTCCTCGTAGCTGCGGATCTGGTCGTCGATGAACTGCACGGCCTTCTGCGAATCGCCCTTTTTCCCCTTGAAGCTGCCCTCGACGAAAATGGTCAGCAGCGACTGCACGACGTCGCGCACCAGCTTGGGGTCGCGGTTGTTGTAGCTGATGGTGTAGATGTCGTAGCTGCTGGTGCCGCCGATCTTGATGCGGCCCATCAGTTCGTCGAGCAGCAGCTCGCGCTCGCGCGGCGTGTTGGCGCCGATGTCGAGGTCGACCATGCGCATGACGCGCTCGACGTTGGGCCGGCTCAGCAGGGTGCGGCTCATGATCGACACCTGCTGCTCGACGTTGGGCACGCTGGTCATGCCCGACAGCAGCGGTTTGAGGATGCTCTGCGTGTCGACGAAGACGCGGGCGGTGGTCTGGTAGTCGTCCGGCAGCAGCGCCACCTTGGTCCAGCCGGCGGCGGCCACCAGCCACATCACGGCCAGGCCGTGCCAGCGGTATTTCCAGATCCCCTTCAAGCTGGACAGCAACTGGCTGATGGTCTCCTCCATGTCCAGGTTCTCCAAGGTGGGGTGGCGACGGGCGCGGCGCGGCGCGGCACGCCGGGGCGGGCCATGCTGGCAAGTATAGGGCGGCGCGGCGGCCGTTTCGCTTGAACCGGGCTCGTGCTTGAGCCGTGTCAAGGCCGCCCCGGCGGCTTTTCTGAATCATAGGTGGCGGGCGCGGCGCGGCCGCGCCCCTTCATCCACCGCGACCCGAGAGGCCCGCCATGAACCTGATCCGCCGTCGACTCCTGCAACGCGGCGCCGCCGCCCTGGCCGCCGTCCTGGCCGGCGCCCCGCTGGGCGGCTGCGCCGGCGGCGCGCCGGCGCCGGCGCAGAGCGCGCCGCCGCTGGGCGACTATTTGATCGGCCCGGGCGACACGATCAACATCAACGTCTGGCGCAACCCGGAGGTGTCGCAGAGCCTGCCGGTGCGGCCCGACGGCAAGATCACCACGCCGCTGGTGGAGGACCTGCAGGCGGCCGGCAAGACCTCCACCGCGCTGGCGCGCGACATCGAGAAGGCCTTGGAGAAGTACATCCAGCAACCGGTGGTGACGGTGATCGTCACCGGCTTCGTCGGCCCCTACGGCGAGCAGATCCGCGTGATCGGCCAGGCGGCGCGGCCGCAGGCGCTGGCCTACCGCCAGGGCATGTCGCTGATGGACGTGCTGATCGCCGTCGGCGGCGTCACCGACTTCGCCGCCGGCAACAAGGCGCGCATCGTGCGCAGCGTCGACGGGCGCCAGGTGCAACTGGCCGTGCGGCTGCAGGACCTGTTGCGCGACGGCGACATCTCGGCCAATGTCGCCATGCGCCCGGGCGACGTGCTGGTGATCCCGGAGAGCTGGTTCTAGCCGCGGCGGCGGGCGGCGCTGTCAGGTTTTCCGACGGCGCCGCCCGGCCCGCTCACTGCCTGCGGCGCCGGCTCACCAGCGACATGCCCAGCAGGCCCGCCGCGAACACCGCCAGCGTGGCCGGCTCCGGCACCTGCTGCTGCAGCGCGTTGGCCAGGGTGTTGTGCTGGATGGTGATCTGGTAGGTGTCGGTGGCGTTGAGCAGGCCGCTGGTCGACGACAGCGCGAAGCTGGCCAGCGCCGCGTTGTAGGTGGTCAGGCCGGGCAGGCCGTCGGTGCGGCTGACGGCGGACTGGCCGTTGAGCTCGGACGGCGTGAAGTCGAAGACGGTGTTGCCGCCGGTGCTCAGGTCGCGGATGTTGATCGACCAGGAGATGCGCGCGTTGGCGTTGGCCGTCGGCCCCGAGCCGAGCGACACGTAGGCCTGCGAGAACGGCGTCGCGTCGAACGAGATGGTCATGCTGTCGGCCGTGCCCAGGGTGAAGTTGAAGGTGGTCGAGGTGCCGACGTCGGAATTGCCCGAGGCCACGCCGTTGCTGCCCAGCGAGGCGTCGGCGCGGGTCTGGGCGTGCGCCCCGGCCGGCGTGGCGCCGATGGTGATCGACGAGCCGGTCAGGTTCTGGTCGGCGTAGCCGAAGGTGCCGGGCACCGGTGGCGGGAAGGGGAAGGGGGCGAAGTTGTTCTCGGCCAGGGCCGGGCAGGGCGCGCCGACGCACTGGTGCGCCACGTTCGGTGTGGTGCCGCTGAGGATGCCGAAGGACTGGGCGCCGTTGGCGAACACGCCGTTGAGCGAGCCGGTGGCGTGGGCGTCGTTGGTGCCGGTCAGCACGGAGAAGTCGGCGGTGCTGTAGGCCGTGCCGTTCGAGTGCAGCAGGCGGAAGTTGTTGATGTCGAGGATGGCCGAGGCGAAGGTGCTGGCCTGCGCGGCGCCGGCCAGGCCGAGGCTGGCGACCAGTCCGGCGGCCAGCATGCTTTTCTTGATGGCGTTCATGGTGTGTTGCTCCTTAAGGTGGTGGCTTCGATGTTCACGGCCGCTGTGCGGTGCCGGTGACAGCGATGCAGCAGGATCCGTGCCCGGATCGATAAAGCGTTTGAAAACAAGGGCTTGGCGAACAGTTTCGGCGCGGCGCGAGGGCGCGGCGGGGTGGATGGAAAATCCGCCGACAGCGGCCGCCGGCCCTGAAAAAAATCGCGCCGGAGGGGAACTTTTCATTTGCATGGCGGGTCTCAAGAGCATGAGCCCAGTTCGCCGCTCGCGCGGCTGGCCGACAGATGATAGAGGGAGCCACCGTGCAACAAGACGACACCATCATTTCCTTCGAGGCGGCGGCGGGTCTGCGCGATCTCGTGGTCGGCGAGGGCGGCGCCGACCCGGCGCTGGACCACCAGATCGACCAGCAGACCTTCCACATCCGGATGGCCAACTCGACCGGCCGGCGCGAGGCGGCCAGCATGCTGTTGAAGAAAATGTACGGCTGGCGCGGCTACGCCGTCGACCCGGTCAGCGCCCACCCGCTCAACAAGATCACGCTGTTCGCCGAGACCGGCGGCACGACGGTGGGCACCATGTCGCTGTGCCTGGACAACGCCTTGGTCGGCCTGCCGGCCGACGAGAACTTCCGCGACAAGCTCGACGAACTGCGCGAACAGCGCCGCCGCCTGTGCGAGCCGTCGCGCCTGGCGATCGACAAGGGCGTCTCGAAGCGGGTGTTCGCCGCGCTGATCCACATCTCCTACATCTACGCCCACAACATCCACCGCTACACCGACTACATCATCGAGGTCAACCCGCGCCATGTGATGTTCTACAAGCGCATGCTGGGCTTCCGCGACTTCGGCGGCGAGCGCCCCTGCACGCGGGTCGGCGCGCCGGCCGTGCTGTTGCGGCTCGAGCTCGACTACATGGGCGAGCAGATCCGCAAGTTCGGCGGGCTGATGGAGCAGCAGGCGAGCGAACGCTCGTTCTATCCCTACTTCTTCCCCACCTGGGACGAGCCGGGCATCACCTCGCGCCTGATGCAGGGGCGCGGTTAGCGCCATGGCGGCGCCACCCGGCAGCGCCGCCGCGGCGGCGGGCGCCCCCCCCGGCGAGGCGCTGGCGGCCGCGCTGGCCGCTTGGGACGGCCTGTTGGGCGCCGCCAGGGTGCGGCGCGACGCCGCCACGCTGGAGCGCTACGCCAGCAGCACCGGCTCCTGCGGCACGCGGCCGCTGGCCGTGCTGCGCCCGGCCACGGCCGCCGAGGTGGCCGCCGTGGTGCGCGTCGCCGGCCGCCACGGCCTGCCGCTGTATCCGCTGAGCACCGGGCGCAACTGGGGCTACGGCGACGCCTGCGCCGTCGCCGACGGCCAGGTCATCGTCGACCTGGGCCTGATGAACCGCATCGTCGAGGTCGACGCCGAGCTGGCCTACGCGGTGATCGAGCCGGGCGTGACGCAGCAGCAGTTGTCGCGCCACCTGGTCGAGCACGGCCTGCCGCTGTGGATGGACTGCACCGGCGCCGGGCCGGACACCAGCCTGGTCGGCAACGTCCTCGAGCGCGGCTTCGGCCACTCGCCCTACGGCAACCGCTACGCCAGCGTGGCCGGCATGCAGGTGGTGCTGGCCGACGGCGACATCGTCGAGACCGGTTTCGGCCACTATCCCGGCGCCCGCGCCACCCGCCTGTTCCCCTACGGCCTGGGGCCGCACCTGGACGGCCTGTTCACCCAGTCGAACCTGGGCATCGTCACGCAGATGGGGCTGTGGCTGATGCCGCAGACGGCCTGCGTCGAACACTTCATCTGCCGCGTCGAACAGCACGGCCGAATCGGCGCCGTGGTCGACGCGCTGCGCCCGCTGCGGCTCGACGGCACGCTGCGCAGCGTGGTCCACATCGGCAACGACCTGCGGGTGATCTCCGGCGGCCGGGTGTTTCCCGCCGAGCTGGCCGGCGGGCGCACGCCGCTGCCGGCCGAGGTCCGCCTGGCGCTGCGCCGCGCCGACGGCATCGGCGCCTGGACCGTCTCGGGCGCCCTGTACGGCAGCCGCGCCCAGGTGGCGGCGGCGCGCGGCGCGCTGCGGCGGGCGCTGGCGGCGGCCGGCCAGCGGGTCCAGTTCCTCGACCAGCGCAAACTGGCGCTGGGCGCCTGGCTGGCGCGCCTGCTCGGCGGCGCGGCGGGGCGCCGCCTGCGCGCCAAGGTCGCGCTGGGCGAGGCGCTGTTCGAGATGAACCGCGGCGTGCCGAACGGCCGCTTCCTGGCCGGCGCCTACTGGCGCCGGCGCGGCGGCCTGCCGGCCGGTTTTCCGCTCGGCGCCAATCCGGCGCTCGACAACTGCGGCCTGCTGTGGGTCTCGCCGGTGCTGCCGCTGCGCGGCGAGGCCTTGCTCGCCGTCCACGCGCTGGCCGAGCCCATCTTCGCGCGCCACCGCTTCGACCTGTTCGCCACCTTCAGCATGATCACCGAGCGCGCGCTGGGCGGCGTGTTGACGGTGGCCTACGACAAGGACGACGCCGACGAGGTGGCCCGCGCCAAGGCCTGCTACCTGCAGTTGTTCGACGCCGTCATGGCGGCCGGCTACATCCCCTACCGGGTCGGCCTGCAGTCGATGGACCGGCTCGACAACGGCGCCGACCCCTACTGGCGCGCCGTGGCGCGCATCAAGGCGGCGCTGGACCCGGCCTGCATCCTGGCGCCGGGCCGCTACCAGGGCGGCGGCGGGGCGCGCTAGCGGGCTGCCGCGGCCGCCTCAACGCGGCCGCAGCAGCTCGCGGATGAAGTTCGACGGGATCGCGTAGGTGATGCCGCTGGGGGTGGCGATGGCCGCCTCCTTCAAGCCCTTGACGTAGACCATGTTGATGACACCGTAGACCTGGCCGCTGTCCGGATCGTACAGCGGGCTGCCGCTGTTGCCCGGGTAGGCGGTGCCGTCGAGCTGGAACACGGCATAGGGCGAGCGCTGCAACTGGCCCACCAGCTTGACGTCGAGCTTGCGCGAACTGCTCGACGGCATCGCCACCGGGGTGATCGACGAGACCATGCCGCGGTGGGTGACGTGGTGCAGGCCCAGCAGCATGCCCAGCGGGAAGCCGGTGAAGGCCAGCGCGCGCCCCTCGGCGACGGCCGCCGAGTCGCCCAACTGCATCGCCGGCAGCGGCGCGCCGGCGATGCGCAACTGCGCCAGGTCGTGCTCGCGGTCGATGGCGACCACGCTGGCGGCGCGGAACTGCGCGCTCTCGCCCATCGGGATCAGCACGCCGAGCGTCTCGTTCCGCTCGGCGTTCTGCAGGTCCTGGATCACGTGGGCGGCGGTGATGACGCTGAGGCCGTCGCCGACGACGAAGCCGGTGCCGACGAAGTTGATCGCCGGGCTGCGCAGCTTCTGGAAGCTGCCGATGCCCACCACCGAGCGCTTGGCCGCCTCGATGGCGCGCGGCAGGTCGGCGGCGCCGGCGTGGCGGGCCGGCCAGAACAGCAGAAGGGCGATCAGACAATAGCGCATGGACGTATCCGTGGTGGTGGGGGCGGGGACAAGCAGGCACAGTAGCACACGGCCGGCGAACGCGGCGGGCGCCGCGGCGGCGCCGCGCCTAGAGCCGCGTCAGCACCTCCTTGACCTCGTCGCGGCGGCCGAAGTCCTTGCCGGCCAGCACCTTCTCGAGTTCGCTGCGCGCGCCGCGCCGGTCGCCCGATTTGAGCAGGCTCATGCCGAGATGGTAGCGGATCTCGCCCGCCTCCGGCGCCCGCTCGCTGGCCAGGCGCAGCAGCGGCAGGGCGCGGGCGTGCTCGCCGCGCTCGGCCAGTATCCAGCCCAGCGTGTCGAGCACGGCGGGCGTGGCCGGCGCCAGCTTGTAGGCGCGCTCGGCCAGCGCGACGGCGCGCCCGTCGTTTTGCTGCTGGTACAACCAGGCCAGGTCGTTGAGGGCGATCACGTTGGCCGGGTCGTCGCGCAGGATGCGCTCGAACTGCTCGCGCGCGGCCGGATAGTCCTTGTCGGCCAGCAGGCTGCTGGCCAGGTGCAGGCGGGTCGGCTGGTCGGCCGGGTGCTGGGCCAGCCAGTCGCGCAGCCGGGCGTTGCCCTGCGCCGTCCGGCCCATCGCCTTCAGGGCGCCGTGCAGCGGGATCAACAGCGGACCCGACGGCGCCAGGCCGAAGGCGCGCTGGTACAGCGCCAGCGCCGCCTCCGGCCGCTTCTGGGCCAGCAGCACGTCGCCCTCGAGCTTGTAGCCGAGCGGCGCCTCGGCGTGGCCGCGCTGCACCTCGCGCGCCAGCGCCAGCGCCGGCGCATAGCCGGCCTGGGCGGTCAGCAGCTGCACCAGCGCCGCCTGCGCCTGCGGCAAGTCGGGCTGCAGCGCCAGCGCCTTGCGCAGGCTGCGCACGGCGCCGGCGATGTCGCCGGCGCTCAGCTGGGCGGTCGACAGGCGCATCTGCACGGCGGCCGAGGCCGGTTGCAGCAGGGCCAGCTTGGCCATGCTGTCGGCCGCCGGCTCGAGCTGGCCGGTGGCGGTCTGCGCCTCGGCCAGCAGGGCCAGCGCGTCGGCGTTGCCGGGGTTGCTGGCCTGCAGCTTTTGCGCCTGCACCAGCGCTTTTTGCTGCTCGCCGCTGCGCAGGTAGAAGTGGGCCAGCAGCATGGCCGGCGCCAGCGCCTCGGGATTGTCCCGGGCGGCGCGCTCGAGCCAGACGCGGGCCTCGGCCGGCTTGCCCTGGGCGGTGGCCAGCTTGGCCAGCGCGCCGAGGATGGCGGCGTTCTTCGGCGCGCGCCGCAGCGCCGCCTCGTAGCGTTGGCGGGCCAGCTCGGGGTGCTTTTCCAGGGTGTCGAGCTGGGCCAGGTTCTCCAGCGCCGGCAAATAGAGTGGGTCGAGGGTCAGCGCGTGCTCGAAGCTGGCGCGCGCGCCGGCGACGTCGCGGCTGGCCAGCAGCACGCCGCCCTTCAGGTTGTGCACCAGCGGGTTGCCGCCCTGTTGTCGCTCCATCTGCTTGACCGCCGCCAGCGCCTTGGGGTAGTCCTTGGCGCGCAAATGGGTCAGCACCAGCAACACGCCGGCGCGGCCGCCCTTCGGCTCCAGGCTGGCGGCGCGCTCGAGCTCGGCGATGGCGCGGCCGCTCTCGCCCATGCCGATGCGGCTCACGCCGAGGGCGGCGTGCAGCATGGCCGCCTGCGGCGCCAGCGCGCTGGCCTGTTCGAAGGCGGCGGCGGCCTTGTCGAACTTGCGGCCCTGCATGTAGGCCTCGCCGGCCAGCGTCAGCAGTTCGACGTCGCCCTGGCGCGCCCCGCCGGCCGGCTCGAGCAGAGGCTCGAGCAGCTGGAGGGCCTGCTCCGGCGCGCCGTTCTTCAGGGCGACGGTGGCCATCAGCTTGCTGGCGTAGACCTGGCCGGGATTGGCGGCCAGAAACCTGGCCAGCTGTTGCTCGGCCTGTTGATAGGCGCCCAGGCCCAGTTGCACGGCGCCGCACAACAGCACGCTGGGCATGTGTTCGGGCGCCACCCGCAGCACCTGCTGCAACTGGTCGAGCGAGGCGGCCAGGCGGCCCTCGCGGAAGTCGATCAAGGCCTGGGTGTAGACCACCAGCAACTGGCCGGGTCCGGCCTTGCGCGCCAGCGCAAGGGCCGCCTTGGCCTGCTCGATCCGGCCGGCCTGCAGATGCAGGTTGGCGATGTCGACCTGGGCCTGGGCCTGCTCCGGGCGCAGACGGACGATCCGTTGATAGGCCAGCAGGGCGCCGGCGCTGTCGCCCTGCAAGCGCAGCAGATCGCCCTTCAGGCGCAGATGGTCCGGCTCGTCCGGATTGCCCTGCAGCGCCTGTTCGACCAGCAGCAGTGCCGCCTGCGGCTGGCGCCGCGCCAAGGCCAGGCGGGCCTGGCCGAGCAGGGCGCCGGCGTGGCCCGGCTGCCCCCGCAGCGCCTGCTCGAACAGCTTGGCGGCCGGCTCGATCTGGTTGCGGCCGAGCGCCGCGTTGCCGCGCAACACCAGATAGACGGGCTGGGCTTCGGTGTCGGCGAGCAAGGCGTCGAGCTGCTCGAACTGGCCTTGCTGCAACAGCGCGCGGCCCAGCGCCGGCAGCACCTGGGGCTTGGGCGCGCCCAGCGCCAGCGCGCGGCGCAACTCCTTGTCGGCCGACAACACGTCGCCCGTGTCCAGATACAGCTCGCCGAGCAACAGCCGCGCCGCGCCGTTGCCGGACTCCTGCTGCAGCACGTTCTTCATCTCGATGATGGCGGCGCGCGTCTTGCCCTGCTGTTGATACTGGCGCGCCTGCGCCATCTGGGCGGCGCCGTCGTGGCGGGCGCAGCCGGACAGCGCCAGCGCGGCGGCCAACACGGCCAGTGGCCAACAGCGCAGCGGCCGGCGCGGGCGGCCCGGCGGCCCGGCCCGGCGGGCGGGCGGCGCGCAGGCGGCGCCCGGTGGCAAGGGTGCGGCACCGGACGCGGCGGACAACTTGACCATGGTTTTCTCCCGCTCGGACTGTAAGCACTAGGGTAGGAAGAAGGCCGGCAGCGCTCGTTGATCCGGCACAAACAAGCTCGAATTGCGGCCCAAGCGGCGCGCCCTTGTGCCGCCTCAAGCGGGGCCGGCGGCGGCCCCGTAGAATCGCCTCAGGCGCTCGCCCCGCACGGGCGGGCGCCGCGCTGGCCAACCATCTGGAACGCGGGGGGACGATATGGACGTCGTGGCGGTAGTGGGTTTGGGATATGTCGGTTTGTCGCTGGCGGTGGCCTTCGGCGCGCGCCAGCGCACCATCGGCGTCGACCTGTCGGCGCGCAAGGTGGCCAGCTACCGGCGCGGCATCGACCCGGCCGGCGAGGTCGACGCCGCCCGCTTCGCCGCCGCCAAATGGCTCAGCATGGGCTGCGATCCGGCCGAGCTGGCCGCCGCCGACTGCATCGTGGTGGCCGTGCCGACGCCGGTCGACGCCGCCCACAACCCCGACTTCTCCGCGCTGGCCGGCGCCAGCGAGGCGGTCGGCCGCCACATGAAGCGCGGCGCCGTCGTCGTCTACGAGTCGACCGTCTATCCCGGCGCCACCGAGGAGGTCTGCATCCCCCTGCTCGAGCGCCACTCCGGCCTGCAGTGGCGGCGCGACTTCCACGTCGGCTTCTCGCCCGAGCGCATCAACCCGGGCGACCGCGAGCACACGCTGGCGTCGATCCGCAAGATCGTCGCCGCCGACGACGACGCCACGCTCGAGCGCGTCGCCGCCCTGTACGAGGGGGTGGTGGCGGCCGGCGTGCACCGCGCCTCGAGCATCCGCGTGGCCGAGGCGGCCAAGGTGATCGAAAACACCCAGCGCGACCTGAACATCGCGCTGATGAACGAGCTGGCGATCATCTTCGACAAGCTCGGCATCGACACCCAGGAGGTGCTGCAGGCGGCCGGCACCAAGTGGAACTTCCTGCCCTTCAGCCCGGGCCTGGTGGGCGGCCACTGCATCGGCGTCGACCCCTACTACCTGACCCACAAGGCCGAGATGCTCGGCTACCACCCGCAGGTGATCCTGGCCGGGCGCCGCATCAACGACGGCATGGCCAAGTACGTCGCCGAGCAGACCGTCAAGGAGATGGTGCGCGCCGGCCTGCGCCTGCGCGACTGTTGCGTCAACGTGCTGGGCCTGACCTTCAAGGAGAACTGCGCCGACCTGCGCAACTCCAAGGTCGCCGACCTGGTGCGCGAACTCGAGTCCTACGGCCTGCGCGTGCGGGTGCACGATCCGCTGGCCGACCCCGCCGAGGCCGAGCGCGAATACGCCATCGCGCTGTGCCCGTGGGACGAGCTGCCGGCCGCCGACGCCCTGGTCTGCGCCGTGTCGCACCGCGCCCTGCTGGCGCGGCCGCTGGCCGACTTGCTGGCCAAGGTCAAGCCGCAGGGCTGCTTCATCGACGTCAAGTCGCGCTTCGACCCGCTGGCCCTGCGCGAGGCCGGGCTGCGCCTGTGGCGGCTGTGATGGCGGCCGACTACGGCAACGGCGCGCCGGCCGAGTCGGCCTACCAGCGCGCCCGCGAACAGCTCGGCCAGCGCCGCCACCACTGGCTGGTCACCGGCGTGGCCGGCTTCATCGGCTCGAACCTGCTCGAGGCCCTGCTCGAACTGGGCCAGCGCGTCACCGGCCTGGACAACTTCCTCACCGGCCACCGGCACAACCTGGAGCAGGTGCGCGCGGCGGTCGGGCCGCGCGCCTGGGAGCGCTTCTGCCTGATCGACGGCGACATCCGCGACCTCGGCCAGTGCCGCCAGGCCTGCGCCGGCGTCGACTACGTGCTGCACCAGGCCGCGCTGGGCTCGGTGCCGCGCTCGATCGCCGAGCCGCTGCTGTGCAACGACATCAACGTCGGCGGCTTCCTCAAGCTGCTGTTGGCCGCCCGCGACGCCGGCGTGGCCCGCCTGGTCTACGCCGCCTCGAGCGCCAGCTACGGCGACGACGCGGCGCTGCCCAAGCAAGAGGGGCGCAGCGGCCGGCCGCTCTCGCCCTACGCCCTGAGCAAGTCGGTCAACGAACTGTACGCCGAGGTGTTCGCCCGCTGCTACGGCGGGCAGGCGATCGGCCTGCGCTACTTCAACGTGTTCGGCCCGCGCCAGGACCCCGAGGGCGACTACGCGGCGGTGATCCCGCGCTGGATCGCCGCGCTGATCCACGACCGCCGCCTGCTGATCCACGGCGACGGCGAAAGCAGCCGCGACTTCTGCTTCGTCGGCAACGTGGTGCAGGCCAACCTGCTGGCGGCGCTGAGCGACAACCCGGCGGCGCCCAACCAGGTCTACAACGTCGCCGTCGGCGCGCGCACCTCGCTCAACGAGCTCTACCTGATGCTGCACGGCCTGCTGGTCGAGCGCTTCCCCCATCTGCGCGACTACCGCCCCGACTATGCCGACTTCCGCGCCGGCGACGTGCGCCATTCGCAGGCCGACATCGGCAAGGCGGCGGCGCTGCTGGGCTACGCGCCCACGCACGACGTGGCGCGCGGCCTGCGCCAGGCGATCCACTGGTATGTCGGCAACCTGGGCCCGCCGCGCTAGCGCGCCCTTGCCGCCCTAGCCGGCGGACCGGGGCGGCTGCTTGCCGCCGCCGGCCTCGACGCGGCGGCCGCCGCCGCGGAAATCCACCGTGTCGAGCGCGACGGGCCGGCGCCACACCCGCGCCACATAGTCGAGCACCCGCTCGGCCTGGGCCAGGTCGAGGCCGCGGCCGTCGGCCAGGTGGTCGTGCGCCAGCAGCAGGCTGCCGTCGGCGTGCAGGCGCTTGACGGCGATCGACGGCGCGCCGTAGTGGTAGCGCGGCGCCAGGATGGCCTCGCGCACGGCCGCCAGGTCGCGGCTGGCGACCCGCGTCTCGCCGTCGACCCGGGTCTCGTAGACGAACAGCCCGAGCCGCTGCGCCAGCGCCTCGTCCAGGTAGTTGCGCACGAAGCCGAAGTCGTCCTCGTCGCGGCAGATGCGGCGCGCCTCGGCCATGCCGCGCTGCTCGACGATGTGCTCCCACATCGAAAAGCCCAGGTGGTAGGGGTTCAGCGCCAGCGCCAACTGGCGCTCGCCGCCGTAGGGGCGCACCACGTCCGAGTGCGACTTGATCGCCTCCAGGTACAGCGCGGGCGGCAGGAAGTGGGCCTCGCGCAGCAGGCGGGCGTGCCAGTACGAGGCCCAGCCCTCGTTCATGATCTGGCAGGCGTACACCGGATAGAAATAGTAGGCCTCCTCGCGCACGGCGAGGAAGATGTCGCGCTCCCAGTCGTCGAGCTCGGGCGCGTGGCGGGCGATGAACCACAACAGGTCCGACTCGGGCCACGGCGGCAGCGCCGGCGCCTCCGCCCGCGCCGGCGGCGGCGCGGCGGCGCCGGGCAGGGCCTGGAAACGGCGCTCGAAGGGGCCGGCGGCGCGCTCGACGGCGCCTTCCGGCGCCGCCGGATAGTCGGGCCGGTGCAGCGCGGCGTTGACGTCGATGTGCGGCTCGAGCGCCAGCGCGGCGTCGAGCACCGCCTCCACCCGCTGCTGGCCGTGGCGCGCCAGCGCCGCCTCGATGCGCCGCGCCCGGGCCGCGCTGCGCGCGAGGATGTCGCCGCCGGCCATCTGCATGAAGCGGGTGAACAGGGCGTTGTTGCGGGCGAAGTCGGCGTGGCCCAGCACGTGGGCGGCGACCAGGGTGTTCTCGGCCAGGCTGTTGGCGTCCATCATGTAGGCGCGGCAGGGATCGCCCGGGAACATCACCTCGAAGATGCGCGAATGGCCCATGTGCTGCTGCACCAGCTGGTGGATGTAGCGCACGCCGAAGGACCAGTGGCGCATGCGCACCGGCAGGCCGTAGACGGCCACCTCCAGCATGAAGTTGGCCGGCACCAGCTCGAAGTCGACCGGGTAGAAGTCCAGCCCCAGCGCCCGCGCCAGCGCGGCGATGCGCTCGGCGTAGCCGTCCAGCGGCGCCGGCATCATGGCCCGTCCTCCGCCCGCGCCGCGTGGCCGAGGAAGCTGCGCAGCGCCGGCCAGACGTCCGCGCCGCTGGCCAGCACGCTGCTGCCGACCGGCAGGCCGCGGCGGACCAGCTCGGCGCACAGGCGGTGCATCTCGGTGTCCACGCCGCGCCCGGCGCCCGGCACCGTCTCGGCGTAGGCCAGGTAGTTGAGCCGGCGCGCCAGCTCGCCCAGGCCCTGGCCGGCCGCCGCCCGGTCCTCGGTGAAGTTCTCGCCGTCGGAGGCGTAGAACAGGTAGCTGTTGTAGCGGCTGGCGGCGTACCGCTCGCGCAGCAGGGCCAGGGCCAGGCGGAAGGCCGACGAGGCGATGGTGCCGCCGCTGCCGCTGACCTGGAAGAAATCGGCCTCGGCGAACTCCCAGGCCTGGGTGGTGTGCGCCAGGAAGCGCGTCTCGACCTGGCGGTAGGCCCGCCGCAGGCCCTGCAGGGCGAAGAAGAAGAAGGTCTTGGCCAGGGTGCGCTCGGCCTCGCCCATGCTGGCCGAGGCGTCGAGCACGAAGAAGACGACGGCGCTGGTGCTCGGCCGCTTGCGCGCCGTCAACTGGCGGAAGCGCAGGTCCTCGTTGACGAAGGGCAGGGGGTCGTCCTGCACGGCGCGGCGCTTGATGGCCTCCTTGACGGTGCGGCGCCGGTCCAGCCGCGAGCGGGCGCCGCGCTTGTCCCAGCCCTCGCGCACCAGCTCCGGTTCGCTCAGCGGGCCGCCCTGGCGCGGTTCCAGCCGGGGCAGCTTGAGCTCGTCCCACAGCCAGTCGACGATGTCGTCGACGGAGAATTCGAGCAGCAGGCGCACGGCGCCCTCGGCGGCGCCGCCGCCGGACTCGCCGCCGGCGCCGTCGGCCGGCTCGCGCGCCGGGCGCAGCAGGTCGCCCGGCTGGCCGTCGCCCTGGCCGGCGCCGGCGGCGTGGCGCGCCTCGGCCAGGCGGAAGCGGGCGTGCTCGAGCAGGCGCACCGGCACCTGCACGGTGCGCTCGGCGCCGCCCGTCATCAGCTCGGGGCCGGCGATCAGCTCGGGCAGGTGGCCGCGCACCGCCTCGCGCACCTTGTCGTTGTGGCGCAGCCAGTCGCGCGCGCCGCGCGAGAACAGCTGGTACCAGTCGCTGGCGGGGGAGGACGGTTCGGCCATCGCGCCACCCCGCTCATTCCTGCGCCAGCAGGGTGGTCACGTAGTTGAGCGCCTCGCGGGCGCTGTGCGCGTCGTAGCCGTACTCCTCGACCAGGCGCCGCTCGACCGCCGAGACCTTGCTGCGCACCTCGTCGTCGGGCCGCTTGGCCGAGCTGACCAGGCGCAGCACGTCGCGCCGCTGCTCGAACAGGTATTGCTGGACGGCGTCGTTGAGCGGGGCGTGGCTGCCCAGGCCGAAGCGCTCGCCGCGCTTGAAGGCGCCCATCGCCTTGCGCACCACCTCCTGGCGGAACGACTGCTTGCCCGAGTCGGAGATGTGGATCTTCTCCTCGACGGCGCGGAGGAAGCGCTCGTCGGGCCGCCGCTCCTCGCTGGTGATGGGGTCCTTGACCTGGCGGTTGTCGAGCATCGCCTCGACCTCGTCGAGATACTTGCCGAGCAGCTCCTGGGCCTCCTGCTCGAAGGAGACGAACAGCGCCTTGTGGACGTCCTCCTTGACCCAGCGGTTGTAGAAGTCCTTGCGCGTGAGCACCAGGAAGTCGACCCAGCGGCGCTTGCGCTTGGGCTCGATGCGGGCGTCGTTCTCGATGCCGTCCTTGAGCGCCAGCAGCAGGTCCATCGTGCTCAGGCTGTTTTGCGCCGACTGGATGATGGCGTTCGACAGGGCGTTGATGACGAAGCGCGGCGAGACGCCCGACAGGCCCTCGTCGGGCGCCAGCTCGCGCTCGCGCAGGCGCCTGGCCTCGGCCTGGTTGCCCCCCTCGAGCTCCTCGCCGGCGTGCAGGCGCACCTTCTTGACCAGTTCGGCGTCCTTGTCGTCGCCCTCGCGCAGCCGGCTGAGGATGGCGAACACGGCCGCCGCGTGCAGCACGTGCGGGTCCAGGTGCACCTGGCGGAAGGCCGGCGCCGCCGACAGGATCAGCTTGCGGTAGATGCGCGCCTCCTCGCGGTAGTCCAGCGTGTAGGGCACCTGGACGATGACCATGCGGTCGAGCAGGGCCTCGTTCTCGCTCTCCTGCAGGAACTTGCGGAACTCGGCCAGGTTGGTGTGCGCCAGGATGGTCTCGTCGAGGTAGATCAGCGGGAAGCGCGAGACCTTGACGTTGTTCTCCTGCGTCAGGGTGAGCAGCAGGTAGAGGAACTCGCGCTTGACCTTGAGGATCTCGATCATCTCCAGCACGCCGCGGCTGGCGGCGTAGACGGCGCCCGACCACGACCAGGCGCGCGGGTCGCCCTCGTCGCCGTACTGGGCCACCTTGGACAGGTCGACCGAGCCGACCAGGTCGGCCAGGTCGGCGGTGGTCGGGTCGTGCGGCGCGTAGGTGCCGATGCCGCAGCGGCCGGCCTCGGCCAGGTAGACGCGCTCGACCGGCATGCGCAGGAAGTCGCCGGCGTGCTGCTGCTCGAGGCCGACGCGGCAGTGCGGACACAGCTCGCCGCGCACCTCGACGCCGTAGCTGTCGCGCAGTTGGCCGCGCAGGGTGTGCGGCACCAGGTGCAGCGGCGACTCGTGCAGCGGGCAGCCGGCGATGGCGTACAGCGCGCCGGCCTCGGTGTAGCTGTACTCCTCGAGGCCGCGCTTGAGCAGGATCACCAGCGTCGACTTGCCGCCCGACGGCGGCCCCAGCAGCAACAGCAGGCGCCGCCCCACCTCGGAGCCGGCGGCCGCCGCCTTGAAGTAGTCGGCGACGCGGGCGATCGCCTCGTCGACGCCGAACAACTGGTCGGCGAACAGGCGGCCGGGCGCGCCGCCGCCGGGCGCGGCGTCGCCGGTCCAGCGCAGCATGTCCCAGATGTATTGGTGCGAGTTGCGCGCCAGCAGCAGCGGCGCGCGCGGCAGGACCTGCGCCATGAAATCGGCGAAGCTGCCGGTCCAGTTGCCGACCCGGTGCTGCTGCGTGAAGGCGGCCAGGCTGTCGAGAAACTGCGCTTGGCGGGGCGCCGGCCCGGCCGGCGCTTCGGCTCGATTCATCGTCACGTTTCCTCCTGAACAAAGCCGCTGCGGGCGAGGGCGAAGTTCAGTATCGGTCTTGCCCGCCACGGTGGGCATGACCTCGATCAATCGGGCGGACGGATACAAGGCCGCGGAGCGGCACTCTAAGGACGGCGGCGCGCGGCGCGCGCCGGCCCCCGGCCCGCCTCAGTCGGCCCGCTCCCAGGGCGGCACGCCGGCGAACTCGGCGACCAGGAAATCGATCATCACCCTGACCTTGGCGCCCAGCTGGCGCCGGCTCGGATACACCGCCAGCACGTCGATGTCGGGCAGACGGTAGTCGGGCAGCAGTGGCACCAGGCGGCCGGCGCGCACGTCGGCGCCGACCAGGAAGCTGGGTTGCCAGATCACCCCCAGGCCGTCGAGGGCGGCGGCGCGGGCGGTGTCGCCGTTGTTGGTGTGCATCACGCAGCGCACCGTGACCGGATGGGGCCGGCCGGCGGCGTCGCTGAACTGCCACTCGTCGACGCTGGCGGCGTAGCGGTAGCCGATGCAGCGGTGGCCGAGCAGCGCGGCCGGGGTGGCCGGCGCGCCGTGCTCGGCCAGGTAGGCCGGCGCGGCGCAGACGATGTTGCGCGAGGTGGCCAGCCGGCGCGCCACGTTGCTGCTGGCGCCGGCGCGCGAGATGCGCACCGCCAGGTCGTAGCCGTCCTCGACCAGGTCGACCACGCGGTCGCCCAGCGATACGTCGAGCTCGATTTCGGGATACAGGCGCATGAACTTGGCCCACAGCGGCGCCAGCTGCAACACGCCGAAGCTGAGCGGCGCGTTCAGGCGCAGCAGGCCGCGCGGCCGCAGCGTCGCCGAGCAGACCGCCGCCTCGGCCTCGGCGACGTCGTCGAGGATGCCCTTGGCGCGCTCGAACAGCGCCTCGCCGCTGGGCGTCAGCGACATCTTGCGCGAACTGCGGTTGAGCAGGCGGGTCTGCAGGTGGGCTTCGAGTTCGCCGATATAGCGGGTGACGTTGGCCGGCGAGGTGGCGAGCGCCTCGGCGGCGCGGGCGAAGCCGTCCTTGCGGACCACTTCGACGAACACTTCCAAGGCGCGCAATCGGTCCATGGCGTTCGCTCGGCGACGGCGCGGGGCGCCTAGTAGCGGCTCAGGCCGACGCTGGGCGGGGCGATGACTTCCTTGAGCATGCGGCTGGCGCTCAATTCGTTGGCGGTGGCCGGGCTGTTCAGCGCGCTGGCCTGGCGATACATGGTTTCCAGATTGACGGCGGCCCGGCTGTCGCCGGCGCGGGCGGCGCGCTCGAGCAGGCGCACGGCCTCGCCGTGCTTGGACGGGTCGGCCTGGTAGCGCAGCGCCAGTTCGCGCTGGGCCACCGGCGAGCCCTGCTCGGCCCATTCGCGCAGACGGCGCTCGGCGGCGCTCTGGCCGACCGGGCCGATGTGCAGCGCGGCGGCCTCGATCACGTTGGCCGGCGGCATGGCGTCCTCATGCGCCTGGCAGGCGATCAGGGCGCCCACCGCCACCAGCAGCGACGACACCAGCAAACCCGACTTGTTGAATAATTCCATGTACTTGTAACCTTTAGTTGACACCAGAGCGTGCCGCATCGCGTGTGGCGGACGGTTCGGCCGCGACGCGGCGCACCATTATACTTGCAGTATGGAAAATTGCAAAATACGCAATCTTGCCTCCGGTTCGAGCCGGCGCCGGCGCCGGGCGCGGCGGCCGTTTCGGCCATAACGGTGGCGATCTTAGCATGAACAAATCGGCACACCGTGGACGGACGCCCGTTTCGCTGTAACAAGTGTAACCATTCGTTAACGCTGTATCGGCGCCGAGACAGTGGATGAATTCCCGCACTGCAACATCCAGTTTAATTCATAAAAGCTGAATATCCCACCCGTTTTCACGCGGTAGATCAAGTATTCGGTGATAGCCCGGGCACTAGGCCGCCGCCAGCCAGCCGGCGGCGGCACCGAGTAACAAGTGGTACTCGGCGGAAACCTCGCCGAACAAGCGGTCGAGCTCGTCCAGGCGGCCTTCGTTGAGCGCCTGCTCGAGCGCCAGCGCGCTGACGACGAAGCGTTTGGCGCCGAGCGAACCGAGCGAGCCGCGCAGGCTGTGCAGGATCTTGCCGGCCGCCGCGTAGCGTTGCTCGGCCAGTGCGGCGGCGGCGGCCAGCAGCGGCGCGTCGCCGTCGGCGCAGGCGTCGCCGACGATCTTGGCCACGGTGGCGCGGCCCTTGGCGTCGCCGCCCATGTAGTTGAGCAGCGTGTCGACGTTGAAAACCGCGGCGCCGGCGGCAGCGGCGAGTGGATCTGGCATGGCGTGCTCCAAGAAGAGTTGCAAAATTGCATAATAGAACAGCATTTTACCGTGCCGCCGCGCCGTCCCGGCGGGCGGCGCGGCTTGGCGGCGTATAATGGCCCGGTGGCTGGCCTGCGGCGGCGGCCCAATCCAGAGCGGCGCCCCGGCCCCGCTTGCTGATGCGAAGGACAGCCAGTGGCTTACCAATCCCACGAGATACCAGAGAACTTTCTGGCGAAATGGCAGGACACCACCAACGTCATGGCCGACATCTTCGACGTTCCCGCCGGCTTGATCATGCGGGTGCTGCCCAGCCAGATCGAGGTGCTGGTCTCGGCCCACAAGCCGGGCAACCCCTACGAGGCGGACGAGAAGGCCAAGCTGAACACCGGCCTGTACTGCGAAACCGTGATGGCCAGCCGCGCCTTGTTGCACGTCCCCAACGCACTGCACGACCCCCACTGGGAAAACAATCCCGACGTCGCCCTGAACATGGTGTCCTACCTCGGCTTGCCGCTGCTCTGGCCGGACGACGAGGTGTTCGGCACGATCTGCGTGTTGGACAACAAGACCCGCAATTTCCGCGATAAATACGTCGAATTGTTGTGGGAGATCAAAAAAAGCATCGAAAGCGACTTCAAGTTGATCGAGCAGCAGGAGCGCCTGCTGGCCTCCAACGCCGAACTGCTCGCCGCCATCGCGCAACAGAAGAGCGACGCCGCCAAGCTACAACAGAGCAACGAGCAACTGAACCTGGCGCTGAGCACGCTGACCCGCATGCAGGCCGAGCTGCTGCGCTCGGAGAAGAACGCCGCGCTCGGCTCGCTGGTGGCCGGCGTCTCGCACGAGCTCAACACGCCGATCGGCAACAGCCTGATGGCGGCCAGCACGCTGCAGTTCCACGTCGAGGAGTTCGCCGGCCAGATGGAGCAGGGCCTCACCCGCGGCCAGATGCGCGAGTTCGTCCAGACCGTCCACCAAGGCAGCGACATCCTGATGCGCAGCCTGGGCCAGGCCGCCAAGCTGGTCGGCAGCTTCAAGCAGGTCGCCGTCGACCAGGCCAGCATGAGCCGGCGCAGCTTCAACCTGGCCGCCACCGTCGACGCCATCCTGGCCGCGCTGGCGCCGGCCATCCGCGACAGCGGCCAGCAGGTGCGCAGCACGATCGCGCCCGACATCGTGCTCGACAGCTGCCCCGGCGCCCTCGGCCACGTCCTCAGCAACCTGCTCGACAACGCCCTGCAACACGCCTTCGTCGACGGCGCCAGCGGCTGCATCAGCATCGCCGCCGAGCCGGACACGGGGCAGGGCGTGGTGTTGCGCGTCAGCGACGACGGCGTCGGCATCCCGCAAGCCGACCTGGGCCGTGTCTTCGACCCCTTCTTCACCACCCGCCTGGGGCACGGCGGCAGCGGCCTGGGCCTGCACATCGCCTACAACCTGGTGACCACGGCGCTGCGCGGCAGCATCGAAGTCAGCAGCGCGCCCGGCCTGGGCGCCTGCTTCACCCTGACCCTGCCGCAGCTGACCCTGGCGCCGGGCGGCAACGCCGCCGTCGACAGCGCCGCCTGAGCGCCGTCCGGGCGCGGCCGGCGCGCCGGCTACGGCTGGCCGGCGCCGAACTGTTGCGCCAGCGTTTGCAGCGGCGCGCCGGCCTGGCCGCTGGACGGCGCCTGGCCGGGCGGCGCCAGCCGCACCGGCGCGCTGCCCAGTTTGGCCGACGACAGCACGTTGCTGGTGGCGTCGGCGGCGGCGTTCCAGACCGGATCGGCTAGCCCCTCGAAGACGTGCTTGAGCTGCTGGCCCCAGCTGCTGCGGATCATTTGGAAATACTGGTTGCGTTCGTCGATGGTGGCGAAGCGGGTCACCGCCAGCGTGTCGTTCTCGTACACCAGCAGGTCCAGCGGCAGGCCGACCGAGACGTTCGAGCGCAAGGTCGAGTCCATCGAGATCAGCGCGCACTTGGCCGCCTCGTCGAGCGAGGTGGCCGGCGTCACCACGCGGTCGAGGATGGGCTTGCCATACTTCGCCTCGCCGATCTGGAAATAGGTGTTCTCGTTCTGCGACTCGATGAAGTTGCCGGCCGAATAGATCTGGAACAGCCGGCAGCGCTCGCCCTTGACCTGGCCGCCGAAGAGGATGCCGACGTTGAACTCGATGCCGAACTCGGCCAGCGCCTTGGCGTCGCGCGCGTGCACCGTGCGCACCGCCTCGCCGACGATGCGGGCCGCCTCGTACATGTTCGCCGCGTTCCACACGCTGACGCCGTCGGCGCCGACGTGCTCGGCCACCAGTTGGCGGATCGACTGCGAAATCGACAGGTTGCCGGCGGTCATCATGACCATCATCCGCTCGCCCGGCTGCTCGAACACGTTCAGCTTGCGGAAGGTGCCGACCTGGTCGACCCCGGCGTTGGTGCGCGAATCGGACAGAAACACCAGCCCGGCGTCGAGGCGCATGCCTACACAATAAGTCATGGTGGAAACTTGAAAAGGTAAAAAGGTGATTCTACCGCAGCGCCGTCCGCCGCCGGGCGAAACCCCGGCCGCGCCGCTGCCTGTGCCCGGCCGGCGCGCCGCCGCGGCCTCACTGCTGCACGATCTGCACGTCGACGCTGAGCGACTCGGTGCCGCCGCCCCGGCGCACGCCGCGGATCGGCGCCGCCGAGTCGTAGTCGCGGCCCACCGCCAGGCGGCAATAGGCGTCCGTCATCAAGCGCGCGTGGGTCACGTCGATGCTGACCCAGCCGGCATAGTCGCGGTCCTCGGCCCAGGCGTCGACCCAGGCGTGGCTGGCGGCGTGGTCGCTGGTCTCCGGGTCGATGTAGCCGGACACGTAGCGCGCCGGAATGCCGTGGGCGTGGCAGCAGGCCAGGAACAGGTGGGCGTGGTCCTGGCACACGCCCTGGCCCAGCGCCAGCGCCTCGCTGGCCGTGCTGGTGACGGCGGTCGCACCGCTTTGGTAGCGCACCGCACCAAAAATGTGCTCGGCCAGCAGCATCAGGTGGCGGGTCTGCGCCTTGCCGTCCGGCAGGCAGGCGGCGGCCAGCTCGAGGATCGCCGGCGTCGCCGCCGTCAAATGGGTGGCCACCGTGAACACCAGCGGCGACAGCGCCTCGGCGCCGCCCATCCGCCCCTGCGGCGGACAACTGGTCTCCACCAGGCCGTGGGCGACGATGGCCAGCGACTGGTGCGGCTGGGTCAGGGTCAGCATGTGCGACTGGTTGGCATAGGCGTCGGCGTAGGCCTGCACGTGGCCCGGCGTGCCCAGGCTCCACGACAGCACGTGCTGCTGCGCCTCGACGCGCGGCGTCAGGTGCAGCTGTTGGATGGTGTAGGCCAGCGGCGTGCTGTAGGCATACCGGGTCTCATGGCGGATAGAAAGTCGCATCGCGTGGCCTTTGTCGTCAAGCCGCAAGCGGCACCAGGAAATCGCGGCTGACGCGGTTGCCCAGTTCGTAGATGTTCTGCAGGAAGGCGGTCAGCGTGTCGTGCAGGCCGGCCTTGAGGATGTCGTCGATGTTGCCGAACTGTAGCTCGGCGTGCAGCTTGCCGGCGCAGCGCTCGGTGTCGGCCGACAGGTCGTTGCGCACCATGCGCAGGTTGTTGAGCACCTCGTCCATGCAGGCCAACAGCGAGCGCGGCATGTCGGCGCGCAGCATCAGCAGCTCGGCGATGCGGCCCGGCGTGATCACGTCGCGGTAGACCTTGCGGTAGATCTCGAAGCCGGACACCGAGCGCAGCAGCGCCGCCCAGTAGTAGAAGTCGCGCTGCGACATCTCCTCGCCCGGCGCGCTCCGCTTGGCGCCGTGGAACTTCACGTCGAGGATGCGCGCGGTGTTGTCGGCGCGCTCCAAAAAGGTGCCCAGGCGGATGAAATGCACCGCCTCGTCGCGCAGCATGGTGCCCAGGGTGACGCCGCGCGACAAATGCGAGCGGTACTTGACCCATTCGAAGAACTGGCTGGGGTCGTGTTGCAGCACGCCGTCGGCCAGCCGCTTGTTCAGGTCCAGCCAGGTCTGGTTCTGCGTCTCCCACACCTCGGTGGTCAGGGTGCCGCGCACGGCGCGGGCGTTCTCGCGCGCCTCGGTCAGGCAGGCGGCGATCGAGGAGGGGTTGTCCGGGTCGCGCACCATGAAGTCGATCACCTCGCGCGCCAGCGGCGCGGCGTACTTGCGGTCGAAGGCCTCCTGCAGCTCGGAGATGCCGAGCAGGGCGCGCCAGCCGCGCGCGGCGTCCTGCTCGGACTGCGGCAGCATCGAGGTTTGCACGTTGACGTCGAGCATACGCGCGGTGTTTTCGGCGCGCTCGGTGTAGCGCGCCATCCAGAACAGGTGGTCGGCGGTGCGGCTCAGCATGGTGCGTCCTCCGTGGCTTCGAGTATCCAGGTGTCCTTGGTGCCGCCGCCCTGCGAGGAGTTGACCACCAGCGAGCCTTCCTCCAGGGCGACGCGGGTCAGCCCGCCCGGCACCATCGAAATGGTTTTGCCCGACAGCACGAACGGGCGCAGGTCGATATGCCGCGGCGCGATGCCGCTCTCGACATAGGTGGGGCAGGCCGACAGCGCCAGGGTCGGCTGGGCGATGTAGCCGTCCGGCTTGGCGATCAGGCGGGCGCGGAAGTCCTCGATCTGGGCGCGGCTGGCGGCCGGGCCGACCAGCATGCCGTAGCCGCCGGCGCCGTGCACCTCCTTGACCACCAGCTCCGGCAGGTGGGCCAGGGTGTAGGCCAGGTCCTCGGCCTTGCGGCACTGGTAGGTCGGCACGTTGTTGAGCACCGGCTCCTCGCTCAGGTAGAACTTGATCATGTCCGGCACGAAGGGGTAGATCGACTTGTCGTCGGCGACGCCGGTGCCGATGGCGTTGGCCAGCGTGACGCGGCCGGCGCGGTAGACCGACAGCAGGCCCGGCACGCCGAGCGAGGAGTCGGGCCGGAAGGCCAGCGGATCGAGGAAGTCGTCGTCGAGGCGGCGGTAGATCACGTCGACCCGCTTCGGGCCGTGGGTGGTGCGCATGTAGACGTGGTTGTCGCTGACGAACAAGTCCTTGCCCTCGACCAGCTCGACGCCCATCTGCTGGGCCAGGAAGGCGTGCTCGAAGTAGGCCGAGTTGTACATGCCCGGCGTCATCACCACCACCGTCGGGTCGTCGACGCCCATCGGCGCCACCGAGCGCAGGTTGTCGAGCAACAGGTCGGGGTAGTGGTCGACCGGGGCGATCTTGTTGCGCGCGAACAGCTCGGGGAACAGCCGCATCATCATCTTGCGGTCCTCCAGCATGTAGGAGACGCCCGAGGGCACGCGCAAATTGTCCTCCAGCACGTAGAACTCGCCGGCGCCGGCGCGCACGATGTCGACCCCGGCGATGTGGGCGTAGATGTCCGAGGCCACGGATATGCCCTGCATCTCCGGCCGGTACTGGGCGTTGCGGTAGATCTGCTCGGCCGGGATGATGCCGGCCTTGATGATGTTCTGCTCGTGGTAGATGTCGTGGATGAACATGTTGAGCGCCTTGACGCGCTGCACCAGGCCGCGCTGCAACTGCGCCCACTCCGGCGCCGGGATGATGCGCGGAATCGTGTCGAAGGGAATCAGCCGCTCGGTGCCGGCGCCGTCGCCATACACGGCGAAGGTGATGCCGACGCGGCGGAAGCTCAAATCGGCCTCGGCGCGCTTGCGGGCGATGGTTTCCGGACTCTGCCGCTGCAACCAGCCGCAGAATTCGCGGTAGTGCTCGCGGATATCGGCGCTGGCGCGCAGATCCAGGCCGTCACAGGTCATTTCGTTGAAGAATTTGTTCATGGTTCGCCTTCCCCCTGTTGTAGCCTTCAATTAGCCTTCTTACCGTCTGTGACAATCAAGAACCATGCCAGCGCTGGCGCACCACGCCGGTGCGCCAAGGCGGCGCGCCAAGGCGGCGCGCCAAGGCGGGGCGCCAAGTCCGGCCAATCTTGTGCCTTGCACGATAGAATATTTGCAAGATTTGCCTTGCCACAATGGTGCGGATCGGCTTACTCTGGTGTCCGTGGGTCCGGGCCACGGAAACGAAATGTCAAATTTTTTACATTTGCCCGACGCCGCGCGCCGCCTTGGCGCCCGCCATCCTGCTGTTCCTCTCACGGAGGTCGTATGCAAGCTTGGATCGTTCCCGTTCGCCTGTTCGCCTACCTGGTCATCGTGCTGATGGCCGCCGCCGTCGGCTACGCCGGCTACACGGCGCTGAAGTACTGGCCGGCCATCAGCGTCTAGGAGGCGGCATGAACAAGCGACAAGCCCGCCACTTCGCCATCGGCGCCACCGTGGTCGCCAGCGCCGCCTTTCTCGGCCTCACGCTCGACAGCCACCGCCAGTTCGACCAACTCACCCACGCCGACAAGATCACCGCCGAGGTCAAGCGCGGCAAGGACGTCTGGCACAAGAACAACTGCATCAACTGCCACACCGTGTTCGGCGAGGGCGCCTACTACGCGCCCGACCTGACCAAGATCACCAAGCTGCGCGGCGCCACCTACCTCACCGCCTACCTGCGCGACCCGTCGCGCTTCTACGACGAAACGCGGCACCGCCGCCTGATGCCCAAGCAGGACCTGAGCGAGCGCGACATCGGCGACCTGATCGCCTTCCTCGACTGGGTCAGCAACGTCGACAACCAGAACTGGCCGCCGCGTCCGCTGCTGGTGTCCGGCGCCACCTTCCCCGGCAGCGACGCCGCGCCCGGCCAGGCGGTCGCGCCGGGCGGGCGGCCGGTGGCCAGCGGCTACGACCCGATCGCGCTCGGCGAGCACGTGTTCCGCAACGCCGCACCGGCCTGCGTTGCCTGCCACTCGATCGCCCCCGGCGTCAACCTTGCCGGGCCGTCGCTGGCCGGGCTGGCGGCGCGCAGCGCCGCGCTGCTCAAGTCCGGCGCCTACCACGGCAAGGCCAGCGACCTGGCCGGCTACATCCGCGAGTCGGTCACCGCGCCCAGCGCCCACCTGGTGCCGGGCGCCATGTACTCGGCCGGCGGCGCCTCCTTCATGCCGCCCGGCTACGGCAAGGACCTGACGCCGGCGCAGATCGAGCAGCTGGTCGCCTACCTGTCCTCCTTGAAATAGCGCCATGCCGGCCCGCCACGCCCCGCACCGCGGCGCCGCCGCGCCGACTCCGCCGAGTCCGCCAGCGCTGCCCGCCGCCACCCCACCGTCCGTCACGCCGGAGTTTCGCCATGAGATATAAATCGCAAGCGGTCGCCTACTGGTACTTTGCCGTCGCCGTCGCCCTGTTCGGGCTGCAACTGGTGTTCGGCCTGCTGTCGGCCACCAAATACCTCGGCCCCGATCCATTGCTCTACATCCTGCCCTTCGACGTCACCAAGGTCATTCACACCAACCTGTTGATCGTCTGGGTGCTGTGCGGCTTCATGGGCGCCACCTACTGGGTGGTGCCGGACGAGTCGCGCGTCGAGCTGCACAGCGTCAAGCTGGCCTACGTCCAGCTGGTGCTGTGGGTGCTGATGGGCGTCACCGCCATCGTCGGCTACCTGTTCCGCTTCGGCACCGGCAACAAGCTGCTCGAGCAGCCGCTGCCGCACAAGATCGTCATCGTCGTGGTGATGCTGATGTTCCTCTACAACATAGGCATGACCATCAAGAAGTCCGGCCGCCTCACCACCACCGAGGGCGTGCTGATCGCAGGCCTGGGCCTGGGCGCCTTGCTCTACCTGCCGGCGCTGCTGCAGTTCGACAACTACACCGTCTCCATCTACTACCGCTGGTGGACCATCCACCTGTGGGTCGAGGGCGTGTGGGAAATGATCCAGGGCGGCATCCTGGCCTATTTGCTGATCCGCCTGTCCGGCGCCGACCGCGAGGTGATGGAGAAATGGCTCTACGTCATCGTCGGCCTGGTTTTCATCGCCGGCATCCTCGGCACCGCCCACCACTACTACTGGGTCGGCGTGCCGTCCTACTGGCTGCCCATCGGCGGCCTGTTCAGCGCGCTCGAACCGGTCGCCCTGGTCGGCATGGCCATCTACGCCTACTCCACCATCCGCCGCTCCGGCATGGCCCACCCCAACAAGCTGGCCCTGCACTGGACCGTCGGCAGCGCCGTCTTCACCCTGTTCGGCGCCGGCCTGCTGGGCCTGGCGCACACCTTCCCGTCGGTCAACAAGTGGACCCACGGCACCCTGATCACCGCCATGCACGGCCACGCCGCCTTCTATGGCGCCTACGCCATGATCGTCATGGCCATCATCAGCTTCGCCGCGCCCTCGCTGACCCGGCGGCCGGAGGAGGGCACGGCGATGGGTTACTGGTCGTTCTGGCTGCAACTGGGCGGCATGTTCGGCATGACCCTGTCGTTCGCCACCGCCGGCATCGGCCAGGTCTACCTGGAGCGCATCATGGGCCTCGGCTTCCTCGACACCCAGCTGAAGATCCAGATCCACTTCGTCATGTTGATCATCACCGGCGCCATCTTCGCGCTCGGCGTGGCCCTGTTCATCATCGACTTCTTCCGCTTCGCGCCGCACACCGAGCTCGACACTCAGGCGGCGCCCTTGCCGGCCGGGGCCTGATGGGCGCCGCCGAAGCGGGCAGGGCAGGGCTGTTGGCGGACGGCGTGGCGGCGCATGCCGGGACCGACGCCAACGCGCCCGTCGCGGCCGACCCCGGCACCCGCGACGCTGCCGACGTCGCGCGCGGCGACGAACCCTACTACCTGCCGGCCGGCGGCGAGGTGGCGTTGTTCGAGCAATGCCACGCCCGCCAATTGGCCGTCATGATCAAAGGCCCTACCGGCTGCGGCAAGACCCGCTTCGTCGAGTACATGGCCTGGCGGCTGCGCCGGCCGCTGGTGACGATCTCCTGCCACGACGAGCTCAGCGCCAGCGACCTGGTCGGCCGCTTCCTGCTCGGCCCCGACGGCACCGTCTGGCAGGACGGCCCGCTCACCCGCGCCGCCCGCCAGGGCGCCCTGTGCTACCTCGACGAGGTGGTCGAGGCGCGCCAGGACACGGTGGTGGTGCTGCACCCGCTGAGCGACCACCGCCGCATCCTGCCGATCGACAAGACCGGCGAGACCGTGGTGGCGGCGCCCGGCTTCCAGCTGGTGGTCTCCTACAACCCCGGCTACCAGCGCATGCTCAAGGACCTCAAGCCGAGCACGCGCCAGCGCTTCGTCGCGCTCGACTTCACCTTTCCGCCGCCCGAGCGCGAGAGCGCCATCGTCGAGCGCGAGGGCGGCGTCGCGCACAGCCAGGCGCGCGCCCTGGTCGCCCTGGCCCAGCGCCTGCGCGGCCTGCACGACCGTGGCCTGGCCGAGGTGCCCAGCACGCGCCTGCTGGTGGCCGCCGCCCGTCTGATCGCCAGCGGCATCGCACCGCAGCAGGCCTGCCACGCCGCCATCGTCGCGCCCCTGTCGGACGAACCGGTGCTGCTGGCCGCCATGCGCGACCTGGTCGACGCCAGCTTCGTGTAGGCGCCGCGATGGCCGAAGCGGAAGACGTCATCACCGACGTGGCGCGCCGCGCCAGCGGCTACGCCATGGCCTGGTGGCGCCGCCACCGGCCGCCGTCGCGCACACCGGCGCCGCTGCAACTGAGCGAACTGGCGCCGCGCCTGTCGCTGCTCGCCGGCGCCGTCTTCCAGCGCGACTTCCGCCTGCGCGTGGCCCAGCCGGCGGCGCCGCCGACCTGGCTCGGCCAGATGTTCCATCCCGGCCAGGCGCCCGCCCACGGCATCGCGCTGCCCGCCACCGACGGCCGGGACATCTGGCTGCCGGCCAGCTTCGGCCCCGGCGACAGCGCGGCGGCGGCCACCGCGCGCTACCGGGTGCTGACGCTGCAACAGGCCATGCGCGCGGTGCGCGGCAGCGCCGCCTGCGCTCCTCCGCCGCAGCAAACACTGGCCGCCGCAGTCTATCTCGTGCTCGAGGCGCGCGCCGCCGACGACGCGCTGGCCCGCCTGCTGCCCGGCATGGCGGCGCCGCTGCGCGCGCTGCGTGCCGAGGCGCTGGCGCGGCGTCCGCCGTTGACGTCCTTCGCGCCGGCGCTGCGCCCGCTGGAGCTGCTGGCGCGCCAACTGCTCGCCGAGGACGCTGCTTTCCCGGCCCAGGAAGTCGAAAGCCCGGACCCCGCCTCCTACGACACCGTCGCGCCCGCCGGCATGCCGCAGGCAGGCGCGCAGCCGCGCGCCAGCGACCGGCAGGCTGGCGTCCCGGCGCGCCGCGCCGATTCGCCGCCATCCGTGCTATCCGCCACCGCCACCGCAGCCGCGCCCGATCACCGTACACCGCCGGCCGGCCCGGCCGAGGTCCGCGTCCGCGCCGAGGCCTGGACGGCGCAGCTGGAGCACGCCGGTGTGGCGCCGCGCGGCCGCCTGCTGTGGGACGATTGGTGGAGCGGGGCGCTGCTGCCGCCGGCCGCCGGCGCCGCCACCCGTGCCGCCGCCGCCGGGGAAGAAGAGGAGGGCGCCGCGCGCGGCCCGACACGCAGCGCCCGCCTGGCGCGCCGGCCAGAGGTGCGCCAAGCCGCCGAAGGCGAGGACGAGGCGCGGCGCCCGGGCATGTTGATGGTGCAGACCGCCCAGCCGCAGGAGCAGGCCGAGGACCCGTTTGGCCTTCAACGCCCGACCGACCGCGCCGACACCGACGCCGCCGACGACTACGCCGACGCCCTGTCCGAGCTGGCGGCGGCGCGCCTGGTCAGCCGCCCCGGCCGGCCGCGCGAGGTGCTGCTGTCGGACGATACGCCCACGCCGCGCGGCGCCGCGCCGCCGCCATCGGCCACCGCCGGCCACGGCGCCGCGCCGCCGCGCCGCCGCCACCCGGAATGGGACTACCGCCTGGACGACTACAACCAGGCCGGCGCCACCGTGCTGGCGCTGCCGGCGCCGGCCGGCTCGGCGCAGTGGCTGGAGCAGACCCTGGCCCGCCACGCCGGCATGCTGCAGGCCATCCGCCGCCGTTTCGAGCTGCTGCGCGCCGAGCCGCTGCGCCTGCGCCAGCAGCTCGACGGCGACAGCATCGACCTGCAGGCCTGGCTCGACTGCCAGGCCGAGCGCCGCGCCGGCCTGCCGCTCGAACCGCGCCTGTACAGCCAACAACGGCGTGCCCGGCGCGACCTGGCCATCACCCTGCTGGTCGACGTCAGCGGCTCGACCGACGGCTGGATCGCGCCGGGCCGGCGCGTCATCGACGTCGAGCGCGAGGCGCTGCTGCTGGTCTGCGTCGCCCTTGACGGCCTGGCCGAACGTTTCAGCGTGCAAGCCTTCTCGGGCGAGGGCGCGCAGGGCGTGGTGGTGCGCGACGTCAAACGCTTCGACGAACGCTACGGCCCCGAGGTGGCGCTGCGCATCGCCGGCCTGGAGCCGGAGCACTACACCCGCGCCGGCGCCGCCGTGCGCGACGCCAGCGCCGGACTGATGGCCGAGACGGCGGCGCACCGCCTGCTGTTGCTGCTGTCCGACGGCAAGCCCAACGACGTTGACCAGTACGACGGCCGCTACGGCCTCGAAGACCTGCGCCAGGCCGTCGCCGAGGCCAGGCGCGGCGGCATCGCGCCGTTCTGCCTCACCGTCGACCGCCACGGCGCCGGCTACCTGGCCCGGGTGTTCGGCGCCCACCACTACGCCTTGTTGCCGCGCCCCGAGCTGCTGCCGGCGGTGCTGCTCGACTGGCTGCGCAAGCTGGTGGCGCGCTAGCCGGGGCGGCGCGCGGCGGGCATCCGCCTGGCTTGTCATTGAGACACTAAAATGGCAGGTCACGCAACAATGCGACATATCCGGCGGGCACAATTTATCCATTGCTTGTGGAATCGCAAAACTCCGCTCTATACTCAAACATCGATCGACGTCCGCCGAACGGCGGCGCGCCCGCGTCCCGGCGGCGGCCGGCGCGCGCGGTGGCGGGGCGATTCACAGCACAACGGTGGAAATGGTTCCACCGAACCGGTGGCGGCACATGGCGATAGATTCTGACCGTTTAGTCCTTGATGAAGCCGGCGGCGGCATGGTCAGCGCCAGCCGCCAGGAGGCGACTTGGCCACCATCCTGATCGTCGACGACCATGTGCTGAACCGGCAGTTCCTCAGCGCCTTGCTCAGCTTCGGCCAACACCAGCTGCTGGCGGCGGCCGACGGCCAGGAGGGCCTGCTGTTGGCGCGCAACGCCAGGCCCGACCTGATCATCACCGACCTGATGATGCCGGTGATGAACGGCTACGAGTTCGTGCTGGCCGTGCGCGCCGACGCCGACGCCGCGCTCGCCGCCGTGCCGGTGATCTTCTACACCTCCACCTTCAACCTGCGCGAGGCGCGCCAGATGGCCAAGCGCTGCGGCGTCGACTGGGTGCTGCAAAAGCCGGCCACGCCGGACGCCATCCTGCGCGCCGTCGACGAGGCGCTGGGCCTGGCGGCGCCGGCCGAGCCGGCAGTGCCGGCGCCGCCGCCGGCACGCCTGGCCGCGCTCGACCAGCAACTGGCGGTCTGCCTGCGGCGCGCCGAGGACAGCAACCAGCAGATGTCCGACATGGCCGCCCGCGCGCCGGCCGACGCGCCGCTGCAGCGCGACATGCAGGACACCACGCAGCGTCTGTCGAGTTCGCTGGCCGAGCTGCAGACGGTGGGCCTGCGCCTGTCCGCGCTGATCGACATGGGCATCGAGATCGCCGCCCTGCGCCAGCCCCAGGACCTGTGCGACTACGCCGCCAAGGTGGCGCGGCAGATCGGCGTGGCGCGCTACTGCGCGGTCGGCATCGTCGAGCCCGGCGGCGCGGCGGCGCGCCACTTCGCCTGCCATGGCCTGGACCCCGCCGAGCAGGCGGCGCTGGCCGCCTTGGCGCCGGACGCCGGCCTGCTCGGCTTCCTGCTCGGCCAGCGCGAGCCGCAGCGCCTGCGCGACCTCGACCGGGCACCGGCCCGCGCCGGCCTGGACGGCGCCGGCCGGCCGCGGCGCTCCTTCCTGGCCGTGCCGATCCGCGCCGGCGGGCGCGACTACGGCTGGATCTACCTGGCCGACAAGCTCGGCGCCGACGAGTTCAGCGAAATCGACGAGCGCGCCGTCGCCACCGTCGCCACCCAGCTGGCGGTGGCCTACGAAAACCTGCTGCTGGTCGACGAGATCAACGCCAACGTCGCCCAGCTCGAGGCCGAGCTGCGCGCCCGCCGCGAGCTCACCGAGCGCCTGCGCGACAGCGAGGCGCGCTTCCGCCAACTGGCCGAGAACATCGGCGATATCTTCTACCTGGTCGACATCGGCACCGGCCGGGTGCTCTACATCAGCCCGGCCTACCAGGCCATCTGGGGGCGCAGCTGCGCCAGCCGGTACGCCGCGCCGGCGTCGTGGAAGGCGGCGATCCACCCGGACGACCTGGCCGAGGTCGAGCGCCGAGAGCGCGCCTGGCAGCAAGTGCCCGGCCACCGCGACGGTTACGACTACCGCTACCGCATCGTCCGCCCGGACGGCGCGCTGCGCCACATCCACGACCGCGGCTTTCCCATCCGCGACGCGCACGGCCTGGTCTACCGCGTCGCCGGCCTGGCCGCCGACGTCAGCGAGGCCGCCGCCCAGCAGGAGCGGGTCGGCCGCCTCGGCCAGTTGTACGCCGTGCTCAGCGGCATCAACTCGGCCATCGTCCGCCTGCGCGACCGCGACGAGTTGCTGCAGGAGGCCTGCCGCGTCGCCGTCGGCCACGGCGCCTTCAGCATGGCCTGGGCCGGCGTGATCGACCCGCACACCCTGGCCGGCCGGGTGGTCGCCTCGGCCGGCGCGCCGGACGGCTATGCCGAGCTGATCAAGTTCGGCGCCGACCCGGCCGGCCCCGGCGCGGCGCGTCCGGCCAGCGTGGCGGCGCGCCAGCTGCGCCGCGTGGTGTGCGACGACATCGACCTCGACGCCTCGCTGGCGCCGCTGCGCGCCGAGCTGGCCGCGCGCGGGGTGCGCGCCCTGGCGGCGCTGCCGATCCTGCTCGACCAGCGCTGCTGCGCCGTGTTCGTTCTGTTCGCCAACGAGACCGGCTTCTTCGCCAAGGAGGGCCGCCTGTTGCTGCTCGACGAGCTGGCCGGCGACCTGTCCTTCGGCCTGCAGTACATCGACCGCGAGGAGCGCCTGCGTTACCTCGCCTACTACGACGCGCTCACCGGCCTGCCCAACAGCATGCTGTTCCACGACCGCACCGTGCAGCTGCTGCACGGCTGCGCCGGCGGCGAGGGCGCCGCCGTCGTCGCCCTCAACCTGAAGGGCTTCGCCCAGCTCAACGACGAGTTTGGCCGCCACGTCGGCGACCAGGTGCTGCAGCGCGTCGCCGCCCGCCTCGGTGGCGAGCTGCGCGAGCCGTTCACGGTGGCGCGCATCGGCGGCGACACCTTCGCCGTCGCCCTCGGCGCCCTGCAGGGCGGCGCCGACGCCGTTGCCGCGCTCGAGCAGCAGGTGATGCAGTGCCTGGCGCGGCCGCTGACGGTGGGCGCGCTGCAGTTGGCGGTGGCGGCGCGCGCCGGCGTCGCCCTCTACCCGGACGACGGCGCCGACGCCGAGACCCTGCTCAAGCGCGCCGAGCTGGCGCTCAAGCAGGCCAAGTCCTCGCCGCAGCGCTGGGTGTTCTACGCGCCGCGCATGAACCAGGCGATCGGCGCCCGCATCGCCCTCGAGGCGGCGCTGCGCCAGGCCCTCGAGCAGGGCCAGTTCTGCATGTTCTACCAGCCGCGCGTCGACCTGCAGGGCGGCCACATCGTCAGCGCCGAGGCGCTGGTGCGCTGGCGCCACCCCGAGCGCGGCCTGGTCGGCCCGGTCGAGTTCATCCCGCTGGCCGAGCAGACCGGCCTGATCGTCGCCCTGGGCGACTGGATCATCGACGCCGTCTGCGCCCAGCAGGCCGCCTGGCGCGGCGCCGGCGTCGACATCGTGCCGGTGGCGATCAACCTGTCGGCGGTGCAGTTCACCGGCGGCCAGGTGCAGCACACCATCGCCGCCGCCATCGCCGGCCACGGCCTGGCGCCGCGCGACATCGAGTTCGAGTTGACCGAGTCGATGGTGATGGACGACCCGCAGGCCGCCGCAGGCCACCTGCGCGAGCTCAAGGCGCTCGGCGTCAAGCTCTCGCTCGACGACTTCGGCACCGGCTACTCCTCGCTGGCCTACCTGAAGCGCTTCCCCTTCGACTTCGTCAAGATCGACCGCTCCTTCGTCAGCGACCTGACCAACAGCGCCGAGGATGCCGCCATCGCCACCGCCGTCATCGCCATGTCGCACAGCCTGGGCCTGCGCGTGGTGGCCGAGGGCGTCGAGACCGAGGGCCAGTTGCAGTTCCTGCGCCGCCAGCGCTGCGACGAGATGCAGGGCTACTACTTCAGTCCGCCGGTGCCGGCCGACGAGTTCGGCGCCATGCTGCGCGACGGCAAGTGCCTGGCGCCGCCGGCCGAGTCCGCCGACGGGCGCGACACCCTGCTGCTGGTCGACGACGAGCCGGACAACCTGGCGGCGCTGCGCCGCCTGCTGCGCAAGGAGGGCTACCGGGTGTTGACGGCGGCCGGCGGCGCCGAGGCGCTCGAGCTGCTGGCGCTCGAGCCGGCGCAGGTGATCGTGTCCGACCAGTGCATGCCCGGCATGAGCGGCGCCGCCTTCCTCGGCCTGGTCAAAGGCCTGTATCCGCAGACGGTGCGCATGATCCTGTCCGGCCACGCCGACCTGGCGGCGGTGACCGACGCCATCAACCAGGGCGCCGTCTACAAGTTCCTCTCCAAGCCCTGGGACGACGACGCCCTGCGCCAGCACATCCGCGACGCCTTCGCGCGCCAGCGCCACCTGCAGTAGGCGCGGCGCCGCGCCCGGGTGGCGCGCTCAGGCCACGATGGCGATGAGTGGCGCGTTTTTTTGAACCACGCCCCATGCCGCCTTCGACAACCGGAGGCCTCTCGCCTCCTAGACTCACTTCCGGAATGCTGAAATTCCATTGCTTAAGTGGAAGGAACACGCTCGGCATCTGCTACCTAAAAATGAGCTTTTTTGAAGCACGCCCAATTTCGTTGTATTTTCATTTAGTTTGATATTTATCAACATAGCGCTGCGCAATGTTGTCATTCTAGTCAATGTTGTTATGGCACTAAAGTGCTTAGGATAGGGTCGGCATTCACTTCCCGATTTTGACGCACCTGATGGGCGCGCTACGGCGTTGCGCCTCGTTTGTGTGGCCCGGTCTGCTACCACAAACGGAGCTTCCAATAAATACATGTGCAGCCGCTATTGCCGCTGCACCAAACATAGGGTAGGTGCATGGATTTTCGTCTCAGTAGCGAGCAGCAAGAAGCTATATCACACATCCAGCGTTTTGCCCGCGAAGTGTTGTCCGCCTCGGCCAGTGAACGCATCGCGTCTGCCCATTTCGACCGCAACATGTGGACGCAGGCGTCAGAGTTCGGCCTGGCCGGTTTGCCGTTGCCTGAAGAGTGGGGCGGTTCCGGCTCTGGTGCGCTCGATACCATGCTCGCGGTGGAGGCGCTCGGCCAGGGTTGCGTCGACATGGGCCTGGTGTTCTCCTTGTGTGCACACATGTTCGCTTGCGCTGTGCCGCTGTGGCGCCATGGTTCGCCCGAGCTGCACGAGCGCTACCTGTCTGGTATGGCGAAAGGCAGCCTGATTGCCGCCAATGCGATCACCGAGCCCGGCTCCGGTTCCGACGCATTCGCAATGCGCAGCAGCGCGCGGCGCGACGGCGAGCACTACATCCTCAACGGCGAAAAATGTTTCGTCACCAATGCGCCGGTGGCCGATGTCTTCCTGCTGTATGCGAAGACCGATGCGCACCAATCCTATTTCGGCATCAGCGCCTTTTTGATCCCGCGCGGAACCCATGGCCTCACAGTGACTACCGGTGAGCGCAAGTCGGGCCTGTGCACCTCGCCCTGGGGCAGCGTCCATTTGGACGACTGCAGAGTACCCGTATGGGCGCGCGTGGGCGACGAAGGCGCGGGCGCGACCATCTTCCATGACTCCATGATCTGGGAGCGCGGCTGCCTGTTTGCCGCCTATGTCGGCGCGATGGAGCGCGTGCTTCAGCAATGCGTCACGCATGCGCGCGAACGCAAGCAGTTCGGCCGTCCGATAGGACACAACCAGGCGGTGTCGGACCGGCTGGTCGACTTCAAGCTGCGCCTGGAAACATCGCGCCTGCTGCTGTACCGCGCCGGCTGGCTCTATGATCAGGGCCTGCCGCATGAAGAGGCGATCGCACAAAGTAAGCTGTGGGTGTCCGAGTGCGCGGTGCAATGTGGGCTGGACGCGGTACAGATCTTTGGTGGCGCCGGTGTCTGCAGCGAGACCGGCATCGATCGCTTGCTGCTGGATGCACTGCCGGCGCGCATCTTCTCCGGCACCAATGAAATACAGCGCGAGTTCATCGCACGGCACATGGGGCTGCGTTAGCCCGAATCATTCGGTTTCGCATACGCGCCGGACACATAGCTTGTCCGTGGCTAGTTGTAATCCAACGGTCCTGCAAAGCTGGCTTTTTGAAGGTAGTTGTTCAACCCAGGAAAAGGTAGAGACAGAAAATGGCAACGCAGAAAAAGTTCCCCAGCAAGGATTATGAAAAAGGTGCAGCGGCAATCCCCGTTGCGGACGAGAGCGGTGGACCGGAAGGCGAAGCGCTCGGCGCTTGCGACGTGGTGGTGGTCGGCGGCGGGCTGTCCGGCCTGGTGGCAGCCTGGAAGCTTGCCGGCCATAGCGTGCTGGTGTTGGAGCGGGAGACCACGGTGGGCGGCGCGGCGCGCAGCGGGCTGCGCGGTGAACTACGCTTCGCCACAGCAGGCAGCTGCTTCCAGGAGCCGGTGCCCGGTTCGGACACGGCGCAATTGCTGAGCGCGCTCGGCTTGTCCAACGCATGGCGCTCCACCGGCAACAGTCAATTCGTGCTGTTCAACACACGCCATCTGCTGCGCGGTCTGGGGGAGGTCACGCTGGGGCTGCTGAAGCAGCCGAAGGAGTTGCTGAACCCGGCGATGTATGGACTGACATGCAATCTGCTCGGCGCCGCATTGCGCGGCAAGAAATTCATCGCGGCGCCGAAGAAGCTGGGCGATCCGGTGTTTGCGGAACTATATGCCTACCTGCAGCGCTTCCGCAAGGATGGCGACAAGTATCCGGCGGTACCGTGGCAAGCCGGCTGCGGCTGGACGCGCGAGGAGATGGAACAGTTCGACTCGATTTCGCTGGCCGAACTATTGTTCGATGAGAAAGTGCGTTCGCGGCTGCCAACGGCGCTGGTGCCGGATGCGAAGTTCGGCCCGCTGGTGCGCGATGCGGTCGAGACGACCCTGAAAGTGGAATGTCTGTCGCTGGCGGATGTGTCCGCCTATGTCGGGCTGCACTTCCTGGTCGGCTACTTGTATGGCACGCTGGTGACCTTCCCCGGCGGGAACGGCTATCTCAGCGAACGTCTGCAGGCGGCGTTGCGCGAGCGTGGCAACTGCCGTATTGCAATCGGTGCGCGCGTGCAGACGGTTGCGCGTGATGGCGAACGTTACCGCATCACCTTTGAACGTCACGGCGTGCAGAGCGAGGTCAGCGCCGGCGCGGTGGTGTGGGCCGCGCCCAAGCATGCAGCACTGGATGCGGTCTCCGGTTTGCCGGCGCAGCAGCAGCATGCGATACATCAGATCCAGCACCGCGACTACTGCATCGCCAACGTCTACCTGCGCAACGCTGCATGGACTGAATACTTCGGCGGCTATGTGATCGAAGGAGATACCGCCGCCGCTGCGCCGCTGGCTTGGTGCCGCAGCAGCGTGTGCGTGGTCGCCAACTGGCTGGACCGCGACAACGGTAAGAAAGCCGGTGTGCTGACCTTGCTGAAGCCGGTGGCGGAACGGCTCAACCAGGGCAAACTCGGCAAGACAGATTTTGCGCAGCTGCAGCAGGTGACCTTGCAAGAAGTGTCGGAAATGCTGCAGGCGAAGGGACTATCCATTGACGAGGTGGAAGACATCCGGATCTGGCGTTGGCCGCGTGCGTTGGTGGTCGCTACGCGCGGGCAAATGAAAGCCGACTTGTTTGTGCGGGCGTCGCAGCCGGTGGGTGGGGTTTTCTTTGCGAACCAGGACAGCGTCGGCATCGGCAACCTGGAGAGCGCAGTGAGCGCAGGGTTCGATGCGGCACAACAGGCGCAGGCATACCTGCAGCGCACGGCGGCCGATACGATGGTGGTGCAGGCACTGCGTTCCGGCCTGCATGTGATGGAAATTGCCGGCAACCCTGCGACCGGCGTGCAGCGTTTCGGCGGCAAGGCTAACTCGCTCAACACATTGATCGGCGCCGGCTTCCCGGTGCCACGCGCATATTGCGTGACGGTCGATGCCTGTCATGCATTTTTGCAGGCATCCGGATTGGCGGCCTGGATCGACGGCATGGACAAGGTCGACCGCGACACCTGCGCCGACATCCGCGCACGCATTGCGCAAGCGCCGTTGCCGCCCGCGCTGCAGGATGCGATCGTCGCTGCCTATCGCGAACTCGGTAGCGGCCCGGTCGCGGTGCGATCCTCCGCCGTCAATGAAGACGGCGATGCACAATCATTTGCAGGGCAGTACGACACCTTCCTGCACGTGGAGGGCGAGAGCGCGCTGCTCGATTGCGTGAAGCGTTGCTGGGCGTCGCTGTGGAACGAACGCGCGCATGCCTACCAGGGGCGCAACCGGGCCGACGGCGGCATCGCGGTGGTGATCCAGCAGATGATCGTTGCCGATGCTGCCGGCGTGTTGTTCACCGCCGACCCGATCAGCGGCGATGCCGGACGCACGGTGATCGAATCTTGCTGGGGATTGGGCGAGGGCGTGGTGTCGGGCCAGGCGAGCACCGATACCTATGTGGTGGACAGCGACAGTCATGCGCTGATGGAACGTATTGTCCGGGCGAAGCCGGTGATGTGTACGCGCACTGCAGATGGCGTCGCGATGCAGGAGGTACAGCCGCAATTCGTTGATCAGCCGAGCCTGAGCGATATGCAGGCATCCGAACTGGCGGCCTGTGCCGCACGCATTCGCCGCCATTACGGCTGCGAACTGGATATTGAATGGGCACTGAAGGATGACAGTATCTGGATACTGCAGGCACGGCCGATCACGGTGACTGCTTCCATCGCCGGTAAGCTGTACGGCGACGAGCAGGAAACCAATCAGCAGGTGCGCGACAACACCATGTTTTCGCGCATGGACACCGGCGAAATCCTGACCGGGCTGATGACGCCGCTCGGACTGTCCTTCACCCGCTTCTACCAGCACCACGTGCACGGCCCGGCAGTGAAGACCATGGGCTTGCTCGACATCGGCAGTTCGCAGTATTACGTCGGCTACCTGCAGGGTCATGTGTACCTGAACATCTCCGCATCGGCGCGGCTGCTGACGCAATGCCCTCCCACGCACGAGCCGATGAAGTTCACGCGGCGCTACGCGACCCCCGACGTCGACTTCACGCATTACAAAAATCCCTACGGCGAACCGGTGTCTGGGTTCCAGTTCTTCAAGAGCAGCCTCTACTGGCTGGTATGCCAGGTGCAGAATATGGCGACCGCTGGCGCCACGGTGAACAAGATGATCGCCTTGCGCCAGCGCGAAGCCGAGCGCTTCCGCAAGCTGGACCTCGAGAAGATGAGCCTGCCGCAGCTCGATGCCGAACTGCAGCGCATCGACCGCTACTTCCTCGAATCCTGTGCTGCCTACATGCCGTTCTTCCTGCAATCCTTCGCGCTGTACGATGCGCTGGCGGAGCTGTGCGAGAAGTGGCTGGGGAACGAAGGAAAAGGGCTGCAGAACCGCATCAAGGCGTCGATGAACAACCTGCGTACCATCGAGGTGACGCGTGGCGTGTGCGAACTAGCGGCGCGCGTCGACCGCTCGCCGGTGCTGCGCACACTGTTCCTGGAGACGCCGCTGGAGCAGTTGGCGGATAACCTGCAGCAGCATGCGGAGGGCCGCCGTTTCTGGAACGAGAATTTTGGCGCCTTCCTCGCCGACTTCGGTTCGCGTGGTCGCCAGGAATTCGAACTCAGCATTCCGCGCTGGAACGACGATCCGACCTATCTGCTGCAAATCATCCGTCTGTACCTGACCAGCGATGTGCAGCTTGAATCGCGTCTGGCGACGATAGACAAGGCGCGCAAAGAAGACACGCGGCAGTTGCTGGAAAAACTGCCGCTCAAGGCAAGGATGACATTCCGCTTCGTGATCGCCGCCTACGCGAAGATGGCGGAACGGCGCGAAGCGACGCGTCCGACCTTCATCGCCGAGACCTGGTTCTACCGCAAAATCATCGTCGAGGTGCTGCGCCGCGTCGCGGCGGAGGGTGTGTCTGGCATACAGGACCTGCCGTACATCGATTTCAACGAATTGCGCGATTACGTGGCCGGGCGCAAAACGGCGCAGCAGGCATTTGCTCCGCAACTGATTGCGCGCAACCGTCGGCAGCATCTGCTCAACGAGCGCCTGAAGGAACCGCCAATGGCGCTGATCGGCGGCCATGTGCCGCAGCGCGACGATCGGGTGTTGCTGGACGCGGCGCAGGGCGACCTGCTGCATGGCCTCGGCGCCAGCCCCGGCGTGGCGGTGGGGCGCGCCCGCGTGATCACCGACCTCAACCGCCAGGCGGGCGAATTCCGCCAGGGCGAAATTCTGGTGGCACGCTTTACCGATGCATCGTGGACGCCGCTGTTCGTGCTGGCGGCCGGGGTGGTCGCAGACATCGGCTCGGCCTTGTCGCACAGCTCCATCGTGTCGCGGGAGTTCGGTATTCCGGCGGTCGTCAATGCGAAGCAGGCGACGCAGACCATACGCACCGGCGACCTGATCTACCTCGACGGTGACGGCGGCGTGGTGCGCATCGAGGAACGCGTTGCCGATACCGACGAAGCGCTGGTCGAGCAGAGAGCGATCGCATAAACATTCGGTAGTTGTCTCCGCAGATTTCATTTTTCCACTAAAGGACGAAAATATGGATATGACGGCTATAGGCGTGGTTGTTGTCACGCGCCGCCGCGAGTTCTTTGAAACCGGTTTCAGTGTGTTGAACGATGTGCGCGGCGAAGTATTCCAGCACGTGGAAATTGATGCCGACATCGACTATGCACCAGCACCGTCGGTGTCGAACCCGGTATATCGCGAGGCGTGCGACAAGGCGGTGCGCTTCCTCGCCGCGCGCCAGGAACGCTTGGCGATCAAGGTGATCCAAGCCGACAGTCTGGAGGCGGCGTTCGACAAAATTACCGCCGCGCCCACGCAGGGCGGCTTCCAGGTTGGCATGCTGTTCATCGATTACGCCGATCCGCTGTACGATGGCATCAGCCCGCAAGAAATCGACGAGCAGCTTGCTAGCTTCCACGCGCGCCTGCAGGAGGCGGCGGTGCCGGCGTTCTGCTCTTCGTTTTCGACGGCGGTGTTCACCTCGCCGCACGCGAACCGCATCCGCTACCAGCCGATGGAATACATCGAATGCATCCTGCCGCCCGAAAGGGCGGTGCTGCAGACGGAGTTGCTCTGCCTGTGGATGGATTTCCTCGAACTCAGTTATGTCAATCGCCGCGCCAAGACCGACACACGCGGCCCGCGCAGGAACACGCTGGCCGGCTTCCTGACCGGTTTCCTGTCCGGGCGCGCCAGCAGTGACTGGCTCGGTTTTTACTTCACCGGTTCGCTGGTGTCCAATCTGATCAGTTGTTTTGAACTGGAAGCGAACCGGCTTGGCGCGCTGGTGCTACGTGGACCGAGCGAACACAGCCTGGCTTGCGGCGCGATGGCCAACTGGCAGCTTTACAAGAAGCCGTTCGCAGTGATCGTTACCAGCGGCATGATCGACGAATTCCGGGGTACGCTCGCCAACCTGCGCGAGGCGCGCGCCAAGGGCTTCATCGTATGCGCGGAAAACCGTGCCAGCCAGTGGTTCGCGTTCCAGGGCACGATTTCTCGCGACGAGGATACGCGTGCGGTGCTGCAGGCGCGCGGCATTCCTTATGTGTACATGGAAGACACCGACAAAATCGCTGAAGACCTTCGACGCGCGGTGGCGCTGTACGACGCAGGGCAGGGGCCGGTGGTGCTGTTGGCGACGCAGGCAGTGCTCGACGCCGGCGACGAACCGGATCCGGCTCTGTTCGCACCCGCGGTCAACGAGTGCACGGCAGCGCCCGACGAGGCGGCGCAGGAAGTTTTGCAGGACGTGATGCGGATCATCAACCAAGGGCCGGAACGGCTGCTGTGGCAATGCGGGCCGATGGATGAGGAAGAACTGGCCTTGACCTTGTCGATCGCGGAGCGTGCCGGCATCGCGCTGACCGACTCCCTCACCCATCCCGGTTCGGTGCCGAAGTACCGCGACGGCAAGCGCATTCCAAATTACCTCGGCACGCTGGCAGTGTACGGCTACAGTCCGCGCGTGTACAACTACTTGCATACCAGGGACAAGCTCAATCCGCAGTCGCAGCAATGCCTGTTCCTCATGAAAAGCAAGCTTGGGCAGGTCAGTACGCCGTTTTCGGAAGGCCGGCTGAAGCGCATGCTGAGAATCGTGCAACTGACCCGCAACGCCGCACACATTTCACCCTTTACCGACCATGGGCTGGTGATGGACTACCTTAGCTTCCTGCGCCATGTGGAGCGCCACCTCGACGTGTCGCCGGCCTTGCGCGAACGCCGCTGCCGACTGATGGCGTCGGTGCCGGACACGCCGTCGGATGTGAAAAGCAAACTGCCGGCGACACCGATGAGCCCGAACTATTTTTTCGCGCGCCTGAATCAACTGGTGGAAAAGCTGATCGTCGAGCGCGCCTACGACTACACCGGCCTGTACGACGTCGGCCGCTGCGGCATGTCGGCGATCCGCAATGTCGCGCGCACCCGGCGCGGCTTTTCCGGTTGGTACGGACGGGCGCTGATGGGTGATGCGCTGCAGGCCACGCTGAGCGTCGCGTACACCAGCGGCACCAACGTTGTCGCCTTCATCGGCGACGGCGCCAAGGGCCTCGTGCCCGAAATTCTGCCGAGCTTTATCGAGAACGCGCTGAATTATCCGGACCGCATGCGCAAGAACTTCACCGTCTTCTACTTTATGAACGGCGGCCACTCGGTGATCAACACCTACCAGGAGCGCATCCTGTTCAACCGCACCTCGCGCCAGATGCGTCTGGTGAACCTGATGTCCGCCGACTGGGAAGAAGACATCTGCGGTCTGCAGGTCTGCGCACGCACGCTCGACAGCTTCGACGCCGACATGCTGGCCGAGGCGCTGCAAAAGCCGGGGCGCGTCAATCTGTTCTCGGTGGTGGTTGGGCACAACAACGAAGGCGACGGGATCAGCTTGGCGACGGCGACGGGATGGCAGCGGGATGAGATGCAGATCGAGCCGGCTGCCGTGGCGGACGCTGTGCCGTTGATCGTGTGACGACAGATAACTCGTGCGCGGACGGGCTCCTTTCCCCTGCCAGGAGGAGCGGATAAGTAGTGACGGCGGCTAACTTTAATGATCCCCATATGAAACAAGCATCAGGAAAAACAATGAAATTTGGATTCATCGCACATCCGACGTCGGTCGGACTCAAGCGTTACGTGAAGATGCTCGACCTGCTGCAGCGTCAATCGAAAGACCTGCAAAGCGGCTACCAACGTGACTTGTGGCGCCGCGAAAACATGGTTCCCTTCGTCGACTTCGGCCAGATCCGTTCCGCCGCCGGCGCCACCTGCGAAGGCATCGTGCACTACCTGCCGCTGACCGCTGATGAAATGCTGGCGTCGGCGCGCGAGGTGCAGGAACGCATCTTCGAAGGCATCGATACGCTGGGCAAACAGGGCGCACAGCTAGTCGGCCTCGGCGGCTTCACGTCCATCATCGGCAAGCGCGGCTTGGTCACCGCCGAGCGCGCCAGCCTGCCGGTCACCAGCGGCAATTCGCTCACTACCTATGCCGCTTACAAGGCCCTGCTGCAGGTGTTCGAATGGCTGCAACTGCGCCCGCAGGAGGCACGGGTGGCGATTGTCGGTTACCCCGGCTCGATCTGCCTGTCGCTGGCGAAACTGCTGCTGGCGCAAGGCTGTCGCCTCGACCTGTTGTACCGCAGCGGCAGCGCCAGTCCGGAAGAATTGCTGGAACACCTGCCGGCGAAATGGCATGGGCAGGTGACGCTGCGCGACAGCATCGACGACTGCTATGTGAACAACCGCATCTTCGCATCGGCTACCTCGTCCGGCGACGTGATCGACGAGGCGCGCCTGCTGCCGGGTTCGATCGTGGTCGATATTGCGTTGCCGCGCGATGCGCTCCGCAGCACGCCGCCACGTACCGACACGCTGGTGATCGACGGCGGCTGCATGACCGCGTCGCCGCAGGTGAAGCTGGGCGGGGAATCATTGAACATGGCGATCAAGCAGCAGATCAACGGCTGCCTGACCGAGACCATGGTGCTGGCCTTGGAAGGGCGCGCCGAGTGCTTTTCCATCGGGCGCACGCTGGAGCCGGAAAAGGTGCTGGAGATCGGTGCGCTGGCCGAGCGCCACGGCTTTTACGCATTCCCGCTGGCGTCCTGGGGTGAGCGCATCAATGAGAAAATCATCAGCGGCCTGCGTCGTTACCACCGGCGGCAGGAGTCCGCTCCGGCACAAGCGGATAGCGGCGAACAGCGTCGTACACAGACGCTGCAGCGCTACCGCAGCCACATCAATCCAATGCTGGCCGACTTCCTCGGCATGCAGCGCTGCGATCATGTGTTCGATCGCGCCGAGCAATGCACGCTTACCGATACCGAAGGCCGACAATTCCTCGACATGGTGTCCGGTTACGGTTGCCTGAACCTCGGCCACAATCCGCGCATCGTGACCGATGCGATCCGGAAGTTCCTGACCGATTCGACGCCCAACTTCGTGCAATACGTGTCGTTGCCGCAGGAGACCGCAAAGCTGGCCGAGCGCTTGTGCGCGATCGCGCCCGGCGAATTCGAGCGTGTGTTCTTCAGCAACTCCGGCACCGAAGCGGTGGAGGCGGCGCTGAAACTGGCGCGTGCCGCCACCGGCCGCACACGCTTCGTGTACGCGGAAAACAGTTACCACGGCAAGACGCTGGGCGCGTTGTCGGTGACCGGCCGCGAAAAGCACAAGAAGCATTTCCGGCCGCTGGTGCCGGGCTGTGTCGGAGTGGCTTTCGGCGATCTCGAGGCATTGCGCAGCGAATTGATCTCCGAAGAGGTGGCGGCCTACATTGTCGAACCGATCCAGGGCGAGGGTGGCGTCAAGATGCCGCCGGCCGGTTACCTGGCGGCGGCGCAGGAGATCTGCCGCCAGACCGGCACGCTGTTGATCGTCGACGAGATCCAGACCGGGCTGGGACGCACCGGCCGCATGTTCGCCAGCGAGTGGGAAGGACTTGAGCCGGACATCATGGTGCTGGCGAAATCGCTGTCGGGCGGCTTGATCCCGATCGGCGCCACGCTCAGCACCGCGCAGGTATGGGATGCCGCCTACGGCACCATGGGCCGTTTCCTGCTGCACACATCCACCTTCGGTGGCTGCAACATCGCCGCGGTCGCCGGCCTGGCCGCGCTCGACGGCCTGCAGCAGCAGGGTCTGGCCGAACGCGCGGACGAACTCGGCACCTACTTCAAGGCGGAGCTGGAAAAAGCCACCGAACACTATCCGTTCATCGCCGAAGTGCGCGGGCGCGGCCTGATGCTCGGCATCCAGCTCGACAACGATTTCGCGGGCGCGGTGGAAGCCTGCGCACGCGAATTCGGCACGCGCCTGCCGGGCGACTGGCACCTGACCTACCGTTTCTTCCCCGATGAAGTGAAGCAGCACCTGGCCGATGCGATGAGCAAGATGGAAGAGTCGCTGGCCGAGATGTTCTGCATGCGCTTCGTCACCAAGCTCAGCAATGACCACGGCATCCTCACCTTCGTCACGGCCAATAGTTCGACCGTGATCCGCATCCAGCCGCCGCTGGTGATCAGCCGGGAAGAAATCGATCACTTCGTGCGTTCGTTCGCGACCGTCTGCGAAGAAATGTCCACCTTCTTAAATTAATGGGAACCGCAACACATGGAAATGAACAAAGAGCAGATCGTTGACTTGATGATGGGATTTTTCAAGACCAAGGCGATTACTTCCGCCCTGGAACTTAAACTCTTCGACGCGCTGGAGCAAGGCCCGGCAACGGCGGAAGCCATTTGCGAGCAGCGCAACATTCCGCTGCAATCCGGCAAGCGCCTGCTGATCGCGTTGACCGCCATCGGCCTGCTGGCGAAGCAGGAGGATCATTTCTCCCTCACTAAGGCTGCGCGCGAATACATGGTGAGTGGTTCAGCGCAATGGCTGGGCTGGCTCGGTCGCCATATCGATACCTTCCTGTATCCGCTGTGGTCACATACGGCGCAAGGGGTGCGTGACGACAAGGATCAGCGCCAGGCCGCTTTCGGTGATGACCGCAGCTGGTTCAGCATCCTGTACCAGAACCCGCAGGATGTAGTTGATTTCCAGGAATTCCTCGGCATTTTCGCGCAACCCTTTATCGAGGGCATGCTGCAGGGATTCGATTTTTCCGGCTACAGGAAATTCATGGATATCGGCAGCGGCATCGGCACCTTGCCGATGGCTGTCGCTGCGCGCTATCCACAGCTTGGCCTTAGCGTCTGCGAACTGCCGCAGGCGACTAGTTTCGTGCGCGACAAGATCGCCGAGAACGGCTATGCCGACCGCATCAAGATCGTGGCGGGCGACGTCATCAGCGGCACCATCCCCAAGGGGGAACACGACCTGATTCATCTCGGCTGGATGCTGCACGACTATGCGCCGGACATCCAGATGCAGATCCTGCGTCACATCCACGAGGCGCTGCCGCCGGGCGGCACCTTCATCGCCAGCGAGACACCGTTGGCCGATGACGAAAGCGGCCCACTGTTCACGTCGCTGCTGTCGATCAACATGCTGGTGTCCACCGACGGCGGCATCGAATCGACCTGCGCGCAATACCTGCAACGCTTCACAGAAGCGGGCTTCGTCAATGCAAGGGTGTTGGCGATACCGGGGCCGCGCACCTTGTTCATCGGCGAAAAGCGGAAATGAGCGCGGCTGTCAGAAACCTGAAAACATCATCTAAGCAGAGGACACTATGTTAGGAAACAAACTTCTCGCGTACATCGCGGAGAACTACCTCGGCGGCGAGTGCCAGCAGTTTGCGTTGGACACGCCCTTGCTGGAACTGAACATCATCGATTCCAGTGCGTTGTTCGATCTGGTCGACCTGCTGCGGCGGGAAGCCGGCGTGACGGTGCCGCTGAAGGCGGTCGTCCCGACCAATTTCAAATCGGTGCAGCACATGCTCGATCTGGTCGAGCGCCTGCAAAGCGAAAGCCGGCCGGCACTGGCACAGGCAGCGGGGGTAGCATGATGAACGTACAGGTAATCGACCACATCGCAACGCCGGACGCAGGACTGCAGGCGTATGTGCTGGACATGTTCCAAACCCACACCGGCTACGCACGCGCCGACCTCGTGCCGGATGCCGATTTCGAGAGCGATCTCGGCATCGACTCGGTGACGCTGGCCACAACCCTTGCGGAGCTTTACAAGGCGCTCGGCCTGTCCAGCCGGCAAAATCCGCAACACACAAGCACGATTGCGCTCGTGCTGGCGCATATCGGGCAATGCCTGGAACAGGACGGAAAGACGCCTGCCCTGCCGCAGCGACCCTGCGTGCCGGAGCACGCAGCCGATGCGCTGACGACGGCGCTAATCGCCGCCTACAGCCGGCACACCGGTTACCAGCCGAGCGACCTGGTGCTCGATGCCGAGCTCGAGAGTGATCTCGGCATCGACTCCGTTACTCAGGCAGCCGTGTTGTCCGAGCTTCCCAAGTTGCTTGGGATTGCCGCCGTCACCTTTCCCACAGGGTTGACCAGCATTGCACAGGTCATCGCGCATCTGCGGCCTCTCGTGCACCTGGAAATGCTGCAACCGGCAGCTCCGGCAATTGCAATGCCGCCGGCGACGGAAGAAAAGCAGTACTCAGAGTTCATCGACAAGCTCGGCCATGCTGACGCCAGCGCTCTTTCCGTGGCGGCAGAGTCGACGGCGGACGACGCTCGTACGATGAGGGATTTCGTCAACATCCCGCATCGCGACCTGTTCCATAAGGCCCGCGAGTTCAATACGTTCTATCAGCGCAAGCAGCAAGAACAGTTGTACTGGTACGGCATGCCGCTGGAATCGCGCTGCAGCAACCGTGCGGTGATCTACGACGAGGTCAGCGGCAAGCGCCGGGAATTCCTGATGTTTGCGTCGAACAATTACCTGGGCCTGGCGAATCATCCGGAAGTGATCGAGGCGATCGTCAAGGGCGTGCGCGAATACGGTGCCACTAATACCGGCTGCCGCCTGATCGGCGGCACCAATGTGCTGCACATGGAACTGGAGCGGCGGCTGGCGAAGCTGAAGGGCAGGCAGGCATGTATCGTCTACCCGTCCGGCTATTCCGCCAACCTGGGTTGCATTTCCGCGCTGGCCGGGCAGAACGATCTGATCTTTACCGATGCGCTGAACCACATGAGCATCCAGGACGGCTGCAAGCTGGCCGGCGCAGCGCGCAAGATTTATCCGCACGACCTGGACGGACTGGAAAAAATTCTACAGAAACATGCCGGCCACGACGGCGGCAAGCTGATCGTCACCGACGGCGTGTTCAGCATGCACGGCGATGTGGTCGACTTGCCGCGCCTGGTCGCGCTGGCGAAGCAACACGGTGCGCGGGTCTTGGTTGACGATGCGCATTCCACCGGCGTGCTCGGCCGCACCGGTTCGGGCACCACCGAGCATTTCGGCATGAAGGGCGCGGTGGACCTGGAAGTCGGCACCATGAGCAAGACCTTGGCTGGCGTCGGCGGCTTCGTTTGCGGCGACGAGGAGGTGGTCGACTACCTGCGTTTCTATTCGCATTCCTATGTGTTTGCAGCCACTATCCCGGCGGCGGTCGCGGCCGGCCTGATCGCCGCGATCGACGTGATGGAGCGCGAGCCGCAGCGCATCAGCAAGCTGTGGCGCAACGTCCATCACTTGCGCGGCCATTTGCTGGAAGCCGGGTTCGACCTTGAGCATTCCGCCAGCGCGATCATCCCGGTGCTGGTCGGCGATGATCGCAAGACGCTGGAATTTGGACGCGCGGCGCGTGCGCGCGGCATGTACTGCCAGACCGTGGTGTTCCCCGGCGTCGCTGTCGGCGATGCGCGTTTGCGCATCAGCGTGAGCAGCGAGCACACGGTGGATGATCTGGATGCGGCGGCGCAGATACTGGTGGATGCGGCCAAGGAGGTGGGGGTGGCGGTGCGGGGATAGGTTTCCGCAGGTGAAGGACTTACGGTTCCTCCCCCTCTGTAAGGGGGAAGCTGCCCCATCCCGGATAGCAATGTGCGCGCAAGGGAACGGCAATGGACCGGTTACCCTCTTTTTTTCAAAGAAGTGAAGCACCTCAATCTAATTGACAGAAGAACATGAGCACTCCAACCTTCACCCCAGTCATTGAGTACCTGCGCACCTCCGCGCAGGAACATCCCGATCGCCTTGCGTTCGTTGCTCCCGACGACATCAGTTATAGCCAGTTCTACCAGGCCGTGCGCCAGCGCGCTGCACATTTTGCCCGCCATGGAACACAGCATGGCGACCGCGTCGCCATCTGGCTGCCGAAATGCCAGGACTATGCGTTGTCGCTATATGCGGCGATGGAAATCGGCGCCGTCTATGTGCCACTGGACGGCACCCAGCCGGCGGAACGCGCAAGGAAAATCCTGGACAGCGCCGAACCGACGGTGCTGGTCACGGATGCCGCACATTTCCGTGCGCTGGACGGATGGCAGCGCGATACGCTGAAACTGGTGCTGATCGTGGATGATGTGCCTTGCGATTATGCGCCGGTTGGTAACACTGCGATCATGAAGCTTGCCGCACTCCAGCCGTCGGTCGAACTGCCGCCACCATTCGCCGCCGGTGTGGACGATCTCGCCGCCATCCTGTTTACGTCCGGCTCCACAGGCGTGCCGAAAGGCGTGCAGATCAGCTACGGCAACCTGCACAGTTTCATCGCTTGGGCACTGGCGGAATTCAAGATGACGCCGCAGGACGTGTTCGCCAACCATGCCGGTTTTCATTTCGACCTCAGCACCTTCGATTACTTCGCCGCTGCTGCAGTCGGCGCTGCGGTATGGATCGTGCGCGAGGACGAGCAGCGCGATCTTGCGGCGCTGATCGCCGGCATCCGGCGACACAAGGTCAGCGTCTGGTACAGCGTGCCGTCGGCACTCGCGCTGCTGGCTGGAAGCGGCGAGCTGACATCCGAGGTTACTGCATCGTTGCGCCATGTGCTGTTCGCTGGCGAGGTATTCCCGATACGGCAACTGCAGGCATTGAAATCCTGCCTGCCTGCGGCATGCGCGCTGTATAACCTGTACGGCCCGACCGAGACCAACGTCTGCTTGTACTACCACGTGCGCGAAGACGACATGGCCCGCGATAAGCCAGTCTATATCGGCAACACGCTGCCCGGCGTGATTGCGGAAATTCTCGACGCGGACGGGCAGCCGGTCAGCGGCGAACGTGCGATCGGCGAACTGGTCGTTTCTGGCGCGTGCGTGACGCCTGGCTACTGGCGCCGGCAGGAACCGGCCAATTACGTCAACCACCTGCACGGGCGGCATGCCACAGGCGACTTGGTCGGCATCGAGAACGGCTTCCTGTACTACCACGGCCGCAAGGACCGCATGCTCAAGCTCAACGGCAACCGTATCGAGCTGGGCGAAATCGAAGCGGTGCTGGGCGCGATGCCGGGTATCGCAGAAGTCGCGGTCGTGGCGGAGTGCGCGGGGGATACGCAACACATCGTTGCCTATTACACGCTGCGTCATGCCGGCGAAAGACTTGGTGTGCTCGATATCAAGAGCTACTGCAGCGCCCGGCTTCCGCGCTATATGATCCCCAGGCTTGCCCGGCAACTGGAAGAATTGCCGAAGAATGCGAATGGCAAGATCGACTACCGCGCGCTGGAGCAACTGACTCGCAGCACCAGCGACACCGCAGCCATGCCGCATGCGGACGACCGCAACGAAATCGTCACCGCCGATGCATAAGCCGCCGGTTTTCGAGCCGATCGCGATCATCGGCATCGGTTGCCTGTATCCACAGGCGCGCGGCAAGGATGCGTTCTGGCGGCAGCTGCAGGCGGGGGAGTCTCACTTTGCGCCGCTGCCGCTGGCACGTTACTGGGACACTGACGGCAAGGTGCGCGAACAGTTGCGGGGATGGCACGGCGCCTTTTTCGACGAGATGGAATTCGATTTCAAGCGCTTCCGCATTCCGCCGATCTACCGCAAATCGGTATCGCAAATGATGTTGATGCTGTTGCAGGTGGCGGACGAGTGCGTGCGCGATGCCGGGTATGACAAGCGCGATCTGCCGCGCGATGAAGTGGCCGTTATGTGCGGCACCTGCTTCGGCTTCGACAGCACCATCGCCAACGCATTGAAGGTGGATGGCGTGCGGCTGGCGCATGAACTTGCTGGCAGCGCCGAGGAATTTGCGCTCCTGAAGGAGACATTGCGCGAGCGCTTCGGTTCCTCCTCGCATGACCGGGTCGGCGAAATGGCCAGCAGCATTCCGGCGCGCATTGCATCCATCCTGTCGCTCCGTGGTCCGGTGCAGGCAATGGAATGCGCGGATGCGACCGGCTACGCGCTGCTGGAGGCGGCCAGCCTGTCGCTTCACAGCGGCCAGAGCAGGGCAGTAATCGTCGCCAGCGGACAACGCATCGAGAGCCTTCTGACGCCGTTGGCACTGGCAAGAAAGGGTTTTACTGGCGCCTGCGGCGGCCACCCTTTTGCGCTGGACGGGGCAGGCACGCCCATGGGCGAAGGCGCCACCGCGCTGCTGCTCAAACGCTTGTCCGATGCGCGACGCGACAACGACCGCATCTACAGCGTGCTGCGCGGCATGGGTGCGGCAAGGCAGGACGTGCCGGGGGCATTGGCTTATGCAGTTGATGGCACGGCGGCGTTCCATGTGATCAATGACGCTTGTGCACAGGCGGAAGTGACGGCGGCGGCGCAACAGTATATCGACTGCGTGCTGCCCGGCGTCGGCAGCCAGGCGCCGCAGTTGTTCAGCGTCTTGAGCGATGCCTGTGCGGAAGGCAAGCATCGGCCGCTGCAAGTTGGCGCCAGTGTCGCCACATTCGGTCATACCTTTGCCAATGCGGCACTCGCCGCGGTAGCAGGCAGCAGCCTGGCGTTGCACGAAAAGACCTTGCCGCAGATGCGGAGTTCGGCAGCGCTGCATGCGCGTGCCGGTATCGCGTATCCCGATGCCGCTATTCCTTGGCCTGGCGACGCGCCGCAACTTGCCGGCGTCTTTGGCAGTAGCCTGACCGGCGTGCAATGGCATCTGCTGCTGTCGGCACCCGAAAGTGCCAGTCATGCATTGTCGTCCGATATGTCGCCTGCGCAAGAACAGCAGGAACCGATTGCGATCGTCGGCATCGGCGGTGCCTTCGGTCCCTGCAGCAACAGCGCCGACTTCGCGCAGGGCCTGTTCGACGGCCTTGATGCAGTGCAGCCGCTGCCGGAGAACGTGCTGCCGCGCTCCGCCTATTTTGGCGAAGGCGAGGCCGCTGTGCTGTCCAGCTATGCGCAATACGGCGCTGACCTCAAGCAGCGCGAGCATTACGATGCCGGTCTTGCCGCATATAAAATATTCCCCAAGCGCGCTGCCGGGCTGGATATCGCGCAAAAGCTGACCCTGCATGTCGCCGCCGAAGCACTGGTCGATTTCGGCTTGGCGCAGAAGCGCGGCAAGCTCGGCCGCACCGCGGTGATCGTCGCCTCCAATCTCAGCCTGGGCCGCGAGCGCGAACTGGCGTGCCGGCTGCACGCGCCTGAACTGTTGCGCACCTTGGGAAGCGTGCCCGATGCCGCTACGGCGGACCACGGCATCGATCATTTCACGCTGGACGGCTACCTTGCCAGCGGCAGTGCGGCACTGGTGTCGGCCTGCTTCGGCCTTGCCGCGATGCCGGTCGCGGTGGAAGCGGCCTGCGCGTCGTCACTGGCAGTGTTCAACAACGCGGTGCTGGCCTTGCGTCGGCATCGCTACGACCTGGTGCTGGCCGGCGGCGTCGAATTGCCGGCCAACCTGCGCGATCTGGTGCTCTGTTCGTCGCAAATGATGCTGTCGCAACAAAGGATAGCGCCGTTTTCCGAGCATGCCGACGGCTTCTCGCCGGGCGATGGCGCGGCGCTGTTCGTGCTCAAGCGGCTCAGCGATGCGCTGCGCGACGGCGACCGTATTCATGCGACGATCACCGGCGTTGGCGGCTCCGCCGATGCAGTGTCGATGACCGCGCCCGATCCAGACGGGCAGGCGCTGGCGATGCGCCGCGCCTTCGCGCAGGCCGGCTATGCGCCAGCCAGCGTGCAGTACGTCGAAGCGCACGGCACCGGCACGCGCCTGGGCGATCTGGCGGAACTGACGTCGATCGGCAGCGTGTACGGCGGCGCGCGCGCAGTGCCGCTGCGCATCGGTTCGGTCAAATCCAACATCGGTCATACCTTCGCCGCCGCTGGCGCCGCCGGCTTGCTGAAAACGGTGCTCGCCTTGCAGCGGCATGCGCTGCCGGCCACCTTGCTGCGCCGCCGTATCGATCCGCAGTTGCCGCTGGCGGGCATCCCGGCCGAACTGGTGACCGCCAACACGCGCTGGGATGCGCTCGACGGCCGCCGGCGCGCGGCGGTCAGTTCCTTCGGCACCGGCGGCATCAATTACCACCTGCTGCTGCAAGCAGATGGCGGCGTTCACTAACCACGGGAGTCTCACATGCAATCGATCGTCCATAAAATCCGCCTGCTTGACATCGGCCATGCGCAGGCTTTCGAAAACTGGGTACTGGACACCGACTATGCGACCTGTCCGGAGTTGCCGAGTGTGCGCAGTTTCGACGTGTGCCGCGTCAGTAGCGCGCATGATGCGCCGTTCCACTATATCGAGGTAATCAAGGTGAGCAGCAACGAGGCATTCAAGCGCGACATGGGCAGCGCGAGCTTCGCGCGGCTGGTGGAATGCTTTTCCACGATGGCGGAAGTGGTGGAGGAAGTCGCCGGCACGCAGCTCGGCGCCGGTTACCGGGCGCCTGCATGAGCGGCATTGCCGCAATCATGTTGCCTCAGACGGAAACGCCTTGCACAGTGGGCATCGGTGACTGCGTTGTCAGCGCAGTGTCGGTCGAAGCGGTAGCGCGGCGCGAAAATGATCATGTTTACCTCGCACGCATGTTTGGCAATACCGAGCGCGAGCGGCTGCACGGATTGCGGCTGGCCAAGCGGCGCCGCGAATGGATGGCCGGGCGCGTCGCCGCTAAGGCCGCATTGCAGCATCTGCATGCGCAGGCCGGTGCCGAATCGCCGTTGCATGGGCTGGTCATCGGCAACAGCAGTGCCGAACACAATCGCGGCCAGCCGGAGGCTGCCGGTTTCCATGTCAGCATCAGCCATTCGCAAGGATATGCGGTGGCTGCGGCCAGTGCTTATCCGGTCGGCATTGATATAGAGCGTGTGAGGCCGTTTCCGGATGCAGCACGCGAGATGGCATTTACGGCGCATGAACTGCGCTTCAGCGCCGCCGGCGGCGATGGCGTCTGTACTGCGGTCTGGGCCTTCAAGGAAGCCTTCATGAAGGCACACGGGAAAAGCATATTCGGCTGGTTTGCCGACATCGAGCTGGAAGCAATCGGCTGCGACGGCCACTTGTCATGGCGCCTGTCGCCGCGCCTAGTGGCACAGTTGCCGAGCAGGCAAGGATCGCAGCTTAGCGGCTACGGCGGGCTGATCGATGATTACGCACTGGCGCTGGTAGGACAGTGCGTGTCACACGGGCACGGCTAAGGGACGTCTATGGAATTTGAAGAAAACCTGCTACAAGCAGTCGACATTGCGCGCCAGGCGCCGTCTTCGCACAACTGCCAGCCATGGAAGCTGGTGCACATCGAAGACAGGCGGATGCGGGCGCAACTGTTGCCGGCACATGCTTGGCCGGAGCACGAGCAGTTGCTGCTGCTGGGCATCGATCGCCAGCGTACGTTGAGAGCACTACCCAGTCTTACGCTGGAAATGCAGCTCAGTTGCGGCATGTTCCTCGGCTTGTTGAGCGCGGCCTTCGATGCGCTGGGCTTTCACTGCAACTGGCACTGGCTGGATATGCTGGATACGCAGGCCCCGGCAGCCATGCCGTTCTTGCAATCGCTGGAACAACGGTATGGCTGCCGGGGCCTGGTGTTGCTTGCTCTGCGGCCGCAGCACGTTCCAGATGCCACGGCATTCGCCGGGTTGCAAGACAGCGTCCGGCAGCGCCGTACTCATCGCGCGCCGTTTGCCGAGGGCAGTTGCAGTGACATGGTGCTCGCGCAATTGCTGGAACGGAACTGGCCGGAACAGCTGACCGGGGACCAACTGCATATCCGGGTGGAACGCAGCCCGGCCTTCATTGCCCGTGCCGCCGGTTTGGTACGGCAGTTCGCGGCGCTGGACTTCTCCAGCTACCGCGCATGGAAGGAAACCTACCGCTACCTGCATTTCGATCCGCGCAAGCCGGCCGAGGACGGTTTTTATCTGCATAGCCTGATGGGACCGATGTCGCCGTTGCGTACGCGCATCATGCAATGTGTGCTGGCGCCGGAGGTCATGCAAGTGCTGCGCATCGTGCGCGTGCCGCACAACATGGCGGCGCAACTGGCGGCGCTGGTTGAGGACTCAGCGCAACTGCTGTTGTGTAGCCTGCCGTCGGACGACGTTGCATCGACGGTGATGGTCCAGGCCGGCGCGCGCCTGATGGAAGTGTGGCTGAACGCGCAGCGGCTCGGACTTGCGCTGCACCCGCTCAGCGTGATGCTGCAGCACGACCGGGCGCGCGGCGAATTGCAGCGCCTGGCCGGCGGCGACCGGCGCATCGTTTTCTTCGCGCGCCTCGGCGCGATCAGGCAGCGGCACGGCGAATGCCTGCGTAGGCCGCTCGCCGCCATCATTGAAACCCACGGCGAGACAGTCTGATCCTCCAGCCACAAGTTAGGCCGGACCGGCCCGCAGCGGCGCCGCTGCCGGCTGGGCCGCCGCCATCCTTGCGTGCGCCAAGCGGTACAGCACCGGCAACACCAGCAGCGTCAGCAGCGTCGACGACAGGATGCCGCCGATCACCACCGTCGCCAGCGGCCGCTGCACCTCGGCGCCGGTGCCCAGCGCCACGGCCATCGGCACGAAGCCCAGCGCCGCCACCAGCGCCGTCATCAGCACCGGCCGCAGGCGGGTCAGGGCGCCCTCGCGGATCGCTTGGTCGAGCGTGCGGCCCTGCTCGCGCAGGCCGCGGATGATGGCGATCAGCACCAGGCCGTTGAGCACCGCCACGCCGGACAGGGCGATGAAGCCGACCGCCGCCGAGATCGACAGCGGCAGGCCGCGCAGCCACAGCGCCGCCAGGCCGCCGGTCAGCGCGAAGGGGATGCCGGTGAACACCAGCAGGCCGTCGCGCACATTGTTGAACATGGCGAACAACAGCAGCAGCACCAGCAACAGCGCGGCCGGCACCACCAGCTGCAGGCGGCTGGCGGCTGACTGCAGGTTGTCGAACTGGCCGCCCCATTCGGTCCAGTAGCCGGGCGGCGCCGGCACCTTCTGCGCCACCAGGCGCTGCGCCTCGGCGACGAAGGAGCCCATGTCGCGGCCGCGCACGTTGGCCGAAACGACCACGCGGCGCTTGCCGTTCTCACGGCTCACCTGGTTCGGCTGCGGCGCCAGGTCGAACTCGGCCACCTCGGCCAGCGGGATGCTGCGGCGCACGCCGTCGGCGCCCGGCGGCAGCGGCAACGGCAGGCGCTTCAAGGCGTCGATGTCGTTGCGCAGGTTTTCCGGAAGGCGCACCACGATGTTGAAGCGACGGTCGCCCTCGAACACCACGCCGGCCTCGCGCCCGCCCACCGCCACCGCCAGCAGTTGTTGCACCTCGGCCATGGCCAGGCCGTAGCGGGCGGCGCGTTCGCGGTCGACCCGCATGGTCAGCATCGGCAGGCCGCTGGTCTGCTCGACCTTCACCTCGGCGGCGCCGGGAATGTCCTGCAACACGGCGGCCATCTTGCCGGCGGTCTGCTGCAGCTGCTCCAGGTCGTCGCCGTACAGCTTGAGCGCGACATCGCTGCGCACGCCGGAGATCAGCTCGTTGAAGCGCAGCTGGATCGGCTGCGAGAACTCGTAGCTGTTGCCCGGCAGCTTGTTGGCGGCCTCCTCGATGGCTGCGATCAGCTCGTCGCGCGTGCGCCGTGGCTCGGGCCATTGCGACTGTGGTTTGAGCATGATGTAGCTGTCGGCGGCGTTGGGCGGCATCGGGTCGGTGGCCACCTCGGCCGTGCCGATGCGGGCGAACATGCGGTCGATCTCGGGGAACTGGCGCACCAGCGTCTGCTCCAACTGCTGCTGCATGGCGACCGACTGGCTCAGGCTGGTGCCGGGCACGCGCAGCGTCATCACCGCCAAGTCGCCCTCGTTCAGGCTGGGCACGAACTCGCTGCCCAGCCGCGTCACCAGCAGCGCCGACAGCAGCACCGTGGCGGCGGCGCCGCTCAGCACCACCGCCGGATTGGCCAGCATGGCCTCGAGCACCGGCGCGTACAGGCGGCGGGCGCGGCGCATCAGGCCGTTCTCCTTCTCCGCCACGCGTTCGCCGATGAACAGGGCGACGGCGGCCGGCACGAAGGTCAGCGACAAAATCATCGCGCCGACCAGGGCGATCACCACGGTGTAGGCCATCGGCTGGAACATGCGCCCCTCGACCCCGCTCAGCGCGAACATCGGCAGATAGACGATCATGATGATGAACTGGCCGAACAGCAGCGGCCGGCGGGCCTCGCGGGCGGCGCCGCGCACCTCGTCGAGGCGCTCGGCCAAGGTCAGCGGCCGCCCCAGCTTTTCCTGCGCGTGGGCCAGGCGGCGCACGCAGTTCTCGACGATGACGACGGCGCCGTCGATGATGATGCCGAAGTCCAGCGCGCCCAGGCTCATCAGGTTGGCGCTGACGTGGTTGCCGACCATGCCGCTGAAGGTGAACAGCATCGCCAGCGGGATCACCAGCGCGGTGATCAGCGCCGCGCGCATGTTGCCGAGGAACAGGAACAGCACGGCCACCACCAGCACCGCGCCCTCCAGCAGGTTGTTGCGCACGGTGGCGATGGCCTTGTCGACCAGCACCGTGCGGTTGTACACGGTGGGCGCGTAGACGCCCGGCGGCAGGCTGCGGTTGATTTCCACCATCTTCTTGTCCACGGCGGACGAGACGGTGCGGCTGTTCTCGCCAAGCAGCATGAAGACGGTGCCCAGCACCACCTCGCGGCCGTTCTCGGTGGCGGCGCCGCTACGCAGCTCGCGCCCCAGCGTCACTTCGGCCACGTCGCGCAGGCGCAGCACCGCGCCGTCGTTGTTGCCGACCACCACGTTGCGCAGCTCCTCAAGCGAGCTCAGCTGTCCCGGCGCGCGCACCAGCAATTGCTCGCCGCGCTTCTCGATGTAGCCGGCGCCGACCGTGCCGTTGTTGCGCTCGACCGCCGCCAGCAGGTCGGCCAGCGCCAGGCCGTGCGCCGCCAGCCGTTCCGGCAGCGGGGCGATCTGGTACTCCTTGGCGTAGCCGCCGATGGTGTTGATCTCGGTCACGCCGGGCACGTTGCGCAGCTGCGGCTTGATGATCCAGTCCTGGATCTCGCGCAGGTCGGTCGGGCTGTACGGCGTGCCGTCGGCCTTGCGGGCGCCGTCGCGCGCCTCCACGGTCCAGAAGTAGATCTCGCCCAGGCCGGTCGAGACCGGCGCCAGCGTCGGCGACACGCCGGCCGGCAGCGCGTTGCGCGCCTGTTGCAGCCGCTCGTTGACCAGCTGGCGGGCGAAGTACAGGTCGGTGCCGTCCTTGAAGATCACCGTCACCTGCGACAGGCCGTAGCGCGACAGCGAGCGGGTCTGTTCCAAATGGGGCAGGCCGGCCATCGCCGTCTCGATCGGCAGCGTGATGCGCTGCTCGGCCTCGAGCGGCGAGTAGCCGGGCGCGGCGCTGTTGATCTGCACCTGCACGTTGGTGATGTCGGGCACGGCGTCGATCGGCAGGCGCTGGTAGTTGTAGACGCCGGCGGCGGCCATGACCAGCACCAGCAGCAGCACCAGCCAGCGCCGGGCGATGGAAAAGTCAATTATGCGTTCAAACATGGATCATTCCTCTCAATGGCCGGCTTCGTCGGATTTGCCTTGCTCCGACTTGATGAGGAAGCTGCCGACCGCCGCGTACTTGGCGCCCGCCGACAGGCCGGAAACAATGTGGATCAGCTTGCCGTCGCTGGCGCCCGTCACCACCGGCTGGGCGACGAAGCCCTCGGCCGTGCGCACGAACACCACCTGGCGGTTCTCGACGGTTTGCAGCGCGCTCAGCGCCACCGCCACCGGCGCCGCCACCGGCGCGGCGTTCACCGTCACCGTGGCGAACTGTCCAGGGCGCCAACGGCCCTGCGGATTGGCCAGCAGGATACGCGCGGTCGCCGTGCGCGTCTGCTCGCCGAGCAGGGCGCTGACGTAGGCCACCTTGCCGTGCGCCACGGTGGCGGCGTCGGCGCCTTCGGCGGCGCGGCCCGGCGCGGTGGAGCTGGCGGTGGTGGCGGCCGGCAGGGCCACCTCGACCGTCGCGCCCGGCTTCACCGTCGCCAAGTCGCGCGCCGGCACGGCGACGTCCAACCACAGCGTGCCCAGGTCGGACAGGGTCAGCACGTCGGCGTCCTCCTTGACCGGCACGCCGGCGCTGAGCCGGCGCTCGACCACGGTGGCGTCGAAGGGCGCGCGCACGCTGTAGCGGTTCAGCCCGCCAGCGGCGCCGGCCGCCTCGTCGACGCCCAGCGCGGCCAGCTTTTGCCGGCTGCTCAGGGCGTTGATCTCGGCCTCGCGTAGCGCTTGGCGCGCCTGCAAGTAGTCCTGCTCGGCCGAAATCTTTTGCTCCCACAACTGCTGCTCGCGGGCCAGGGTGCTGCGCGCCAACTCCAAACGGCGCTGCGCCGTCAGGCTGTCGCCGCGCAAATCGGCCACCGTGCCGCTGTTGATGACGGCCAGCACCTGGCCGCGCTTGACCTGCTGGCCCAGGCTGACGGCCACGCTCTCGACCATGCCGGCCACGCGCGGCACGATGTGCGCGCTGCGCTCCTCGTTCATGCGCACCTCGCCCTGCAGCTGCACGCTGGCGACGATGCTGGCCGGTGCGGCGCTGGCCAGCGTGATGCCGGCCGCCTTGATCTGCGCCTCGCTCAGCGCGACCTTGCCGCCCACCAGTTGCGGCGCGGCGGCCTCGGCCTGGTGGTCGTCGTGCTCCAGCCCGGCGGCGGGCGCGGACTTGCCGCCCCACAAAATCAAACTGCCCAGTACGACGGTGGCGGCGGCAATGGCGGCGATGGCCGTGGTTTGTTTCTTGTTGATTGATGGTGAGAATTTCATGGCTGCTCCGCAGTCGGGGTATCGGGGGCGCCGCCCAGCAGACCATGCAGGTCGGCGTAGGCCAGGCGGATGTCGGTCAGGGCGCGCAGGTAGCCGCTCTGGGCGTCGAACAGGGTGCGCTGGGCGTCCAGCACTTCGAGGAAGCTGAACTTGCCGAACTCGAAGCCCTTGACGGCGGCGGCATAGGCGCTGCTGGCGCCGGGCAGGATCTCGTCGCGGTATAGCTGCGCCTGTTCGGTGGCGCCGCTCCAACTGCCGTGCGCCGCCTGCAACTGGCCGTGCAGGCGCACGGCGGTGGCGTCCAGTTCGCTGCGCGCCTGTTCGCTGCGGCTGGCGGCGGCCTGCACATTGCCTTGGTTGCTGTCGAACAGCGGCAGCGGCACGGACAGGCCGAATATCGCCTGGTTGCGGCCCAGCTCGGCATTGCGCTTGGCGCCCAGCAGCAGCGTCACGTCCGGCGTGCGGCGCGCCTTTTCCAGGCGCAGCTCGGCCTGGCTGCGCGCCAACTCGCTGCGCGCCCGCGCCATTTGCGGCGCCCGTTCCAGCCGCGCCGTCAACTGCGCCAGCGTGGGCAGCGGCGCCGGTTCCGCCATGGCCGTCTCGACGCTGGCGAACGGCGCTGTCGTCGCGCCCCAGTTGGCGGCCAGCTTGCCGCGCGCCCGCAGCAGCTCGGCCTTGGCTTGGCTCAGCTCCAGGCGGACGCCGGCCTCGGCCACGCGGGCCTTGCTTTCCTCCACCGGCGAAATTTTGCCGGCGGCGACACGCTTGGCGGCGGCCGCGCTGGCCTGGCGCGCCAGTTCCAGCGTCGCCAGAGCCAGGCGCGAGCGCTCCTGCGCCAGTTGTACCTGGGCGAAGTCGGCCATGACGGCGCCGGCCACGTTGGCACGACGGGCGGCCAGGGCGGCGTCGGCGCCGTCGCGGCCCAGCGCGGCGACGGCGACACGGGCGGCGCGCTTGCCGCCCAGTTCCAGCGGCTGGCTCCATTGCAGCGTGGTGCTGCGGGTGGCCGCCTGCTGGTCCTCGACCAACAGCGACAGCTCGGGGTTGCGCGCCGCGCCGGCCTGGCGCAGCGCGCCGTCGGCGGCGCCGAGCTCATGCGCGGCTGCGGCCAGCTCGGGGCTGGCGCGCAAGGCCAGCGCCAAGGCGTCGGCCAGGCCGAGCACGCTGCCGGCCGTGGCCGGCGGCGCGGCCGGGGCGGTGTTTGGGGGCGCCGACAGCAGCGTCGGCGGCGAAGTTGGGGTGGGCGCGTTGGCGCCCTGTGCGGCCGCCGGCAAGGCGAGCATGGTCGCCAAGCCCAGGGGCCAGAATACTGTTTGCATCGAATTCTCCGTGTATGACAGACGAGGGAATCCGGCACAGCGGACCGTGCGCGCACGGCTCTACAGCTGTGGCGACAGTAACAACATCAGGGAGGTGGGGCCGCTTGCCGGGTCAGACGGCAGGCTGCCATTGCGGCCGTTCGGGGCGCGGCGAGGCGTGGGAGGCGAAATGGACGCGCGCCGAGGCGACGGCGGCGCTGTCTTCCGGCTGCTGCGCCAGCTTGCGCACGGCCGGGGCGGACATGATGCAAATGCTGCCCAGGAAGCACAAGGCGCAATGGGCGTCGATCGGCGAATTGACGCTGCTGTGCTGTTTGGACAGGTCCAGGCTCAGGTCCAATTGTTCCTGCGCCTCGACGGAGCAGGGCTGGTGGCGCGTGGTCCGATCGAAGCCGCAGCACAGGTCCACCGCCGCCAGGGTGACCTGGCACGGTAGGATCAGCAACAGCAAAATGATCAGGAAACGGCGCATGGGCGAGATTGTAGCCGCATTGTCGCCGCCGCGCCACGTTGCCGACCGGTCGGCGCCGCGCTTAAGGCCATCCTAAGTCGGCGCTGGCCGCCTTACTTGGCCAAATCGATTTGCCAAAAGCCGTTCTTGCCCACGCTCTTGTGCGCCAGGAAGGCCGAGGGCAGGGCGATGTGCAGCGCGGCGGCGCGCTCCGGGTCGATCAGCACGGTCGGCGTCTCCTGCCGCAGGATAGGCAGCACGTCCGGCTTGGTGCGGCGCTTGAGGATCTTGCTGGCCTGGATGCCGGCAAGATTGCCCACCTGCGTGAAGTCGGAGCCGACATACAGCACCGCGCCCGGCACCCGCACCATGGCCAAGGTGACCACCGGCAACTGGTGGGCGGCGCCGAAGTCGCCCAGGTCGGTGGCCGCCTCGTAGCGGTGCAGGCCGTAATAGGTGTCCAGCGGCACGGCGAACATCTGCACGCCCTGGCCCTGGTTGTACAGCGACTTGAGCGTCGGCACGATGCTGTCGTTCTTGCTGACCAGGCGCGAACTCACCGCCATGCCGGCCTGGCCGGCGCTGCTGACGGCGGCGGCGACGTGGGCGACACCGTTCTCGTCGTCGGTGTGCACCATGCCGATCCGCCTCACCTCGGGGAACAACTGCTGCACCACCTTCACCGACTCGGCCATGTTGCTGTACAGCGTGGAGCCGGTCACGCCCGGGCCGGCGTCGCTCAGCGAGACGCAGCCGGCGTCCTGCGGATTGGCCACGGCGGTAAACACCAGCGGAATGTGCGCGTCCTCGACGATGCCACGGGCGTATTTGGTGGCCGGCGTGCCGATGGTCAGCACCAGGTCGGGCTTGGCCTCGACGATGCGGGCCGCCTCGTTGCGTATGCGCAGCAGCACGCCGAGCCGGCTCCAAAAGCCGCCTTTTTCCATGTCGAAATCGATCTTGACGCGGTGCACGCTCAGGTTCTTGCCCTCGATCAGTTCGTTGCTGCGCAGCGCGGCCAGGAAGCCGTCCAGCGATTCCTGAAAGGGCTCGATGTCGGTCACCTGCAGCACCTCGATCTTGAAGGTACGGGTGTCCTCCATCGTGTCGGCGGCCAGCGGTTCGAAGGCCAGGGCGGGGAGGGCGGCGAACGCCAATGTGCAGATTGCGGCGATTTTTTGCATGGTTGTCCGAGTTGTTCTAAGCGGTGGGCGGGAGGCCGGACGCGGCGTCGCCTTGGTGGAGCGCGCCGGCGGCCGTTGTGTTGATTAGACCAGACAAACATGCAACTAAGGCAAGGTGCGACTAGCCCTGGCGAGCCAATCGGCACGTCTGGCGGGCCAAGCCGGCGCCGTCCCGCCGGGCGCGGCGGCGCGGCTGCGGTGCTGCTTGGCGGCGGTGCGTCATTTCCGCCACAAAACGGGCGGCATTGCCGGCCGATGTGGGATTTGGTGAGAATCGCCAGTCGCCGCTTTGCTACCATGGCTGGCCGCCTCGGAAACGGCCGCGCACCCCGCAGAAAAATCCTACAGAAACGCCAGGAGATAGCCATGAAAAAACTCGTCATTCCCGCCGCGCTCGCCCTGTTCGCATGCGCCTACGCCACTCCTGCCCTGAGCGCCGACAAGCACGAGGGCAAGCCAGCCCACTGGAGCTACAGCGGCCACGCCGACCCGGCCCACTGGAGCGAGCTGCAGCCGGACTTCGCCTCCTGCAAGCTGGGCAGGGAGCAGTCGCCGATCGACATCCGCGACGCCGCCAAGGCCGAGCTGCCGGCGCTGGGCTTCAGCTACGCCGCCGGCCGCGCCGAGGTGGTCAACAACGGCCACACCATCCAGGTCAACGTCGGCGACGGCAACAGCGCCAAGCTGGGCGGTTCCGACTACAAGCTGCTGCAATTCCACTTCCACACGCCGAGCGAGGAAAAGGTCAACGGCAAGGCCTATCCGCTGGTGGCCCACATGGTGCACAAGAACGCCGAGGGCCAGCTGGCCGTGGTGGCCGTGCTGTTTAGCGAGGGCAGGGAGAACCCGGTGCTGAAGAAGGTCTTCGCCAGCATGCCCAAGCAGGCCGACGCCAAGGCCGAGCTGGCCGAGCCGCTCAACCCGGCCGACCTGCTGCCGCCGGCGCAGGGCTACTACGCCTTCATGGGCTCGCTGACCACGCCGCCGTGCAGCGAGGGCGTGCGCTGGCAGGTGATGAAGCAGCCGGTGCAGATGTCCAAGGGCCAGCTGGCCGCCTTCCGCAAGCTGTATCCGATGAACGCGCGGCCGGTGCAGGCGCTCAACGGGCGCAGCCTGCAGCAGAGCCAGTAGGCCAGCCGATCGACGCCCGCGCCCGCGCCGCCCAGGCGCGTGCGGGGCGCCCCGCCCGACTGCATTCATGACAGCTGCACCTCGTTGTGGAATTCCAGCTTGAACGAGGTCCAGTCGTCCCGTTCCAGCTCCAGGGCGGAGCGCAGGTGCTTGGCCAGGGCGCTGCTAGCCCGCCGCGCCGGACGCGGCGGCGCCCTCGAGCTCGGCGGCCAACTGCTCGATCGCCCCCAGCGCGGGCGGTATCGCCGCCAACACCGAGCCCAGCGCGACCCAGCCGTCCGGCACGGCGGCCGTTTCGGCCGCCGCCGCCAAGCCGGCCAACTGTTCGGCGCCGACCGTGCCGGCCAGACCCTTGAGCACGTGCAGCAGCGGCCGCGCCGCCGCCAGGTCCTGCCGCTCGATGGCGCCGAGCAGCAGCGCGCCGATGCGGCCGGCCTCGCCGGCGAAGTCGCGCAGGGCCAACAGATACAGCTGGCTCAGGCCGCCCATGCGCTTCAACGCGGCGCCGCCGTTCAGCACGGCGACCTCCCTCGGCGCGGCCGGTCCGCCGGCGGCGTCGCTGCCGCCTGCGCCGCTAGCGTCGCCGCCACCGGCGCCGTCCGGTCCGTGGGCCAGGATGACGGCGACCAGTTGGTCCAGGTCGAAGGGCTTGCCGACATGGTCGACCATGCCGGCGGCCAGCGCGGCGGCGCGGTCGCTGGCCAGGGCGTTGGCCGTCATGGCGACGATGGGCGGGGTGCGCCAGCCCAGCAGGGCGCGGATGGCGCGGGTGGCGTGGTAGCCGTCCATGTCCGGCATCTGGATGTCCATCAGGATCAGGTCGGGCGGCGCGCCGTCGCGCACCGCGTCGATGGCGGCCTGGCCGCAGTTGGCCAGCGCCACCTCGGCGCCCTCGTAGCCGAGCAGTTCGCGCGCCACCTGCTGGTTGGCCGGGTTGTCCTCGACCAGCAGCAGGCGCAGGCCGTCCAGGCGGCGCCGGGAAGGCGCCGGCTGGGCCGCCGCGGTGGCGGCCGGCGCGCTGCGGCGTTGGCCCAGTTTGGCGTCGGCCACGGCGTCGAACAGCATCGAGGCGGTCACCGGCTTGACCAGCACGCCGTCCAGCGTGGCGCCGGCCGCTTCATGCTGGACGGGTTGATCGTGTTGTTTTTGCGCCAGCATCTCGCGGTCGTAGGCGGTCACCATGATGATCAGCGGGCCGGCGCCGGCCGGCAGCATTTGGCGCAGCCGCACGGCGGTGTCCCAGCCGTCGAGCTGCGGCATGCGCCAGTCGACGAAGATCACGTCGTAGGGCCGCGCCGGGCCGCGCCGCGCCAGCGCGGCCAGCGCGGCGGCGCCGTCGGCGGCGGTCTCGACCAGCCAGCCGAAGGACTGCGCCATCTCGGCCAGCACCTGGCGCGCGCTCGGGTTGTCGTCGACCACCAGGCAGTCTAGCTGCTGCAGCAGGGTCGGATCGGCCAGCAGCGCGGCCGGCGTGGCGGCCGGCTGCAGCACCACGACGAACTCGAACACGCTGCCCAGGCCGGGCGTGCTGTCCACGCTGAGCTCGCCGCCCATCAGGCGCACCAGGCGCTGGCTGATGGCCAGGCCCAGGCCGCTGCCGCCGTAGCGCCGCGCGGTCGAGGCCTCGGCCTGCGAGAAGCCCTCGAAGATGCGCTCGCACTGCTCGGCCGAGATGCCGATGCCGGTGTCGCGGATGCTGAAGGCCAGCCGCAGGCCGGCCTCGTCGCGCGCCAGCAGGCGCACCGACAGCAGCACCTCGCCGTGGGCGGTGAACTTGATGGCGTTGCCGCTCAGGTTGAGCAGGATCTGTTGCAGCCGCAGCGCGTCGCCGCTGACCCACTTGGGCAGCGCCGGGTCGATCTGGAACAGCACCTCGACGTCCTTGTCGCCGATGTTGGCCGAGAGGATCACCGACAGGTCGCGCAGCAGCTTGTCGACGCTGAACGGGTGGCAGTCGAGCGTCAGCTTGCCGGCCTCGACCTTGGAGAAGTCGAGGATGTCGTTGAGCAGGCTGAGCAGCGAACGCGCCGCCGCCTCGGCCTTCACCGCGTAGTCCTGCTGGCGCGGCGCCAGCGCGGTCTGTTGCAGCAGTTGCAGCATGCCCAGCACGGCGTTCATCGGCGTGCGGATCTCGTGGCTCATGTTGGCCACGAACTCGCTCTTGGCGCGGCCGGCCGCCAGCGCCGCGTCCTTGGCCTGCGACAGCTGGACGTGCGCCTCGCGCGCCGCCGTGATGTCGGTGCTGCTGCCGACCCAGCACAGCAGCCGTCCGGCCGGGTCGCGCTGCGGCAGCGCGTGGTGGTCGAACACGCGCCAGGCGCCGTCGGCGCGGCGCAGCCGGCAGTCGCAGCGGAACTCGCCGCCGGCCGCCAGGGCGGCGGCCCAGGCGGCGTCGATGCGGCCGCGGTCGTCGGCGTGCAGGATGTCGAACCAGGCGGCGCCGGCCAGCAGCGTGACCGTGTCGATGCCGGTGAAGTCCTGCCAGTGGTGGCTGAGGAACTCGAAGCGGCGTTGCGGCGTCAGCGTCCAGACCATCTGCGGCAGGCCCTCGGTGAGCGAGCGCCAGCGCTGCTCCGACTGGGTCAGCGCCGCCAGCGAACCCTGCAGCGCCTGGTCCTTCTGCAGCAACTGCTGCAAGGCCTGGCCCTGCCGGCGCAGTGCGGCGCGCACCCCCAGCAGCAGGCCGCCGGCCAGCACGTACAGGGCGGCCAGGAAGATGGCGTCGTCGCGCGCCTCCTTGCGCCAGGGCGTCAGGAAGTCCTGGTTGGCCAGGCCCACCACCACGAAGATCGGGTAGCCGCCGATGCGCTCGACGCTGACCACGCGCTCGCGGCCGTCGCGCACGCTGACCGCGCTGTAGGTGGCGCGCCGCTGGCCGCTCGCCAGGATGCCGCCGGTCTCGGCCGACAGCGCCACCTGGCTGCCGGTCTGCATCGCGCTGGACTCGGGATAGCGGTGCAGCACGCGGCGCTGTTGGTCGATCAGGATGATGACGCCGTGCTCGCCCACGTTGAGCGAGGAGAACAGCTCGGTGATGCGCGAATTGTTCAGGTTGACATAGGCGGTGCCGCCGAAGCCGCCGTCCGGCAGTGTCAACGCGTACATCAGCGGGAACACCCACTCGCCCGAGATGCGCGACTTGACCGGCACGCCGAACACCAGCTCGCGCTCGGTCTTGCTGCGTTGGTAGAACTCGCGGATCGACAGGTTTTGCGGATTGGCCAGGTCGATCTTCTCGCCGTAGATGACGCGGCCGTCGCGGTCCGAGCCGCGCACCGCGTCGGCCTGCGGCAGGCGCTCCTTCAGGCCGCGCAGGAAGGCGCTGAAGGTGGCGTCGTCGAAGCGCCGCTCGCTGTGCAGGGTGCGGAACTCGCTGGCGGCGCGGCGCATCGCCAGGTCCACCTCCTGGAAGTGCGAATGTAGGAAGTTTTCCAGCGAAATGGCCAGGTTGCGCGAGGTATCCTCGGCGTTGCCCTGGTAGCGCTGCTGGCTCTGGTACAGATTGTGCAGCACGAAGGCGCTCACCAACACCAGCACGGCGAGGACGGCGGCCACCAGCAGGGCGAACAGTTTGCTTAACTTGCGCAAGGTGTCGACGGTCATGTTCGAGGGCAGTGGGGGGGGGTGAGGTACACATTAACATTGCTGGAAGGATTTGTAATCCCTTGTTTTGGCGGCGCCGCCACACGCTTGGCATATACTTGTTGCACCTTTAATCTTTCATCTGGACAAGAATCGATGACGCCGCCCCCCATCCCGCAGCGCCCCGCCATACCCGACGCCACCGCCCTGAAACAGCTGTTGGAGCGGGGCGAGCGCAGCGCCGCCGAGTTGTTGCGCCAGCATCTGGCCCGGCTCGACGCCACCCAGGGCGCGCTCAACGGCGCCACCCAGGTGTTGCGCGAGGAGGCCGCCGAGGCGCTGCGGCAAGCCCGGCCGGGGCCGCTGGCCGGTCTGCCGTGCTCGGTCAAGGAAACCTTCGGCATCGCCGGCCACAGCATCACCGCCGGCTCGCGCCGCATGACGCCGCAGCCGCAGGCGGTCGACGCCGCCGTGGTCGCCAAGCTGCGCGGCGCCGGCGCCATCGTCATGGCGCGCAGCAACGTGCCCGAGTTCGCCATGACCGGCGAGACCAGCAACCCGCGCTACGGCCGCAGCAACAACCCGCTCGACCCCAGCCGCGTGGCCGGCGGCTCGAGCGGCGGCGAGGGCGTGCTGGTCGGCTCCGGCGCCAGCGCCTTCGGCCTCGGTTCGGACATCCTCGGTTCGATCCGCATCCCGGCGGCCTTCTGCGGCCTGGTCGGCTTCAAACCGGCCTCGGGCGCCGTCGACGGCGCCGGCACCTGGCCGCAAATCGACGGCCACAGCGCCAGCTGGCTGGGCATCGGTCCGATCACCCGCAGCGTGCGCGACGCCAGAATGGTCTACCAGGTGATCGCCGAGCGCGCGCCGGCGCCGCCCGCGCCGCTGGCCGGCCTGCGCCTGATCGGCCCGGCGAGCTTTCCGTACAAAAACGACAGCCCCTGCATCGATGCCGCCCTGGCGGCGGCGCAGAGCGCGCTGGGCCTGGCCGGCATGCGGCCCGAGGCGGCGTCCTTCGGCGACGTCGGCAAACTGTTCTTCCGCATGCCGTCGATGATCTTGCACGACGCCGCGCCATCCTGGCAGGCGCTGCTCAGCACATCGCAGGCGGGCCGCTTCAACGTCTGGGGCGAGGCGCTGCGCCAGCTCACCGGCCGCGCCAGCATCGACCCCGGCCTGTTCATGTGGATGTTGCAGGGCGCCACCTTGGGCCAGTTCATCAAGCCGCGCGGCGCCGCCCAGCTGGCCCGCCTGGTCGCCACCTTCGAGGCGGCGCGGGCGCACTATCGCGGCCTGCTCGGTGCCGACGGCATCCTGCTGCTGCCCACGCTGGGCCTGCTGGCGCCCAAACATGGCGGCATGAACCGCAAGACCCTGCGGCCCGGCCCGAACGGCTTGATGACGCCCATCACCTTCTGCAACTACTGCGACCTGCCGGCCATTGCCGTGCCCGCCTGGCGCCACGCCGACCCGGCCAGCGGGCTGGCACCCAGCGTGATGCTGGCCTGCGCGCCCGGCGCCGAGGGCCATCTGTTCGACGCCGCCGCCGCCGTCGAGGCCGCGCTGAACTAGGGAATGGGGAGAATTTCCCCTGAGCAATTATATTGTTTATTGGTATCGTCAAAAGCGAAAACCAAACGGAACTATTTCGCAAATGAAGTATAATAGTGCCGAATGGAAATACTATTTCCCCCCTATAGCCGCTCTGCAGAAGACGGCCCCGATAATACCTGCCACAATACACTGAGATGTCGTTTTCTCCACCGGAATGCATGCGTGGCGCCTAATCTTCTTTGAGTATTGATTTGGCGCCTCAGAGAGGAAGAACCCAGTGCGTTTGAACAACCCGGTTAGCAACCACGAGTACGTGCTGGACGATGGCCAGACCATCGTCTCGACCACCGACCTGCAGGGCAACATCACCTACGCCAACCCCTACTTCATCGAAGTCAGCGGCTACACGGAGGAGGAGTTGCTCGGCGCGCCGCAGAACATCCTGCGCCACCCGGACATGCCGCAGGAGGCCTTCGCCGACCTGTGGGCCACCATCAAGTCCGGCCTGCCGTGGACCGGCCTGGTGAAGAACCGCTGCAAGAACGGCGACTTCTACTGGGTCATGGCGAACGTCACCCCGACCATGGAGCACGGCCGCCCGGTCGGCTACATGTCGGTGCGCACCAAGCCGAGCCGCGAGCAGGTGGCCGCCGCCGACCAGCTGTACCGCGAAATCCGCGCAGGCAACCCCAAGCGCCTGGCGATCCGCCAGGGCCGTGCCGTCGCCACCGGTTGGCGCGCCGGCCTCGCCGCGCTGGCCGGACTGTCGCTGCGTCGCCGCATCGGCCTGGCTATGTCCCTGTTGCTGGCCACGCTGGCCATCCTCGGCGCTGCCGCCACGTCGTCGTCGGCCGGCTGGCTGGGCGGCCTGGCCGCCGCCGCCATGCTCGGCGTGCTGGCGCTCTGGTATTTCCTGGTGCAGAGCATCGTCGCACCCTTGCAAGGGGCGCTGAACAGCATCCAGGCGATGGCCGGCGGCGACCTGCGCGCCGATATCCACACCGAGCGCAGCGACGAGATCGGCCAACTGCTGCGCTCGCTGCGCCAGCTCGGCGTCAACCTGCACAGCATCATCGGCGACGTGCGCGGCAACTTCGTTCAGATGCAGAGTGCCACCCGCGAGATCGCCACCGGCAACCTGGACCTGTCGGCGCGTACCGAGGCGCAGGCCGCGGCGCTGGAGCAGACCGCCTCGAGCATGGAACAGCTCGCCTCGACCGTGACACAGAACACCAGCCACGCCACCCAGGCCAACATCATGGCCAACGACGCCACCTCGATCGCCGAGAACGGCGGCCAGATCGTCGTCAAGGTGATCGAAACCATCGCCGACATGAGCGCCTCGTCGGGCAGGATTTCCGACATCATCGGCATCATCGACGGCATCGCCTTCCAGACCAATATTTTGGCGCTGAACGCGGCGGTCGAGGCGGCTCGGGCCGGCGAGCAGGGCCGTGGCTTCGCCGTCGTCGCCACCGAGGTGCGCAGCCTGGCGCAGCGCTCGGCGGCGGCGGCGCGCGAGATCAAGCAGTTGATCGACATTTCGGCCGAGAAGGTCAAGGCCGGCACGCAGATGGCCAACAACGCCGGCGGCACCATGCAGGACATCATTGCCTCGATCAAGGACGTCAAGCAGGTCATGAGCGAGATCGCCACCGCCTCGGCCGAGCAGGGCGCCGGCATCGCCCAAGTCAACCAAGCGGTGACCCAGCTCGACGACGTGACCCAGCAGAACGCCGCGCTGGTCGAACAGGCCGCCGCCGCGACGGCCGGCCTGGCCTTGCAGGCCAACAAGCTGATGCAGGCGCTGGCCGTGTTCAAACTCAAGGAGCACAGGGCGGCGCCGCCAAGCGGCGCGCGGCGCTTAGGCAACGGTCGCTAGCTATCATCCAGAGCGATGGTTTTGAACTTGGTAAAATCGATGCATTGAATGCACGGCTATTCCCAAGGAAAACTGATGGCAAATCCAGAAACCAAAGTGATTACGGCACATGTGCCGCTGCTACTCGCAGACAGGGTCGACCAGATCGCTGCCCGTCTCGAACGCTCGCGCGGCTGGATCGTCAAACAGGCGCTCAGCGCCTGGGTTGACCTCGAAGAAGAACGAAGCCGCCTCACGCGCGAGGCGATGAATGACGTGGATACTGGGCACGTCGTCGATCACCATGCGGTGCAGGCCTGGGCCGACAGCTTGGACAGCGATCATCCGCTACCCATGCCGGTGGCGCGCTGATGGTTTTGCAATGGACCAGCAAAGCGCTGTCCGATTTGGCAAGGTTGTACGAATTTCTTGCAGTGGCAAATAAGCCGGCCGCCGCCCGCGTCGTGCAATCGTTGACGGCGGGCGCCGCGAGCTTGGTGGCAAACCCACGTATCGGCGAACGCCTAGAAGAGTTCGATCCACGCGAAATTCGGCGTATTCTTGTCGGCCATTACGAGCTGCGGTATGAGGTCGACGCATCAACAATTTTCGTTTTGCGGCTGTGGCACACCCGTGAGGAACGGTAAGTTGGAAGGAACCCCTTAGGGCTTGGCCTTGCGCGCCGGTTTCGACTTGGCGGCGCTGTTGAGGCCGGCCGCCTGCCGAACCAGCTCCTTGAAGGCGGCCTCGTCGACTTCCCCGCCCTCGTGGATGTCGATCGCGCGCCGCGTGTTGCCGTCCAGGCTGGAATTGAACAGGCCGGCCGGGTCCGCCAACGACGCGCCCTTGGCGAAGGTCAGCTTGACCACGCTCTTGTAGGACTCGCCGGTGCAAATGATGCCGTCGTGCGACCACACCGGCGTGCCCATCCACTTCCATTCCTCGACCGCGTCCGGCACCGCCTCCTTGACCCACTGGCGCATTCTGCTCAGGGTCGCGCCGCGCCAGTCGCCCAGATCGGCGATCTTCTTCGAGATCAGCTCCGTTGCCGACGGGCCAGCGCCCGCGTCCGTGTCCGCGCCCGATGTTTTCATGTTCTCGTCCTAGATTGCGGGGTTTGTGACAGGCCCACCGCTGGCGGGCACGGGTAAATCATAGCCAGATGGCGATTCGCTGTCAAAAAGTTCACAAGCAAAATTTCCTGTGCATTTATTCGATATTTCCACTATCATTGAACTATGGAAGTGAGATCGAGAGGAATGACCGTGGAAACCAAGAACGTACTGTCCGCCCTGGCGGCGCTGGCGCAGGAGTCGCGCCTGGCGGTGTTCCGCCTGCTGGTGCAGGCCGGACCGCAGGGCATGGCCGCCAGCAAGATCGGCGAGCATCTGGGTATTCCGCCGTCGTCGCTGTCCTTCCATTTGAAGGAGCTGTCGCATGCCGAGTTGATCGGCTCGCGCCAGGACGGCCGCTTCGTCATCTATGCCGCCAACATCGGCAGTATGAACGCGCTGCTCGGCTTCCTGACCGAAAACTGCTGCGCCGGCGTGCCCTGTACGCCGGCGCCGTCCGACGCCTGCCCAGGCTGCTGAACACCCATTTTTCCATCCAACGAACGAAGGAGTTTCCGATGAGCGATAAAGTCTACAACGTGCTGTTCCTGTGTACCGGCAATTCCGCCCGCAGCATCATGGCCGAGGCCCTGGTGACGACCATCGGCAAGGGCCGTTTCAAGGGCTATTCCGCCGGCAGCCAGCCGGCCGGCGCGGTCAATCCCTTCGCCGTCGAGCAGATCCAGGGCACCGGCTATCCGCTGGAGAACCTGCGCAGCAAGAGCTGGGACGAGTTCGGCGCCGCCGACGCGCCGCAGATGGACTTCATCATCACCGTCTGCGACAACGCCGCCGGCGAGGTCTGCCCCTACTGGCCGGGCCACCCGATGTCGGCCCACTGGGGCTTCGAGGACCCGGCGGCGGTGGTCGGCAGCGACGAGGACAAGCGCGCCGCCTTCCACAAGGTGTTCCGCCAGATCATGACGCGCGTCAACGTGTTCGCCAGCCTGCCGCTGCACATGCTCGAAAAGAACGCCATCCACCACGAGCTCAAGGCGATCGGCGCAAGCGCGATCTAAACCCGGGCAAAGGCCCGGCCGGCGCAAGCCGGCGCCGCGCGCCGTTGCCGTCCCGCCCAGCGGCCGGGCGGCATGCGGCCGCGCATCCATATCATTCATCCACAACAAGGAATTCCGCCGTGCTGACCGCGTTTCTCATCTTTCTCGCCACCCTGGTCCTGGTGATCTGGCAACCTCGCGGCCTCGGCATCGGCTGGAGCGCCGCCATGGGCGCGGCCGTGGCCATGCTGGCCGGCGTCATCCAACCGGCCGACATTCCCGTCGTCTGGAACATCGTCTGGAACGCCACCGGCGCCTTCGTCGCCGTCATCATCATCAGCCTTCTGCTCGACCAGGCCGGCTTCTTCGAGTGGGCCGCGCTGCACGTGGCACGCTGGGGCGGCGGCCGGGGAGGGCGGCTGTTCGCCCTGCTGGTCCTGCTCGGCGCCGCCGTCGCCGCGCTGTTCGCCAACGACGGCGCCGCGCTGATCCTCACCCCCATCGTCATCGCCATGCTGCTGGCCCTGCGCTTCGACGCCCGCGCCACCCTGGCCTTTGTCATGGCGGCCGGCTTCATCGCCGACACGGCCAGCCTGCCGCTGGTGGTCTCCAACCTGGTCAACATCGTCTCGGCCGACTTCTTCCACATCGGCTTCGCCCGCTACGCCCAGGTGATGGCGCCGGTCAACCTGGTGTCCGTGCTGGCCACCTTGGCCGCGCTCTACCTGTTCTTCCGCAAGGACATTCCCAAGGACTACGACCTGGCGCAGCTGAAGCGGCCGGCCGAGGCCATCCGCGACCGCGCCACCTTCCTCGCCGGCTGGCTGGTGCTGGCCATGCTGCTGGTCGGCTTTTTCGGCCTGGAGCGGCTCGGCGTGCCGATCAGCGCCGTGGCGGCGGCCGGCGCGGCGCTGCTGCTACTGGTGGCGGCGCGCGGCCACGTCATCGCCACCGGCGCGGTGCTGCGCAGCGCGCCTTGGCAGATCGTCGTCTTCTCGCTCGGCATGTATCTGGTGGTCTACGGCCTGCGCAACGCCGGCCTGACCGGCCACCTGAGCGGCCTGCTGAACCAGTTCGCCGCCCACGGCGTATGGGGCGCGGCGCTCGGCACCGGCCTGCTGACGGCCTTGCTGTCCTCGATCATGAACAATATGCCGACCGTGCTGATCGGCGCCTTGTCGATCGACGCCAGCAGCGCCCAGGGTGTGGTGCGCGAGGCGATGATCTACGCCAACGTCATCGGCAGCGACCTGGGGCCGAAGATCACCCCGATCGGCAGCCTGGCCACCTTGCTCTGGCTGCACGTGTTGTCGAGCAAAAAGATCGACATATCCTGGGGATACTATTTCCGCGTCGGCATCGTGCTGACCTTGCCGGTGCTGCTGCTGACGCTGGCCGCGCTGGTATTGCGGTTGACCACACTTTGAACGGAGCGCCAAGCATGGACCACACAACTTCCGACCTGCCCAACATCAGCGGCCCGCACCTGGACCTGCCGACACTGGACAAGCTGCAACCGCCTGCCGTGTCGACCCACGCGCCGCGCATCCTGTTGCTGTACGGCTCGCTGCGCGAGCGTTCGTTCAGCAAACTGTTGACCTTGGAGGCCGAGCGCCTGCTGCGCCATTTCGGCGCCGAAACGCGGGTGTTCGACCCGCACGGCCTGCCGATGGTCGACAGCGTCGGCCCCGAGCACCCCAAGGTGCAGGAGTTGCGCGAACTGTCGGCCTGGTCGGAAGGGCAGGTGTGGTGCAGCCCGGAGCGCCACGGCGCCGTCACCGGCGTGTTCAAGTCGCAGATCGACTGGCTGCCGCTGGAGATAGGCAGCCTGCGCCCGACCCAGGGCAAGACCTTGGCGGTGATGCAGGTGTGCGGCGGTTCGCAGTCGTTCAACGCCGTCAACGGTCTGCGCGTGCTGGGCCGCTGGATGCGCATGGTGACCATTCCCAACCAGTCGTCGGTGGCCAAGGCCTACCAGGAGTTCGACGAGGCGGGGCGGATGAAGCCGTCGGCCTACTACGACCGCCTGGCCGACGTGATGGAGGAGTTGTTCAAGTTCACCCTGTTGATCCGCGACCGCAGCGACTATCTGACCAGCCGCTACAGCGAACGCAAGGAGGCCGCGCCGGCCGAGGTGCGGCAGTTGGCTGCGGCCGCCATGGGCCACGAGAACCGTTGACAGTGGCAGTATTCCTGCCGCGATGTTGCCAAGTTATCAGCTAGTTATGGCCGAGTTATGGCCAAGCTCTGGACCACCGCTGCCCTAGCCTGGCCCTGCGCCGGGTGATACCCAGAGCCGCGTTCAAGCGGCGACCGCGATCAGCGCCGCCTCAATGGCGGGATAAAACTCGCGGTCCTCTCTCTTCATCCGCTCGTACAGGGTCTTGAGCACCTGGTTGGCCTCGGCGCGGAAGGTCTCCGGCTCGTCGAGCAGCAGGCGCGGCGTGTTCCATTTGCCGGCGAAGGCCAAATAACTGCCGGCGATGCCGGTCATGTCGTTGCGGTAGTGCTGGCTCAGGCGGGCCAGTTCGGCGTTGCCGCTGGCCTCCAGCGTCGGGTAAAGCACGCGGTCCTCGACCGCCAGGTGTAGCTTGATGACGCCGCTCATGGCAACGACGCGGGCGGCGATGTCGACGGCGTTCTTGCCGATGCCGCCCTGGACCAGGTTGCGCAACGCGCCGATGGCGCTGAGGATGTCGATGTGTTGGTGTTTGAATTTGTCGATGTTCATGGCGGTGTCCTTATTTCTGATTGGCATGTTTAATTGGCTAAGGGTAATTCTATACCCCTCGAATCAAACAAGCAAACTAAATACATCTTTAACTTGATGGGCCAAATAGCCACGGCGCGGCATGAGACAGCTCAACACTGCCGTCGAGGTTAGTATTCGAGAGATTAGGCCGCAGGGATTTGGTCATACTGGAGGGCAAGTAGCAAGCTTGGTCGCCGCACGGCTTCCGTCGCCCGAAGGGGAAGGGCAGTACCACACCGCAAAGGATCGCCAATGGCACCGTCGCCCGACGCCAGTCCGGCCCAGTCCGTACCTCAACGGCGCAGTGTCGCCTTGCTGGCCGCCACCTTCATCGTCTTGGTCTGCCTCTCCATGCTCGTCATGCAACTGTGGCAGGCGATGCGCACGCGCGACATCCAACTGGCCGAGGCCGAAGCCTCGGCCACCAACCTGGCCCACGCCGTCGCCCAGCACGCCTACGACACCCTGAAGCAAGCCGACACCATCCTGGTCGGCCTGGTCGAGCGGCTGGAGAAGGACGGTTTGCCGACCGACGACCCGACGCGGCTGCGCCAGTTGCTGATCTCCCATGTCAACGAGCTGCCGCAAATGCACGCGCTGTTCGTCATCGGGCCGGACGGCGGCTGGCTGCTGAACTCGCGCAGCAACTCGACCGCCGGCCAGGACAGCGCCGACCGCGAATACTACCTGTACCACCGCGACCACCGCGACCGTGGCGCGCACATCGGCCCGCCCATCCTCGGCAGGGTCAGCGGCGCCTGGGTGGTGACGGTGTCGCGCCGGCTCGACCGGCCCGACGGCAGTTTTGCCGGCGTGGTCATGGCCAGTATCGACATGCACTACTTCAGCCGCTATTACCAACGTTTCGCCATCGGCCGCTCCGGCGCCATCTTCGTCGCGCTCGACAACGGCGTCATGCTGGTGCGCCGGCCGTTCGAGGAAAAGTCGCTGGGGCGCGACATCTCGCGCCTGCCGCTGTTCCGCGACTACCTGCCGCGCGCGCCGGCCGGCACCAGCACCTTCACCTCCGGCCAGGACGGCGTGACCCGCATCAACAGCTACCGCCGGGTGCAGCAGTACCCGCTGGTGGTGTCGGCGGCGCTGTCGCAAAGCGAAATGCTGAGCGGCTGGCGCGCCGACGCCTGGCTGCACGCCGTCGCCGTCGCCACGCTGACGCTGGGCCTGGCCTTGCTGGGCATGCGCCTGCTCAAGCAGATCCGCCTGCGCGCCGAGGCGGAAGGGGAGTTGTTGACGGCGCGCCACGCGCTGGAAAGCCTGAACCGCACGCTGGCCGCGCTGGCCATGCAGGACGGCTTGACCGGCCTGGCCAACCGGCGCCATTTCGACGCCGCGCTGCAGGAGGAGTTCAGCCGCGCCGTGCGCAACGCCAGCCCGCTGGCCCTGATCATGATCGACGTCGATTGCTTCAAGCAGTACAACGACATCTACGGCCACGCGGCGGGCGACGCCTGCCTGCGCGCAATCGGCAAGGTGGTGGCGCAGGGCAAGCACCGGCCCGGCGACCTGACCGCCCGCTACGGCGGGGAAGAGCTGGCGGTGCTGTTGCCGGGAACCGACGTGGCGGGCGCGGTGGCCGTCGGCGAGAACATCCGGCTCGCCATCGAACTGTTGGAGTTGACCCACGCCGGCTGTCCCGGCGGCCGGGTCACGGTGAGCGTGGGGGTGGAGGCCTTCGTTCCGGCGACCAGGGACAGGCGGCCGCTTGATCTGGTCGAGGCCGCCGACAAGGCGCTGTACCAAGCCAAGGCAGGGGGCAGGAACCGGGTCTGTGCACGCAGCGAGGTGCTGGAGCAGTGCGCCTGACGACGAGGCCGGCCATGTTTTGTGCCCGTTTCGCGCACGCAAGCGCCCTCTCCCCCAGCAATTCAAGTCGAGATTACTCCTCATATTGTCGAGTTAAAATACTGTACGGAATACTGTATAATTCACTGGTTGAATGAACAGTGTTTTGCCAGCGGCACCTCCAAAAACTCGATGAAAAAATTTGAACTGATCGACCTGGCGCCGGCCACCGCCGCCACCCTTGGGGAAGGCGAGCGGCGCAAGGGCTACCTAGCCGGCCTGCGCGACATCGCCGACGACGCCATCACCGACGCCCAGACCGACAGCGAAATCGCCCGCGAGTTCATCGGCCACGGCGAACTCGGCCCCAAGTCCGTCACCAACACGCAAAAAGAGCTGTTCCGCTTCCTGACCTGGTGCCGCGAAGAGGCCGGCAAAACGCTGCGCATGCTCAACGTGGCCGACCTGAACGCCTACAAGGATTTCCTCAGGGAGCCGCCGGCCGAGTGGATTTCCACCACCAAATGGCCGCGTGCCGATCCGCGCTACCGGCCGTTCAGCGGACCGCTGTCGGACGCCAGCCGGCGCCAGGCGATGATCGCCGTCAAGGGCCTGCTGGCGTTCGCCGAGCAAACCGGCTACTTGCGGCGCGACCCCGGCGCCCTGGTCAAAAACGTCAAAATGCCGCACACCAACCGCGTCACGCGCTACCTGACGCAACAGGCCATCGCCCTGGCGCTGGCCACCGTCGGCGCGCGCGCCGCCAGCACGCCGGCAGCCTTGCGGCGGCGCGCCCGCGACCGCTTCCTGTTGTTGGCCTACACGCACACCGGCGCCCGGCTCAACGAGATCGTCAGCGCCAACATGGGCGCGCTGTACACCGAAGGCAACGGCCGCTGGTGGCTCGACGTGATGGGCAAAGGCGGCAAGCCACGGCGCCTGCCGGTGCCGGACGATCTGCTCGACGCCTATCGACAATACCGCCAGGCCTACGGACTGTTGCCGCAGACCGTGCGCGCCGACGACATGCCGTTGGTGTTGTCGAGCCGCAGCCGCGCGCCGGCGCGCGTTTCCGACGAGGCCGCGTCCGACGCGCTGAAGGCGCTGTTCAACGACGCCGCGCGCGCCGCGTCCGCGCTGGGCGACGCCGACACGGCGGCCACGCTGCGCCAGGCGTCGACGCACTGGCTGCGCCACAGCATGCTGACCAACCACGCCAACAACGGCGTGCAGCTCAAGACGCTGCAGGAGACCGCCGGCCACGCCAGCATCGCCACCACGGCGGCGTACCTGCACAAGACCGACAACGAGCGGCACGACGAGATTTTGGCTTCGGTGAATGGCAACAATATCGTTTGATCAGGCGTCTTGTGGTTGGGGCGAAGGCGCCAATTTACCGCACACAAGACTTCGCATAATTTATATTATGTTAAATAGCCTGTCGAACCGACGCCGTAATTTTGCCTAACCCCCAACCCCATCATTCCGTCCTAAAATCCCCCCGCTTCAACCTGCCGCAAATAGCGTGACACGCTAGCTCTTGTTCAAAACACCGCTTACACACCCGCGTCCTCAAACAGTAGCGCGCCTCCCGCACCGCCCACCGTGGAATACCGTAAAGGTACATCACTTGTGCGAGCACCCTTGTACGATTTACAGCCCTCCAGTTGGTCTCTCTCGCATTGCGAATTATGTAGTACTGCTGCCGAAACTCGGTCTCAACAGCCTGAAGTAATGTGTCAGTGAACATTGGCATATTTCCACTATACAACAATTGTTACTACAGTATGAATAGCTACCGCCTACAGCATCAAAATGGACAAGACATATCAAGCCCTTTAGATCGAGGCGCAGAAGCCAACCAAACGACCCCTAGGCCGTTGTTACACCACGTTTGAATACCTTCAAGGCCATACTGAGCAATCACGGTAAAAGCCGCCTGGACAGCGCCAAGCATGGAAGTGCAATGAAGCCTGATCGTGTAGACGTCAGGAACGACGATCCCCCGCGATCTAAAGTAGCGCTTCTGATCCAGCTGCCTAGCGTCCATCTGCTTCGAGCAATACTTGGCGATGTAGCTTGCGAGCTTGTGGGCGCCGGTCTGGCCGAACCCGAAGCGATGAGGATCGCGCACGTTCACTTGGCCCATTTGTTCCCCAGTCGGGCCAAGGCCAAGCACGCGCTGCCAGATCGAGCGAAGCAAAACATAGTTTTGGCGTCCACGAACGGCAATGTGAAAGTGAAGCGCGCCCCGTTCCTGCTCCTCAATGACCGCCACATAATGGAAATCGGCGACCTTGCCCAGACGACGGCGGAAGGCGTCAAAGTGTTTCAAAGCCGTAGCACGATCAACCATGTTTTCCCTGTAGGTCAACGTAACAAGCCGATCCGCTCCAATCGTCTTGCAGCACTCCCGCACCTTCTTTTTTGCCCGGCGGCCGGCATCATCATCGTTCGATTCGCGCTTATCCGACTCGCCACGCTTTGCACGCGGTTTGAGCGGCATTGCAGCCCCTACAAAGTGTCTATCCTTGCAAACCGACACCTCGCACTGCCCATCCGGATAAACGCGCTGGCGAAGCGTATAGCCGTCCTGCCAGCCGTTGCCGTCATCGGTCCAGTATTCCGGCTTCTGTTCATCGTTATCAAGAGATAGTGGCGAAAGTGCAATTGACTGAGCATCGAAAGTGTTATCTAATTCGGACATCGGTTTTCCTGTTGTAGCAGGTGAATCGGGGCCACCAGAGTTAGCGCTCTAGGTGGCTTTTTCTTTGGTCGATCAAGAACTGAAAATCTGAAAATCATTTGTTGCCTGAGGACGCCAACTACTACGATTTACTGTGCTGTACGTTAAGTGTCCCTAATACAAGTTTAGCGGCGCTGCGCGCCGCTGCCAGTGCTGCGCCCTTGCAGCGTCGCCATCCCCGCAACCTGGGCATGAGCCACCGCAAACTGCTACAACCTCAGCAGAGGAAAATTGACTTGAGGGCGCGGTTCACACACCCCCATAACCCCACACACGCCCGCCAACCGGCCTACCGTGCATGAGGTGCCGCGCCCCGCTTCCAGTCGCCGCCAACAGGCCCTTCCGGGCTTCCGATTCGATGAAACCCCCATCGAACCGGTAAGAGAAAAATTCTGCCGATCGCCGACCGCCTAAACAATGTTCGGTGCCGGATTCAAACATTCCCTGAAATTTCACGCCGGCATGAAATTCAACGACATCTGAACCGCAGCCATCTAAACTAAATTCGGTCAGCGCTTGCGCAGTAATCGATCACGCAAAATCCGGTCGACCGCACTCCCCTTGGCCTCGTCCTTGAACTGCACGAACGCATCGAGGGCGGCAATCACATCAAGCGACACCTCGACCGTAAGAACGCCCTTCCCTTCCTCCTTCAGCCGTTGCCGCCGAGCCTTCTGCCGCTGCGCATCGGTCATCGCCGAACCGGTAGCAGGACGCCCGCGGCCGCGCTTAATCGGGCCGAGCATATCGAGCGTATGAACGTCCTCAACTTGCTTCATTTGGCGCCATCCATTTATCGTGACATGTAGCGTTTATTCCGACCCCGCCACCTTCGCGCTAAGGATCAAAACTAGATCGGTCTGAACCGCGCTATCCGACTTCGAAGACCACGACGCGGGAAGGAACGGCAGCGACGACGTGGAAACAGTTTTCTGAGTGTCGTTCAAGCCACCGATCAACAACACCTCGCCATTCGCAACAGTGACCCTTGTCTTGACTTGGCGCTTGATAAGCGTCGGCGAACCGGCAACCCCGGTGGCGGTAGTCTTGAAGCTGCTGATCTGACCGTCCACCAGCAGCTGTATGCGGCCCGAGCCTAGAACCTTTGGCAGCACGTCCACAATCACGCCAGAGGGCCGGTAGACGACGTTCTGCACCGTGTTACCGGCGTTGTCCTTGCCAGTGCTGGAAATGGTCGGCGTCTCGTCGCCAACGGTAAGCACAAGGTTCTCGTAATCGTCGCCGACAATGCGGCTGTTCGACACCTGCTTAAACCGGCTGTCAGTGTTGAGCGCGTCCACGACCAACTGGAAGCTCGCACTCTTCAAACTGATCGCCGACCCGGAATTGACGGAGCCAAGCGACACACCGAGCTTCGCACCAAGCACGGTGGCCAGTAGCGATATGCCGCGACCGGAGCCGACATTGTTTGTCACCTCGACCCAAGACGCGGACACGTCCACCAACTTTGGCAAGGCATCGACGGCGGCAATCAGGGTTTGCATCTTATCCAGCGCGGCCGGCGATCCAGTCAGCACCACATTGCCGCCGGCAGCATTGACGGCCGCCTTACCGAACGACGAAGCGACAACGCCGGCAAGAAACTCAGCGGGCCTATTTTGCGGAACGTAGACACGGCTTTCATCATCAACCTTGCGCGGCGCCGGCGTCAATTCATCCTGGGAAAACGCAATCGCCTTTGGTGCCGACTGGACGACGGCAACGGGAGCAGCCGGAACAGCAGTGCCATCGGTGGCGAGCGGCGACGGAAGCGAGCGGCCAGCCGGCACAAGGTAATACACGCCGTCACGAACGGTCAAGGCAACGCCCTGCTGCTGCAAAATCCCTTCGACGAATGGAAGCACCTTGTCAGGCTCAATGCCCGAAACGCTCAACGTCATCTTGCGATCATTGGCAAGCACGTCCGGCGAAATGACGTAGTTGACGTGAAGAAGATTTTTGAAAATGGACTGACTGAACGCGACCAGCGGGACGTCAGAAAAATTGAACGACACAGGCGCAGCGAACGCCACCAGCGGGCCGCAAAGAAGCATCAAAAGTATCTTCTTCATTTGATGCCCCGTACCCAAATATGCTCGGCCGTCTCAGCCTCCCAGCCACTAGCGCGAACGACCAACATCGGAGACTCAACAGTGCTGCCGTCCGAGAGTGTAACGAAAGCCTTACCCGCAGAATTTTGAAAATAGCCCACCCCCTTAAGCGAGTCAGAAAAGACCCGAGCGGAAGGCTGCGCCGCAGCGCCGATAGCCGGCAATCTCTGCCCAACAATGCGGGAGCCGAAGAGACCCAACACGACACCGACGAACATCGAACCAATGAGAAATTTAGTCATGTGCTTAGACACAGGTTTTGGTGGAAGAACACGGGCGCGCAGCAACGACAAACCAAGCGGGCCGGGAAGAACGGGGCCGACAAAATCGGCAGGGACGCCAACCTTGGCGGACAGGTGCCATGCCGGCAAAAGACAGTGGACGCCATGGGGGTAGCTTTCAGAAAACACCTGTGTGGTGTTGTAGGCGTTGTTTAGGTCGTCGCCACGAAATACCCAGCGATCCGCAACCAACGCATCGGGCATCGCACCGAGGCGGACAACGCCGATATGGACACGCGGCAAATTCCCCTCGGTAGCGCCGGCCGTCAACAGCTTGAGCGCGCCGCTAATGACAGGAACCTTCATACGATCAAGACGATTTAGCCGCACAACGTATTCAAGCAGACTATCCCGCAACTGCTTATCTACCTGAGCAATGTTCTGCATGATGAAGAACACGTCCCAGCCGTACTTGCGCGCATGAATCGCCCATTCCAGCATTTCGGCACGGCCCTTGTCTTGAAAATTTCGAGTGTTGAGCCACGAGCCGCACTCATCCAAAATCAGCGCGCCATTGTGGGATTCATCGAACCCGGGAAGCAGCCGAGGCGATGGCGCCGACGCTTCAAATCCATTTTTCCCCGAGCGCAAAATGGGCTCAAAATCGATGAAGCGATTTCCGCTGCCGACCATGTAGAGATCGGCGGAAGACGGCTTATCCGGTATACGGATCACGGACGACCTGTCACGCTCAGGCATCAAATGCTCTAGGAACACGTCACAATTTGTTGCGACCCTTTTGCCCTGGCGAAGGTAGCGCCGGATTTGGTCAATTGCGGCCTTACCCTTGCCGCTGCCGAGCTTACCCGTTATCGCGTAGACGGCCATCGGCTTGATCTTTCAACGTGGATTTTGAACGAGCAGAAGACAGGAAGTCATCGGGCAAATTGGATGCAATATGCACCCACACGAACCAGATGAAGCAGACGAAAACGAGGGCCAGAAATATGACTTCGCGCTGATGCATGTTCATATCGTTTTCGTCCACAGTTGAACAAGATTGACCTTCCACTTGTACAGCTCGCACGCCGACCAGAACAGCACGTAGCTGGAAAGGAGGCCCGCAGTGCGCGGCGAAATGACCATGGCGATACCGGCGCCGAACATCGGCGAGAACGAGTAAGCCCCGCCTATCGCAGCCGCAACGACGGTGCGCACCGTCACGTACATGCCGACAAACAGCGCGGTAGCGATAGCGACGATAGCCACGGTGACAGCAACTTTTTGGGTCAAGTATTTGGCAAGCCACGCGGCAAAACCAGAGAAGACACTAAGCAGGAAATTTGCAAGAATCGGCATACGGCCCCCTAGAAGAAATTATGCAATTGGCTTAGCTGTCGCGCGGGAGACCATAGCCATCACCGCATACACAAACAGGAAAGTCCACAGGTACTCAAACATGGGCGCGATCATCGCCACGTAACTGCAAATGTCCACACGCCAGCTACCACCACCGCCCGGAAGGCTCACCGAAGGATCAGTACAGGCACCAGCCGGCAGACTCAGACCAAACGAAAGCGATGTGTCCTTGTTGGCATCATCGGTAGCCAAATGAAGCCCTTCATCTCGCCCCGATCCGATCCCGTCAACAAGCTTATTCAACGCATCGAGCATCCCGCCAATTCCGGTCGGCGTCCTGCCCTCGTCAATGCTGCAGGCCGGTTGCCCCGGAGCGCCGCACCTCGCGCCACCATCGCCATTGCCACCGCCTGTGCCTGGAGTAGTACCACCACCAGTGCCCGGAGTAGTGCCACCACCAGTGCCCGGAGTAGTGCCGCCACCAGTGCCCGGAGTAGTGCCGCCACCAGTGCCCGGAGTAGTGCCGCCCCCGCCAGTGCCCGGAGTAGTACCGCCACCCGTTCCCGGATCAGTTCCGCCACCAGTACCCGGAGTAGTGCCACCACCACCCGTACCAGTACCGGGCGGTACATATGGAGGAGGATTAGTATCTGGTTCAGCCCAATCACCAAGCTCGCCGGTTTCCTTGAATGTAAATTGGCATTTAACTAAATTGGCGGGTTGCCCACGACTCGTCGCCCCGCAAGTAATCAGCGATTCATAAACAACCAAACAGCCCTTGACCGAAAATTTAATCTTGGCGATTAAATTGATATGGTACAAAACCACTTCGTTCGCATCCTCATACCACATTGGGAATGTATACATACCAACGGAAGTGCCGCTCTTACAACCACTACCACCAACACTAAAACCAACTGACATATCCCGATTGAACTTAGCAGGATTAGAAAAATACATGCTAACGCCAGTACTACTACCAACGATCAATGGCTCAAACGACCCGCTACAAGTGACATCGGATGCCACCATATGAAAAGCCTCTGCAAACGCACTACAAGAAGGGGAAGAAATAACGGAAGTGCCCTGCAACCAAGACGCAGTAATGACACGAGAAGCAGAAGCCGGCAATGGCAACAAAAAGAGAGAAGCGAAGAGGAAGGCGAAGAAGCGAGTCATGATGGGCCAGACTGCAATATTAACTAAACGATTTATACCGTTTACGGAAAAACTCAATCCGTACAGCGGAACAAAAAAAATGGGGGCAGACCACGCCGCCCCCAACACCGGCGCAGAGCCGATTAGCCAGCCTTGGAGAAGGCTTTCTTCATCATGCGGATGCCCCAGAAGCCACCGGCCACCAGCACCGCCACGCCGAAGGCGGCAGTGATGTAGGTTTGCGCGGTGCCGCTCAGTGCAGTGATGGCATCGACGCCCGGATCGCCAGCAGCCATTGCGGAACCCGACAGAGCGGAGGCAGCAGCGGCCAGACCACGTTTGATATTTTTGTTCATAAAACACTCCAGAAAAATTTGCCGAAAAGTAGAAGGGCAAGGCGGCGACATGCCCAGCGAAACAAAAGCTATTCCAATGTCTCAATGGCCCTGCGCGTTATGCGCTGGATCGACCCGGCGGCGAAGCCGAGGCCAAAGGCCGTGAAACAGTAGGCGATGATTTGCGCGGTCGTCATTTGTGGCTCACGAGGCGATGGATGATGTACTTGGCGAGGTAGACGCAGCCAACAAACAAGGCCAGTAAAAACAGGATTGGCGACAAGCTGGAGAGAAGGCCCATCATCGTTGCGCCCCCGCGATCCAGCCCACAGCGAACAGCACAACAAGCACGGCACCGAAAAACATGTCTGAGGTAACGTTCACATCTGGCCCCGGTGTAGGAGTGGTGTAGGTGATAAGGCGCTGGTAGTCCGCCGGCGACAGCAGCAGGAACGCGCAAGAGGGGCTTACCACGGTCGTTACCTGCACGCTCGTATCAACACGCACAACGGTGTTCGTTGACGGCGTAGCGGGCTGGGTGAAGGCGCAGTAAGCCACGATTAGGCGGCGGCCTTCATGTCCTTACCGGGCTGGGCCGGACGGTTCGCACCAGCGGGCACGATGGAATAGACCTGGGCACCAATGCGCTTGTCCTGCGAAATGGACACTTCGAACTCAACATCGTAAGTACCGGGCGGCGTGTCCTTGAAACGCTCAGGCAAAACGAGTTCGCCAATCAAAGGCTCAATCACGCCCGTGTCCGGGTTGACCTTCTGAACGATGCACTGAGCCATGCGCATGTCGTAATCGTTACCGGTCTTTTTGGAACGGCCGGCCACTTTGACGACGTTCAGAATTTGGATGATGCTTTTCATGGTATTTCCTCTCAAGTTTTCGCCCGCTAGAGCGATTAAAAAAACGCCGAATTAGCGTTACATGTCACGCAAAATAAAGTTAATATGAGGCAACATTAGCGCCTCACTCCAAAAATCTTGTCCAGCTGCCGAAAGATGAAGTATTGAAGTGCGCAATGAACCGCCAGTGCGGCACAAACCTTAGCGAACAAAACAAAGTCATATTCCATGAGCCCAACCGATCCAAAAGCAATTGTTGAAATTTTCACAAACCTAGTCACACACTACGCACTTCCCGGCCTAGCCCTCTTCGCAGTCCTGGCCTACATCGCCACGAAGATCGGCAACCGTGCAGCGGAAAAGAACAAGGATAAAAAAGACGACCAAAGCTAGGCCAAGTTAAAAATTTCGATACTTACCCAGTCGGGCAACCCCTTGCGCTGCTGAGCGGTAGCGCTGAACAAAGGGGTAACGATTGGGGAGACAACTTGCTTCAAGCCCATACTGGAATCGTCAAACAGCGGCAGGGAGAGCGTAACGACGCCTTCCGGATCGCACTTACTCAAAATTGCCATGAGCTGGCGGACTTTCATACGACCGACAACCGGGCCAGCACGTTGCGAGAAGCCGACAGGGCCGATTCCCACACTTCGGGCTGAGGGTCGGCAGCCATGCACTTTTCGAAGCGCGCAATCTGATCGGTCAACGCAGCCTTCAAGGCAAAGACTTCTTCACTTTCTAGGGCAATCATCAATCTACACATGGCAAAACTCCTCAAGAACTAAGCGAACTCCCCAGCTAACATTTGCCTCCCAAACCGTAGTAATGGGCTAACGGGCGGCACGTATACCGGAGACCGAGAGAGCAAGAATTAGCGTGACATGTCACGCTTGTGGTATCGTTTACTTAGACAAAGCTGGCAAAGCGCTAGACAACTTTGTCTTAAACAACATATTAGCCGAAATTGTCTAACTCAGTGATTGGAAATTGCTATGAACTATGCGGAAATGATAGATAGGGCAATGAAGGGACGTTCAGTCAACTCTCTCGCAAAAGCATGGGGTCTTCAACAGAGAACGTTAGACCGCTACGTCAAAGGGCAATCCATGCCCGACTATGAGACAGCCCTAAAGATTGCCAAGGAGGCAGGCGTCGAACCCGGCGAAGCATTCGAAGTACTCGTTACGGAGGAACGTAGCCACAAGGCCCGCTCATTCAAGCTACAAATGGGTTTTGTACAAATTACCCTACTCGCCCTGATGGCAGGCGGATCGCTTATGGCTACAGTTTATATTATGTAAAATTAGATACTGGATGGAGGCCCGGGACAACGAACGGTATGTACTGATCCATGAGCTTCGTTCGGCGCGCCCTGCTGTACTAAGTGAGAAGAAACGGTTGTCCTCGCGGCTTGTACGCGTCTAGGGTCAGTAATTCAAACTGGATTCCCTGATCGCGTAGCTGGTTCGCGGCCGCTTCGATTTCACTCCCAAGTTTCTTCTCCTGTAGCGGTTCCATTACTGCCAGAATAGCGCGATCGGGCCGCAGTCTTACAGCGAGCGTGACAAAGCTGGCCAGATCGCTTTTTCGAAGACTGCGCCAGGCGGACTTGATCTCGCATAAGACCGTCTGGCCATCGACAACAGCCACCAAGTCAGCCTCGGCATCAGCCTTTTCGTACTCGTTTCCATAATAGAAGCGTGTTGGCTCGAGGTACAGGAACGAGTTCCGGGCACGCTCTCCAAGCACCGCCAGTAACCATACCAACGACAGAACGCTATGCGATCGCAGACTCTCGATGAGGAATTCGTTGGCGCGAAAATGCCACGAAACGGCTATCGGCAATGCTTCCCCTGTTGAGCAAACATCGCAAGCCAACGTTGGTTTGAGTGATTGAAAATCCGTCCAGTTTCGATGTTGGCAAGCTCCACACTTCCAGGAATAGCCTTGGAAGAGCATGCGACTGGTACGCATTTCCCCAAGCGTCTCCTCCAGCGCCCTTCTCTCCCGCTCATTCGATTCCTCGTCGCCAGAAATTTCCTGCGGATGAGCCTCGTAGTACGCTGCCCGGTATGCGTCCCATTGTTTTCGCAACTGCTCAAGCCCAACCCACATCCGAGGCGCTTTGATGCTTTGGGCGGCCTTGGCGATGAAGGCCGCCAGCGCTGTTCTGTCATTCTCCTCGCCAAGATTAAACATCGGATTTGAAATACGTTTTGCCAGTGTGTTTGCGGTACGCAGCACATCGCTATCCTGGACATTCGGTGTGCCTCCTAGATCCGCAAGCATCGCTTGCAAGAACGGATGGAGCAGTAGATCGCGCGCCCGCGCCAAGCCACCGGTCAACCCAAGTACACCGATCAGGTAGTTGGCTTCGTTCGAGGGATCGATCCACTGGGCTTTGGCCTTTGGCCAAGGAGGGTCCCCTTGCAACTCACGGCGAAATGCTGCATCTCTGCAAAACGCGAACTGCACGGCTTCGCGTACGGTTGGCACTTCGACGGATTTCAAGACTTGGTTCACGCCCGCGAATATAGTCAAATTTCCGTCTCGGTTGTTTCGGTTCAGAACATGCAAATGCTGGCTCATGCCCCGGATTTCAAATTTTGGTTTGAATGCACCTGCCATGCGCCAGCGCCTCGGCAGTATCCATTCGTTCTGTATACCAGTGCCTCGAGGTAGCTCAAGGTTCTCGCCACCGTGTTCAAGTCGTAGGTCAACCGCCCAACAACCGAGGGTAAATGCTTGCCCTGGCGGTGCGTCTCTTAAATGCTCAGGGGCAGCGGCTGGCAGGCGCGCAAGCGGCGGCGTCCAGTGGAACTCCTTGCCTTCCACGCTCCTATGAAAACTAGACAGGCCGTGCGTGGTCTCTCGTGCACGGCGCAAAGCATCTCGCGCAGGGATCGCGTGTCCACCAGGAACGACTTCGGTTGCACATGCATTCCACAATTTTTCTGCATGCAATTGATTGAGTACCGCTTTTAAGGTGTCTTCATCATGAGTGGCTGACCTTATGCGCAGCTGCGGTTGCCCGCCCGTCCCGCCATTGACGTGATTTCTCGTATTGATCAGGTGCGCAAGCAGCTTGGGGAAGTCTAGGTCGTTGAGATCCTCCATGGTTACCCGGAAGCAGCATATGTCCCCGTCAAGCCATGACGGAATCGATAGTCTCGCATTCCAGAATAGGAGACGATCTTCAAACGAATCGCCTACAACGAGGTTGAATGACGTGCTCCACCGTTGGTCCTGTACCTCCATGCGGGGCGCGTACATGGCCGATAGCAAGCTCATGCCGGTCGCCGTGCCGTTTGCGAATTGCTTGAACGCCTGGTACTCATGCGGGATGCGATCCAGCGTTTGTGGCACAGCGTTCCTCCGCTCGTGGAAAGATTCGTCGGAAACAATGGTGAGCAGGCCGGCTGCGCCTTGCGCATCGTTGGGATAAATCCCGGAAGCCCCGCTCGCGCGGCAGCTGCCCAGATTATCCATTAGCAGGCGACTGGCTTTCTCCGTATGCCAACTGTCAATAACCTTCACCTTCGGGCCTTGGCCTAACGGACTGTGTCGAGCTAGGCGGAAGACGGTCGACATTGATGACAGGAGCGCTTGGTCGTAGTGTGGACGGAAGTCTGCGGCGTCAGGCTGCGCACGTGCTACGGGCGCATGTCGAATGTAATCCCCAGGGGATAGGCGCTCGTGAATCTCGAGCACCGCTCCCGGCTCTTGTTTAACGTAAGAATAGACAATGTCCGGATCAAATGCGTCGAGCCACGGCCAGTAGTCGTCCATGATGCGACCTTCTTTGCAGGGGACGATCAGGCTGAATCGACCACCCCAGCGGCCATAGGAGTCGGCAAAAATAGCGTCAAGAATAAGATCCGCATTTTCGGACTTGTCGACGAAAAAAGCGACGCGCGCTGGTCGCACCTTTTCCCATCCAATTAATTCACGCCCCGAATTTTGCCCGTTTTCCATGACCTGCATTGCGTCTACCTTTCTAGCGTTCTTGGCTTTCTATCTTGATCGCTCACTTGAGATACCTGCATTCTTGTCAAGCAACCTCGAAAGCTTGATGTCAATGATGCGCACCACCTCAGCGCCACGGAATTGCAAGGCTTCGTCCAAGTACTTTTGCAGGGTGTCTGCGGCAATCTCAGCTGTGGCGGCCAACAGAAATACTCCAGACTTCAAGTCAGCATGCAACGGCTCGTCCGACAGCATATAGTTGACCAGCTAGGCTACAAATCCCTCAAGGTCCTGTTTCATGGCGTTCACGCAAAGCATTTATGCGTCTAGTGTCTGGCCCAGCCAATTTCACGTAGTATGAATCCAAGTGCATGCACCGCCAATGCGGCATCATCTTCATCCACCGTCCGCAACGACATTTTATGCCGCTCATTGTCTTTACCCCGTGGATGCAGTTTGTTGATGATCTCCAGGGCAGACCGGAATGCTAGTTTTTCGTGCTCACCAAAATGAGTTCTGATGGCTTTGATCCACGCTCCGAGATCTTGCTCCGTTGGCGACTCGGCGTTGACGATGCCTTGCATCCAGCGAGACACAAACATCACAGCTGCATTTCTGCATTGGTCGACGACTGACGTCGGCAATTCCCTGTAGGCGGCATCTAAGGCCCGGTCGTAGGCCGACTTCACGCCTCCAAAATTGGCAAGATCAATCCGACTAGTGTCGAGCTCAGGAAGCACCCCAAGTGCCGACTCGGAGCGTAGCGTAAGAATGATGTCCGAGCCGATCGAACGTTCGACCTGAACGATTTTCCAGGTTGAAGCGGCGTCGACCTGCCCTAGTACCATCCTCAGCCCTTCCCCGCTATTACGTCGGCTGAGTAGGTCCGTGCATTCACAATACACGGTAAGGTTTTTGGGAACCCGCCACCCGTTATTGGCCGCTTTGATCTGATCGGAATGCATAGCGGGGTGTGCTTCAACCTGGACGGTCTCCCGGTTGACGTTGCCAAAATTCTGGTAGAGCTTGCCGCGGCGGATGCGCGCACTGAAATCAAAGGAAGTCTCGAGAAAGATCCAGCCGAATGGGTGGTGAAAGAAGCTTTGCGGAATTCTTTGTAAATCACCTGGTTCTTCGATCAAGGTCGCATTGCACACGGGCGGTGTCGGCCATACTGGATGGGTCGGTCCTTCGCGGCCTTCATAGATAAGTCCGGTGTCGATATCGATGCCTAAGCGCGACAATTCATTCCCCCAATTCGAAGTGGCTGGTCCGTCTCAAGTGAGCGAACTACATCGTGTACTGCGTGCAGGTGTTTAGCCGGAAGCCTTCTGAATAGCCCAACACAACCCTGCTCACAAGCATTATAGACGGTCGTGTAACGGTCAAGGGGATCAGGCATTGCTGGTCGACACTCGCATAGACGTCAATGTGGCCAAAACTCTAGGCCGAACCGCTCTGCCGGCGCCGCCCACTCAGTTGTCGGGTTGAATTTGTAGTGATTCGGATAAAAGAAAATGAGATGCGATGCCGGCTCTGCGGCGTTGTTGCATAAATCCTGCAGCAACCAGGGCTGACGTTTACGCGCAACAACTGGTGCCGCAGGGCTGTTAACTTTGGACGAACTCCGGTAGATTCTGGTCTTTTGCCTGAAACGATGCGCAAGGACGAACAACAGCGGCAGGAACCCAAGGGGCAGTACCGGGTAAAAAACTGGCCGGCCTACAACGCCGGCCTGATCGCCAGAGGTGACGTGACGATCTGGATAGAGCGGGACTTGTGGCAACGGGGCGCTGAGGCCGTCAAGCGTGGCCGACCACGGGTCTACGCTGACGCGGTCATCCAGATGCTGCTTGGGCTCAAACAGGTGTTTCGCCTGCCGCTGCGCGCTGCAGGGTTTCGCAGGGAGCATGAACAAGCTTGCCTTCGCCGATCTGCCGGTGCCCAACTACACGACGCTGTGTCGCCGCGCCCGGGATCGCGACGTCGTGCTGCCGACCCTGCGCAGCGGCGAACCGTTGCATCTCGTGGTCGACAGCACCGGCCTGATCTGGTGGCGACAATTACATCGTGCAGCGGAGGGCGCGCGACATCGTCCTGCGCAAGCTGCACGGCTTTGGCTGCGGGCAGATCGCACTCGTGCTGGCAAAGGAGCTGGTGCACTGATCGGCGGGGGCGGCCTTGCTTGGATTGCAGGCAGAGCTTCTCGGCGTGGGCAGCTACCAAGCTGGCTTCGTCGATCATGGGCAGTGGGTCTATGCCCTGGCTGGCCTTGAGCGCCGTGGCACTGGTGACGCTGGCCGCAGGCGCGCAATACCTGGAGCGTACTGAGGATGCGGCCGAGATAGGTGTTAAGCACCTCCCCTGTTGTAAATATACAAATACATTCACGAATGTTGTCAATAAGTGTAAATAAGATGATATCTTTTTACGCTGGCAAAAGAAAACCAAGGATGGCGCAATGAATACCTATGTTGAGCTGTGCCGCTCCACCAGAAAGCTGGCCGGCGCCTGTGCGGTCATTGCGCTATTTACGATGCTAACGGGCTGCGCCGCCTTCTATAGCGAGACGCGCGACAAGCAGGGACAGGCAGCCAAAGGCGCCTGGGAAAAGGTCGATGTCGGCACGCAGATCAAGCTTGCAAGGAAAAATCACGCCGCCCTGCTCGCAGATCAGCTCAAGGCCACCGATGAACTAGCGCTCGCAAACCGTGCGCTGGCGGCGCGTAGGCTAGCTATCAGTGCTGGCTCGGTGCAGGAATTGTTACTGGCGCCGGTGCAAGACAGCCTCAGGGACCTGGTGTTGAAGCCCGCAGAAGCGACAGCGTGGCTAGCCTACCAGGACAGCAAGGCAAATGCCGACCGGGAACTTGCCCTCGTGGTGCAGAACTTCAAGCTCAACGGCATGACGCCGAAGTCCTGCGCGGACCTGGAGGACAACGATGTCCTGATCGCCGACATCAAGAGGGCCAATCCCGACAAAGGTGCGCGCCTGACGCCGATTCAGTTCAGCTATCGCATAAAGTGCATGGCGCTGAAGAAGCTCGGCGCGCCACCAGCCTATAGCGATGGCCTACTTGCGGATGCTTATCGCGCACGCGACCAGGCTAAGACACTGATTTACAAGGCCGACCAGGACACCAGGCCTGAGCGGGACGAATTTGCTGCGGCATTGAAGGCTTATCAGGACGCCACTTCGTTGCAGGAAGCCAATGCCAAAGGCCTGGGCGAGAAACTTCAGGCGGCGCGGCAGAAACTTGAGAACAGCATCGACCAAGCCAATAAGGCTGGCAAGGCGTTGGACAGCGCTCTGGGTACCACGCTGCTGGCGGAGTCGGAACAAAGCGCCATCATGCAGTTCCTGGCGACCTTTGCTGCCAGCGAACCTGCTGTTGGCAGCGGTACAGAGGCTCCTGCGGCGAAAGGCACTACATCGGCCAGCCAGGCCAGCCTGCGCGGCGAGCAGCTCGCAGTGCTGTCCGAATTTGCGGCGCAGGCGAAGTCCAAATGGGCCGACGCCGACGCGCCCAACCTGGTTCCGCTGCTGCTGGCCAAGAATCTCGCCAAGGCCAGGTCCGACGCCGCAGTCCGGGAAATCGCTCTGCGCAACTTGGAACTTGCACTCTGCCAAAGCCGCGTCGATGTGCAAACCGAACGCTATCAGCGGCTACGCAAGGCGTACGAACTACTGGCCGGGCAGCCTGCTGAAATACATAACGGCACCGTAATTAGGAAAGCGACAGCGACGGTCGCGCTGGGAGAAAGCGTTAGCGCGGCCTTCACCCCGGTGGGTGCAAGACCTGCCAAGCCAGGGGAAGCCGACGCCTGGAATACCCTTGTCCTGAACAAACAGCGAACATGGGAAGCCGCAGCCTACTATCTGGATGACCTTGGCCGCCTGCAGCCTGCAGCCTTGAAACCACAGTACCAGATTGATGCGCTGGCGCACGACAGGTCGCTGTCGCTGGCCGAATCCAGCCTGACCCTCTGGACCACCACGATCAATTCCGTGGTCGGTCAGTCCGCCTCCGCCGCCGCGCTCGGCATCAAGCCGAGTGATATCAAGGATTTCGCGAACAGCGCCATCCTCCTCTGGATCGGAAAAGGAGTCAACTGATGAAACACGCTCTCTCAACCAGTACCGTGACCGCACTGGCCGCCATTGCTCTCAGTCTCCTGTTCGCCACTCTAACCGGCTGCGCCAACGACCAGATCGCGCGCAAGTCGGCAAACTTCGGAGTGGGTGTGATCGGCGAGATGGAAGTCTCGCTTACTGAGTTTCGCCAAGCCGAAGCCGAGTCCGCCAAGGCCAGGCAGGTATCGCTAAAATCCCAGCATGCGCTGGCGAAATCGGCAATGAACATGCTGGCACAAAGCAGCCGCTCGCGTGAACTGGCGGGCGATTCGCAGGCCCAGGCTACCACGCAGAAACTGCTGCTATTGGCGGACACGATGAAGGATGATCTCGCGGCGCTGGAGGAATTCGACCGACTCAACAGCGAACTGAACACCGCGCTGGTTTCACCCTTGCCAAGCACCAAGGCAGCCACCGCCGAAGCGCAGGAAACCTTGGCTGCGCTTGGTGCCGCAGTCCCGGCGAAGGACCAGTACACCGACGTGCGGAGCTATATTTCGGCGGTAAGAGAGACGGTCAAGGTCAACCGCCAGAAGCTGAAGGAAGCACGCGCCGCGACGCCGCCAGACGTCGACAGCGACGCCAGCAGTAGCGCCGTCACAACGACCGCAACGACAACGACCAGATAACAGGAGTTCAAAATGGCAAATCCGAACATGGATGGTTACTGGCTGGCATTTTCGCAGGCCTACTTCGCGGCCGATCAAGAACGCGACTACTTCGAAGGGCTGGCGAAATCGTCGATCCTGGAAGAAGACAAGATCAGGTTTTTCCAGGCAGCGCTCCAGCTGAAGGGCCTGGTCTCCCAGATGGAATCAGCCAATGCCGCGGCCATCGACCGTTTCAACAAAACCTCGCTGAAGGGTCCCAGCGATGACACGCTGGCGACCGCCAAAACACTTGCGACCGCGTTCGCCGCGAAGATAGCGGTGACCGCCAAAACGCAAACTGCGGTTACGCTGACCACCAAATTCCTGTCCGAATGGACAAAGCTCGGCGCGGACTGACGCTGGAGCAAACGTACGCCCAGCTAACGCCTGACGCATCTACATGTAAACGCCTTCGCGCGGTCATTTTGGTGGCGATCAGCTTGTCGCCGCGACGCACCGGATCACCACCATGCAGCGTCTGCGGATCAGGCGTTCCATCCGCACAGAGGCATTTGCCCTGATTCAGAAGAACCTGTGGGACTGGGGGTTCGAGTACCTCAACGATGAGGCTGAGAAAGCGAAGGTAGATCGGAAGGCAGCACAGAACAAGGCTTCATCCCAACAAAGCTAATCGGTTTTTCAGGCGGAAAACCCAGCCAATCGGCGCCAATGGATTCGCGATCCCCTGGCCTTTCTATTGGCTCGCCGGTGCCAAATTCGCTACGACGCTATATCTACCCTGCGTATTCCACGCAAACTGGACACCTGTTCCGCCGCAAACTGGACAGTCGTTCCAGCGCAAACTGGACACCCGTTCCAAACCAAACTGGACACCTGTTCCAAGCCAAACTGGACACCTTGGGCGCAACGGCGCGGGGTTGAGATGTGGTTTTACTCCGGACGGGGCAAACTTGTCAAATTAGCCCGCTTTTTCCGTAGTGAATCGCCTTTCAAGTTGAGCTGGTGGGCGTTGTGGACCAAGCGGTCCAGGATGGCGTCGGCCAGAGTGGCGTCGCCGATGGCGGCATGCCAATGCTCAATC
>NZ_FOTW01000016.1 GCF_900114705.1 Rugamonas rubra
GGGATCAACCAGGAGATCTGGGGCGCGTGCATCGCCTACAACCTGGTGCGCCTTGAAATGGCCAACGTCGCCGCCGACGCTCAATGCAACCCCACCGACATCAGCTTCGTCCGTGCATTTCACATCATTCAATACGAACTAACATGGGCCGCCGCGACTCGCGCCTATGGCAAGCTGCCTTCCCTACTACAAAGAATGCGGCAAAGGCTAGTCACAGAACTGACTGTCAAACGACCCGGCCGTCATTTTGACCGGGTCGTCAAATCAAAGGCACAGCGCTACCCATACAAGAAGTCAAAAGCTTAAGTCAACGGCATTAGGGTCAGACCCTAGGTTTTCGCCGTTGGGTTTTCTTTGGGCCGCTGGTGCCGCGCTTAGATCGTGCCGTAGCGCCGCATCAGCCAGGCCTTGCCGGTCTGGCACAGCGCCAGGTAGCCGAGCAGGATGGCCGGCAGCGCCAGCCAATAGCCGGGCGGCATGGCGGCGAAGCCAAGCGCGGCGCCGAAGGGCGACACCGGCAGCCACACGCCGACGCCGCAGATGCCCAGCGTGGTGGCCAGCAGCGCGCGGCTGGGCTTGCTTTCGACGAAGGGGATGCGGCCGGTGCGGATCACGTGCACCACCAGCGTTTGCGACAGCAGCGATTCGAGGAACCAGCCGGTCTGGAACAGCGCCGGGTCTTGGCCTGCGCCGAAGCCGAACCACAGCACGGCGAAGGTGAGGTAGTCGAACAGCGAGCTGATCGGGCCGAGCACCAGCATCACCCGGCCGATGTTGGCGATGTCCCAGCGGCGCGGCCGGCGCAGGTAGTCGGCGTCGACGTGGTCGCTGGCCAGGGTGGTTTGCGACACGTCGTACAGCAGGTTGTTGAGCAGGATCTGCACCGGCGCCATCGGCAGGAAGGGCAGCAGCACGCTGGCGCCGAGCACGCTGAGCATGTTGCCGAAGTTCGAGCTGGCGCTCATGCGGATGTATTTGCTGATGTTGCCGAACACCCGGCGGCCCTCCAGCACGCCGTCCTTCAGGGCCAGCAGGCTCTTTTCCAGCAGGATGATGTCGGCCGACTCCTTGGCGATGTCGACCGCGCTGTCGACCGAGATGCCGACGTCGGCCGCCTTCAGCGCGGCGCCGTCGTTGATGCCGTCGCCCATGTAGCCGACCACGTGGCCGCCGCTCTGCAGCGCGCGGATCACGCGCGCCTTCTGCGCCGGCGCCAGCTTGGCGAACACCGTGGTGGTTTCGGCGCGGGCCGCCAGGGCGGCGTCGTCGAGGGCGTCGATGTCGCTGCCGAGCAGGGACTGCTGCACCTCCAGGCCGACATGGCGGCACACGCTGCGGGTGACCGCCTCGTTGTCGCCGGTCAGCACCTTGACGGCGATGCCGTAGTGGCGCAGCGCGCTGATGGCCGCCGCCGCGCTGTCCTTGGGCGGGTCGAGGAAGGCGATGTAGCCGACCAGCACCAGATCGGCCTCGTCGGCGGCGCCGAAGCCGGCCGCGCCGGCCGGCAACTCGCGGCAGGCCACGGCGATGACGCGGAAGCCGTCCTCGTTGAGCGTTTCGACGACGCGGCCGAGGGCGGCGCCGTGGTGGTCCTGCAGGGCGATCAGCTGGCCGTCCAGCTCGGCGCGGGTGCTGACGGCCAGCACCTCCTCGACCGCGCCCTTGCAAATGAGCACGCGGCTGCCGTCGGCCCGCTCGACGATCACCGACATGCGGCGGCGCTGGAAGTCGAAGGGCAGCTCGTCGACCTTGCGGAAGCCGGTCTCCGGCTTGATGTGCTCGTGTTCGTCGACATAGCGCAGCACGGCGACGTCGAGCAGGTTCTTCAGGCCGGTCTGGTAGAAGCTGTTGAGGTAGGCGTATTCGGTGACACGGGCCGAGTCCTTGCCGCCGATGTCGAGGTGTTTCTCCAAAATCACCCGGTCCTGGGTCAGGGTGCCGGTCTTGTCGGTGCACAACACGTCCATCGCGCCGAAGTTCTGGATGGAATTGAGGCGCTTGACGATGACCTTCTTGCCGGACATGGCCAGCGCGCCCTTGGCCAGGTTGATGGTGATGATCATCGGCAGCATCTCCGGCGCCAGGCCGACCGCCACGGCGACGGCGAACAGCAGCGCGTGCAGCCAGTCGCCCTTGCCGACGCCGTTCAGCAGGAACACCAGCGGCACCATCACCAGCATCACCCGCATCATCAGCCAGACGAATTTGTTGACGCCACGGTCGAAGCTGGTCAGCTCGCGCTGGCCGGACAGGTCGGCGGCGATCTGGCCGAAGCTGGTGGCGTCGCCGCTGGCCACCACCACGCCGCGCGCGCTGCCGCTGACCACGGTGGAACCCATGTAGGCGATGTTGGGCAGGTCGAGCGCGGCCGGGGCGGGAGCGTCGCCGCCGTCGGCATTGGGCGGCAGGGCGTGGGCCTGCTTTTCCACCGGCATGGCCTCGCCGGTCAGCGCCGACTGGCTGACGAACAGGTCGCGGCAGGACAGTAGGCGCAGGTCGGCCGGCACGATGGCGCCGGCCGACAGCAGCACGATGTCGCCCGGCACCAGCTCGGCCAGCGCCACCTCGCGCGGCAGCGGCCCGCCGGCGCTGCCGCGCAGCACCGTGGTGGTGGTGCGCACCATCGAGCGCAGTTGCTCGGCGGCGCGGTCGGAGCGGTGCTCCTGGACGAAGGACAGCAGCGAGGACAGCACCACCATGATGGCGATGACGCTGCCGCTCCAGGTTTCGCCGGTGAGGAAGTTGACCACCGCCAAGGCCAGCAACAGCAGCGACAGGGGGCTGGCCAGCAACAACAGGAAGCGCAGCAGGACGTTGCGGCGCGCCTGGTGGCGTATGGCGTTGGGGCCGTGGCGCTTGAGGCGCAGCGCGGCCTCGGCCTCGGCCAGGCCGTCGGCGCCGCTCTCCAGCGCGGCCAGCACGGCCGTCGGCTCCTGGCGGGCGAAGCGCAGCGTGGCGGCGGCGGCGGCGGCGGGTTGGGTGGGTGCGGTCTTGCCGTTGCTGCCGTTGGCCTTGCTTGTGTGGTCGAACAAAGCGGGGTTCCTTGCGGTGGTGGCGGGCGGATGGGCGGGCGCGGCGCGCTGACCTTGTTTCTGCGACGTGCTTGCAGAATATCAATGCTTCGGTGGAAAAAAATGACATGGATCAAAATTGCCCGAAAAACCAAGGTGTTGGGTGTGCAATGCTGTTTTATCGGCATATTTGATCTAGGTCAATCGGATCTACTGACTTTGGCCGGCGAGGCGCTCACAGTGGGGTGGGCGGCGCGTTGCGCGGCAAGGAATCACCACTAAGCAGGAGGAAATATGGAACACATGGAATGGTCGCCGGAAATGGCGCTGGGCATCGAGTCGCTCGACCAGGCGCACCAGGCGCTGCTGGCGCAAATGCTGCACCTGGCGCAGGCCAACGACGACGCGCTCGACGACGGCTTCGCCTTGCTGGTCAAGCATCTGGAGCGCGACTTCCGCGAGGAGGAGGATTTGATGGAGACCATCGCCTATCCCGCCATCCAGAGCCACCGCGAGCAGCACGCCCGCGTGCTGGGGGCGCTGCACGTGGTGGTGCCGGGCGACCACGCCGCCGCGCGCGAGGCGCTGGGCCTGCTGCCGCTGTGGTTCCAGGTGCACTTGTCGACCCAGGACGCGGCATTGGCGATGGCGCTGAACCTGGCCGACGCCTGAGCGCCGGCGCGCTTTCAAGGCGCCGGCGGCTATCACACCACCCAACGGCAACGAGCCAGGGTCAGACCCTCAGGGTCTGACCCTAGATTCACGCCGCTGGGTTTTCCTAACTCCGCTGCGCTCACGCGGGATGGCGCAAGCGCGAATGGCTACGGCCGCTATCGCGCCTTGAGGTGCTGCCGGTTCGGATGCTGCTCGGCCTCCTCCTGGCAGGGCAGACACATGCGCGCGCCGGGCTGGGCGCGCAGGCGCTCGGTGCCGATCAGCGCGCCGCAGTTGGCGCAACTGCCGTAGTTGCCGGCGGCGATGCGGCCCAGCGCGGCGTCGATGCTGCGCAGTTCGGCCAACTCGTGGCTCAGCTGGGCCAGGTTGGCCTCGTTCTCCATGCTCGCTTCGGCCTGGTCGCCACCCTCTTCGAAGAAGTTGGCAAGCGCCAGTTGTTGTGGATCGTCGCCCTGGTGCAGGCGTTCGCGCACGGTGGCGATCAGTTGCTGGCGCTGCGCGCGCAGTTGCGCGCCGAACTCGTCGACCAGTTGGCTGGCGAATGGCGTGGTCATGGCGTCTGCCCCCGGCTGCGCTGGGGCGCGTCGATGATGGCGTGGCGGACGGGAGTTGACATGATGTTTCCTTGTAAGCGGCCTGTGGCGCGCGGATGCTTGGGGGTTGCGAATTGGCCGAACGGCGGGGCCGGACGGCGTACCGGACGGTGTGCCGGACTGATTGCCCGGCTGCACATGGCGCTGCCTTGATTGCAATGTAACTGCGTAGCCCCGTCTAGTCAGTAGGCAGATTTGATCTAAGTCAAAGATCCGGACAAAAGACTGGCGGCCCCCTCCGCCGGCTCGGCTTTTGTCAGAACAGCCCGAATACGTTAAACTGGCCGTTGCCGCTATTGAAACGCTACGCCGTCAGGACTATCCCCTTGAAGAATTTGGTAATTGAAGGACAGAGCCTGGAATGGTTGCTGACGTCGGCCACCGACGCCATGCTGATCATCGACCACGAGGGCAAGATCGTGCTGCTCAACCCCGCGCTGGAGAAACTGTTCGGTTACGCGCCCGCCGCGCTGCTGGGCCAGACCATCGAGATGCTGGTGCCGGCGCGGCTGCGCCACGCCCACGTCGGCCAGCGCGCCGACTTCTTCAGCCAGCCACGGCCGCGCGCCATGGGCGGCGGCGCCGAGTTGATGGCGCTGCACCGGGACGGCCGCGAGTTCCCCGTCGAGGTCAGCCTGTCGCCGCTGCAAGGCGCGCAGGCGCAGCCACTGGTGCTGGCCACCATCCACGACATCACCAGCCGCAAGGCGGCCGAGGCGGCGCTGCAGGAGAGCGAGGCGCGCATGCGCGCCATCTTCGAGACGGCGGTCGACGCCATCATCACCATCGACGAGCGCGGCATCATGGAGCGGCTCAACCCGGCCGCGCAGGCGCTGTTCGGCTACAGCGAGGCCGAGGCGGCCGGGCAGAACGTGTCCATCCTGATGCCCGCGCCGCACCGCGCCCGCCACGACGGCTACCTCGAGCACTACCTGGACACCGGCGAGAAGAAGATCATCGGCAAGGGCCGCGAGGTCGAGGGCCTGCGCCGCGACGGCACGCTGTTCCCGATGGACTTGACGGTGACAGAGATGAAGCTGGGCAGCCGGCGCATGTTCACCGGCATGGTGCGCGACATCACCGCGCGCAAGGCCGCCGAGCAGCACAACCGCGCGCTGCTGCAGGAGATCAGCAGCGCCAACGAGGAGCTGACCAACTTCGCCTACGTCGTCTCGCACGACCTGAAGGCGCCGCTGCGCGGCATCGGCTCGCTGGCCGACTGGCTGGCCACCGACTACGCCGAGCACTTCAACGACGAGGGCAGGGAACACATGCGCCTGCTGATCAACCGGGTGCACCGCATGGGCGCGCTGATCGACGGCATCCTGCAGTACTCGCGCGTCGGCCGTGTCAAGGAGGCGCCGCTGCCGGTCGATTTGAACAAGCTGCTGGCCGACGTGGTCGACCTGCAGGCGGCGCCGGCGCACATCCGCGTCACCGTGGCGCCCGGCCTGCCGGTGGTGGTGGTCGAGCCGACCCGCATCCAGCAGGTGTTCCACAACCTGGTGTCGAACGCCATCAAATACATGGACAAGGCCGACGGCCGGGTCGAGGTGGCCTGCGCCGACGCCGGCGCCGACTGGCGCTTTGCCGTCAGCGACAACGGCCCCGGCATCGAGGCGCGCCACTTCGAGCGCATCTTCCAGCTGTTCCAGACGCTGGCCTCGCGCGACCGCGTCGAGAGCACCGGCGTCGGCCTGGCGCTGGTCAAGAAGATCGTCGAGATGTACCACGGCCAGTACGGCGTCGAGTCGGTGATCGGCCAAGGCAGCACCTTCTGGTTCACGCTACCCAAGGCCGCCTCGCCGGCGGCCGCCAAATAAGGACACCCGCATGAAAAACAGCAACAAACCCATCCTGCTGATCGAGGACGACCACGTCGATGTGATGACCATCCTGCGCGCGCTCAAGGAGATTCACGTCGGTAACCCGGTGGTCAACATGGAGAACGGCGAGGTGGCGCTGGAGCACCTGCGCGCGCCCGGCGTGGAACGGCCCTGCATCATCCTGCTCGACCTGAACATGCCGATCATGAACGGCATCGAGTTCCTCCAACTGGTCAAGGCCGACCCGGAGCTGCGCCGCATTCCGGTGATCGTGCTGACCACCTCGGAGGAGCAGCAGGACAAGGTCAACAGCTTCAACCTGGGCGTGGCCGGCTATATGGCCAAGCCGGTCGACTACCGCCGCTTCGTCGAGATGATGCGTTCGATCGACCTGTACTGGACCCTGAGCGAGATGCCCTGAACGCCATGAGCAAGCACCCGATCCGCGTCTTGATCGTCGAGGACGACGTGGTCGACCGCATCGCCTGCCGGCGCGCCTTCGCCGCCGACAGCGAGCACGACTTCATCCTGCTGGATTCCGAGAGCGGCCAGCAGGGCCTGGCGTTGGCGCACAGCGAGCGGCCCGACTGCATCCTGCTCGACTACCACCTGCCCGACCTGACCGGGCTGGAATTCCTCGCCCGCATCGGTGCCGACCCGGTGGCCACCGCCATCCCGGTGATGATGTTGACCGGCGCCGACAGCGCCGCCGTGGCCGCCGAGTCGATGCGCCGCGGTGCGCGCGACTACCTGGTCAAGGACGTCGACGGCCACTACCTGCGCTTCCTGCCGCAGGCCATCGACCGCATGCTGCGCGAGCAGCGCCTGCTCGACGACAAACGCCAGGTCGAGGCCAAGTTCCGCACCCTGGTCGAGCAGATCCAGGCGATCACCTACATCGCCGAGCTCGACGAGGGCGAGACCATGCGCTACATCAGCCCGCAGATCCAGACGCTGGGCTACAGCCCGGCCGAGTGGCTGGCCGCGCCCGGCCTGCACGCCGGCCGCATGCACCCGGACGAGCGGCTCGCCGCGCTGCAGGCGATAGTCGCCAGCCGGCGCGCCGGCACGGCGCTGCGGCTGGAGTACCGGCTGTACGCGCGCGACGGCGCCGAGCACTGGTTCCGCGACGAGGCCGAGGTGGTGCGCGACGACGCCGGCGTGCCCCTGTTCATGCAGGGCATCCTGGTCGACATCACCCCCAACAAGCTGGCCGAGCAGGCGCTGCTGCAGTCGCAGCACGAGCTGCGCCGGCTGGCGGCGCACCAGGAAAGCATCAAGGAGGGCGAGCGCAAGCGCATCGCCCAGGAGATCCACGACGAGCTGGGCGGCCTGCTGACCGGCATCAAGGCCTACATCAGCGTGGCGATCGAGCGCGCCGAGGCGGCCGGCCGGCCGGCCGAGCCGCTGCTGGCCGACGCCGCCGGGCTGGCGCAGGACGCCATCGGCACGGTGCGCCGGGTCATCACCGACCTGCGTCCCAGCGTGCTCGACCAGCTGGGCGTGTGGGCCGCGCTGGAATGGTACGTCGAGCAGGTCAGCCAGCGCGCCGGCCTGCACTGCAGCTGCCACATCGACGCCGCCGCCGCCGCGCTGGAGCTGGGGCCGGAGCGCAGCACGATGCTGTTCCGCATCGTCCAGGAGGCGCTGACCAACGTGGTGCGCCACGCCGAGGCCAGCGAGGTCAGCCTGAGCGTGCGCCGCGTCGCCGGCGCGCTCGAGGTGGTCATCGACGACGACGGCAAGGGTATCGAGACCGAGCGCCTGCTCAACCGCGAGTCCTGGGGCATTTTGGGCATGCACGAACGCAGCCGTCATTTCGACGGCGAATTGAACATACACGGCAAGGCCGGCCAGGGCACCACCCTGCAACTGCGCCTGCCCCTGGAGGAAGACAATGGAAGTTAAGCCGATCCGCGTGCTGCTGGTCGACGACCACGCCATCGCCCGCAACGGCGTGCGCCTGATGCTCAGCGCCGCCGACGATATTTGCGTCATGGGCGAGGCGTCCAACGCCATCGAGGCGATCGAGCGGGTCGGCGAGCAGGTGTTCGACGTGGCCCTGCTCGACATCACCATGCCCGGCAAGAACGGCCTGGAGCTGCTCAAGCAGCTGCGCGCCGAGCAGCCCAAGCTGGCCGTGCTGATGCTGAGCACGTATTCGGAGGAGATCTACGCGGTGCGCGCGCTCAAGCTGGGCGCCTCCGGCTATTTGACCAAGGATGCGCCGACGGCCGTGCTGGTGGCGGCGGTGCGCAAGGCGGCCGCCGGCGGCAAGCACGTCAGCCCGGCGCTGCTGGAGAAGCTGGCCAGCCTGATCGGCGGCGGCGGCACGTCGAGCCACGAGGCGCTGTCGAACCGCGAGCTGGAGGTGTTCAAGCTGATCGCCGCCGGCGAGTCGCTGGTGCGCATCGGCGAGCTGATGCATCTGAGCCCGAACACCGTGACCACCTACCGCACCCGCATCCTGGAGAAGATGGGGCTGGGCAGCAACGCCGAGTTGACCCGGTATGCGCTGGAGAACGGCATCATCTGAGCGCGCGGAATGGACTTCGATTGGCACGGCGGGCAGATTTCGCGCGACACCATTGTCGACGCGGGCTACAGGAATACCCAGAACGTCAGGCGTTTTCTTGCACTGGAGTGCGGCGCGGATTTTAAGTTCGACCGCGACTTCATGGCCTGGGTGGGCGATGGCGTGGGAAAGAACATGGGGGATGTCGCCGACGAGTGGCTGCGACGGCGGCGGTCAACTTGAGGGCGCAGGAGCGGCTGTTGTCGACAGAATCTGTTATTCAACGAAACGAGGTTTTCAAGAACTAAAAATTGCTTCGTTAATAGCTGCAAGAAAGCGCATTTCAGTATAAATTGCTTCGGCCGTCTCCAAACCAGTCGCCAAACGCGGTTTGGCAGCGCGTGAACTCGGGGCGAAGCCAACAAATGCAAGTTGATATAGTAACGCTACAGCCTGCAAATATAAACGGAGGAACGCGTGGCTGTTCGCAAAGACCAGTATTGGCCTAGAGTGATAATTTGTGGATTTTGCACATGTACATGATGTTATTCTGAGCGCCGCTGGCGTGGTCGACCATTTGCGGATGCTCTGCATCCGGCTCTGTAAATATTACGCGATGATTGTGATTGCCCCCCCCCCGGGGGAAGCTGCCGTCATCGAGTTTGCCAATAGATGAACTGAGGAGTCGGTCCATGAGAGTAGCTTGGCGGCCTTTGATAGCCTTCACTATGTTGACGCATATAGGGTGAAAATAGATATCGACACATTCGTAACTAGCTGGCCGTCGGGTGTGTTATCGATTTTCGGTATGATATTATTTATTTACGATGTTCAAAGCATTGAATTCCAAAGGGAGACTTATTTTGCAAAAATTGATCGCTGCCCTCAACTGGATTAAAGACCACGTACTTGCAGTTCTAATTGCTTCTTTTGTAATCCCAGGCGTTTTGTCGGTATTTAACCAACAGTCCGAAATAACGAAGACGATCTATGAAATAGACTATAAAGGCGCTAAAACAAAATTCCAAGAATGCGACCGCCTACATTCAGATTATCTTTCTGCCACCATGGCTAACGCGGGTGCTGCGCAGCTTCTTCAGGAACACTTCAATCTGGATGCCATTGCGAAGAAAGGCTCTTCGGAAGTCTACTTCATAGCGTTTAAGGGGGCGATGGAGGCTTACCAAAATTCCCTCGGTCAGGTTAAGGAGTTATTTTCCAAGACTTCTCGATGCTATGGTGAACTCACCGCCAATTATGAGAATCTTGCTCTTAGTCTAAATCTTATAGATGAGTTTCAGAATGAAACAAAGCGGGAATCTGACAAAGTGTCTCTTCTTGTCGCTAAGCGGGACACCATTGCAAAGGATATTTTTAGACGAGTCGATCCAAATGTTATTTTTGGCGCGCTTATTTCCGGCGAGGAAAAGTCCATCCTGAACGCCATGCAAACGGCAAACTTTGGGGATTTGGCGAAGCTTCAGTCTCAAAATATTGAAGTTGAGTCTGCTGTGCAGAGTCAACAACGGGTCAAATTTGTTGAGTTGAATAAGCTCTTTGCTAACGAATTAAACCGAAGATTCCACCGTGGGTTGTTTAGTTATTTCTTGGCACTGGTCAGGATTTAACTATTCAGCAGAGCGCAAGGAAGCCATTTTGCGGCAGATGATGCCGCCGACGAACAAGCTGATTTCCGAATTGGCGCGGGAGCAGGCGTTGTTGCAAAAATCGAGTCTAACTGGGACTTTCCCCTGTCCCCCATGAATTTAAGCGATACGGACGGACTGAGGGCGTGCCAGCGAGGTCATGCGATTGAGCACGCCCGCGCGGATGGCTACCTCGGTGGCCTGCGCGCCAACCGTGCGGGCCGCCAGGTTCCTGCCGGTGGGCACCTTCAAGCGGTACATCAATGTCTCAGCCAGCCCTTGGCCGCGCGCTCGATCTCTTCCTGATGCGCCTTCACCGCTGCGACCAGCAATGCGCGCTCCTCAACCAGGCGCTTGCCTTCATAGTCGGCAGCGGCCTGATGCAGCACGCCGTTGCCTAACTTCAGCACACGCGTGACGAAAAGTGCCTTCTTCGACAGGTGGCCAAAGGTGACAACTATTTCGTCTTTGCACGGTCCATTCGGCACCGTCGAGGTGCAGCCACGGATCTTCGCCAAGGAGGCGGGGACGCCAGGCCGGGCGTTCCAGCTCGCCATGTCGACGACTTTTATGGCGGCGTCATGCGCCTTCACCGCCGCGCGCGCCTCATCCGGCGACATGCCCAACTTGAGGCCGACGATGTCGGTGGTCTTGGCCTGGCCGAACGACGGCCCGGAGAGGCCCAAGGTGACGAGTGCTACGGCTGCGAACAGCATGCCCTGAATCCGTTCCATTTGCCTTCTACACAGGTTCTATGAAAGATGACGAAGTTCTTCTACTCTCGCAATTATTTACGGAAGTACGCGACGAGATTGCCATGCTTCGTCCTTGCATATGCCCAATTGCTGGCGGCACAAGCAAAGACGCTCGATCCCGTCGTGGCGCATGGCGACGCCTGCCTGCCCAAGCTGATGGCGGATGGTGTGGTGTGTGCCCTGAGGCAGTTGGCACCAGACAGCGGTAAATCGTCGCGGTGGGCGCGGCACCAGGAAAAACCGGCGATCATCGCTGGCAGGCAGATTTCGGGGGAGACCGAGATACGGTGGTTCAGAGCGATGGATGAGGTCATCCGCTACTTCTCATCCCGCGCACACCTGGCTATCAGGTGACGCGCACCGCTCATTGCCACATAAGCTTGATCGTTATCGCGGACAGGTAAAGACCGCACCCAAAAACCGCATGCGCCGCAAGGCTGCGCAGGCGGTTTTTCCAGGGAGTCGGCGTGCGCGATGCCGCGATCCCTGCGCCCATTGCGGGCTGCATCACGAACAGGGGTATGACGACAGTCGCCACTCCCACGGCAAGGGCAGGCAGCCACGCGGGATCAAGCAGCCACGCCGTGCCGTGGACGCCTACCAGCAACGCAGCGAATGTTATGCCCACGGCATAGTGGATCGCCCACCCCGCTAACAGCTCGCCCCGTATTGGCGCGGCCTTGCCGATGCTGGCGTGCGCGATCCTGCCTCGCCACAAATGGCCTGCCCACCGGCCAACCAATGCATAGTCGAGCGTAGGAATGCCCAAGCCCTTCTGAATCATTGACCACACGTCCATCACGGCTGTCGCGCCGATCCCGATCAGAACCACCCTTGCCAACTCGTCCATCGATACCATGCCCTGTCCTTTCCATTGATGAGGCCATCGTTTTCAGGCATGATATAAGTTGAAGTCAACTTCAAGTCAATGGGTCTGCAGATGGATATCGCCGAGGTTGTAAAGCGCACGGGAGTTCCCGCCCACACATTACGCTACTACGAGAAGAAGGGTTTGATCGCGTCTGTCGGCCCGCGCGGGGCTCGCCGCCAGTTTGCGTCTGTCGTGCTGGAGCAGTTGGCTCTTATCGCGCTCAGTCAGGCTGGAGGTTTCTCGCTGGACGAGATACGCGACATGCTTCCCCCGTGCGGTGAGACACTTGTTGATAGAAACTTGCTTTTGGCCAAGGCAGATGAGATTGATGCCACCATCAAGCAACTGCAGGCGATGAGCCGGGGATTGCGGCATGCGGCCGCATGTCCAGCCCCTAGCCACGCAGAGTGCCCGGCATTTCAGCGCCTGCTCAAGGCCGCGGCGGCTGGTGCCTTGAAGCGGCGGCGTCATTCGGCTCCACGTCCTGCTGCCGTCCGATCTTGAGCGCGCCAGGGACGTGAGCCGGCGCGGCGATTTCTGGACAGTGTTATCACCCGCCGGATACAACGGGATAATTGCCAAAAAATTAAGCGATTCTGTGGAACAGCATGCGCCAGTTCATTTCCCACGTCGCCCCGCCGTCGGGCGACATTGCCTGCTCCCAACGGGCGCTGCCGGGCGCGATATCCGACCAGGTGTAGCGCAGCCGGATCGGCTTGCCGTCGAGTTCGTCATCGCATTCGAAGACGCCGACGCCCTGGTCAAACTTGCCAACCACTGGCGGCAGCAGCAGGCCCGATGGGTCCAGCCCGGCGGTATTGTTGTCGAGCCAGTAAATGCTCCAAAGCTTGGTCTGCGGGTTGAACAGGCGCAGCGACATGCCGACAAAACCGGGCCGCCAGCTGTCGGCGATGAAGTCGTCGAAGTTGCCTATGCCGCCGGGCAAGGCCTGGTTGTGTTGGGTGGCGTCGAAGGTTTCCCATTCGTCGTTGTTCTGCAAGCGCTTGCGCAGTCGGCGGTTCTCGACCCGCCAGCGGCCAAGGAGAAAATCGAAATCACGGATGCCATCGTTGTTCATGCTGGCACCGGTGCTTGGCGCAGACTGCCGATCAGCGCGTCGTCCGCTTCGATCACCGCTGTCGTATAGTGCTCGATGCACGCCATGACGGCCTCGCGCGGTCCTTGCAACCAGGCCGGGCTGGTGTAGAAATCATCCTGGCTCCGGCCGCGCTGCGCCAAACTTTGATATGCCCGGATCAACAGGTAAGAGTCCGGCGCATGCATGGATGGTCGCGCCGCCACGACGTCGGTGCCCGCCGCACGTAGCATCGGCAGGGATTGTTCCTGCATAATGCGGTGGAACAGTTCGGTCGAGCCGGGCTTGAGCGTGTATGTCCTGATTTCAACAATTCGATTCATGTGTTCTGTCCTATTGGTAAGGTAGAACGATGATATGGCCCGGTGCGCTTCACCACAACGCTGCATTCAAGGTGTTTTGGGCCGGGCGGCACCACTATTGAAGGTTTTTTGAGAGGTTTGCTTTGAATGTTGATTTGGACGCCTATGACCGCAAAATTATTGCGCTTTTGCAAAGCGATGGCCGTCTTACTTTCTCGGAAATCGGACGCAGGATTCACCTGACTTCACCCGCCGTGGCCGACCGGGTGCGGCGACTGGAAGAGGCCAAGGTGATCGAAGGTTTTGGCGTGCGGGTGAATTTGCGGGCACTTGGCTACAGTTTCGAGGCGTTTATCAACATCACGGTCGATTCCCACGCCGCGCTCGATGCTTGGGCCGCGTCGCACGCCGAAGTACTGGCGCTACATGCGACCACCGGCAGCCATTGCGCGCTGCTGCGTGTCGCCTTGACGGCGCCGGAGCACTTGCAGGCGCTGCTGCAGTCGCTGGCGCAGATTGGCAAGACAACAACGTCGATCGTGTTGTCTTCGCAATTCGAAGACCGGCTCCGCTTGCCCGGCGATCGGCTTCCGCCGGCGCCGTAGGCCGGAAGTTGCCGGCCTGTAGGGTTTCCCCTACAACAATCCACCCCGATTTCCCCTACAAAAACTGACGGCGATGCCCGATATCGGATTTTCCCGCCAGCGCTGATACTGTGTACATAGACGAGAAGCGATTTACCATTCTCTTGCAACACAATATTCAGGGGAGTAGCAAACATGACAACGACCATGCATATGGTGGCATCCACGGCCCAGCCGGCCATGACCAGCCAGAACAAGTGCGCCGTGTGCAGCTTCAAGAAGCTGTGCCTGCCCTTGGGCCTGGACGAGGCCGATGTCGGCCGTCTCGACAAGATCATTGGCCGCCGCCGCCGCGTCGCCCGCGACGAGAACCTGTACCGCATGGACCAACCCTTCACCAGCCTGTACGCGGTGCGCTTCGGCCATTTCAAAACGGCCCAGGTCAATCCCGACGGCAAGCAGCAGATCACCGGCTTCCAGATGGCCGGCGACCTGCTCGGCATGGACGCCATCGGCGCCGGCCGCCACGCCTGCGCCGCCGTGGCGCTGGAGGACAGCGAGGTGTGCGAGATCCCCTTCGCCCGCCTGCAGGAGCTGTTCGGCCAGGTGCCGCAACTGCTGCAACACTTCCACCGCATCATGAGCCAGGAGATCATGCGCGAGCAGAACGTCATGCTCTTCCTCGGCAACATGCGCGCCGAGCAACGCTTCGCCGTGTTCCTGCTCAACCTGTCGGCGCGCTACGCGGCGCGCGGCTACTCGCCGAGCAATTTCCAGCTGCGCATGTCGCGCGAGGACATCGGCGACTATCTCGGCCTGACCATCGAAAGCATCAGCCGCCTGCTGTCCAAGTTCCGCAAGGCTGGCTGGATTTCCATCGACAACCGCGAGCTGGCCATCCTCGACCGCCCGAGCTTGGAGGCGCTGTCGACCGGCGTGGCCGCCGCGCAGCGCAACAACGTCGTCGAGATCCGCCAAGCCGTCGCCGCCTAGCCACAACTGCAATGTTGAATTAACTGTCCGCTTGACGCACATCAAGAGTGCCTGCTGACTGACTTGCAGGGCGCCAGTACAGTGGGGCTGTACAGCCGCGCCCCTGCCGCAGTATCGCGGCGCGCCGCGCCGTCCGCAACGAGGAGAAACGCAATGAGCAGAATCGCACTGGTCACCGGCGGCACCCGTGGTCTTGGACAGGCCGTCTCCCTAGCATTGCAGCAGGCCGGCCACCAGGTGGCGGCGGTCTACCACAGCCACGACGAGGAGGCGCACGCCTTCGCCGCGCAGAGCGGCATCCGCGTCTTCCAGTGGGACGTGGCCGACTACGCCGCCTGCCGCGCCGGCGTGGCCCGCGTCAGCGAGGAGCTCGGCGCGCCGGATATTTTGGTCAACAACGCCGGCGTGACGGCCGATGCCATGCTGCACAAGATGACGCCGGAGCAATGGTGGCTGGTGATCCAGACCAACCTCGGTTCGATGTTCAACATGTCGCAGCAGGTCATCGAAGGCATGCGCCAGCGCGGCTTCGGCCGCATCGTCAACATCAGCTCGATCAACGGCCGCAAGGGCCAGTTGGGACAGTGCAACTACGCCGCCGCCAAGGCCGGCATCCTCGGCTTCACCAAGGCGCTGGCGCTCGAGGGCGCGCGCAAGAACATCACCGTCAACGCCATCGCGCCGGGCTACTGCGACACCTCGATGGTGGCCAAGGTGGCGCCGGAGACGCTGCAGGCGATCATCGCCGGCATTCCTGTCGGCCGGCTCGGCACGCCGGCCGAGATCGGCCGTATGGTCGCCTTCCTCGTCGCCGAGGAGTCCGGCTTCATCACCGGCGCCACCTTCGACGTCAACGGCGGCCAATATATGGCCTGATTATGGTCCGACGCCCCCAGGTTCACCGCGCGGCGGCCGCCAAGGCCGAAGCGATCCGTTTTTCAACTCTGCTGCCAAGGAAACTATCATGTTCAAAACCATACTGCTGCCTACCGACGGTTCGGTGATCTCCAACGCCATGATGCGCCGCTGCATCGAGATGGCCAAGGAGACCGGCGCCAAGGTCGTCGGCCTGCACGTGATCCCCGACTTCCACGTCTTCGCCTACCAGCCGGAGATGGTGGTCGACACCCGCGAGCAGTACAAGCTCGACAGCGAGGCGCACGCGCGCAACTACCTGGCCGACATCATCCTGGCCGCGCAGGAGGCCGGCGTGCCCTGCGAAACGCTGTTCGTGCAGGACAACGAACCCTACGAGGCGATCGTCAAGGTGGCCAAGGAGAAGGGCTGCGACCTGATCTGCATGGCCTCGCACGGCCGCAAGGGCGTCAAGGGCCTGCTGCTGGGCAGCGAAACGCAGAAGGTGCTGACCCACAGCCAGATCCCGGTGCTGGTGTTCCGCTGATTCGTGCCGCAGGACTTATTGCCAACCAACAGGGAGAGGGTATGACCGCAGCACGGCGACCTGGCCACACGGCTCGGCCGCCGTGGCGGCCCGCATGCTTGCTCCTGCCCGCCTTGCTGGCCTTGGGCGCGTGCGGCATGCTGCCGACGCCGAAGGCGCCGGCCACGGCGCCGCCGCCGGCACCGCCGGCCGCTTGGAGCGGCGCCGCCGACGCGGCGCTGGCGCAGGCCGGGCAGGGCGCCTCGCTGTCGGCGTGGTGGCAACGCTTCGGCGATGAACGTCTGGTCGGCTTGATCGAGCAGGCGCTGCGGGTCAACCACACGGTGGCCGGCGCCCGCGCCGCGCTGCTGCAGGCGCGCGCCACGCGCGACGCGGCTGCCGCCGGCCTGGGCGTGAACGTCTCGCTGAGCGCCTCGGCGCAACAGAACAAGGTGGGCACGACGGCCGCCACCGAAACCTACAACGCCGGCTTCACCGCCGCCTGGGAACCGGACGTGTTCGGCTTGCGCCGCAACGCGCTGGCCGCCGGCGAGGCGGAGCTGCGCGCCAGCGAGGTCAGTCTGGCCGACGTGCAGCTGGCCGTGGCGGCCGAGGTGGCGCTGGACTACATCGCCCTGCGCGGCGCGCAAGCGCGGCTGGCGATCGCCCGCGACAACCTGGCCAACCAGCTGGAAACCCTACAGATCACCGACTGGCGCGTGCAGGCCGGCGCCTTGACGGCGCTCGAGGGCGAGCAGGCGCGCGCCGCCAGCGAGCAGGCGGCGGCCCAGCTGCCGCCGCTGGCCACCAGCGCGGCGCAACTGGCGCACGCGCTGGCGCTGTTGTGCGGCGCCACGCCGGAGGCCATGGCGGCGCTGCTGACGCAGCCGGCAGCCGTGCCGCAGGCCGGCGCCGAGCTGGTGCTGAGCCTGCCGGCCGACACGCTGCGCCAGCGTCCCGACGTGCGCGCCGCCGAGCACCGCCTCAACGCCGCGCTGGCGCGGGTCAGCCAGGCCGACGCGGCGCGCTATCCGGCCTTCCGCCTGGAGGGCTCGATCGGCCTGCGCGGCCTGGGCATCGGTTCGTCCAACGGCACCGACCTGCTGCGCGCGCTGCTGGCCAGCGTGACCGGCCAGGCCTTCGACGGCGGCGCCGCCCGCGCCCAAGTGCGCTTGCAGCAGGGCGTGCTGGCGCAGTCCGAGGCGGCCTACCGCGGCGTGGTGTTGACGGCGCTGCAGGAGGTCGAGGACGCGCTCAGTGCCATCGGCGGCGAGCGCGAACGCCTGCGCCGCCTGGGTAACGCGGCCGACGCCGCCGGCAACGCCGCGCTGCTGGCGCGGCAGCGCTACAGCAGCGGCCTGGTCGACTTCCAGACGGTGCTGGAGACCCAGCGCTCGCTGTACGCCAGCCAGGACGGCGTGGCGAGCACCGCCGCCGCGCTCAGCGCCGACCATGTGCGCTTGTACAAGGCGCTGGGCGGCGGCTGGACGCCGGACAGTGTCGCCGATGGCGCCACGGCCGGCGGGGCTGCCGCCAACGTTGCTGGCGCCGGCGCCGCTAAGTCCGCCAACGCCGGCGCCGCTTCCACTCCCGTCGCGCCCGTTTCGGCCGCGTCCACTTCCAGGGTTTCACCATGAGCACAGACAACGCCGCCGACGCCACCATCGACGATACGCGCGCCGCGCCATCCGCCGCCCGGCTCGCGGCCCAGGCCGGCGCCCAGGCCGACGCCGCGCCGGACCAGGCGGCAGCCGCGTCCTGGTGGCGCCGGCCGCGCCTGCGCCGCCTCGCCCTGCTGGGCGGTGCCGTCCTGCTGGCGCTCGCCCTGCTGCTGGTCTGGCTGGCCCAGCGCGAGGCCGCGCCGACCACCAGCTACCGCACCGAGCCGGCCAAACGCGGCGACCTGGTGCTCAGCGTGACGGCCAACGGCAGCCTGCAGCCGACCCGCTCGGTCAACCTGGGCAGCGAGCTGTCCGGCACCGTGGCCAAGGTGCTGGTCGACGTCAACGACCCGGTGCGCGCCGGCCAGGTGCTGGTGCGGCTGGACACGGCCAAACTGGACGACCAGATCGTCCGTTCGCGCGCCGCGCTGGCGGTGGCGCGCGCCGAGCTGGCCCAGGCCCAGGCCACCGCCGCCGAAGCGACAAGCGCGCTGGCGCGGCTGGAGGAGGTGGCCCGCCTGTCCGGCGGCAAGGTGCCCTCGCGCGCCGAGCTGGAGACCGGCCGCGCCGTGCTGGCCCGCGCCGACGCCGCCGTGCAGAGCGCGCAGGCGGCCGTGGTCAGCGCCGGCGCCACCGTGTCGACCGACGCCACCAACCTGGCCAAGGCCTCGATCCGCTCGCCGATCGACGGCGTGGTGTTGAGCCGCAGCGTCGAGTCGGGCAATGCGGTGGCCGCCTCGCTGCAGGCCGTCACCTTGTTCGCGCTGGCCGAGGATTTGCACCGCATGCGCCTGTTGGTCAACGTCGACGAGGCCGACGTCGGCGCCGTCAAGCTGGGCCAGGCGGCCCGCTTCACCGTCAGCGCCTACACCAACCGGCAGTACCCGGCCACCATCACGCGGGTCGCCTACGGCTCGACGATCACCGACAACGTGGTCACCTACACCACCTATCTGGACGTCGACAACGCCGACCTGAGCCTGCGTCCCGGCATGACCGCCACCGCGACCATCCGCGCCAGCGGCCGCCACGACGCGCTGCTGGTGCCCAACAGCGCCTTGCGCTTCTCGCCGGCGACCCAGCCGGCGGCCGGCGGCAGTCTGGTGAGCAGCCTGATTCCGCGCCTGCCCGGCCGCGCGCCGCGCCGCGCCGGCGCGGTCGCCGGCGCGCAGCGGCAGATCTGGGTGCTGCGCGACGGCGTCGCCGAACCGCTGGCGATCAGCACCGGCATCAGCGACGGCCGCATGACCGAGGTGACCGGCGGCGCGCTGCAGGCCGGCATGCTGGTCATCACCGACCAGGTGGCCAAGCAGTGAACGGCCCGCTGCCGCCTGCGGCCACCGCCGCCGCCATGCCGCTGATCCGCCTGCGCGGCGTGTGCAAGCGCTACGGCAGCGGAGCCAACGCCCTGCTGGCGCTCGACCACGTCGACCTCGACGTCGCCGAGGGCGAGTTCGTCGCCATCATGGGCCCCAGCGGCTCGGGCAAGTCGACCGCGATGAACATCCTCGGCTGCCTCGACACGCCGACCGAGGGCGAGTACCGGCTGCGCGGCCGGCCGGTGCAGCAGCTGTCGCGCGACGAGCGGGCGCTGCTGCGGCGGCGCCACCTCGGCTTCATCTTCCAGGGCTTCAACCTGCTGGCGCGCACCTCGGCGCAGGACAACGTCGAGCTGCCGCTGCTGTACCGCGGCGAGGGCGCCGCCCAGCGCCACGCCCTGGCGGCGCGCGCGCTGGCCGCCGTCGGCCTGGCCGGCTGGGAGCAGCACACGCCGGCCGAGCTGTCCGGCGGCCAGCAGCAGCGCGTCGCCATCGCCCGCGCCATCGTCACCGAACCGTCGCTGCTGCTGGCCGACGAGCCCACCGGCAACCTCGACACCCAGCGCAGCCGCGAGATCATGGAGCTGCTGGTGCGCCTCAACCTGGAACACGGCATCACGGTGCTGATGGTCACCCACGCGCCCGACCTGGCGTTGTACGCGCGCCGCATCGTCCGCTTCGTCGACGGCCGCATCGCCGGCGACGAGATCAATCCGCAGCCGGTGTTGGCTTCCTTGGCCAGCTTGGCCGCCGTGGCGGGGGAGGGCTGATGCTGTTCAACACCATCGTGCTGGCGCTGCGCTCGATCCAGCGCAACCTGCTGCGCTCATTTCTCACCATGCTCGGCATCGTCATCGGCGTCGGCGCGGTCATCACCATGGTCACGCTGGGCAACGGCGCGACGGTGGCGGTGCAGCAGCAGATCGCCAGCCTGGGCAGCAACCTGCTGATGGTGCGGCCCGGCCAGCGCCAGGCCTTCGGTGCCGGTGGTGGTGGCGCCGTGGCCTTCAAGGAGGCCGACGCCGAGGCCATCGCCAGCCAGATCGGCGGCGCGGCGGCGGTCGCGCCGGAGGGTCGCACCAGCGCCACGGTGGTGGCCAACGGGCGCAACTGGAGCACCAGCGTGATCGGCAGCAGCGACGCCTGGTTCGACGCCGGCAACTGGAAGCTGGCCGCCGGCCGCCGCTTCGAGCCGGCCGAGCTGCGCGCCGGCGCCGCCGTCTGCATCATCGGTGAAACGGTGCGCCGCGCGCTGTTCGAGCAGCGCGACCCGCTCGGCGAGCTGGTGCGCGTCAAGCAGTTCTCCTGCACCGTGGTCGGCCTGCTCGCCTCGAAGGGGCAGGGCGCGATGGGCATCGACCAGGACGACATGGTGCTGCTGCCGCTGCACACGCTGCAGCGCCGCGTCACCGGCAACCTGCGCGTGGCCACGCTGCTGGTGTCGATGCGCGATGGCAGCGACAGCGCCGTCGTCAAGGCCGGCCTGACCCAGCTGCTGCGCGAGCGGCGCAAGCTGGCCGCCGACGACGAGGACAATTTCAACGTGCTCGACACGCGCCAACTGGCCGACACCATGTCCGGCACCACCCGCGTGATGACCATGCTGCTGGGCGCGGTGGCGGCGGTCAGCCTGCTGGTGGGCGGCATCGGCATCATGAACATCATGCTGGTCAGCGTGACCGAGCGCACCCGCGAGATCGGCCTGCGCCTGGCCATCGGCGCGCTCGAGCGCGACGTGCTGCTGCAGTTCCTCATCGAGGCGATGGTGCTGGCCGCGCTGGGCGGCTTGAGCGGCGTGCTGCTGGCCGCCGTCGTCACGGCTTTGCTGGCCGGGCTGATGCACCTGCCCTATCTGTTCAACCCGGTGATCAACCTGGTGTCCTTCCTGTTCGCCGCCGGCATCGGCGTGGTGTTCGGCTACGTGCCGGCGCGGCGCGCCGCCCGGCTCGACCCGATCGAGGCGCTGCGCCACGAGTGAGGGCGGGAGTTGCCGCCCCCGGTGGACGAGCGGCGAATCGCGGCTGGCGGCGCGGCTTGGAACCCCGGCTTGGCATGATGGCGGTGCGCGGCGCGGCCCCGCTGCCAGGCCCGCCACCATTGCGGCCGGGCTGCCTGCGCGATTAGCGCCAGGCCAGCCAGTACGGCACCCAGGCCGCCAGCAGGATCGCCAGCAGGCCGAAGGCCATCGGCACGAAAAAGGCGCGGCCGCCGCTGGCCGCCGCCAGCAATTTGCTGCAGGTGTTGCTGCTGATGACCAGCAACAGGCTGAGCACCAGTTCCGGCGGCGTCAACGTGCCCGAGGCGGCCAGCGACAGCACCGAACCGGCCGCCGCGTGGGCGTCGACCAGGCCGGCCAGAATGGCGCCGGCGGTGGCGGCGGCGCTGCCGAAGTGGTTGTGGGCGAAGGCCACCAGGCCGGTCGCGCCGGAAAGGATCAGCGCGAACAGCAGCGCCTGCCAAACGCTGAAGGCGCGGCCCGGCGGCGTGCCGTGGCGCGCCGTGGCGTTGGTGGCGCGCAGGCGGATGGCCGACAGCACCAGCGTGGCCAACAGCGCCGCGCCCAGGCTGGGCGCGACGTGGCCCAGCATGTTCGGCGCGACGGCCAGCGCGATCACCAGCAGCAGGATGTAGGTGGCGACGTTCGACAGCAGCGCCGCCGTCACGCAGGGGCCGAGCAGGGTCGGATCGGCGCGGTAGCGCTGGCCCATCGCCGCCGTGGTCGCGGTGCTCGAGACGAAGCCCGAGGCCAGTCCGGCCACCGCCAGGCCGAGGCCCGGGCTGGTCACGCGCAACGCGATGTGGGCGGCGCCCTGCAAGCCCATGATGACCACCGCCACGCCCCACAGCCGGCGCGGGTTGGCGCCCAGCAGCCAGTCGCTGGCGGCGTCGGGCAGCAGCGGCCAGACGATCAGCGCGGCGCCGGCCAGGATCAGGCCGTCGCGCAGCTCGCCGGCGCGCAGCGTGACGCGGGCGAAGTGGTGCAAGGGTTGGCGCAGGTTGAGCATGCCGGCGATCACCACCGCCGCGCCGGCGGCGATGCCGGGGTGGAGCACCGCGCACACGCCAAGTAGGTAGGCGAGGAAGAAGGCCAGTTCGGTGGTCACACCCGGGTCGTCCGGCCGCCGGCGCCAATACGAGATGGCGCACAAGGCCGCGACCATGGCGGCGCCGACCACCACCAGGCCGGCCGCCAGGATCTGCGCCAGCGCGCCGCACAGGCACACCAGGGCGACGCTGCGCACGCCGGCGAAGCCGCGCTGCGGCCCGCTGCCCTTGCGCCGCTCGCGTTCGATGCCGATCAACAGGCCGCAGCCGAGCGCCACGCTCAAGCCGGTCAGCAGGGGGAGGTAGGGCAGGCCGGCCAGGGCCGCGTTCATATCGCCGGGCCTGCTGGCGCCGGCGCGGCGGTCAGCGCCGCAGCGCTGGTGCCGCCGGACCGGGGCGACAGGGCCGCCTGCCGCCGCGCCACGGCGCGGGCGCCACGGCGCGTCCTTGGCTGCGCGCAAGGAGTCGCGCCACGGCCGGCCGGCCGCGACGCGTCAGGCCGCATGGGCCGTGGCGAGTTGCGGCTGGCGCGTTTCGGCCTCGTCGGCGGGGGGCGGGCTGACATAGCCGCCGGCCAGGCGTTGCAGGCCGGCGGCGTCGAGCACGGTGACGGCGCGGCCGGACACCTCCAGCAGGCCCTGGCTCTTCAGGCCGAACAGCAGGCGGCTGACGCTTTCCGGCGTCAGGCCGAGGAAGTCGGCGATGTCCTGCCGGCTCATGTGCAGGCGGAAGCTGGTCGAGGAGTAGCCGCGCGCCGCGTAGCGCAAGGAGATGCCGAGCAGGAAGGCGGTCAGCCTTTGTTCGGCGCGGGTGTTGCGCAGCAGGAGGGCGGCGTCCTGCTCGCGCGCGATCTCCTTGCTGAGCATGGTGTAGAAGTGGCGCTGCAGCGGGATCAGCGCCTCGCGGCGGGCGTGTAGGCAGTCGTAGGAGATCTCGCAGACCTCGCTGTCCTCGAGCGCGATGGCGCCGCAGCGGTGGTTGGTCAGGCCCATGGTGTCGAGCGCCATGTGGTCGCCGCTGATGTGGAAGCCGACGATGCGCTGCAGGCCGCCCGGGTCGAGGTGGTAGGTCTTGAAGCTGCCGTAGCGCACGGCGTAGAAGCGATCGCCGACCGGTTCGCCGAGCTGGTACAGGTGGTCGCCACGGACGATCTTGATGCGCCGCTGCACCATCTGGCAGTCGGTGGCGGTGCTGGTCAGGCTGGCCGGCAGGCAGATGCGGCCGACCAGGCAGGTCGAGCAGTCGATCTTGGGGCCGGCGCTGGCGGCATGGTGGGTCTCGGCGGGGGGCGGAGTGAGCAGGCGGTTCATGTTGATTTGGCTTTCTTGCATGCTGACTAAACAGGTGCTGGATGGCCCCTGGCAGCAGGGGACGATATTCGGCATTGCTGCGCGGTTGAAACGGCCCGCCGGCGCCGCCTTGTGGGCGGGAATGACGGGACTTGAACTATGGCAAAAAGCTTATCAACGGCGAAGTGAAGAAACCTTGATCTAGGTCAAGTAGTGCCTTGTTTCAACTGTGGCGCGGTGATTTCCACGGAAGGCGTGGTCAATTCGGCGCCCACAGGCGGGGTCAGGTCCGACATTCGGACACGGCCCCAGCATTCCGCCGCTCGCTGCGGGTTCGGCGCTGGTACGGCTCAGCTCGTGTCCGAATGTCGGCACTGACCCCGCCTGCTGACGCCGCCGGGCGCTGGCCGCGTAGTTCGCGCCGGCCGGCCGCGACTCGCGCCGCCACGGCGCATTTCGTCGCATCGGCCGGCGTCGGCCTGCGCGCCGGCCTACAGTTCAATCCTGTCGCAGCCACTCGCGCTGTCAGCCACCAGGAGACGAACATGACAACACTCACCACCGCCACACTGTACGGCGCCCTGCTGCTGGCCTGCGCCACGGCCGGGGCGGCCGACCTGACGATCCGCGTCGACGCCGTCAAGTCGGCCGACGGCAAGCTGATGGTCGCCATCTACGACAACGCCGCCACCTTCCTACGCAAGCCGCGCAGCGATCTGGTCGTCGCGCCTGTGACCGGCAGCAACACCGTGCTGGTCAAGGACCTGCCGCCGGGCGACTACGCCATCGCCGTGTTCCACGACGAGAATGGCAACGGCAAGATGGACGCCAACGCCTTCGGCATTCCCACCGAACGGATCGGCTTCAGCAACGACGCACGCGGCAACATGGGCCCACCGGGCTTCGACAGCGCCCGCCTGAGTCTGCCTGTCGGCGGCGCCAGCATCCAGTTCAGCCTGCATTGACCGTGCCGTGCCGGCGGCCCGGCTTGCGGCCCGCAGCCAACCCTTGCGCCGCCAGCCCAGGCCCGGCCCGAGCCCGGCAAACGCATCCCACCCATCCCAATTTGAAGGCCACCATCATGATGCACCGCCGCCAATTCCTCTCCCGTAGCGCCAGCCTGGGCGCGCTCGGACTCAGCTCCGGCGCCGCGCTGGCCAACAGCGACACCTACCAGCGCTTCCACGCCGCGCTGGCCGCCGACGCCAGCCTGCAGGTCTACGCCGACGTGGCCGGCGACCAGGCCGGCGCCGCCAGCGTGCTGGGCCGTATCCCGCGCGAGCTGAACGGTGTGCTGTTCCGCAACGGCCCGGGCCGCTTCGAGCTGGGCGGCGAGCGTGCCCACCACTGGTTCGACGGCGACGGCTTCGCCCAGCGCTGGCAAATCCGCGACGGCCGGGTCGGCCATGTCGGCAAGTTCGTCCAGACCCGCCGCTTCGTCGAGGAGAGCGCCGCCGGCCAGTTCCTCTATCCGTCCTTCGGCACCTCGGTGAGCCGCCGCGCGCTCGACAACAACGACACCATGAACGCCGCCAACACCAACCTGCTGCCGCTCGACGGCCGCCTGTACGCGCTGTGGGAGGGCGGCTCGGCCTACGAGCTCGACCCGGCCACGCTGGCCACCGTCGGCGTCAAGACCTGGCGCCAGGACTTGAAGGCGATGCCGTTCTCGGCCCACCCGAAGCTGGACCCGGACGGCGGGCTGTGGAACTTCGGCACCATCCCCGGCGCCGACCTGCTGGCCGTCTACCGCCTCGACGCGCGCGGCCGGGTGACGCGCACGGCCACCATCCGGCTGCCCAAGCTGGCCATGGTGCACGACTTCGTGGTCAGCGCGCGCCACCTGATCTTCCTGGTGCCACCCTACGACCTGCTGCCCGACACCTCCCTGAGCTTCGCCGAGCGCCACGTCTGGGCCGGCGCCGGGCCGCGGGGCAGGGCGCTGCGCGCGGTGGTGGTGGACAAGGACACCTTGCAGCTGCGCCAGGTGTTCGAGCTGCCGGCGCGCATGGTGTTCCACTTCGGCAACGCTTTCGACGACGGCCAGACCACCCGCTTCGACGCCGTGCTGCACGACGGCGACATGCTCGGCGAGCTGGGCGGCCTGATGCGCGGCCAGCGGCCGCCGCGCGACGGCAGCCGCAGCGCGCTGACCCAGATCACGCTGGATTACGCCAGCGGCCAGGCGCGCGAGGCACGCTTGTTCGGCGACAGCGAGTTTCCCCGCGTGGCGCCGCAGGCCGTGTCGCGGCGCCACCGCAAGCTGGTGGTGGCCGGCCTGGCCGACGCCGGCGCCGAGCGCCTGCTCAACTCCGTCAACCTGGTCGACATCGACAGCGGCAAGGCCGACGGCTACGCCTTCGGCGCCGGCTGGCAGGTCGAGGAGCACGTGCTGGTGCCGCGCCGCCGCGCCCGCAGCGAGACCGACGGCTATCTGCTCGGCGTGGCGCAGGACCTGCGCCGTGGCCAGACGGTGCTGACGGTGTTCGACGCGGCGCGCGTGGCGGCCGGCCCGATGGCGCTGGCGCGCTTGCCCTATCGCGCGCCGCACTGCTTTCATGGTAACTTCTTGCCGGTCTGATAATTTGGCCCGATAATTCGGCCGCGCGGCGCAGTTCGACAGCCGTGGCCACAACAAGGAGCAAACCCGCATGACAGACCTATCCGGCCGGCCCGAGCCTTGCGAATCGACTCATCCGCTCGATCTGCTGCCGCTGTTTCGCCGCTGGCCCAGCTCGCTGCTGCGCGACCTGCTCTACACCGCCGTGTGGAACGCCAGCATCGCGCTGGTGCTGGTGTCGGCCAACATGCTGTTCGCCGACCGGAGCGAGCGGTTCGCGCACCACTGGTGGCCGACGCTGTTGATCTCCAACATTGTCGGCTACCTGATACACGGCAGCCAGCATCTGTTCAACCATCTGCTGCGCGGCTGGCCGTCGCGCGCCAAGGCCCTGCCGCGCCGCGTCTACTATGTGACGCTGATCAGCGCCTGCGTGGTGCTCGGCGTCTCGCTCGGCACGGCGCTGCTGCGCGGCGCCAGCCCGCTGCGCTACCTGTTCGACAGCGCCATGCTGACCACCACGCTGCCCTTCGCCATCTTCGTCGCCCTGTTCATGGCGCTGGTGCTGCTGCTGGGCGAGCGGCGCATCGCCACCGAGACGCTGGCGGCGCGCCAGGCCGAGCAGATCGCCGCCACCGGCCGCCTGCTGGCCGAGGCCCGGCTGCGCGCGTTGCAGGCGCAGATCGAGCCGCACTTCCTCTACAACACGCTGGCCAACGTGGTCAGCCTGATCGAGCTCAAGCCGGCGCTGGCGCGGCGCATGCTCGAACGCTTCATCGACTACCTGCGCGCCAGCCTGGCCGCCAGCCGCGCCGAGCAGGCCACGCTGGGCGCCGAGGCCGACATGGTCGCCGCCTACCTCGACGTGCTGGCCGTGCGCATGGGTGCCCGGCTGAGCTACCGCATCGACATCGCCGACGGCCTGCGCCAGACACCGCTGGCGCCCATGCTGCTGCAACCGCTGGTGGAGAACGCCATCAGCCACGGCCTGGAGCCGAAGGTGGAGGGCGGCGAGCTGCTGCTCAGCGCGCGCCTCGACGGCGCCATGCTGTGCCTGCAGGTGAGCGACACCGGCGCCGGCCTGGGCGCGCCGTCCGCCAAGCCCGGCGGCGGCGTCGGCCTGAGCAACATCCGCGCGCGGCTGGCCAGTTTGTACGGCGGCGGGGCTCAGGTACAATTATTGGAAAACCAACCTTGCGGCTTGACCGTGCGTCTGCTGCTGCCATTGAACACGGAGCCATCATCAACCATCCCCGCGCCATAATCGCCGACGACGAGCCGCACCTGCTGGACTACCTGGCCAGCCAGCTGGCCGGCGTCTGGCCCGAATTGAAGGTCGTCGCCAAGGCCGCCAACGGCCTCGACGCGCTGCGCCTGATCGACGAGGAGGCGCCCGACGTGGTCTTCCTCGACATCAGCATGCCCGGCCTGAGCGGGCTGGACGTGGCGGCCCGCCTGGCCGCCGGCGCGCGGCCGCCGCGCGTCGTCTTCGTCACCGCGCACGACCAGTACGCCGTCGACGCCTTCGAACACGCCGCCGTCGACTACCTGCTCAAGCCGGTCAACCTGGAACGGCTGGGCAAGACGGTGGCCAAGCTGAAGGCGACGCTGGGCGCGCCGGCCGCGGCGCCGGCCATCGACGTCGTGCGGGCCTTGCTGGCGCAGCTCAGCGCGCAGCTGCTGCCGGGCGGCGCCGCCGGCGCTGCCGGTGTTGGTGCCGGCGTTGGCATGAGCGTTGGCGCTGCGGCCGCCGCCGGCGGCACGCAGCCGTCCGCGCCCGCGCCGGTCGCCGCGCCGTTGCAATGGATACGCGCCGCCCACGGCGAGGAGACCCGCCTGATTCCGATCGAGGAGGTGATCTACTTCCAGAGCAACGACAAGTACACCAGCGTGTTCCTGGCCGGCGGCGAGAGTTTGATCCGCACGCCGCTGCGCCAGTTGCGCGAGCAGCTCGACGAAACCAACTTCTGGCAGATCCACCGCAGCGTGATCGTGGCGGCGCGGCACGTCGCCGGCACCAAGACCGACTTCCGCGGCCGGCTGATGGTGCAGCTGAAGGGGCGGCCGGAGCAGCTGGTGGTCAGTCGCAACTACGTCGACCTGTTCCGCCAAATGTGAAGCAGGCGGGATTGCCCTTCTGGCTTACGGCGCCGGGACGCTGGCCTTAGCCCACGGCCAAACCGGGGTCAGACCCCTGCGGGGTCTGACCCCAGCTTCACGCCTCGGGGTGGTGCGTGCGCCGCCGGCACGCCAGCGCTTAGCGCAGCACCGGCTTGACCTTGCCCGCCGCTTCCTTGGCGCGCAGACGCGCCGTCTCGACGTCGTCGGCGGTGGCCAGCGCCACGCCCATGCGGCGGCGGGCGAAGGACTCCGGCTTGCCGAACAGGCGGATGTCGCTGCCCGGCACGCGCAGCGCCTCGGCCACGCCCTCGAAGGCGATGCCGGCCGCCTCGTGCTGGCCGTAGATCACCGCCGAGGCGCCGGGGGCGCGCAGCGCCACGTTGACCGGCAGGCCGAGGATGGCTTTGGCGTGCAGCTCGAACTCGCTCTGCACCTGGGTCGCCATGGTGACCATGCCGGTGTCGTGCGGACGCGGGCTCACTTCCGAGAACCACACCATGTCGTCCTTGACGAACAGTTCGACGCCGAACAGGCCCAGGCCGCCCAGGTCGCCGGTGACCTTCTCGGCGATGTCGCGCGCCCGTTGCAGCGCCAGCGGGTCCATGCGGCAGGGCTGCCATGACTCGACGTAGTCGCCCTGCACCTGGACGTGGCCGATCGGCTCGCAGAACTGCGTCTCGACCCGGCCGTCGGCGCCGATGGCGCGCACCGTCAGCAGGGTGATCTCGTAGTCGAAGTCGATGAAGCCCTCGACGATGACGCGGCCGCTGTCGACCCGGCTGCCGGCGGCGGCGTAGTCCCAGGCGGCCTTGACCTCGGCGGCGCCGTCCAGTTTCGACTGGCCCTTGCCCGACGAGGACATGACCGGCTTGACCACGCAGGGGAAACCGATCTCGGCGCAGGCGGCCTCCAGCTCGGCCAGGCTGCTGGCGAAGCGGTAGGGCGAGGTGGCCAGGCCCAGCGTCTCGGCGGCCAGGCAGCGGATGCCCTCGCGGTTCATGGTCAGCTGGGCGGCGCGGGCGGTCGGGATGCAGGTGATCTTGCCGGCCTGTTCCAGCGCGGCCAGCGTGTCGGTGGCGATCGCCTCGATCTCCGGCACGATCAGGTCGGGCTGCTCCAACTCGATCAGCGCGGCCAGCGCGGCGCCGTCGGCCATGTTGATGACGTGGGCGCGGTGCGCCACCTGGTGGCCCGGCGCGTTCGGATAGCGGTCGACGGCGATCACTTCGACGCCCAGGCGCTGCAGGGCGATGATGACTTCCTTGCCGAGCTCACCGGAGCCGAGCAGCATGACCTTGGTGGCGGAAGGGGACAGGGGAGTACCGAAAATGCGTGGCGTAGTCATAGTGGCGTAGAGAGAAGAGTAGGACGGGTTTTGGAATGGTGGCGGCCACCATGCGCGGGCCGACTATAGCAAACCGGGCGGGCTTTGGACAGCGCCAAATACACGGGCACGCTGCAAGCGGGCAGACTTTGTGTTATGTTCGACATTGCCTTTTTGTTAAGTTGAAATCCAACCAGGGAGACATGTATGAACCGGAGCGGAAAACCAGAGGGATGCAACAGTGTCGTACCCAATACCATCGTGCGCAATGTGGCCGAGGCGGTGGCGTTCTACAGCAAGGTGTTTGGCGCCGAGCAAGTACTGCGACTGACCACGCCGGACGGCAAGGTGGCCCATTGTGAGCTGCGCATCGGCGATTCGCGCATCAACCTGGGCGAGGCGATGGAGGGTTGGCCCGAGCAGCCGCTGCTGGCGCAAATCTATGTGGCCGATTCGGACGCCACCTTCGCGTTGGCGCTGAAGGAGGGCGCCAGCGAACTGAGTCCGGTGACCGACATGTTCTTCGGCTCGCGCGAGGGCCGCGTGCTCGACCCGTTCGGCAACACCTGGACCATCGCCACGCACAAGGAGGACGTGTCGGCCGAGGAGATGCAGCGCCAGCTCAACGCCATGTACGGCTGAGGCGCCAGCCTTCCCGGCGCCATGTAAAAACGCCGGCGCGGCAGCTTGGTGCTGCCGCGCCGGCGTTTTCTTTTGCTGCCGCGCTGGCCTTTAGAACGAGTAGACCAGCGTCACCGAGGTTTGCGAGTCGGTGTTCTTTTTGTCCTCGGGCACGTTGGTGTCGTTGCGCACGCTGAAGGCGGCCTTCATCTGCATGGTGCCGTTGATTTTGGTGCGCAGCGAGGTCTCGGCCATCGAATGGGTGTTCGAGGTGCCGCGCTCGACGCTGAGCGCCTGGGCGAAGGCGGCCGAATCGCTCAACTGCCATTTCAGCGTGGCCGCGCCGCGCACCGTCATGCCGCTTTCCAGGTCGCCGGTGGCGCGCATGCCCTTGAAGTAGCCGGGACCGATCTCGGCGTCGATGCTCTTGTCGCGCGTCTTCAGCCAGCGCGCGCCGTAACCGACGCCCAGCGTCGAATAGCGCGTGTAGGCGCCGAACTTGTCGTCGACGTGGGAGGCCAGGGCGAACAGCTTGGAGCCGTCCTCGACCAGCTTGTAGGCGGCCTTGGCCGACAGCGAGAAGCGCTCGGCCGAGCGCTCGCGCACCTTGCTGCCGTCCTCCTGGGTGTTCTCGTCCTCCTTGAAATAGCCGGAAAGGACGTACTCGTTGCTCCAGTCCTCCAGCTCCTGGCGCGCGTCGACCTTGCCGGTGACGGAGGTGCCGACGGTGTTGCCGGAGGTGGTGATGGCGCCCAGTTCGGCGGAGGTGGACCAGGTGCGGCCGGGTTCGGGCGCTTCTTTGGCGGCGGCGCCGCCGTGTGCGATGGCCAGGGCCAAGGCGAGCAGGGAGATTGATTTCATAGTCTGTGATGGCGTCGGCGGGCTTGTGGCGGGACGACTGTAGCGGCGCGCGTAGTGGCGCGCCTGTTTGTCTAACGGGAGAGGCTGCATTGTACCCGAGACGGGCTGAGCCTGCCGGCGCCGGCCCGCCTGCGGTGCGCGCGCCGGCGCTGCGCCGCCGTTCAGCGGGTGGCGATGATGATGATGTCGGCGTCGCAGTTGTTGTAGTGGATGATGATGACGATGATGCGGCGCAACCGGGCCGCCCTGCCCGCCGTCATCGTGCCGTCGACGACGGTGCCGGCGTCGCGGTCGGCCTGGTTCTTCATCGTGATGTTGACCTGCGAGGCGTCGCTGACTGGAATGCCCAGGCTTTTGAGCGCCATTTTCGGGTTGGCCATCAGCGCCATCGCGTGCTGGGCATCGAGCTCGGCCTTGTGGATGGACTCGACCTCGCCCATGCCGGGGTTGATCTGGTCGAACAGCTTGCGCAGGGTTTCGGTGTCGTCTTGGATTTCCATGGCTGCCTCCGTTGGTTTTCTCCGGCGCGGAATCGCGGCCGGTATGGCCAGTCTAGGAGCGGGCGCAACAGTGGTGCTGTGCCAGATCAAACGGCTGGGCTGGCTTTACGGGAAAACGGGCGCGGCGGCGAAAAGCGTGTTTGAAGGCAGGCTTTGGACGCGGGCCGCGCCCGGCGGCAACGGACTCGCCGCAATTGATTCCAATATGATTAATAGTAGATGTTAATTACTCCAAGTTACTCCGTTTCATGGAATTATCGAGCCAGGACCGTGGCTCATCGCGACAGCGCCACGCGATACTTCTCCGCGTCCCAATCGAGCAACTCGGCCAGCTGCGCCTGGTCCAGCACGGTGAGCGGGCGGTGCTCGTCCTGTCGCGCCAGCACGTCGTAGTAGCAGCGCAGTTGCGCCAGCTTGGCGGCGCTGAAACCGTCCGCCATATAGACGCCGGCGGCGCGGATGAACAGCAGCTCAGGCCAGGGCGCGTGGCGGCAGGCGGCCTGCGCGGTATGGAAATCGGCGGCGCTGTCGTGGCGGCGCGGCGCGGCGCCGAGGAAGACCACGTGGTCGGGGCAGATCGCCCAGTCGCGCGCCAGCCGCTCGAACAACTGCGGGTCGAGCGCCAACTGCTGCACGCCGTCGTCCGGCACCGGCGCCATGGGGCGGCCGTCGCTGGCCCTCGGCGGCGTCGGCGCCGGCGCGTCCATGTCCACGGCAACGGGCGCGGGGACGGGGACGGGTGGGCGCGGCGGTGTGGCGCACAGCCAAAGCAGGCGGCGCAGGAGGGCGTCGACCGCGCCGGCGTCGGCGGCGCCGATCACCACGCCATGGTTTTGCAGGAAGACGATCTGCGTGTCAGGCTGGCGCCGCAGGCCGTCGGCCACCGCGCGCGCCAGCGGCAGGCCGGGCTTGTGGTAGGCCAGCGCGAGCCAGGGCGGTAGCGGGCCGGCCGCGCCTTGCTCGGCCTCCGCCAGCGCGCGCAGGCGTTCGGCGAAGCCGGGCCGCACCAGCTGGGCCAGCAGTTCGACGGCGTGCAGGTGCAGCACCACCGGCTGCGGCATCAGCGCGTGCAGCAAGGTTTCGATCGACGGCCGCAGCCCGCCCTCGCCGAGCGGGCGCGGCGCCACGTCGAGCTGGCCGGCGGCGACGGCAGCGCGCAGATGGGCCAAGTCGACCGGCACGAAGATGTCGCGCCGGCGCGCCTCGGCCAGCCAGGTGCCGGAGGCCTTGACCCACAGCGTGGCGCCGTCCTTCCACGAGGCGTTGCCGCCGGCCCCCTGCACCAGCAGCGGGTCGGCGCCGATGCTCGCGCAGTAGTCGGTCAGCGTGGCGCGTTGCCTGGCGTCGGCGGTTTTGCCGGTGGCGCCGCGCGCATCGGGCGCAGTAGTGGGTGCGTTCATGGGCGTGCTATCGGGCGCGTTCAATGGGCCACCTCTAGTTGGCCCAGGCGGCCGAGCAGGCGGCGCACCTGGCCGAACTCGTCGAACACGGCGTCGGCGGCGTTCTCGCCCTGGCCCGGCTGCACGCCCTGGTGCAGCTTTTGCAGCGTGACGGCGTCGATGCGGCGGCGCGCGCCGCCGATGTCGTTGACCGGATTGTCGCCGATCATCCAGATGCAGTTGCCGCTCGGCCGCACCTTCTCCAGCGCCAGCTCGAACTGGGCGCCGTGCGGCTTGTCGTAACCGGCCTCCTCGCTGGTGACGATGTAGTCGAAGTAGCGGTCCAGGCCGAAGTAGACCATCTTGCGGAACTGGATCTGCGCCGTCAGGTCGGTGACGATGGCGGTCGGGATGCCGAGCAGGCGGATGTCGTCGAGCAGTTCCTTGACGCCGTCGAACAGCACGGCCTTGCCGAGGAAGGTGCGCCAGTAGGTCTGCTCCAGGTCGAGCGCCAGCAGCACCTGCGAGCCGAGGCCGATGATCTCCAGCATGCGCTGCAGGTAGAGCAGGCGGCTGTGCGAGGCGGCGGTGTCCTTCAGCCGCGCCTTGACCTCGCGGCGGGCGGTGGCGAAGGCCCGGTCGAAGTCGGCCGGCTCGATCGAGAAGGTGGCGGCGACCTTGTCGCGCACCGCGCTCATCGCCAGCGCGTGGGCCGGGTCGTAGTGGTACAGGGTGTTGTCGGTGTCGAACAGGATGGCGTTCGGGACGCGGTCGAAGCGGCCGCCGTTGGAGATTTTGATCATGACGATGTCTGCCAAAGCAGGCGCCGGCTGAGCGCCTGGTTGATATGCGCCAATGCGATCAACTGCATCAGCCCGAGTGCGCCTTCGCGCCATTGCGGCCGCAGGTCGAGGAACTCCATGATGCGCGGGAACAGCGTGGCGGCCGCCATCGCGATGTCGTCGGCGCTGGCGTCGCCCTCGATGGTCAGGCTGATCTCGCTGGCCTCGCCATCCATGCTCAGGTCGACGTGTAGGCCGCACACGCCCACCAGCACGCGCCGCAGCGACAGCTCGTTGAGGCCCTGGCGCGAGCGCACCAGCAGACGGACGCGCGGCGCCGCGCTGCCCAGCGGCCCCTCCAGCAGGTTCGGTTGCACCGGATGCAGCGCCAGCACCAGGCCGGCGTGGCGCGCCTGCGGCCGGATGAAGCGCGTCGAGTCGGGCTCGCGCTGGGCCAGCGCGTCGCGCACCTTGTCCGCGCTGTGGCCGCGCACCAGCACGTCGCGCTGCAGCTTGTAGTAGCGCCGCAGGCCCTCGTCGATGTCGAGGTAGATGGCCAGGTCGTAGCATTCGCGCAGCACCGGCAGGTACAGCGCGTGCAGGCCGCTGGCGATGATGAAGTCGTTGCTGGCCAGCCGCTGCGGGCGGCCCATCCTGCCGCTGCCGTGGTCATAGTGGCGCGACAGGATGGCCTTGCCGTCGCTCAGGGCCAGCAGGTCGGTGGCGAAGGACTCGAGGTCGTTGGCCAGCGGGCTCAAATGCGTCATCACCTGCCACATCGGCTTCTGCCGGTCCCACAGGTGGTAGTCGTCGCCCGACAACTGGGCCACCGAATGGGCGCCGAACAGGCCGCGCAGGGAATCGGCCAGCGTGTCCTTGCCGGCGCCGGAGTCGCCGGCGATGCCGATCACGAAGGGCTTGCGGCTGAGGCGGAAGTAGTCGTTCGAGCGGACCGACTCGCGCCAGAGGCGCAGCGCCAGCACGATGCCCAGGCCGGTCAGCACGGTGTGGCGCAGTGGCAGCAGCGGCAGCGGCAGCGGCGCGCCCGGCGCCGGCGCGCCCGCCGCCAGTGTCGACAAGGCCGGCAGCGGCAGGTTCTCCAGCACGAACAGGAGCGAGAAGGCGGCCGTCAACGCGATGGCGGCGCGGCCGCTGCCGGCCTGGTAGGCGACCAGCGCCGGCACGATCCAGACGAACCAGCCGGGCGAGGCCGGCGTCAACAGCACCACCAGCAGGAAGCCCAGGCCGAGCAGGGTGCTGAACAGCTCGAAGTTCATGCGCCGAACGCGCCACGCCAGGTAGAGCATCAGCAGATAGGCCAGCGGCATCACGTACAGCACCGTGCCGGCGCCCACCTGCAGGGCGAACTGGTAGACCTTGCCCATCTCCGGGTTCTGCAATAGCATGCGCAGCGCGGCCGGCGAGGCCATGAAGGGCAGGCCGAGCAGGGCGCCGGCCAGCAGGCCGCCCTTGAGGTAGTCGGGCAGCCCGGCGCGCAAGCTGCGGTTGCGCAGCAGGTAGACCAGGAAGAAGGGCAGCGCCAACAGCATGCTCAGCTTGGCCGAGACCGCCGCCGCGCACAGCGCGCCGGCCTGGCACAGCCGGCGTTGGCGGGTGCGCCACAGGGCCGCCGTCAACAGCAGCGTCGGCACCAGGTCGTTCAGGCCCAGGCCGTAGGTGGCCAGCAGCACGATCGGCGACAGCCAGTACAGCGCCAACACCAGGGTGTCGCGCTCGGGCAGCATGCGGCGCAGCAGCAGCAGCAACACGAAGTCGGCCGCCATCAGGCTGAGCGCGTAGGCGTGCAGCGCGCCGACGCCGGCCAGCTTGGCCAGCACGGCCAGCGGCAACAGCGCCAGCCACATCGCCACGCCGTAGGGGAAGGCCTGCGGCGTGCCGCCCCGGGCCAGAAAGGCGCCCCAGGGGTCGAGCGAGAGGCCGTGCGCCAGCTCGGCCACGCTGGCGTCCATGAAGGGCGCGTACCACTCCGCCGCCGCCTTCGGCACCAGCACGGCCATCAGCAGCAGCCGCAGCGCCAGGCCGACGCCGAACAGCGGATGGGTGAGCAAACGCCTCATGGCCGCGCCGCCGCCGGGTTCGGCGCCCGCCACAGGTCGGGGCGCTTGGTGCAGACGGCGTCGGCGGCGATGCCCTGTTCGGCCAACAGGGCCGCCAGCGCGGCGATGCCGCCGGCGGCCTCGCGTCCCTGCAGCTCGGGCGAGACCAGGCACAGCTTGAAGCCGGCCTGGCGCAAACGGCGCGCGGCCGCGCCGTCCAGCGGGAAGCGGGTAAAGCAGTCGACCCAGACCCAGTCGATCCGGCCGGCCAGGGCCAGCGCGGTGTCGATGGACTCGTACTCGGACACGCGCACGGCGCAGCGCCGTTCGCCGGCGCGCGCCCACTTGACCAGGAAGGGGAAGGACTGGTCAAGGAAGAAGTAGTCGGCGATGCCGTGGCTGCGCATCATATCGATCAGCGGCCCTTCCAGGCCTTCCTCCTTGACGTTGAGGATCAGCGTGCCGTGGCGGTACTCGGCCAGCCAGGGGGCGAGCGGCTCGCCCGGCGCCAGCGCGTCGTGCTGCAGGATAAGTCGGTCGCCATGGCTGCGGATGTCGATTTCGACGCCGTGTTGTGGCGGCGTCTCGCGCAACTGGGCGAGGGTGTTGCGGCGGTGTGAGATCAGGTTCATGGTTTCAGTGCCGCTTTCAGTTGCAGGCTGTAGCTGACGGTGCGCCGGATGAATTTGCGCTTGGCGGCCCAGTCGCCGTTCCAGTGCGAGGCGCCGTGGCTGCGCCGGCCGAAGCGCACCGGGAAGCGGTGCACGGCTAGGCCGGCCCGGCGCGCCTGGTAGTAGGCGTACAGGTCGAGCGAGAAGTCGTCCGGCGCGGCGCGCCAGTTGTCGAAGAAGCGGCGCGGGAACAGCGTCGGCTGGGCGTTGATGTCCCACAGCGGCGCGCCCAGCAGCAGGGTTTCGAACAGGCTCATGCCGGTGGTGAACACGGTGTCGGCGAGCGGCCGGCCGTGGCGCCGGCCCTTGACGAAGATGGCGTCGCCGTGGCGCTCGAACAGGGCCAGGCCGCGCAGCGCGTCCTGCGGGTCGGTTTGCAGGTCGGCGTGGGTCCAGCCGAGGATGTCGCCGCTGGCGGCGGCCAGGCCGGCCAGTATGCCGTGGCCGTAGCCCTGGTTGCGCTCGACCCGCACGCTGCGGCAGCCGGGGCGGGCCGGCAGCAGCCGCGCCAGTACTTGCGCGCTGTGGTCGGTCGAGCCGTTGTCGACCAGGATCACCTCGACGCCGTCGAGGCGGCCCAGCGGCGCGCAGCGTTCCAGCAGCAGCGGCAGGTTGGCCGCCTCGTTGTAGCAGGGGATGACGAGGGAGAATCTCATGTCGGCTCCGTGAGCGGCGTTGGCGCCCGGCCCGGCGCCGGCCGGTGGCGGCCCGGCCCGGCCGGCACGGTGGCGCGGTAGCGTAGCGCCAGCTGCTCGACCTTGTCTGGCGGGACGCGGCCGTCGGCCTCCAGCGTGTAAGGGTGGCCGTGCCACTTGTGGAAGCAGGACTGCCAGTACTCGAAGGTGCGCAGGTCGTCCGGCGTGCCCCAGGACAGGTAGTGGTCGACCTCGAACAGGCGGCAGTCCAGGCCCAGGGCGATGGCGTCGTTGACGCAGGAGTCCAGATAGAACTCGCCGTTGACGCGGCCGTCGCGGGCGAGCAGCAGCTCCACCAGCCGGCGCAGGTCGTCGGCGCGGCGGAATGTGAAGGCGCCCAGCACGATCGGGTCGCTGGCCGGCGCGGCCAGCGGCGCCTTGACCGAGACGCGGCGGATGCGGCCCCGCTCGGCGTCGATCCAACCGAACATCTGCGGCCGGCGGATGGCGTTGGCGTTGCCGCGCACGCCCCAGACGATCAGGTCGACCGCCGAGTCGTCCAGCAGCGCCTGAAGCGCTGCCGCGTCGTACAGCATGCCGAAGTCGCAGGCGCCGACCGTCAGCGGGCCGGCTGCCGTGGCGGCGCCGGCCGGCCCGGCCGGGTTGGCGCGCCGCCGGGCGCCAGCGGCCGCCCCGCCGCCTTGCTCGGCGCACGCCGATGGGCGCGCCAGCGCCTCGGCGCCCAGCAGGGCGGTGCAGGCCTGGCCCTCGGTGACCGCCGCCACGGTGACGACCAACGCGCCCGGATGGGCGCGCTCCAGCTCGGCGGCTGTCTCGTCGTGGCCGGGCATGTCGGCGCGCAGCACGAAGCAGTGGCGCAGGGCCGCCGGCAGGTCGTGCACGGCCTGCTCGACCATCGGCCGGCCGGACACCTCGATCAGCGGCTTGGTCAGCGCATAGCCCTGGTCGGCGAAGCGCTGGCCCATGCCGGCCATCGGCAGCAGCAGCGCGCCGGCCGGCGCCGGCGCCGGCGCGGCGGCGGGCCGCGCCAGGCGGGCGAAGGCGGCCGACCAGCCCTGGTACTCGGCCAGGTCCTGCGGCGTCCCCCACTGCATGAAGTGCTGCAGCGGATACACGGCGATGCGCCGGCCAGCCTGCAGCAGCGGGCGGTAGGCCAGGCTGACGTAGTATTCGCCGCCGACCGTCAACTGCTGCTCGACGGCGCCACGCAGCGCCTCTTCCAACAGGCGGCCGCTGGCGAAGTAGTAGCTGCCGCTGGAGGCGTATTCCTCCATCCTGTTGTCGGTGTAGGGCTGCTTCTCCTGGATCGCCTCGACCCAGCCGCCGGTTTCGCGCAGGTAGGCGTAGTTGGTGCTGCCCAGGGTGTGCGGGTGGAAGCCCCGGTAGGCCGGAATCGCGCCGTCGCACCCGCTGCTGGCGACGAACCGGCGGAAGTGCCGCCAGTCCCAGTAGCAGCAGAAGTCGCAGTAGTTGACCAGCACCGGCCGCGCCGGGTCGATCAGTTGCGGCTCCTGGCGCAGCGCCTGCAGCACGGCGTGCACCGGCCCCAGGCCGTGCGGCGCGATGGCGACGATGCGGGCCGTGGGGCACAGGCCGCGCAGCGTGTCGGCCATGCGGTAGGCCGGCTCGGCCAGGTGCTCCTGGTTGCAGACGAAGACGAACTCGCAGTCGGCGTCGAACATGCCGACCACGTGGGCGATGATCGGTTTGCCGTCGACCTCGATCAGCGGCTTGGGCAGCCGGTGGCCGGCGCGGCGGAAGCGTTCGCCGAAGCCGGACATGGGGACGATGATTTGCATGGCGCGCATGGTCACAGTTGGAACAGGTAGTTGAGCTTGACGAAGAACTTGCGGCCGGTGTGCAGGTCGAGCGCGCGGGTGCGCTCGAGGATCTGCGGGTTGCCGCTCAGGCGCAGGTTCTCCTGGCGGTCGGTGTAGCCGAAGAACAGCGCGGTGCCGGGGCTGAGCAGATAGCTGAACAGCAGGTCGGCGGTCAGCTGCTTGCCGCCGGCGAGCGCGGTCAGGCCGCCGTTGGTGTCGAGCCGCGTGTAGTCGAGGATCAGGTGGGCGGTGAGGAAGCGGCTGTGCTGGTAGTTGAACTTGGTGCGCGACAGCAGCTCGCGGTAGACGTTGCTGCCGGCGCCTTGGCCGCCGACGCCGTCCTTGCTGCGCAGGTCGTTCCAGAACAAGGTCTGCTCGATGCGGAACTGCGGATGTGGCGTGAACTTCAGGTTGGCCGAGGCGCTGCGCGCGTCGCCCAGGAAGGGCGCCAGGCCGGCCGCCGGCACGTAGTTGATGACGTCGTTCTGGCCCACCTTGACCCAGCCCTGCAGCCAGTGGAACCACTCGGTGCTGGCGGCCAGCTGGAAGCCGCTCTTGCGGAAGTCCAGCCCGCCGTAGAGCTCGTAGGCGTCCAGCTTGTGCGCCTCGAAGGTGGTGCTGCGCAGGCCGTTGACGCTGTACCAGGCGTCGGTCGACCAGTCCTGCAGCACGCTGGCGTGGTCCTTGGTGCCGATCGCCTTGATGCTCGGGCCGTGGCTGGCCAGCCAGCCGCCGTCGCCGCGGTTCCACAAATAGCTGGCGCTCTGGGTGGTCTGGCGGATGTCGGCGCGCGGCACGAAGGCCAGGTCGCTGGCGAACTTGCGCGAGACGTCGAGGAACTGGCCGGTGTAGTTGAAGTCGCGGTCCGAGCGCAGCGCCTCGACAAAGGCCAGGTTGCCGGTGGCGTCGGGCACGCCGGTTTCGCTGCTACGGCTGGCGGCCAGCTGGCCGGTCAGCACCCAGTTGTCGTTGAGCTTCCAGCGCACGTCGGCGCCGGCCACCGTGTTGGCGTGGCCGGCGATGCGGCGGTCGGTCAGCATGGCGCCCATGTTGGAGTCGGCCGAGAAGTCGCGCTGGGCGCGCGCCACGGCGACGCGGGCGTCCTTGCCGTGGGCCGGGTCGCCGAACGGCGCCAGCTTGCCGGTCGCCTGGTCGTTCATCAGCAGGCCGCCCAGCGACCAGTCGCCGGTGCGGCCGGTGACGCGGGCGCCCAGCTGCGGGTCGATGATGCGGCGCGAGAAGAACAGCGGCTGCGGCGTGGCGAAGAAGCCCGAGTTCTCTAGGAAGAAGGGGCGCTTCTCGGGGAACAGCACCTCGTAGCGCTGGTCGATGATGACCTGCGGCTCGTCCGACTCGACCTCGCTGAAGTCGGGGTTGAAGGTGAGGTCGACGGCGAAGGCGTCGGCCAGCACGAACTTGGTGTCCAGGCCGGCCTGGTTGTTGTTGTCGTGGCGCCAGCCGGGGCGGCTCGGATCGGCCGCCTCCAGCGCCCGGCTGCGGCCCATGTAGAGGTAGGGGTTGAGCTGGATGTTGCGGCCGGCCGAGACCGGCGCGGCGATTTCGGCGCTGGCCATCTGCGGCACGAAGGCCTCCTGCCGCTGGGTGATGTAGGGCCAGTAGGAGAACTCGTTCAAGCGCGGCACGATGCGGCCCAGCGCGATGCCCCAGTCCTGCACGTCGGCGCTGCGGAAACGCAGGCTCTTGAACGGGATCGCCATCAACACCACGTAGCCGTCGGCGGTCAGCTGGCCGTCCGAGCGCCATTGCGTGTCGAAGTTGAAGTCGTCACCGACGCCCTCGGTGTGCTTGGCGTCCATCTGCACGCCGTAGGGGTTGGCGTAGAAGCGGAAGGAACGCTGCTTGTCGTGGAAGGTGTCGAGGTCGAGCTGCACGGCGTCGTCGCCGGGCAGGTCTTCGCGCCGGGCGATGCGGGCGCGCACCTGCTTGGGGTCGTCCTTGCAGACGAAGACGGCGTAGAAGTGCTGCTCGTCGTAGGACAGGTAGGCGCGCGTCTCGACCGAGGCGGGCTGGCCGTCGCCCGGCTTGTTCTGGCGGAAGCCGGTGACCAGCACGCCGGCGTCGGCCGGTACGCCGTTGACGTAGTCGGCCAGCGCCGGGGCGCGGCTGGCGCGCGGGATGCGCAGCTTGTCCTCGGCGGCGTGGCTCAGCGTGGCGGCCAGCGAGGCGGTCAGCAACAGCAGCGCGGACAGCAGGCTGCGGCGCAATGGGGCGGATTTCAGGGTGTGCATGGGATGCTCGCTTTCAAAGTGGGGAATCGGTCCGCGCTGGCGACATGGCGCCGGCGGGTGGAAAGGGGGAGGTATTGCTGTCGCCGTGCTGCGGCCGGCGCGTGGTGCGCGCCAGGTCGCTTGGACGGCGCAGGGCGAACCACAGGCACAGCGCCAGCGCGGCCAGTTGGCTGGCCGTGGACAGCGCCAGCAGGGCCGGCAGCTGGGCCGGCGCGGCCAGGCTGAACGGCATGACCGGCGCCAGCGCCAGCCACAGTAGGGCCAGCGCCGCGCTGATGGCGGCGCCGGCCGGCGCCGCGGCGGCCAGCAGGCACCACAGCCACAGGGCAGGGAACAGCGCGTAGTCGTCCGGCGTGAACGGGCTGCGCAGCGCGGCCAGGCCGAGCAGCGCGATCCAGAGCGCCGCCAGCCGCAGGCGCGCCGTCGGCGTGTCGGCCGCGTCGGCGGCGGCACCTGCGCCGGTATTCGCGCCGACTAGCGAGGCGGGCCTGGCGCCGGCGCCGGCATGGCGCGCCGCCAGCCAGGCGATGGTCAGCAGCGCCAGCGACCAGACCCAGGCCGCGTTGGCCATCATGTGGTGGTCCATGCCGGGCAGGCCGAGCAGGCGCAGCTTGAAGACCAGGCCCGGCACGGAATGGTTGATCGCCACCACGCCCTCCAGTCCCTCCAGCTCCAGCCAGGCCCACAGCTCGCCGCTGGCGATGCGTGGCAGCTCGTAGCCGATGAAGTCGCGGAAGGGCTGGGCGCCCAGCACGGCCCAGCCGGCGGCCAGGAACAGCAGCGAGAAGGCGACGCTGCAGGCCAGCGCGCGCCAGCGCCGCGTGAACAGCAGGTAGGCGCACAGGATGGCGGGGAAGATCTTCACCATCGCCAGCGCCAACAGCGCGCCGCCGGCCAGAGCGCGGCCGCGCTGGAACAGCAGCATGGCCAGCACCGACAGGGCGATGGCGGGCAGCTGGAAATTGCCGGTCTGGAGGGTGACCAGCGTCGGCAGCGCCAGCCAGACGGCCGGCAGCAGCAGCGCCGCGCGGCGGCCGGCGGCGCCGCCTATCCAAGCGCACAGGGCCAGCATGGCGCCGGCCAGCAGCGTGGCGTCGAGCGCGAACCACAGGGCGCGCAGCGGCAGGAAGCTGTCCGCCGGCGTGCCGAGCAGGGCGCTGGCGGCGCGCGGCAGCAGCAGGAACTGCGGCGGGTACAGGTACTCGTCGAGCTTGAACCTGTCCTGCTTGCCCTCGTAGGGCCGCTCCTGGTAGATGTTGAGGCCGGGCGTGTGGCTCAGCTCGGCCGCCTTCCAGTAGCCGGACAGGCAGCTGTGGTTGACGTAGAACGGGTCGAACCAGATGGCCGAGGCCTGCGGCCGCTGCGGGTCGGCCATGTACAGGCCGACGCCGGCGCTGCGGCCCAATGCCGCCAAGGCCAGCAGCAGCCAGAGCGCGCACAGCAGCGGGCGGGCGCGGCGCAGGCCGTCCCAGGCGGCCGGCAGGCGGCGCGCCAGCGCGCCGTGGCAGAGCGGTGCGGCCAGCAGCGGCAGCAGGGCCAGCGCCGCCCAGGGCGAGCCGGGACGGATGAAGGCGCTGCTGCCGACCGCCGCGAACAGGCCGCCGAAGGCGCACAGCAGCAAGGCGACGACACGCCTTTCGAGGGGGATGCTTGGATGGGTTGTCATACCGGGACTCCTAGGGCGGCGACTGCCAGTCCGACGCCGCCGACGGCCAGCGCGCAGGCCAGGACGGTGCGCAACAGGCGCTCCTGGCGGTGCGAGCGGGCCAGGGCCTCGCCGTAGGGCATGGTGGAATGGGCGATCATGGTGTACAGCGGCAGCCATCGGCGCGGCCACAGCCGGTTCAGCGCCAAGTCGAGCCGCTTGCGGGCGATGAACCAGGGCGACTGCACCTTCTGTCGCAGCTCGACAAAATTGGCCTTCGACAGCTCTGCCAGCACGTCGGTGTGCGGCCGGCGCGCCGACTCGTACTCGCTGAAGGCGGCGGCGCGGTCGGCGGGCCGGGCCGCCAGCGCCGCCATCAGCACGCAGCAGTCCTCGAAGGCCGAGTTCATGCCCTGGCCGTAGAAGGGGTAGACGGCGTGGCAGGCGTCGCCCAGCAGCACGGCCCAGTCGTCGAAGCGCCAGGGCGCGGTGCGGGTGGTGATCAGCGAGCCGGTCGGGTGGCTGGCCCATTGCTCCAGCAGGCCGGGCAGCATGGCTTGCAGGTCGGGGAAGTGGCGCCGGAACAGCGCCGCCACCTGCTCGGGCGTGCGCACGGTGGCGAAGCTCTCCTCGCCCTCGTGCGGCAGGAACAGCGTCAGCGTGTGCGAACCGTCCAGGTTGGGGTGCGAGACGAACAGGCAGTGGCTGCGCGGCCAGACGTGCAGCGCGGTCAGCTCGATGGCCGAGCCGCCGTCGGCCAGCGGCGCCAGCGTCAGCTCCTTGTAGCCCCACTCCAGATACTCCTGGTGGTAGTCGGCCCGCTCGCCGTGCTGCAGCTCGCGGCGCATGCAGGAGAAGGCGCCGTCGGCGCCGGCCACCCACAGCGGGCGCACCGTCAACCGGCCGCGCGGGCTGTCGAGTTCGAGCTCGCGGCGGGCCTTGTCGGCGCGCAGCAGGCGGTGCTCGAAGTGCAGGCGCACGCCGGGGAGCGCCTCGGCGCGGTCGAGCAGCAGGCGGTTGAGTTCGTTGCGGTCGATCGAGTGCAGCACCTCGCCGGCGTCGCGGCCGTAGGGCTGGTAGCGGGTCGAGCCGTCCGGCGCGTGGATGACGCGGCCGCGCATCACCACGGCGCGCGCCAGCACCTGCTCGAGCAGGCCGACCATGGCCAGCGCCTGCATGCCGCGCTTGGACAGGCCGAGGTTGATCGAGCGGCCGGCGGCGCCGTCCTGGCGGCGCGGGTCGGGCCGGCGCTCGTAGACGTCGACGCCGTGGCCGCGCCGCGCCAGCGCCAGCGCCAGCAGCGAGCCGGCCAGGCCGCCGCCGACGATGGCGATGCGCTGTTCGCCGTCCGTTTGGTCGAGGCGCGGGCCGCCATCCTGCGCTTGTGGCGGGCGCGCGCTCATGGACGTACTCCTTCGCAAACGGTGGCGGCAGGGGCGGCGGGCGGCAGCTCGCCGGCCAGGTCCGGCGGCAGCGGCAGCGCCGCCAGCGCGGCCAACGCGGCGCCTTCGCCGCGCAGCGCGTGGCCGGCGCGGCGCTCGATCTCGGCTTCGACCACGCCGTCGATGGCCTGCTCCAGCTTGGCCGGCGCCAGGCTGCCGGCCAGCCGGTACAGGTAGGCGCGCAGGAAGGCGGCGCGCGCCTCGGCCGGGTAGCCGTCGCGCAGCAGGAAGGGCAGGTCCGAATCGACCATGTGGCGGATCGCCAGGATGGGGATGGGGCTGCGCAGCGGGCGGAAGTCCGGATTGCGCAGGCCCGCGCTCTCGTTGAGGGCGTGGAACTCGCCCAGCATCAGGCCCATGTCGACGAAGTCGCGCTTGAGGCGGTACTGCACCTGGTCGACCACGGCGGCGCCCTCGGCGCCCAGGTTGGGGAACAGGACCATGAAGGCCTTGTTGATCGAGTCCGGGCCGTCGGTCGGCGGGGTGGCCAGGAACAGGTCGCGGTAGGTGGCGATGACCGCCGCGATGCTCTCCAGGCTGGGCTCGGGGTCGTTGATCTCGGCCAGCCAAATGCTGTCCTGCGCCAGGGCGATCGGCACGAAGGGGCAGACCGGCCCCTTGCGGCCCAGGTCCGGGTGGGTGCGCGCCAGGAAGGCGCGGGTCCAGGCCAGTACCTCGGCCAGCGGCGCGTCGGCCGGATAGTCGCGGTCGACCTCGGAGGCCCGCATCAGGCGCGGGCCGGGAGGCTTGGGTGGGGCCGCCGCGACGCCGTGCTCCGCCGGCGGGCAGCTGGCCCGTGGCGCTTGTGTATGAAGTTCTGTTTGAGTCATCATGTTCACCATCGAAGATTGGTTGTGATCCACTTGCGTGGGCGCGCGCATCAGGCCGCGCCGGCGTGGCCGCCATGGCCGGCCGGCGCCATCTGCCCGCGTTCCGTTGTTGCTGCCGGGCCGTCGCAGGCGTCCGGCAATTGCTCGACATGGCGCACCGCCGGCACGCACCATGCCGCCAAGGCCACCGCCGCCATCAGCAGCCCCAGCGTGATGAACATCAGCCCGATGCCGCGTCCGGCGCCGGTGCCTATCCATCGTCCCAGCGAGTCGGCCAGCGCGCCGTCGCGCGCCAGCAGCGGCTCGAACAGCCGTTCGGCCAGCGGTCCGGCCAGCACGTAGCCGACCGGCATGGCCGACTCCGACAGCACGCGCTGGATGGCGAAGCAACGGCCCTGCAGCGCGGCCGGCACCTTGCTCTGCCACAGGCTGTCGTTGCAGGCGCCGATCACCGGCAGCATGGCGAACAGCGCGAAGCCGGCCGCCGTCACCAGCAGCATCGACGGCGCCAGCCCGTGCAGCGCCAGCGCCAGGCCGGCCAGCAGCGAACAACCGAGCACGCCGTGGATGCGCCGCGTCGGCCCGCCGCTGGCGGTCATCGCCAGGCCGCCCAGCAGCAGGCCGGCGCCGCCCAGTCCCATCTGCAAACCCAGCATGGCCGGGTCGGCGAAGGACAGCACCAGCGGCGTGATGGCGATGCTGGCGATACCGAACAGGAAGTTGTTGACGCCGAAGACCGACAACAGGCCGAGCAGGCCGCCGCGCGAGCGTACGTAGCGCCAGCCTTCGCCGGCCTCGCGCCACAGGCCGCCGCCCCCGGCCGGGTCGGCCGGGTCGGGCCCCTCGGCGCGTGGCGGGCGCGGCACCCGCGCCAGCGCCAGCGCGGCGGCGCCGGTCAGGAAGCTGGCGGCGTCGACCAGCAGCACGCCGTATAGGCTGATGCTGCTGACCAGCACCCCGGCCAGCAGCGGCCCGGCCACCTGCGCCACGGCGGCGCCGGTTTGCACCAGGCCGTTGACGCGGCTGAGCTGTTCGCGCGTGGCCAGCAGCGGAATGCTGGCCGAGTAGGCCGGCGCCAGGAAGGCGTTGGCCAGCGAGGACAGGCCGACGCCGGCGTAGATGTGCCACAGCGCCAAGCGGTCGAAGGCCAGCAGCGCGGCCAGCGTCAGCATGCTGGCGGCCGACAGCAGCTCGCAGCCGAGCATGACGCGGCGCCGGTCCCAGCGGTCGACCAGGGCGCCGGCCAGCGGCGACACCAGCAGCGCCGGCACCGCCATGGCGACGAAGATCAACGCGAAGCGGGTGGTCGAGCCGGTGCTCTGCAGGACCCAGATGCCCAGCGCGAAGGCCGACAGGCGCGAGCCGACGCCGGACACCAGCTGGCCGAACCAGATCAGCAGGAAGTTGCGCAGGCCGGCCAGCTGCGCCAGCTTGGCCGGTTTGGCGGCGGCGCTCATGCGCGCCGCTCCGGCGCGGCCGGCGCGGGCAGGAAGCCGCGCGCCCGCATGTGGCGCAGGTACGTCGCCATCAGGGTGCGGTCGGCCGGCGGGCAGACGGTGCCCAGCGGCGCCACCGCCGCCATCGTCGCGCCGCAGTCGAAGCGCGGTTCGCGCGCGTCGATCCGCTCGGCCGCCGGGAACAGCGCGGCGAAGCCGGCCAGCGCGTTGTCGCGCGAGTCGGCGGTGGCGGCCAGCAGGGCCGTGCGCCAGCTGGCGTAGTCGGTCGGCGCGACGGCGTGGCCGGCGGCGCGCAGGCAGTCCAGCAGCTCGTCGAGCGACATGCGCCGCGGGTTGAGGAAGTGGAAGTTGCCGTCGGCCGGGCCGGCGCCGAGCGCCAACTGGACGATGGCGCGGCTGACGTAGTCGACCGGCGCCATGTCGAAGCTGTCGCCGTCGACGCGCGGCGCCAGGCCCAGCTGCACACAGCCCTTGATCCACGAGTGGAAGTAGTCGCCCAGGTTGGCCGTGCCGTCGCGGCTGTCGCCGGTGATGCGCGCCGGCCGGTACAGCGCCACCGGCAGGCCGCGCGCGCGCGCCGCCAACGCCAGCTGCTCGGCCACCCACTTGCTCTGGTTGTAGCCGCCGTGCTGGCCGGCCGGCGTCGGCGCCGGCGAGCGCTCGCTGACGGTGGCGTCGAGCTGGTCCTCGGTCAGGTAGACGCCCAGGGTGGAGACCAGGTGCACCGGTTTGACGCGGACGCTGCTGGCCAGGCGCAGCACGTCGCGCGTGCCGCCCACGTTGGCCGCCTCCAGGCTCTCGTAGGGGGCGAGGAAGTTGACCTGGCCGCCGTTGTGGAAGACCACGTCGGCCCGTTCGGCCAGCGCGGCGAAGCCGGCCGCGTCGAGGCCGAAGGACGGCGCGGCCAGGTCGCCGGGCAGGGCCTCGACGCGCGCCTCGTCGCCGGGGCGCCACAGGCCGTAGCCCTGCAGGTTGGCGCGGATGCGGCGCAGGCCGTCGGCCTGGTCGGCCGCGCGCACCAGGCAGAGCATGCGGGCGGAGCTCAGGTCGAGCAGGTCGCGCAGCATGTAGGCGCCGAGGAAGCCGGTGGCGCCGGTGATGAAGACGCAGCCGGGCTGCGCGCGCGGGGCGCGCGGCGGCAGCGCCCGGGCCGGGTCGATCTCGGCGGGCAGCACCACCTTCGACGCCAGGTCCAGCTCGGCCGGCGCGATGCCGGCGCGCAGATCGTCGACCACGCGCGCCAGCGCCGCCACGGTGGGCGCGGCGAACACGGCGCTGAGCGGCACTTCGACGCCGAAGGCCTGGCCGAGGCGGAACACCAGCGGCAGGGTCAGCAGGGAGTCGCCGCCGACGCGGAAGAACTCGTCGTCGACGCCGAGGTCCTGGCGCGCCAGCAGCTCGCTCCAAATCGCTAGCATGGCGCGTTCGGTGTCGCTGGCCGGCGGCGTCGCTGCGCGTAGCGGCGCGTTGTGCGCGGTATTCCGCGAGGTGCCCTGCGCCATGGTGCTCGGCGTCGGCAGGGCGCGGCGGTCGACCTTGCCGTTGACGGTCAGCGGCAGCGCGTCCAGGCGCTGGAACAGCGACGGCAGCATGGCGTCGGGCAGGCGGCCGGCGAGGAAGGCGCGCAGATTGGCGGCGTCGACTGCGGCGCCGTCGGCGGCGACGAAGTAGGCCACCAGGCGGCGCTCGCCGGGCGCCACCTCGCAGACGCTGGCGACGGCGGCGCCAATGCCGGGGTAGTCGCCCAGCGCCGCCTCCACCTCGCCGAGCTCGATGCGCACGCCGCGCAGCTTGACTTGCTGGTCGCTGCGGCCGATGAAGTGCAGGCTGCCGTCGGCGTTCCAGCGCGCCTGGTCGCCGCTGCGGTACAGGCGGGGCGCGACTGGGCTTATGCCTGCGTCTATGCCCGCGTCTATGCCTGCGCCTGAGCCTTCCCTCGTGCTTGCGCCGTCGCCGCTATCGGCCGCGAAGGGATCGGGCACGAAGCGGGCCACGTCCAGATCGGGCGCGTTCAGATAGCCGCGCGCCACGCCGGCGCCGCCTATGCACAGTTCGCCGACGACGCCGCGCGGCGCCAATTGCAGATGGGCGTCGAGCACGTGCACTTGCACGCCGGGCAGCGGCCGGCCGATCGGCAGGTCCGGCCCCGCCAACCCGGCGCCGTCGACGGTGCTGAGCAGGGTGGCGCAGACGGTGGCCTCGGTCGGGCCATAGTGGTTGCTCAGGGTGACGCGCCGGCCGGTCAGCGCGGCGAAGCGGCGCACCAGCGACAGCGGCACCGCCTCGCCGCCGAACATCAGCATGCGCAGTGTGGGCAGCAGGGGCGTGGCCGAGGCGGAACTGGCATCGGCACTGGCATTGGCATTGGCATTGGCGCCTGTGGCTGGCCGGCCCAGGCCCTCGGTCCAGCGCCGCCACAGCGCGGCCGGCGCGTCGATGGCGCTGATGTCGAACTCGGCGCAGTAGCGCTCCAGCTCGCGCGGACCCAGCTCGTTCGGCGCCGGGTGCAGCACCAGCGTGGCGCCGGCCGCCAGCACGGGGAAGATGTCGCCGACCGAGGCGTCGAACTGCAGCGGCGGGATCATCAACAGGCGGTGGCCGGCGCAGTCGTGGCGCAGAGCGAAGGCCTGCACCAGGTTGATAACGCCGGCGTGGCTGATCGAGACGCCCTTCGGCAGTCCGGTCGAGCCGGAGGTGTAGATGACATAGGCTTCGGCGGCGCCCGCGGCACCGTCATATGCCGCCATGTTCGTCTTGGCTGCCGGCTCGCGCCAGTCCAGGCTTAACAGCGGCAGGGGGCGGCCGCCGGCCAAGCGGTCGGCGCGGGCGCCCAGCGGGGCGGGGAAGGCCAGCGCGACGGCGCCGGCGTCGTCCAACATGTGGCCCAGGCGGTCGTCGGGATGGGCCGGATCGAGCGGCAGGTAGGCGGCGCCGGCCGCCAGAATGCCGAGCAGGCCGACCATGGCGTCCGCCGAGCGGTCCGCCAGCAGGGCGACGCGGGCGCCGGGGCCGACGCCGAGCGCGCGCAGGTGCCCGGCCACGGCGTCGGCCGCCCGTGCCAGCTCGGCGTAGCTGAGCCGCGCGTGCGGCGCCAGCAGCGCGGGGGCGTCCGGCCGCAGCGCCGCCTGGGCGCGCACCCAGCCGAACAGATTGCCGCCGGCCGGCGGCGCCAGCACGGTGGCGGCGGGGCCGCCGTCGGCCAGGGCCAGCAGCTCGGCGCGTTGGGCGGCGTCCAGCAGCGGCAGGCGCGACAGCGCGCAGTCCGGCGCGCGCGCCGCGCCGTCCAGCAGCACCAGGTACTGGCCGGCCATGCGGGCGACGCCGGCGGGCTCGAACAACTCGGTGTTGTAGTCCAGCGCCGCCAGCATGCCGTCGGCCTGGCGGGTCAGCGACAGGGTCAGCTCGAAGCGGGCGCTGTCGAAGTCGCAATGCAGCGGCAGGCTGCGCAAGCCGCGCAGTTGCAGCGGCTTTTCCACCCCGGGCTGGAGCACGAACATCGCCTGGACCAGGGCGCTGCGGCCGGGCACCCGCTCCAGCTTGAGGGTGTCGACGATGCGCTCGAGCGGCGTGTCGGCGTGGCTGTAGGCGTCCAGGCAGTAGCTGCGGGTGCGCGCCAGCAGCTGGCGGAACGAGGGGTCGCCCGACAGGTCGCCACGCATCGGCAAGGTGTTGGCGAACAGGCCGATCAGGGGCTCGAACTCGGCGCGGCCACGGTTGGCGAAGGGCGTGCCGACCACCACGTCGTCCTGCCCGGCGTGGCGGCCCAGCAGGCACTGGAAGGCCGCCAGCAGCACCATGAACAGCGTGGCGTTTTCGTTGCGCGCCAGTTGCTCCAGGCGCTCGATCAAGGCGGCCGGCAGGCGGCAGCTGTGGCGTGCGCCGCCTGCGCCCAGCGTTTCGGGACGCGGTTTGTCGGTCGGCAGGCTCAGTGCGCCGCCGACGCCGGCCAACGCGCCGCGCCAGTAGTCGAGCCCGCGTTCCAGCTTGCGCTGCTGCGCCGGCGCGGTTTGCCAGCGCACGATATCGGGAAAGCCGGGCCGCAGCGGCGCCCATTCCTGCGCCTCCCCGCCGACCAGGGCGTTGTAGCGCAGCTCCAGCTCCGAGCCGAGCACGTCGCTGGACCAGGCGTCGCCGACGATGTGGTGCAGTACCACCAGCAGCGCGTGGTCGTCGTCTGCCATGCGCACCAGGGTGGCGCGCAGCAGCGGCGGGCGGGCCAGGTCGAAGGGGTGGGCGTTCTCCTGGCTGGCCAGGCGGCTCAGTTCCGTCTCGCGCGCGGCCGGCGCCTGCGCGGACAGGTCCAGCCGCCGCAGCTGGAAGGCGACGTCGGCGTGGACGCTTTGCATCGGCTGCCCGGCCTGTTCGCAAAAGCCGCTGCGCAGGGCGGCGTGGCGGGCGACGATGGCACTGAAGGCGGCCTGCAGCGCGTCCGCATCCAAGGCGCCGAGCAGGCGGTGGTGCTGGTAGAGGTTGTAGGCGCCGCTGCCCGCTTGCAGCCGCTCGAAGAACCAGATGCGCTGCTGCGCCGGCGCCTGCGCGAACGGCTCGCCGTCGGCCAGCGGCGCCAGGGCGTCGATGCCGGCGGCCAGGTCGGGTGTGGCGTGCTCCGCGCTTTTGCCGCTCGCGCTCAGGCGTTGCTGCAGCAAGGCGCGCTGCTGTGGCGTCAGACGGGCCAGGCGGTCTTCCGCCGTCGCGCCGCCGTGCTGGCCGGCTTGCGCTGATGGTTGTTGGTTCATGGTTGCTCCACGGCGCTGGCCAGCAGCGCGTCGATGTTGGCGTCGGAAAGGCCTTCGAGTTGGTCGAGCATGGCGGCCAGCGCGCCGTCGTCGACCTCGTCGAGGCGGCTGCGCAGCAGCAGTTCGGCGAAGGCCGCCACGGTGGGCGCCTCGAACAGGCTGCGCAGCGCCAGCTCGGCGCCCAGGGTCTGCTGCACGCGCATGATCAAGCGCGTCGCCAGCAGCGAATGGCCGCCCAGCTTGAAGAAGTCGTCGTCGATGCCGACCCTTGGCAAGGCCAGCACCTCGGCCCACAGCGCGCACAGCGCCTCCTCGTCGGCGTTGCGCGGGGCGCGGTAGCCGGCGCCGTCCACGCTGGCGCCGTCCGGCTTGGGCAGGGCGCGGCGGTCGATTTTTCCGTTCGGCGTCAACGGCAGCTGGGCCAGCGCGACAAACGCCGACGGCAGCATGTATTCGGGCAGGCGGCCGGCGGCGTGGGCGCGCAGCGCGGCGGCCGGCGGCACGCTGGCGCCGGCGGCGGCGACCAGGTAGGCCACCAGGCGCTTGTCGCCGGGCTGGTCCTCGCGGCAGATCACCACCGCCTGGGCCAGCGCGGCGTGCTCCTGCAGCACCGCCTCGATCTCGCCTAGCTCGATGCGGTAGCCGCGCAGCTTGACCTGGTTGTCGATCCGGCCCAGCACCTCGATGCGGCCGTCGCGGCAGCGCCGCGCCAGGTCGCCGCTGCGGTACAGCTTGGCCTCGGCGGCGGATGGATTGAACGGGTCGGCGACGAACTTCTCCGCCGTCAGTTCGGGCCGGCGCAGGTAGCCCAGCGCCACGCCGGCGCCGCCGATCAGCATTTCGCCCGGCACGCCGGCCGGTTGCAGCTGCATGTGCGCGTCGACCACGTAGACCTGGGTGTTGGCGATCGGCTGGCCGATGCTGATCGGCGCGGCGTCGGGCCCGACCTGTTCCACCGTCGACCAGATCGTCGTCTCGGTCGGACCGTACATGTTCCACAGCGCGCCGCAGCGCTCCAGCAGGCGGTCGGCAAGTTCGCGCGTCAGCGCCTCGCCGCCGCTCAGCGCGGTCAGGCCGGCGCGGCCGCGCCATCCCGCTTCGAGCAGCATGCGCCAGGTGGCCGGCGTGGCCTGCATGTAGCTGGCGCCGCTGCTGTCGATCAAGCGCGCCAGCGCGGCGCCGTCGGCGGCGGTGGCGCCGTCGGCGATCTCGACGCTGGCGCCCAGCGTCAGCGGCAGCAGCAGTTCGAGCACGGCGATGTCGAACGACAGCGTGGTGACGGCGCAGACCCGGTCGGCCGCCGTCATGCCCGGCCGCCGCGCCATCGAGGCGAGGAAGTTGACCACCGCGCGGTGCGGCAGCAGCACGCCCTTGGGCCGGCCGGTCGAACCGGAGGTGTAGATCACGTAGGCCGGCGCGTCGGCGTCCAGCGCGACGGCGGGCGCCTCGTCGGCGGCGCCAAGCCCGTCGAGCAGCAGGGTGGCGGGCGCCTGGGCCGGCAGCTGGCCCAGCAGCGCGCCCTCGGTGACGACGACGCTGGCGGCCGAGTCCTCCAGCATGAAGGCCAGCCGCTCGGCCGGATAGGCCGGGTCGAGCGGCAAATAGGCGGCGCCGGCCTTGAGGATGCCCAGCAGCGCCACCAGCATCTCCGGCGCGCGGCGCACGAACAGGCCGGCCAGGTCGCCCGGGCCGACGCCGCGCGCGGTCAGCGCCCGGGCCAGCGCGTTGGCGCGGCCGTCGAGTTCGGCGTAGCTGACGCTGCGGCCGAGGTGGCGCACGGCGACGGCGTCCGGCGTGCGCGCCGCTTGGGCCTCGAACATGGCGTGCACGCTGCCCTGCGGCGGCACCGGCTGGGCGCTGGCGTTCCAGTCGTGCAGCAGTTGGCGGCGCTCGTCCGGCGCCAGGATCTCCAGTTTGGACAGGGCCAGCTGCGGTGCCGCCACGGCCGAGCGCAGCAATTGGACCAGGTGGCCGGCGAAGGCGTCGATGGTGGTGCCGTCGAACAGGTCGGTGGCGTACTCCAGGTACAGGCTCAGGCCGCCGTCCTCCTCGCCGGCGAACAAGGTCAGGTCGGCCCGCGCGGTGCCGGCGTCGAGCGCGCCGTGCTCGGTCGGCAGCAAGCTCAGGCCGTGCAGCTTGACCTCCTGCGGCGGGAAGTTTTGGAAGAACAGCATGGCCTGGAACAGCGGCGAGTGGCTCAGCGAGCGCTCCAGGTTCAGCTCCTCGAGCAGCCGCTCGACCGGCAGGTCCTGGTGCGAGTAGGCGCCCAGGGTGCCCTCCTTGACCCGGCCCAGCAGCTGGCGGAAGCTGGGGTCGCCCGACAGGTCGGTGCGCAGCGCCAACGTGTTGACGAAGAAGCCGACCAGCGGCTCCATCTCCTCGCGGCGGCGGTTGGCCACGCCGACGCCGACGATCTGGTCGTCCTGGCCGGAGTAGCGCGCCAGCAGCGCCTGGAAGGCGGCGGCCACCACCATGAACGGCGTGGCGCCCTCGTCGCGGCCGAGGCGCTTGATGTCCTCGTACTGGGCGGCGGCAATGCGGTGGCAGCGCGCGGCGCCGCGCTTGCTCTGCACCGCCGGGCGCGGCCGGTCGCCGGGCAGCTCGAGCACGGGCAGCTGGCCGGCCAGGCGCTCCTTCCAATAGTCGAGCTGGCGCGCCAGGGAGGCGCTGCCCTCGGCCAGCAGCTCGTTCTGCCACAGCGTGTAGTCGGCGTACTGGATCGGCAGCTCGGCCAGTGGCGATGGCCGGCCGGCCTGGAAGGCGTCGTACAGCGCGCACAGTTCGGCGAAGATGACGCCGTGCGACCAGCCGTCGAAGGCGATGTGGTGGGCGTTCAGCACGAACAGGTGCTGGCGCTCGTCGAGCCGGATCAGCACGGCGCGCAGCAGCGGGCCGCTGGCCAGATTGAACGGCCGGCGCGCCTCCTCGCGCGCCAGGCGCAGCGCCGCCGCGCGGCGCTGCTCGGCCGGCAGCGCGCCGACGTCGAGCCGCTCCAGCGTGAACGGCGCGGCCGCCAGCACGCGCTGGTGCGGCCCGGCCTCGTCCTGCACGATCACCGTGCGCAGCACCTCGTGGCGGGCGACGATCTCGCCCAGCGCCCGCTCCAGCACGGCGGCGCGCGCCTCGCCCTGCAGCCATATCGCGCTGGGCACGTTGTAGACCGGCGATTCCGGCTCCAGCTGGTCGAGGAACCACAGGCGCTGCTGGGCGAAGGAGAGCGGCAGGCGGGCCGGGCGCGCCCGGCGGCCGATGTCGTGGCGCACCGGCGGCGCGGCTTGTTTGCTCAACTGCTGCATCAGCAGGGCGCGTTTTTCCGGCGACAGGCCGGCCAGTCGTTGGTTCAGATCAGTCATGATGTTTTCCAGTGTGGTTCGGTGGTGGTTGCTATCGGGGTAAGGGCGCGTGCGCCGCCCTCGGGTTTGCCGCCTACTGTGCCGCCTAATGTGCCGCCTAATGTGCTGCCGGTTTTGCCGGCTGCGGCGGCGGCTTGGCGGCGGCGGGTGGCCAAGCGTCGTCCAGGCGCTCGCTGGCCTGTTCGTCGCTGATATCCTCCAACTGGCGCAGCAGGTCGTCGAGCGCGGCGGGTTGGCAGCCGGCGCGCAGGATGGCGACGCGCGCCGCCATTTGGTTCAGCGTCGGCGCCTCGAACACGGCGTCGAGCGGAAACTCGATGCCGTAGTGCTGTTCGATGCGCGCCACCAGCCGTACCGCCAGCAAGGAGTGGCCGCCGAGGTCGAAGAAGTTGTCGGCGCCGGCCAGGCGTGGCTGGCGCAGCAGCGCGCGCCACAGTTCGGCCAGCTCCGCCTCCTCGGCGCTGAGCGCGACGGCGGGCGCCGTGGTGTCCGTCCGGCCCGCCGCCTGCTCCGATTGCGCCGCCAGGTCCGGTGGCGGCAGGGCGCGCCGATCCACCTTGCCGTTCGCCGTCAGGGGCAAGCGCGCCAGCCGCACCAGGGCGCTGGGCAGCATGTAGGCGGGCAGCGCCGCCTTCAGCGCCTGCCGCAGCGCGGCCGGGTCGAGCTCGGCGCCGTCGGCCGCGCTGACATAGCCGACCAGGCGGCGCTCGCCGGGACTGTCCTCGCGCAACAGCACCAGCGCCTCGCGCACGCCGGGCTGGGCCGCCAGCACCGCCTCGATCTCGCCCGGTTCGATGCGGAAGCCGCGCAGCTTCAACTGCTCGTCGTTGCGGCCGATGAACTCGAGGTTGCCGTCGGCGCGCCAGCGCCCCAGGTCGCCGCTGCGGTACATGCGGGCGCCCTCGACGGCGCTAAACGGATCGGCGACGAAGCGTTGCGCGCTCAGCGCCGGCTGGTTCAGGTAGCCGCGCGCCACGCCGTCGCCGCCGATGCAGATCTCGCCGGTTACGCCGATGGGCACCGGCTGGCCCTCGCCGTCGAGCAGGTAGACGCTGGTGTTGCCGATCGGCCGGCCGATCGGGACGGCGCGCGCCTGCGCCGTCTCGGCGCCCAGCTCGCAGGTGGTGGCGAAGGTGGTGGTTTCGGTCGGGCCGTAGCAGTTGAGCAGATGGCGCGGCCGGCCGGCCTTGCCCAACACGCGGGCGGCGCGCTGCGGGTCGAGCACCTCGCCGCCGGTGAGCAGCCAGCGCAGGCGGGCGAAGGCCGGCTCGAGCGCATCGGCGTATTCGTGGAACAGGCCGGTGGTCAGAAACAGCGCGGTGGCGCCGCCGTCGAGCAGGGCGGCGTTGAGCGCCTGCGGCCGCAGCACCGTTTGCGCCGGCAGCACCAGCAGGCGGGCGCCGTTCAGCAGCGCGCCCCAGATCTCCCAGGTGGCGGCGTCGAAGGCCGGGTTGGCGCAGTGCGCCACGCAGTCGTCCGCCGCCAACGGCGCGTAGCCGCCGTTGAGCGCCAGCCGCAGCACGTTGCGGTGCTCGACCATCACGCCCTTCGGCGCGCCGGTCGAGCCGGAGGTGTACATCACGTAGGCCAGCTGGCGCGCGTGCAGGCCGAGGGCGGCGGCGTCCGGGTTGGTCTCCGGCCGCGCGGCGCCGCCGCGCTGGTCGCCGGCGGCGGCGCCGTGCTCGTCGAGCGGCAGCAGGGGGCAGTTGAACTTCGCGCTGTAGCTTGACAGTTCCACCGAGGACGCGGCCGCCGCCGCGCACAGCAGCGCGCGCGGCGCGGCGTCGGCCAGGATGTGGCGCAGACGGGCGGCGGGCGCGTCCGGCTCCAATGGCACATAGGCGGCGCCCGCCTTCAGCACGGCCAGCATGGCCACCACCAGCGCACTGCCGCGCGACAGCAGCAGCACGACGCGGTCGTCCGCCGCCAGGCCGAGCGCCAGCAGGGCGTGGGCCAGGCGGTTGGCGCGCCGGTTCAACTCGGCGTAGCTGAGCCGTTCGGCGCCGCGGCACAGCGCCAGCGCGTCCGGCGTGGCGGCGGCCTGGCGTTCGAACTGCTGGTGGATCAGGCCGTCGCGCGGATACGGCGTGGCGCTGGCGCTGGCGTTGAAGTCGACCAGCAGTTGCCGCCGCGCCGCCGGCGCCAGCAGCGGCAGGCGGGCCAGCGGCAGCGTGTCGTCGTCGGCCATGGCGGCCAGCAGCACGCGCAGGCTGTCGGCCAGGCGCCGCGCGGTGGCGTTGTTGAACAGGTCGCTGGCGTACTCGATGTGGCCGCTGAGCCGGCGGCCGTCGTCGGCCAGCAGCAGCGACAGGTCGAAGTGGCTGGTGTTCTGCGGCAGGCTGGCTTCGCGCAGCGCCAGTTGCGGCAGCAGGTCGATCTGTTCGCCGCCCGTGTTGTCGAGCGCCAGGACGGTCTGGAACAGCGGTCCGTGGGCCATGCTGCGCGGTGGATTGAGCGCCTCGACCAGGTGGTCGAACGGCAGCTCCTGCTGCTCGTAGGCCGCCAGCGTGGTTGCGCGCACCCGCGCCAGCAGTTCGGCGACGCTCGGATCTCCCTGCAGGCGCAGGCGCAGCGCCAGCGTGTTGACGAAGAAGCCGATCAGCGCCTCCACTTCCGGCCGCTGGCGGTTGGCCACCGGCGTGCCGACGACGATGTCGTCGCCGCCGCTCAGGCGCGCCAGCAGGGAGGACCAGCCGGCCAGCAGCACCATGAACAAGGTGGCGCCGTGGCGCTGGCCGAGGCGGCGCAGCGCCGCGCTGGCGTCGGCCTCCAGCGCGAAGGCGACGCGGCCGCCGCGATAGCTCTGCCGCGCCGGCCGTGGCCGGTCGGTCGGCAGCGCCAGCAGCGCCGGCGCGCCCTCCAGGTGGGTGCGCCAGAACGCCAACTGCCGTTCCAGCGCGGCGCTTTGCGCCGGTTGGCGCTGCCAGGCGGCGTAGTCGGCGTACTGCAGCGCCAGCGGCGGCAGCGGGTCGGGCCGGCCCTGGCTGAAGGCGCCGTACAAGGCGCCCAGCTCGGCCTTGAGCACGCCCATCGACCAGCCGTCCGAGATGATGTGGTGTTGGATCAGCAGCAGTTCGTGCTCGTCCGGAGCCAGCCGCAGCAGCATCACCCGCAGCAGCGGGCCGGCGGCCAGGTCGAAGGGGCGGGCGATCTCGGCGGCGTACAGCGCGCCGCGCGCGGCGCCCTGCTCGTGCTCGTCGAGGTAGCTCAGGTCCTGCTCCAGCAGCGGCGGCACCTGGTCGGCCGGCGCGACGCGCTGCACCGGCGCGCCGTCTAGCATGGCGAAGCGGGTGCGCAGGCTGTCGTGGCGCTGCACGATGCGCGCCAGCGCGGCCTTCAACGCGTCCTCGTGCAACGCGCCGCTGAGCCGGTAGGCCACCGGCATGTGGTAGGCCTGGCCGGCGGCCGGGTCGAGCTGGTTGAGGAACCACAGGCGTTGCTGGGCATGCGACAAGGGCGCCGACTCGGCCGGCGCGCCGGACGTGCCGTCTGCGCCAAGTGCGGCGGCGCCCATCGGCACCCAGCGGGCCGGCGCGGCGCCGCTCAACTGGGCGGCCAGGGCGGCGACGGTCGGGTGTTCGAACAGCACGCGCGGCGCCAGCTCGACGTCGAACTGCTGGCGCAGCCGCGCCATCAGGCGCAGCGCCAGCAGCGAATGGCCGCCCAGCGCGAAGAAATTGTCGTGCCGGCCCACCTGCGGCAGCGCCAGCAGGTCCTGCCACAACAGTGCCAAGGCTTGTTCGCGGTCGCCCTGCGGCGCGCTGTAGTCGCCGTCGGCGGCGTCGGCGCGGGCCGGCGCCGGCAGCGCCTTGCGGTCGACCTTGCCGTTCGCGGTCAAGGGGAAGCGCGCCAGCACCAGCAAGGCGGCGGGCTGCATGTAGACCGGCAGCGCCTGTTTCAGCTCGGCGCGCACGGCGGCCACGTCGATTGGCGCGGCGTCGGCCTGCTGCGCCAGGTAGCCGACCAGGCGCTTGTCGCCGGGGCTGTCCTCGCGCAGCAGCACCAGCGCCTCGCGCACGCCGGCGCAGGCGGCCAGGCGCGCCTCGATCTCGCCCGGCTCGATGCGGAAGCCGCGCAGCTTGACTTGGAAGTCGTTGCGGCCGACGAATTCGATGTTGCCGTCGGCGCGCCATCGTCCCAGGTCGCCGCTGCGGTAGAGGCGGGCGTCGGCGTCGCCGCCGAACGGGTCGGCGATGAAGCGCTCGGCGCTCAGCTCGGGCCGGTTCAGGTAGCCGCGCGCGACACCGTCGCCGCCGATGCAGATCTCGCCGGTGGCGCCGAAGGGTAGCAGCGCGCCGTGCTCGTCGAGGATGCGCACCTGGGTGTTGCCGATCGGCCGGCCGATGGGGATGGCGCCGGCTTGCGCGGCGGCGGCGTCGACCTCGAAGGTGGTGGCGAAGGTGGTGGTCTCGGTCGGGCCGTAGCCGTTGAGCAGATGGCGCGGCCGGCCGGCCTTGGCCAGCACGGCGGCCAGGCGCTTCGGATCGAGCACGTCGCCGCCGGCCAGCAGCCAGGTCAGGCGGCCGAAGGCGGGCGCCAGCGCGTCGGCGTATTCGTGGAACAGGCCGGCCGTCAGCCACAGTGCGGTGGCGCCGCCGGCGAGCAGCGCGTCGTTGAACGCCTGCGGCCGCAGCACCGTGCCCGGCGCCAGCACCAACAGGCGGGCGCCGTTCAGCAGCGCGCCCCAGATCTCCCAGGTGGCGGCGTCGAAGGCCGGGTTGGCGCAATGGGCCACACAGTCGCGCTCGTCGAGCGGGGCGAAACCGCTGTTGAGCGCCAGGCGCAGCACGCTGCGGTGCTCGATCATCACGCCCTTCGGCGCGCCGGTCGAGCCGGAGGTGTACATGACGTAGGCCAGGTGGCGCGCCTGCAGTCCGCTGGCGGCCGGGTCGGGATCGTGCTCGGGCTGGCGCGCCAGGCGCTCGCCGTCGCGCGCCAGCTCGACCAGCGCCGCGCCGCAGTCCAGGCCGGCGACGGCGCTGGCGCTGGCGCACAGCAGCACCTGCGGCGTGGCGTCGGCCAGGATCTCGGCCAGCCGCGCCGGCGGGGTGGCCGGATCGAGCGGCAGATAGGCGCCGCCGGCCTTCAGCACCGCCAAGCTGGCGACCACCATGGCGATGCCGCGCTCGAGCAGCAGGGCGACGCGGCGGTCCGGCCCCACGCCCAGTTCGAGCAGCAGATGGGCCAGGCGGTTGGCGCGGCGGTTCAACTCGGCATAGCTGAGTTGTTCCGACAGATCGTCCAGCGCGATGCGCTCGGGCGCGGCGGCGGCAATCCGCTCGAAGATCTGCTGGATCACGGCCGCGCGGGGATAGTCGCGTGCCGTGTCGTTGAAGTGGACCGGCACCGGCTCGCCGGGGGTGGGAGTATCCAAAACCGAGTTGCTATTGACCATGTCGGGACGTCGCAAAAAGTGTTGAGAAATGGATGGTGGTAACCATCGTTCAGGCCAGCAATCAAACTGATAGTTGATGCATATTTGCCAACGGAAATATAGCACCGTTGTGACAATTTTTAGCAAAAATGTTCTTTTGTCACTTTGAACCAACAGATAATTTTGCCTGTCAAATTGTGGTATTACGCGGGCGGTTTATAGTGCGCATATGGCTCCGTTAGCCGACGTTAACTTACGTTATGAAAGTTTTGCCGGAAAACTGTTTGACTTGCTTGATGCGAGTGCTAGCGTCGGCAATTCGGAAATTTAACAATATGTCAAAATAAAGACACAAAAAATTTACCGAAAACACGATTCTTGTTTTACATTTTTGGTGCGGTGCGGAAATGTACCTGGGGCAAATATCTATGCTGAAAAGATAAGTGTTTTGGCTGCCGTGGCGAGGCGGATTTTTGCCGCCGAAGAGGGCGTCGGCAGGCCGTTTTGCGGCGCAAAAAAAGGCGGCACATGGCCGCCTTCGGGGAGGGGTGGGAGTGTCGTGCTAGCGGCTTAACCAGTAGTCCGGCCGCGCGTAAATCTCTTTGAGCATGTCGATGAAGAAGCGCACCTTGGCCGGCAAATGGCGCTGCTGCGGATACACCGCCACGATGTCGTACTGCGGCAGGGCGAAGTCGTCCAGCACCGTGATCAATTCGCCCGAGGCCAACTGCGACTCGATCTCCCACGACGAACGCCAGGCCAGGCCCAGTCCTTCGGTGGCCCAGCGGTGCAGCAGCTCGCCGTCGTTGCAGTTCAAATTGCCGTCGGCGCGCATGGTCACCTGCTTGCCGTTCTCCTGGAAGTACCAGCCGCGCTGCTGGCCGCCCTGCAGGTTGAAGGCCAGGCAGTTGTGCTGCGCCAGGTCGTCCAGCGTGCGCGGGATGCCGTTGCGCTCGAAGTAGTCCGGCGTGCCGCACACCACGCGGCGGTTGCTAGCCAGTTTGACGGCGACAAAGCTGGGGTCGATGACGCCGCCGATGCGGATGCCGACGTCGTAGCCGTCGCGCACCAGGTCGACCACGCGGTCGGTCAGGTTGAAGGAGATCTGCACGTCGGGATGGGCGCGCACGAAACCGGCGGCGTGCGGCGCCACGTGCTTGCGGCCGAAGGCGGCCGGCGCCGACACGGTGAGGTGGCCGGTGGCGCGGTGGCGGCCCTCGGAGACCATGCGGTCGGCGTGGCCCAGGTCGGCCAACAGCTTGCGGCAGTGGTCGAGGTAGAGCATGCCCTGTTCGGTCAGGGTCAGGTGCCGCGTGGTGCGGTGCATCAGCTTGACGCCGAGGCGTTTTTCCAGCGCGTCGATGCGCCGGCCCAGCATCACCGGGGTGATGTGCTGGCCCAGCGCGGCCTTCACCAGGCTGCCCTTTTCGGCCACGTCAACGAAGGCCTCGATTTGGGTGAGTTTGTCCATGGCCCATTATTCCACAAGTATTCGATACTAGGAGTATCGAATAAAGCGAGGTTTTGTCTTCTTATCACGGCCGCCCTTTGCCGCTACGATGCTCCTCATCAGTTCAAACATCATAGCCCAGGGAGACCAGCATGGCACGCATGACCGCAGCGCAGGCAGCAGCAATCGTTTTGGAAAAAGAGGGCGTACACCAAGTGTTCGGCGTGCCGGGCGCGGCCATCAACCCATTCTACGCGGGTTTGAAGAAGCAGGGAACGATCAAGCACATTTTGGCGCGCCACGTCGAGGGCGCCTCGCACATGGCCGAGGGCTACACCCGCGCCAGCGCCGGCAACATCGGCGTGTGCATCGGCACCTCCGGCCCGGCCGGCACCGACATGATCACCGGGCTCTACTCGGCCCAGGCCGATTCCATACCTATTCTTTGCATTACCGGCCAGGCGCCACGGGCCCGCCTGTACAAGGAGGACTTCCAGGCGGTCGACATCGAGTCCATCGCCAAGCCGGTCACCAAATGGGCCGTCACCGTGCGCGAGCCGGCGCTGGTGCCGATGGTGTTCCAGCAGGCCTTCCACATCATGCGCTCCGGCCGTCCGGGCCCGGTGTTGGTTGACCTGCCGTTCGACGTGCAGATGGCCGAGATCGAGTTCGACCCGGACACCTACCAGCCGCTCGAGCCCTACAAGCCGAAGGCGACCCGCGCCCAGATCGAAAAGGCGCTGGCCATGATGAACGCGGCCGAGCATCCGCTGCTGACCCCGGGCGGCGGCGTCATCAACGCCGACGCGGCCGAGCTGCTGGTGCGGTTCGCCGAGCTGACCGGCGTGCCGGTGGTGCCGACCCTGATGGCCTGGGGCGTGATCCCCGACGACCACAAGCTGATGGTCGGCATGGCCGGCCTGCAGACCAGCCACCGCTACGGCAACGCCACGGTGCTGGCCTCCGACTTCGTGTTCGGCATCGGCAACCGCTGGGCCAACCGCCACACCGGCTCGATCGAGGTCTACACCAAGGACCGCAAGTTCGTCCACATCGACATCGAGCCGACCCAGATCGGCCGCGTCTTCGGCCCCGACTTCGGCATCGTCTCCGACGCCGCCCACGCGCTCATGCTGCTGATCGAGGTGGCCACCGAGTGGCAGGCCGCCGGCAAGCTGCGCGACCGCTCCGCCTGGGTGGCGCAGTGCCAGGAACGCAAGCGCACCATGCAGCGCAAGACCCACTTCGAGCAAGTGCCGGTCAAGCCGCAGCGCGTCTACGAGGAGATGAACCTGGCCTTCGGCCGCGACACCTGCTACGTCAGCACCATCGGCCTGTCGCAGATCGCCGCCGCCCAGTTCCTCCACGTGTACAAGGCCCGCCACTGGATCAACTGCGGCCAGGCCGGCCCGCTCGGCTGGACCATCTCCGCCGCCCTCGGCGTGGTGGCGGCCGATCCCAAGCGCAGCGTGGTGGCCATCTCCGGCGACTACGACTTCCAGTTCATGATCGAGGAGCTGGCCGTCGGCGCGCAGTTCAAGCTGCCCTACCTGCACGTGGTGGTCAACAACTCCTACCTGGGCCTGATCCGCCAGTCGCAGCGCGGCTTCGACATGGACTTCTGCGTCCAGCTGGCCTTCGAGAACATCAACGCGCCGGAACTGAACGGCTACGGCGTCGACCACGTCGCCGTGGTCGAGGGGCTGGGCTGCAAGGCGATCCGCGTCACCAAGCCGGACGATCTGCAGGACGCCTTCAAGCAGGCCAAGGCGTGGATGGAGGAGTTCCGCGTGCCGGTGGTGGTCGAGGTGATCCTCGAGCGCGTCACCAACATCGCGATGGGTGTCGACATCAACAACATCAACGAGTTCGAAGAGCTGGCCCTCAGCGGGGCCGACGCGCCGACCGCGATCGCGCTGCTCGACTGAGCCCAAATCCGCACCCGAACCGAATTGACACGAAAGGAAGCGACATGAGCAAACTGGCAGCAAATCTGACCATGCTATTTAACGAAGTACCGTTCCTCGACCGCTTCGAGGCGGCGGCCGCCGCCGGCTTCAAGGCCGTCGAGTTTCTCTTCCCCTACGCCTACGAGGTGAAGGACTTGGCCTCGCGCCTGCAGGCCAACGGGCTGGAACTGGTGCTGCACAATCTGCCGGCCGGGAACTGGGAGGCCGGCGAGCGTGGCATCGCCTGCCACCCGCAGCGGGTCGAGGAGTTCCGCCAAGGCGTGCAGCAGGCCGCCATCTACGCCAAGGCGTTGGGCGTGAAGCAGCTCAACTGCCTGGTCGGCATTGTGCCGCCGGACGTTAGTTTGGAAAGCGCCGAGCGTACCGTGGTGGCCAACCTGAAGTTCGCCGCCGACGCGCTGAAGAAGGAGGGCATCCGCCTGTTGATCGAGCCGATCAACACCTTCGACATCCCCGGCTTCTTCCTGTCGCGTACCGGCCAGGCGGCCCGCATCATCGAGGCGACCGGATCGGACAACCTGTTCATCCAGTACGACATCTACCACATGCAGCGCATGGAGGGCGAGTTGAGCGCGACCATCAAGGCCTATCTGGCGCTGATCCGCCACGTTCAGCTGGCCGACAACCCGGGCCGCAACGAGCCGGGCAGCGGCGAGATCAACTACCGCTTCCTGTTCGCCCAGTTGGACGCCTTCGGCTACGACGGCTGGGTAGGTTGCGAGTACAAGCCGCGCGGCACCACGCTGGCGGGCCTGGGCTGGCGCGGCGAGCATGGCCTTTAGATACGGGACCACATCGAGGGTCAGACCCTAGGGTCTGACCCTGGTTTCAGCCCTTGGCTTAGCGGCTGTGCAAAACGAACAGCAATCTCACACACAAATGAAAAGGAAGATCATCATGTCTAGAGTCGGATTTATCGGTTTGGGTATCATGGGCGCGCCGATGGCGCAACACCTGCTGGCCGGCGGCCACAAGCTCTACCTGCACGACATCAAGAACCCGCCGTTCGCGCTGATCGAGGCCGGCGCCACCGTCTGCACCTCGGCCGCCGAGGTGGCCATGCGCGCCGACATCATCATCGTCATGGTGCCGGACACGCCGCACGTCGAAGCCGCGCTGTTTGGCGACAAGGGCGTGGCGGAAGGTCTGCGGCCGCGCTCCATCGTGGTCGACATGAGCTCCATCTCGCCGATCGAAACCAAGAAGTTCGCCCGCAAGATCAACGCGCTCGACTGCGACTATCTCGACGCGCCGGTGTCCGGCGGCGAGGTCGGCGCCAAGGCGGCCTCGCTGACCATCATGGTCGGCGGCCCCGAGGCGGCCTTCAACATCGTCAAGCCGCTGTTCGAGATGATGGGCAAGAACATCACCCTGGTCGGCGGCAACGGCGACGGCCAGACCACCAAGGTGGCCAACCAGATCATCGTCGCGCTGACCATCCAGGCGGTGGCCGAGGCGCTGCTGTTCGCCTCCAAGGCCGGCGCCGACCCGGCCAAGGTGCGCGAGGCGCTGATGGGCGGCTTTGCCGCCTCGCGCATCCTCGAGGTGCACGGCGAGCGCATGGTCAAACGCACCTTCAACCCCGGCTTCCGCATCGAGCTGCACCAGAAAGACTTGAACCTGGCCCTGCAAGGCGCCAAGGCGCTCGGCGTCTCGCTGCCCAACACCGCCATGGCGCAGGAGCTGATGAACGCCTGCGCCGCCAACGGCATGGGCGGCCTGGACCACTCGGCGCTGTGCCGCGCCATCGAGCTGATGTCCAACCACCAGATCGCCGAGGCCTGAGCGCGGCGGCTTGACCACGTTTCCCCCAGCGTGGCGGCGGAACGCCCCCCCTTTCGCCTTGCCGCCGCGCTCTTTTATGAAAGCACCAGGATGAGCACCTTCAATCCCCGCCAATTCCTCCTCGACCTGTACGGCAGCGCCGTCGCCGCCGTCAGCGCCGAGAAATGCCTGCCGGCCTATCTGCCCACGCCGCCCGCCAACGGCCGCACGCTGGTGATCGGCGCCGGCAAGGGCGCCGCCGCCATGGCCCGCGCCGTCGAACAGCACTGGCGAGGCGACATTTCCGGCCTGGTTGTGACGCGCTACGGGCACGGCGTCGACTGCCAGCGCATCGAAGTGATCGAAGCGGCCCATCCGGTGCCGGACGCGGCGGGCCTGCGCGCCGCCGGCCGCATGATGGAGATGGTGCGGGGCCTGGGCGAGAACGACCTGGTGCTGTGCCTGATCTCCGGCGGCGGCTCCTCGCTGCTGGCGCTGCCGGCGCCCGGTATCACGCTGGAGCAGAAGCAGGCGATCAACCGCGCCTTGCTGCGCAGCGGCGCCGCCATCTCCGAGATGAACTGCGTGCGCAAGCACCTGTCGGCCATCAAGGGCGGCCGGCTGGCGCTGGCCTGCGCGCCGGCCCGGGTGGTCACGCTGTTGATCTCCGACGTGCCGGGCGACGACCCCGGCATCATCGCCAGCGGCCCGACCCTGCCCGACCCGACCACCTGCGCCGACGCGCTGGCGGTGCTGCGTAAGTACGCCATCGAGCTGCCGGCCGGTGTGCGCGAGCATCTGCAGTCCGGCGCCGGCGAGACGCCAAAGCCGGGCGACCCGCGCTTCGCCCGCAACGAGCACCACGTCATCGCCGTCGCCCAGGACGCGCTGGAGGCGGCGGCGCGGCACGCCTGCGCCGCCGGCATCACGCCCTACATCCTGTCCGACGGCATCGAGGGCGAGTCGCGCGACATCGCCATCATGCACGCCGCCATGGCGCGCCAGGTGGCGGCGCGCGGCCAGCCGTTCCAGCGGCCCTGCGTCATCATCTCCGGCGGCGAGACCACGGTGACGGTGCGCGGCAGCGGCCGGGGCGGGCGCAACGCCGAGTTCCTGCTCAGCCTGGGCGTGGCGCTGGAGGCGCATCCCGCCATCCACGCCATCGCCTGCGACACCGACGGCATCGACGGCTCGGAGGACAACGCCGGCGCCCTGTACGCGCCGGACTCGCTGGCGCGCGGCGAGGCGCTCAAGCTGCGCGCCCGCACTCTGCTGGAAAACAACGACGGCTACGGCTTCTTCAGCGCCCTCGACGACCTGGTGGTCAGCGGCCCGACCCGCACCAACGTCAACGACTTCCGTGCCGTACTGGTGCTGTAGCGCGCCGTCCGTCACACAAAAAAATACACTAGGGGATCACATGCGACGTCTACGCCAGGCCAAAATAGTGGCCACACTCGGCCCAGCCAGCAGCAGCAAGGAGGCCATCCAGGCCTTGTTCGACGCGGGAGCGGACGTGTTCCGCTTCAATTTCAGCCACGGCAGCCACCAGGACCACCAGGCGCGCTGCAACATCGTGCGCGAGATCGAGCGCGCCGCCGGCCGGCCCATCGCCATCCTGGCCGACCTGCAGGGCCCCAAGCTGCGGGTCGGCCAGTTCGCCGAGGGCAGGGTGACGCTGCTGGCCGGCGCCGAGTTCACGCTCGACCGCGACCCGACGCCGGGCGACGTCCACCGCGTCTGCCTGCCGCACCCCGAGCTTTTCGAGGTGGTCGACGCCGGCCAGTCGCTGCTGCTCGACGACGGCAAGCTGCGCCTGGCCGTGCTGGGGCGCGGCGCCGACCGCCGCTCCATCCGCACCCGCGTGGTGAGCGGCGGCGTGCTGTCCGACCGCAAGGGCGTCAACGTGCCCGACGTGGTGCTGCCCATCCCGGCGCTGACCGAGAAAGATTTGCGCGACCTCGACTTCGCGCTCGACATGGGCGCCGACTGGATCGCGCTGTCCTTCGTGCAGCGGCCGGAGGATGTGCTGCAGGCGCGCGCCATCATCGGCGACCGCGCCGCGCTGCTCTCCAAGCTGGAAAAGCCGGCGGCGCTCGACGGCCTCGACGCCATCGTCGCCGTCTCCGACGCCATCATGGTGGCGCGCGGCGACCTGGGTGTGGAGTTGCCGCCCGAGCGCGTGCCCGGCGTGCAGAAGCGCATCCTGCGCGCCTGCCGCCAGCACGGCAAGCCCATCGTCATCGCCACGCAGATGCTCGAATCGATGATCGGCGCGCCGGTGCCGACGCGGGCCGAGGCCTCCGACGTCGCCAGCGCCATCTACGACGGCGCCGACGCCGTGATGCTGTCGGCCGAATCGGCCAGCGGCGCCTACCCGGTCGAGGCGGTGCGGATCATGGACCGCATCATCGGCGAGGTGGAGAAGGACCCGCTGTACCGCCAGATGATAGACGCGCAGAACCAGGCGCCGCAGCCCAACAGTGGCGACGCCATCTGCTCGGCGCTGCGCGACGTGACGCGCATCGTCGGCGCCGTCGCCACCGTCACCTACACCAGCTCCGGCCACACCAGCCTGCGCGCCGCGCGCGAGCGGCCGACGGCGCCCATCCTCAGCGTCACGCCGAACCTGTCGACGGCGCGCCGGCTGGTGCTGGCCTGGGGCGTGCATTCCACCGTCAGCCAGGAGGTGCGCAACGTCGACCGCATGGTGGCGGCGGCCTGCCAGGCCGCGCTGGAACAGGGCTTCGCCGTGGCCGGCGACAGCATCGCCATCACCGCCGGCGTGCCCTTCGGCCAGCCGGGCAGCACCAACCTGCTGCGCATCGCGCAGATCTGGCCGGTGGTGCCGGCGGCGGCGGCCTAGCCGGCGCCGGCCGTGCCAGGCGCTGTGGATGCTCTGCGCCGCCGCCTTGGCCGCAGGGCTGGTGCAGGTGGGGGACGGCTTGTGGCCCCGGGCCAGCCGATTTACTGCACGGCCTGCTAGACTTCTATCTTTCTGTTTTGGAGTACCGTCTATGAATTGGCTGTTTCTCGCCGTCGCCATCGTCGCCGAGGTCATCGCGACCTCCGCCCTCAAGGCCTCGGAAGGCTTCTCCAAACTCGTGCCGTCGACGTTGGTGGTGGTCGGCTACGGCATCGCCTTCTACATGCTGTCGCGCGTGTTGTCGGCCATCCCGGTCGGCATCGCCTATGCGATCTGGTCCGGCGCGGGCATCGTGCTGGTGTCGCTGGTCGGCCTGTTCCTCTATAAGCAAAGGCTGGATTTTCCGGCGATGTTGGGGATAGCGCTCATCATCTCGGGCGTGGTGGTCATGCAGGTGTTCTCCAAGACCTCGGGACACTAGGCCCCGGTTCTTCCCCTTGGATCGTCGCGTCGCCCGCCACCTGCTGGCGCTCCCCGGTGCTCAAACAGCACACCGCCTGGCGCTCGAAGGAATCGCCGCCGGCCACCGGCGGACAGTAGCGTCGCTTGCCGGCGCGCGGCGCCGTCGCACATGACCGTCGGCAATTCATCATTCCCCCGACAATTTGTATTTTTACCACTGGCCGTGGAGGTCGAACTGCCGCCGCGCAAATTGTGGGAACATCGCCATTGCACCCATTGTGCGGTGCGTCAATTCCACAATGAAAGACACCCTGGAGTGCCTTCATTGGCATCAAACACCACGGAGGAGTTGTAATGAAACCACTATTCTCGATCGCCACGGCGGCCCTGGCATTCTGCCTGTTGCCACCTGCGCAGGCCAGCAATCCACTTCCGGCCATGGGCGCCAGCGCCGACGGCACGTCCGTCTCCGGTTTATCGTCGGGCGCCTTTATGGCGGTGCAGTATCAGGTCGCCTATTCCGCCTCGGTCAGCGGGGCCGGCGTGGTGGCCGGCGGGCCGTACTACTGCGCGGCCGGCTTGCTGCTCACCTATTCGGGCATTTGCATGGGCCTGGTGCCGTTTGTGTCGCCCAATGCCGACCTGATGGTGAGGGCCGCCCAGTTCTTCGCCGCCAGCGGCCTGATCGACCCGATCAGCAATTTGCAAAAGGACCGGGTCTACGTCTTCAGCGGCACCATGGACACCGTGGTGCACCAATCGGCGGTCAACGCCACGGTCGCCTTCTTCAAGGGCGCCGGCGTGCCGAAGGAGAATTTGCTCTACGTGAAGACGGTGCCGTCCGGCCACGCGCTGTTGACGCCGGCGTTCGGCAACCACTGCGGCGCCAACGAGGCGCCGTTCATCAGCCGCTGCACCGTGCAGAAGAAGAAATACGACCAGGCGGGCGCGATCTTTTCCCACATCTACGGCAACATCAAGCCGCCGGCCACGGCGCGCACGGGCCAGCTGCTGAGCTTCCGTCAGAACGAGTTCGCCGATCCGTCCAGCAGCATGTCCGAGGACGCCTTTGTGTACGTGCCGGCCAGCTGCGCCAAGGCGGGCAGCTGCAAGGTGCACGTCGCCTTCCACGGCTGCAAGCAGTCGGCCGACGTGGTCGGCGACGACTTCTACGGCAAAAGCAGCTACAACGACTGGGCCGACAGCAACAACATCATCATGCTGTATCCGCAGGTGAGGGCCTCGCTGCCGTTCAACGAGAACGGCTGCTGGGATTGGATAGGCTACACCGGGCCGAACTACGCCTACAAGACCGGCCCGCAGATGAAGGCCGTGCGCGCGATGATAGAGCGGCTGACGTCGCTACCGGCAAGCGCACCAGGTCCGGTCGCGACCGCGCAGTGAAATGGGCGTATTCCGCGCGGCGCGGTTCGGGCCTTAGTTGGCGCGCCGGTGTACCGGCCGGCCGGCGGCGTAGGTGGCGGCCACCGTGCGGTCGTCGCCCAGCATGGCGATGGCGAACAGCAGCTCCTCCAGGTTTTCCGTGCGCTCGGTGCGGCGCGCCAGCAGCGCCGTGGCCTGCGGGTCGAGGACGATGAAGTCGGCCTCGGCGCCGGGCACGAAGCTGCCGATGGTGCCGTCGAGCTGCATGGCGCGGGCGCCGCCCAGCGTGGCCAGGTAGAACATGCGCAGCGCCGGTAGATAGCTGCCGCCCATGCGCGCCACCTTGTAGGCCTCGTTCATGGTTTGCAGCATGGAGAAGGAGGTGCCGCCGCCGACGTCGGTGGCCAGCGACAGCGGCACGCGGGCGGCGTCGGCGCGCTCGAAGTCGAATAGGCCGCTGCCGAGGAACAGGTTGGAGGTGGGGCAGATCGAGATCGCCGAACCGGTCTCGGACATGCGCTGGCGGTCGGCGTCGTCGAGCCAGATGCAGTGGGCGTACATCGAACGCGGCCGCAGCATGCCGTAGCGGTCGTACACGTCCATGTAGCTGCGCGCCTGCGGGAACAGGGACTTGACCCAGGCCACCTCGTCGGTGTTCTCGGCGACGTGGGTTTGCAGATAGGTGTCCGGGTAGGCCTTGGCCAGCGCGCCGGCCAGCTCCAGCTGGGCCTCGCTGGAGGTCGGCGCGAAGCGCGGCGTGATGGCGTACAGCTGGCGGCCGCGCTTGTGCCATTTCTGGATCAGCGCCTCGCTGTCGCGGGCGCCGCTTTCCGGCGTGTCCTGCAAAAACTCGGGGCAGTTCCGGTCCATGAGGACTTTGCCGGCCACCATGCGCAGGTTGCGCGCCTCGCTGGCGCCGAAGAAGGCGTCCACCGACTGCGGGTGCACGGTGCAGTAGACCATGGCGCTGGTGGTGCCGCAGCGCAGCAGCTCGTCGAGGAAGAAGCTGGCCACCTGGGCGGCGTGCGCCGGGTCGGCGAACTTGCGCTCGGTGGGGAAGGTGTACTTGTCCAGCCAGGGCAGCAGGCCGGGCGCCGGCGAGGCGATCATGTCGGTCTGCGGATAGTGGACGTGGGTGTCGATGAAGCCGGGCACGATCAGCTTGCCGCGATAGTCGTGCAGCGGCGTGCCGGGCGGCAGAAAATCGACCAGCTGGGCGTAGTCGCCGGCGACGTGGACGTGGCCGTCGTTGACGATCAACAGGCCGTCCTCGTGCCAGCTGTAGGCGTTCTGGTGGAAGGCCGGGTCGTCGTTGAAGTGCAGCAGGCTGGCGCGATATGCCTGGAAGGCGCCGTTGCTTGGCTGGGCTTGGGTCATGATGTGTTTCCTTGATTCGGTGCGCGGGGCGCGGGTGTGCTCTGGCGGGCGCGCGCGGCGCCGGCCGGTGTTCGGGTGCTGCTTTGGGGGTTGGGACTAGCGCAGGGCTACGGGAATCGACAGCGATGCAGCGCTCCCGCCCCGGCGCTGCCGGAGAGTGAGGCTGGGGGGAGGGCGCGCAGTGGCGCGCCTGCAGGCGTGGTGTGCATCAGCTAAGGCAGTCGGCCGGCGTCGCCGGGGTGGCCACCGTGCTGACGGCGGACGGCGCGGTGCTCGCGGCGCCCGGCAGGGCGGCCAGGTCGAGCGCCTCCCACACCTGCAGCAGCTGGGCGGCGACAGAGACGGCGATGACGGCCGGCGCCTTGTCCTTGATGCCGGGCAGGCCGATCGGGCAGACCATGTCGTTCAGCCGCTCGGCGGGTATGCCGCGCTCGCGCAGGCGGCGCTCGAACTGGCTGCGCTTGGTCTGCGAGCCGATCAGGCCGAACCAGGCGAAGTCGCCGCGCCGCAGGATATGCTCGGACAGCATCTGGTCCAACGCGTGGCTGTGGGTCATCACCAGGAAGGTGGTGCCGGCGTCGGCCTGGGCCACCACCGCCTCGGGCGTATCGGTCGCCTCGACGCGGACGTTGGCCGGCAGGACGGCGGGGAACATGTCGTCGCGCTCGTCGACCCAGGTGACCTGGCAGGGCAGCTCGGCCATCGCGCGCACGATGGCGGCGCCGACGTGGCCGGCGCCGAACAGCACCAGGCGGCGCCGGTAGGGCAGGCAGGAGTCGACCAGCCACTGCTTGCCGCGCTCGTCGACGCGCACCTTGCAGGCCACGCCGGGACCGAGTTTGGGCAGCAGCGCCGGGCCGGGGCCGGACAGCAGGGCGCCGGCGCCGTCGTACAGGGCCGGCGCGGTGACGCTGTCGAGCGAGATCAGGCGCCAGCTGTCCTGGCCGTCGCGCCAGCGCCGCGCCAGCGTGCCGAAGTGGTCGCCGGCCTCGGGCATGATGCGCTCGAAGGCCAGGTGCACCACGCCGCCGCAGCATTGGCCCAGGCTGGGGCCGAGCGGGAAGCGCTCGAGCCGGCGCTCGGCGCGCGCCTCGCCGAGCGGCATGGCCAGCATCTCGCGGGCGATGTCGGTGGCGCGCATCTCCAAGTGGCCGCCGCCGATGGTGTCGAAGGCGTGGTACTGGGTGATCAGCATCTTGGCGCCCGGCTCGCGCGGCGCCGAGCCGGCCACCTGCGCCACCGTCACCAGCACGCGCGGCACCGCCTTGGCGGCCGCCGCCGTGACGGCGTTCAGCGTGGGTCCCATCGAGGTCGCCATGGTGCTACTCCCGCGCCATCGCCCGGACGGCGTCGACGGCGTTGAGGATGGCCTCGCCGGTGGCCGGCGCGTTGAGCGGCGGATTGTGGCGGTGCTGGCCGACGCTGGAAATGGCGTCGCGGATGGCGTAGAACACCGAGAACGGCAGCAGCAGCGGCGGCTCGCCGACCGCCTTGGAGCGGTGGATGCTGTCGGTGACGTTGCGGTTGTCGAACAGGCGCACCTCGAAGTCCTCCGGGCAGTCGGACACGGCGGGGATCTTGTAGGTGGACGGCGCGTGCGTCATCAGCTTGCCGCCGGCGTTCCACCACAGCTCCTCGGTGGTCAACCAGCCCATGCCCTGGATGAAGGCGCCTTCTACCTGGCCGATGTCGAGGGCCGGGTTGAGCGACTTGCCGGCGTCGTATAGCGCGTTCACCTTGAGCAGCTTCCATTCGCCGGTCAGCGTGTCGACCACCACCTCGGACACCGAGGCGCCGTAGGCGAAGTAGGAGAACGGGTTGCCGCTCATGGTCTTGGGGTCCCAGTGCAGGCCGGGCGTGGCGTAGAAGCCGTCCGACCACAGCTGGACGCGGGCCAGGTAGGCCTGCTGCACCAGTTCCGGGAAGGGCACCGCGACGCCGTTGACGTGGACGAAGCCGGCCGCGAAGCGCACCTCGTCAAGCGTACCGCCGTGGCGCTTGACGGCGAACTCGGCCAGCCGCTGGCCGATGGTGTGGGCGGCGTCCTGCGCCGCCTTGCCGTTCAAGTCGGCGCCGGTGGAGGCCGCCGTGGCCGAAGTGTTGGCCACCTTGCTGGTGTCGGTCGCGGTGGCGCGCACCATCGCCAGCGGGATGCCCAGCTCGTGCGCCACCACCTGGCAGACCTTGGTGTTGATGCCCTGGCCCATCTCGGTGCCGCCGTGGTTGACCAGCACCGAGCCGTCGGTGTAGACGTGCACCAGCGCGCCGGCCTGGTTGAAGTGGGTGACGTTGAAGGCGATGCCGAACTTGACCGGCGTGAGCGCCAGGCCGCGCTTGAGCACCGGGCTGCCAGCGTTGAAGGCGTTGATCTCGGCGCGGCGGCGGCGGTAGGCGCTGCTTTCCTCCAGTTCGTCGACCAGGGCGTGGATGACGTTGTCGACCACCTTTTGCTGGTACTGGGTGACGTTGCGGCCCTCCTCGTCGTTGCGGCCGTAGAAGTTGATCTTGCGGACGTCGAGCGCGTCCATGCCCAGGTTGCGGGCGATCTCGTCGACGATGTATTCGATGGCGATGGCGCCCTGCGGCCCGCCGAAGCCGCGGAAGGCGGTGTTGGACTGGGTGTTGGTCTTGCCGGCCATGGCGCGGATGTCGACGTCGGCCAGGTAGTAGGCGTTGTCGAAGTGGCAGACGGCGCGCGTCGCCACCGGGGCCGACAGGTCGGCAGAGAAGCCGGCGCGGGTGACCATTTCGACGCGCGCGGCGACGATGCGGCCGTCGTCGCCGTAGCCGACCTCGTATTCATAGTAGAAGCAGTGGCGCTTGCCGGTCACCAGCATGTCGTCGTCGCGGTCGGCGCGCAGCTTGACCGGGCGCTTGAGCAGCTTGGCGCTGATGGCGGCGCAGGCGGCCCACAGCGCCGACTGCGACTCCTTGCCGCCGAAGGCGCCGCCCATGCGGCGGCACTCGACCACCACCTGGTTGGAATTGATGTGCAGGGCGTGGGCGACGACGTGCTGCATCTCGGTCGGGTGCTGGGTCGAGCATTGCACCAGTATGCAGTTGTCCTCCTTCGGAATGGCGTAGGAGATCTGGCCTTCCAGGTAGAACTGCTCCTGGCCGCCGACGTAGAGCTGGCCCTTGGCGATGTGCTTGGACCGCTTGAAGGCCGCCTCGGCGTCGCCGCGTTGCAGGCGCATCGGCGGCACGACGAAGGACTTGGCGTCGCGCGCCGCCTGCGGCGTGAGGATGGCGGGCAGCTCGGCGTATTGAATGTCGGCCTTGCGCACGGCGCGGCGGGCGTTGTCGTGCGAGTCGGCGACGACGATGAAGATCGGCTGGCCGACGTATTCGACCAGGCCTGCGGACAGGATCGGGTCGTCGTGGATGATCGGTCCGCAGTCGTTGGTGCCGGGGATGTCCTGATGGGTGTAGACCGCCTTCACGCCGGGCATGGCGCGCACTGCGTCGAAGTTCATCGAGACGATGTTGGCGTGCGCCTTGGCCGACAAGCCCAGCGCGGCGTGCAGCGTGCCTTGCGCCTCGGGGATGTCGTCGGTGTAGGTGGCCTCGCCCAGCACGTGCAAGACGGCCGATTCGTGCGGGCGGGACTGGCCCACCTCGGCCCAGGCCATGGCTGGCGCGTCGTTCGGCTGGTTCAGGAACGCTTCCGATTTGCTGTTCATGCTACGGCGCCTCCTTCAACGAATTGTTTGGCACAATCATCGGCGTAGCTGAACGCGTTGATCGATTGGATGGCTTGGGCGTCGTCCGGACGGGTCTCCAGCCAGAAGCGGCGCAGCAGGTTTTGCGCGGTCTTCATGCGGTAGGCGGCGCTGGCGCGCATGTCGCTCAGCGGCGTGTAGTCCAGCGCCAGCGCGGCCATGGCGGCATTCAGCGTGGCCTCGGTCCAGGGCTGGCCGTTCATCGCCGCCTCGGCCAGCGGGGCGCGGCGCGAGGTGGCGGCCATGCCGCCGTAGGCCACCTTGGCGTTGTGCACCACGCCGTCGCGCAGCTCGATGGAGTAGGCGGCGCAGACGGCGGAGATGTCCTGGTCGTAGCGCTTGGCCAGTTTGTAGGTGCGGAACTGGACGCCGGCGCACGGCAGCGGAATGCGCACCGCTTCGACAAACTCGCCCGGCTGCCAGTTCTTCTTCATATAGTCGAGGTAGAAGTCCTGCAGCAGCATGCTGCGCTGGCCTTTGTCGTTGCGCAGCACGATCTCGGCGCCGAGCGCGATCATCCACGGCGCCGAATCGCCGATCGGCGAGCCGTTGGCGACGCTGCCGCCCAGGGTGCCGGTGTTGCGTATCGGCTGGGAGGCGAAGCGCTGCCACATTTCCGTCAGCTCGTCCTTGTAGTGGGCGCAGACGGCGGCGTAGGCGTCGTTCAGCGAAACGGCGGCGCCGATGTGCAGCATGCCGTCCTTCTCTTCCATTTGGTGCAGCTCGGCGACCATGCGCACATAGATCATGTCGCCCAGGTCGCGCATCTGTTTGGTGACCCACAGGCCGACGTCGGTGGAGCCGGCGACGATGGTGGCGCCGGGTTTGGCGGCGCGCAGCTCGGCCAGCTCGGCCAGGGTGCGCGGCGCGTAGAAGGTTTGGCCCGCGTGGCTGTAGCTGAACATACGCTCGCGCTGGATGGCTTGCAGCGTGGCCTTCAAGGCGGCGCGGTCGAAGCTGACCGGCGGCAGTTCGCCCATGCGGCGGGCCGCTTCGATGATGGGCCGGTAGCCGGTGCAGCGGCACAGGTTGCCGGACAGGGTTTCGTCGATGGTCTTGCGGCAGGGCGCCTCGGCGACGCCTTCCTGTTTCAGGTACAAGCTCCACAGCGACATGGCGAAGCCCGGCGTGCAAAAACCGCACTGGGAGCCGTGGCATTCCACCAAGGCTTGCTGCACCGGGTGCATGGCGCCGTCGGCCTGCTTCAGGTCCTCGACCGAGAAGACGGCCTTGCCATCCAAGGTGGGCAGGAACTGGATGCAGGAGTTGACCGACTTGAGCGACAGTTCGTCGCCCTGCAGCTCGGCCACCACCACGGTGCAGGCGCCGCAGTCGCCCTCGGCACAGCCTTCCTTGGTGCCGGTGCAGTGCAGGTCCTCGCGCAGGTGCTGCAGCAGGGTGCGGGTCGGTGCGCCATCCGAAACGGAATGGACTTCGCCGCGATAGAAGAAACGAATTGGTTCAGACATGAATGCTCCGCGCTGATTGGATGGCGATGTTGTTCAGGTTAGCAGCCGTGCGCCGAAAAACCAATGGGCTGGGGGCGATGGCTACTATGCACGTATGAATATATAACTGCTGCGGGGTATGAGCCGGCGCTGATAATGCCGTGTTTTTTTGGTTCTAAATACGCCGGCGTGACGCCGGCCTCACCCCGTAAGCAAGGGGTCTGACCCCGTACGGGGTCAGACCCCGGCCGTGGCGACTAGGGTTGGGGTGGACGCAAGTGACGCTCAAGGCTTGGGCTGGAAGCTGCGCAGGAAGTCGAGCAGGATCACGGCCGAGGTTTCGGCGTCGTCCGCGGTCATCGTCTCCAGCGGGTTGTGGCTGATGCCGCCGTTGCCGCAGCGGGTGAACAGCATGGCCACGTCGGTCATGCGGGCCAGCGCCATGGCGTCGTGGCCGGCGCCGGACGGCAGCTCGAACACCTCGACGCCGGCGCGCTCGGTGGCGGCGGCCAGCTGGCGCACCAGCCACGGCGCGCAGGGCGCGGCCGGCGCCGACATGATCTTGTGCAGCTTGAAGTCGATTTGGCGGCGCGCGCAGATGGCCTCGGCCTGCTGGAGGATGTCGGCCACGGCGGCGTCGCGGGTGGCGTCGTCGGCGGCGCGGATATCGAGCGACAGCTTGCAGGCGCCGGGGATCACGTTGACCGAACCGTCCGGCACCTGCAACTGGCCGACCGTGCCGACCAGCGACGGCGCCTGGGCGCAGCGGCTCTCCACATACAGCACGATCTCGGCGGCGGCGGCGGCGGCGTCCTTGCGCATGTTCATCGGCGTGGTGCCGGCGTGGCTGGCCAGCCCGGTCAGCTCGACCTGGTAGCGGCAGCTGCCGGCGATGGAACTGACCACACCGGTGGGCAGGTCGCGGCCCAGCAGCACCGGACCTTGTTCGATGTGGACTTCGACGAAGGCCAGCACCTCGGCCGGGTCGCGGGCGATGGCGGCGATCTGGCCGACGTCGTGGCCGGCCTCGGCCAGCGCGGCGCGCATGCTGACGCCGTCGGCGTCGAGCTTGTCGAGCAGGGACTGGTCGAACTGGCCGATGACGGCGTTGCTGCCCAAGAAGGTGCTTTGGTAGCGCACGCCTTCCTCCTCGCAGAAGCCGATCACCTCGAAGTGGAAGGGCAGGCGCTCGCCGCGCTCGTGCAGATGCTTGACGATGGCGATCGGCAGCAGGATGCCCTCGCGGCCGTCGTACTTGCCGCCGTTGCGCACCGTGTCGTAGTGCGAGCCGGTGAGCAGGGACTTGGCGTTCGGCTGGTCCGACAGATAGCGGCCGACCACGTTGCCGACCGCGTCGATGTGCACCACCATGCCGGCCTCGCGCATCCACGTTGCCAACTGGGCGGCGGTTTTCTGGTGCGCCGCGGTCATGTAGGCGCAGGTGAGGTTGTCGGCGTCGTCGCTCCAGGCGCCGATCACCTCGGCCCATTCCATGATGGTGGCGCCGAACCGCAGCTCGATGTCGAGTAGCGCGTTCAGGCGCATCTCGGCGATGCGGCCGATCTGGCGCAGGCACTCGGCCTGCTCGTCGTCGCGCTGCGAGCGCAGGCGGCGGGCGAAGTGGCCGGTGATCTGCTGGCGGCTCAAGCCGTTGCCGGTCGGGCCTTTGACGGCAAGGATGAAGGGGAAGCCGAACTTGGCGTTGTAGGCGGCGTTGAGGCGGTGCAGCTCGGCCAGTTCGCTGGCGCTGCAATGGGTGAGGCCGGCCTGGGCCTGCTCGCCGGTGGACTCGGCGGTCAATTCGCCGGCCAGCGCGGCCTTGCCGGCCAGCTCGGGGTGGGCGCGGATCAGGCCCAGTTGCTCGTCGACGGAAGCCGCGCGCACCACGCCCTGCAGCGCGATCTTCAGCGCGGCGACACTACGGAAGGGCCGCTGCGCGGCGGCGCGCTGCGGAATCCACGGCGAATGCTCATACAGGCCGTGCAGTAGGGCGGTGAATTCGGCGGCGTCGCAGCGGTTCAACTGTTCCAGGGTGATCGTCATTGTGCTCAGGCGGTCCCACCAGCCTGTCTCCTCGTGTGAATGGTTCGGCGCGTGGGACCGCTCGCCGTTCATGCGGATGCGGCGCGCTGGCGCCGTCCGTGCTTATATGACGAATAATATAGTGTTGCGCCGCCGGCAATATACGCCCGCAGCCATAACAAGGTTCAGCGCGGGAATATGGAAAGTGTTGCCCGAAGGCCGCAACAACAGGCGGGGTCAGTGCCGACATTCGGACATTCACGCGCTGAATGTCCGAATGTCGGCACTGACCCCGGGGGGGATTTGGGGTTATTTGGCGGTGAGGGCTTGGGCTGCTTGGGTGATTTGGTCGCGCAGCCATTTATGCTCGGGGGCGGCGTGGACTCGCTCGTGCCACAACTGGTAGAAGCGCATCGGCGGGAAGCGCAGCGGCACGGTGAAGGTCTTGATCGGCAGGTTGCGCTCGAAGAAGCGCAGGTATTGCCGGCCGGTGGTCAGCACCAGGTCGGTCTGCGTGAGCATGTGCGGCATCAGGCCGAAGTAGGCGGACTCGACCACCACGTTGCGCTCGTGGCCGTGCTGCTGCAAATAGGTGTCGATCACGCCGTAGTAGCCGGACAGGGTGGGCGAGGGCGCCACGTGCGGCAGGCTCAGGTAGTCGTCCAGGGTCATGTCGTCGGCGCCGGTGCGCTTGGCGTAGGGGCTGTCGGCGCGCATGGCGCAGACGATGGGGTCTTCGAACAGCGGCGACAGGTGCAGGTGCTCGGGCGGCGCGTCCCAGTTGGCGATCAAGAGGTCGAGGTCGCCGTCGGACAGCATGCGGATCGAGTCGACCTCGGCGCCCAGGCTATGGATGACGATGCGGCTTTTCGGCGACTCGCGTCGCAATCTCGCCACAATGTTGGGTAGAAATTGGATGTCGAGATAATCCGGCGCTCCGATGCGGAAGACGCGGCTTTCGTCCATCGAGGCGAACGGCGTTTTGTGCAAAAACAGTTGGCTGACCTCGTCGAGGATGCGTTTGGCGGGCTTTTTCAGACTCTCGCCGTGTTGCGTCGGCACCATGCCGCGTCCGCCGCGCACCAGCAGCGGGTCGCCGGTCAGCTCGCGCAGCTTGCGCAGCGAGGCGGAAATGGACGGCTGTGGTTGGTCCAGTTTGAGCGCGACGCGCGAGACGTTTTTCTCGCACAGCAGCAGGTACAAAATGCGGATCAGGTGGAGGTCGAGGTGGTCGGGGAGTTGGGCCATGGCGGGGTCTATAACGTGGTTTCTATTTTTAATATACGTCGATTCCAATGAGAATAGCCAGATTTAGTTTTATCGTTCATGCCACACCATGCACTTGCTGTGCTTGGTGTTCAACTCGGTCGCAGCGGAGCTTTTAAAGTTCGCGACCAATAGGGAAATCATCCCAGTCGTCTGGAGCGCCCGCGGTGGCAGACGAGTCAAATACCATCATGGAGACAACATGGAATTGCTCGCTTACGGCGTGGATTGGCTTAATCTATTGGTGCGCTGGTTGCACCTGATCACGGGCATCGCCTGGATCGGCGCCTCGTTTTACTTCGTTTGGCTGGACAACAGCATCCGCCCGCCCAAACCGGGCTCGGACCTGGCCAAAAAAGGCGTGTCGGGCGAGTTGTGGGCGGTGCACGGCGGCGGTTTCTACAATCCGCAGAAGTATCTGGTGTCGCCGGCCGAGCTGCCGGCGGACTTGCACTGGTTTAAGTGGGAGGCCTACGCGACGTGGTTGTCGGGCTTCGCGCTGTTGTTCATCGTCTACTATTTCAACGCTTCGGCGATGATGATCGACAAGTCGGTGGCCGACCTGAGCCAGTGGCAAGCCATCGGCGTCGGCCTCGGCACCTTGCTGCTGGGCTGGACCGTCTACGATCTGCTGTGCCGCTCGCCGCTGGGGCAGAAGGACGGGCTGCTGGGCATGGTGATGTTCGTCTTTATCGTGGCGACGGCCTTCGTGCTGACCAAGCTGCTCAGCGGCCGCGCCGCCTACATCCACGTCGGCGCGATGATCGGCACGATGATGGTCGGTAATGTCTTGATGCTGATTATTCCCGGCCAGCGCAAACTGGTCGAGGCGATGGAGCAGGGCAAGTCGCCCGATCCCATCCACGGCAAGAAGGCCAAGCAGCGCAGCGTACACAACAATTACTTTACGCTGCCGGTGTTGCTCATCATGATTAGCAACCACTATGCGATGACCTACAGCCATTCGTATAGCTGGTTGTTGCTGGGCGCGATCATCGCCGCTGGCGTGCTGATCCGTCACTTCTTCAATCTGCGCCACCACGGCCGCACGGCTTGGGGCTTCCCGGCCGCCGGTGTGGCGATTCTGCTCGCGGTGGCCGTGGCCATCGCGCCGCGTCCGGTGGCCAAGGCCGCGCCCATGGCCCAGGCCGTTATTGCCGGCGGTGCCGCCGCCATCGGCGCAGGCCACGCTGGCTGCAACGGCGGCGCCGACGCCGCAGCGACGGCCGGCGCCGCCCACGGCGCCGACTTCAACCGGGTGCAGGCCATCGTCACCCAGCGCTGCGTCAGCTGCCACGCGGCGCAGACCACCCAGCCGGGCTTTGCCACGGCGCCGGCCGGCGTGATGCTGCACACGGCCGAGTTGATCCGTCAGAACGCGGCGAAGATCAACCAGCAGGCGGTGGTGCTGAAGTCTATGCCGATCGGCAATATGACCAACATCACGCCGGAGGAGCGCGCCGAGATCGGCGCCTGGTTCGCCGCCGGGGCTAACTGAGCGCAGCGGCCAACGGCGCAGTGCCAGCGGCAGCCAGGGTCAGACCCTAGGGTCTGACCCTCGGGTTGCGCCGCTGGCAACATCTTCAGACCCTAGGGTCTGACCCTCGGGTTGCGCCGCTGGCAACATCTTCAGACCCTAGGGTCTGACCCTCGGGTTGCGCCGCTGGCAACATCTTCCGGGCCGTTTGGCGGCCCACGTTTTTCCGCTCGTCCATCCGCTCCGTCCTCCCGCGCCCGCGCCGGGACGACGGGCGCGGCTGGTCGCGCCCATACACAATTGAATATAGAGAGAATCATCATGAGCACAACAACCATCAATGGTTTCAACCTGACGGCCGCGCAAGTGGTGGCCGTGGCCCGCGACCGCCACATCGAGGTGGCGCTGGCCGCCTCTTCGCGCGCAGCGCTAAAGGAAAGCCGCGACTACATCGAGGCGACCTGGATGCACGACGAGGCGCCGATGATGTACAGCTTCAACACCGGCGTCGGCATGCTGAAGGATACCCGCGTCAAGGTCGCGGACATCGTGCTGTTCCAGACCCAGCTGATCAAGGCGCACGCCGCCGGCATGGGCGAACCGTTCTCGGAGGAGGTCAGCCGGGCCACGATGCTGCTGCGCGCCAACGCCTTCGCCAGCAACTATTCGGCGCCGCGCGTCGAGGTGGTCGACCGCCTGCTGGCCTTCGTCAACGCCGGCATCCACCCGATCATGCCGCAGAAGGGCTCGGTCGGCGCCTCGGGCGACCTGGCGCCGCTGGCCTACCTGGCCGCCGCCATCGCCGGCTTCCCCGAGGCGGAGGTGATGTATGACGGCCGCCGCATGTCGGCGCCGGAGGCGATCCAGCTGTCCGGCGTCGGCCCGGTGGTGTTCGAGCTGAAGGCCAAGGACGCCTCGGCGCTGATCAACGGCTGCACCGTGTCGCTGGCGGTGGCGCTGCTGGCCGCCGCCGACGCGCGCAACATGCTGTCCGACGCCTGCCTGTCGCTGGGCCTGACCCTGGAGGCGATGCGCGCCGAAATGGCCGCCTTCGATCCGCGCATCCACGCGGCGCGGCCGCACGCGGGCCAGATCAAGACCGCCGCCATCGTGCGCAACTTGCTGGAGGGCTCGACCCGCACCACCCATGCCGCCCGCTCGGTGCAGTTCCCCGAGGAGCTGCGCCGCACCGACATCCCCTACACCGAGCGCATCCAGGACGTGTATTCGCTGCGCTGCGCGCCGCAGGTCTACGGCCCGGTGTTCGACGCGCTCGACTACATCGACACCATCCTCGACAAGGAAACCAACTCGGCCACCGACAATCCGCTGATCTTCGGCAAGGACGGCGGCGGCTTCGAGATCATCTCCGGCGGCAATTTCCACGGCCAGTACCTGGCCCAGGCGATGGACCTGCTGGCGATGGCCGTGGCCGACCTGGGCAGCATTGTCGAGCGCCGCGTCGCCCGGCTGATCGATCCGACCCTGTCCTGGGGGCTGCCGCGCAACCTGATGTCGGGCGTGCGCGGTGTCAACACCGGCTATCCGGTGGTGCAGTGTTCGCTCAGCTCGCTGGTGATGGAGAACCGCACGCTGTGCATGCCGGGCAGCGTGGATAGCATTCCGGCCAAGGGCAATAGCGAGGACCACGTGTCGAACTCGACCTGGTGCGCGCGCAAGGCCGCCGTTGTTGTATCGAACACACAATATATTGTCGGTGTAGAAATGTTACTTGCGGCCCAGGCGCTGACGATGACGGAGTCGCTGCTGCCCGGGTTTGTGCTCGGCAAGGGCACCCAGGCGGCCTACGACTCGGTGCGTGGGCAGATCGCCGCCTGCCTCGACGGCGACCGCTGGTTGCACGCCGACATAGAGATGGCGCGCTCCTTCGTGGTCAGCGGCTCGGTGCGCAAGGCGGTCGAGGCGAAGATCGGGAGTTTTGTCTAACTACCGCCGCACCTTCGAAAAGGAGGGAAGTGGGGGGGCAAAACGGCAGGAACTGCGCTTTGCCCCGCCCGATATAGGAATCCACTGATAGGAAGTATCCGCTTTGCCGGACATGGCGAAGAAGGGGCTGGGCTATGGTCACACCCGGGTCACACCCAGATCATCCGCCGGTTGTTCCCCTGTTTAATCGGCGCATGACACATAGAACTATATAAAAAGAGAACAAGGAGACGCAAAATGTTGTTACTAGAAAAGTTTTTCAAGCTGAAAGAGAATGGGACGGATGTGCGCACCGAGCTGGTCGCCGGCCTCACCACCTTCCTGACGATGGCCTACATCATCTTCGTCAACCCCTCCATCCTCGGCGACGCCGGCATGCCCAAGGGCGCCGTGTTCGTTGCCACCTGCGTGGCGGCGGCGCTGGGCTGCCTCATCATGGGCCTGTACGCCAACTATCCCATCGCGCTGGCGCCGGGCATGGGGCTGAACGCCTATTTCGCCTACGTGGTGGTGAAGGGCATGGGCATGCCGTGGGAAATGGCGCTGGGCGCGGTCTTCATTTCCGGCTGCCTGTTCCTGTTCGTCAGTGTGTTCAAGTTGCGCGAGATTATCGTCAACGGCATTCCGCATTCGATACGCACCGCGATCACCGTCGGCATCGGCTTGTTCCTCGGCCTGATTTCGCTGAAGAGCGCCGGCATCGTCGTCGCCAACCCGGCCACGCTGGTGTCGGTGGGCGACCTGCACAAGGCGCCGCCGCTGCTGGCCATCATCGGCTTTTTCATCATCGTCGCGCTGGACCGTCTGGCGGTGAAGGGCGCGATTCTGATCGGCATCCTGGCCGTGACGGTGCTCAGCTTCTTCGTCGGCGGCAACCACTTCGACGGTCTGGTGGCCGCGCCGCCGTCGCTGGCGCCGACCTTGTTCAAGCTCGACATCATGGGCGCGCTGTCGGTCGGCCTGCTCAATGTGGTGCTGGTGTTCTTCCTGGTGGAATTGTTTGACGCGACCGGCACCCTGATGGGGGTGGCCAACCGCGCCGGCCTGCTGGTCAACGGCAAGATGGAACGCCTCAACAAGGCCTTGATGGCCGACAGCTGCGCCATTGCCGCCGGCTCGCTGCTGGGCACCTCCAGCACCACCGCCTACATTGAAAGCGCCGCCGGCGTGCAAGCGGGCGGCCGCACCGGCCTGACCGCTGTCGCCGTGGCCGTGCTGTTCCTGGCCTGCCTGTTCATTTCGCCGTTGGCCGGCGTGGTGCCGTCCTACGCGACGGCGCCGGCGCTGCTGTACGTGGCCTGCCTGATGCTGCGCGAACTGGTCGACATCGACTGGTCCGACACCACGGAAAGCGTGCCGGCCGCCATTGCCGCGCTGACCATGCCGTTCACCTATTCGATCGCCCTGGGCGTGGCTTTCGGCTTCATCTCCTACGCGGTGTTGAAGCTGTTGACCGGCCGGGTGCGCGAAGTGCGTCCTGTCATTTGGGCGATCGCATGCGTGTTCACGTTCAAGTTCGTCTATCTCGGCGCGGGCTGAGCGGGCGGCACCCATTCGCGCCCGGCGGCGCCACCGCTGCGCTGCCGGCCGCATCGTCAATTCAATTGGACTACATAAAAAATGTTTAACACTACAAAGAGACACCTTCCACAACTGTTGTGCATCGCCTGCCTTGGCCTGGCCGGCGCGGCCCAGGCCGCCGACTGGAGCGACACCTCGATCAGCTATCGCACCGGCAACGACTACCGCGAGCCGTTCAATCCGCAGGACATTTCCAAGCACATCTTCGCGCTGACCCACGTCAGCGGCTACAAGTACGGCAGCAACTTCTTCAACGCCGACTTCCTCATCTCGGACAAGAACGATCCCGCCTCCTTGAACCAGGGCGGCGGTGCGCAGGAGGCCTACATCCTCTACCGCAACACCTTCGACCTGGGCAAGATTAGCGGCAAGGCCATCAAGTTCGGCCCGGTTAGCGGCGTCGGCATCACGGCCGGCTTCGACGTCAACACCAAGAACGACGTCGGCTATAACTCGCGCAAGCGCATGCTGGTGCTGGGGCCGACCTTGATGTGGGACGTGCCGGGCCATTTGAACACCAGCCTGCTGCTGCTCAACGAGAGCAACGCGCCGAGCGGCGCCTTCGCGCCGATTTCCGGCGTGACCGGCCGCTATACCTACAAGACGCACGCGATGCTGGCGGCCGATTGGTCCATTCCAGTTAGTTCGCTGGTGGCTTTTGAAGGCTACGCCAACTTCATCGCCGCCAAGGGCAAGGACGAGGTAGGCCGCGACACCGGCGCCGAAACCAATATCGACATGCAGCTGATGCTCGACGTGGGCGCGCTGGCAGGCAGCGCCAAGAACACCTTCCGCGTCGGCGTCGAGTACCAGTACTGGCGCAACAAGTTCGGCAACACCTCGGCCACCACCGGCGGCCGGGGCAATGTCGCCAAGACGCCGATGCTGCGCGCCGAGTACCACTTCTAAGCGGGTTTCGCCCCCGGCGCGCGCGTTGCCGTCGCCGGGGTGTTGGACGCCACTCGATCGAACCTGACTCCACGGAACAACAACCACAGCCCGGTGACGATCTCGCTGACAAACATCGGGGCGAAGCCGAACTGGGTCAGGGCCGCGTGTTCCGGCAGGACGAAGTTGGTCAGGCTGACCAGCACCACCAGAACCGAGGCGACAATGCCGAAGACGGCCTGAACCTTTGGCAAATAGGCCGATTTCAGGAACAGGCTGAAGAACAGGATGGAGCCGCAACTGAAGAACAAGGTCGAGGTATTGAAGAGGACAAAATGGCTGTGGCGCGCCAGCGTCATCAGCGCCTGCCACTGCTCCACGGCGCCGCCGGCACTGTTGAAGGCGGTATAAATCCGCAATTGTTCGAAGCTGAAGACGAGGGCGACCGCGCCGATGAAGGTTTCGCCGAGGCGAAACAGCAGGGCCATTTGCGCCAGGCGCTCGTTGACCGGCTTCACGGCGACATACAGGCCGTAGGCCAGCGCGATGGTGCACAGCGGCGTCAACACCTGCAGCGCCAGCGCGAGCCGGTATAGATGCTCGGAGGCGCCGGCATTGCGCGCGGCGGCGGCAAAGTCGCCATCGCCGACGATGCCGGCAATGATGAATTCACCGCTCATGTACATGACAATCAGCAGCAAATAGACAAAGCCGGCCAGGCGGGCGTAAAACATCTGTGTCTCTCGAACCGAAGAATTTTGCGTCATGGGTCTTTCTTTCTGTGATGTTCATAAAATATAGTACTGTTACAAGCTTGGTAACCCGCAAAGACTATCCTGAAAGCACGAGTAAGAACATGACTTTAAGCTTCAATGACATGATCCCAGGTTGCAGCCTGCCCCGAAGCGATGGCTGAGCTGACGGTCGCGGCCGGCGTTGCGCGTGGATTGTTGGACCTGGCGGTGGCCAAGGGCGCCAGCCGGGAAGTGTTGGCGCAGCGCGCGGCGATCGAGTTGAGCGTCCTGGAAGACCAGGACAACCGTGTGCCCTTCGCCAGCTATGTCGCGCTGATGCGGGCAGGCAAGGAACTGTGCGGCGATCCCGCGCTGGCGCTGCACTACGCCGAGGAGATCGACCTGTCCGAAGTGTCCATCGTCGGCCTGCTCGGCCACGCCTCGGCCACCATGATCGACGCCTTCGCGCAGTTGAACCGTTACGGCCAGCTGGTGGTCGAGGTGGAGGTTGAGGGCGTGGCCGTCGCCGACCGCTTCCAGCTTGTGCCGAGCAATGGCGAGCTTTGGCTGGTCGATACGCGCCAGCGCCCCAACGATTGCCCCGAGCTGACCGAGTCGACCTTCGCCCGCATGGTGTGCGGCACCCGCCGCTTCGGCGACACGCCGTTCGTCAAGGCAGGGTCAGGATGACCTTGACGCTGTCGTCCACCGCCGACTTTTCGATGTAGCCGATGGCGTTGAGGTCGGCCACGATGGCTTTCTTGACCTCGGCCGTGGAGTGCATCTCGATCGGCGCGACGCCCTTGCCGGTGAAGACGATCTTGGCCCAGGCCGCCTTGACCTGGGAGATGTCCTTGCCGGAGATCTTCTGGTAGAACTCGGCGCGGATCGGCGATTTTTCCGCCTGGTCGAGCGGCACGAACATGGTCGACTTGCCGAGGAAGAACTGGGACGCCTGCTCGGAGAACATGCGGGTGGCCGGGTTCTTCGGGTTGACGACGACCACGATTTCAATCGCCAGCGCCTGGGCGGCGGCGCACATGAGGCTGAGACCGACCAGGGCGGTCCGGAAAGGCTTGTTCATATATTTTCTCGCTAGAAATCAAGACCGGCAGCCTGCGCTGCGGCCCTGTTCATCAAAATGGCCGTCGAACTCGCTGGTCGGCGTTCAGAACACGGTTTGCCAGGACGCCGTCAGCAGGTCGGAGTTACCGGTGAACAGCCACTTCGACTCGTCCTTGATGCGGTCGTACTGCAGTTTGAAGGCCTGCGAGGAGGTGAAGTCCCAGCGGTAGCTGAGCGACTTGGTGCTGTGTTTTTCGGTGCCGGTCGGCCAGTAGGCGGCCCGCTCGCGGAATTGCGACCAGGACAGCATGACCGTGTGGGCGCCCCATTTTCGGCCGCCCGAATAGGACTGGGCGGTGTAGGTGTTCTTGACGGTGGGGCGGTCGATGTAGTTGAGCTCGCTACGCAGTATCCAGTCCTTGTAGTCGACGTTGAGCGAGAGGCCGTAGAAGGATTGGCCGACGTCGTTGACGAAGTCGCCGTTGGCGCCGGTCATCACCGGCGAACGCACGCCGTTGACCACGGCAAAACGCTCGACCACGGTGTGCATGTAGACGCCGCGCGCGGTGACGATGTCGTTGCTGACGTCCAGATAACCGCCATACATTTTCTTCCAGCTCTCGTCGATTGTGCTCGAATAGTAGATATTGCCGAGCAGGGTGTTGTCCTTGGTCTTGCGCTGGCCGAGCCAGAGATTGCCGTTCACGTTCCAATCGCCCACCGAGCCGGAATACAGCACGTTGGCGCCGTCGTAGGAATAGATTTGCCAGGCATATAAATCCTGCGACGGTCGAACCCACGGATAGGCGTAGCCGACGTACATATAATCGGAGTAGTAATACAGCGGCAGACGCTTGCGGCCGAATTGCACGGTCCAAGTGTCGTCTATTTTATAACTGCCGTAGGCCCAATCGGCGTTCAGGGAGCTATCGGCGCCGCGCGCGACCAATTGAACGGTGGCGGAAATTTGCGGTGTGAATTTGAAATTGCCCTGGACTCCGGCTAGCGATTCCGGCGCCAGATCGGTCTTGTGATATTGGTAGACGCCGGCGTATTCGTAATTGCTCACGAAGCAGGGGCACTCATAGCTGACGCCCGGCTTGGTGCTCAGGGTGTACGGGGCGGTGCCGCCTTGGCCGGTGGTAGGGTCGCCACTCAGCACGCGGCCGGCGGTGACTTGGGCGAAGCCGCTGAAGCTGGTATCGACCGCCTGGGCGGTGGAAGCCAAGGTGCCGAATAGCGCAAACATCGCCAGTGGTAGTTGTTTCAAGCGCATGGCCCCGTCCTTTTTTATTGGAAATAAATAAATTCGCTGAAAACGAATTTACTATTCACAAATGAAAAAATCAAGCTGGGAGGAAACTTATGTCTTTTTTTGGTGAATATTCCAATTCGCCATGTTTTATTCCAATACTATAATATTGATTTTTGCGAAACCTGAATAGTGAAATGTTTAGTTAATGTAAAAATTATTTTCGGGAAAGTTAATCGAGAATATATGCCCGTCTGGCAGAATCAAGGTTCGACCGAATGCGAGCGCTTCAAGCAGCGCAGGACGAAGGTCGAGCGGCTGTGGCGCAGGCCGGGCAGGCGGTACAGTTTGCGGCGCAGGAATTCCTCGTAGCCGGCGGTGCCGGCCACCGCCACCTTGATCAGGTAGTCGTATTCGCCGGTCAACAGGTAGGCCTCCATCACCTCCGGCAGGTCGGCCAGCGCCTGGCCGAATTTTTCGAAGATCTCGTCGTCGTGGCGGTCCAGCGTTACCTCGATGATGACGGTGTCCGGGAAGCCCAGCGCCTTCTGGCTGAGCAGGGCGGTGTAGCCCTCGATCACGCCGTGCTCCTCCAGCGCGCGCACGCGGTTCCAGCAGGGCGTGGTGGACAGGCCGACCTTTTCGGCCAGCTTGGTGTTGCTCAGGCGGCCGTCGAGGCGCAGTTCGCGCAGGATGCGGCGGTCGATTTCGTCGAGTTGGGCTTGATGGTCCATGGGTCTTTGTCGGCTAAGTAGAATATTCCATTGAATGGCTATTGTATGGTGTTTTCTTCTTCATTTGACGCCATTTCGCATAAAGTATGGAAGCCTATTTTGCGGCTGGCTGGCTATAGTGGAGGCATGAATACTTCCACTTCCCCCCATAAAAAGGTTTTCCGCTTCTGCGTGGAGAACGACGCCGCCATCGCCACGCTGGAGGGCGCGCTGGCGATTGTTCGCCGCCTGGGGATCGATTTGTGCAGCCTGCGCACCAGCGCGGGCGAGCAGGGCATGGAGGTGCAGCTGCGTCTGGCGGCGGCGGAGGAGGAGCCGCTGGTGCTGTGCCGCATGCGGCTGCACAATGTGGTCGGCATCCTGGGCGTTCGCGAGATGCCGGTGCTGGCCCGCGCAACGATGTTGCGGCGGGTGCCGGCGGCGGGGCAGGATGTGCGGCGCAGCGCGGCCTGAGGTGGCGCGCCGTGGCAAGCCGGCGCCCACTAACAGGTGTCGTGGGCGGCGGCGAGCGTATTAGCCCTTCAGGTAGGCGTACTTGAACAGGAAGATCGCGGCGATCACCCAGACCACCGGCCTGACCTGGCGCGCGCGGCCGGTCAGCAGCTTGAGGCCGGCGTAGGTCATGAAGCCGAAGGCGATGCCGTGGGCGATCGAGTAGGTGAAGGGGATGGCCAGCGCGGTGATGGCCGCCGGCACGCTCTCGGTGGTGTCGCTCCAGTCCACCTCGGTCAGGTCGCGCAGCATCAGGCAGGCGACGAACAGCAGCGCCGGCGCGGTGGCGTAGGCCGGCACCACGCCGGCGATCGGCGCGATGAACAGGCTGGCCAGGAACAGCAGGGCCACCACCACGGCGGTCAGGCCGGTGCGGCCACCGGCCTGCACGCCGGCCGCGCTCTCGATGTAGGCGGTGGTGCTGGAGGTGCCGAGCATGGAGCCGGCGACGATGGCGCAGCTGTCGGCCATCAACGCCTTGTTCAGGCGGACCATTTTGCCGTCGACCAGCAGGCCGCCACGGGCGGCCACGCCCATCAGGGTGCCGGTGGCGTCGAACAGCTCGACCAGGAAGAACACCAGCACCACGTTGAGGATGCCGACCGAGAAGGCGGCCTTGGGGTCGAAGGCGAACAGCGTGGCGTCGATCGACGGCGGCAGCGAGACGAAGCCCTGGAAGGTGTTGCCGCCGATGAAGAAGCTGAGCACGGTGACGGCGATGATGCCGATCAAAATGGCGCCAGGCACGCGCAGGCGGTCCAGCGCGACGATCAACAGGAAGCCGGTGATGGCCATGACGGCGGCGGGCTTGTGCAGGTCGCCCACCGAGACCAGGGTGGCCGGGTTGGCGACCACGATGCCGGAGCTCTTCAAGGCGATCAGCGCGAGGAACAGGCCGAGGCCGACGGTGATGGCGCTGCGCAGCGAGTGCGGGATGCCGTTGACGATTTGCTCGCGCACCTTGAACAGGCTGACCAGAATGAACAGGCAGCCGGAGATGAACACGGCGCCCAGCGCGGTCTGCCAGGGCACGCCCATGCCCAGCACGACGGCGTAGGCGAAGTAGGCGTTCAGGCCCATGCCGGGCGCCATGCCGATCGGGTAGTTGGCGTACAGGCCCATGATGAGGGTGCCGACGGCGGCGGCCAGGCAGGTGGCGACGAAGACGGCGTCCTTCGGCATGCCGGCGTCGGCCAGGATGGTCGGGTTCACGAAGATGATGTAGGCCATCGTCAGGAAGGTGGTGAGGCCTGCGATGAGCTCGGTGCGGACGTTGCTGCCGTGCTCTTTGAGCTTGAAGAATGTATCGAGAGTGGACAAGTGCGTCTCCGTGAATTTGCCAGTGGTCCCGCGCGCGCGGGCCGATAGGATATCACGGATGGTGATGTGGCCGGCGTTGGGGCGGCCGCCAACGCCGGCGCGGGCCGGCAGCTCCGGCAAAAAATCCAGTGGCGCGGACGTAGGGTCAGACCCTGAGGGTCTGACCCTGGCTTCGGCGTGGCGTGCCGACGCGTTAGTCCAGCTTGAGGGCGCGGGCGACGTCCTCCCAGGCCACATACTTGAAGTTCTGCGCGCCGTCCGGCAGGCGCTTGTAGCCGTCCTGCACCACCAGCATGCCCTTGGCGTAGGCGCCGCCCAGGTTGGCCGAGGTGACGTCCAGGCCGTCCGTCTCCGAGGTGCCGTCGATGCCGGCGGCCAGGTTGAAGCCGATGCGGAAGCCGCCGCGCACCTTGTATGGCGGCCGCGCGTCGAGCACCACGTAGCTGTTGCTGCCTTGGCTGGACACCACCAGGTAGTCGGCCTTGGCGCCGTGGTACAGGGCCATGCCTTCGACGTCGGCGGTCAGGTGCGGGCCGACCGGCAGTGCCATGGCCAGCGCGTCCGGCTTGGCGGCGTCGGCCGAGGTGACCCACACGCCGCGCTTCTCCTCGCCCAGATACAGGCGGGCGTTGCGGTCGTCGGCGACGCAGCCCTCGGGCTGGCTGGCCACCTTGAACTTGCGCAGCAGCGTGCTGGCGAAGCGGCCGTCCTGGCGGCCGATGCGGTACTGCAGGAAGGTGCCGTCCTTGTCATTGATGAAGACCTCGAGGCCGCCGGCCGCCGGCTGGTAGGAGCAGATGCCGTAGATTTTATCCAGCCCGGTGGGGAAGCGCGCCGCCTCGTTGACGTCGCCGTTGGCGTCGATGTTGAACAGCACCAGGGTGTTGTCGTCGCGCTGGGTGGCCACGGCCAGGTCGTAGCGCTGCTGGTCGATCTGCACGTTCTGGCGCAGGTCGACGTTGTTCAGACGGCCCACCTCCAGCAGTTGCAGCTGCTTGCCTTGCAGGTCGTAGACCAGCAGGCCTTGCTTCTTGTTGGTGCCAAGGACGCGCGAGGCGGAACGGTCGGTCGGATGCAGCCAGATGGCTGGATCGTCGGCGGCGTCGCCGGGGCGGGCCATCGGCTCTGTCTGGGCGCGCGGCTCGATGATGGGCAGCGGTGCCGCCTGCGTGGCTGTGGCTTTGGGGGCCTGCCAGGCCAGCGGGCGGATCTGCCAGGACTTGGCGCCTTCGTCGGGCAGCAGCAACTGCGTCAGCGGCTGCGCGCGCGCCGGCGTGGCGACGGAACCGGTGCCGGCTGCTGCTGCTGCTGCTGCTGCTGCGGTTCCAGTACGGCCACCTGCGGCGGAAGCCGCATCGGCGCCGGTGGCGGCACCGGCGCCGAGGTGCACGGCCAGCTGCTTGGCGCCGCCCGCGCTTTGCCGGCCGACGGCTTGCCACACGCCGTCGCGCTGGCGCAGCAGGTGCAGCGTTTTGCCTTTGGCGTCGAGCAGGGCGACGCCGCCGCCCGGCAGCACGGCCAACGCGCCGGCGCCGTCCTCCAGCTTGCCGTAGGGCGCGCGCAGGGCCACCGGCTCGCGGCTGCCCACGCCTTCGGCGTCGGCGTCGTAGGCCCACAGGCCGACGCCGCTTTCGCTGACCAGCAGCGTTTGGCTGGCGTCGTCGACGCGGCAGTGCTTGACGTGCGGTGGCAGCGCCAGCTTGCGCACCAATTGGCGCTGCTCACCGTGCAGCACCCATTGTTCCGCCTGGCCGTCTTTGGCGATCAGGAACAGGTGGTCGAGCTGCTGCGCGTCGCGGAACAGGCAGGCGGACTCGATGCCGTGGCTCGGCGCCGGCAGCTGCGCTTGTGGGCGCAGCTGGCCGGCCTTGGTGTCGGCGATGATGATCTGGGCGCGGTTGGTGTTGGCGTCCAGGACCATGGCCAGGGCGCCGTCGGCGTGGCTGCGGATGTCGAGCTGCTTGGCGCGCATCGGCAGCGCGGCGCGCTCCTTGCCGGCGGCGTCGAGCAGGTGCAGGCCATGCTTGTCCAGGGTCAGCCAGCCGCCGTCGGGCAGCGCGGCCAGCTCCTGCGCGCGGGCGGTGGCGCCCGGCGTGTGTTGGATGGCGCTGCTGGCGGCGAAGGCCGGCGTGGTCAGCACGGTCAGCAGGGCGGCGCCGACGGCGCTCTTAATAGTATGGTTGCTCATTTCAGTCTTCTTGGTTGTTGTGGTGGTTAGAACAGATTGGCCTTCAGGCTGATCTTGTAGGTGCGGCCGTACTGCTCGAACTGGGCGTTGTGGCCCTTGCTGCCCTGGTAGACGTAGTACTTCTCGTTGTTGATGTTGGCCGCGTCGAACACCAGTTGCAGCTGCTTGTTGATCTGGTAGGCGAAGGAGAAGTCGAGCTGCTTCTGCGTGTCGACGATGCGGTCCTGCGCCGGGTTGAGGATGTCGGCGCCCAGCTCCAGCAGGTAGGGCGACTTGTAGTTGAGCGCCAGCCGGGTGCTGACGGCGCCGCTCTCGTAGCCCAGCATCAGGTTGAGCATGCGGTCGGACTGGCCGGGCATGTCGATGCTGCGGCCCAGCGTCTTCTTCGCCGCCAGGTCGTAGCGGGCGATGTGGGCGCTGGAGTCGGACCAGGTGCCGTTGGCGCCGACGATCAGACGGTTCCAAGGCGCCGGCAGCATGCGCAGCGGCTGGCTGTAGGACAGCTCCAGGCCGCGCACGCTGGCCGTGTCGCCGTTGGCGAAGGAGGTGGCGGTGGTGTAGCCGGCCCACTTGCCGCTGCCGGCCAGGTTGGTGGTGTAGGTGAAGTTCTTGATGTCCTTGTGGAAGAGGTAGGCCGAAACGGCGCCACCGTCGGCGCCGAGCATGCGCTCGATGCCCAGGTCCAGATTGGTCGACTTGAGCGGCGCCAGGTCCGGGTTGCCGATGCTCGCCTCCGTGGCGCTGGCCAAGCTGACGCCGGGCGCCAGCTGGCTGAAGTTGGCGCGCACCACGGCGTGGGTCCAGGCGGCGCGCACGCTGGTCTTGTGGTCGACGTCGTAGCGCAGCTGGACCGAGGGCAGCCAGTTGGTGTAGGAGCGCTCGCGCTGCAGCGGCGTGACGACCGCGCCGCTGACCTGCGAACCGGAGGCCTCGAAGCGGGTGCGCTCGGCGCGCACGCCGGCCAGCAGGTGCCAGGCGTCGAGGGTCAGGCTATCCTGCAGGTAGGCGGCGTCGATGTTCTCGTTCATCTTGTAGTCGTTGATGGTCGATTCGAGCGCCAGGCGGGCGGCATTGCGGTCCAGGCCGGCGACGCGGGCGCGTATCAGCGCCGGGTCGATGGCGCTGCCAATGCGGCCGAGCGGGTAGTCCAACTCCCGGCCCTGGACGAAGCCGGCCATCGACACGCCGCCGGCGCCCCAGTAATTGGGGCTGGAGCTCTTGGCGCTGTTGTACTGCCACTGGTTGGTGTCGTTGGTCTTCTCGCGGCGGCTGGCCTTGAGGCCGAACTTCAAGGTCGAGCGGGCCTGGCCCAGGTCGAACTCGTGGCTCAGGTCGACGCGCGCCTGGTTGGCCTTGTCGGCCGAGTAGCGCTGCTGCAGGCTGATGGCGTTCAGGCTGTAGTTGGCCGGGTCGTAGATGCTGTTCGGCGCCACCAGGTGGGGCTGGACGCCGTCGGTGAAGCCGACGCCGGCGAAGTTGGAGGTGCCACGGAAGCGGCCGTCGTTCAGCGCCTCCGGGGTGTCCTCGTCGGCCTTGTTGGCGGAGCCGGACAAGGCCAGCTTCCAGTCGCCGAACTGCTGCTCGGTGCCCAGCACGAAGGAGCGGATGGTCTGGGTGTATTTGCGCTGGCGGATGCGGCGCTCGGCGCGCGCGCTGGCGCTGGCGCCCTCGGCCACGGCGCCGCCGGCGATGTTGCTGATGGTCAGACGGTCGCGCACCTCGTCGTCGCTGAAGCGGCTGAGGAAGCTGCGCAGGTAGAAGCTGCTGCCGTCGGCCGGGCGGTAGTCGAGGTTCAGCGCGAAGGCGTTGCGCTCGCGGACCGGCAGGTAGTCGCGCAGCTCGAAGCCGCCCAGGCGCTCGCCGTCCCAGGCACCGCCGGTCTCCACGTTGTCCGAGCCGAACTTGCGCTTTTCCAGACTCAGGCCGGCGGCCACGCCCAGCTTGCCATCCATGAAGCGCTGCGCGCCCAGCAGGGAGGCGTTGGGGCTGGTCTTGCCGGTGTTCTGGTCGTAGCTGGCGCCGGCGCTGGCCGACAGCAGGCGGCCCGGCAGGTCGAAGGCGGACAGCGACTTGACCTCGACGGTGGCGCCTAGCGAGCTGGCGTCCTGGTCCGGCGTCAGCGTTTTGGTCACCTCCAGCGAGCGGATCAAACCGGCCGGCAGCACGTCCAGCGCCACGGCGCGGCGGCCCGCCTCGGGCGAGGGCACCAGCGCGCCGTTGATGGTGACGTTGTTCAGGTCCGGCCCCATGCCGCGCACGGTGATGTAGCGGCCCTCGCCCTGGTCGCGCTGCACCGACACGCCCGGCAGGCGGGCCAGCGCCTCGGCGGCGTTCTTGTCCGGCAGGCCGCCGATGTCGTCGCTGCTGATGACGCTGATGATGTTGTCGGCCTTCTCCTGCGCCGCGATCGCCTTGCTCATGGCGACGCGCTGGCCGGTGACGACCACGCGCGAGCGGTGCTCGGAGTCGGCGGCGGCGCCGCTGTCGGCATCGGCCGTGTTGGCGACGGCGTGGCCGGCCAACAGGGTCAGCGCGGCGACGGCCAGGACGGACAGGCGGCAGCCGTGCTGTGGTTCGCCGCGGGTGGAGGAGGGCAGGTTCATAGAGGTCATGGTGAGGTCTTGGAAAAGAAGAAAGTGGCCGGATTCTAGGCAGCCAATATGTCCGTCCCGTGACACGCGGCGGCGCCGGCACGGCGAAAACGGCCGTGGCGGCCCGTTTGGCGTGGTGGCAGCGCGGAGATGAGCCGGATTGACCCGGCGAAGCCGCCGATGGCGTCGGTTTAGCTCGCATCGACGCCGCCCGTCACGCCGCCAAGTCATGAGGCGGTTGGACACAGAAGGCACGCCAGCGGCAACGACCCAGGGTCATACAGCCGGGGTCAGCAGCAGCCGGGGTCAGCAGCCGGGGTCAGTGCCGACATTCGGACACGGACTGGGCTGTAGAGCGTTTCGGCCGTATGGCGCCTATTGTTGAGGTCGTGTCTGAATGTCGGCACTGACCCCGGGGGAGGGGGGGGATTTTTCGTCTGCATCGGTGAGCTGTTTGCACCTGTTGCCGAGACGCGACGGCGGCGGCGCTATTGTCATCGTGCGGTCATCAAGCGCCGCTAAGCTGCGGCACCACCCATTCCACTTGCCCTCCGCCACCATGCTCCGTCTGCACCGCCTCACCCTGTTCTCCGCCGGCCTGGCCCTGGTGGTCTGGTATCTGCTGTACGCCAATATAGGCACGGCCAAGCCCTTCTACCACTGGAAGTGGATGGACATCGTCAGCGAGGGCGGCACCGCGCTGATGGCCGGGGTCTGGCTGCTGTTCACGCTGAGCAGCCGGCCCGGCGGCCGCGTGACCAATCTGCTGGCCGGCGGCCTGGCGGCGATCATGCTGGGCTCCTGGGCCGACTGCCTCGACGAGTTTTTCCACATCGGCAAAGAGCAGATCTGGGACAATTGGCTGGAGGCGCTGGTGCCCTGCGGGATGCTGCTGCTCACCGGCGGCATGTATTACTGGCGCCAGGAGCAGATCCGCCTGAACGACCACCTGCGCAAGCGCGAGCGCCTGTTCCGAGACCACCGCGCCTTCGACCGCATCACCCAGCTGGCCAACGCCGACTACCTGCGCGACCAGATCCGCCTGGAGCAGTCCGGCCGGCCCGGCGTCGACTGCGCGCTGGTGCTGCTCGATATCGACCGCTTCCACCTGATCAACCGCGAGTTCGGCCAGCAGGAGGGCGACCGCGTGCTGCAGGCGGTCGGCCACATGCTGCTGCTGAACCTGCGCGGCGACGATCTGCTGTGCCGCTACGCCGGCGACCGCTTCGCCATCCTGATGCCGGACACCGCGCTGGCCGACGCCGAGGCGCTGGCCAGCCACCTGTGCGCGATGGTCGGCCAGATGCGCCACCACGGCAAGGCCGGCCGCGTGCCGGTCAGCCTGCGCCACGCCTGTTCGATGGCCGACGCGGAGCCGGACGCGCTGCTCGGCGCCCTGAGCCGCGCCGTCGAGACGCCGGCCGCGCGCACCGCCGGCATGGTTGACAGCGGCGCCGCCGCCAGCTCCGGCGCGGGCGCCGACGCCTACCGTGCCGGTGGCCATGGCGACGCGCCAGCGGGCGGGCATCCGCCGCGCGCCGCCGCGCCGGCATGATCGCCTATCGCGGCGCGGGCGAGGCCTGCATCGCCGCGCAGCACCAGCCGGCGCTGGTGCTCGACTACGCGCGCAGCCGCGACGCCGACGGCGTCCACCTGCTGCGCGACACCGGCCTGGACGCCAGCGACATTCCCGCCGCCGGCCGCGCCGTCAGTCCGTTGCAGTACGCCCAGCTAATCCGCAACGTGCTGCGCGAGCTCGATAGCGCCGACACCAGCTTCATGCTGGGCCAGCAGATGCTGCCCGGGCACTACGGCGAGATCAGCCACGCCCTGCTGCACGCGCAGACGCTGCGCCAGGCGCTGCAGATCCTGTGCGAGTTCGCCAGCCGCCTATGTCCGCTGCTGCGGCCGCGCTGGCGCGAGGAGGGCGCGCTGGCCGTGGTCTACTGGATGGACAGCTTCGGCCTGCCGGCGCTGCGCCCGGCGCTGGTGGAGATGCACATGACGGCGCTGGTGGCGATGTGCCGCTGGCTCAGCGGCGAGCGGCTGCCGTGGCGCTTCTGCTTCAACCGCGCCAGTCCGCGCCACACCGAGCAGCACCAGGTGCACCTGGGCCAGGAGCTGCGCTTCGACTGCCACCTGGACGCCATGCTGATCGACGCCGCCTGGCTGGACCGGCCCTGGCCGCGCGGCAGCGCGATGGCCGCCTCGGTGGCGCTGCGCGCCGTCGAGCTGGAGGCGGCGCGCGCGCCGCTGCATCCCGGCCTGCTCGACGCGCTGTACGACTTCCTGCTCGAGCGGGTGCGCGGCGCGCCGACCTTGGAGCTGACGGCGGCGGCCTTCGACGTCAGCCCGGCCACGCTGAAGCGCCACCTGCTGCGCCACGGCAGCCACTTCCAGGCCGAGCTGGACCAGGTGCGCACCCACGTCGCCATCTACCTGTTCCAGACCCGCCGCGCCGACAACGACACCGTCGCCGCCTACCTCGGCTTCCACGACGCCACCAACTTCCGCCGCTCGTTCAAGCGCTGGACCGGGCAGACGCCGGGGCTGCTGCGGGATGCGCTGCACGTTTGAGGCGCGCGGCGGAGTGGCCGGAACGGTCAGTCGAAAAACTGCATGCCCGCGTAGGGGTTTGCCCTGCATTGGGCTAGTCGCGAGCTTAACCAACGATAGACATAGCCATAGTTCGCCGAGGGAGAGGTATGCGCCGCCATCCCAGGCGGCTACGGCGCGGAAGCCTAAAACACGTGTGTAAAAGTCTAGGCTTCTCGCCAAGTTAGTGACGGCGAGAGTAAGGTGATTAATACCTGTAAGCACGGAAGTCCTTGAGTCGGAAGCCTTGAGGAGGTAATCTTAGCAAAATAGCAGGGGCATTGCTTGAAGGCCGACATCGGCCAGGAGCGGTCGTTCGAGCGGTGTTTGCAGCGCCAAAGCACTGCTAAGTCGGCGTTCCGGGTTTTTACAATGAGGAGGTAGACCAACGTGATCCAGCTTGACCCTAATTATGCCGTCTCAGATATCGATACGCTTGAGAGACTTTATGGTGCGCCCGCTGCTGCATCGGTTAAGAAGGAAGTCGCCTACGTGCATCCACAGTATCGGAAATTTATCGAGGCTGCGCCCTTTGTACTCCTCGCAACAAGTGGATCAGAGGGAATGGATCTGTCGCCGCGAGGCGACTCGGCCGGATTCGTCCGCGTTCACGATGCGAACACCTTGCTCCTACCGGACCGGCGGGGAAACAACCGGATAGATAGCTTGCGCAATATTCTTCATGACCCGCGCGTTGCTCTCCTGTTCGTGATACCTGGGATTGGGGAAACACTTCGGGTTGTGGGCAAAGCATCGATCCACCTCGACCCAGACTTGCTTACGACGTTTTGTGTTGATGGGAAGCCCCCTCGGTCCGTGTTGGTGATCAAGGTTGAAGCTGTTTTCTTCCAGTGCTCCCGTGCCGTGCTGCGGTCGAGCCTTTGGGATCATTCTAGGCACGTCGCCCGGGATGATCTGCCGAGTCCAGGGAAGATTCTTGCGGAGGTGAGTGATGGGGCAATTGATGGTCTAAAGTACGATGCTGACTTGCCCGAGCGCCTAAAATCCACTATGTACTGACGATTTTGGTCTACGAGATTTCATCTCCACCAAATGGTCGCGATCCGGCGCGCCGATGGCAGCATGATCGGCTGGATCGACCCGCGGGCTTGACCGGCGGCTGTGGGGCGGAAGCCACCGATCAATTCGTTTGAACCGGCGACAACGCCTTGCGATGCTGTTTCAAGTTTTGGGAAAAACTGTGGCGATAGCAAGAGTGCGCACACCACAATAAGGAAGCACACCCCCGGCGACGGATGTACGGCCTGCAACGCGGCAACAGCAAGCGCGTATGCCGATAAGGCCCACATCATCGAACCCTTCATGCCGCACAGACTACTGGATTATCAGTGTCGAAGGGGCCTGTGCCAAAGGAGGCAAGGAGCGAAAGGCAGCATCGCCGCACTACGGCATACGTTCGCCAAAGCTGCGCTGTCGCAAGGATAGACCATGCGGGCGCGCCGGAAAGGATTGTGATCGACCAAAGCGGCTCCAAGAGGGAAGACATTGATGAAGATGCCGTCGGCGCCTCGGTATAGTCGAAACCCTGCGCATTTGGCGAAGCCCTGCGGCATTTGGCGATGCCTGGCTGCGCCTAGTCGCAGCCACCACCTGACCACGTTCGCAATTCCTATAGTGATCATTCTTCTCAAACACGCAAGGAAAAAACATGCGACACGCGATCAAGCTCCCTTGTCTTATTGCTTCGTTGGTTCTGGCCATGACACACACCACACTGCTATATGCTGCCGGATTCCAGCGTGGTGTTGCTGCGGATCCCGACGGCAAGCCGCTGGAGATTGGCATCTGGTATCCGAGCCACGCGGCGCCGAAGTCGATGTCCATCGGGGCAACAACAATGTCAGTCGCGGTCGACGCCCCGATAGAAGGACGGGGCTTGCCGCTGGTGGTGATGTCGCACGGCACCGGAGGCTCTTTCCTGGGGCACTACGACACGGCCATTGCCTTGGCCGACGCGGGCTATGTTGTCGCGGCCGTCACCCATACGGGCGACAACTATGCCGACCGGAGCCGTAGCATATTCATCATGGACCGCCCTAAGCAAATGAGCCGTGTGATTGACCATATGTTGTCAAGCTGGGGCGACCATGCGGCGATTGACGCTGCACGTATCGGGATATTTGGATTTTCTGCAGGCGGGTTTACCGCGCTGGTAAGCATCGGCGGGCTTGCCGATTTCTCTAAGATACGCCCGATGTGCCGTGAACACCCGGAAGATTTTGCTTGCCAGTTGATAGCGAAGACCGCGCAGGCGGCTAGCGCGCCGCCCGAATCAATTCTTGCGCAGGATCGTCGCATTGCGGCTGCCGTTGTCGCTGCCCCGGCTCTGGGCTTCACGTTCGCATCGGACGGATTGAAGAACGTCACGGTACCCGTGCAACTCTGGCGTGCCGAGGACGACGTCATTTTGCCGCACCCCCGTTACGCTGAAGCGGTTAGACGGGCTCTTCCCATAGCACCTGACTACCGCGTGGTGCCAAAAGCCGGCCATTTCGACTTCCTGGCGCCTTGCGGTCCCGCACTTGCGAGTATCGTGCCGATCATTTGCAAAAGCGAACCTGGCTTCGATAGGCTGGCGTTTCACCAAACCTTTAACACTGCGGTAGTCGATTTTTTCGACAAAAGTTTGAAGCAAAATTGAATCGCCTCGCAGGCCGTGTATGTCGAGCGTAGCTGCTTTGCCATGCCAATTTGACAAGTGATATCGCACTGGCTTTGCCATTGTGCGTCGTGGCAGACGCCGCGTGTCGCTTGGGGCTATGGAGCTCGTAGCGCCATCTACCTGTTCCAGACCAGCCGCGCCGACAACGACACTGGCGCCGCCTACTTCGGCATCCACGACGCGACCAATTTCCGCCGCTCGTTCAAGCGCTGGACCGGGCAGACGCCGGGGCTGCTGCGGGACGCGTTGCACGTGTGAGCGGCGCGGCGAAGTCGCAGCCGCCTTCGGACGTGAAGCTTGCGTCGCGCTGTGTCGCCGTGGACAATCTAGCCTCGCCGGCGGCGATTTTACAGCTCGTTTACGCAAGCACGCGCAGTCGATACGCGGTTTTTACATGCGAGCTGCTAGCATCAACAAGGCCAACGTGGGTATCGGCCGCTTGGTCGCAACGGCGCCGGCGCGTTGCCACGATTCGATGCCTGGGCATCGCTGTCCGGTGGCGAACTCGTATAGATAGGTGGTTTTCCGATATGCATTTTTTGATCCTTGTCGCCCTCATTGCCCTGAGCGGACTGTTCGCGCTGTGCGAAATGAGCATTGTCGCGTCCAAGAAAAGCCGCCTGCAGACGCTGATCGACGGGGGCGACCGAGGCGCCGCCGCAGCGCTGGCCCTGGCCAACGACCCCAACCGCCTGTTGGCCACCACGCAGCTCGGTTTGACCTTTGTCACCCTGGTGGAAGGTTCCTTCGGTTCCATCAGTTTTTCCGGGCAGGTCAGCGCGCTGATCCCCGACTGGGATTGGGTTGCCCCCTGGAAGGAGAAGGCTGCGGCATTTTTCGTTCTCGCGCTCATCACCGCCGCCACCTTGGTGCTGGGCGAAATGTTGCCCAAGCGTGCCGCGCTGGTGCGACCCGAGGCGATCGCGCGCCTGATGGCGCCGCCGGCATTGCGATTGATCACGATTCTGAGTCCGCTCATCACTGTCTTGTCGTTTTGCACCAACCGCCTGATGGCCGCCCTTGGCCTGCCGTTGGTGCGGTCGGAAGCCGTCAGCGCCGAGGATGTCGAGACGATGATCGAAGCGGCGGGCCAATCGGGTCTGATCACGGCACGCGAAAAAGCCATCATGGACAATGTTTGGCGCTTGGACGAACGCAAGGTCGGCGCCATCATGACGCCGCGCCAGGACATTCGCTACATCGACATTGACAAGCCTTACGGCGAAAACCTCGACACGTTCATGCAACATCCGAGACTCCGCCTGGTTGTCGCCCAAGGCGGACTCGATCAGGTCTTGGGCATGGCGCCAACCCGGCGCTGGACCGAGGCGTTGATGGGCCAGTTGCGCGACGGTAAACAAGAGGCACGAATAGACTGGGCGGCCGATCTGGGCCGGATACATAGAATTCCCAACTCGCTCACTTTGATCGAGACCCTGGAGTCGTTTCGCGCCCACAACACCCATGCCGGACTGGTCTACAACGAGTTCGGCCAGGTCGAAGGCATCATCTCGATGGCCGATCTGATGGATGCGCTCGTTGGTGAAGTTCTCCAGGACGCCGACCAGGAAACGTTAATCCGCAAAGACAAGGGAACGACGGGACGTTGGCTGATTGATGGAATGACGTCGATCTCCGACACCAAGGCCGCACTGGGCATCAATGAGTTGCCGGGTGAACGGCAAGGCAATTATCAAACAGCGGGAGGATTCGCGCTGTGGATGATCGGGCGCGCGAAAATGCGTCTGCCGAAGGTCGCCGACAGCTTTGAGTACGATGGCTTACGTTGTGAAGTTGTCGATATCGATCAACGGAATGGCTACCGAATCGAGCATCTCCGCTTCGAGCGGATCGGCCATGCCGACCCCGTGGAATCGATGCCGGCGGAACAGGTGTCGCCGGGATAGCCCGTTATCGCCGGCAAAGTGGCCCTGTTCTGCTCGACTCGCCCGGCCTTGCCTTGGGGAGTCAGAGTGTGGAGAATGATTGTGGCAAAGGCGGCAATGTGGCGGAGTCCAGCTTGGGGCACCGGAATTGAGTAACGCAGAACAGTCCAAGCCGCGCAGCTTGGGCTCTTCTATGTTTACGGTCCGTCGAGTCGCAGTGTCGGTTTTTCGCGCCGCCGGTAGAACGCGGCAAACTGATCCGCATAGCGTTGCCGGCTGTCCTGGCTCAGCCTGGCTTCGACGCTGTGGCGCAGCGCCTGGGCCCCCTCCCGCGTCCCCAGAATGCCGTCTATCTTTTGTGCCGTCGCCTTGCCCCAAGCCGTCCTCGGGCAGGCCAAGCCGAACTTGATCGTTTTCGTATTGTTGGCAATGGCGAAGCTGCGCAACTGGGTCAGTTTGTGGTGGCGGCTTTGGTAATATGACAGCATGAAATCATAATCGATGGTGTAGTCGGCGCGGCTGAGCAGCATACTTTGGAGGATGGCTTCGCCGTAGCCGCTGATCGCGGTCAGCTTGAGCGAGGCGTCCGGAGGCCGCTGTCGTAGCGTGGCGTCCAGCCGCGCGCCGAAGCTGCGCTTTTCGCTGATCAAGCCGCGCAGTTCGCGCATGGCTAGCAGACGCGGCAGATCGACTTCCTGCCTTGCGTTGAGCGGCAGCGCGGCCGCCACCTCGGGCCGCACCACCAAATGCAAGGGTGGAAGCACGCCTGTCTCGATGATGTGGGCTTTTTTCCGCCGCTCGGGCGTGATCAATGTAAACGAATAGCAGGCCGGCTTGCCCGCTTCCAGCATTGCCCAGCTGCGTTTTAAATTGGCATAGACGAAGCGGTGCTCGACCTCCGGCCAATGCGCGGCCACGTAGGCGACTTGTGTGTCGATGATCCCGGAGCCGGGCTGGTTGTGATTGGTGCGTATCGATACCGGCGGCAAATCCGGAATTAGCCAGGTCATCACCGCTTGCGCTGGCGCGACATTGTGCAGGGTCAAGGTCATTGCCAGCAACAGAAGGCGCATGGGAGTCCCCTAGTTCACTGTGTCAGGCTATTATCGCCACAGTTGGGGCTGAAAACACGGGATGCGGTGAAATTTTCTGACGGGGAAGACCGAAACGGCACGCCATGCCACAGCCTGCGGCCCGTGACACGCCTTCGGGGCGCTCGCCGCCAGCGGTGATGCCGCCGCGCCAAGGGCGGCCGTCCGCCGTACTCGACACGGCTGATGCTGCAGATCCTGATGCTCCGGCAACGCTACCCGCTGGCCGGCGCCGGCACGCTGGTGCACGAGCAGCTCCAGTTCACCCCAGCGTATCCCATCCTGCCACATTTCATTGGATACGCCCGCCGTTTGTCCTTACTCTGATTCCTGCCATGCCAGTTTGCCAAGTCGCCCACACGCGGGCATGCTGCGCAGACATTCAATGGTTTCAGACTCTTGCTAAAGGACAGCTCCGTGAAAAGAAGAAATTTGCTCAAAATGGCGGCGCTGCCGCTGGTCCCCGGCGCTCTGTGGAGCGGATTCGCCGGCACGGCGTGGGCCGCCCCCATGTCGAAAAAGCTCGCCCGTTCCCGCGTGCGCCCCGGGCAGCCCGGCTGGCCGTCGGCGGCGAGCTGGGACGGCTTGAAGAAGAACGTGGCGGGCCGACTGCTCAAGCTCACGCCATTTTTCACCGGCTGCGAGGCCGACGCTAGCGGTCCGGCCTGCAAGGAAGCGCTGAGCCACCTGACCAGCGCCTTCGACATCGGCGACCAAGCCGCCTTGACGCAGACCAGCGGCTGGCTCGACGCCTGGGCCTCGCGGCCAAGCGCCTACGCGCTGGCCGCCAAGAACACGGCCGACATCGTCGCGGCGGTGAACTTCGCCCGCGAACACAATCTGCGCCTGGTCGTCAAAGGCGGTGGGCACAGCTACCAGGGCACCTCGGACGCGCCCGATTCGCTGCTGGTGTGGACGCGGCAGATGAACCAGGTGACCCTGCACGCCGACTTCGTGGCGCAAGGCTGCGCCGGCTTGGCCGCGCCGCAGCCGGCGGTCAGCCTGGGCGCCGGCGCGATGTGGATAGACGCCTACGACGCCGTGATCACGCGCGGTGGCCGCTATGTGCAGGGCGGCGGCTGCACCACGGTCGGCGTAGCCGGTCTGGTGCAGAGCGGCGGCTTCGGCAACTTCTCCAAGATGTATGGGACGGCCGCCGCCGGCCTGCTGGAGGCGGAGGTGGTCACGGCCGACGGCGTGGTCCGCATCGCCAACGCCCGCAGGAATCCCGATCTGTTCTGGGCGCTCAAGGGCGGTGGCGGCGGCAGTGTCGGCGTGGTCACCCGGCTGACCTTGCGCACGCGCGAGCTGCCGGAGACCTTCGGCGCTGTCTTCTTCACCGTCAAGGCGTCGTCGGACGCGGCCTATCGCACCTTGATCGCCAAGCTCGTCGCCTTCTACGCCGGCGCGCTGTTCAACCAGCACTGGGGCGAGCAGATCGGCTTCAACACCGACAACCGCGTCGATGTCGCTATGGTCTTCCAGGGCCTGAGCCAGCAGCAGGCGGCGGAGGTGTGGGCGCCGTTGCTGGCGTGGTTGCGCCGGCGGGAGGAGTATGTCTTCGAGAAGGAGCTACAAGTGCTCGCCTTGCCAGCCCGGCATTTTTGGGACGCCGACTTCTTCAAGAAGCACGCGCCGGGCTTCATGGTGGCCGACGAGCGGCCCGCCGCGCCGGCCCATCACGCGCAGTGGAAGGGCGACTTGGGCGAGGCCGGCTGGTTCATCCACGGCTATAAGTCGGCGTGGCTGCCGGCATCGCTGCTGGGGATGGATCGCCAGGCCGATTTGGCCGAGGCGATATTCCGCTGCACCCGCCATTGGCGCGTCGGCTTCCACTTCAACAAGGGGCTGGCCGGCGCGCCGGCCGCCGAAATCGACGCGGCGCGCGACACGGCGATGAACCCGCAGGTGTTGGACGCCTTCGCGCTGGCCATCATCGCCGGCGGCGACGGGCCGCAGTACCCGGGCATGCCGGGCGGCGCCGCCGACCCGGCCCGCGGCAGGGATAGGGCGCGCTCGATCGGCAGGGCGATGGACGAGATGATGAAGGTGGCGCCGGGCGCCGGCTGCTACGTGTCGGAAAGCGACTACTTCCTGGCCGACTGGCAGGCCGCCTTCTGGGGCGGCAACCACGCCAGGCTGGCGCGGGTGAAGGCACGCTACGACCCGGACGGGCTGTTCTTTGTGCGCCACGGCGTGGGCAGCGAGGCATGGAGCGAGGACGGCTTTAGCCGCCTGCCGGGGACGGCGCGGCGGGGCTAAACAGGCGGGGCTGTTGCATGTCGTGGGGAAAGATGCGAAAAGGTAACAAGCTGCGACGCCGATTTGCTACACTTATTTGCACCGTAGCCGGCGGCCCGCCCGCCGGCGCACGTCCCCCAACCGCAGACCGCAGGGTGCAAACAATGATGGAGTTCTCGCCGCAGCAGGAGGGCCGGGTGCTGGTGCTGACTCCGGCCGGCCGCGTCGACCAGGCCCACGTCGACGATTTCCAGCTGGCCCTGGCCGGCTTTCTGCCCGGCTGCACCGCCGGCACGGCGCTGCTGCTCGACCTGTCCAAGGTGGACTTCATCAGCAGCATCGGCCTGCGCGCGCTGATGCTGGCCATCCGGCAGATCAAGGCGCAGGGCGGGCGCATGGCGCTGGCCGCGTTGTCGCCGCTGGTGCGCGAGGTGTTCAGCATCAGCCGCTTCGACATGTTGTTCGAGATCTTCCCAGACCGCGCCGGCGCGCTGGCCGCGCTGAATCCGCCGACTTCGTCCGGGCCGCTGGACGGGCCGGGCGGGGCGGCATGAAGGCGCGCATTTGGGGCGCGCGCGGCTCGCTGCCGGTGGCGCTGAACCACAAGCAGGTGCGGGCCAAGCTGGAGACGGCGCTGCGCGGCGCCATCGGCCGCCAGTTGGACGACGACGCCAAGATCGCCGCCTATCTCGACGAGGAGTTGGGCTTCGAGGTCAGCGGCACCTACGGCGGCAACTCCAGCTGCGTCGAGGTGGAGGTGTGGGACCAGGCCAACACGCGCGAGCACGTCATCCTCGACATGGGTTCCGGCGTGCGCCAGCTGGGCGGCGCCAAGCTGGCCCGCTACGGCGCCGGCAATCCGCAGACCTACCATGTGTTCATGTCCCACCTGCACTGGGACCACATCATGGGCTTCCCCTTCTTCACGCCGGCCTACATTCCGGGCAACCGCATTATCTTTTACGGCTGCCACGAGCAGTTGGAGACGGCCATGCGGCGCCAGCAGGAGGCGATCAGCTTCCCGGTCAGCTTCGACCAGCTGGGCGCGACCATCGAGTTCCGCTGCATGCTGCCGGGCGTGGCGCTGGAGATCAACGGCCTGCGCGTGACGGCCAAGCTGCAGCTGCACGCCGGCGACTCCTACGGCTACCGGCTCGAGCACGGCGGCCGCGCCATGGTCTACAGCACCGACTCGGAGCACAAGCTGGGCGACGTGGAGGCCGGCGCGGCCTTCGTCGAGTTCTTCCGCGACGCCGACCTGGTCATCTTCGACGCCATGTATTCGCTGGCCGATTCGATCTCGGTGAAGGCCGACTGGGGGCACTCGAGCAACGTGGTCGGCGTCGAGCTGTGCCAGCTGGCCGGGGTGCGCCAGCTGTGCTTGTTCCACCACGAGCCGATCTACGACGACGCGCAGATCGGCCGCGTGCTGGCCGAGACGCGGCGCTACGCGCAGATCACCGGCGAGGCGCCGTTGAAGATCGTGTCGGCCTATGACGGCATGGAAATCGACCTCTAGGCGCGCATGCCGCGCCGGCTGAGCCGCTGGGCGGCGCGCGCCCTGGACCTGGCGCGCGCCGGCCGGGGCCGGCCGCTGGCCGCCGCGCTGGCGCTGCCGCTGGCGGCGGCGCTGGCCTGGCCGGACGACGGCGCGATGCCGGCGTTGCGGCTGGCCCTGTTCGACGCCTACCAACTGCTGCTGCCGCGCCAGCGTCTGTCCGGGCCGGTGCAGATCGTCGCCGTGGACGAGGCGGCGTTGATGCGCTACGGCCAGTGGCCGTGGCCGCGCACGCGCTTGGCCGAGCTGATCGACGCGGCGGCGGCGCAACGGCCGCTGGCCATCGGCCTGGACCTGCTGATGCCGGAGGCCGACGCCTCCTCGCCGGAAGCCTTGGCGGCGCGGCTGGCGCCCGGCGCGCTGCGCGACGGCCTGGCGGCGCTGCCGTCCAACGACCAGGCGCTGGCCGCCGCCATGCGGCGCGCGCCGGTGGTGCTGGCGGTCGCCGGCTTCGACTACGCCGCCGCCGGCAGCCGCGACGTGCTGCGCGCCTGGCCGGTGCGGCTGACCATGGCAGGCGCCGCCTTGGGCGCGCTGCCGCCGCACGTGCCGCGCTATCCGCGCGCGCTGGGCAGCCTGCAGCTGCTGCAGGCGGCCGCCAGCGGCCAGGGCCTGGTGTCGGCCGATCTGGAGAAGGGCGTGGTGCGGCGCGTGCCGCTGCTGGGCGCGGTCGGCGGCACGCTGGTGCCGGGGCTGTCGCTGGAGCTGCTGCGGGTGGCCACCGGCGCCGACGCCGTCGAGATCCACGCCGGACCCGACGGCGTGCGCGCCATCGCGGTGGGCGACCTGCGGGTGGCGACCCGGGCCGACGGCGCGGTATGGGTCAACTATTCAGCGCCGGCGCCGCAGCGCTACATCTCGGCGCTGGACCTGATGCAGGGCCGCTTGGCGCCGGACGCGCTGCGCGACAAGATCGTCATCGTCGCGTTGACCGGCCTTGGCCTGGCCGACTACAAGACCAACGCGCGCGGCGATCTGCTGCCCGGCGTGGACGTGCACGCCCAGCTGATCGAGAGCTTTTTCGACGGCGCCCAGTTGCGCCGGCCCGCCGCCATGCGCTGGGCCGAGGCGCTGTGCTTCGCCCTGCTGGCCGGCGGCCTGGTCTGGCTGCTGCCGCGCCTGCGCCTGCTGCGCGCGCTGCCGCTCAGCGCGGCGCTGGCCGGCCTGCTGTTCGGCGCCGGCCTGGCGCTGTTCCGCGCCGGCCTGCTGTTCGACGCCGCCGGCGTGGCCGGCGCGCTGGGGCTGGTCTGCCTGAGCCTGTGGGCCAACCTGTTCGGCGCGGCGGTGCGCGCGCGGCACGGCAGCGAGCGGGCCTTGCGCGTCGCGCGCGAGGCGGCGGCCACGCTGGCCGGCGAGTTGAACGCGGCGCGGCGCATCCAGATGGCCAGCCTGCCGCAGGCGGCCAGCGCCTTCCCCGGCGAGACCCGCTTCGCGCTGGACGCGCTGTTGGAGCCGGCGCGCGAGGTGGGCGGCGACCTGTACGACTTCTTCATGCTGGACCGGCGCCGCCTGTTCTTCCTGCTCGGCGACGTCTCCGGCAAGGGCCTGCCGGCCAGCCTGTTCATGGTGGTGGCCAAGGCCTTGTCGAAGAGCGTGGCGCTGCGCGGCGAGGCGGGCATGGCGGCCATCATCTACCAGGCCAACCGCGAGCTGCTGCGCGAGAACCCGGAGAGCCTGTTCGTCACCTGCGTGGCCGCCATCCTCGACGCCGACAGCGGCGAGCTTGTGCTGTGCAACGCCGGCCACGACGCGCCCCGGCTGCTGTCCGGCGCTGCGGTCGAGCGCCTGCGCGGCGCCGACGGGCCGCCCTTGTGCGTCATCGAGGACTTCGACTACCCGGTGCAGCGCTACCAGCTGCGGCCCGGCGACTGCCTGTGCCTGAACACCGACGGCGTCACCGAGGCGATGGACGCGGCCGGCCGGGTGTACGGCAATGTGCGCTTGGATAGCCTGTTGGCCGGGCGGGGCGGCGCGAGCCCGGCGGAGGTGGTGCGCGCCGTGCGCGAGGACGTGCGCGCGCATGTGGGCGCGGCCGAGCCGTCGGACGATTTGGCGCTGTTGGTGTTGCGCTGGAACGGACCTGCCGCTTAGCCCGGCGCGGCGCGGCTCAGCGCACGCGGATTTCCACCCGGCGGTTGCGCGGCTCGGCGACGCGGTCGCGGGTCGGCACCAGCGGCTCACGCTCGCCGCGCCCGCTGGCGCTGATGCTGTCGGCGGCGATGCCCACCTCCACCAGTATCTGCTTGACCGCCAGCGCGCGCTTGAGCGACAGCTCGTCGTTGTAGGCGCTGGTGTCGACGGTGTCGGTGTGGCCAATGACGACGATCTCCGGCGCCGGCCGCCTCGCCAGCTCCAGCTTGATCTGCTCCAGCCGGGCGAGCGATTCCGGCACCAGCGCCTCGGTGGCCGTGTCGAAGTAGAGCAGGAAGACGGCGGCGCGCTGCGGCAGCGCGGCCAGCGTGGCGGCGTAGCGCTGCTGGACGGCGCCGGCCGTCTCGCTGGCGGTGCTGACGGCGCCGTCGCGGCCGATGGCCACGCTCAGGTAGGGCTGGTCCAGCACGGTTTGGCCGGCGGCCGTGACGATGACGACGGCGCTGGCGCGGCCGTCCTGGCTGGGCAGCAGCACCACGCGCTCGCTCGGCGCGCGTTGCGACTGCGCCAGCGCGGCCAGCGCGCAGACGATCCAGATCAGCGCCGCACCCATGCTAGGGCTGGCCCGCGCCAACGTCGATCAGGAACTCGGTGCCGCGCACGCCAAGGACCGAGCTGGGGGTGCGGAACTGCACCGCGCCGGGCGACTGCTTGGACAGCTTGCCGGAGATGACGCCCATGGTGCCGCGCTTGACGGTGGCGTCCAAGCTTCCCTCGTGGGTGGTCGGGTTGAAGGCGAACTTCTCCAGCCAGACGTGGCTGTTCGGCCCCACCGACAACAGCGTCTCGTCGCGCAGCGTGACGCCGACGCTGCCGTCGGCGCCGGTGACGATGCGGTCGCTGCGCATCAAGGCGGCGCCGGGCAGGGCGGGGGACGGCTTGCCATCGCGCTCGATGACGGCCTGGCCCTTGCTGGTCTTGACCATGCCGGCCGGGAGTTCGGCGGCCTGCGTCTGGCCGGATAGCGCGAGCAGTGTGGCGGCGGCGATGCAGATGTGGCGGAATCGGATCATCGTCGTTCTCCTCGGCTGAGCATTCCGATAATATGCTCGTATGAGCGGATTGGGAAACGATTTGGACCCGGACAGTGGCGCAAACGGCACGCCGGGGCGGCGCTTTGCCGCCCGTCTGGAGCTGCTGCCGCAGCTGCAGGCCTATGTGGCCGATGTCTTGCGCGGCGCCGGTTTGGGGCCGGAGCGGGTCGGCTGCGCCGAGCTGATACTCGAGGAGCTGTTCCGCAACAGCGTGTTGCACGGCTATGCCGGCGTGGCCGACGGCGCCGTGTGGCTGGTCGCCGACGGCAGCTGCTTTTCCTTCGAAGACGCCGCGCCGCCCTTCAATCCTTTGCTCGACCCGCCGCCGCCAAGCGCGCCGGTGGCCGGGCTGGCCGCCGAGGCGCAGCCGGTCGGCGGCGTTGGGCTGCTGTTGATACGCGGCCTGGGCCGCGCCGTCTCGTATGCCCGCGTGGCAGACCGCAACCGCATCGTGGTCGACCTGGGACTTTGAGTGTGTTGCTGTGCATCTTGGCGCTCAATTCGACTTGATTTGACGCAGTGTAAGGATGCATTGACAAATCACTCTTGCCAGGCCATTCCAAACGTAGGCTTAAACTTCACTGTCCGCAGGCCGATGGACCATTTGGAAGCGACCGCTTGACTCAAGTTGTCTGCGCCACCAGCACTGCCCTTCTTCATTCGCTGTTGTTACTTTTTGTGATGTTCTTCCTCCAGTAAAAGTTCATGATGGCCAAGCAGCACCGAAGAGAAATCCATCTATCTGGCAAAAAATTTTGACGGAGGAAACATGTTCCACAGCATCAGGCCCTTGGGAAACCATCACTGCTGCAATACTCAGTGCCGCGTTCCCCCATCTCCCACATTAATCGCCCAACTCTATGCCCGTTTCCTTGAACTGAAGGAAAATCGCCGAATCGACCTAGGTGCAACCTTCGAGGATTACTACCGATTCTGGCGCTCAAGCCGTCGGGGAGAAAATTTCGTCGGTTTGGACGACGGCGCTCTTGCACATGGCACCAGTACCGAGAAGCAGCTGATTGACCGCCCTTCCAAGCAGCTGAACGGCCAAATCCAGACCTTGGTACTGCTGGTAGATTTCCCCGACAAACCGCACAACGAAAATCGCAGCGCTTCGTTTTTCAAGCAGATGCTCTTCAGCCAAGGCGGCGTCTTCCCGAGCGGAAGCATGCGCGATTTCTACCGGGAAGTAAGTGGTTACGACAACGATTCCGGGAGGGGAATTGACGTGCAGGGGGAGGTTTTTGGCTGGTACAGGATGCCAAATAGCCTAGCGTCCTATGCTGACGGCAATTCAGGCATGGGAGACTCGTACCCAAGAAACGCGCAGGGGCTTGCTTACGACGCGATTACCGCCGCAATCGCGGACGGCGTTGACTTCTCGAAGTACGACGTTCTCGGAGAAGGAATCGTGACAGCGCTGTTCATTGTCCATGCAGGCGGCGGCGCGGAAACAACGGGCAGCAGGGACGACATATGGAGCCATAAATGGATTATTCCGGATGGATTGCAAGTCACTCCGAAGATAAAGGCGCAGACCTATCTAACGGTCCCTGAAGACTGCAATATGGGGGTTTGCGCGCACGAATGGGGGCACCTAGCGGCACGCTGGGCAGATTACTATGACACAGGGCGGTCGAAATGGTCACTTTCCAACGGCCTGGGAAACTATTGCCTCATGGCATCTGGATCATGGGGGAACAACGGCCTTACGCCGTCCTATCCTAACGGGATGCTCAGGATGTTCCAAGGCTGGGTTTCTCCAGTTGAGGTAAAGAAAACAACCGAGAACATCAGGCTGACGCCGGCCGCAGAGGGTGGAGGAATTGCATTCATCCGGAATCCGCAAAGGATGTCCGGCGACCAATACATAATCGTCGAATACCGGAGGAAAACCGGACAGGATGCATACTTGCCCGGTCAAGGCATTGCCATTTACGTGGTAGACGAAAGTATAGACAACGTCAACGACGAAGAGGGTTTGGCCATCGAACTCATCCAGGCGGATGGGCGACGCGACCTGGCAAAAATCTTCGGCAGCGGAAACAGGGGGGACTCGAACGACTTGTATCCTTCTCTCGGAAATGGAATGGCCGGAGAAAGCACAAAACCGCCACTGAACCTGCCCGACGGGAAATGGAGCGGGGTCGCCATAACGGTGCGAGGAATCCCGGGGGAAGACCAGATGGCGATTGACGTCGTAATGTCATAGCCCGTGGCAGCGTCGCAAAAATTCAATGCCCGCCCATTTGTATGGGAAAGGCATTGAATTGGGTACATTTCTTTAGACTGTTCTAGACGTTTTAGCCCGGGTCGTCCAGAACGGGCCACACACCCGGTAGGCAGCCGCGCCAGTTCAGGCGGTGCGGCCGGCCAGCTTAGGCTGCTTGACGCGGGCATCCAGGCTCAGCGCGCCGGCACCGAAGGTGGCGAACTGCAACAAACCGCCGGCCATCGCCAGGTTCTTCAGCAAATGGATCAGCTGGTTCTGGTCGCCGATGGCGTGGTATGGGGCGGCATGTCCCGCCACATGGTGGCCGACGATCTGGCGCGCGGCGCGCTGGTGGCCATTGAGTTGGAGGCCAGCCCGGTGCGTGGCGCCGCCTTCTTGCGGGGCTGGCGCTGGTGCTTGGGCCGGGTATGCGCCGGGCGTGGGCTTTCACAGGCGCGCGCCCATCGCATACAATGCTTGCGATCGACGACACACAACGACAGGGGCAAGCCATGAGCGAATTTTCCGAAGACGTCTTCACCGAAGCGTCCAACATCGACACCAACACGCTGAACAACCTCGGCCCGCTGCGGCCGATGGCAGGCGTGTGGGAAGGTACGCGCGGCCTGGACATCAAGCCGAAGGCCGACGGCCCGCGCAAGCAGGCCTATGTCGAGCGCATCGAGCTGCAGCCGATCGACCCGGTGACCAACGGCCCGCAGCTGTTCTACGGCCTGCGCTACCTGATCCTGATCACCAAGCCGGACCAGGTCAAGACCTACCACGAGCAGGTCGGCTACTGGCTGTGGGAACCGGCCACCAGCACGGTGATCCAGACGTTGGCGATCCCGCGCGGGCAGATCGCCATGGCCTCGGGCGTGGTGGCGGCGGACGCCAAGAGCTTCGAGCTGGTGGCGCTGCGCGAGTCGGACACCTACGGCATCCGTTCCAACCCCTTCCTGGAGTTCGGCTTCAAGACCACCGAATACCACATCAAGGTCACCATCAACGACGACGGCACCTGGGGCTACGAGGAGGACACCGTGATGCTCATTCGCGGCAAGGAGGACGAGCCCTTCCACCATGTCGACCGCAACCTGCTCAGCAAGGTCGCCGAGCCGACGCCGAATCCGATGGTGCGCTGAGGAGATAGCATGGAATTGGATGTGCGACTCGCGGCGGTGACGGAGGAGAACTTCGAAGCCATCATGGACCTGCCGCTGCTCAAGCAGCAGGAGGACTACCTGGCCAGCAATGCCTATTCCATTGCCCAGGCCTCGTTCTATCCGGACTTCCAGGCCCGGGCGATCTACGCCGGGCCCGAGCTGGTCGGGTTTTTGATGTACGACCGGCAGTCCAACGACCGGGTCGGCGAATACGGTATCTATCGGTTCATGGTCGACCATCGACAGCAGGGCAAGGGCATAGGCCGGCGCGCGATGGAGCTGGTGTTGGCCGAGATCCGCGCCTGCGCCGACGTCGAACGCATCACCATTTGCTACCACCCGGAGAATCCGGTGGCCAAGGACTTCTACGCCAGCTTCGGCTTCGTCGAGGTGGGCTTGGACGACGACCACGAGATGATCGCCGAAATCTTGCCGGGCGCGGCGGGCACGAAGACATGACGACGGCCGTGGTGATTGCTGAGTCTGTGTCCGAATGTCGGTATCCGACCCCGGGGGGCGTAGAAAAAATAATACGACCGTTCTTTTATGCGGTATAGTTAGCTACTCGCATCCCCATCGACTTCACCAATTACAAGGAAGAGACATGAGCGCCGAATACCAAGTTAGCGGTTCCGTTGCCGTCATTACGCTGAACAATCCGCCGGTCAACGGCCTGGGCCTGGCCACGCGCGCCGCCGCCGTCGACGGCATCCAGCGGGCGCTGGCCGACGCGGCCGTCAAGGCGATCGTCATCACCGGCGCCGGCAAGGCCTTTTCGGGCGGCGCCGACATCAAGGAATTCAATTCGCCGAAGGCGCTCGCCGAGCCTAGCCTGGCCACCCTGATCGCCACCGCCGAGGGCGCGTCCAAGCCGGTGGTGGCCGCCATCCACAGCGTGTGCATGGGCGGCGGGCTGGAGCTGGCGCTGGGTTGCCACTACCGCGTGGCCCTGCCGGGCGCGCAGATCGCCTTGCCGGAAGTGAAACTCGGCCTGCTGCCGGGCGCCGGTGGCACGCAGCGCCTGCCGCGCGTGCTGGGTCTGGAGATGGCGCTGAACATGATCGTCTCCGGCACGCCGGTGCTGTCGGAAAAACTGGCCAAGACGGCGCTGTTCGACGAGGTGTTCGCCGCCGGCACCGACCTGCTGGCCGCCGCCGTGGCCTTCGCCGGCAAGGTCGCCGACGCCCGTCCGCTGCCGAAGGTGCGCGAGCGCAAGGTCGACTATCCCAACCACGAGGCCTTCCTGCAGTTCTCCCGCAACACCGTCAAGGCCATGTCCGGCCCGTTCCCGGCGCCGCTCAAGTGCGTCGAGACGGTGGCCGCCGCCGTGGCGATGAAGTTCGACGACGGCGTCAAGTTCGAGCGCGAGTGCTTCCTCGGCCTGATGCAGACCACCGAGTCGAAGGCGCTGCGCCATGCCTTCTTCGCCGAGCGCGTCGCCAGCAAGGTGCCGGACGTGCCGTCGGACACGCCGACCCGCGCCATCAAGCAGGCCGCCGTGATCGGCGCCGGCACCATGGGCGGCGGCATCGCGATGAACTTCGTCAACGCCGGCATCCCGGTGATCCTGCTGGAAACCAAGCAGGAGGCGCTCGACAAGGGCCTGGCGACGATCCGCAAGAACTACGAGAACACCATGAAGAAGGGCAAGTTGACGCAGGAGAAATTCGACCAGCGCCTGGCCCTGATCAGCGGCACCCTGTCCTACGAGGAGATCGGCCAGGCCGACATCGTCGTCGAGGCCGTCTTCGAGGACATGGGCGTCAAGGAAACCGTGTTCCGCAAGCTCGACGAGGTGATGAAGCCGGGCGCCATCCTGGCCTCCAACACCTCGACGCTGGACCTGAACCAGATCGCCAACTTCACCAAGCGTCCCGAGGACGTCGTCGGCACCCACTTCTTCAGCCCGGCCAACGTGATGAAGCTGCTGGAGATCGTGCGCGGCGCTAAGACCGGCAAGGACGTGCTGGCGAGCACGCTGGCACTGTCGAAAAAACTCAAGAAGACCGGCGTGGTGTCGGGCGTGTGCGACGGCTTCATCGGCAACCGCATGATCGAGCAGTACAGCCGCCAGGCCGGTTTCCTGCTGGAGGAGGGCTGCCTGCCGGAGCAGGTCGACAAGGCGGCCGAGAAGTTCGGCTTCGCCATGGGGCCGTTCCGCATGGGCGACCTGGCCGGCAACGACATCGGCTGGTACATCCGCAAGCGCCGCTACGTGGAATCGCCGGAGATCAGCTATTCGAAGACCGCCGACCTGCTGTGCGAACTGGGTCGCTACGGCCAAAAGACCGGCGCCGGCTGGTACGACTACAAGGCGGGCGACCGCAAGGCCTATCCGTCCGAGCTGGTCAACGCCATGATCGTGCAGCATTCGGCCGAACTGGGCGTGGCGCGCCGCAAGGTCAGCGACCAGGAGATCGTCGAGCGGCTGGTGTTCTCGATGGTCAACGAGGCGGCGCTGATCCTGGAGGAGGGCATCGCCATGCGCGCCTCCGACATCGACATGGTCTACCTGACCGGCTACGGCTTCCCGCTGTTCCGCGGCGGCCCGATGTTCTACGCCGACACGGTCGGCCTGCCCAACGTGCTGGCGGCGATCGAGAAGTACGCCAAGGGCCACCACGGCGAGGCCTGGCGGCCGGCGCCGCTGCTGGCGAAGCTGGCGGCCGAGGGCAAGTCGTTCAACGGCTGAACCCGCAAGTAATAGTTTGAAAAATTCCAAGCCGCTAGCGATAGCGGCTTTTTTCTTGCTAGTGTTGCGCGGATGGCGGCGGCCTTCTAACAGGCAATTGGCGAAATAAAAACGCGGTAAGATTGATTTCAGGTTCATCTTTTCGCGCATGTTCTGCGCCTTGTCAAACAGGAGCCACCCGATGAAATCCCCGCGCCATGGCAGCACTCGCTAAGTTCCAGCAGAAGTTCCAGCAGCTGAGCCTGCGCACCCGCCTGCTGGTCGGCATGGCCGCCCTGGTGGCGCCGGTGCTGCTGGCGATACTGGCGGTCACCGCCAGCCAGCAATACCTTTCCTCCGCACTACAGGGATTCGTCGAGCGCGACAACCGCATCGTCGAGCTCAGCCTGCGCGCCAGCGCGGCGCTCTTGCAGGGCGCCGTCGATGGTCCGGCGCGGCTCGCGGCGCTGCGCGACGTGCGCGAAAACATGCGCCTGGCCGCCGCCGTGGCCGCCGAGCCGCTGCGCAGCGAGGCGCAGGACATCGGCCTGCTCAGCTACCAGGCCGGCGCCTATGCGCAACTGGCCCAGCGCATCGCCGCGCTGAGCGAACACGCCACCGAGGCCGGCCTGGCCGGCGAGCGGCGCCTGGGCTGGCTGCGCCACCAGGCCACGCTGCTGGCCCTGCTGGCGCCGCTGGTGGCGCTGGGCATCGGCCTGATGCTGGCCTTCGCCGTGGTGCGCGGCATCGACCGCACGCTGCGCGAATGCGTCGCCTTCGCCCGCGACGTGGCCGACGGCAAGCTGCCCAAGCGGCTGCAGGTCAACAGCGCCAGCGAGTTCGAGCAACTGGTCAACACCCTCAACGACCTGGCCGTCGACGCCCGCCACAACGAGGACGTGCGCCACCAGCAGGCCGCCAGCCTGCTGGTGCTGGAGCGCGTGGTGGCGCTGCGCGGCGCCTGCAACGCGGCGCTGGCCGGCGCCGTCGACGAGATGGCGATGCTGCAGGCCTTCTGCGAGGCGCTGGTCGAGGCCGGCCACTACCGGCTGGCCTGGATAGGCTACGCCCGCCGCGACGCCGAGCAGCACATCGAGCCGGTGGCGCACGGCGGCAGCGACCGCGACTATGTCGACCAGCTCAAGCTGAGCTGGGGCGAGGACGTGCGCCGCCGCGCCGCCGCCGGCACCGCCATCGTCCAGCGCCGCATCCTGGCCACCAGCGACGTCGCCCACGACCCATTGTTCGCCGCCTGGCGCGGCGGCGCGCTGCCGCGCGGGCTGCTGTCCTGCGTCGCCATGCCGCTGTGCTGCGGCGACGAGGTGATCGGCGCGCTCAACCTGTATGACGGCGCTGTCGGCCGCTTCGACGCCGCCGAGCTGGCGCTGCTGGGCGAGCTGCTGCGCAACCTGGAGCACGGCATCGCCCGCGTGCGCGAGGCGGCCGAGCGGCAGCGCATCGAGGCCTTGCTCGACCACCGCGTCAGCTTCGACACGCTGACCGGGCTGGCCAACCGGGTCACCCTGGAGGGCCGGCTGGCGCAGGCCGCCGAGCAGGCCAGGGCCGGCGGCAAGCAGCTGGCGGCGCTGTTCGTCGACCTGGACCGCTTCCGCGACGTCAACGACAACTTCGGCCACAAGGTGGGCGACCAGATGCTGGCCGAGGTGGCCCGCCTGCTCGAGTCGCTGGCCGGCGAGGGTGCCACGGTGGCGCGGCCGGCCAACGACGAGTTCGTCATCCTGCTGCCCGACGTCGAGTCCGGCGCGGCGGCCGGCGCGCTGGCCACCACCATTCTGGCGCGGCTGGGCCAGCCGCTGCCCGGCGGCCCGCCCAACGTGCGGCCGCTGGCCTCGATCGGCATCAGCCTGTTCCCCGACGACGGCGCCGACCCGACGGCGCTGCTGCGCACCGCCGACCTGGCCATGCAGGACGCCAAGGGCCTGGGCGGCAACACCTTCCGCTTCTTCGCGCCGGCCATGAACGCCCGCATGGCGGCGCGCTTCTCGATGGAGGCCGACCTGCGCCAGGCGCTCGAGCGGCAGGAGCTGCTGATGCACTACCAGCCGCAGGTGAGCCTGGCCAACGGCAACATCACCGGCGCCGAGGCGCTGATGCGCTGGCGCCATCCGACCCGCGGCATGGTGGCGCCGACCGAGTTCATCCGCCTGGCCGAGGAAACCGGCCTGGTGCTGCCGCTGGGCGCCTGGGCCATCGACAAGGTCTGCGCCCAGCTGCGCGCCTGGCGCGAGCAGGGCCTGGCGGTGCCGCCGGTGGCGGTCAACCTGTCGGCCCGGCAGTTCCACCAGAAGGACCTGCTGCAGGTGGTGCGCGCCGCGCTCAGCGGCAACGGCCTGGCGCCCGGCGCGCTCAAGCTGGAGGTGACCGAGAGCGCGGTGATGCACGACGTCGAGGCGGCCGTCGCCATCCTGGCCGAGCTCAAGCTGCTCGGCGTCGGCATCTCGCTCGACGACTTCGGCACCGGCTACTCCTCGCTGAGCTATTTGAAGCGCTTCCCCATCGACCAGCTGAAGATCGACCGCTCCTTCGTGCGCGACGTCACCACCGTGCCCGACGACGCCGCCATCTGCAACGCCGTTATCGGCCTGGCGCACAATATGCACATCAACGTCATCGCCGAGGGCGTCGAGACCGAGGGGCAGATGAACTACCTGCGGCGGCAACACTGCGACGAGATGCAGGGCTTCCTGTTCAGCAAGGCCGTGGCGCCGGCCGCCTTCGCCGAGATGCTGGCCGCGCACAAGAAGCTGGCGTTGCCGAGCGACAGCGCCGAGCGCACCATGTTGATCCTCGACGACGAGGTCAACATCGTCAAGGCGCTGTCGCGCACCCTGCGGCCGGACGGCTACCGCATCCTCACCGCCAACAACGCCGCCGACGCGCTGGCCCTGCTGGCGCTGCACCGGGTGCAGGTGGTGCTGTCCGACCAGCGCATGCCGGAGATGAGCGGCACCGAGTTCCTCAGCCGGGTCAAGGCGCTGTACCCGGAGACCATCCGCATCATCCTGTCCGGCTACACGGACTTGGAGTCGGTGATCGACGCCATCAACCGTGGCGCCGTCTACCGCTTCTTCACCAAGCCGTGGAACGACGAGCTGCTGCGCAACTGCATCGGCGAGGCCTTCCAGCAGCACCGCCTGATGTACCAGCATGAGGTGGCCGAACAGACCTGATGCGTTTTTTTTGATCGACTGCGGGGGCAGTGGCGCAACCCGCAACCCAGGGGTCTGACCCCGTACGGGGTCAGACCCCGTGGGGTATCGGGGTGTGGGGTCAAAAAAAAGCCGCCATCGCTGGCGGCTTTCGTCTTGCTGCGCAGGTGGATCAGTCGGCCGCGTAGATGTCGTTGTCGCGCGTCTCGCTGACGAACAGGGTGCCGATCACCACGGTCGCCAGGGCGATCACGATCGGATACCACAGGCCGTAGTAGATGTCGCCCTTGAAGGCGACCAGCGCGAAGGCGGTGGTCGGCAGCAGGCCGCCGAACCAGCCGTTACCGATATGGTAAGGCAGCGACATCGAGGTGTAGCGGATGCGGGTCGGGAACATTTCGACCAGCATGGCGGCGATCGGGCCGTACACCATGGTCACGTACAGCACCAGCACGAACAGCAGCAAGACCATCATCGGCTTGTTGATCTGCTCGGGATCGGCCTTGGCCGGATAGCCGGCCGCCTTGATGGCGGTGCCGGCCTCCTTCTTGAACTCGGCCTCCTTCTTCTTGCTGTCGGCGTCGAAGTTCAGGCCGTCGGCGGTCATGACGGCGTTGAACGAGGTCAGTTCCTTGTCGCCCACCTTGATGACGGCCATGCTGCCGGCCGGCGCGTCGATCTTGGTGTAGGCGACCGAGCCGGCGGCCAGGATCTGGGTGGCGATGTCGCAGGACGAGGGGAACTTCTTGGTGCCGGTCAGGTTGAACTGGAAGTGGCAGGAGGCCGGGTCGGCCACCACCACCACCGGCGAGTTCTTCAAGGCCGTTTCCAGCGCCGGATTGCCGAAGTGGGTCAGGCCGGCGAACAGCGGGAAGTAGGTCAGCGCGGCGATCAGGCAACCGCCGAGGATGATGTACTTGCGGCCGATGCGGTCCGACAGGGTGCCGAAGAAGATGAAGAACGGCGTCGCCAGCAGCAGCGCGATGGCGATCAGGATGTTGGCGGTGGCGATGTCGATCTTCAGCGTTTGCAGCATGAAGAACAGGGCGTAGAATTGGCCGGTGTACCAGACGACGGCCTGGCCCATGGTCAGGCCGACCAGCGCCAGGATGACGATCTTCAAGTTCTTCCACTGGGCGAAGGCCTCGCTGAGCGGCGCCTTCGAGGTCTTGCCCTCGGCCTTCATCTTGGCGAAGGCGGGCGACTCGTTCATCGACAGGCGGATCCACACCGACACGCCGAGCAGCAGCACGGAGACCAGGAAGGGCACGCGCCAGCCCCAGGCGTTGAAGCCTTCCTCGCCGATCGCCAGGCGGGTGCCCAGGATCACCATCAGCGACAGGAAGAAGCCCAGCGTGGCGGTGGTCTGGATCCAGGCGGTGAAGGCGCCGCGCTTGCCCTCGGGGGCGTGCTCGGCGACGTAGGTGGCCGCGCCGCCGTATTCGCCGCCCAGCGCCAGGCCCTGCAGGATGCGCAGGGTGACCAGGATGATGGGGGCGGCGATGCCGATCGCGGCGTAGCCGGGCAGCAGGCCGACGATGAAGGTCGAGGCGCCCATGATCAGGATGGTGACCAGGAAGGTGTATTTACGCCCGATCATGTCGCCCAGGCGGCCGAACACCAGCGCGCCGAAGGGACGCACGATGAAACCGGCGGCAAATGCCAGCAGGGCGAAAATGAAGGTGGTGGTGGGGTCGCCGATGAAAAATTGCTTGGCGATGATGGATGCGAGCGAGCCGTACAGGTAAAAATCGTACCACTCGAACACCGTCCCCAGCGAGGATGCAAAGATGACCTTGCGTTCCTCGGGCGTGATCGGGTTGGACTTTTGGCCCATCTTGCGCACATCCGCAGAACTGCCGGTTGTAACTGCCATGATTTGTCTCCTTATATTATTTATTGAGCAACGTCGGCGGATTCGGGTGTTCTCCCCGTTTTTATCAGCTTGACTGAGTGTGGGCGCTTAAGCTTACGCCAAGCTTGCTCCAAACTTACGCAAAGCTTACAGAATATTAAGGTGGATCGGGGTGAAAGCTGCTATAAAAAGTTCTCTGAAAATTTGCGAACGACCGTACTAAAATATGCTATTCTCGTCCTTATCAGTGCACACAATACCGCGCCGCGGCGTGCGGGGCGACCCGCGCGTCCGGCTTGCGGATGACAAAACAAAACACTTTTCCTCCAGGAGACTCACATGATAGATGCCGTCATCGTATCGACCGCCCGCACCGCCTTGGCCAAATCGTGGAAGGGCGCGTTCAACATGACGCACGGCGCCACGCTGGGCGGCCACGCCCTGCAGGCGGCCATCGCCCGCGCCAACATCGAGGCCGGCGAGGTGGAGGACGTGCTGGTCGGCTGCGCCAACCCCGAGGGCGCCACCGGCGGCAACATCGCGCGGCAGATCGCCATCCGTGCCGGTTGCCCGGTGAGCACCGGCGGCATGACCATCAACCGCTTCTGCTCGTCCGGCCTGCAAACCATCGCCACGGCGGCCCAGCGCATCATCGCCGGCGAGGGCGACATCTACGCCGCCGGCGGCGTCGAGTCCATTTCCTGCGTGCAGCAGGAGATGAACATGCATATGTATAAGGAAGTCTGGCTGGCCGAGCACAAGCCGGAGATCTACTGGCCGATGCTGCAAACGGCCGAGACCGTCGCCAAGCGCTACAACATCAGCCGCGAACGCCAGGACGAATACGGCGCGCAGAGCCAGCTACGGGCCGCCGCCGCCCAGGCCGCCGGCCTGTTCAACGCCGAGATCGTGCCGATGACAACCATCATGGGCGTGGCCGACAAGGCCAGCGGCATGTTGCTCAGCCGCGAAGTGACCATCTCCACCGACGAGGGCATCCGCGCCGACACCACCTACGAGGCCGTCTCCAAGATCCGCAGCGCCGTGCCCGGCGGCGTGATCAGCGCCGGCAACGCCAGCCAGTTCTCCGACGGCGGCTCGATGGCCATCGTGATGAACGCCAAGACCGCCGCCGCCAAGGGCCTGCAACCGCTGGGCATCTTCCGCGGCTTCGCCGTGGCCGGCTGCGAGCCGGACGAAATGGGCATCGGCCCCGTCTTCGCCATTCCCAAGCTGTTGAAGAAGGCCGGCTTGACGGTCGCCGACATCGGCCTGTGGGAACTCAACGAAGCCTTCGCCGTGCAGGTGCTGTACTGCGCCGACAAGCTGGGCATTCCGCTCGACCGCCTCAACGTCAACGGCGGCGCCATCGCCGTCGGCCACCCCTACGGCGTGTCGGGCGCCCGCCTGACCGGCCACGCGCTGATCGAAGGCAAGCGCCGCGGCGTCAAGTACGTCGTCGTGACGATGTGCATCGGCGGCGGCCAGGGCGCGGCCGGCTTGTTCGAAGTGGTCTAAACGGCCTCGGCCGCGACACGGCTTCAGGGTCAGACCCTAGGGTCTGACCCTATGCTCTGACCCTCGCTGCGCGCCGCCGGGTTTGCCAGCTCGCCATCTCATGCCATCTCACGCCATCAGCACATTCCACCTCCTCAAGGCACCCGAATGCAATCGACCCTGCTGTCGCGCCGCGACATCGAATTCATGCTCTACGAATGGCTGGACGCGGAGGCGCTGAACCGCCGCCCGCGCTTCCAGGACCACAACCGCGAAACCTTCGACGCCGCCATCGACACGGCCGAACAGATCGCCACCGACCTATTCGCCCCCCACAATAAAAAGAGCGACCAGCAGGAGCCGCACGCCGTGCCGGACGGCAACTGCCTGCGCGTGCAAATCGTTCCCGAGGTCAAAACCGCGCTGGACGCCTTCTGCGCCGCCGGCTTGATGGCCGCCGGCCAGGACTTCGAGCGCGACGGCATGCAACTGCCGACGGTGGTGGAAAAGGTGCTGTCGGCCTACTTCACCAGCGCCAACGTCAGCACCGCCGCCTACATCTTCCTCACCGTCAGCAGCGCCAACACCCTGCTCAAGTGCGGCACGCCGGAACAGGTGCGGCGCTTTGTCGAGCCCATGTTCGCCGGCAAGTTCTTCGGCACCATGTGCTTGTCCGAGCCGCAGGCCGGCTCCAGCCTGTCCGACATCAGCACCCGCGCCGAACCGGACCCGGCCGCCGGCGTCGACGGCGAGCGCCAGTACCGCCTGCGCGGCAACAAGATGTGGATCTCGGCCGGCGAGCACGAACTGGCCGGCAACATCGTCCACCTGGTGCTGGCCAAGATCCCCGGCCCGGACGGCAAGCCGATTGCCGGCGTCAAGGGCATCTCGCTGTTCCTCGTGCCCAAGTTCCTGGTCAACGCCGACGGCAGCCTGGGCGAACGCAACGACGTCGTGCTGGCCGGCCTGAACCACAAGATGGGCAATCGCGGCACCAGCAACTGCCTGCTCAACTTCGGCGAGGGCAAGTTCCAGCCGGAAGGCAAGGGCGGCGCCATCGGCTACCTGGTCGGCACCGCCCACCAAGGCCTGGCCAACATGTTCCACATGATGAACGAGGCGCGCATCGCCGTCGGCCTGGGCGCCGCCGTGCTCGGCTACACCGGCTACCTGCACGCGCTCGACTATGCCCGCAACCGGCCGCAGGGCCGCCATCCGGCGCAGAAGGACCCGGCCCAGCCGCAGCTGCCCATCATCGAGCACACCGACGTGCGACGCATGTTGTTGGCGCAGAAGGCCTACGTTGAAGGCGGCCTCGGCCTGGTGCTGTACAGCGCCCGCCTGGTCGACGAGCAACGCAGCGCCGAGACGCCGGAGGCGCGCGAGCACGCCGGCCGCCTGCTCGACTTCCTCACCCCGATCACCAAGTCCTGGCCCTCGCAATGGTGCGTCGAGGCCAACAGCCTGGCGATCCAGGTACACGGCGGCTACGGCTACACCCGCGAATACAATGTTGAACAGTTCTACCGCGACAACCGCTTGAACGCCATCCACGAAGGCACCCACGGCATCCACGGCTTGGACTTGCTGGGCCGCAAGGTGTCGATGCAGGACGGCGCGCTGTTCAAGGCCTTCGCCGGCGAGCTGCGCAAGACCGTGCGCAAGGTGCGCGGCAGCGTCGGCGTGCCGGCCCACGCCGGCGCCGGCCTGCCGGCCGAGCTGGCCGCCGAGCTCGCCAGCGAACTGCTGGCCCACGCCGCCGCGCTGGAGTCCAGCTGGCAACGGGTGGAACAAGTCACGCTGGCCCTGTATGCTGCCGGGGACATGAACAAGACGCTGGCCAACGCCAGCGCCTACCTGGAAGCGGTCGGCCACGTGGTGGTGGCCTGGATCTGGCTGCAGCAGGCGCTGCTGGCCGCCAGCCAATTGCCCGAGGCCAAGGCCGCCGACACCGACTTCTACCGGGGCAAGTTGCAGGCCTGCCGCTTCTTCTTCCGCTGGGAACTGCCCAAGGTCGAACAGCAGCTGGCCTTGCTCGAAAGCATAGACACCACCACGCTCGATATGCAAAACGCGTGGTTTTAACGAATCGATACGAAAAACATATGATCAAACACATCGTCCTCTGGAAACTCAAGGAACACGCCGAAGGCGCCGACCGCGCCAGCAACGCCGCCAAGATGAAAACCATGCTCGACGCCTGCGCCGATCTGGTGCCCGGCATCCTGAAATTGGAGGCGGTGGTGGCCCAGCCCGGCCTGGAGGCGACGTACGACGTGGTGCTCTACTCGGAATTTGCCGACAAGGCCGCGCTGGACGCCTACCAGAACCATCCCTCGCACCTGGCGCTCAAACCATTCTTCGGCGCCGTGCGCGAAGCGCGCCAGTGCATGGATTACGAAATCTAATACCGCAACCCCCACAACAATAAGGAAGAGACATGCGTACAACACAAGAATTGTTTTCCCTCGCCGGTAAAACCGCGCTGGTCACCGGCGGCTCGCGCGGCCTGGGCCTGCAAATGGCGCTGGCCTTGGGCGAGCAGGGCGCCAAGGTGGTGATCTCCTCGCGCAAGCAGGCCGATTTGGACGAGGCGCTGGCTTTCCTGGCCGAGCAGGGCGTGACCGCCACCGCCGTCGCCGCCGACCTGCAGGACGACGCCCAGGTCACCACCTTGGTCGACGCCGCCATGAGCCAGCTCGGCCACATCGACATCCTGATCAACAACGCCGGCGCCAGCTGGGGCGCGCCGGCCGAGGACCACCCGATCGAAGCCTGGGACAAGGTGATGAACCTCAACATCCGCAGCATCTTCCTGGTGTCGCAGGCGGTCGGCAAGCGCTCGATGATTCCGCGCAAGTATGGCCGCATCATCAACATCGCCTCCATCGCCGGCTTCAGCGGCAACCCGCCGGGTACGATGAAAACCATTGCCTACAACACCTCCAAGGCCGCCGTGATCAACTTCACGCGCACCCTGGCGGGCGAGTGGGGCGCCTACGGCATCACCGTCAACGCGGTGGCGCCGGGCTTCTTCCCGTCCAAGATGACCAAGGGCATCCTTGAGAAACTGGGCAGCGACGAGCTGGCCAAGGGCGCGCCGCTGCAACGCATCGGCGACAACGAGGACTTGAAGGGCGTGGCGGTGCTGTTCGCCTCCGACGCCGGCAAACACATCACCGGCCAGACGTTGGCGGTGGACGGCGGCGTATCCGCCGTCTAAGGAGCATCGACATGACTACATTCCAACGCATTGTTCTAGCCCAGCGCCCGCGCGGCGAAGTGTTAGCCAGCAATTTCCGCCTGGAGACGGTTGAGGTGCCCGCCCTGGCCGACGGCCAAGTGCTGGTACGCAACCATTTCCTCTCGCTGGACCCGTATATGCGCGGCCGTATGAGCGACGCCAAGAGCTACGCCGCGCCGCAGCCGCTCGACGAAACCATGATCGGCGGCACCGTCGGCCAGGTGGTCGAGTCGAAGAACCCCAAGTTCGCCGTCGGTGAGCACGTCGCCGGCATGTTCGGCTGGGCCGAAATGGGCGTCTCCGACGGCGCCCTGCTGCGCAAGCTCGACGTCAGCCGGATTCCGCTGTCGGCCTATCTGGGCCCGGTCGGCATGACCGGCATGACCGCCTGGTACGGCCTGAACCAGATCATGCAACCGAAGGCCGGCGAGACGGTGGCGGTGTCGGCCGCCAGCGGCGCCGTCGGCAGCGTGGTCGGCCAGCTGGCCAAGCTGCGCGGCTGCCGCGTGGTCGGCATCGCCGGCGGCAAGGAAAAGTGCGACTACGTCGTCAACGAGCTGGGCTTCGACGCCTGCGTCGACTACAAGGCCGGCAACCTGCAGGCCGACTTGGCCGCCGCCGCGCCGAACGGCATCGACGCCATCTTCGAAAACGTCGGCGGCGAGGTGTTCGACGCCGCGCTGGCGCGCACCAACGCCTTCGCCCGCGTCGCCCTGTGCGGCATGATCGCCGGCTACAACGGCGCCGACGTGGAGATCAAGAACGCCCGCGTCCTGCTGACCAACCGCCTGACGCTGCGCGGCTTCATCGTCACCGAGCACATGGAATTCTGGCCGCAAGGCCTGACGGAACTGGGCATGCTGGTCGCGACCGGCAAGCTCAAGTATCGGGAAACGGTGGCGCCCGACCTGGCCGCCGCCCCGGAAGCGTTCATTGGCCTGCTCAAAGGCAAAAACTTCGGCAAACAACTGGTGAAACTGATCTGATGAAAACATTCAAAGACAAAGTCGTCGTCATTACCGGCGGCGCGAGCGGTTTGGGTAGGGAATTCGCCAACGTGGCGGCGCGCCTGGGCATGAAACTGGTGCTGGCCGACGTGCAGCGCGACGCGCTCGACCGCGCCAAGGAAGAGCTGGCGGCCCAGGGCGCCAGCGTCATCGCCATGCTTTGCGACGTGCGCAAGGGCGAGCAGGTGCAGGCGCTGGCCGACGCCACCGTCGCCGAGTTCGGCGGCGTGAACCTGGTGTTCAACAACGCCGGCGTGGGTTCGGGCGGCTTGATCTGGGAAAACACCGAGGCGGACTGGGAGTGGGTGCTGGGCGTCAACGTCTGGGGCGTGATCCACGGCGTGCGCATTTTCACCAAGCTGATGCTGGACGCCGCCGCCAAGGACCCGTCCTTCGAGGGGCACATCGTCAACACCGCCTCGATGGCCGGGCTGTTGAACGCGCCGGCGATGGGCGTCTACAACGTTTCCAAGCACGCCGTGGTGTCGCTGACGGAAACCTTGTATCAGGATCTGCAACTGGTCGGCGCGCCGGTGGGCGCCTCCGTGCTGTGCCCGTACTTCGTGCCGACCGGCATCAGCCAGTCGCACCGCAACCGGCCCGACGACGTGCGCATGACCAAGGGACCAACCGCCAGCCAACTGGCCTCGCAGGCGATGACGGACAAGGCCGTGTCGTCCGGCAAGGTATCGGCCGTCGACGTGGCCGAGCTGACCTTCAAGGCGATCGCCGACGGCCAGTTCTACATCTACTCGCATCCAGACGCGCTGGCCGGCGTGCAGATGCGCATGGAAGAGATCGTGCAGCATCGCAATCCGAGCGATCCGTACAAGGCCACGCCGCATGTGCGCGAGGCCCTGCGGGCTAAGATGAAGTTGGGCGAGGCTGCGCCCAAGGCCTGAGGCTAGACTTGAATCGGCCGGCGGCGGCCAACGTCGCCGCCGGCCGGCATATGCTTCAAGGTCATATCATTTGGCTTTCTTCAGCCGCAATCCGCATCTACCTTACGGCTTGCCAACTTCGGCAAGCCGTCCATTCTTCAGTACCAACTTGATCGTTGTCCGTTTGCTCGGGAAGTTCGGTGCATCGTCCGGGCCGACTTCCAGTGCAGGGATGGTGATTTCCGCAGTGTGCGTTTTCGGATCGCGCACCAGTTTCGCGGCCAGACTCGTCACGCCGCGCCAGCCCTTGCCGCCGATGGGAATCACGTCCATCAAGGTGTAGTGGGGCCGCTTTCCGTCTTCGTCCGTTTCGTAGCTGAACATGGCGAAATACTGGGTGTGGTTGTTGCCGCCGCCAAATCCTTCCACAGTAAATACCGTCAGCGCCACTTGCTCGCCTTTTTGCGGACTCAGCATCTTGAACAGGGTCGCCTTCGGATAGCCGACCGCGTATGGATCGCGCAGTAGCTCCGTCAAGCGCTCGACCTGATCGATCAGGGGTTTCGGCGCGGTCTCCGTGGCTGGCGCAGCCATGGCGGTCGAGGTGGCAAAGAGGAGTGCAATGAGAAGTCGAAATGGCATGGGAATAATCTTGTAGAATTGACGACGTGATAATACACTTAAAGTTGGCATTGTACTAAGCGAGCTCTTCGGCAATGCTACTGCTAGCCAGCAATCATTTATAGGAATCAGCAAACCATGAGCACTCCACCGGACGACTTGCCAGTGTACCGAGTTCTAACTGGTCCAGACGATGCGAAGTTTTGCCGTCGTGTTAGCGAAGCCCTGGCACTTGGATATGTACTTTACGGTTCGCCGGCACTGACCTTCAATGGCGAAAATGTTGTTGTGGCGCAAGCTGTGGTGTGGCCTGGGGTGGCGGCATAGGGGCCTCAGCTCGGCCAGAATGGTTTTTTGCTTGCTTCGGTAAGTTTAGTGTAAATTAAGCAATTTTCGCCGCTTCTTACATGTTTACGAGGATGAATTGATGCAATTGTCCAACTATCTCTTTTTCACTACAACTTGCGAGCAGGCATTGGAGTTTTACACCCAGTGCGGGCTGGGCCGAGTAAGCGATGTTTTGCGATTTGGCGTTGATGGCATGCCGGTTCGTCATGAATCCATGCGCGGCAAAATCATGCATGCAAGATTTGAAGGGCCGGGTGTTCTGTTCTTTGCCTCTGACAATGATGATGCGGAGCCAATGCGAGGGTCCGCACATATTTTGCAGATGAATGATAAGCAGTTGACGAAACAGATTTTTGACAAATTGGCGGACGGAGGCGTAGTCACCACACCTCTAGATACGCAGGTTTGGGGCGACTATTTCGGTAAGTTGACCGACCGGTTTGGCGTGCAGTGGATGCTGAACTGTTCGGCTTGAATTAAGCCTGTTGAGAGTGGTCAATTTACCAAAACCAGCCGGAAACGCACAACTTCGGAGTTGTGTGAATATTTGGCGGACCTATTTCATGAGAATGCGACACCTCGAAACTGCAATGCGGTTCAATTAAAATAAAGTCGGTGTTCGGCCATGAGCCGCCACTCGAGATTTGGAGGAAAGCAACGATGCTCGTACGCGACTATACTGAACTAGATTTTCGCGCTGTGTGTCGTATCTATATTGACGCAAAACGGGACGAGCTTCAGTTCGAAAGCGGTGAGTTTGAAATCACTCCACTAGACCAAGATGCTGTTATTTTGGCAGCGTTCAAGGAGTCAACTGTAGTGGTTTTCGAAGATAGTGAAGTTTTAGGATTCGCAGCCGTACACGACAATCAATTACGTGCATTGTTCGTTCGCCGGGATGCTCGCGGTATTGGCGTTGGACAAGCGTTGCTTGACGCCGCGTTCTCGATGAATGCGGCTGGTCTTGTTCTTAACGTTGCGAAGTCGAATATAGGAGCGCGGAAATTTTACCTACGCAATGGCTTTTTGGCTGTTGGCGAGGCTGACCGTACGTACCATGACAAGACAATCACTTACATTCAGATGAAGTTTGCTTCGCTAAATGCGAATGTGTGGCAGCAACCTACCGATTGAAGACACTACAATCAGCTTTAGAGTTGAGTCGGTCCGCCCCAGCACTCCGGGTCAGCCCTAACTATTTAATCAAGGAAAGCAAGAATCGTACCGATTCTCGTCCCCTTATCTCAGGCGTTAGGCCTCACGAAAGCAAGCACTCGCACATGACTGTCCGTTCATAGTTCAACACCCACTCCCACCCATGATTGGATGCTGCGCATGCCCCACCACTTATACAACCCGCCCGGCCGATCTATCTGGACGTTCATGACCCTGTGTCTGCTGAGCCCAGCACACGCCCAGCAATGCATAGACCCACCAGCCCAGACCGCACCATACATTCGTGCTGCTGTAACTGCCACTCTAGCGTCAGTGACAAAGTTGGGTTCCGGCAGCGGATTTGGTATCGCCATAGAAGGCGGGATGCGTGACGTCTATCGCCAGTATCCTAATGCTGACAAGTTGGTAGTAATGCAGGCGCTCCTCGCACAATCATGCGAAGTCATCAAGGGACTTTCTCTCTCCGCGCCGGAGAAACTGTCGGCGTACAAGGATACTCAGAGTCGGGTTCTTCGTAAGCGTCTGCCCAGTGACGTCTTGAGCGGGCTGGTGATTTGATCGATGATGGCATCACACCGCTGGGAAGCGGCGTAATCTCAGAGGGCTGCCGGCAGGTTGCAGTTCCAAGGCAAGAAATCATCAACCCGGTTGACGGGATGATCGGCGATATGCGTCAGCACGTGCCGCAACCAGGCTTCGGGGTCGACACCGTTCAGTTTGGCTGTGCCGATCAGGGAGTAGATCGCGGCGGCGCGCTCCCCGCCGCTGTCGGCGCCGGCAAACAGATAGTTGCGTCGGCCGATGGCCACGCCACGCAAGGCGCGTTCGGCCGCCGAGTTGTCAATCTCGACGGCGCCGTCGTCGCAGTAGCGCAGCAGCGCCGGCCAGAGTTTGAGCGCGTACAGGATTGCCGCCGCCGTGTCGGACTTGCGCGATAGCGTGTCGAGCGTGGCGCGCAGCCAGTGCTCGAGGTCGTCGAGCAGTGGGCGCGAGCGGGCTTGCCGGGCATTTTTTCGTTCGTCGGGCGGCTTGCCACGAATCTCGGCCTCGATCACATAGAGCTCGGCGATCCGGCGCAGTGCCTCGGTGCTCAGCGGCGTCGGTCGCGCCGCGTGCAGGTCGTGGAATTTGCGCCGCGCGTGCGCCCAGCAGGCCGCTTCGCGGACCTTGCCGTCGTCGAACAAGGCGTTGAAGCCGGCGTAGGCGTCGGCCTGCAGCACACCTTCGAACTTGGCCAGGTGTGTCTGCGGATGGATGCCCTTGCGGTCGGGCGTGTAGGCAAACCAGACCGCCGGCGGCGCGGTGTCGCCGGAGGGCCGGTCGTCGCGCACATAGGTCCACAGGCGCGCTGTTTTGGTCTTGCCGTTGCCGGGCGCCAGCACCGGAATCGGGGTGTCGTCGGCATGCAACTTCGATGCGGCCAGCACATGGCGTCGAACGGCGTCGACCAACGGACGCAGCAAGGCGCTGGCGGCGCCGACCCAGCTCGCCAGCAGCGCGCGATCCAAGTCGACGCCTTCGCGGGCGTAGATGACGGACTGGCGGTACAACGGCAGGTGGTCGGCGAACTTCGCCACCAGGATGTGCGCCAGCAGGCCGGGGCCGGCGATGCCGCGCTCGATCGGCCGGCTCGGCGCAGGCGCCTGGACGATGGCGTCGCAGCAGGCGCAGGCCAGCTTGGGGCGTACATGGCGGATCACGCGGAAGCTGGCCGGCACGAACTCCAGTTGCTCGGCCACGTCCTCGCCCAGCGGCCGCAGGCCGCCACCGCAGGCGGGGCAGGCATCGGCCGTCGGCGCATACACCTTCTCGTCACGCGGAAGATGCTCGGGCAAGGGCCGGCGCACCGACTTCTTGCGCGGCGCCTGGTCGGCCGCCGGCATCTCGCGGGCCGCCTCGGCCTCGTCGGCCTGCAGGTCCTCCAGTTGCAGTTCCAACTGTTCGATCTGATGGTCCAGCTTTTCGGACTTGCGGCCGAACTGCATGCGCCGCAATTTGGCGATCTGCAGCTTGAGGTGCTCGATCTCGACGGCGCGCGTGTTCAGTTGATCGCGCAGACCTTCCACCAACTCGTCTTGGGCGAGCAGCAGCGCCTTCAAGGCGGCGATGTCGTTGGGCAGGTCGGCAAGGTTGAGCATGGGCCAAGTTTACGCGAGCCCTGCGACGTTTACAAGGCCGACGTCGGTTTCCACGTGCGTTCCGGCCGCCGCCAGTCTATCCCCTCAAGCAGCATCGACAGCTGCGCCGGTGTCAGCGCCACAGAGCCGTTGCTGGCCTGCGGCCAGATGAAGCGCCCGCGCTCAAGCCGCTTGGCCAACAGGCACAGGCCATCGCCGCTCCACCACAGTAATTTGACGAGGTCGCCGCGTCGGCCACGGAACACAAACACGTGGCCGCTGAACGGATCCTCCTCCAGCGCCGTCTGCACTTTGGCAGCCAGGCCATTGAAACCGGAGCGCATGTCGGTGGTGCCGGCGGCGAGCCAGACCTTGGTACCAGTGGGCAGGCCGATCATCGCAGCACCCGATCCAGCACTTGCGCCAGCGTCGATGCATTGGGCTGGCCTTCGATCCGCACGCGGACCTCGCCCAGCTCAAGCACGACAATACCGTTGGCATTGGCGGTGTCGTTACTCGGAGCCGGCACCGTTGACGCCAGCACCACCGGCAACAAGCCATCGTCACGCATTAACGCAGGCACGCCGAGGCGGCCTTGCTCATAAAGACGGCGCCAGCTGAACACCTGGTTGGCGTTGACGCCGTGGTCACGGGCGATGCGAGCGACCGACGCACCCGGCTCCAGCGACAGCGCCACCAATGCGCGCTTGAACTCCAGCGGGTGCTGGCGATAGTGGCCGCGCGCATTCGTGGAAATGATTGGTTGAAAATTTGTGTCCATAATCGAAATGTGTGGGCACAAATGCTGTGCCAAGATTCGATCATGAATGACGCTGTTCAGGTAGTCCAGACGGCGCTGGGAAGACGCTTACAGAAGTACGCAAAGGACGCAGACTTCTCTGTACGAGTTGGCCTGATAACCAACGACTTGTACGCAAAGTACCCTAACGCCGATCGACTCATCCTCGCGCAGGCAATGCTCGCGTCGGTTTGCAGCCTTCTAAATTCAGTGAACGTTCCAGACCGCGAGAAGATTGAGAAGTATTCAGACACCGAAGCCAAAGTACTCTCGCTGTTTGCGAACCCGCGAACGCCAGCGAGTGGCGCAGCCAAGTGAGGCCATCGCCAATCGGGCCCATCCTGCCTGTCAAACGCGCTCAAGTTGTTGGACTTTGGTAACAGCGGCTTGGATACCGGCTTGCGTTTGACAATTTGGACTAGAATCGAGCGATATGAAAAAGTCGTTTTCAGCCACAATCGCCCGCTTCACTGACTTGCTGATGGATGCCGTCTGCATTGTCGACGTCGACGGTCGTTTTGTGTTTGTCAGCTCCGCCTGTGAGCGCATCTTCGGCTACACCCAGCAGGAAATGATCGGCAGGCAAATGATCGATCTGGTGTTGCCGGCGGATAGGGCCCGTACACTGGCGGCGGCGCGCGCCATCACGGACGGCCAGGCCAATTCCAGCTTTGAAAACCGCTACGTCCGCAAGGATGGCCAGATTGTCCACATCATGTGGTCGGCATGCTGGTCCGAGGCGGACCAGTTGCGCGTTGCCGTGGCACGCGACGTTACCGCCATAAAGCAGGCCGAAGCCATGCAGGTCGCCTTGTACGCGATCTCCGAAGCGGCTCATGCGAGCGACGATTTACCGACCCTGTTCCAGCGCGTCCATCAGATCATCGGCGCGCTGCTGCCGGCGCCCGGATTCGGGGTTGCCTTACGGAGAGAAGACGGCCGGCCCCTGCAGTTCACCTACCATGCGAACGCTGACGGTCCCGCGCCGCCGCACCCGTTGGCGCACCTGCTGGGCGAGGAAGTGTTGCGCAGCGGCCTGCCGGTGCGCATTTCGCCGACGACCCTGCCGTACCTGACGGCGCAGTTGCGGGCGGCTGCCGGGCCGGCGCCGGACTGTTGGATCGGCGCACCCCTGGCAACTACCAAGGACCTGATCGGCGTGCTGTTGTTGCAGAGCAGCGGTGGACAAAGCCAGGACAGCTACACCGACCGCGACCAAGACTTGCTGATGTTCGTGTCCAAGCAGGTGGCGACGGCGATTCAGCGCAAGCAGTTGCATAGCAGTCTGCGCTTTATGGCGCAGCACGACGAACTGACCCAACTGCCCAACCGGCGCCTGTTCCACGATCGGCTCGAGATGGCGCTGGCCCGGGCGCAGCGCCACCAGAGCATGCTGTCGCTGCTCTTCATCGACCTGAACAAATTCAAGGAAGTAAATGATTCCTTTGGCCATGCCTGCGGAGACTTGCTGCTGCGCAAAGTGGCGCAACGCCTGAAGGAATGCGTGAGGGAAGCCGATACCGTGGCGCGTCTCGGCGGCGACGAATTCGTCATCATCCTGGAGGAAATGTTGGTGCCCGAGGATGCTGCGCAGATCAGGGACAAAATCCACCAGGTGCTGTTGGCACCCATTCTGCTGCCCGATGGCAGTAGTCTGACTATCACAGCGAGTATCGGGGTGGCGCACTACCCCGAGCACGGCAGTGACGGGCAGCAGTTGCTACGCTATGCCGACCAGGCTATGTACGGCAGCAAGTTGCAGAAGGTGGACTAAACCACCTGGCCGCTCCGGCCGCGTTGCACATATCTAGCATGAAAAGTTATCCGGTAGAATTGATGGGCTGATCATAGCCTCAAAGTTGGCATGATACTAAGAGCAGCACTTCGATCTAGCTGGGGACTATTATGCTGAACAGACGAACAATCCTGCTGGGCGGCGGCGCCGTGGCGCTGGCCGGCGTTGGCGGCGCTTATCTCGGAATGCGTAGCATGGGCTCCATGGAGGAATACAACTCCTCCATTGCGGCAAACCGCGCAGCGTTAGCACGTAGGCCGGAAACGAGCGAGTTGGTACGTTGCGCAGCGCTTGCAGCGAACAGCCACAACACTCAACCATGGTGGTTTAAGATCAAGCAGAGCGGGATTGAAATCCACCCCGATCTGGCGCGGCAGCTTGCCGCCGTGGACCCGGACAATCACCATTTGTATGCAAGTCTGGGCTGCGCGGCGGCAAATCTGGGCGTCGCCGCAGCGATGGGCGGCAGGCCCGGCGAACTCAGCTTCAACCCGGCCGACCAAGGCGCGGTGGTGTTCTCGTTCGGCGGTGGCGCGGCCGCCGAGCCTGCGCTGTTCGAGGCCATCGCAAAGCGGCAATCAACCCGTGGCGACTATGACGGCAAGCCCGTCAGCCCGGCGGACCTGGCAACGCTGGCCAGGGCCGCAGCGCTACCAGGCGTCGATCTGCACCTCATTTCGGATCGGCCGCGGATGGAGCGCGTGCGCGATCTCGTCGTTGCCGGCAACAGCAAGCAGATGGCGGACCCCGCTTTCATGCGGGAACTGAAAACGTGGCTGCGTTTCAGTCCTCGACAAGCGATGCAGACCGGCGACGGCTTGTTCAGTGCCTCGAGTGGCAATCCCCCCTTGCCGGCATGGCTTGGGCCGGTGCTGTTCGATGTCGGCTTTAAGGCGGCGGCCGAGAATGACAAATACTCCCGACAGATCGCGTCATCGGCAGGTGTCGCGGTGTTTGTCGCGCAGAAGAGTGATCCCGAGCATTGGGTACTTGCCGGCATGGCCTGCCAGCGCTTTGCGCTCGCTGCCACCGCGCTCGGCCTCAAGCACGCCTTTATCAACCAGCCGGTGGAGGTGGCCGGCCTGCGACCGGAACTTGCCGCCCTGGTTGGCGTGCCCGGGCGCCGACCGGATATCGTGATGCGCTTTGGCTACGGGCCGGCGCTTCCGTTCTCGTCGCGTAGGCCGGTCAGCGCGGTGCTGGCGTAAGCAGCTTCGGCAAAGTTTCGCAGCGGGGGATGATCGTCTGCGCATGATCACCTGCGCGCGAGGTGGCGGCAATCGACATCTGGTGTAGGCTTGCTGCCAAACAGGCCTGCGCTGGCCACGGCTTAATCCGGGCTGAAGGTTTGCGACCATCTCCGTTTTGACGGGCCGGACGTGCTACATTTGCGGCTTCCGCTCGCGCGGCCACCTGCATCGATGAAGAGAGAATTCATGTCGTATCCGTATTTGAGCGATGTCATCAAGGCCTACACCGGCTACGACCTGCCCATGCCGCTGGCCACCTTCGGCCTGCTGGTCGCCCTGGCGACGCTGGCCGCCGGCGCCTGCATGAAGGTGGAGATGCGCCGGCTGTACCAGGCCGGCCGCTTGGGCAAGGCCTGGCGCCACGTCAAAGGCGCGGACGGCGTGCCCGTGCTGGTCGAGAAGCCGCCGCAGGACATCGTGCCCGACCTGACCATCGCGGTGCTGATCGCCGGCGTGCTCGGCGCCCGCATCTTCCACATCTTCGAGCATCTGGACAGCTTTGCCGCCGCGCCTTGGGACATGATCTTCAGCCGCTCTGGGCTGAGCATCTTCGGCGGCCTCATCTTCGGCACGCTGACCGGCATGCTGTTCGTCAAGCGCTGGAACCTGACACCGCGTCCCTTGCTCGACGCCGCCGCCGGCGCCATGATGTTGGGCTACGGCATCGGCCGCATCGGCTGTCAGATCTCCGGCGACGGCGACTGGGGCGGCGTAGCCAACATGGCCCTCAAGCCGGACTGGTTGCCCACCTGGGCCTGGGCGCAGACCTACGACAACAATATCTACGGTGAACTGATCGCCGCCCCCGGCGTCTATCCGACACCGATCTACGAGACCTTGATGGCCTTCGCCTGCTTCGCGCTGTTGTGGGCGCTGCGCAAGCATCCGTTCAAAACCGGCTGGCTGTTCTCGGTCTATTTGGTGCTGGCCGGCCTGGAGCGGCTGCTGATCGAGCAGATCCGCGTCAATCCGGTGCTCGACTTCGCCGGCATCCACGCCACGCAGGCGGAGATGATCGCCGTCGCGCTGACGGCCTGCGGCGTGCTGGGCCTGTCGCTGTTGAGCCGGCGGGCAAGCCAGCCGGCGCCGCTAGTTGCTACCCGGTAAAGATCGCTCAGCGCGCGTTGGCGCTTTGCTTTAAGATGCGGGGCCGCCGCCCGTGCGCCGCCGGCGGCGCCATGCGATAAGGCATCAAGAATAATGCAAGAACACGCCTGAGCGGCGCTTTGAAGGTAGTACCTTGGATCAACCACAACAGGGCTTTTTGGGTTTCCTATTAACCCGCCACTGGCGCGACACGGCCGCCGGCACGGAGGTCGACTTCTGGCTGGCGACCGACGACGGGCCGCGCCACCTGCGCCTGCCGCCGCAGACGTCGGTGGCCTTCATCCCGGCCGAGCAACGCGAGCAGGCCGAACTGGTGCTGCGCGGCGAGCGCCATTGCGAGCTGCGGCCGCTGGCACTGACCGATTTCCACCACCGCCCCGTGCTGGGCCTGTATTGCCGCCAATACCGCGTGTTGATGAAGCTGGAGAAACGCCTGCGCGAGCACGGTGTCGACGTCTACGAGGCCGACGTGCGGCCGCCCGAGCGCTACCTGATGGAACGCTTCATCACCGCCCCGGTCAGCTTCGACGGCCGCGCCGGCGCCGGCACCAAGGGGCCGCTGCTCGACAGCCACATGCGGCCGGCGGCCGGCTACCGGCCCACGCTGCGGCTGGTGTCGCTGGACATCGAAACCACCTCCCATGGCGAGCTGTACTCGATCGCGCTGGAGGGCTGCGGCCAGCGCCAGGTCTACATGCTGGGGCCGCCCAACGCCGAGGCCGGCGCGCTCGACTTCGAGCTGGAGTATTGCGACAGCCGCGCGCAGATGATCGAGCGGCTGAACAGCTGGATGGAACGGCACGATCCGGACGCCATCATCGGTTGGAACCTGGTGCAGTTCGACCTGCGCGTGCTGCGCCGGCACGCCGAGCGCTACAACATGCCGCTGCGCTTCGGCCGCGACGGCAGCGAGATGGAGTGGCGCGAGCACGGCGGCAAGCAGCAGCATTTCTTCGCCGCCGCCGCCGGCCGCCTGATTATCGACGGCATCGAGGCGCTCAAGTCGGCGACCTGGAGTTTCCCCTCGTTCAGCCTGGAGCATGTGTCGCAGGCGCTGTTGGGCGAGGGCAAGTCGATCGACAATCCCTACGACCGCATGGCCGAAATCGACCGCCGCTTCGCCGAGGACAAGCCGGCCCTGGCGCGCTACAACCTGAAGGACTGCGAGCTGGTCACGCGCATCTTTGCCAAGACCGAGCTGCTGACCTTCCTACTGGAGCGGGCCAGCGTGACCGGCCTGGCGGCCGACCGCAGCGGTGGTTCGGTGGCCGCCTTCGAGCACCTGTACATGCCGATGATGCACCGCCAGGGCTATGTGGCGCCGAACCTGGGCGACGTGGTGGGCGACAACAGCCCGGGCGGCTACGTGATGGACTCGCGCTCCGGCCTGTACGACTCGGTGCTGGTGCTCGACTACAAGAGCCTGTACCCTTCGATCATCCGCACCTTCCTGATCGACCCGGTCGGCCTGGTGGTCGGCACGGCGATGGCGGACGAGGCGGCGACGGTGCCGGGTTTCCGTGGCGGCCGCTTCGCGCGCGACAAGCATTGCCTGCCGGCCATCGTCAAGCAGATCTGGCAGGGGCGCGAGACGGCCAAGCGCGAGCACAACAAGCCGCTGTCGCAGGCCCTGAAGATCATCATGAACGCCTTCTACGGCGTGCTGGGCTCGGACGGCTGCCGCTTCTTCGACCCGCGCCTGGCCTCGTCGATCACCTTGCGCGGCCAGGAGATCATGCACCGCACGCGCGCGCTGATCGAGGCGCAGGGCTACCAGGTGATCTATGGCGACACCGACTCGACCTTCGTCTGGCTCGGCCATGCCCACGACGACGCGCAGGCCGGCGTGATCGGCCGCGCGCTGGTGGCCCAGGTCAACCTGTGGTGGAGCGCCCACCTGCGCGAGGAGTTCGGCCTCGACAGCGCGCTCGAGCTGCAGTACGAGACGCACTACCGCCGCTTCCTGATGCCGACCATCCGTGGCTCCGAGCTGGGCAGCAAGAAGCGCTATGCCGGCCTGGTCGGCAAGCCGGACGGCACGGAGGAGATGATCTACAAGGGCCTGGAGACGGTGCGCAGCGACTGGACGCCGCTGGCGCAGCAATTCCAGCAGGCCTTGTACCAACGCATCTTCAAGGGCGAGGCCTACCAGGACTATCTGCGCGACTATGTGCGGCGCACGGCGGCCGGCGAGTTCGACGAGCTGTTGGTCTACCGCAAGCGGCTGCGACGGCCGCTGGAGGAGTACGAGCGCAACGTGCCGCCGCATGTGCGAGCGGCGCGCATCGCCGACGAGTACAACCGGCGCCACGGCCGGCCGCAGCAGTATCAGCGCGGCGGCTGGATACGCTATGTTATGACGACGGCCGGGCCGGAGCCCTTGGAGGTGCGCCGCGCGCCGATCGACTACGAGCACTACCTGACGCGGCAGTTGCAGCCGGTGGCCGACGCCATCCTGCCTTTCCTGCGCGACGACTTCGCCACGCTGACCAGTTTGCAGCAGACCTTGTTCTAAATGGATGGCTAGAAAGTAATGGCTATCCGGGCGGAGGGGTGAGTATTTGGCGGCCGGTGCTGGGCCGCTTCCATCCGGCGCGGGCGGCGTGCGACAATCGTCGCTTCGCCACCCTTTGCCTCCGCAATATGACCAATACAGCCAAGCACGACATCCGTTTCGGCAACTGGGACGCCCTGAGCGCCGATGCCAAACTCATCCGTTTCGAAGTCTTTGTCGACGAACAGAAGGTGCCGGCCGAGATCGAACTCGACGACATGGACGCCGTCTGCCTGCACGCCGTCGCCTACGACGCCGCCGGCATGCCCATCGGCACCGCGCGGCTGCTGCCGGACGGGCATATCGGCCGCATGGCGGTGCGCAAGGTCGCGCGGGGGAGCGGTGTCGGCGGCGCGTTGTTGCAAGCCCTGATGGCGCAGGCCAAGGCGCGCGGCGACCGCAAGGTGGTGCTGAGCGCACAGACCCAGGCCGCGCCGTTCTACCAGCGGCACGGTTTCGTTATCGACGGCGAGGAATTCTTCGAGGCGGGCATCGCCCACATCCAGATGCAGCTGACGTTCGCCTGATTTTGGCTGCGGGCGAGCGGGGCAGGGTGGCGCCGCCTATGTACCCGGCGGCGCGATGTCGGCTTCGATGTCGGCTTAGTAGCCGGTCTTGCGGCCTTCGATGACGGGCATGGCGTGGTCGCTGATCAGCGCCCCGATCAGCCGGGCGATGGTTTCCGAGGCGATGACGGTGTGGTGGTTGTCCGCCGCGGCGAGCTTGTGGCGCAGTTCGTTGCGCACTTCCGGCAGGCCGCTCAGGTCGAAGATGACGTCGAGCTTGTCGCCCAGTGCGACCAGCTCGTCCAGGCCGACCACGGCGATGCCGGCGGCGACGGCTTGGGCCTTGCCCGGCGTGTCCATCTTCTCCGCGACGTGGGTCAGGTGAACGCCGCCGCGTTTCTTCTTCAACATCTCGGTGAGAAATGCCGATCCAATACGTCCAAGACCAATGATGGCGATGTTTTGATTGCTCTGACTATCCATGCGTTTCTCCGGAAAATAGCTGCGCTTGCGGTGGGTGTGCGGCTGGGCCTTTTGCTGTTGCCTGCCGGTAAAGTATAAACTTGCTATTTACTTTCCCACAATAACTATTTTGGATTAGAACCTTCGACGGATGGACGGTGACGGATGGCCCGGCCCGGATGGCTACTTCGCCCGGCCGGCAACGCTGCCGTAAGCGTTTTCGCAGCTACAGGCGCTGCCCGGTGGCAAGGGATGGCGCAAGCTGCAGCAGCCGGAGGGCGAGCCCCGGCCCCGGGGTCAGTGCCCCGGGGTCAGTGCCCCGGGGTCAGTGCCCCGGGGTCAGTGCCGACATTCGGACACGAGTTCAACCGTAGCATTTGGCAGCAAGGGGGGGGGGGGCTACTGCTGTGTCTGTGTCCAAATGTCGGCACTGACCCCGGCTCTCCTGCTGTGTCTGTGTCCGAATGTCGGCACTGACCCCGGCTCTCGCTGACCCCGGCTCTCGGTCCTTTTCGGGGGGCGTGGGATTAGGCTATTGGACCAGCACTTCGTGCAGCACCGCCGGGGCGTCGGCGTAGAGCTTGACCACGGTCGAGGTGCGCGTGCCGTAGCCCGGCGTTTCGATGCGCACCGCCGACAAGACCCGCTCCAGGTCGAGCGGCACGCCGGTTTCCGGCAGGCGCATGTCGGGCGCCAGCGTGGTGTCGGAGAGCATCTCGAAATAGGCGTCGTCGGGCGCGCCCAGGCACAGCAGGCTGGCGAACTGCGCCTTGGTCTTGAGCACCTTCGGCCACGGCGCGTCGAGTAGGGCGTTGGACAGACCGTAGACGCCGGGCTCGAGCGGTTGGCCGTTGCGCGGGTCGCCCTGGCCCTTGTTGGAGAACCAGATCAGGGTGTCGCGGTCGGCCAGCACCAGGTTGAAGCCGTTGTAGGCCTCGCTGCCGGCGCGGATCGATTCAACATACTGCTGCGGCGTCATATTGCCGGCCAGGTAGTCGGCCACCAGGTGGCCGCGCGAGGGCGCGTCCGGCTTGTGCTCGGCCGGCGCGCGGATGTTGGTGATGGCGGCGAAGCGCGACGACTGTGTCGCCGCCTCGCCCCGGCTGATGCCCATCCAGCTGCCGCCGGCCTTCAGGTCGCGGCCGGCAAAAATCTGCGGCTGGTCCGGCCAGGCGCCGGCCGGCGCGCTGGCGCGCGCGTAAAATTCGTCGCGGTTGGCGGCCGCCACCAGCGGCACGGCCGGGATGACCTTCCAGGCGAAAACGATCAAACACATGAGATTACATCCGTAAAGACTTCGGTGTGGCGCGCGCCGGCGATCCAGGCGGACAGGCCGGCCTGTTCGACGGCCCCCTCCAGCGCGGCCGGAAAGCTGGCCGGCACGGCCGGGTAGACTTCCATCCAGGTTTGCAGGCCGTCCTTGGCCTGCGGCCGCCGCTTCAGCTGGGCGGCGACGCCGTGGCGCTGTGCCAGGCCGGCCTGCATGGCCGTGACGGCCCCTTGCAGGGCGGCCGTGTCGGCTTCGCGCACCTGGTAGTAAATGTACAGGTCGGCCATGTCAGAGGTCGAGCGCGTCCAGCACATACGGCATGGCGAGGAAGCGCAGCGGCGTGCCGGCGGCCGAACCGAGCCGCACGGCGCCCTCGGCGACGCCGGCGTCGATCGCCGCCAGCTTCATCTCGACCAGCGCGTCGACGCCGCCGGCGCCGTTCGGCGCGGCGTTGACCACCATGCCGCAAGGCTGTTCGGGATCGGCCGTGGCGAACACCTCGGCGCCGGGAATGGCGGCCTTGTCGGCGATGCTGACCAGCGTCGTGCGACGCTTCAGCTTGCCCAAATATTGGCTACGGGCGACGATCTCCTGGCCAGGGTAGCAACCCTTCTTGAAGTTGACGCCGCCCAGCAGCTCGTAGTTGACCATCTGCGGCACGAACTGCTCCTGCGTCGCCGCGCCGATCTGCGGCACGCCGGCGTGGATCTCGGACAAATGCCAGGCGTCGTTGCCGCCCACGGCCAGGCGCTCGGCCAGCAGCGGCCAGACGGTGGCGGCGGTGGCGCCCGAGGTCAGCCATTGGTAGCGCGGCGCGCCGAACACGTCGCCGAGGCGCAGCAGCGTGCCCAGCGGATGGTCGATGCGGCTGTACGCTTGCGCCGGCAGCACGTCGAACCAGGTGCGCAGCACGGCCTCGGCCAGGGCGCCGCCCAGGCCCAGCACCACCTCGTTGGCGGGCTGCGCGGTGGCGTCGCTGAGTTTTGTTTTGGCGCGCAGCACGAACATCTGCAGGCGTTTTTGCAGCGGCGCCTGGATCGCGCGCGGCAGCTGCAAATAGATGGTTTCGGCGTCGCGCCACAGCAGGAAGCTGGCCAGCAGCCGGCCCTTGGGCGAGCAGTAGCCGGCCAGGCGCACTTGCTCCGCGTTCAGGTGCTCGACGTCGTTGGTCAACTGGCCGTGCAGGAAGCTGGCCGACTCCTCGCCGTTCAACGCGATCAGGCCCAGGTCGGTGACGGGGGCGGCGAAGCCGGCGGCCAGCTCGGTGGCGCCGAGGGCGCGGCCGAAGTCCAGCACCTGATCCGGCGCCTGCTCGGCGCGGCGCGCACCCTGCGCGTCCAAAAGTTGATTCCAAGTATTCATAATTTCCAATAATTTGACGATTAAAGCATTATCATTACGGGTTCATTATAGTGATGTCGCGCAAAACGCGCCGAACGCGGCCAAAAACCGTATCGGGTTCGGCTGGCTTAGCCTGCATTTCTGGTCCACACTGGTGGATAACCACTTGGCTTGTTTGAGAGATGGCTTTCATAAAAAAAATCATAGTTAGCGGCATGATCGTTGCGGTGGCGGCGGGCGGCTATTTCGCCTATTGGGCGACGGACGCCATCACCACCGAGGAACCGGCCATCGAATTCAGCATCGCCCCCGGCAGCGGCGCCCACGCCGCCGGCCAACAGATCGCCGAGGCCGGCGTGCCGATCGAACCGCTGCTGTTCAATCTGCTGGCCCGTGTCACCGCCAAGAGCGGCAAACTGAAGGCCGGCGCCTACGAACTGAAACCCGGCACCACGCCGCTGCGCTTGATAGATCAACTGGTGCGCGGCGAGTTCGCCCAGGAAACGCTGACCATCATCGAGGGCTGGACCTTCCGCCAGATGCGCCAGGCGATGGCGGCGCACAAGGGCCTCAAGCATGATACCGTTGCCTTGTCGGACAAGGAGTTGATGGCGCGCATAACATCCGACTATAAGCAGCCGGAGGGCTTGTTCTTTCCCGACACCTACCTGTTCGCCAAGGGCGCCAGCGACCTGCAGATCTTCCGTCAGGCGCACAGCATGCTGATCACCCGCCTCAACGCGGCGTGGGAAAAGCGCGACCCGGCGCTTCCCTACAAGAACCCCTACGAGGCGCTGGTGATGGCCTCCATCGTCGAGAAGGAGACCGGGCAAAAGTCCGAGCGCGGCATGATCGCCGGCGTCTTCGTCAACCGTCTCAAGCTGGGCATGCTGCTGCAGACCGACCCGACGGTGATCTACGGCATGGGCGCCAGGTACGAGGGCAAGATCCGCAAGCGCGACCTGGAAACGGACACCCCTTACAATACCTACACGCGCAGCGGCCTGCCGCCGACGCCGATCGCCTTGCCGGGCGTGCAGTCGCTGACGGCGGCGCTGGCGCCGGCCAAGACGCCGGCCCTGTATTTCGTCTCGCGCGGCAACGGCACCAGCCAGTTTTCCGACAACCTGACCGACCACAACCGGGCAGTGAACCAATTCCAACGATAGGCCTTTCAGTTTTCATGACTCAACAACGCGGCAAATTCATCAGTTTCGAAGGCATCGACGGTGCCGGCAAGTCGACCCATATCGGCTTCGTGGCGCAATTCCTGCGCAGCCACGGCGGCGCCGACATAGAACTGGTCACCACCCGCGAGCCGGGCGGCACGCCGCTGGGCGAAAAGCTGCGCGACCTGCTGCTGCACGAAAAGATGCACCTGGAGACGGAGGCGCTGCTGATGTTCGCCAGCCGCCGCGAGCACATCGCCCAGGTGATCGAGCCGGCCTTGGCGCGCGGCGCCTGGGTCATCTCCGACCGTTTCACCGACGCCAGCTTCGCCTACCAGGGCGGCGGCCGGGGCATGGACCGCGCCAAGATGGAGGCGCTGGAGCAGTGGGTCCACCCGCATCTGCAACCGGACCTGACCTTCCTGTTCGACGTGCCGCTGGAAGTGGCCCGCGCCCGCCTCGACGCCACCCGCTCGCTCGACAAGTTCGAGCAGGAGCAGGCCGACTTTTTCGCCGCCACGCGCCAGGAGTACCTGCGCCGCGCCGCCCAGTTCCCGCAGCGTTTCCGCATCATCGACTCGACCCAGACGATCGCCGCGATCCAGTTGCAGCTGAGCGGCATGCTGCAAGCGGAACTTTCAGCATAGAATACTACTGATGAGCAATTCAATTTATCCTTGGCAAGAATCGTCCTGGCAACAGCTGCAACAGCTGCGCCAGCGCATGCCCCACGCCATCCTGTTCCATGGCGCCGCCGGGATAGGCAAGTCCGACTTCATCGAGCGCTTCGCCCAGGGCCTGCTGTGCGAGGCCGTGCTGCCCAGCGGCCACGCCTGCGGCCAGTGCGCCTCCTGCGGCTGGTTCACCCAGCACAACCACCCCGACTACCGCCGCGTGCGCCCCGAGGCGCTGGAGGACGAGCCGCCGGCCGACGGCGAGGAGGGCGGCGACAGCGAGTCCAAAAAGACCGCCAAGTCGGCCAAGGCGCCGTCGAAAGAGATCAAGATCGAGCAGATCCGCAATCTGGCCGACTTCATGAACATTTCCACCCACCGCCAGGGTCTGCGCGTGGTGGTGCTGTACCCGGCCGAGGCGCTCAACATGCCGGCCTCGAACGCGCTGCTGAAGACCCTGGAGGAGCCGCCGCCGGGCACCGTCTTCCTGCTCGCCTCGAACAGCCTGGACCGGCTGCTGCCGACGATCTTGTCGCGCTGCCGCAAGTTCGCCCTGCCCATGCCCAGCCACGCCGAGGCGCTGGCCTGGCTCAAGGCGCAGGGCGTGGCCGACGCCGACAGCTGGCTGCGCGAGCAGGGCGGCGCGCCGTTGGCGGCGATGGCCCAGGCCGAAACCGGCAACCGCGACGACATGGACGCGCTGCTGCAACTGCTGGCCCATCCGAGCATCGAGGGCGCGCTGAAGACGGCGGAAAAATTGCAGAAGGTGAGCCTGTCGGCGCAGGTTTCCTGGGTTCAGCGCTGGCTTTACGACCTGTTTTCCTACAAACTGGCAGGCAGCGTGCGCTACTACCCGCGTTACCAGCGCGAGCTGGCCAGCCTGGCCGACAAGATCCACGTCAGCCGCCTGCTGGCCGCCATCAAGAGCGCCAACGAGCGCCGCGCCACCGCCGACCACCCCTTGTCGCCCAAGTTGTTCATCGAAGACATGCTGCTCGACTACACGGCCTGCTGCGCCTGAAACCTGAAAGGGACGACATGAGCGCCAGCCCCTCCGACCCGAACACCGCGCCCCTGGCGCGGCCGACGGTGCTGTCGCTGGCGATCAAGGAAAAGGCCGCGCTGTACGCCGCCTACATGCCGTTTCTGAAAAATGGCGGCATGTTCGTGCCGACCCAAAAGCCCTACAAGATCGGCGACGAGATCTACCTGATCCTGGCGCTGATGGACGACGTCAACAAATACCCGATCGCCGGCAAGGTCGCCTGGATCACGCCGCCCGGCGCGCACAACAACAAGGCGCAGGGCATCGGCGTACACTTCCCGGACGACGACAGCGGCACCCGCACCCGGCTGCGCATCGAGGAGATCCTCGGCGCCGCCCTGCGTTCCTCGCGGGCTACCCACACCCTGTAGCCGATTTCTGCAAGATTCCACCCCTTCATTTTTCCGCTCATGACCGCATTCCGCCACCGCAACGCCACGCTCGACGACCTGCCCGCCATCGTCGCCATCTACAACAGCACCGTCGCCTCGCGCGAAGTCACCGCCGACACCGAGCCGGTCTCGGTCGAATCGCGCCTGGCCTGGTTCCACGAGCACACGCCGGAGCGCCGCCCGCTGTGGATCATCGAGGCGGCCGACGATGCGTCGGTCCCGGCGGCGACGCTGGGCTGGATCTCGTATTCGAACTTCTACGGCCGGCCGGCCTATTCGGGCACGGCGGAAATTTCCGTCTACATCGCCGAGGCCTGGCGCGGCAAGGGCATCGGCCGCTACTGCCTGGAGCAGGCCATCGCCTACGCGCCCAGCATCCAGGTGCACACCTTGCTCGGCTTCATCTTCGGCCACAACGCCCCCAGTCTGGGCCTGTTCGCCAAGTACGGCTTCGCCACCTGGGCCAATCTGCCCAAGGTGGCCAATCTGGACGGCATCGAGCGCGACCTGATCATCCTCGGCAAGCGCGTCGCCTGAGCTGGGGTTTTGGCATCCAGCCGGAACCAGGCTAAGCTAAGAAGACCCACTGGCGCAATTAAGGGTCAGACCCTCGGGTCTGACCCTGGCTTTGAGCCTGTGGATGGTTTGGAGGCCGCTGGCGTCTTAGCCGGGCCCCGCCCCCCCTAGGCCAGCCGGCGCGGCCGGTCGCTGAAGTTCGACTCGGCCGACCAGGCCGCGCTGGCGCGCGCCAACAGCACCGCCTCGGCGTCGGCCAACCAGCCGTCGGCGTCGGCGATGGCCCACATCGCCTGCAGCAGATGGCGGCGCAGATCGGGCTCGCGGATCTCGTCGAGCAGGCTGTCGATCAAGCCGTGGTCCATCTGCACCGCGCCATGGACGACGGTTTGCAACATGTCGTCGCACAAGTCTTGCAGCAACTGCTCGAAGCCAGCCACGTCGAGTTCGATGTAGGTTAGGATCTTGCTGCGGTCCAAGGCGCGCAATTCGGACGGCGTCAAGTTGCCGTCGACCACCATTGCCAGCGCGAGTATCCGTCCCGCCGCTTGTGGACTGTTTGTTTGGTAAGCGCGCATAGCCTTTACTCCAGTATGAAAAGTTTTTGTCGAAACCGACGAGAAACAGTCTAATGCCCCGCGCCACAAAAGAATAATCGATTAATATTGCACAATACATCGATTTTTTGGAGCTATCGCCGGCATGTCCTCACTCAACTACAAGCATTTGCGCTACTTTTGGATGGTCGCCAAGGCCGGCAGCATCGCCCGCGCGGCGGAGCAGTTGCACCTGACGCCGCAGTCGATCTCCGGCCAGTTGAGCGAGTTCGCCGACACGCTCGGCGTCGAGCTGTTCCGCCGCAACGGCCGCAACCTGGAGCTGACCGACACCGGCCGCAGCATCCTGCGCCACGCCGAGGACATCTTCCGCGCCGGCGACGAGCTGCTCGACATCGTGCGCGACCAGTCGCCGACGGCGACCGTCGCCTTCCGGGTGGGCTGCGCCGATTCGGTGTCGAAGACCATCGCCTGCCGCTTGGTGCAACCGGCGCTGGCGATGGCCGAGCCGCCCCGTTTGATCTGCCGCGAGGGCCGCCTGGCCAGCCTGCTGGCCGACTTGGCGGTGCACCGGCTCGACATGATCATCGCCGACCGGCCCATGCCCAGCCACCTGAGCGTGCGCGGCTACAACCACTTGCTGGGCGAGAGCGGTCTGGCCGTGTTCGCCAACGCGGAGCTGGCGGCGGGCCTGGTGGGCGACTTCCCGGCCTGCCTGCACCGCGCCCCCATGTTGCTGCCCGGCGAGGACTTCGCCATCCGCCACAAGCTGCTGGCCTGGCTGGAGGGCAGCGGGCTGCGCCCGCGCGTGGTCGGCGAGTTCGACGACAGCGCGATGATGAAGGCCTTCGGCCGTTCCGGCGCCGGCGTGTTCTTCGCGCCCAGCGTGATCGCCGCCCATGTCTGCGCGCAATACGGCGTGGTCCAACTGGGCGTGGTCCCCAGCCTGCTGGAGCAGGTCTACGCCATCACCACGGAGCGGCGCATGAGCCACCCGGCCACCCTGGCGATCAGCCAGGCGGCGCGGCGCGAGGTGTTCGTCTAGCGCGGCCGGCGGCGCGGGGATGGCCAGGCGAGGACGGCCGGGCGCGGGCGGGCCAGCGGCGCCGGCACGCTCCGGGGTACAATTGCGCCATGTATATCGATTCCCATTGCCATATCAATTTCCCCGAGCTGGCCGCTCGCATGCCCGAGATCCTGGCCAAGATGGCCGACAACCACGTCACGCACGCGCTGTGCGTGTCGGTCGACCTGCCGGATTTTCCGCAGGTGCTGGCCCTGGCCGAACAGTATCCGCACATCTACGCCTCGGTCGGCGTGCATCCCGACTACGAGGACACGCCGGAACCCAGCGTCGAGCAGCTGGTGCAACTGGCCGACCACAAGAAGATCATCGCCATCGGCGAGACCGGGCTCGACTATTTCCGCCTGACGGGCGACCTTGAATGGCAGCGCGAGCGCTTCCGCACCCACATCAAAGCCTCAAGAATCACCCGTAAGCCCTTGATTATTCACACCCGCGCCGCCAGCGAGGACACCATCCGCATCATGCGCGAGGAGGGCGCCGGCACCGAGGCGGGCGGCGTGGCCGGCGTCATGCATTGCTTCACCGAATCGCTGGAGGTGGCCCGCGCGGCCATCGAGATGGGCTTCTACATCTCCTTCTCCGGCATCGTCACCTTCAAGAGCGCCAAGGACTTGCAGGCGGTGGCGTTGGAGTTGCCGCTCGACCGCATCCTGATCGAAACGGATTCACCCTACCTGGCGCCGATGCCGCACCGTGGCAAGATGAACGAGCCGGGCTTCGTGGCCCACGTCGGCGAGTACATCGCCAAGCTCAAGGGCATTCCCGTGGAGCAGGTGGCGCAGCAGACGACGGACAACTTCTTCAAACTATTCAACGTGGTACGCTGATATTCTCATGCCGAATCCCATCATCAAACCGGCCGCCAAGCGGCGCTTTTGGCTGGCCGCTCTGGCCGCCGGCCTGTTCGCCGGCCACGCCGGCCCGGCCCTGGCCGACGCGGCCGAGGACGCCGTCGACTACTTCCGCGCCGTCCAGATCGACAACGTCGGCGTGGTTCGCCGCGTGCTGGCCAAGGGGCTCGATCCCAACATCCGCGAACCGGAACGGGGCGAGACCGGCTTGATCGTGGCGATGCGCTACGAGGCCAAGGACACGCTCAAGGTGCTGCTGGCCCAGCCCGGCATCGACCTGGACGCCAAGGCGCCCAACGGCAACACCGCCTTGATGATGGCGGCCTTCCGCCAGAACAAGCCGGCCGTGCTGACCCTGCTCGGCGCCGGCGCAAGCATCAACCAGACCGGCTGGACCGCCTTGCACTACGCGGCGGCGGCCGGCAGTATCGAGATCAGCAATTTGCTGCTGGACCGCAAGGCACAGATCGACGCCGAGTCGCCGTCCGGCATGACGCCGTTGATGCTGGCCGCGCGCGAGGGCCAGGAGGAGATCGTCAAGCTGCTGCTGGCGCGCGGCGCCGACGCCACCTTGAAGGACGGCGGCTTCCACCTCACCGCCGCCGAGTTCGCCACCAAGGCGGACAAGCCCTGGATCGCCAAGGCCATCCAGGCCCATCTGGCCGCCCAGCCCAAGCGCTGAGGCGGGTCTTGCCTTGCCGCAAGCCCGCGAACAGGCGGGTCTTTCCCGCTCACCTCCCGGTTTGGCCGTTTAGCAATGTTAACGATAATGGTTGCGTCGTATTGATTCCTCCATGCAATGCGCTAACAAAGGATACCCATGCTGAACGAACGCGAGATTGAGAGCTGCTACCTGGGGCAGTTCATTCCAGTCCACTACCATCACAATATGTTGATGGACCAAAACCGCATGCACGGCTTCAAGTCGGCCATCGACTACGCCGTCAAGCCGGGCGCCAAGGTGCTGGAACTGGGCGGCGGCACCGGCGTGCTGTCCTGGTTCGCCGCCGCCAAGGCGGCCAAGGTGTACTGCGTCGAGTTCAATCCGGACATGGTCAAGGAAGCGCGCAAGATGCTCACCCTCAATCCGAACGGCGAAAAGGTCGAGGTGGTGCACGCCGACGCCTTCGAATACCTGCCGCCCGAGCCGGTCGACGTGGTCATCTGCGAAATGATCCACGTCGCCATGCTGCGCGAAAAGCAGGTCGAGGTGATCGAATCGTTCAAGCGCCGCTATCTGGAACGCTTCGGCGGCCCGCTGCCGATCTTCCTGCCGGAGGCGGTCATCATGGCGGTGCAGCCGCTGCAACAGGAATACGATTTCGAGGGCTTCTACGCTCCCATCGTGCAATTCCAGGAAACCGGCATGATCTATTCCGGCACCCAGGAAATGGCGCCGCCTGCCGTCTACAGCATCATCGACTTCAACCAGCCCAACGAGCTGAGCTACAGCTGGGAAGGCAAGTTCGTGGTCGAGCGCAGCGGCCAGATCAACGCCTTGCGCTTCGTCACCAAGAATATTCTGGCCGTGGTGCCGGAACGCTCGACCACCATCGACTGGCTCAACCACTACATGACCTTGCCGCTGGCCAATCCGGTCAAGGCCAACGAGGGCGACGTGTTGCAGGTCAGCTTCCAGTACCGCGCCGGCGGCTCTATCCCCTCGCTGCAAGCGTCGCTGCGCGCCGACATCCTGTACGAGGCCGCGCTGCAACCGCAGCAATACATGCCGGCCTTCGCCTAAGTACGCTTAGCAAGCGGGCAATATTGCCCAGCGCCCGCCGTCATGCGACGGCGGGCCGCGTCGAAAAAGCTTCCCCCTCGGGCGTTCCGCAGCGTATATTTCGTCTTTTACACTTAACACCGATTAGACGGCATTTATATGGAACAGAACGACCAGCGTTACCTCGTGCGACAAAACAAGATCAGCGATGCGGAGAAACCACCCGTGTTCGCCAAGGTCATGCGCAGCAAGGAGGGCGTGTTCGAGGGCGTGTCCTTCATCAAATCGAAGGAAAAAGCGACGGTGATGACCATCGCCGAGGCCAATGAGGCCATCGCCTGGGCAGGCAAGAAGAAGTCCAACGCCCACGAGTACGTCACCAAGATCATCTGCCTGGGGCAATAAGCCAGTCCTAATGCCGGTGAGTTCGCTGCTTATTGGACTCTGCGGTAGCTGGTCTGGGCTCTATCGGTGGGCGGCGAACCACGACAACTGATTCGTCCGGCTCGAACCAAAATTCACCGTGGGGGCCGTCGAGATGGCCTGTAATCAGTTGAATCAGTCCGTCCACCGAATTGACCTGGGTGATAGCTTCCCAAGCGTAGGTCGGATGTTTGCCAGTGCCAAGTCCGTTGTAAATAATATCGCCGATCCTGGTGTGGTCAGCGGCTACAGTGATCCTGGTTGTCATGCCAATTCCCTCCTAAACCGTCCGCAGCCAGTTTGCGGCCCTTGCTGAGATCATGCTCCCCTCCGAACATTCCCGCTACGATATTTCGATCCTGTCCCAGCTAAGTTCACGCCGCCCGGTAGAACGCCTGCCCCCCTGAGGCGTGACTGACGGTCAGTCGGCCGACGACAGAGATCACCAAATGACCGGGGCTGGCCGAAGCCGGCGGGTGACGTTCAGGATAGCAGCTTGCCTCCTGCAAAATCGAGTCAGTGGCGCGCTTCGCCCGCGCTGACCGCGATCTACTGGATTCATCTATGCATTGCATGATAGCTAGCAAAGATGACGATGCCTGCGCCGATGAGAATTGCCACTCCACCGGCAATCAGAAATGTTGGCTTTGCGCCCATCTTTGTTTTCGGATCATTCCCTGATGAGTTTTCACGTGCCAGTGCGAAGGACGCTCCTATCAGTGCCAGCGAGATGATCATTGCAATAATTTCCCGCCTTTGCAAGAGGCTTGGCATCGGATCAAGCGAAACCGGAAAAATACGTAGGAGATCGAGAGCGTAGACGATGGCAAAGCCTAAACCAGCGATGGCTGTGGCATGCGCAACCCATCGGCTGCCTTTCAGGACAAAGTAGACGAGTGCCAAGCTGCCTATGCCCAGCGTCGTAAGGAATATATTGAATAGGATGACCGAAGCCTCCCCAATACTGGCAAAGTTCCTAGTCTCGATTGGTCCACCTGGAACCATAGTTGAAAACAGCAGAACCGAAACCAAGGTCAGCGCAGCGACGAGTTTTCGAGTTGGTGTCATACTTTTTCCTGTCGTCTCGCCCCCGGCACAACGGAAAGGCGCTAGTTGTGTTCAAAGCGTCCGATTAACTTTGCTCTAACCGCAAGGCTGCCGTTATTAGCATGACAAAGCCTGTGAGTTGCGCCTCCGCCGATATGGGGGTGAAAGCGATACGGCTCATGAATCCGTCAATGCAGGCGATGATAGTCGCGGCCGCTTGACGGGTGCTGATCTCATCTGGAACTTCGCCACTAACTTGTGCCTTGCCTATGACGGCGCCAAGAGTGTCGATCATGCGGATTTCCGCGCGCCTGAGGGTCGCTGCGACCTCTTCTTGCCGAAAGGATTCTGCCAAGATTTCTAGCCTCAGAGCATGGGATTGCCGGTCAGGCGGTGTCTCAAAGAGCGCCTTTCCCAAGCTCATAATTCCTTGTTTGAGACTTTTCGCGTCGTTGAGGCTTTCGATGAGCGCAAGATCGCCGGCGAGATTTTCCTCGATCAGAGACATTATCAGATCGTCCTTGGTCGCGAAGTATTGATAGAGATTGGCCCCGCTCACGCCGGCCTCGGCACTGATCTCTGCCGTGCTCGCGGCGTGGAATCCCTTGCGGGCAAAGACGCCTCGCGCTCCATTTATGATTTGCCGCCTTCGCGCGGCACGCCTGTCGGCGTTGACGGGACGTCCTAGTCGCGATGGATTCATTGTGCTCATCCCCTTAATAAAACTGATTAGTTCATTATGTAACTAGCAGTAGCATTGTCAACCTCCGTTTTGGACGATTTTTTTCTCAGAGGGGACTGCATAGTGCCGGGTGTCGGCGGCAATTTCGTGAGCAGGATTGTGCGGTTTCGACCGAGTTACCGATTGCCCGGAAAGAAGCCCCCCGCCCCAGGCCTCGAATGGATGCCCGCCAATCCATATGTTTAGCCGTTTGATGCACACCGAACGGCGGCTTGAAGGCGAACGCGAAAGCGGAAATGGCCTGCGGGCGACTGTACCTTCCGGGTGCACCCACGCGAGGCGCTACCATCGAACTACTTTTCGCGTCTCACAAGGGTTAGTGGTCCACCTTGGATATTCAACGCGATGAGTCTAGACCCAGAGCACGACCATTTTCAAATGCGAGTCGTCACGTTTAGTCCTCGTCCAGCACCTTGTAACGCAGCCCCAGATAGTCGATCAAGGCGCGCACCGACGGCAACTGGCCACGGCGCGACGGGTAGACCACGTGGATGAGTTCCCGTCGCGGCGCCCAGTCCGGTAGCACGCAAACCAGCGAGCCGTCGGCCACTTGCTCGCGCATCATCATGGTCGGCAGTTGCACCACGCCGATGCCGGCCACCGCCGCGCTGCGCAGGGCGATCATGTCGTTGCAAATCATCCGGGGCGTGTGGTGCAGGTCGGCGCGCGCGCCGTCCGGACCGAACAGCTTCCAAATGTACGGCTCGGCCGGCGTACCCAGGCCCAGACTGGGCCAGTCGGCCAGGTCGGCCAGCGTCGCCGGCACGCCCAGCCGGCTCAGCAGCGCGGGGCTGGCCACGAGGCACTGGCTGCGGTCGGCCAGGACGCGCATGATCAGCTCGCTGTCCTGCAGCGGCGGCGGGCGCACCCGGATGGCCACGTCGAGCGCCTCGGCGATGACGTCGACGCGGCGGTTGGTGGCCTCCAGTTGCAAGGTTACATGGGGATGGCTGGCCATGAAGTCGGCCAGCATGGCCGCCACGTTGGTCTGCAGCAGGGCGATCGGGCAGCTCAGCCGCACCAGGCCGCGCGGCTCGGCGCGCGTCACTTCAATGGCTTCCTGGGCGGCGTCGGCCTCGACCAGCATGGCCTTGCAGTGCTCGTAGTAGGTCTGGCCGATCTCGGTGACCGAGAAGCGCCGCGTCGAACGCTGGATCAGGCGCACGCCCAGGCGCTCCTCCAGCATGGCGATACGCCGGCTCAACTTGGATTTGGGTATGCCCAGGGCGCGCCCGGCCGGGGCGAAGCCGGCGTGCTCGACCACGTGGACGTAGTAATAGAGGTCGTTTAGATCTTGCATGCTGCCTTCATCGTTCACAAAATAGGACTCTGAAGGTGAATTTTACCAACTTATCAGTGCATCGTCCTGAATCTATACTGTTTACTCGTAATCAAATTTGAGTCCACCGTATGGAGAACAGCATGAAACGAGTACTTGGTGTGTATAGCTCCCCGCGCGGCCATTGGGTCGGCGACGGTTTCCCGGTGCGGTCGATGTTTTCTTATCAGGACCACGGCAAGCAGCTCAGCCCCTTCTTGCTGCTGGACCATGCCGGTCCGGCCCAGTTCACCCCCACCAGCCGCCCGCGCGGCGTGGGCCAGCATCCGCATCGCGGCTTCGAGACGGTGACCATCGTCTACAAGGGCGAGGTGGCGCACCGCGATTCGACCGGCAAGGGCGGCGTGATCGGCCCCGGCGACGTGCAGTGGATGACGGCCGGTTCCGGCATCCTGCACGAGGAGTTCCATTCCGAGGCCTTCAGCCAATCGGGCGGCGAGTTGGAGATGGTGCAACTGTGGGTCAACCTGCCGGCCAAGGACAAGATGACGGCGCCGGGCTACCAGGCCATCGAGGACCGGACGATTCCCAGCCTGGACCTGCCAAACGGCGCCGGCACGGTGCGGGTAATCGCCGGTTCCTATGCCGGCACGGCCGGCCCGGCGCGCACCTTCACGCCGATGAACGTGTTGGACCTGCGGCTGAAGATGGGCGCGAGCACCGAGCTGCCGATCGCCGCCGGTTGGACCTCGGCGCTGATCGTGCTGCACGGCACGGTGCTGGTCAACGGCGAGACCGTGGCCCACGAGGCGCAGATGGTGGTGCTCGACCGCAACGGCAGCGACGTACTGCTCGAGGCCAACAACGACGCCGTCGTCCTGCTGCTCAGCGGCGAGCCGATCGACGAGCCGGTGGTGGGGCAGGGGCCTTTCGTCATGAACAGCCGGGAGGAAATCGGCCAGGCGATCGCCGACTTCAACAGCGGCCGCTTCGGACAAATGTAAGAGAGATTCGCCGCGATAGCAAACCAGCGGCGGCGGGCAGCCTGCGGCGAATTGGAAAGCCGTCCGCCGCCACATTCACATTCACCAAGAAAGAGAAATATCATGAGCAAATCCTATTCCCGTTTGGACAAAGACCAAGTCGCCGTGCTGCTGGTGGACCACCAGGCCGGCCTGATGTCCCTGGTGCGCGACATCGACCCGGACAAGTTCAAGAACAATGTGCTGGCCCTGGCCGACATCGCCAAGTATTTCAAGCTGCCGACCATCCTGACCACCAGCTTCGAGGACGGCCCGAACGGCCCGCTGATGCCCGAGTTGAAGGAAATGTTCCCGGGCGCGCCCTACATCGCCCGTCCCGGCCAGATCAACGCCTGGGACAACGAGGACTTCGTCAAGGCCATCAAGGCCACCGGCAAGAAGCAACTGCTGATCGCCGGCGTGGTCACCGAGGTGTGTGTGGCCTTCCCGGCGTTGTCCGCGTTGGCCGAGGACTTCGAGGTGTTCGTCGTCACCGACGCCTCCGGCACCTTCAACGAGGTCACCCGGCTGGCCGCCTGGGACCGCATGACGGCCGCCGGCGCCCAGCTGATGAGCTGGTTCGGCGTGGCCGCCGAGCTACACCGCGACTGGCGCAACGACGTGGTTGGCCTGGGCACCTTGTTCGCCAACCACATTCCCGACTACCGCAACCTGATAAACAGCTACAACGCCGCTAGCGCGGCCAAGTAAGCGATAGCCAGCGCCACCCACGATCTAGTGGGCGGCGCTGGCTAGCTTGCGAAACCACAGAGGCACAAGCTGCGCCACCGGCCACCGGGGTCAGCCACCGGGGTCAGCAGCCACCGGGGTCAGTGCCGACATTCGGACACAAACTCAGCAATAAAGAGCTTCGGTGGCTAGGGATATGGTTGAGGTCGTGTCCGAATGTCGGCACTGACCCCGGCTTTGTGCCTGCGGGTGGTTTTGGAGCCGCTGGCGCCTTGGCCGTATGCCCCCTCATGCCCCGGATTCCACCGTTAGTCGCCGCCACGCGCAGTTGGTCGCATGCCGCTTGCCGCTCCGCGCGCGCGGCCCTACAGTGACGCTGTCGATATCGCCTCACCTGATTCTGGAGCATCCCATGCTGAGCTTTGTGTTGTGGTTGGTTCTGTTGTTCCTGTGCTGGCCGCTGGCCTTGCTGGCCCTGCTGCTGTATCCGCTGCTGTGGCTGTTGTTGCTGCCGTTCAGGCTGCTCGGGATAGGCGTCGACGCGGTGTTCGAACTGCTGCGCGCCATAGTCATGCTGCCGGCGCGCATTCTGCGCGGCACGCCGGGACGATAGGTCAGCCGGCGAGCCGCCGCTGGCGGCCGTGGCCGCCATCTCACTTAGAAATCGATCAGGAAACCCGCGCCCAGCGATTTTTGCGAATAGTTGTAGTCGATCAGGCTCTGGCCGTAGCCGGTGAAGGCCTGCAGGTAGCCCTTCAAATTGGCCGTCATCGGGAAGGCCCAGCCGAACTGCAGCGAGCCGTGGCGCTTCTGGAAGTTGCGCCGGCCCGTCACCGACAGCTCGTGGCCGTCGAAGCGGTAGGTGGCGCGCAGGTCGCCGTGGCCCATGTAGTCGACGATGTCGACGTTGTCGTTGTTCGACTTGGTGTTGTCCAGCCGCTTCCAAATCCGCAAGGCCAGCGCCAAATCGCCGTGCTCGGCGCCCACCTCCGCATACACCCGGTTCCAGCTGCGCGATAAGCTCGAGGTCTGGCCGTTCGACTGGTGCACCGCGCCCAGCGCGGCGTAGCGGATGTCCAGGCCGGGCAGCTTGATGGCCAGCGGCGTGGTCAGCATCAGCTCGGGCTGGTAGTTGGTCTCGCGGAATGGGCTGGAGGCGGCCCGGTTGTAGGCCTGCCAGTAGCTCTGCTGGGTGTAGCCGAACCACAGGTCGACCGGCGTGCTCAGCACTTGTTCGATCATCTTCATCTTGAAACTGATCTGGTAGGTCAACTCGGTGTGCTGCGACTCGATGCCGGCCGGGGTGAAGTCCTTGAACGGGCCGTCGTTCGAGCTGGTGCTGTAGTTGGCCAGCACCAGGTAGTTGTCGCGGTGCGGGCGGAAATTGAACACGCCGCGCTTGGACGGCTGGTCCAGCTCCCACCACTGCACCATGCGCGAGATCGACGCCTCGGGCGGGATGGTGGTGACGGCGACCACGGCGGCCGGCAACGGCCGCGGCGGCGCCGGCGGCGCCGGCTGGGTGGCGGCCGGCGCCTCGGCGACGGCGTTGATGATGGCGACGGCGCCGTCCGGCGCGGCCTTGGCTAGCGCGTCATAACAGGCCAGGCGGGCGCTGGCGTCGCCCAGCACCGAGCAGCGCTCAAGGCGCAGGCTCAGCTCGGAGGCGTGGCCGGGGGCGGCCGCCAGGCACAGGCTGGCCAGCAGGACGGGAACGGCGACGGGAAGGCGGCGGGTAGAGGCGAATGCGGTGGGGCGAAGGTTGGTTTTCATTGGGTCTTAGAGTTCGGGAGACATGGCGTGTCACTTATACACTGCGGCACAGTATATTGACTAGAAGAAAAACCCGGCGCACGCCATAACTTGTCGTCCCCAGCCTTGAAATCGCGCATGTGCGGCATACCTGAGTTTTCCTTTACTGTTAGAATTTAGGCACGACCTGCCGTCGTCGACGGCCGCCGTCCAAGGAGATTGTGATGACCCGCAAGACACCTATCGAACGCTACCGCAACATCGGCATCAGCGCCCACATCGACGCCGGCAAAACCACCACCACCGAGCGCATCCTGTTCTACACCGGGGTCAACCACAAGATTGGCGAGGTGCACAACGGCGCCGCCACCATGGACTGGATGGAGCAGGAGCAGGAGCGCGGCATCACCATCACCTCGGCCGCCACCACCGCCTTCTGGAAGGGCATGGCCGGCAACTATCCCGAGCACCGCATCAACATCATCGACACGCCGGGCCACGTCGACTTCACCATCGAGGTGGAGCGCTCCATGCGCGTGCTCGACGGGGCGGTGATGGTCTACGACGCCGTCGGCGGCGTGCAGCCGCAGTCGGAGACGGTGTGGCGCCAGGCGAACAAGTACGCCGTGCCGCGTCTGGCCTTCATCAACAAGATGGACCGGGTCGGCGCCGACTTCTTCCGTGTGCGCCAGCAGATCGCCGACCGCCTGAAGGGCGTCGCCGTGCCGATCCAGATCCCGCTGGGCGCCGAGGACGACTTCCACGGCGTGGTCGACTTGGTCAAGATGCGCGCCATCAACTGGGACGACGCCAGCCTGGGCGTCAAGTTCAGCTACGAGCCGATACCCGCCCACCTGGTCGCGCTGGCGCAGGAGTGGCACGACAAGATGGTCGAGGCGGCCGCCGACGCCAGCCCCGAGCTGACCGAGAAATACCTCAACGGCGAAGCGCTGAGCGAGGCCGAGATCAAGGCCGGCCTGCGCGCGCGCACCATCCGCAACGAGATCGTGCCGATGCTGGCCGGCAGCGCCTTCAAGAACCGTGGCGTGCAGGCCATGCTCGACGCGGTGATCGACTACCTGCCGTCGCCGCTGGACGTGCCGGCCATCGCCGGCCACGACGAGCAGGACCGCGAGATCGAGCGCCACCCGGACGACGCCGATCCGTTCTCGGCGCTGGCCTTCAAGATCATGACCGACCCCTTCGTCGGCCAGCTGACCTTCTTCCGCGTGTATTCCGGCGTGGTCAACTCGGGCGACACGGTGTACAACCCGACCAAGAGCCAGCGCGAGCGGCTCGGCCGCATCCTGCAGATGCACGCCAACGAGCGCAAGGAGATCAAGGAGGTCTACGCCGGCGACATCGCGGCGGCGGTCGGCCTGAAGGCGGTCACCACCGGCGACACGCTGTGCTCGCCCGACCACATCATCGTGCTGGAAAAAATGATCTTCCCCGAGCCGGTGATCTCGCAGGCGGTCGAGCCGAAGACCAAGGTCGACCAGGAGAAGATGGGCATCGCGCTGAACCGGCTGGCGCAGGAGGACCCCTCGTTCCGCGTCCACACCGACGACGAGTCGGGCCAGACCATCATGTCCGGCATGGGCGAGCTGCACCTGGAGATCCTGGTCGACCGCATGCGCCGCGAGTTCGGCGTCGAGGCGACGGTGGGCAAGCCGCAGGTGGCCTACCGCGAGACGATACAGCGCAGCGTCAGCGAGGTCGAGGGCAAGTTCGTCAAACAGTCGGGCGGGCGCGGCCAGTACGGCCACGTCGTGCTGACCCTGGAGCCGATGGAGCCGGGCAAGGGCTATCTGTTCGTCGACGCCGTCAAGGGCGGCGTGGTGCCGCGCGAGTTCATCCCGGCGGTCGACAAGGGCGTCCAGGAGACGCTGCGCAGCGGCGTGTTGGCCGGCTACCCGGTGGTCGATGTCAAGGTGACGCTGACCTTCGGCTCCTACCACGACGTCGACTCGAACGAGAACGCCTTCCGCATGGCCGGTTCGATCGCCTTCAAGGACGGCATGCGGCGCGCCGACCCGGTGTTGCTCGAGCCGATGATGCAGGTCGAGGTGGAAACGCCGGAGGAGTTCATGGGCAACGCCATGGGCGACCTGACGGCGCGCCGCGGCATGGTGCAGGGCATGGACGAGATTCCCGGCGGCGGCGGCAAGATCATCCGCGCGCTGGTGCCGCTGGCCGAGATGTTCGGCTATTCGACCACGCTGCGTTCGCTCAGCCAGGGCCGCGCCACCTACACGATGGAGTTCAAGCACTACGCGGCGGTGCCGCGCCACGTGCTCGACCAGGTGGCCAGCTCGGCCAAGGCCAGGCACTAGGATTCTCCAAGCCTACTCCCAGGCCTTCACCTTGAACTGTATCGACAGGGCGCCGTACAGCCGGTCCTTGTAGCTCGGAACCAGCGCCACGTTCACGCCGACCCGCTGGTACTCGAAGCTGAGCATCGGCACCACGGCGGGGAACCAGCCGCCGTCGCGCATCTTCGGATAGCCGCTGAAGGCGCCCGCCACCACGCCCAGCCGCACCGGGCCGACGGCGACCGGCTGGTAGTAGACCCCGGCGTAGTTCGAGTAGGCGCGGTCGCTGTTGTAGAAGCGGCCGGCGGTGGCCGAGGCGACGCTGGAGAAGCGGTATTCGACGCCGATGCCGGGGTTGCTGTCGTTCAGGTTCTTGTCGCGTTGGAAATGGTAGGAATAGAAGCCGGCGTTGAGCCAGACCTGCGACATTGGCTGGGCCTCTATGGTGTGGAACAGGTCGGCGGAATCGGCCAGCGCGGCGCCGCAGGCGGTGGTGAGCAAGAGCAGGGCGCCCAGGCGGGCGGCGGACAGCGGGGTGGTGGGCATCGTCGTATCGTTTCCTGTGGATATGGCCTGAAGCGGCGCCAGCGATTATAGCCAATCGGCGCCGCCCGCGTGGCGGCCGCACCACGGCCTGACCCGCCAAAACATTCTTTGAAGCAGCACAACTGGTGTACATTGACCATAGCAGCGGGCATGCAGTGGCGCGCGCCGGGGGGGCGCGACTGCGCCGCGCCAGCCATTGCCGGAGAGCAGATGATTAGTCAGTCCAGTATTTTCGCCGCCAAGCTCCTGATCGTCGACGACCAGGAAATCAACACCAAGCTGCTCGAACACATCCTGTTGCGGGCCGGCTACAGCAACGTGCATACCGAGCTCGATTCGCGCCGCGTGGTGGCGCGCCACCAAGCCGAGCAATTCGACCTGATTCTGCTCGACATGAACATGCCGCACATGGACGGCTTCGAGGTGCTGGCCGGGCTCAAGGCGCTCAATCCATTGGGCTATCTGCCGGTGCTGGTGGTCACCGCCGCGCCCGACCACAAGCTGCGGGCGCTCAACGCCGGCGCGCGCGACTTCGTCAGCAAGCCCTTCGACCGCATGGAGGTGCTGACGCGCATCCACAACCTGGTCGAGGTCAGGCTGCTGTACAAGGCCAGCCGCGACTACGGCGAGCAGCTGGCCCATTTCGACCCGCTGACCGGGCTGCCCAACCGCAGCCAGTTCCGCCGCCTGCTTGGCGAGGCGCTGGAGCTGGCGCGCAGCCGGGCCGCTCCGCTGGACGTGCTGATGCTCGACCTGGACCACTTCAAACAAATCAACGATCCGCTGGGCCACGCCTGCGGCGACGAGCTGCTGTGCCAACTGGCGCTGCGGCTGGCCGCCTGCCGGGGCGAACGGGCCACGCTGGGCCGCCTGGGCGGCGACGAGTTCGGCTTGATCCTGGCCGGCGGCGGCGACGGCGACGACGCCTCGGACGCGGTGGCGCTGGCGGCGCGGGTGCGCCAGGCGCTGCGCGCGCCGTTCGCGCTGGCCGGGCGCGAGGTGAATCTCAGCGTCAGCATCGGCGTGGCGAGCTTCCCAGCCGACGCCGACGACGCCGACACCATGTTGCGCTACGCCGACACGGCGCTGAGCCGGGCCAAGGAGGGCGGCCGCGACGCCTGCTGCTTCTTCACCAGCGGCATGAACGAGCGGGCCCAGCACCGGCTGGAACTGGAGACCGGGCTGCGCCGCGCCATCGAGCTGCGGCAATTCGAGTTGCACTACCAGCCCAAGGCCAGCGTCGGCGACGGCCGCGTCGGCGGCGCCGAGGCGCTGTTGCGCTGGAACCGGCCGGGCCACGGCATGGTGGCGCCGGCCGGCTTCATCCCCTTGCTGGAGGAAACCGGCCTGATCGTGCCGCTGGGCGCCTGGATCATCTTCACCGCCTGCCACCAGATCGCCGCGTGGGACCGGCAGGGCCTGGGGGCGGTGCGGGTGGCCGTCAACGTGGCCAGCCGCCAGTTCGCCAGCGGCGAGCTGGAGGCGGTGGTGGCCAACGCGCTGGCCGACAGCGGCATCGACCCCGACCTGCTCGAGCTGGAGCTGACCGAGGGGTCGCTGATGAGCGACGCGGAGGCGGCCATCGCGACCATGCGGCGGCTCAAGGCCGGCGGCGTGCGCATCTCGATCGACGACTTCGGCACCGGCTATTCCAGCCTGGCGTACCTGAAACGTTTTCCGATCGACACATTGAAGATCGACATCGCCTTCATCCGCGAAGTCACCAGCGACGCCGGCGACGCCGCCATCGTCCTGGCCATCATCGGCATGGCGCACAGCCTGGGCCTGAGCGTGGTGGCCGAGGGCGTCGAGACGGCGGCCCAGCTGGGCTTTCTGGCGCGCCACCATTGCGACTACATCCAGGGCTACTACTTCAGCAAGCCGCTGCCGGCGGCGCAATTCGCCGAGCTGCTGCACGACCAGCGCCGCATGCCGCTGCCGGACGGCATGTCCGCGCCCCCGGCGCCGACCCTGCTGGTGGTCGACGACGATGCCGACATCCTGCTGTCGCTGCAGCGCCTGCTGCGCGGCGACGGCTACCGGGTGCTGACGGCCGGCAGCGCGGCCGACGGCTTCGCCCTGCTTGCGCAACACCCGGTGCACCTGATTCTGTGCGACCAGCGCATGCCCGACATGAGCGGCAACGACTTCCTCGACAAGGCCAAGGACATGTATCCGGACACCTTCCGCATCGTCCTGTCGGGCCACACCGACATCGCCGCGATCATGGGGGCGATCAACCGGGGCTCGCTGTACCGCTTCTACACCAAGCCCTGGGACAACCGCGTCCTGCGCGACAACATCCGCGCCGCCTTCCGCCACTACTGGCAGCTGCACGGCGCCCGCTTCGAGCTGCCGGCGCCGCTGCCCGGCGAATAGGGCGGCCGCACAGCCATCCGCACCAACACCTGCCGTTGACGCACAGCCACGCCCACTTCCCCGACATCCACCACCGCCACCGCCACTAAACAACGATGCGCCAGCCGCGCGCGGCGAACCAGCGCATCAGCAGCCAGAACGCGCCGGTGAACACCAAGGCGAACAACAGCGAGGGCAGGAAGGGGCCGGCGAGCGGCGTCAACGGAGCGAACAGCGCCCGGTACAGCGGCGTCATCAGTCCGCTGCCCTCGAGCAGGCAGGTCGCCAGCCACGAGCCGGCATAGGCGGCGATGGCGTTGACGCCCAGGCTGCGGCCCAGCGCCGGCCAGCCGCGCTGGTCGATCAGCCAGTGCGCCGCCACCACCGCGAGCAGGCCGAAACCACCCGTCCACAGCACGAAGGACGAGGTCCACAGCTGCTTGTTGAAAGGCAGCAGCAGCGACCAGGCGGCGCCCAGTGCCAGCGCGCCCGCCCCGGCCAACAACAGTTTTCCCATCTGGCCGCTGCGCAACCAGGCGCCGGCGCGCACGCCCAACAGCACGGTGGCCAGCGCCGGCAGGGTCGACAAGACGCCCTCGGGATCGTGCGCCAGCCCGCTGCTGGCGTCGTATTGGTAGGCCAGACGGCCGAGCAGGGCGGTGTCGACGCGGTCGGCCAGGTTCAGCCCGGGCAGCAGCGGGCCGCCCCAGGCCAGCAGCGCCCAGTAGCCGAGCAGGATGGCGCTGAAGGTGGCCCACTGGCGGCGCGCATCACGCAGGTAGATCGCCGCCAGGCCGGCGGCGCCGAAACAGATACCTATCCTTTGCAGCACGCCCATCAGGCGGAAGCCGCGTCCATCCAGCAACAACGTGGCCGCCAAGTGCAGGGCCAGGCCGAGCAGTACGATGCGCCCGCCGCGCACCAACACGGCGCGCGCCAGCGGTCCCGGCGCGGCGCCGGCGTCCAGCGGCCGGCCCACCGCCAGCTCGATCGAGATGCCGACGATCAGCAGGAAGAAGGGGAAGATGAAGTCGGCCGGGGTGCAGCCGTGCCACTCGGCGTGCTCCAGCCAGGTATAGACGTGGCCCCAGTCGCCGGCGTCGTTTACGACCAGCATGGCGGCGACGGTCAGGCCGCGCAGCGCGTCGATGGAGGAGATGCGGGTCTTGCTTGCTGTTGATGCTTGCATAGTTGAAAACAAATCAGGTTGGAGGAAAGGGGCGCGCTACAGTTGCAAGCGGATCTGCAGGCGGTTCAGGCCGCGCACTACGTAGAGCACGGCGACGGCGTAGGCGAGCGACCACAACAATCCCGGCAGGCCGGCGTCTAGCACGCTGGGCAGGCCGATATGCAGGGTTTGCAGCAGCGCGTAGACGATGTAGGGAATGATGTAGGCGAGCAGGGGATTGGCCGCCGCCGGGCGCAAGAAACCGGTCCAGCCGCTCAGCTGGCGCAGGTCGATGAGCCAGTACAGCAGACCGAACAGCAGAATGCAGATCGCCGCGCTGTACAAGGCCCAACTCGGCGTGGCGTGGATCTTCGAGATGCCGAAATACGGCCGCAGCAGCCAGGCGGCGCCGGCCAGGCCCAAGGCCAGCGCGGCGGCCAGCGCGTAGCGGCGCGCGCCGGCGTTGCCGTCCAGGCGCTCGAAGAACAGCAGGCTGGTGCACACGCCGGCCAGCGCGATGGCGGTGTGGATGGCGTTTTCCGCCTGGCCGGCCAACAGGCGCGCCAGCGGCGCTGTCGCCTCGGCGTGGCCCCGAGTCAAACAGTACAGCGCGACGCAGGCGGCCAGCGCGCCCAGCAGCGGCAGCAGGCGCCCGCGCGCCAGCGTGTGGCACAGGCTGGCGTACAGATAGGCCCAGCCGATCAGGCCGAGGATGCCCCACCATTGCGGCGCCAGCCGCTCCTTGCCGTCCGGCCCGGCGCGGTAGGCCAGGGCCAGCCACAGCAACAGCGCCAGGCCGGCAAGACGCAGCGCCTTGCCCCACAGGGGATTGTCGAAGCGGTAGACGTTCCACAGCAGGATGGCGGCGGTGTAGAACAGCAGGCTCCACAGGTGGATCGAGAAGCCCATCGCCGCCTCGTTGTAGCCGGCCTCGGCGTTGACCATGAACACGCCCAGCGCCAGCAGTCCGGCGGCGCGCGCCAGCATGTGGCCTTGCAGGCGCCAGGCGCCGTCGCCGGCGGCTTGCCGCTGCGCCACGGCGAAGGGGATCGACATGCCGACGATGAACAGGAAGGCGGGGAAGACCACGTCGGGGAAGGTCATGCCGTCGAGCTCGGCGGGGGCGTGCTCCAGCCAGGCCGGCATGCCGCGCACGCCGGCCAGCGCGTTGACGAAGATCATCACCAGGATGGTCAGGCCGCGCATGGCGTCGATGGCCAGCACGCGGCGCGCCGGCAGGGCGCGCGGCGGCGCGCCGGCTTTGCGCCTCGTCCTCATCCCTGCAAAAACTGCGTCCATCTCGTCTCCTCGTTGTGGCCTCTGGCGGGCCGGTTGTCTGCTATTGACCGTGGCGACGATTGTCCATCTTCTTTCTTAATGGTAAACAAACGAAATCTTAAGGTTGGCTAAAGCCTGTCGCGTTTACGCCGTTGACAAGGCGCCAAGAAGATGCGTTCATGGCGGCTCCGCCGGGCGAACAGGTACCGCAGCAGTACCGCAGACAACACCACACAAGAACACGAGGTCGCACTGACATGAAGATTTGCCTGGTCGAGGACGACCTGGAACTGGGACGGGCGCTGCAATCGGCGTTGCAGGACGCCGGCCAGGAGGTGATGTGGGTGCGCCGCGAGGCCGACGCGCGGCGCTGGATCGCCAGCGACCCGTTCGACGCCGTGGTGCTCGACCTCGGCCTGCCCGACGGCAACGGCATTGAGCTGCTGCGCCACCTGCGCGCCGAGGGCCAGACCCTGCCCATCGTCGTCATCACCGCGCGCGACAGCCTGGAGGACCGCCTAAACGGCCTCGACCGTGGCGCCGACGACTACCTGGTCAAGCCCTTCGTCGTCAGCGAGCTGCTGGCGAGGCTGCGCGCGGTGGTGCGCCGCGCCACCGGCTGGGGCGAGGCGGGCGAGCCGGTGTGGAAGATCAAGGACCTGGTGCTGGACGACCGCCGCATGGTGCTGACCCGCGCCGGCGCCACGGTGCTGCTGTCAAAGACCGAGTTCGCCCTGCTGCACGCGCTGATGCGCTACCCCGACCGCGTGCTGACCCGGCGCGAGCTGGAGTCGCGCGCGCTGCCGCACAGCGAGGGCGCGGCGCTGGACGTGCACATGTCGCACCTGCGGCAAAAGATCGGCGAGGGCTATATCCGCACCGTGCGCGGGGTCGGCTACGTGGTCGACAAATGAAGGGCCTGCCGCAGCGCTCGCTGTTCCGCCGCCTGATGCTCGGTTTCACTGCGGTGGTGCTGGCGATCTGGCTGTGCAACCTGGCGCTCGACGTCTACGAGACGCGCACCGCCAAAAAGCGCGACATGCAGCGCGAGCTGCGCGCCAGCGCGCTGCGCATCCTGGTGCTGATGCAGACCGTCGGCCAGCACAGCCCGGAGCAGATCGTGCCGCTGGTGCGCAAGATGGAAAAGCTGCACTACGCGCTGTACACCGAGCTGGGCTGGTACGTCCCGGCCTTGCAGACCCAGGTGTGGAAGGACGGCGCGCTGATTTACAGCAGCGACGAGGCCGGCCTGCCGCCCACCTTGGCCGGCGCCGGGCCGCAGGGCCAGCCGCTCAAGGACGGCTGGGTGGTGTCGGTCGAGAGCGACGCCGCCAGCGGCGCGACGGTGCGCATGGCCACCGAGGTGATCGGCGAGTGGATGCTGCAAACGGCCAGCATCGGCTACTACTTCGCGCCGCTGCTGTTCAGCCTGCCGTTCCTGCTGCTGCCGGCCTGGTTCATCATCCGCGTCGGCCTGCGGCCCTTGAAAACCATCGTCGGCCAGATCGAGGAGCGTTCGGCCACCGACCTGACGCCGCTGGCGCCGTCGCCCTATCAGGAGCTGGCGCCGCTGGTCGGCTCGGTCAACAGCTTGATGGAGCGCTTGAGCGAGCGCCTGGAGCGCGAGCAGGAGTTCCTGGTCGACGCCGCCCACGAGCTGAAGACGCCGCTGTCCATCATCCAGATCAACGCCGAATCGCTGGGCAACTCGCGCACGCCGCAGCGCTTGCAGGAGGCCAGCGCCGGGCTGCACCAGGGCGTGCTGCGCGCCAGCCACACGGTGCACCAGTTGCTCGCGCTGGCCCGCTCCGGCGCCGACCGCGACCATGCGCCGCTGCAGCGCCACGACCTGGTCGAGCTGGTCTGCGACCGGCTGGCCCTGGCCGGACAGATCGCCCGCCCCCGCGCCGTCGAGATCGAACTGCAGGCGCCGCAGGCCTGCGCGCTGCCGTTGCACCGCGAAAGCATGGCCGCGCTGCTCGACAACCTGGTCAGCAACGCCGTCAAGTATTCGCCCGACGGCGGCCGCGTCGGCGTCACGCTGACGGTGGCGCCGGGCCTGGTCGAACTGAGCGTGGCCGACCAGGGACCGGGCATTCCGGCCGGCTTGCAGCGCAAGGTGTTCGAACGCTTCTACCGCCTGCCGGACCAGGACCAGCCCGGCAGCGGCCTCGGCCTGGCCATCGCCGACCGCGCGGCGCGGCGCAACCACGGCCGCATCCAACTGTGTAACCGTGACGAAGGCGGCCTGCTGGTGACGGTGGTGTTCGCCGGCACGGCGGCGCCAAGGCCGGCGGCCTGAGCAAAGACCGGCGCCGCAGCCGACCTTGGGACAGCGGCCTGCACTATAATCGCATTTCGATAACGAAACACCAACAACGACCACGGCCGAACCATGACTTTGAACCCACGTTTTCTCAAAACCCTGGCGCTGTTGTTGCCGCTGCTGCTGGCCGGTTGCCAGACCACGATGCAGCGCATCGCCGACTGCAAGGTGGGCGACTGGAACATGATCGGCCACAAGGACGGCGCGGCCGGCGAGAACCAGAATTTCGCCGAGCGCAAGGACTTCTGCGCCGACTACGAGACCGACAAGGCCAAGACCGACTCGGCCGGCAACTACCTGTCCGGCTGGGTACAGGGCAACTGGGACTTCTGGTCCGGCCGGGGCGTGGCCGACGGCCGCCTGGCCTTGCCGGTCAGCCAGTTCGAGGCGCGCCTGGCCAGCGACGAGGTACGCAAGAACAACACGCCGCTCAACCGTCCGGCCTACGAGTCCGGCTGGAACATCGGCAACGGCGAATACTGGAACGGCCTGGGCAAGCGCGACGGCACCGCCGGCCTGCCGCTGAGCAGCCAGACGGACAAGGCCCGCAACATCGCCCAGGACAAGCAGATCCGCTTCGACGAGCCCAGCTATGCGTCCGGCTGGCAAACCGGCAACCGCACCTTCTGGCAGGACGCCGGTTTCAGCGACGCCCGCAACGGCCTGCCGGACAGCGAACTCAAGGGACGCGCCGCCAAGGCCCGCGGCGCCGGCGTGCAGGTGCTGGAGGACGCCTATCGCGGCGCCTGGAACGCCGAACTGGTCAATTACTGGCGGAATCTGGGAACGCAGGACGCCGTGTCCGGCAAGGAATTCGGCATGCGCCGCGCCGAGGCCAAGCAAAAGGGCCTGAAGATCCTCGAGTCCGACTACCGCGCGGCGTGGGAGGAGCGGCTGGCCGTCTACTGGCGCCAGGCCGGCACCGACGACGGCTACGGCAAGCCTTTCCAGCTGGAGGAGCGCATCGCCAACGCGGCGCGCAACGGCGTGTTCGTCATCGGCCGCAGCCGCGCGTTGTACACCGAGGCCTGGGACGCGCAGAACGCGCGCTACTGCACGGTGGAAAACGCCTTCGAGTTCGGCCGCGCCAACAGCGGCATGGCCGTCGAGGTGTGCCAGGGGCCGCTGCGCGACCGCCTGAAACACGCCTACGCCAGCGGCCAGGACTACAACAACGCGGCCGCCCGCCACGCCCGCGCCGCCGCGGACGCCAACGAGTTGCACGGCCGCCTGGACGACTTGCAGCGCCGGCTGGGCCGCCTGGAGCGGGAGATCCGCGCCGAGCTGGAGCGCAAGGACCGCGTCGTCAACGACGACACCAAGCGGCAGGACCGACGCCGCGAGCTGGACCGGCGCGACCTGATCGACGCCATCAACCACACCGAGCGCATGGCCATAGATGCCGGCCGCCAGGCCGACCGGCTCGAGCGCGAGATGCAGCGTCTGCGCCGCGAAATATTCCTGAACTAGTGCGGTGTTGAACTGGGGGCAGGGTTCGGACGGCAAATCGGCCGCAAGGGAGTATTAGCTCGGCGAGCCCCGCCGCAAACGAACGACCCATTTTCGAAGCTCCTCCACCCACAGGACGCCGCTGGCGATAGCCAACAGCGGAAGCAGGTCGGCGAGGGGCATGGGTACCGTATGAAACAGACGGTTCAACGGCGCCCAGTACAAAACGGCAGCCTGCAGCACGATGCTGAGCGCCAGGCCGCCGACGAGCCAGCGATTGCGCAGGATGCCGAAGCGCAGCGCGGACCGCGTCGCGGACTGGCAGTTGAGCACGTTGAACCACTGGCACAGCGCCAAGATGGTAAACGTTTCGGTCCGAACCAGCTCGTAAGGCAGCCCGCCGGACTGGCGCCATACGTACCAGCCGAAGGTGGCAGCGACCGCCATGGGCGTCAGTGTGGCAATGCGCATCAGCATGGCGCGGTCGACCAGGCGGTCGTTCCGGGGCACCGCCGGGCGGCGCATCTCGTCGCCATCGGGCGGATCCATGACCAGATTGATGGTCAAGGTGCTTTCGGTAACGATGTTGATCCAGAGGATCTGCACAGCCGCCAGGGGCAGCGGATAGCCGGCCAGCAAGGCCAGTAGAAGGATGAGCACTTCGTCGACGGAGGTGACGAACAGGAACAGAATCACCTTTTTCAGGTTGCCATAGACGACACGGCCCTGCTCGATTGCGCCAACAATGGTGGCGAAGTTGTCATCGGTGATTACGATCTTGGCCGCGCTCTTCGCCACTTCCGTTCCTGTGATTCCCATCGCTACGCCGACGTCGGCGCGGGCCAAGGCCGGCGCGTCGTTGACCCCGTCCCCGGTCATGGCGACAACGTCGCCACGGGACTGCAAGGCTTCGACAATGCGCAGCTTTTGGGCCGGGTGCACGCGCGCGAACACGGCGATGTTGTCCAGGCCTTCGAGCAACTCGGCATCGCCCATCCGTTCGAGTTCGGCGCCATCGACGCCGCGATCATCTCCCTGGGCAATGCCCAAGGCGCGCGCGATGGCCAATCCGGTCAATTTGTGGTCTCCCGTGACCATGATCGGGCGGACACCCGCCGCACGGCACGCGGCCACCGCTACCTTGACTTCCTCGCGCGGTGGGTCGATCTGGCCCAGCAGGCCGAGCAGCGTGGCGTGGCCGGCCAGTTCGTCGAAGCCGCCGCCCACATCAAGGGCGAAGTCATCGATGCGTGCGACCGCAAGAACCCGCAGCGCGCGGTCGGCCATGTCCTCGGCGGCGTTGGCCGCCGCCAGCAACGCGGCTTTGCCGTCCCTATGGCACAGTCGCAGCACAGCCTCGGGGGCACCCTTGATGTAGACGGTGGTGCTGCCAGACAAACGACTGTGGCAGGTCGCCATCATCTTGCTATCGGAGTCGAACGGAATTTCCGCCGTGCGGGGGTGCTGCTGGCGAAGCGCGGCAATGTCGATGCCGGCCTTGCCGGCGGCCACCAGCAGCGCCGCCTCCGTTGGGTCGCCCAGCACGCTCCACTGCGTGAGCTCTTCCTCGGGCGGCACCAGCGCGGCGTCGTTGCAGAGTACGGCGGACTCGAGCAGCGCCATCACCGCGCCATCGACCGCTCCGCTCAACTCGCCTTGTGGCGCATAGCCGACGCCGGAGATCGCCAGTTCGCGCCCGCCGGGCAACCAGAGGGTGCTGACGGTCATTTCGTTGCGGGTTAGGGTGCCCGTCTTGTCACTGCAGATGACCGTGATCGAGCCCAGCGTTTCGACCGCGGAGAGGCGCCGGATAATCGCTCCACGGCTGGCCATACGCTGCATGCCGACGGCAAGCGCAATCGTCATCGCCACCGGCAGGCCCTCCGGGATCACCGACACCATCTGGCTGATGGCGACCATCAGGACGTCGAAAAAGGGAAGGCCGCGCGCCAGACCCAGCGCCACGACCGCGAAGAAGAGCGCAATCGAGGCGTACACCAGGTAGCGTCCGAATTGGCTGATGCGCACCTCAAGCGGCGTTCTGGGTTCCCGGGCACCTTCGGTCATCCGCGCAATCCCGCCGACTTCGGTGTGCACGCCGGTGGCCGTGACGACGGCGCGTGCCCGGCCGGCCGACACGTAGGTGCCGGAGAACACCATATTTCGACGGTCCGCAAGCCCGGTCGCCTCCGGCAAGGCAGCTATGTGCTTGGACACCGGGACGGATTCCCCTGTCAGCGTCGCCTCGGCGACGGCCAACGACGCTTCGTCAAGCAGGCGCGCATCCGCGCCGACGGCGTCGCCAGCGGCCAGCAATAGCATGTCCCCGGGGACCAGGTCATGCGCGGCCACGGCCTGTTCGGTGCCGTCGCGCAACACGCGCACTTGCAAGGTGGAGAGCTTGCGCAAGGCGGCCATCGAACGTTCGGCACGCCCCTCCTGGTAGGTGCCGATCAAGGCGTTGGCCAGCACGACGCCCAGAATAACGGCGGCGTCGGCCCAATGGCCCATGAAGCCGGCGAGCGCGGCGGCAACGAACAGGATATAGATCAATGGACTTTGAAATTGGCGCGCGAAATGGAGAAATGGCGAACGCGCGGCCGGCTCCGGCAGCGCATTCGGCCCGTGCTCGATGGCGCGTTGTGCGACCGCTTGCGAACTTAGTCCTGTCCCCGGATCGCTCTCCAGGCGCGCGATGACGGCGTTCGGATCAAGCGCGTGCCAGGCCTGAGGCTGATTTTGGCTTGGCGCGTTCATAAATCAATACGGAGGGCGACGAGGCGCTCTATTCCTGTTGCGAACTCGGCGCCGCAGGACGGGCGTTGCTCGCGTGCGCCAGTGGTATCACGGCCGATAAGAATATTTGCCATTTTTCTTCCAGGTTATAGTGCGCCGGCTGCAGTGAAGAGGACAAAAGCACTGTAGGCAGCTATTAACAACGCTCCACGCCAAGGGGAAATTGTACTTCGACGTGAAAAGAGCAGCAGTAGCGTGATCACGCCGAATGCCAAGGCCGGTGCCACCTCGCCGAACGGCACAGCAATCGGATGGATGGTTGCGGCAACACCAATCACCGCAAGACCGTTAAACAGGTTGCTACCCAGTATCGTGCCGAGACCGACATCGTCGTGGCCGCGCCATCGCGCAAGTACGACTGTTACCAATTCCGGCATCGAGGTGCCGACTGCGACCACCGTCGCCCCGATCACGTATGGATGCAAGCCCATTGCCAAGGCGATGCTGGACGCGCCGGAGACGAACAACTTTCCGGCGACAAGCAGCGCGGCCATGCCAACAACCAGCAATATCCACGCGCGCGCGATGCCGCTCTGGATAGCAGGATCTGCCGGCGTGTGCCGCCGATGACCGATAGCTTGCTTTACGACCAGGATCAACCACAAGGTGAACAGCGTCAGGAACAGCATCCCTTCCACGCGCGACAGCATGCCGTCCAGCGCGAGGATGAACGTGAGTGGCGGGACAATGAGAGCGAGCATGAAGTCGCGCCGACATTGGGCAACACAGATGGCCATTGGACCGAACAGCAGAGCTATGCCTAAGATCAGCCCAAGGTTGACCACGTTGCTGCCGAGCGCGTCGCCCAGGCCGATACCCGGCTTGCCTGCAATGGCCGCCAGGCTGGATACGGCCATTTCCGGACCGGAAGTTGCAAAGGCGGCGATGGTTGTTGCAACCAACAGCTTTGGAAGGCGCAGCCAGCTTGATACCGCGAGCATTCCTTTGAGAAAACTTGCTCCCCCTATTGCTGCGAGCAGAATTGCTGACACGACCATCAGCATGTCAATGAAGGCAGCGCTCACTCTTGAAAGCGGGCGCTTGGCAATCGGACGAGAGTACCACTTACTTGAAGCATGTCGTCTTCCGGTAGCGCTCTCATGGTCGCGCTCATTTCATGTCTAGTATGTTTAGCATTCTAGCCGCGATTGCCGAGATCCCAAACCAGTGTTGCCGCTACCAAGTCGCGGAGGCTTACTCTACGCCGGCGGAGAACTCGTCGAAGGCGGCCAGCGCGTTGGCCGAGTACATCAGCGACGGTCCGCCGCCCATGTAGACGGCCATCGCCAGCGCCTCTTCCAGCTCGGCCTTGGTGGTGCCCAGGCCGACCAGGGCCTGCACGTGGAAGCCGATGCAGGCGTCGCAGCGCACCGCCACGCCGAGGGAGAGGGCGATCAGCTCCTTGGTTTTCTTGCTGAGGGCGCCGTCGCGGGTGGCCGCGCGGGCCAGGTCGCCGAAGCCTTTCATGACGTCCGGCAGGTCGGTGCGCAAGGTGTTGAGTTGTTTGGAAACGGACTGCGTCAGTTCCTTGTATCCGCCGAGTGTTGCGGCCATAGTGATTCCTTGTTCTGTGGGTGAATGTTGCGCTTACTTCTTGGTGGCGCAGGTGCGCATGCCGAACGGCAGGTAGGCCGGGCAGAAGCGGAACACGCCGGTGAGCAGCGGCACCACGCCGAGCCAACCCCAGGCGCCGATGAAGCCGAGGATGGTCGCGCCGATCAGGCACAGGCCCAGCACGATGCGCAGGATGCGGTCGACGCCGCCGACATTGCTAGTCATAATTTTCTCCATTGAAATGATGCACGACAAACAGTGTCGCGATAACTAGACGATACGCCGGAGGGGAGTGTCGATACTTTGATGTAGGTCAAGAACTTCGTGATGCGAACCAGGCCTATTTGCGGGCGGACCGGGTGGCGTCCTCTTCCAGCAACAGCGTGCGGATGTCGTTGTAGATCATGTCCGGCTGGAGGAAGGCGGAACTGTAGATCTCCCTTACCCGGCCTTGCCGGTCGAACAGGAACAATTTCGGCATGTGGTAGTACAGGCGGCCCGGCTTGCCCTGGGCGTCCAACTGGATGGCGACCGGCTGGCCCAGGTCGGCCAAGATCGGTTGCAGCTCGGCCACCGAGCGGCCGGTGAGGAAGTCCCAGCGCAGCGGCTGGTCGGCGCGCGCCAGCACGCCGGCGTAGCGGGCCATCGTCTCCGGCGTGTCGTTGACGGGGTCGAAGGACAGGCTGACCAGACGCACCCGGCGCGCCAGCTCCGGCGTCGTCTGCAGGCGCTCGCGCAAGCCGTACAGTGTGGAGAACAACAGCGGACAGCCGGCCGGGTCGACGCAATAGGTGTACATGAAGCTGAGCAGGGTGACGCGGCCGCTGGTGTGCGCGCGCAGCGGCACGGCGCGGCCGGCCGTGTCGAGCACGCTGCCGTCCGGCCCGGGCTGGATCACCGGCAACTCATAACTGCCGGGCGGCGGCGCCACCAGCCGCGGCCGCGCCGCATCGCCGCGCGCCGCCGGGCCGTTCGAATGAGTTGCCGGGGTTTCCAGACGCAGCGCCGGGGCGGGCGGCTGCTTCACTTGCGCGGCGCTGGCGATCATCAGGGCGACCGTCGCGGCGGCCAGCGGCACGGCGGGCAGCCGGGCCAGCGCCCGCCCCAGGCGCCGGCTGCCCAGCGCCCGGCCGCAACGCAGGGCCAGCCTAGCGCAGCGACGCCACATTCGTTGCCGCTTTGGCGCCGAACTTCATGTGGTGCGGCCGGCCCAGCTTTTCCTTGTAGAAATCGATTTTCCACTGTTGCTGCAGTTCGCGGCCGTCCCAGTGGTAGAGCTTGAGGAAGTGGTCGTCGTTGTCCAGGTCCCAGTGTTCGAGCAGGCTGGTGGTGATGTAGAGGCGCTTGCCGTCCCAGCTCTGGCTGACCATGTTGACGTGCTTGCCGGTGACTTTTTCGTAGACCTGGCGCGGCGCCTCCGGATTGCTCAGGTCGAACAGGCGGGTCTTGCCGTCCATGAAGGTGTTGACCCACAGGCCCTTGCCGTCGGCGGTGATCGACATGTCGACCGGCAGCGGGGTTTGCGCCGGGTCGCCGATGGGGCCGACGTCGCGCGCCTGCCAGCGGCCGGCGGCGTCCGGCTTGACCAGCCACAGCTTGGAGCCGAGCGCGGTGGCGGTGATGGCCCAGTTGTCGCCCTCGGCCTGCGACCAGCGGATCTCCAGCGGCGCGCCGGGCGTGCTGAAGATCTGCTGCGGCTTCATCGCCTTGAAGTCCCACAGCACCATGGTGTTGCCGAACTTTTGCATCGCCGCCGGGTCCTTGATCAGTTTGGGCAGCTCGGTGCGGTAGTTGGTGTAGCCGGTGAAGCTGGAGGTCAGCATGGCGTTGCGGCCCGGATTGATGGCCAGGTCGTAGCCGTAGCCGTCGCCCTGGACGTCGCCGATCTTGCCGGTCGGATTGTCATACTTGGAGATCAGGTCGCCCTTGTTGTTGTAGACCGCCATGCCGGTGGCGCCGCCCATGTCGCGCTTGTTCGACAGGAAGCCGACCAGCATGCGGCCGGGCAGGGCGTAGAAGGTGTGCGGGCCGACGAAGCCGCTTTTTTGCACCACGTCGTGCATGGTTTTGACCAGGCGCGGCTTGGCCGGATCGGTGCCGACGTCGAAGACGAAGATCTTGCTGTCCTGCAGGCGGCCGGCCCACAGGTATTTGCGGTCGTCGGTGAAGCCGACGTGGTGGGCGTCGCCCCGCCCGCCGACCGACAGCGAGGCGATCACCTTGCCGAAGCGCGGCGAGGCCGGGTTGACGTCGACGGTGACCAGCTTGTCGCTGCCGTCGCCGATGCCCTTGATGCCCAGCGTCCAGACGTGGATGTAGTCCTCCTGGCCCTTGATCAGGTTGGCCATGTAGGGCGAGTTGCAGGTTTCGTCGGCGCGGCTGGCGCCGGCGAAGGTGGCGGCCAACACGGTCAAGGCGAGGCAGGCGGCGGACAATGTTTTCATTCGGGACTCCGGGGAGGATTGAGCGACCGAGCTTATCCCCGGCAGGGGGCGCCAGTTTGATCTATATCAATACCTATCGATCTTCCTGCTCTCGCGCAAGCCGCCGTGCCGGCGAACGCGCTAGCGCGGATCCTCACGGGAAGGTGATGACCTGGCGTTCGACAAAGCTGGCCTGGCCGTCGGCGCCGCGCACCGCCTCGAGGAACAGGTAGGTGCCGCTGGCGGGGTCGCCGGCCGCGTCGAAGTCGATGCGGCCGCCGGCGCCCTGGTAGTCGATGTCGGCGCCCTGGCGGATGGCGGCGACGGCCTTGGCGAACTCGCCGGGGTGGATCTCGACCGCCTGCGCCGAGTCCGGCCGCGACACCTGGCGCAGCGAGCGGCTGACGGCGGCGCCGCTGTTGCTGCCGGACTGGGCCAGCGAGAGGGCGATCAGGTACACCGCGTCGTAGCCGGTGAAGGAGGTGCCCTCCGGTTCGAGGCCGACCTCGCGCACGAAGTTGTCGCGGTAGCGGGTGTAGTCGGGCGCGTTGCGCGGCGCCGTCGGCGACACCACCTGCATGCCGATGCCGGCCTCGCCGGCGTTGCTGAGGAAGGCCGTGCCGAAGTTGCCGGCACCGAAAAGCTTGGGCATCTGGCCGCCCAGCTTTTCCTTGAGCTCGCGGGCGATGCTGGCGCCGTCCAGCGCGAAGCCGACGATCAGCACGGCCTGCGGCACGCCGTTGGCGCTCAAGGCGGCCAGCTCGGCGCCGAAGCCGACCGTTTTCGTGGTCGCGTAGCCGATGTCGGCCAGCGGCGTCACGTCGTGTTGTTGGAGTCGCGCGCGCACCGCCTCGGCGGCGCCCTGGCCGAAGGCGTCGTCGACGTGGATGATGGCGACGCGGCGGTGGCCTTGGGCCAGTATGTAATCGGCCAGCGCGGCGCCCTGCAGCGCGTCGGAGGCGACGGTGCGCCAGACGCTGGCGTTGTCGTCCAGGGCGGTGATCGAGGGCGAGGAGCCGCTGGTGATGAAGGGCATGCCGGCGGCGATGGTCACCTGCTGCGCCACCGGCAGCGCCACCCGGCTGGAGAAGACGCCGAAGATGGCCACCGGGTCCAGTGCCAGCAGCTCGCGCGCGCTGGCCACGCCGGCCAGCGGGTCGAGCTTGTCGTCGCGCAGCAGCAGTTCGAGCTGTTGGCCGTTGACGCCGCCGGCCGCGTTGATCTCGCGCACCGCCAGGCGCGCCGCGTACTCGACAAACAGGCCCTGGTTGGCGGCGGCGCCGGTCTTGGTGGTGAGCAGGCCGAGCTTGAGGGTGTCGGGTGCCGGCCGTACCGGGTTGCTGTCGACGCTGGTGCCGCCGCAGGCGGCCAGGGACAGCGCCACGGCCAGCGCCAAGCTCGGCGCCAAGGTCGGGGGCCGGGAGCGGGCCGGGGACGGCGGCGCCTGCGGCGGGCTGGTGGGCGTGGGGCGGCTTGGCATGGCGCGGGCTCCTTGCACTGGGGCGGTTGGCTGGGTGGCGGACAGGGCGGGCGGGGGGGGCGGGAAACGCCGGCTAGAAATGGTAGCCGTAGCTGAGCACGACGCTGCGCGCCGCGCCGGGCAGGTCGACGCCGCCGTAGCCCGGCTCGGCGTAGCGGCGGTCGCCCAGGTTGGCGACGCGCAGCGCCAGCGCGTGCGGGCCGAAGTCGCGCCGCCAGTTCAGGTCGAGCAGCTGGTAGGCGGCCAGCTGGTAGGGCTTGAGCAGGTTTTCCTGGCTGTTGACCTTGCTGGCGCGGCGCGGCGAGACGTGGCGCGCCGACAGCGCCAGCGCGCCCCAGCGCGGATGCAGGTACTGCCAGCTCAGGCGCAGGGTCAGCAGCGGATAGCTGGCGGTGGGCGCCACCTGCAGCTCCTGCAGACGCGGCTGGTCCTCGTTGTTGGTCTCGGCCCAGGCGAACTGGGCGCGCACGCGCTGGGCGCCGGCCTGCCACAGCAGCTCGCTCTCCAGGCCGTGGCCCTTCTGCCGGCCGCTGTTCTGCGGCTGCAGGTTGACGCCGGCCGGCAGCAGCTCGGTCTTGTCCTTGACCGTCAGCAGGTAGGCGTTGGCCGACCAGGCCAGCGAGGGCGCCAGCTGCCAGTGCAGGCCGACCTCGCCGCTGCGCGAGGTTTCCGGGCGCAGCAGCGGGTTGCCCAGCACCTCGCCCGGATACAGTGGCTGGGCGTACAGCTGCAGCGCCGACGGCGCCTTGTAGGATGTGCCATAAAGCAACTTGTAGGACAGGTCGGCGCCCAACTCGCCGACCAGCGCCAGGCGGTAGTTGGTGTTGTCGCCGAAGACGGAATGGTGGTCGCGCCGGGCGTTGGCGGTCAGCCCCAGCCAGGACCAGGGGCGCACGCTGTACTGCAGGTAGACGCCGCGCTGGCGCGTGCTGCTGCTGCGCCCGCTGCCGGCCAGCAGCACGCGCTGGCCACTGGCGAGGTCGACGTTGTAGATGCGCAACTGGCGCTCGCGGTCGTTGCTGGCGTCCAGCCCGGCGGCGATGCTCTGGCCGTCACCCAGCCGGCGCTCGACGTCGACGCTGGCGCTGCGCTCGGAAAAGCCGAAGTCGCGCTGCGGATAGCTGGCGGCGGCGCCCAGGCTGAGCCGTTCGCGGCTGTCCGGGCCGCCGCTGCTGGCGGCCAGGCTGGCGCGCAGCGTCCAGTCGGCCAGGCCGCGGTACTCGTGCATCAGACGGGTAGTGGTCTGCTCGACGGCGAGGCGGTTGCGGTGGCTGAGCGTGCCGAAGTCGAGGAACTCGGCGTCGCTGTCGAGGCGGTAGCTGTGCAGCATCAGCTCGGTGTCGCTGTGCGTGCCCTGGTAGCCCAGCTTGGCCAGCAGGGTGCGCGGCCGGGCGATATCGTCGCGCGAGACGGCGCCGGCCGCCGCCGCGCGGGCGTACAGCGGCGACGAGCGCGGCAGCTCGAGGCCGCTGCGGTCGGCGTTGGCGGCGGCGGCCGACAGCAGCCATTGCAGCTGGGGCAGCCGTTCGCTGTGGCCGGCGCTGAACAGGCTCAGGCCGTTGCCGGCGTCCTGGCCGGCGCTGCGCCGCAGCGTCAGGCTGCGCTCGGCCCGGGCGGCGCTGCGGGTGATGATGTTGACCACGCCGAGGAAGGCGTCGGCGCCGTACAGGGCCGAGGCGGGGCCGCGCACCACCTCGATGCGCTCGATCGCCTCCATCGCCAGCAGGGCCGGGCCGAGGAAGTTGCTGGCGTCGGCGCGGAAGGCCATGGTCTGGCCGTCGATCATCACCTTGAGGATGCGCGAATAGGCGCGCAGCCCGGCGTTGACGCCGCGCACGCCGACGTTCGGGCTGACGCCGTCGTCGACGCCGTACATGCCCGGCACTTGTACCAGCGCCTCGGCCACCGAGCGGTAGCCGAACTGGCGGATGTCGTCGGCGGTGACCACCGAGATGATGGCCGGCGCCTCGCGGCTGCCCTGCAGGTGGCGGCTGGCGGTCTCGATGGGCAGGTTGAGCAGTTCCTGCACACTGATGTTGAACAGGTCGTCGGTGCCGGCCGCGCCGGCCGGCGCGGCGGCCAGCAGGCCGGCCGCGAGGGGCCAGGCGGCATAGCGGCGGAGTCTGGGCATCGGCACCTCCTGACGGGTGGACATGGGCAAGCGTGGCGGCAAGACGCGCCGGTGCCGGGCCCGGCCGGCGTGCGGCGGCTGGCAGGCCGGCGGCGCCATCTGGCCGATGGTAGACCAGTTTCGGCCGGCTGTGTCGGGTTTTGCATTTTGTTCACACCTGCTGGCATGCAGCCACTTTCCCGGCGGAACTGGTCTATACTTTGTCGGATTCCAGCACGCCAGGCCAGCCGCCACCGCCATGCAGAAGACAGACCGCCAGCTGCGTTCAGGCCAGTGCCGCCGGCGGCGCAGAGGGGCACTGTTGCTGTCGCTGTTGGCCGTCTGGGCGCCGCGGCTGGCGGCGCAGGGCGTGGCCGCCACCGCCGAAGTGAAGGCGGCGTTGGTCTACAATTTCCTCAAGTTCACCGAATGGCCGGGCGACGCCGCCGGTCCGCTGGTGTTGTGCGTGGTCAACCCCGACCGCCGCACCGAGGCCGCCTTCGCCGCCGTGCACGGCCGCACCATCGAGCAGCGCGCCATCCAGGTCCGCACGCTGGCGGCGGCCGACAGCGCGGCGCGCTGCCACCTGTTGTATATCCACGACGGCGGCGGCCGCGAACTGCAACAGCTCGGCGCCGGCCAGCCGGCGCTGCTGACGGTGGGCGACCGCGACAACTTCGTCGACGCCGGCGGCGCCATCGGCCTGGTCGAGCTGGACGGCCGCATGCAGTTCAAGGTCAACCTCGAGGTGATGCGGCGCGGCAGCTACAAGGTCAGCGCCCAGTTGCTCAAGCTGGCGATCAACAACCGATAGGACGGCGCGATGACGATCTGGCGACAACTGCTGCTGCGACACAAGATCACCGCGATGGTGGTGGCGGCCTGCGCGCTGGCCCTGGTGTTGTTCGAGCTGGTGTTCCTCAGCATCCAGTTCGCCACCCTGCGCAGCCAGGCCCAGCGCTCGCTCAGCAGCCTGGCCGAGACGGTGGCCATCAACAGCGCCGCCGCGCTGACCTTCGACGACCGCAAGTCCGGCCTGCAGACGCTGGAGTCGCTGAAGGCGGTGCCCGAGGTGGCGCGCGCCAGCATCGTGGCGGCCGACGGCCGCGAGTTCGCCGCCTACCACGGCGGCGGTGCCGCCGCCGACACCGCCGCCGGCACCCTGGCGGCGCGCGCCCCCATCGTCAACCGGGGCGCGACCATCGGCCGGGTCGAGTTGCTGGCCTCGCTGGCCCAGTTGCGCCAGGCGCAGTTCCAGGCCATGTTGCTGGCCGGCGGCCTCGGCCTGGGCGCCCTGGCGCTGGTGTCGGCGCTGGCCTGGCTGGCCGCCAGACGGCTCAGCGCGCCGCTGCTGCGCCTGTCCGAGCTGGCCAACCAGGTCGGCCGCCAAGCCGACTACGCGCTGCGCGCCACGCCGGGCGAGGGGCGCGACGAGGCGGTGCAACTGGCGCTGCGCTTCAACGACATGCTGGCCCAGATCGAGACCCGCGAGGCCGAGCTGGCCGGCCACCGCGAGCACCTGGAGGAGGAGGTGGCGCGCCGCACTGCCGACCTGGTGCGGGCGCGCGACGCCGCCGAGGCCGCCAACCGCGCCAAGAGCGAGTTCCTGGCGATGATGAGCCACGAGATCCGCACTCCGCTGAACGGCGTGATCGGCATGACCGACCTGCTCGGCAACACCGGCCTCGACGAGGGCCAGCGCCGCTACGTGCGCATCGTGCGCCGCTCCGGCGAGGACCTGCTGGCCATCCTCAACGACATCCTCGACTTCTCCAAGATCGAGGCCGGCAAGATGGAGCTGGAGCAGGCCGTGTTCAGCCTGACGCTGCTGCTGGAGAACATCGCCGAGCGCTTCGCCCCGCTGGCCCACGGCAAGGGCCTGGTGCTGCACCTGCGCCCGCCGACGCGTCCGCTGATGCTGCGCGGCGACAGCAAGCGCCTCGGCCAAGTGCTGACCAACCTGGTGGCCAACGCCATCAAGTTCACCGAGCGCGGCCAGGTGGTGCTGCGCGCCGAGCTACTGGCCGAGACGGCCGAACGCTACACGCTGCGTTTCGCCGTCAGCGACAGCGGCATCGGCATCGCGCCCGAGCAGCTGGCGGCGTTGTTCCAGGCCTTCAGCCAGGCCGACAGCTCGACCACCCGGCGCTACGGCGGCACCGGCCTGGGCCTGGCCATCTCGCAGCGCCTGGCCGGCCTGATGGGCGGCCGCATCGAGGTGCTCAGCACGCCCGGCGGCGGCAGCGACTTCCACTTCACGCTCGAGCTGGCCGGCGCCGGCCCGGCGGCCGAGCCTCGGCCCGACGCCATGCTGGAGGCGATGGGCATCCTGGTGGTCGACGACAACCAGATCAATTTGGAGATCCTCACCGAGCAGCTGCGCTCCTGGCACTGCCGGGTGGTGCAGGCGGGCGATGTGGCGACCGCCATGGCGCTGCTGCAACGGCCCGAGCATGGCTTCGAGCTGGTGCTGAGCGACATGATGATGCCCGACGAGGACGGCCACGGCCTGCTAGCCCGGATGCGCGCCGAGCCGATGCTGGCGGCGCTACCGGTGATCATGCTCAGCTCGGCGGGCGACGCCGGTCCGGGCGAGCCGGACGGCCCGCTGCGCCTGGTGCTGAGCAAGCCGGTGCGCCAGTCCGAGCTGTACAACGCGCTGTGCGCCGCGCTGCGCAAGAGCGCGCCGGGCGGCACGCCGGCGGCGCCACGGCCGGCGCGCCGGCTGGGCGGGCGCGTGCTGTTGGCCGAGGACAACCTGACCAACCAGGAGGTGGCGCTGGCGATGCTGAAGAACCTCGGCGTGGCCTGCGAGGTGGCGGCCAACGGGCTCGACGTGATCGCCCTGCTCGAGCGCGAGCGCTTCGACCTGATCCTGATGGACTGCCAGATGCCGCAGATGGACGGCTACCAGGTCACGGCGGCGATCCGCGCCGGCGAGCGCGGCGGCCGCCTGCCGATCGTCGCGCTGACCGCCAACGCCATCGCCGGCGACCGTCAGCGCTGCTTCGACGCCGGCATGGACGAATACCTGGCCAAACCCTTCACCCAGGACCAACTGGGCGACCTGCTGGCGCGCTGGCTGCCGCTGCGCCCGGCGGCCGGCGCGCGCGCCGGCACTGGGGCCGCAAGCGGAACCGGTGGCGGCGGCGGCACCGGCGCGGCGGCCGCGGCCGGGGGCGGCATCGGAGCAGGGACCCGATTCGTGGCGGCGGCGGCAAGCGGCGCCGGCGCCGCCAGCATCGACGCCGGCGCCATCGACACCATCCGCCGGCTGCGCCCCGGCCTGCTGCCGCGCGTGCTCGACGCCTGGCTGTTGGAGTCGCCCGGCCTGCTGCGCGACATGCAGGCCGCCGTCGACGGTGGCGACCACGCCGCCCTGGTGCGCGGCGCCCACTCGCTCAAGAACGGCTCGGCCAACGTCGGCGCGCGCCAGCTGGCGCAGCTGTGCGTCGAGCTGGAACAGCGCGGCCGCAACGGCCAGACCGAGCAGATCGGCGAGGCCATGGCCGAGGCCAGCCTGGCCTTCGCCCGCGCGCTGGGCGAGCTGCGCGCGCTGCGCGAAGGGGAGCCGGCATGAGGCAGACGGCGCCGGCGGCGCGCCCACGGCCGCTGATCCTGATCGTCGAGGACGAGCTGGCGGCCCGCCTGCTGATGCGCGCGACGCTGGAGGAGGGCGGCTTCGACGTGGTCGAGGCCGACGGCGTGGCACAGGCGCTGGTGCAGTTCCAGCTGGCCCGGCCGGACCTGCTGCTGCTCGACGTGATGCTGCCCGACGGCGACGGCGTGGCGCTGTGCGCGCGCCTGCGCAGCCTGCCCGGCGGCGACGTGCCGATCGCCATGGTCACCGGCCTCAACGACGCCGAGGCCATCCTCCTGGCCTACCAGTCCGGCGCCACCGACTTCATCGCCAAGCCGATCAACTGGGGCACCATGGCCTACCGCATCCGCTACATGCTGCGGGCGCGCCAGGCCCTGCTCGACCTGTCGCACAGCGAGCGCGAGACGCGCCTGGCGGCCAAGGTGTTCGACGCCTGCAACGAGGCGATCATGATCACCGACGGCGCCAACCGCATCGTCTCGGTCAACCCGGTGTTCGCCAGCACCACCGGCTACGCCGCCGGGCAGCTGCTCGGCCGCGACCCGCGCATCCTGGCCGACGGCGCCGCCGCGCGGCGCCATTTCGGCGCCATGTGGACGGCCTTGCGCCAGGGCGGCAGCGGGCAGGGCGAGCTGGCCTGCCGGCGCCGCGACGGCGCCGCCTATCCGGCCTGGTTCTCGCTGAGCCTGCTGCGCGACGCCGACGGCCGGCCCGAGCACCACATCGCCATCTTCTCCGACATCAGCGCGCGCAAGGAACAGGAGCGGCGCATCGCCCACCTGGCCTACCACGACGAGCTGACCGGCCTGGCCAACCGCGCCCTGCTGGCCGACCACGCCGGGCTGGCGATCGCCAAGGCCAGGCGCGAGCAGGGCACGCTGTCGCTGCTGTTCGTCGACATCGACCGCTTCAAGAACATCAACGACTCGCTCGGCCACAGCGCCGGCGACGAGCTGCTGCGCCAGGTGGCCGGCCGCCTGCGTGGCGTGGTGCGCGCCTGCGACACGGTCAGCCGCATGGGCGGCGACGAGTTCGTCATGCTGTGCCCCGGCGCCGCCGACAACGGCCAGCTGGCGCTGCGCGCCGACGCCATCCTGCGCGAGCTGGCGCGCCCCTTCGAGATCTTCGGCATGGCCCTGCACGTCAGCGCCAGCATGGGCGTGGCGCGCTTCCCGGCCGACGGCGCGACCTTCGAGCTGTTGATACGCAACGCCGACGCCGCCATGTACCGCGCCAAGGAAAGCGGCCGCAACACCTTCCAGTTCTACACGCCCGACCTCAGCGTCAACGTGCTCGAGCGCCTGCAACTGGAGATGGACCTGCGCCGCGCCCTGGCCCAGCAGGAGTTCGTGCTGTACTTCCAGCCCAAGCTGGACGCCGTCAGCGGCGCGCTGACCGGCGCCGAGGCGCTGATCCGCTGGCGCGACCCGCGGCACGGCCTGATCCCGCCCAACCGCTTCATCCCGGTGGCCGAGGAGGCCGGCCTGATCGAGCCGATCGGCCAATGGGTGCTCAGCGAGGCCTGCCGCCAGCTGCTGCGCTGGCAGGCGCTGGGCGTGGCCGGGCTGAGCCTGGCGGTCAACGTCTCGGCACGCCAGTTCAAGCAGGCCGACTTCGTCGCCTCGACCGAGGCGCTGGTGCGCGCCGGCGGCGTGGCGCCGGCGCTGATCGAGCTGGAGCTGACCGAGAGCATGCTGATGAGCGACGCCGGCCAGACCGCCGAGAAACTCCACGAGCTCAAGGCGCTGGGCTTCTCCATCGCCATCGACGACTTCGGCACCGGCTTCTCCAGCCTGCACTACCTGCGCCACTTCCCGGTCGACGTGCTGAAGATCGACCAGTCCTTCGTGCGCGAAATGTTCGACGACGCGGCGGCGCTGGCCATCATCGACGCCGTCATCGCGCTGGCCAACGCGCTGGGCATGGGCTCGGTGGCCGAGGGCGTCGAGACCGAGGCGCAGCGCGCCACGCTGCGCGAGCACGGCTGCCGCACGGTGCAGGGCTATCTGATCGCGCGGCCGATGCCGTCCGACGAGTTCGTCGGATGGGCGCGCGCCTACCGCGCCGGCCTGGCCGCCGACGCGCAAGCCGACGGCGACGTGGACGTGGACGTGGACCAGCCAGCGGGCTGGTCCGCCCGGCCGGACTAGTTGTTCCCGGACTAGTCGTTCTTCTCGACGAAACTCTTGATCCGTGCCAAGGCCCGCTCCCATTCGCGGCCGATGGCCTCCAGGGCCAGCTTGGCCTCGTCGATGCGGGCCGGTTGCAATTGCCACAGGCGTTCGCGGCCGATTTTGACGTCGCGCACCAGGCCCGCCTCGGCCAGCACGCCCAGGTGTTTGGTGACGCCCTGGCGGCTGATCGCGGTGCTTTGGGTCAAATGGGCGATCGAGTAGGCGCCGCCGGCGCACAACTCGCTCACCAGCTTCAGGCGCGTCGGGTCGCCCAGGGCGGCGAACACGTCGGCCAGCGACTGCCCGGCAGCGACCGTGGTCGCCGCCGGGCAGTCGGCCCCGGGCCGGGCCGCTTGGCTAGTTGCTGCCGGCATAGCGCGCCACGTTGTCCAGCTGCGCGGTCCAACCCCGGCCGTGCATCTCGAAGGCCTCGCCGCGGCGCCGCGCCGGCACCTTGTCAAAGCCGGACTCGACCACCGTCAGCAGGACGGCGCTGCCGGGCGCGTCCTGCAGCGTGAAGGTCACCAGCGTCGGCGTCTCCTTTGAATAGTCGACGGCCTTGTCGAAGGCGTAGGGATGCCAGTGGAACGAGAACAGGTCCTGCGGCTCGACGCGCTCGACGACGACGTCGAAAAAATGCTCCGTGTGGCCGGGGATGGTCATCTGGCCGCGCGCGCGCTGGCCCGGCTGGAAGTGTTGGCCGCTCAGGTCGGCGCCGAACCAGGCGCCGAACTCGTCGGCGCTGGACAAGGCCCGCCAGACCCGCTCGCGCGAGGCCTTGATGAGGATGCTGCGTTCGATGCGGTCGGTGCTCGAGGTGCTCGCCGAACCGGTCTGCGTTGCGCTGCTCGATAGTGTAGTCATGTTGCTGCACTCCTTTCCACTGGCTAATTTAAGCAACCATTTGGCTGCTTGTTTATTATGTACCGTCCCCGCAGAAATGCAACCATTCGGATGCTATTTATTTTGCGCCGCCGCGCAACTTTGCAGGACCAGGCCGCGCAACCAGCTGTGTGCCGGGTCGGCGTCCATTCTTGGGTGCCACAGCATGGACACAGTGAACTCCTGCACCGTGAAGGGTAGCGCGAAGCTATGCAGGCCGGCGCGCAGCTTGCCGCTGTGGCGTTCCGGCACCGTGGCGATCAGGTCGGAGGCGCGCGCCAGCGCCAGCGCGCTGGAAAAACCGGCGACGATGGCGGCGATCTGCCGTTCCAGCCCCAGCGTGCGCAACACGTCGTCGATCGGCCCGCCGGCCAGCCCCTGGCGCGAGACGTTGATGTGTCGGCCCGCCGCGTAGAGGGCCGGCGTGATCCCGCCCCGGCTCAGGGCGTGCCCCTCGCGCACCACGCCGATGAAGCGGTCGCGGAACAGGGCACGGCTGCGCACCTCCGGCCCGGTCGCCTTGCCGACCACGCCGGTCTCCAAGTCGACGCTGCCGTCGCGCAACGAGGCGCTTTCCTTGTTGTCCTTTTGCAGGAAGCACAGCCGCACGCCGGGCGCCTCGGCGGCGACGCGGGCGATCAAGTCGGCGCCGAAGTTTTCCACGAAGCCTTCGCGGCTACGCAGCGTGAAGGTGCGCGCCAGTTGCTTGAGCTTGAGCACGTCGGCCGGCCGCAGCGCCGCCTCGGCGTCCTGCACCAGCTGGCCGACGCGGGTGCGCAGCTCCAGCGCGCGCGGCGTGGGCACCAGGCCGCGTCCGGCACGCACCAGCAGGGGATCGCCGGTGGTCTCGCGCAGGCGCGCCAGGGCGCGGCTCATGGCCGACGGGCTCAGCCGCAAACGGCGGGCGGCGCCGGCGACGCTGCCCTCGGCGAGCAACGCGTCCAGGGTGATGAGTAAGTTGAGGTCGGGGATGGCCATGGCTTGAGTTTAGCGCAATTGGCGTTTGGCATGGCGTTGGACGCATGAACAAAGTGCAAATGCTGCGTCTTCCGCCATGTCAACCGCAGGCGTAAGGTTCGCTTAGCTCCATGTGGAGAGCTATTCAAGCAGTGGAGGGTATGTTGAAAACTATTCATGCAAAACCGGATGGCATGGCCGCCGGGCCGGCGCGGCTAGCCGCCTCGGTGCGCTGGGCGCTGGCCGCGCTGGCGCTGTCGATGTTGCTGTCGTCGCTGGGCACCAGCATCGCCAATGTCGCGCTGCCGACGTTGGCACTGGCCTTTCACGCCTCCTTTCAGCAAGTGCAGTGGATCGTGCTGGCCTATCTGCTCGCCATCACCAGCCTGATCGTCAGCGTCGGCCGCTTGGGCGACCTGGTCGGCCGGCGCCGCCTGCTGCTGGGCGGCATCGCGCTGTTTACTGCGGCATCCGTCCTGTGCGGCCTGGCGCCCACGCTCGGCCTGTTGATCGGCGCCCGCGCGTTGCAGGGCCTGGGCGCCGCCGCCATGATGGCGCTGACCATGGCGTTTGTCGCCGAAACGGTGCCGAAGGCGCGCACAGGCAGCGCGATGGGCCTGCTCGGCACCATGTCCGCCGTCGGCACGGCGCTCGGGCCGACGCTGGGCGGCGTGCTGATCGCCGCGCTCGGCTGGCCGGCGGTGTTTTTAGTCAATGTCCCGCTGGGTCTGGTGGCGCTGCTGCTGGCCTACCGCTTCCTGCCGGCGGACCGCCGGGAGCGGGGCGCCGCGCGGCCGCGCTTCGACCATGTGGGCACCCTGTTGCTGGCCTTGAGCTTGGCGGCCTACGCCCTGGCCGTGACGACCGGGCGCGGCAGCTTCGGCAGGCTCAACCTAGCGTTGCTGTTGATGGCCGTCGTCGGCGCCGGCGTGTTCGTGCTGGCCGAGGGCAGGGCCGCCGCGCCGCTGGTGCGCCCGGCGTTGTTCCGCAATCCTCTGCTCAGCGCCGGCTTCGCCATGAGCGCGCTGGTCACCACCGTGGTGATGGCGACGCTGGTGGTCGGCCCCTTCTACCTGTCCGGCGCGCTGGCGCTCGACGCCGCCCGGCTCGGCCTGGTGATGTCGTCCGGCCCGATCGTCGCCGCGCTGGTCGGTGTGCCGGCCGGCCGTCTGGTGGACCGCTTCGGCGCGCAGCGCATGAGCGTGCTCGGGCTGCTCGGCATGCTGGCCGGCTGCGCCGCGCTGCCGCTGACAGCCGCAGGCGCCGGCGTGGCGGGTTATGTCGTGCCGCTGGTGGTGCTCACCGCCGGCTATGCCTTGTTCCAGGCGGCCAACAACACCGCCGTCATGACGACGGTGCCGGCCGATCAGCGCGGCGTGATCGCCGGGTTGTTGAGTTTGTCGCGCAACCTCGGCCTGGTCACCGGCGCGGCGCTGATGGGCGCCCTGTTCGCCTTCGGCGCGGCAACGGCCGACGCGGCAGCGGCGGGGCCGGCGGCCGTGGTGGCCGGCATGCGCTTGACCTTCTGCGTCGCCACCGTGTTGATCGCCGGCACACTCACCATCGCGCTGCTGAGCCAGGCGCTGGCGCGCCGCGCCGCCGCTGCTGCTTAACTACCCGTCCGAGGCCCGCCGCCGCTCCACGCGCCGGTCCGACAGCGGCACCACGTTGCCGCTCCTCGGCACCGGCGCCGGCTGGCTCAGCAGACGGCAGATGTAGCTGATGCGCCATTTCCGCCGCGCGCCCTGCCAGCGCGGATGGGCCGACTTGGCGGCCACCTGCCGCAGCGCGCCCAGCGCGATCTGGTAGCCGAGCGAGCGGTAGCTTTCGAACTGGTCCTCGTCGAACCACTGGTCGGCCGTGCTCTGGTGCGGGAACTCGGGGTGCGTCTTGCTGTAGTTGAAGATGTCGGCGTTCTCGTCGCCGACGATGGTCGGTTTGATGTAGAGCAGCACGCCGTCGCTCGCCTTGCCGTCGGCCTGCTTGTAGTGGACGCGGCCGCTGACGCAGCTGGCGCCGAAGGTGTCGCCGTCGCCGACCTTGCGGATCTTGCGCGCGTCGAGCGTGATGGCGACGTTCAGGTCGGTCGCGCACTTGCGGATCGCGTTGCCCAGGTCCTCGAAGTTCTGCTTGTCGTCGCAGCCGGCGTCGACCACCACGATCAATTTGCAGCGCCGCCGCACCAACTCGTACAGGGCCAGGTTCTCGAAGTGCCCGCCGTCGGACAGGTAGAGGAAGTCGGCCTCGGCGTCGGTCATGCCGAACAACTCGGACAGGATGCAGAACAGGCCGATCGGCGGCGACGACTGCTGCCAGCTCTTTTCCTTCATCGGATTGGGCGACCAGCGGCCCAGCCGCAGGTTGAACAAGGTCATCAGGAAGGTCAGCGGCGGCGACGAGTGGTAGCCCATGTTGGGGCTGGCCGCCGCGCCGGAGACGGCCACGGCCGTGCCCAGCTTGACGACGGTGTCGTCGTCCTTGAGGATGGTCGAGGTGGCGGCGTAGCTGGCGGTGGGCCGAAAGGCGCCGCGTTGCGGGCACACGGCGGCCCGGTCGGCGCCGCGCATGGCCGGCATTTCGAAGCCGCAAAACGCCGGCGTGAAGCAGAAATTGGCCGCCTTGCGGGTTTGCCAGGCCAGCTCCTTGCCGTTGACCAGGTTGATGGCGGCGCTGATCAGATGGTAGGGCCGCTGCAGCTTGGCCCTGGCCGGGGCCGCACCCGGCGCCGACCCGGCGGGCGCCGTTGCGGCCGCGCCCGGCGCGCCCGGCATGGGCGCGGCGCCGCTCTGGCGCAGCAGGGATTCCAGCGGCGGATCGTCGTTGGGGTCGAAGCCGGTGAAGGGATGGGGGCAGCGGCTGGGGCTGCTGGCGCCGAAATAGGCGCGCACCAGGCGCATGCGGTACATCATGTACAAGGAGAACTTGTTGATGTCGACCCGCCAACCGAGTATCAAGGCGACGGCCAGCAGCTTGAGGAAGAGGGCGCCGACGGCGACGATGCCGACCTTGCTGCTGGCGGCCAGATAGCTGTCGAAGTAGGCCACCAGGCCGGACTTGGCCAGCTTCAGCACCGGCTGCTCGGCGACCACGTATTGCAATCCCGTCGTCAGCGCGGCGATGGCCAGCAGGCTGAAGGCGTAGGGGGCGACCTGCGCCACCAGATCGAGCCTGGTGCCCGCGCCGGCCTTGCCGGTGGCCTTGTCGCTGCCCGACTTCAGGCCGAAGAAGGTCACCGCCGAGGTCAACGCGGCGCCCAGCGTGGTGCTCGCGGCGTAGTGTTGAAAAGCCCAGTCCAGCAGCGGCGGCAGATAGAAGGTGCAGACGAACAGCGCCAGCCAGGCGATGGCGAAGATGAAGGTCCAGGCGCCTTGGCGCGCCCACCATTCGCGGCTCTGGTCGAGGTACATGCGGCCGATCAGGCCTATCATCAGCGTGATGGTGACGGCGAACAGGCCCAGCATCAAGGGCATGCCCAGGCAGGCCAGTTGCACCGCGTCGAAGCTGGCGAAGGACGAGTGGCTGGCCAGCGACAAGCCCTTCAACAGCAGCAGCGTGCCCACCGCCAGCGCGCCCAGCGCGCAGAGCAGATGACCGAGGCCCTCCATCAGCATTTTGCGCGGCGGGTCGTGGCGCGGCGCGGGCGTTGCCACCGCTGCGGCCCTGTCGTCGCGGCGGTTGAGCAACTGCGCCGCGCCCCAGCCCAGCGACCAAGCCAGGAAATACACCGCGCCCGGCAGCAGCAGCCAATGGTAGGGATAGGCGCTCAGCGAGTCGGGAGTGGCATCCCAAAAGCGCACCAGCTCGGCGCGCTTCTCCCACACGGCCAGGCTGCCGAGGAAGCCGGACAGCATCAAGGGCAGGCAGATGTAGAGCAGGATCTTGCCCTGGGTCTGGCCGAGCCAGCCGGCGCCCACCTTCGGCCCCTTGCGCGAGATGCTCAGCGCGATGAAGGCGACCGCCGCCAGGAACAGGGCGGCGGCATAGGGCCAGGCTTCGGCCGTCGGCGTCGCCATTTCGCTGCGCACGCCCGACACCACCATGCGCGGCAACAGGAACAGCGCCGCCAGCCAGGCCACCAGCATGGTCAGGTTGAGCAAGGTGTTGCGGGCGTAGGTGCAGATCAGGGTCCAGGTGTCGGCGCTGAACAGCCCGGTCTTCGGCGTCAGATAGTTGCTGTACTGGCGCAGGAACTGCACCGGCGCCGGCTCGCTGCGCGGCCGCCGCTTGTCGTTGGCGGCCACCAGTTCCTCCTCGACCGCCTCGACGCTGCCGCCTTTCTCCTTGATCCACTTGGACAGCCAGCCGCCGATGTAGCCGCCGCCGGAGACGGTCGACAGGTAGTCGAAGTCGCGCAGCAGGCGCATTTCCGCCAGCGCCTGCAGCACGCCCAGGTTGAAGGTGGCGCTGCGGATGCCGCCGCCGGAGAACGCCAACCCGGCCAGCTTCTGTTGGTGGGCGCGCTGGTTGACCTCGGCCAGGCTGACCGGCCGGGTGGCGTCCGGCACGCCGTCGGCCAGGGCGTCGAGCTCGAACTGGAAGACTTCGCTGAACACGCTGCCGGCCTTGCCGTTGAGCGCCCGCCACAGCTCCTCGTCGGACAGCTTGCGGCCCGGGTTGAAGGCCTGGCGCGCCCGGTCGAAGTCCTTGCTGGCGTCGAAGCCCAGGCTGTCGAGCTTGCGGGTTAGGTTTCCTCGTAACTCATCGGCGCGGCTGGGCGCGTTGGCATCGACATCGGCAGGCATGTTTCCTCCGGCTGTGGGCGTTTGCTGACAAGGTGCGGCAGCTCTCCAATATAGACAGTTTTATACCGGGAAAGATCACACATTGTTGCGCGGGGAAGCCATTGCGCAAGCAAGTTGCATTCATTTTACTGGGACTTCTTGATGTCCACCTGAGGTAGCGCCTACGCTGGGCCATTTTTGCGCATATCCCGGCTCCCCCGCGTGCTGTGGCGGATAGCGGCAATGGCCTCGATCTCGATCATGGCCGCTGGATCGTACAGGGCCCTGATTTCGGCGATTGTGTCGGCCGGGTAGGGGGCGCTGAAGAACTGGCGGCGCAGTGCCACGACCTCCTTGAAGTTGCCCATATCGGTCACGAAGATGGTTACCTTGATGACGTCTGCAAGGCCCGATCCGCCGGCTTCGAGCGCGCGCCGGAGGTTGGCGAACGCCTGCTCGCCCTGGGCGCGGAAACCGCCGGCGACGATCTCGCCATCGTCGTCGGCGCCCGCTTGGCCGGAAACGAACAGCAGCTTGCCGAACTTGATCGCCTGAGAAAGCAGAAAGGGTTCGTAGTTGTCCGGTTGGGTAATAATTCGTTCGAGCATGATTTGCTCCTTTCGTTACGGTAGGGGAGAAGTGTTCGGCCTGTCGGGGCCGCAGTGGGAAGATAGGCGCGCGCCGTTGGGTTGACAAACTCTAAGTTGTCAGGCATAAGATGAACTATTTTCATCTATATGCACAATGCGGCGCCTCCTACCACTCTCGGCACTACGCGCGTTTGAAGCGGCAGCCCGCCACGGCAGCTTCAAGCAGGCCGCCAATGAACTTGGCGTCACGCCGACCGCGGTCAGCCATCAGATTCGCCTTCTCGAGGAATTCACCGGCCTAAGCCTATTCGAGCGGCAGGTGCGCAAAGTGGTATTGACCGACGCCGGTGCGGAGCTGTATCCGGTGCTGCGCGACGGTTTCAATACTTTCGAGACGGCCCTGCAGCGCCTGGGAACGCCGCAGGCACGCCGCCGCGTCATCATTTCGACCACCAATGCGTTCATGGCGCGCTGGTTGGCGCCCCGAGTGGCGGGCTTCCGAAAGCTGCATCCGGAAATCGACCTGGAGCTGCACGCATCCGATCAGGCCGTCGACCTTGGGCCCGACGACGCCGACCTGGCGATTCGCTACGGACGGGGGCCGTATCCCGGCATGGTAGCGGAGCCGCTGTTCACCGACTGCTTCGCGCCGGTGGCCAGCCCGCAGCTCGGGCCAATAGGACAGGCGGATCTGGACCGGTTCCCGTTGATCGATTTCAAGTGGTGCCACGACCATCCGCTGAACCCGACGTGGAAGAACTGGTTCGCGGCGGCAGGCTTACCTTGGAAGGCACGTCATGGCCAGCTTCTTTTTTCGGACGAAGGGCATGCGATCCAGGCGGCCTTGGCCGGACAAGGTATCGCACTGTTGAGCCTTGAGTTGGTGGCGGACGACATCGCGGCCGGGCGTTTGACGCGGCCGTTCGGCCCGAGCCTACCCGGCCATACGTATCATCTCGTCCGCAGCGCGGGCCATATGCCCGGGCCGCATGTCGACTCGGCGTTAGAGTGGCTGCGCGGACAAATACACGGGCCGGCGAATCCTTCCGGCCGACCGGCGGAAACGGATGATTTCGCTCAGCCATGAAGTGAGCGTGCTATGCGGCTCGCCGCCATAGTCGTCCCGTGAAGTGTGGAATGCGCGCCGCCCGCGCGCTCGCGCGCGATGACCGGGTAGATGAGCGCCAGAATATCAGCCCAGGCCGTAGACTCTAGGCGGGCTCGCCACGACTCGCAAGACTCCGGCGTTGGACAACTGATCACTAAGGCGCTGCGCTGCGGCTGCCGCCGCCGCAGGCTTCCAGCCCAAAGAAGCGGCCACTGCGGATGGAAAGGTGCGCGCGTAACCGGCAAACTCCTCGGCAGATTGCAAATGCTGGGCCTGGGCCAAATCGGCCAGCACAGAGGGGACAAGCAGAACGCCGCTGTCAATTCGGGAAGCAAAGTTTCCCGGCTTAGCTTCAATTTTGCTATCGGCACACATTCTCATGTTGTCCTCCTTGCAGGAAATAATGCAAGAATGCACTATAACGAGCACATTTCCCACAGATACAAGTCCACATACGACCAGCTAATTTGCCCATATCCCGGCTCAGGCCCCCAGTATGCACCAGCCGCCGGCAATTTACTTCCCCATGGGCTTACTCCCCAGGAATTTCGTATGATGAACCAGCCGCGACCTGCGGGTTCTGTTGGATCGGGTTCAAATCCCACAATGCACACGGCGTGGCCGCCGATCACAACGGAGCTGGGCTGTGGGTCCAGCACGCGGCCGAATTCCATCAGCCCGCCAGCATTCCAGTTGTCGTTCGTGGGCAGGACCGGGTCCGCGAATACGGGCACGCCGATTGCAACTGGCGCCTGGCACAAGGCCGCGTACAGCAGAGTTGCGTTGCCAGGAGCGGTAACAGATCCGCCAACGTGCCGCTTGTTGGATGCCGCCAAGACCGCCGTGCCCGGAGGCGGGCCTTGGTCCACGGTGGCGAGCGGCAACGGGTTGTATGGCCAAGTTGCTTCGTCGCACAAGCCGTGGTTTTGTAGTGCTTGAAGCGTGTACGGGTGTGTTGTGCCATCCGTGGCGCTGGGGTCAAACTGCTTTGCCCCCCAGAACAGGAACTGCTCTGATCCATCGAAAGTCGGGACGGGGGGCACTGACTGAAACGCCAAGACTTCTGTGCACGCTGCCAATGCGTGGGCCACGCAAGTGCCTCGCTGTCCTTGATCACGAACCTTCCAGCCACTCAGACGCGGTGCCGTATGGTGGTCGATGGAGGTCAGCGGAAGTGAGGTGGCTGCGGAAAACGACTTAGCCAGGGTTGAATTTGCTTTTGCTCCGAGTGGAAAACGCGCATTGGGCGGTGGCGTATTGGCCGGTCCCAACCTGGAGCTGCGGAAAGATCTGTTCGACTTCATCGTTGCCGAGCTTGGCCGGCGCGAGTCCGACAATCCGCGTCGCATCCGCCCGGTACGGGTCGCGTTGCAAAACCAGCGCGACGATCTGCTCGCCTTCGCCGGCGTACTCGACGACAAGCTGGCGACGATCTCGCGTGCTCACGAATTGCCAGAACACCTCGTGCGCGCCGTTTGCGTGTTGCACCGCAAGCCGAGCACCTCGCCTGCGTACTGGCAAGGATGGAACCGGCTGCGCGCCAGGATGGGCGCACAATTTCTAAAGTGGACCCGTCAGTCAAGACACTCTGCCAGTTAATTTAAGCTGTGCCCATTTCCACTTCATCAGCTGCTCGGCGCTGTCCCGTACCACTCTTTTCCTGCGGCGTCTCGCCGTCATCGCCGTACCTGTCGACGATCAACGCACCGCCGCCAATCCCATCGCGATGGACTTGATCGGGCGTCTGATACCTCAGCGACTGGTGCGGCCGCTGTGCGTTGTAGAACGCGAAATACTGTGCCAGGCCCACCATCAATTCCGCCATGTTGGCGTAGCCCTTCAGGTACACGTCCTCGTACTTCACGTTGCGCCACAAGCGCTCGACGAAAATATTGTCCAGCGCCCGTCCGCGCCC
>NZ_FOTW01000012.1 GCF_900114705.1 Rugamonas rubra
CCGTCGAGGGGATCAACCAGGAGATCTGGGGCGCGTGCATCGCCTACAACCTGGTGCGCCTTGAAATGGCCAACGTCGCCGCCGACGCTCAATGCAACCCCACCGACATCAGCTTCGTCCGTGCATTTCACATCATTCAATACGAACTAACATGGGCCGCCGCGACTCGCGCCTATGGCAAGCTGCCTTCCCTACTACAAAGAATGCGGCAAAGGCTAGTCACAGAACTGACTGTCAAACGACCCGGCCGTCATTTTGACCGGGTCGTCAAATCAAAGGCACAGCGCTACCCATACAAGAAGTCAAAAGCTTAAGTCAACGGCATTAGGGTCAGTGCCGACATTCGGACACGGGCTCGGCAGTTGGCCTAGCCGGCCAGCGCCGCGCCGTCCTGGGCGCGGCCGGCGCCGTCGTCGGACTGCTGGTGGGCGATCGGCGGTAGCAGGGCGGCGGCCTGCCACACCGGCGCCGTGTCGAAGGCGCTGACCCAGGGCAGCACCTCGGCCGACGGCATCGGCCGGGCGATGCCGAAGCCCTGCGCCAGGTCGCAGCCGAGCCGCATCAGCAGCGCGCCGTGCGCCACCGTCTCGACACCCTCGGCGATCACGCCCAGCTCGAAGGCGCGCGCCAGGCCGATCACCGCGCTGACCAGGTGGCGGTCGTCGCGGTCGACCAGCATGTTGCGCACGAAGCTCTGGTCGACCTTCAGGACGTCGGCCGGCAGCCGCTTCAGGTAGCTCATCGACGAGTAGCCGGTGCCGAAGTCGTCCAGCGCGAAGCTGATGCCCAGCGCCTGGCAGGCCAGCATGATGGCGCGCACGTGGCCGACGTCGCTCAGCGCCGACGACTCGAGGATCTCCAGCTCGAGCATGTACGGCGGTACGTCGGGGAATTCGGCCAGGATCGCCGTCAGCCGTTCGACGAAGTCGTTGCGTTGGAAATGGCGCGCGGCGATGTTGACGCTGACCACCCAGTCCGGGTCGAAGCCGCGCCAGCTCTGCAGCTGGCGCAGCGCCTCGCGCAGCACCCATTCGCCAATGTCGACGATCAGGTCGGTGTGCTCGACGAAGGGCAGGAAGTCCATCGGCCCGACCACGCCGCGCTCCGGGTGCTGCCAGCGCAGCAGCGCCTCCATGCCGACGATGCGGCCGCGCCGCATGTTCAGCTTGGGCTGGTAGTACAGCCGCATCTCGCCGCCGCGCAGCGCGGCGCGCACCTCGGTGCGGCGGTTGTGGTGGGTGCGCACCTGTTCGTCGAGGTCGGCGTCGAAGAAGTGGTAGCGGTTGCGCCCGGTGATCTTGGCCTGGTATAGCGCCTGGTCGGCGTGGCGCAGCAGCTGGTCGGCGCTGGTCTCGCCGTCGCGGTACAGCGCCACGCCGACGCTGGCCGACATCTTGACGGTCTCGCCGTCGCACTGGTAGTCGAGCGCCAGCGCCGCCAGCAGCCGCGCCATGGCCTGCTCGACGGCGCCGCGGCCGTCCATCTGCGGCAGCAGCAGCACGAACTCGTCGCCGCCCAGCCGGGCGACGTAGTGGCGCTGGCCGGCGAAGTCGTGCAGCCGGCTGGCGACCTGCTTGAGCACCTCGTCGCCGACCGCCTGGCCCAGGCCCTGGTTGATCCCTTGGAAGTGGTCGAGGTCGAACAGGCACACCGCCAGCAGTTGCTGGCGTTCGCGCGCCTGCTCGAGCTCCTGCTCGAAGCGGCTGCTCAGCGCGGCGCGGTTGGGCAGGCCGGTGAGGACGTCGTGGTTGCTCTGCCAGGACATCTGCTGGATCAGGTGGCGCTTCTCGCTGACGTCGCGGAACACCAGCACCGAGCCCTGCACGCGGCCGGCGCTGTCGCGGATCGCGGCGGCGGTGTACTCGACCATGCGCACCTGGCCCGACAGGTGGCGCAGGCTCTGGCCGCCGGCCTTGACCACCGCGCCGCCGGCGTAGATCGCGGCCATCGCCTTGAGCAGCGAGTGCTGGCCGAAGTTGTTGGCCAGCACGAAGGCCTGGTGCAGCTCCATGCCGCGCGCCTGCGCCTCGTCCAGGCCGGTGAGCGTCTGCGCCACGGCGTTGAAGGTGAGGATGCGGCCGGCCAGGTCGGTGGTGACGACGGCGTCGCCGATCGAGGCCAGCGTCACCTCGATGCGCTCCTTCTCGGCAAGCAGCTGGGCCTGGGCCGAGCGGGTCTGCGCGAGCTGCTCGCCGAGTTGCCGCTGGCTGCGTTGCAGCGAGCCGACCAGCGCCTGCACCTCCTGCGCCATGTTGTTGAAGGTGGCGGCCAGCGCGCGCGCCTCCAGCGTGCCGCGCAGCGGCAGGCGCACGCCGTGCTCGCCGGCCTGGAAGCGGTCGGTGGCGCGCGCCAGCCGCGCCAGCATGCGCTTGTTGGAGTAGATCAGCAGGCCGAGCAGCAGGTAGATCAGGCCGACATTGAGCGCCGAGATTTGCGCCTGCTGGCGCACCGTGTGCCAGACGCGGTTGAGCGGCAGCGTCGGCTCGAACGTCATTTCCAGGGTGGCGTTGGTCGACAGGGCCAGCTCGCGGCTCAGCGGCTGCAGCGCGTGCAGCGCCTGGAACCAGGCCGGCCCGGTCGGCTCCGGTTTGACGCTGCGCACCGCCTCGAGGTGGCCGCCGGGATAGTCGAGGCGCACGGCGCTGGCGTCCTGGTTGAGCAGCAGGGCGCCGGCCAGCGCCGTCTCCAGCGCGGCGCGGTCGGGCAGCGCCAGGCCGCTCTTCAAGGTGGTGTTCAGATAGTCGCCCAGCTCCTGGGCGTCGAGCTGGTAGCGCAGGTTGGCGTCGGCCGCCTCGGCCTCGATCAGCAGCGAATAGCGCACGCAGACGACCACCGCGATGAGGGCGAAAATGGGCACGAACAGGCGCGTGTAGGTGCCCATCCGCAGCCAAGACGACAGTAGTTTCCTCAGCAACGGCATAGGTGGTGGGTAGGTTCCGGCAATATTGTCCTCAAGCATTATTACCGAAAATTCCGGCGCGTTGCATTTTTATTTGAAAACGGTTTCAAAGTGGCGGTTCCTGCCGTGTGTAGCGTGCGGTTCGCCTGCCGGACGAGACCAAGCGTGCAGCGACACGAGGCGTTAGCGGAGGGGGCGGGAAAATCGCCTCCACAGTCGGGACGGTCAGCGGAAGTGATCGTGTATAAACGATCTTGAATAAACACTTTGATCGTCTATACTGAATCAATTATGGAGTAGCGCATACCTACTAGGCGATCAAATGGAATTTCAAAAATTGCGTCTTTCGCAGGTTGATCGGGCAGTGAGGTTGGCCTCTGCGCCGCCACGCCCGTCGCCGGGCTGGATTCAGACGATTCGAACGGCACTCGGTATGACAACACGCCAACTCGCCGGACGTCTTGGCGTTAGTCAAAGCACGCTGACAGCGTTGGAAAAATCAGAGGCGGAGGACCGGATCACCTTGCAGTCGTTACGTAGGGCCGCCGAGGCGCTCGATTGCGAGCTTCAATATGTCCTGGTGCCGCGTTCCTCGTTGAAACGGCGAGTCGAGGATCGCGCACAAGATGTTGCGCATGAGCGTGTCGCTCGTGTCTGGCACAGCATGCGTCTGGAGGAACAGGCGCCTACCGCGCAGTTGGATAAAAAAGAGGTGTCCAGGGTACAGCGTGACCTTCTGGATAACAATTGGAAGCAACTGTGGGACTAGGCATCGGCCAGGTGCACGCGCCAGGCGCAACGCCACTTGACCCGGATGAGATGGCGGGCCTCATTCCAAGACATATCACGCTAAAACGCGAATTGGACGAATTCGAGCAGGCGAACATACTTGCCGCGCAGGCGTGGGCGGAAAAGCGTGTGAAGCAGAATGTACTGAGCGAGGCCTATGTTCGGCGCTTGCACAAGAAAATGTTCGATCGCACCTGGCGATGGGCTGGTACCTTTCGCAAGACTGAAAAGTCCATCGGTATCGATCCTCTGCAAATTGGCGTCGGCCTGCGCAATTTGTTGGACGATGTTCAATGCTGGCGCGAGTTCAACACCTTCTCCCTCGACGAGCAGGCCACACGCTTGCACCACCGGCTGGTGTGGATTCATCTTTTCCCCAACGGGAACGGCCGCCACGCCCGACTCTTTACCGACGTGTTTTTGCGTTCATGCGGCGCGCGTCCGTTTTCCTGGGGGCGGATCGAACTGGTGCATCCATCGACGACACGCAGCGCGTACATCCATGCATTGCAGGCGGCGGACCGCAGGGACTATGCGCCCCTGCAGGCTTTCGTGCGCACCTAGTACGACGACACTACTCGGCCAGCAGCTTCTCGATGTCGCCGACCAGCTCCTCGGGCTTGGTGGCCGGGGCGTAGCGCTTGTAGACGGTGCCGTCCTTGCGCACCAGGAACTTGGTGAAGTTCCACTTGATCGCCTCGGTGCCGAGCAGGCCGGGGGCCTCCTTCTTGAGCTGCTTGAACAGCGGGTGGGCCTGCTCGCCGTTGACGTCGACCTTGGCGAACAGCGGGAAGCTGACGCCGAAGTTCTTCTCGCAGAAGGCGCCGATCTGCTCGGCGCCGCCCGGCTCCTGGCCGCCGAACTGGTTGCAGGGAAAGCCCAGCACCACCGCGCCGCGCTCCTTGAACTGCTGGTAGACCGCCTCCAAGCCCTTGTACTGCGGCGTGAAGCCGCACTGGCTGGCGGTGTTGACGATCAGCAGGACTTGGCCCTTGTATTGGGCCAGGTCGGCGGGCGCGCCGGCCAGCGTGGCGGCGGCGTGGTCGTAGATTGTCGTCATCAGATGATCCCCAAGTGTTCGGTTCCGGCCGAGAGGTCGCGGTTTTTCGCCGCCTTGCCCTCGAGCTTGATGGCCAGCCGCAGGTCGTTGACCGAATCGGCGTTGCGCAAGGCGTCCTCGTAGCTGATTCTATCCGCTTCGTGCAAATCGAACAGCGACTGGTCGAAGGTCTGCATGCCCAACTCGCGCGATTTCTTCATCAGCTCCTTGATCTCGTGCACCTGGCCCTTGAAGATCAGGTCGGAGATCAGCGGCGAGTTGAGCAGGATCTCGATCGCCACGGCGCGCCCGGCGCTTTCCTTGAGCGGCACCAGGCGCTGCGAGATCATGCCCTTCAGGTTCAGCGACAGGTCCATCAGCAGCTGCTGGCGGCGCTCCTCGGGGAAGAAGTTGATGATGCGGTCGAGCGCCTGGTTGGCGCTGTTGGCGTGCAGCGTGGCCAGGCACAGGTGGCCGGTCTCGGCGAAGGCGATGGCGTGGTCCATGGTCTCGCGGTCGCGGATCTCGCCGATCTGGATCACGTCCGGCGCCTGGCGCAGCGTGTTCTTCAGCGCCACCGCCCAGTCCTCGGTGTCGACGCCGACCTCGCGCTGGGTGACGATGCAGTTCTTGTGCGGATGCACGTACTCGACCGGGTCCTCGATGGTGATGATGTGGCCGTAGCTGTTCTGGTTGCGGTGGTCGACCATCGCCGCCAGCGTGGTCGACTTGCCCGAACCGGTGGCGCCGACCATGATCACCAGGCCGCGCTTGGACATGACGACGTCCTTGAGCACCTCGGGCAGGCCGAGGTCGTCGAGTTTCGGGATCTCGCTGGTGATGGTGCGCAAGACCATGCCGACCGAGCTCATCTGCACGAAGGCGGAGACGCGGAAGCGCCCCAGCTCGCCCGGGCTGATGGCGAAGTTGGCCTCCTTGCTCAGCTCGAAGCCGGCGCTCTGCTTGTCGTTCATGATCGAGCGCGCCAGGTCGACGGTGTGGGCCGCCGTCAGCACCTGGGCCGAGACGGGCGTCAGCTTGCCGTCGATCTTGATGGCCGGCGGGAAGCCGGCGGTGATGAACAGGTCCGAACCTTTTTTGCTGACCATCAGGCGCAGCAGGTCGGACATGAATTTGAATGCCTGGTCGCGTTCCATGCTGGTTCCTATCCGGGGAAGTTGTCGGGGATCTTGGCGGCGGAACGGGCCGCCGCCGCCGAGATCACGTTGCGCCGCACCAGGTCGGTCAGCGTCTGGTCCAGCGTCTGCATGCCGACGTTGCTGCCGGTCTGGATCGCCGAGTACATCTGGGCGATCTTGGCCTCGCGGATCAGGTTGCGGATGGCCGGCGTGGCCACCATGATCTCGTGGGCGGCGACGCGGCCGCTGCCGTCCTTGGTCTTGAGCAGGGTCTGCGAGATCACCGCCTGCAGCGACTCCGACAGCATGGCCCGCACCATCTCCTTCTCGTCGGCCGGGAAGACGTCGACGATGCGGTCGATGGTCTTGGCGGCCGACGAGGTGTGCAGCGTGCCGAACACCAGGTGGCCGGTCTCGGCCGCCGACAGGGCCAGGCGGATGGTCTCCAGGTCGCGCAGCTCGCCGACCAGGATCACGTCCGGGTCCTCGCGCAGCGCCGAGCGCAGCGCGTTGTTGAACGACAGCGTGTGCGGCCCCACCTCGCGCTGGTTGATCAGGCACTTCTTCGACTCGTGGACGAACTCGATCGGGTCCTCGATGGTGAGGATGTGGCCGTACTCGTTCTCGTTGACGTGGTTGACCATCGCCGCCAGCGTGGTCGACTTGCCCGAGCCGGTCGGCCCGGTCACCAGCACCAGGCCGCGCGGCTTGGAGGCCAGCTCGGCGAAGATGCGCGGGCAGTTCAACTCCTCCAGGCTCATGATCTTCGACGGGATGGTGCGCAGCACCGCCGAGGCGCCGCGTTCCTGGTTGTAGGCGTTGACGCGGAAGCGCGCCAGGCCGGGGATGGCGAAGGAGAAGTCGACCTCGAGCATCTCCTCGTAGGCCTTGCGCTGGCCGTCGTTCATGATGTCATAGATCATGCCGTGGACTTCCTTGTGCTCCAGCGGCGGCAGGTTGATGCGGCGCACGTCGCCGTGCACCCGTATCATCGGCGGCAGCCCGGCCGACAAGTGCAGGTCCGAGGCCTTGTTCTTGACCGAGAATGCGAGAAGTTCTGAGATGTCCATTTATAATCCCTGTGCCTGGGGTTGAGGGCGGGGCCGCCGGGATCGCACACCGGCCGCCGCTGAAACTGTTCCACGCTGATGCTTAACCGATGTTGCCCACACTATACGCTCACTGATTATGTCCACAATCGCCCAGAACTTGCAAGCCGTCGCCTCGACAATTGTTTCCACAGCCCAAGAAGCCGGCCGCGCGGCCGACAGCGTGCGCTTGCTGGCGGTGTCCAAGACCTTCGGCGCGGAGGCGGTGCTGGAGGCGGTGCGGGCCGGCCAGCGCGCCTTCGGCGAGAACTACCTGCAGGAGTCGCTCGACAAGATCGCCGCCGTGCGCGCCGCGCTGGCCGCGCGGCCGGACGAGCCTGCGCTGGCGGCGCGGCCTGGCGAGCCGGCGCTCGAGTGGCACTTCATCGGCCCCATCCAGAGCAACAAGACGCGCCCCATCGCCGAGCACTTCGACTGGGTCCACACGGTCGAGCGCGAGAAGATCGCCCAGCGCCTGTCCGAGCAGCGCCCGGCCGGCATGGCGCCGCTCAACATTTGCCTGCAGGTCAACATCAGCGGCGAGGCCAGCAAGAGCGGCGTGGCGCCGGCCGAGCTGGCCGAGCTGGCCCGGCGCGTCGCCGCGCTGCCCAATCTGCGCCTGCGCGGCCTGATGGCGATCCCCGAACCGACCGAGGACTACGCCGAGCAGCGCGCCGCCTTCGCCCAGCTGCGCCAACTCTACGAACAACTGCGCGCCGACGGCCTGGCGCTCGACACCCTGTCGATGGGCATGTCGGCCGACCTGCGCGCCGCCGTCGTCGAGGGCGCCACCATCGTGCGCGTCGGCAGCGCCATCTTCGGCGCGCGCCACTATCCGGCCGCCCACTAATCCATCCAGACCACCACGAGAGACAGACATGAACGCAAGCGCACTGAAAATCGCCTTCATCGGCGGCGGCAACATGGCCTCGGCCCTGATCGCCGGACTGGCCGGCAAACTGACGGCCGGCGCCAACATCCACGTGGTCGACCCCAACGCCGCCGCGCTGGACAAGCTGCGCCAGCAGTTCGGCGTCAGCACCGCGCCGGCGGCCGACGCAGCGCTGGGCGCGGTCGACGTGATCGTGCTGGCGGTCAAGCCGCAGAGCATGCGCGAGGTGGCCGCCCAGCTGTTGCCGCTGCTGAACCCGGCGGCCAGGCCGCTGATCCTGTCGATCGCCGCCGGCATCCGCGCCGCCGACCTGTCGCGCTGGCTGGGCGGCTACGGCGCCATCGTGCGCTGCATGCCGAACACGCCGGCGCTGATCGGCCTGGGCATCACCGGCATGGTCGCCGCCGACGGCGTCAGCGCGGCGCAGAAGGAGGCCGCCGACGCCATCCTGAAGGCGGTCGGCGCCACCGTCTGGCTGGCCCACGAAGGCTTGATCGACCCGGTGACGGCGGTCTCGGGCAGCGGCCCGGCCTATGTGTTCTACTTCATCGAGGCGATGCAGCAGGCGGCGCTGGAGATGGGCCTGAGCGCGCAGCAGGGCAGCGAGCTGGCGCTGGCCACCTTCGTCGGCGCGGCGCAACTGGCGGCGCAGTCGAGCGAACCGGTGGCGCTGCTGCGCGAGCGCGTCACCTCGAAGGGCGGCACCACCTACGCCGCGCTGAGCAGCATGGAGCAGAGCGGCGTCAAGGACGCCATCGTCAAGGCGATGAAGGCGGCCGCCGAGCGCGGCCGGGAATTGGGCAATGAGCTGGGCGAGGAGCTGGGCGGCGCCTAAGCAGGGCGCCGGCCCGCTCAGGGCGTTGGATCGCCGACGTACTTCTGGTAGATGGCGGCGTAGCGGCCGCTGTCCTTGAGCTGCTTGAGGCCGGCGTTGAAGTCGTCGCGGATAGTTTTGTCGCGGAACACCGGGCGGTAGTCCTGCGGGTTGAGCTTGACGAAGCGTTGCTCGACCGTCGGCTTGGGGACGAAAGCCTGCTCGCGCTGCAACTGCAGGGTGAAGTAGCGGAAGATGTTGCGGTCGCTCAGCGCCACGTCGTAGCGGCCCTTGTCCAGGGTGAGTACCTGCAGCGTCTGGTTGTTCTGCTCGTAGTAGCGGCCGGCCTGGCGCACCGGGTCGAGCCAGTCGGGATAGCGCTTGATGGCGCCGACGAAGGCGATCACGTTCAGGCCGCGCAGGTCTTCGGGCTTGCGGAACTGCAGCTTCCTGTCCTTCAAACTGATCAGCACGTTGTCGTAGAACACCGCCGGCTCGCCGTAGTGGCCGCCGACGGCCGCCAAGTCCTCGCCCAGGTCGGTCATCGCCGCGTCGACCTCGCGCGCCTTGAACACCATCGGAATCCGCACGAAGGAGTAGTACTTCGGCACCAGCACGTGGCCGCGATAGGCCAGCGCCTGGCCGATGACCTCCAGTTCGATGCCGGAGTTCGTTTCCGGGAAGCAGTAGGGCGGGATCTTTTCGCCGAAGGCCATCTTCACGTCGGCGGCGCCGGCGGCGTCGAGCCAGGCCAGCGACAACAATAGCGCCCGCGCCGACGGCGCGGCCAGGAGGCGGTGAAAGAGGGGCCGGCGGAGGGGGCGACTTGCCATGGGTTCGATTCGGCGGGCGGTTTGCTGAATCCTATTGTCGCGTCAAGTTGCCATGCAGATCAACTAGTTTATGTCGTATAAGCTTGCCCCGCCGGGGAAACGGCGGCGGCTCCGCCCGCCGCCGTCCGCGCTTATTTACGGGCGATCAGCATGCCGGCGATGACGCCGATCGCCGCGCCCAAACCGACCGCCTTCCACGGATTGTCCTGCACATACACCTGGGTGCTGCGGGCCGCCTGGCGGCCGCGCGCCAGCACGCCTTCCTCCAGCTTGCGCAGGTCGGTCTTGGCGGTCAGCAGCGCGTCCTCGAAGTGGCGGCGCGCCTTGCCGACCTCGGCGCCGACCTCGGTCTTGCTGTCGTCGAGCCAGGTCTCGGCCTCGTGGATGACGTTCTGCAAATCGCTCATCAGCTTGTCGCGCGCGGTGGCGTTGGCGGCCTGGCTGCGAGCCAGGTTGTCGTCGCCGGCCTTGCCGTTCTGTTGGGTGGGTTCCATGCTTGACCTTTCGAGGGATGCGCGGGCGCGCGGGAAAAAAGCCAGTGTATAGGCTGCGGCCCGGCGCCGGCTATGCGCCAGATCAATTCCGCGCTAGCGCAGCGCGTAGTCCAGCGCCACGCCGGCGAACACCACGGCGCCGAGGATGTTGTTGTGGCGGAAGGCGTAGAAGCAGGCGTCGCGCTGGCGGCCACGGATCAGCGTGTAGTGGTAGACGGCGATGGCGGCGGCGCCCAGCAGGCCGGCGACGAACCAACCGCGCAGGCCGGCCTGCCAGCCGCAGGCCAGCGTCAGGCCGAGGTGGACGGCGTAGCACAGCATGACGGCGGCGACGTCGTAGCGGCCGAAGGTGATGGCCGAGGTCTTGATGCCGATCTTCAAGTCGTCGTCGCGGTCGACCATGGCGTACTCGGTGTCGTAGGCGACCGCCCAGAACACGTTCGACACCAGCAGCACCCAGGCCAGCGCCGGCACCTGGTTCTGCACGGCGGCGAAGGCCATCGGCACGCCGAAGCCGTAGGCCACGCCCAGGTAGGCCTGCGGGATGGGGAAGAAGCGCTTGAAGTAGGGGTAGGTCAGGGCCACCAGCAGGGCCACCACCGACAACTGCTTGGTCAGCAGGTTGAGCGGCAGCAGCAGGCAGAAGGCCAGCAGGGCCAGCAGGGCGGCGATGCCGAGCGCCTCCTTGCCACTGACCTTGCCGCTGGTGACGGGGCGCTGGGCGGTGCGCTTGACGTGCTTGTCGATGTCGCGGTCGGCGTAGTCGTTGACGGCGCAGCCGGCCGAGCGCATCAGGAAGGTGCCGAGCGAGAAGATCAGCACCAGCGTCCAGTCGGGCTTGCCGGCCGAGGCGATCCACAGCGCGCTCAGCGTCGGCCACAGCAGCAGCACGACGCCGATCGGTTTGTCCAGCCTTAACAGGCGCGCGTACAACTCCAGCTTGGTCATGGAAAGCATCATGGTGTCGGGAAGGGCAAAACCGGCATTATCGCAAATCGCCGCCGGCGCCGCGCAATGCGCTGCCGGGCGGCCACGGCGCAGGGGCGCTTGCCGGCTATTTGTCGCCCAGGCACAGCGTGCTGACGCCGGGCAGTTCGCAGTCGCGCACCACCTCGCAGATGGCGTCGATGGCGGCCTTGCGGGTGAAGCTCTTGCGCCAGACGATGACGACGCGGCGCGACGGCTCCGGCGCGTCGAAGCGGCGGAAGCGCAGCATGCCGTCGGTGGTGTCGAGGTCGGGCACCGAGGCGCGCGGCAGCACGGTCAGGCCGATGCCGCTGGCCACCATGTGGCGGATGGTCTCCAGCGAGGAGCCCTCGAAGGTGCGCTGCATGCCGTTGCCGGGCGAGGAGAAGCGCGCCATCTCGGGACACACCTCGAGCACCTGGTCGCGGAAGCAGTGGCCGTTGCCGAGCAACAGCATGTTCTCCGTCTTCAGGTCGTCGGCGGGGATGGACTGGCGGCCGGTCCAGGCGTGTTGTTGCGGCATCGCCACGACGAAGGGCTCGTCGTACAGGGCCTGCATGGCCATGCCGTGTTCGGGCAGCGGCAGCGCCATGATGGCCGCGTCAAGCTCGCCCTGGCGCAGCATCTCGAGCAGGCGCACGGTGAAGTTCTCCTGCAGGATCAGGGGCATCTGCGGCAGCTTGGCGATCATGCCCTTGACCAGCGGCGGCAGCAGCGAGGGGCCGATGGTGTAGATCACGCCGAGCCGCAGCGGGCCGGCCAGCGGGTCCTTGTTCTGCTTGGCCAGCTCCTTGATGGCGGCCGTCTGCTCGAGCACGCGTTCGGCCTGGGCGACGATCTGCGCGCCCAGCGGCGTGACGGAAATCTCGGCGCCGCCCCGTTCGAACAGCACCACCCCCAACTCGTCCTCCAGCTTCTTGATCGCTACCGACAGCGTGGGCTGGGCGACATAGCAGGCTTCGGCGGCATGTCCGAAGTGTTTCGCTCTTGCAACGGCGACGATGTATTTCAGTTCGGTCAGGGTCATGAATGTATTTGAACACAGGCAATGCTTCGGCGCAATGCATGAAAAGCCACAGGGCGGCGCGGGGAAAGGCGGCGCGCGGCGGGCCGGCGGGCTGGGCAAGAAAATCCATTGTAGCGGAACGCAGTCGATATAATGGCCGGGTGCTTCGCTTTACAACAGTATCAAGAAGGAGGGCCGCGTATGTCCGCCACCTTTGGCCCCGACGAGGCCCAAGCCTATCTGCACAAGCTGCTCAAGGTGATGCACCACATGGGCGGCTCCGACCTGTTCATCTCCGCCGACTTCCCGCCCAGTATCAAGTCGCAAGGGGCGATGAAGCCGCTCAGCGCGCAGCGCCTGAGCGGCGAGGTGACGCGCGCGCTGGCGCTGTCCATCATGAACGACAAGCAGCGCCGCGAGTTCGAGGCCGAGCTCGAATGCAACTTCGCCATCTCGCTGCCCGAGGTGTGCCGCTTCCGCGTCAACGTCTTCGTCCAGCAGCAGTGCGTGGCCATGGTGATCCGCACCATCGCCTCGGAGATCCCGAATTTCGAGAAGCTCGAACTGCCCGAGGTGTTGAAGGAGGTCATCATGACCAAGCGCGGCCTGGTGCTGGTGGTGGGCGGCACCGGCTCGGGCAAGTCGACCACGCTGGCGGCGATGATCGACTACCGCAACAGCAACTCGGCCGGCCACATCATCACCGTCGAGGACCCGGTCGAGTACGTGCACAAGAACAAGGGCTGCCTGATCACCCACCGCGAGGTCGGCGTCGACACCCTGTCCTGGCACAACGCGCTGAAAAACACGCTGCGCCAGGCGCCGGACGTGATTTTGATCGGCGAGATCCGCGACACCGAGACCATGGAGCACGCCATCGCCTTCGCCGAGACGGGCCACCTGTGCCTGGGCACGCTGCACGCCAACAACGCCAACCAGACCATGGACCGCATCATCAACTTCTTCCCCGAGGAGCGGCGCAACCAGTTGCTGATGGACTTGTCGTCGAACCTGCGCGCCATCGTCTCGCAGCGCCTGGTGCGCACCGAGGACGGCAAGGGCCGCAAGGCGGCCATCGAGATTTTGCTGAACACGCCGACCATCGCCGAGATGATTTTCAAGGGTAACTTCCAGGCGATCAAGGAAATCATGCACAAATCGCGCGAGCTGGGCATGTGCACCTTCGACCAGGCGCTGTACGAACTCTATAATAGGGGCCATATCGCCTACGAGGAGGCGATCCGCAATGCCGATTCGGCCAACGGCCTGCGCCTGCAGATCAAGCTGCGCGGCGAGCGCAAGGAGCCCGGCGACGCCGGCCCGGCGGCCGCCAGCGCGCTGAGCATGCAGATCGAGGCCGAGCCGGAGCCGGAACCGCCGGGCCACTAGCGCCGGCGCAACCCCCAACGAAAAGAAACCGATGCCCCAATTCGAATCGAAAGTTTGTACCCGTGAAGACCTGGCCGCGCGCGTCGCCGCGCTGCCCAAGCCGGTGGTGTTGACCAACGGCGTGTTCGACCTGCTGCACCGCGGCCACGTCACCTACCTGGCGCAGGCGCGCGCGCTGGGCGCCTCGCTGGTGGTGGCGGCCAACACCGACGCCTCGGTCAAGCGCCTGGGCAAGGGCGACGACCGCCCGCTCAACGCCTGCGCCGACCGCATGGCCGTGCTGGCCGCGCTGGAGTCGGTCAGCCTGGTGGTCGAGTTCGACGAGGACACGGCGCTGGAGGTGGTGCTGCAGGCCCGCCCGGAGATCTACGTCAAGGGCGGCGACTACGACATGGCGGCGATTCCCGAGGGGCAGGCGGTGCTGGCCTACGGCGGCCGCGCCGTCGCCATCGACTTCGAACACGACCGCTCGACCACCAAGCTGCTCAACAAGATCCGCAACTAGTCAGCGGAGGCGGGCAGGCGCTTGGCGCCATCAAGCGGCCTGCTTGCCGCGCCTTGCTGTGTCCTTAGGTGTTGGCGTGGCCGTCGTCGCCTTCAGATTCGCATACTCGGTCGCGATCAATTTGTACTCGGCGACGACGAATCTCTGAAGCGCTTCGCGCATGAGCGGTTGATAGCCCACGCCACGGCACTCGGCAATTTTCTTGAAGTCGTCGATCAGGTCTTTGGGAAGCCGGATCGAGATCATTTGCATGCCGAGTGATTCGTCGATCTGCGCCTCCAATGCTTGCGGTGCCGGCTTGGCGTGCTCTATGTCGCGGCCGAGTTGTCCCGATTCCCAAGCCTCGGCCGTGCCTTCGATCTTTGCTTTGCCCATGAGGCTCTCCCGAACGTCTTGCGTTACTTGCCCATTGTTTCGTAGATTCTCATTTCAATATCGTTCGCCTCGTATGCGGTAATGACATGCATATTCCCATCACGAACTTGAAACACCACTTTTAGCGAGCGACCGATGTTGGTGTCGGCGATAAACCAGAGCGTAGGTGGATCGCGTCGATGCTGTTCCCTATCGTCAATGAGCAACATTCCACATCGGTTGTCGAAACACTCACAAACTTCCGAGCGAGTCACGTTGTGCATTTGCTTGAGTTTGGCGCGCACCGTCGCAGAAATGACGATTGATCCCACTACGTCACCTTTGTATATACAAAATATACGACTAAGTGTGGCAAGTCACAATGGATTTTTGATACCCGCTAGCTAGTTTAGGCGGTATCCAACCTCTTCGTATTGTCGAACTTGGAGTCCATTGTCGAAAAATGTATATACGCCTTACCGTGGCCTCAGGCGCCGCCGGCGTAGCCGTTCTGGCGCCAGGCCTCGAAGACCACCACGGCGACCGTGTTCGACAGGTTCAGGCTGCGGTTGTCCGGCCGCATCGGCAGGCGGATGCGCTGGGCCGGCGGGAACGATTCGCGCAGCGCCGGGTCCAGGCCGCGCGTCTCCGAGCCGAACACGAACACGTCGCCGGGCTGGAAGCTGGCCTGGCCGAACGGCGACGAGCCGTGCGTGGTCATGGCGAACATGCGCGCCGGATCGGGCTGGACGGCGGCCAGGAAGGCCTCCCAGCTGGCATGCACCTGCATGCGGGCGTACTCGTGGTAGTCGAGGCCGGCGCGCTTGAGCTTGGCATCGTCGAGCGGGAAGCCGAGCGGCTCGATCAGATGCAACTGGGCGCCGGTGTTGGCGCACAGCCGGATCACATTGCCGGTGTTGGGCGGAATTTCGGGTTGAACCAGTACGACGTGAAACAATGCAATCTCCTCAAAAGTCATTCTCAATGCGTTCAAAGCGCCCAATGCGCCCAATGCGCCCAATGCGGTAGTTCTTGGCGCGCTCAACGCGGCGGGGTACGGGCGAACACCAGGTTGCTGACGCGCGCCGCGCCATGGCGTTTGAACGTGGCGGCCAGCTCGTTCAGCGTCTGGCCGCTGGTCATCACGTCGTCGACGATGCCGACGTGGCGGCCGGCCACCAGCGCCGGCTCGGCCAGCGCGAAGGCGTGGGCGATGTTGCCGCCGCGCTGGTGCGGCGCCACGCTGCTCTGCGCGCGCGTCTCGTGCACGCGCGCCGCCAGACGCGGATGCAGGGCCACGCCCAGCGTCCGTGCCAGCGGCCGGGCGATCTCCAGCGCTTGGTTGAAGCCCCGTTCGGCCAGCCGCTGCGACCCCAGCGGCACCGGGCAGAGCAGGGCGGGCAGGACGAAGCCGGGCTGGCGCAGCACGGCGTCGCGCAGCAGTTGCGCCAGCAGCGGCGCCAGCGCCAGGCGGCCACCAAATTTCAGTTGCAGCACCAGCTGGTCGAGCGGGGCGGCGTAGTCGGCCGCCACCACGGTGCGGTCGAAGGCCGGTCCGTCGCGCAGGCACTGGCCGCACAGCGCGGCCATGCCCTTGTGGTCGCTCATACTGTTGCCGCCGGCCAAGCCACTGCCGCCGGCCAAGCCGTTGCCGTCGGCGGCGATGCCGCACTGCGGCCCGGGCAGCGGATTGGCGCATTGTTCACAACGGGGCGGCGCCGGCCCGTCGAGGTACTGCGCCCGGCAGCCCGGGCACAGGGCGTCCGGGCTGGCGCCGCCGCACAGCGCGCAGCTGGCCGGCAGCAGGCCGCGCAGCAGGGCGCCGCGCAGCCGGCGCAGCAGCGCCGCCGGGGCGGTTCCCGTCGCGCGGAAGGGTGGCAAATCGGCGGCGCTTGGCATCGCGACGGCCCTCAACCATGTACACTGCCGACATTATCTCACCTTCGCCCGACCGAACCATGCAAGTGCCAGCCAATCCGCCCAAATTGAGCGCCCCGATCGACCTGGAGCGCGTGCGCGCCCAGTTTTCCCGCCCCGAACGGGTGCAAGCCTCCGATTTCCTGCGCCGCGAGGTGGCCAGCCGGATGTTCGACCGCCTCGGCCTGGTCAAGCTGGCGCCGCAGCGCGTGCTCGACGCCGGCTGCGGCGCCGGTGCCGACCTGGCATTGTTGCAAAAACGGTATCAGGCGGCCCAGATCGTCGGCCTCGACGGCGCCGCCGCCATGCTGCAGGCGGCCCGCGCCCAGGGCGCCTCGGCGGCGCGGCTGACCGGACTCAACCAACTATTAAGTAAGCTGTTGCCGGCCAAGGCCGGCATCGACCTGGTCTGCGGCGACTTCGCCGACCTGCCGCTGGGGCCGAACGCGGTCGACCTGGTCTGGTCCAACCTGGCGCTGCACTGGCATCCGCAGCCGGACCGCGTGTTCGCCGAGTGGCGCCGCGTGATGCGGGTCGACAGCCTGTTGATGTTCTCCTGCTTCGGCCCGGACACCTTCAAGGAGCTGCGCGACGCCTTCGCCGAGGTCGACCTGGCGCCGCACGCGCTGCCCTTCGTCGACATGCACGACTTCGGCGACCAGCTGGTGGCCGCCGGCTTCGCGACCCCGGTGCTGGACATGGAAACCATCACCGTCACCTACGACACGGCGCAGGCCCTGCTGGCCGACGCCCGCGCCTGGGGCGGCAATCCGCTCAGCACGCGGCGCCGTGGCCTGCTCGGCCGCGCCGCCTGGCAACGCCTGTTGGCGGCGCTGGAGCGCGGCCGCCGCGCCGACGGCAAGCTGGGGTTGAGTTTCGAGGTGATCTACGGCCACGCCTTCCGGCCGGCGCCGCGCGTGACGTCCAAGGGCGAGGCGATCATCCGCTTCGACCTGCCGCGCAAGCCGCGCTAGGCCACACTCTGCCACGTAGGGCGGCGCCACGGGCGAACCGCCCGAGTCTGTCCGACACCGGAATGCACATTTCGGCGGCCTTGTCACGCCTTTGTCGCAGGGGTGTGCAAACACGGCCTTGACCATACTTGCATAATGGATTATTTCTTGATGTATGTCAGTTTTCTTGGCTATAATCGGCGACTAATTTTGTCATGATTTCAAGTAAGCACAACAGTTTCTGTTTGTTGTTTTTACAAGACAAAGAATCATTGCTGTTCAGTGTCAACCGTTGGCCCGATAGTAATATGGGGCTGCACGGACCGATGTCAAGGTCCCCGCACTATCACGCCGATGACTGCTCTTCGGCGCGCGGCCGCAGGGATCTGAAGGTGTTAATGGTGCGTTGGCGGTTCAAAACAGCGAATCCCGGCGCCGTTTAAAAAAAATATCTATTTTTTTGGGTGGTTGGGGAAAACATGAAATATGCGAAGCGACTTCAATCGTTGATGCTCGGGCTGTCGTTGACAGCCGCCGGTATCCCAGCGTGGGCGGAGCAGGCGGCCGTCAAGGCGGCCGGCAGCTACACGGCGGCGACGGGCGGCACCGGCGGACCGGTGCCATTTGAGTTGAACCTGCAACCACCGGCCACCGAGATCGCGGCCCAGATCTACGACCTGCACACCTGGATGATGGTCGTTTGCATGGTGATCTTCGTCGCCGTGTTCGGCGTGATGTTCTACTCCATCTTCAAGCACCGCAAGTCGCTCGGCCACAAGCCGGCCACCTTCCACGAATCCACCACCGTCGAGATCGCCTGGACCGTGGTGCCCTTCCTGATCGTCATCGGCATGGCCCTGCCGGCCACCCGCACCGTGGTCGGCATGAAGGACACCACCAACGCCGACATCACCATCAAGGCCACCGGCATGCAGTGGAAATGGGGCTACGACTACCTGAAGGGCGAGGGCGAGGGCATTGCCTTCCTGTCCAACCTGTCGACCCCGCGCTCCCAGGTGGGCTCGCCCGGCGTCGAGCCGACCGAGAAGCGCGGCGAGAACTACCTGATCGAGGTCGACAACGAGGTTGTCGTGCCGGTCGGCAAGAAGATCCGCATCGTCACCACCGCCAACGACGTCATCCACGCCTGGTCGGTGCCGGCCTTCGGCGTCAAGCAGGACGCCATCCCCGGCTTCGTGCGCGACACCTGGTTCAACGCCAAGCACACCGGCACCTACCGCGGCAACTGCGCCGAACTGTGCGGCAAGGAGCACGCCTTCATGCCCATCGTGGTCAAGGTGGTCAGCGCCGAGGACTACACGATCTGGGTCGACGGCAAGAAAAAGGAAATGGCCGCGCTGGCCGACGATCCAAGCAAGGTCTGGACCATCGACGAGCTGAAGGTCAAGGGCGAAAAGGTCTACACTAGCAACTGCGCGGTCTGCCACTTGGCCACCGGCAAGGGCGTGCCCAACGCCTTCGCCGCGCTGGACGGCTCCCCTGCGGTGACCGGGCCGAAGGCCGAACAGATCAACGTGCTGCTGCACGGTAAGAAGAGCGGTAAGTTCCCTAGCGAAATGCCTGCATGGAAGCAATTGTCGGACACCGAGATCGCGGCTGTGATCACCTACACCCGCAATACCTGGTCGAACAAGGCCGCAGAAAACATCGTTCAACCAGCCGAAGTTGTGGCTGCACGCAAGTAATTAGGAGCTTTAGATGAGCACAAGCACAATCGATCACGCCCACGATCAGCACGACCACGCGCACGACCATCCGCACGGCCTGTCGCGCTGGTTGTTCGCCACCAACCACAAGGACATCGGCACGCTCTACCTGTGGTTCTCCTTCATCATGCTGCTGTCCGGCGGCGTGCTGGCGCTGATGATCCGCACCGAGCTGTTCAAGCCGGGCCTGCAGTTCTTCCAGCCCGAGTTCTTCAACCAACTGACCACCATGCACGGCCTGGTGATGGTGTTCGGCGCCATCATGCCGGCCTTCGTCGGCTTCGCCAACTGGATGATCCCGCTGCAAGTGGGCGCCTCCGACATGGCCTTCGCGCGCATGAACAACTTCTCCTTCTGGCTGCTGCCGCCGGCCGCGATCCTGCTGGCGACCTCCTTCCTGGTCCCCGGCGGCGCCACCGCCGCCGGCTGGACGCTGTACGCGCCGCTGTCGAGCCAAATGGGCCCCGGCATGGACATGGCGATCTTCGCCATGCACCTGATGGGCGCCTCCTCGATCATGGGTTCGATCAACATCATCGTCACCATCCTCAACATGCGCGCCCCCGGCATGACGCTGATGAAGATGCCGATGTTCTGCTGGACCTGGCTGATCACCGCCTACCTGCTGATCGCCGTCATGCCCGTGCTGGCCGGCGCCATCACCATGACGCTGACCGACCGCCACTTCGGCACCTCCTTCTTCAACGCCGCCGGCGGCGGCGACCCGGTGATGTACCAGCACATCTTCTGGTTCTTCGGCCACCCCGAGGTCTACATCATGATTCTGCCGGCCTTCGGCATCGTCTCGCAGATCCTGCCGGCCTTCGCCCGCAAGCAGCTGTTCGGCTACGCCTCGATGGTCTACGCCACCGCCTCGATCGCCATCCTGTCGTTCATCGTCTGGGCCCACCACATGTTCACCACCGGCATGCCGGTGACCAGCCAGCTGTTCTTCATGTACGCCACCATGCTGATCGCCGTGCCGACCGGCGTGAAGGTGTTCAACTGGATCGCCACCATGTGGAAGGGTTCGATGACCTTCGAGACCCCGATGCTGTTCGCCGTCGGCTTCATCTTCGTCTTCACCATCGGCGGCTTCACCGGCCTGATCCTGGCCGTCACGCCGATCGACATCCAGCTGCAGGACACCTACTACGTCGTGGCCCACTTCCACTACGTGCTGGTGGCCGGCTCGCTGTTCGCCCTGTTCGCCGGCTTCTACTACTGGTCGCCGAAATGGACCGGCCACATGTACAACGAGACCATGGGCAAGCTGCACTTCTGGCTGTCGCTGATCACCTTCAACATCACCTTCTTCCCGATGCACTTCCTGGGTCTGGCCGGCATGCCGCGCCGCTACGCCGACTACCCGGCGCAGTTCACCGACTTCAACGTGGTGGCCACCATCGGCGCCTTCGGCTTCGGCCTGTCGCAGGTGTTCTTCCTGTTCTGCGTGGTCCTGCCGACCATCCGCGGCGGCAAGAAGGCGGCCGACAAGCCGTGGGAAGGCGCCGAGGGCCTGGAATGGACCGTGCCTAGCCCGGCCCCGTTCCACACCTTCGAAACCCCGCCGACGTTCAAGTAATGGCGCGGCGCGCCGGCGGAGCTTCTCCGCCGGCGCGCCCACCGACAGGAAAAGCCGACCATGTCCCAACCGAACAAACCGAACAACCTGAAAACCGGCCTGATCCTGGCGTCGCTGGCGCTGGTGTTCTTCCTGTCCGTCTTCATCAAACGCATCTGGCTGAGCTGACGTGGGCGCCGACCAGGAGACGCGCGGGCAGAACCGCAAGATGCTCGGCAAGCTGATCGTCATCGCGGTGATGATGTTCGGCTTCGGCTACGCGCTGATCCCGGTCTACAAGCAGTTGTGCGAGGTCTTGGGCATCAATGTGCTGACGCAGAAGGACGGCACCGTCGAGCTGGACAAGAACACCCAGGTCGACAAGAGCCGCAGCATCACCGTCGAGTTCGACGGCAACGCGCAGGGGCCGTGGCGCTTCCGTCCGGTGGTCTCCAGCATGCAGGTGCATCCGGGCGAACTGGCCACGGTGATGTACGAGGTGGTCAACACCCAGGCGCGCACCGTCAACGCCCAGGCCATCCCCAGCTACGCGCCGCAAAGCGCCACGCCGCACTTCAAGAAGGTCGAGTGCTTCTGCTTCAAGCAGCAGACGCTGAAACCGAACGAGGCGCGGCAGATGCCGGTGGTGTTCTTCATCGACCCGGCGCTGCCGAAGGAAGTGAAGACCATCACGCTGTCGTACACGTTTTTTGAAATTGCCGGCCTCGACAAGACCGCCGCCAATTGAACGCAAGTGAAAGCAAGGTGTCAGAGATGAAACAAGAAAGCAAGCCGCGGCAATACGCCTCCTTCCTGTACTCGTTGAAGGCGGTGTTCTGGTCGTTTACCGGCTTGCGCCGCAAGAGCGACTTCGACAGCGACTCGGCCAAGCTGAACCCGGTGCACATCGTCATCGCCGGGCTGATCGGCGTGGCCTTGCTCATCACCGTGCTGATCACCATCGTCAAGTTGGTCGTACCAAAGTAAAAAAGTAGCTATTCTCGAATATAGTTGATTTAGGGAGATGAAGATGAGTTCACATAACGCCGCGGCACCGTACTACTTCGTGCCAGGTCCGTCCAAGTGGCCGATGCTGGCCGGCCTGACCCTGTTGCTGACCATGATAGGCGCCTCGGCCTGGGTCAACGACGTGTCCTGGGGCCCGTACCTGAACTTCGCCGGCCTGGCCGGCATCATCGCGGTGCTGTACTTCTGGTTCGGCGACGCCATCGGCGAGTCCGAGAAGGGCCTGTACAGCCAACGTGTCGACCACTCCTACCGCTGGTCGATGGCTTGGTTCATCTTCTCCGAGGTGATGTTCTTCGGCGCCTTCTTCGGCGCCCTGTTCTACGCCCGCAGCATCTCGATGCCGTGGCTGGGCGACATCGACCACAAGTTCATCTGGCCCGACTTCTCGGCCCAGTGGGGCAACATCGGCCCGGCCGGCACGGTCGAGGAATTCAAGACCATGGGTCCGTTTCCGATTCCGACCATCAACACCGCGCTGCTGCTGACCTCGGGCGTGACGCTGACCATCTCGCACCACGCGCTGCGCGCCGGCCACCGCGCCAAGACCGCCTTCTGGTTGGCCGCCACCGTGCTGCTGGGCGCCGTCTTCATGGGCTTCCAGGTCTACGAGTACATGCACGCCTACAGCGAGCTGAACCTGAAACTGACCTCGGGCATCTACGGTTCGACCTTCTTCATGCTGACCGGCTTCCACGGCTTCCACGTGACGATGGGCGCGATCATGCTGTCGGTGGTGCTGTACCGCGTGCTCAAGGGCCACTTCACGGCCGACAACCACTTCGCCTTCGAAGGCGCCGCCTGGTATTGGCACTTTGTCGACGTGGTCTGGCTCGGCCTGTACATCGTGGTTTACTGGCTGTAACGGGGTTATAATTCGCGGCGGTCGACCGCGATGCAAAAGAGCCGCAGGCGGGAGTTCCCGCCGCGGCTTTTTTGTTTAGGGAATGCTTGTCAGCCCAGCGGCGCGCATCGAGGGTCAGACCCTAGGGTCTGACCCTGGCTTCCGCTAGCGGGGCCTCAGCGGATGCCGGTCGGGGTGATGTAGCCGAGCTTGTAGCCGAGCAGGATCAGCAGGAACAGGGTGATCGAAAAGCCCACCCGCAGGGCCAGCGCGCGCACCGTGTTGTTGCTCCTGCCCTTGTCGCGCATCAGGTAGAACAGCGCCGATCCCAGGCTGCCGAGGATCAGGATGAAGGCGATGGCGACGGCAATTTTCATGGGTTGGGCCAGCTGTAAATTGAATAAGGCACCATTGTAATGCGTATCGGCTTCCGTTTTCGCCTGGTTCCCTGCATCGCCACCGTGTTGGTGGTGGCGCTCGGCATTTCCCTGGGCAACTGGCAGCAGCGCCGCGCCGAGCAGAAGACGGCGCTGCAGCACAAGCTGGCCGAGGGCAACGCCGCCGCGCCGCTGGGCCTGTCCACCGGCGGCGCGGCCGCCTTGCCGCTCGATGCCGCCGCCGCCGCCGCCATCGAGTACCGCCGCGTCCGTTTGACGGGCGAGTTCCGCCGCGACTGGCCGCTGTACCTCGACAACCGTCCCTACCAGGGCCGCGCCGGGTTTTATTTGCTGATGCCGTTTAGAATGGCCGGATCGGACGTGCACGTGCTGGTCGAGCGCGGCTGGCTGCCGCGCAACATGGCGCAGCGCGAACAAATGCAGCCCTACGCCACGCCGGCGGGGCAGGTCACGCTGGAGGGCGTCGTCAAACTCAGCGCCGGCCACGTGATGCAACTGGGCAACGCGGCGCCGCTGGCGCCGGGCGCCATCGTGCAGAACGTCGAGCCGGCCCAGCTGGCCGCCGCCGGCGCGATGGTGGTGCAACCTTTTGTGGTCGAGCAGAGCGGGCCGGCCGTGCCGCTGGCTTCGCTTGATTCGGCCCAGCCGGCCGCCGGCGACGACGCCAAGCTGGTGCGCGACTGGCCGGCGCCGGCGCTGGGCGTGGAAAAACATCGCGGCTACGCGTTCCAGTGGTATGCGCTGGCGCTGATGGCCGTCCTCTTTTTTGTCTCTACTGGATTCAGACGTGGAAAATAAACCGCAACAAGATCGCTCCGCCTCCCCGCAAGCCGCGCCGGACGACGCGCGCCAAGTGCGCGCCGGCCGTTGGAAGCTGCTGGCCGTGTTGGCCGTGTGCGCCATGCCGCTGGTCGGCTCCTACTTCGCCTACTACGTCGTCAAGCCCGGCGGCCGTACCAACTACGGCGCGCTGATCGACCCGCGCGACCATCCCATCCCCGCGCTGGGCAGCGCCACGTTGGACGGCAAGCCGGCCGGGCTGGACGACTACAAGGGCAAGTGGATCATGCTCAAGGTCGGCCCGTCCGACTGCCAGAAGGATTGCCAGGACCAGCTGTTCGCCATGCGCCAGCTGCGCACCATGCAGGGCAAGGAGATGGAGCGCATCGAACGGGTCTGGCTGATCACCGACATGGAGCCGCTGGACACGCTGCTGCTGCGCGTCAACGACGGCACCCGCATGCTGCGCGCCCAGGCCGAGGCGGTGGCCAAGTGGCTGCCGCTGGAGCAGAACGCCGCCGGCGCCAAGGCCGCCGAGCACATCTACCTGATCGACCCGATGGGCCACCTGATGATGCGCTTCCCCAAGGACGCCGACCCGTCCAAGGTCAAGAAGGACCTGTCCAAGCTGCTCAAGGCTTCGGCCATAGGCTGACCCGCCATGCACCTCTCCACCCTGGCCCAACTGGCGCTGACCGGGCTGATGGTCGCGCTGCTGCCGCTGTCGCTGGTCTGGACCTCGGCCGACAGCAACAAGTACCGCAAGCTGGTGTGGGTTTGCGCCTTCCTCACCTTCGACCTGATCGTCTTCGGCGCCTTCACGCGGCTGACCGACTCCGGCCTCGGCTGCCCCGACTGGCCCGGCTGCTACGGCCTGGCCAACCCCTTCCTGGCGCACGCCGAGATCAGCGCGGCCGAGGCGCTGCTGCCGAGCGGCCCGGTGACCGTCGCCAAGGCCTGGATCGAGATGATCCACCGCTACCTGGCGATGGGCATCGGCGTGCTGATCACGGCGATGCTGCTCCAGTCCTGCTGGCAGTGGCGCAAGCGGCGCGCGGCGGAATACTCGCCGGTCCTGCCGGCGCTGCTGTTCCTGGCGGTCTGCGTGCAGGGCGCGTTCGGCGCCTGGACCGTCACGCTCAAGCTGCAACCGGTGATCGTCACCATCCACCTGTTGCTGGGCATGGGCCTGCTGGCCCTGCTGGTGTGGTACGGTGGCCGCCAGGACCAGTTGATCAAGCCGGTGCGCGCGGTGACCGCCTCGCCGCCGGCGATGCGCAACATCCGCCTGCTGGCGGCCAGCTCGGCCCTGCTGCTGCTGGTGCAACTGGCGCTGGGCGGCTGGACCAGCACCAACTACGCCACCCTGGCCTGCACCGACTTCCCCCTGTGCGGCGGCAAGCTGGTGCCGGCGATGGACTTCGAGCACGGCTTCGCCCTCTGGCGCGAGCTGGGCAAGACCGCCGCCGGCCACTACCTGCCGTTCGCCGCGCTGACCGCCATCCACTGGGTGCACCGCAACTTCGCCTTCGTCGTCGCCGTGGTGGTCGGCTACACCTGCTACCGCGCCTGGGGCCACCGCGCCCTGCACCGCACCGCGCGCGGCCTGGCCGTGGTGTTGGCGCTGCAGCTGGCCACCGGCGTGGCCACCATCTTCCTCAGCTTCCCGCTGGCGCTGGCCGTGCTGCACAACGCCGGCGCGGCCCTGCTGGTGGTTTTACTGACCATGTTAAACTACCGGGCCAAATTCCAATACGAGATCGCGCAGAAGGCCGCCGCCAGCGCAGTATTCCCGCACGCTACGACTGCCAGACACCACCCATGACAAGCCAAACCGCAACACGCAAGCCCACCCCGCGCATCGCCCAGTACTGGGCCCTGACCAAACCCCGCGTCACCCAACTGGCCGTGTTCTGCGCCGTGATCGGCATGTTCCTGGCCACCGACGAGCTGCCCAACTGGCGCGTCGTCATCGCCGCCACCTTCGGCATCTGGCTGCTGGCCGGCGCCGCCTTCGCCGTCAACTGCCTGGCCGAGCGCGAGATCGACGCGCGCATGGCGCGCACCGCGCGCCGGCCGATGGCGATGGGCGACATCTCGGTGGCGCAGACGGTGGTGTTCTCGGCCATCATCGGCGGCGCCGGCATGTGGATCCTGTACGCGCTGGTCAATCCGCTGACCATGTGGCTGACCTTCGTCACCTTCGTCGGCTACGCCGTCATCTACACCATGGTACTCAAGCCGGCCACGCCGCAGAACATCGTCATCGGCGGCCTGTCCGGCGCCATGCCGCCGGCGCTGGGCTGGGCCGCCGTCGCCAACGACGTGCCGATGCAGGCCTGGCTGCTGGTGCTGATCATCTTTTTGTGGACGCCGCCGCACTTCTGGGCGCTGGCCATGTACCGTCGCGACGACTACGCCAAGTCCGGCCTGCCGATGCTGCCGGTCACCCACGGCATGCCGTTCACCCAGTTCCATGTTTGGCTGTACTCGATCGCGCTGGCCGCCACCACCATGCTGCCCTTCGCCGTGCACATGAGCGGGCTGATCTACCTGGCCTGCGCCGTCGTGCTCAACGCCATATTCCTGCGCCACGCCTGGAAGATCTACCGCCACTACACCGACCTGATCGCCCGCAAGGCCTTCACCTGGTCGATCATTTACCTGTCGTTGCTGTTCGCCGCCCTGCTGGTGGACCATTACCTGAAATTCTGACCATGAAAAAACTGCTCACCCTGTTGCTGCTGTCCCTGTCCATGCTGTTGGCCGCCTGCGGCCAGAAACCGCCGATGGAGTTCAAGAACACCGACCTGACCGGTCTCGACTACGCCAAGGGCTTCAACCTGACCGACCACACCGGCAAGGCGCGCACCCTGGCCGACTTCAAGGGCAAGGCGGTGGTGGTGTTCTTCGGCTATACCCAGTGCCCCGACGTCTGCCCGACCACGATGGCCGAGATGGCCGCCGTGATGCAGCAGCTGGGGCCGCAGGCCGACCAGGTGCAGGTGCTGTTCGTCACCGTCGACCCCGAGCGCGACACCCAGGCCCTGCTGGCCGAGTACGTGCCGGCCTTCGACAAGCGCTTCCTCGGCCTGTACGGCACGCCCGCGCAGACGCTGGAGGTGGCCAAGGAGTTCAAGGTGTTCTTCGCCAAGGTGCCGGGCAAGACGGCCGGCAGCTACACCGTCGACCACACCGCCGGCAGCTACGTCTTCGACAAGCAAGGCAAGCTGCGCCTGTTCGTCCGCCACGGCCTCGGTCCCGGCCCCATCGTGCACGACCTGAAACAGCTGCTGTCCTAAGCTGCCGCCCTAGGCTTTTGTTGTAGTCCTGTTATCCTGCGGGGAGGGCGCGCTTGGTGCGCGCCCGCCTTTTCCCAACGGAGCAGCATGGACCCACGTTTTCAACCCTACACCCGGCTCGCCGCCACCGTTCTGCTGGTGATCGGCTGCCTGATCGTTCTGCGTCCCTTCCTGCCGGCGATCCTGTTCGCCGCCGCCATCACCATCTCCAGCTGGCCCTTGTACCTGATGCTGCTGCAGCGCCTGCGCCGCCGCCGCACCCTGGCCGCCGCCTTGATGAGCTGCTCGCTGACCCTGCTCATCATCCTGCCGCTGGCCCTGGTCACCTACAACATCGCCGACAACGCCAGCGGCTTCTACGACCAGATCCGCGCCGGCATCGACGCCGGCACCATCGCGCCGCCGGCCTGGCTGAAGGACCTGCCGCTGGTCGGCGAGGCGGCCGACGCCTACCTGCGCCAGCTGCTCGGCAGCCGCGACGAGCTGATGGCCGTGGCCAGGCGCCTGCTCGAGCCGGCCCGCCACTTCCTGCTCGGCGGCGGCCTGGTGCTGGGTAGCGGCGTGGCCCAGGTCAGCCTGGCGGTGTTCGTCAGCTTCTTCCTCTACCGCGACGGCGAGGGCATGCTGGCGGCGCTGGCGCGCGGCATGGACCAGCTGCTCGGCGAGCGCCGCGCCGAGCTGGTCGACACCGTCAGCCGCACCGTGCGCGGCGTCATGTACGGCCTGCTCGGCACCGCGCTGGCGCAGGCCGGCGTGGCCGCGCTCGGCTTCGCCATCGCCGGCGTGCCGGCCGTGGCGCTGCTGTCGGTGGCCACCTTCCTGTTCTCGCTGATCCCGGTCGGCCCGCCGCTGATCTGGGGCGGCGCGGCGATCTGGCTGTTCAACGAGGGGCGCACCGGCTGGGGCATCTTCATGCTGGTGTGGGGGATGTTCCTGATCAGCGCGGTCGACAACGTGGTCAAGCCGATGCTGATCAGCCGTGGCAGCAGCCTGCCCTTCATCCTGGTGCTGCTCGGCGTGATGGGCGGCGTGCTGGCCTTCGGCTTTGTCGGCCTGTTCATCGGCCCGACCCTGCTGGCGGTGGCGCTGGGCCTGCTGCGCAACTGGACCGGCGCGGGCGACGCCGCCGCCGACTAGAAGTTGAACATGCCGGCGGCCAGCTCGGCGCCGACGTGGCGGCTGTAGATGGCGCGCAGCGTGCCGTCCTCGCGCATGGCGTGGATGGCCTGGGCGAACTGCTCGGCGGTGGCCTCGGGGATCAATTGGCGCGACAGCACCAGGCCGCCGACGATGACGTCCTTCGGCGCCCAGTCGAGGATCCTGACGCCGTCGGCCAGGTCGCGTTGGCGCGACAGCGGCGCCAGGCTGGTGTTCAGCGCCAGCACCGCCTGCACCCGGCCCAGTTTGAACAGGCGGATCAGCGAGCCGTAGTCGGCCGTCTCGTAGACACGGCCCTCCTTGCGCAGCTGGGCCAGCCAGGCGTCGTAGGTGGGGCCGTGCTTGAAGCTCTTGATGACGGCCACCTTGTAGCCGGGTTCGGCGAGAAAGCTGGCCAGGTCGTGCACGGCCGGCTTGCTGTTTTTTTGCAACAGAACGTAGTTGCGCGAGGTGAAATAGGGCAGGAAGCGGGCGAACTGCAGGCGCTCCGGCGTGGCGATGCCGGACACCGACATCGGCAGCGTGCCGCCCTTCAGGTTGGTCCAGATGCGCACGCGCGAGTCGACCGAGGCGTGGAAGCGGCAGCCCAGCCGCTTGCCCAGCTCGTCGACGATGTCCTTGTCGATGCCGGCCCACTGGCCGTTGCCGTCGCGGTAGTACAGCGCGCCGTGCTCGTAGAAGGCCACCGCGATGTCGCCGCAGTCGAAGGCGGGCAGCGGCGCGGCCCGTGGCGCGCCGACGCAGCAGAGCAGGGCGCCGGCCAGAAAATGTCGCTTCAGCACCGCGAATCTCCCGAAAAGGCCCCGAGCGGGGCTCAATCCTGTTCGTCCGATTCCGTGCCGCGTTCGCTCTTCGGAATCACCTTGACCAGCAAAATGCGCGGCCCGTTCATCTTTTTGGCAACGATGTCGAAACTATTAAAGCTGATGCGCTGGCCCTGCTTGGGGATGTCGCCCAGTTTCAGCATGATCAGTCCGCCCACCGATTCTACATCCTCCAGGCCCAGTTCCTCGTTTTCGATGTCGATGCCGAGCCGGCGTTCGAGCGAGAAGATGGGCAGGCTGGCCTTGCCGACCAGGGTGCCGTCGGGTTGCTTGAGCCAGTCGTTCTCGTTGAGGCGGAACTCGTCGTGGATCTCGCCGACCATGGCGCCGAGCAGGTTGTCGAGGGTGATGAAGCCGACCGGCCGCTTGCCCTTTTCGCCGATCAGGGCGAAGTGCGGCGCGCCGTCGCGGAAGCGGCGGAACAACTCCAGCGCCGGGGTGCGCGCCGAGATCGTCTCCACAGGGCGCAGCAGCGGCGCCAGCGAGGTGATCGGCTTGCCGTGCTGCTGGGCGAAGAACAGGTCCTTCAGGTGGATCACGCCGAGCACGTGCTCGCCGTCGGCGTCGTAGTAGGGATAGCGGCTGAAGCGGTTGCGCAGCATGGTTTGCAGGTTGTCGTCGAGCGGCAGGTCGGCGCGCAGCGCGATCACCTCGTGGATCGGGCGCATCAGGTCGGACACGGCCAGGTCGGAGAAGTCGAGCGAGTGGGCCAGGATGTTGCGCTCGTCCTTGTTGAACTTCTCGCCCGGCTGGCTGGTGCGCAGGATCAGTTTGAGCTCGTCGACCGAGTAGTGCGAGTCGTGGCCGCCCTTGCCGGCCAGGCCGGCCAGGCCCAGCACCAGGTTGGCGCTGGCGTTGAGCACCCAGATGGCCGGGTACATGGCCCAGTAGAAGGCGTACAGCGGCAGCGCGCTCCACAGGCCGACCGCCTCGGGCAGGCGGATCGCCAGCGACTTGGGCGCCAGTTCGCCGACCACGATGTGCAGGAAGGAGATGATGCTGAAGGCGAAGGCGAAGGCGATGCCGTGGATCAGCTCGGGCGAATCGACGCCGAGCGCGTGCAGCAGCGGCTCGAGCAGGCCGGCGAAGGCCGGCTCGCCGATCCAGCCCAGGCCCAGCGAGGCCAGCGTGATGCCCAGCTGGCAGGCCGACAGATAGGTGTCGAGCTGGCCGTGGACGGTGGCCAGGATGCGCCCGCGCAGGCCCTGGGTCTTGGCGATGGCGCGGATGCGGGTGCGCCTGAGGGTGACGATGCCGAATTCGGCGGCGACGAAGAAACCGTTGAGCGCGACCAGGAACAGGGCGAGCAGGACAAGCAAAAGGTTATGCATAGCGGCGCACTTGGGCGGCTGTTAAAACATGCATCTTAAACGACCTTGCCGACTAGGGGGGGAAACCGGCCGCCCCGCCCGTGCAGATGAGACCGGCCGGTTGCTCATATGGCGTCGTCGAGCGCGCAATCCTCGGGCGAGTAACTGAGCACCAGGTCGCCGATGCTCAGCTGGGCCGGCGCCCGCTGCAGGTCGATGGCGCCGCTGTCGTCGCACAGGTAGAGCCTCAGGTAGCTGTCGCGGCCGTCGGTGAGCATGCCCGACAGGGCGACGCGCAGGTTGCCGTTCGCCAGTTGTTCGATGCGGGCGAACAGGCACTTGACCTGGCCGTGCGTTGCGATCGATTGGATGCGCAGTTGCTGGCAGTCGACGACGCTGTTGTAGAAACCGCCGGCGTCGCCGACCTGCAGCATCAGGAAGCGGCTGTGCTCGGCTTCGCGCCGCAGCAGGAAACGCACGGTGGCCAGGGTCAGCGTGGCGATCGGCAGCTGCACCGTCAGATGCTTGTGGCCGGCGGCGTCGGCCTGCGCCCGCAGGCGCAGCCAGGCGCCGTCGCGCTGCAGGTCGACGCCGTCGGCCAACAGCGCCAGGCCGCTGCCTTGCTCCAGGACGGGCAGGGCGGCGGCGCCGTTGCACAGGCTGTCGCGCAGGATGCGGGCGAAGCGCTGCGCCCGCTCGCCCGGCGGGGGCAGCACGCGCTTGTCGTTGTGCAGCGTGCCCTGGCTGCTCCAGCCGCAGACGCTGGCGGGCAGGGTCGGGGCGAGCGCGGCCGGCGGCGCCAGGCTGGCCGCCAAGTCCTGCACCTCGCCCAGCAGGTGGCGGGCGATCTGCTGGGCGAACGGCACCGAGTGGACATAGTAGAGGGTGTCGGGCACGATGTAGCCGACAAATTGCGCGTACAGCTCGCCCAGGCGCTCGAGCAGGGCCTCGGCCTGCTGGGGTTGCCAGCCCATTTCCGCCGCCAGTTGCCGCGTCAGCGCCGCCCGCACCTCGGCCGGCGGCGCCCGGCCCGCCGCCGCGTCGATCCACGCGGCGTCGGCGCGGCCGTCGATGCCGAGCTTTTGTTGCAGGCGCTCCCAGGAGGCGATCGACAGCAGTTCCAGCGGCAGCAGGCTGACGCGCTGCAGAATATTGCTCGCCGCGCCGATCTCGACAAAGCTCAACATCCAGCCCTGCAGCAGGGCGGCCAGCGCCACGCCGGGGAACAGCTTGTGCAGCGACTGCAGCGACGGCAGCGGGGCGCGGAAGGTGAGCACATAGCTGGCGTCGAGATGGTAGGCCTGGTAGTAGTCCAGCGCCTGCGAGGCGGCGCGCGCACCCAGGCCCGACATGGGGCTGATGGCGATTTTTTCGCCCACCCATTGATAGTGTTCGCCCAGGCGTTGCAGGATCGCCTCGGGCAGCATGCCGGCGTATTGCGGCGGCAGCCGCGTGCCCTTCGACCTGACCTTCTTGGTGCGTTGGTGGTGGCCGTTGAAGTCGCTGACGAAATTGCTGTTCCAGTGCGACTCGAACAGGTGGGCCTCGCCCAGCAGCAGCACCTCCTCCGCCGAGTTGAGCAGGCGACCGAGGATGGTGGTCCCGCTGCGCGCGTGGCCGAGCACGAACAATTTGCGTCCCTTGACAGTGTCCAATCCACCCTCCCGTTGAGCTACCGTTGGCGACCCGCCGCGTTCGGGTCGAAGATGCTGGCGATGCCGGCCCCGCTCAGCAGGCTGACCCGGCTGACGGCGAGCGCGACCGGGTGGTCGAAATGCAGTTGGCCGTTCTCGCCGCACAGGTAAATCCGCGCATAGCAGTCCTTGCCGGGGCCGACGATGCCCGCCAGCGACAGCACCAGCTCGCCGTCCGCGAGCGGGCGGATGGCGCTGCACACGCCCAGCGACGCGCCGCACGAGGCGCTGTCCGTCACCTGTATGCCGGCGCCGTCGAAATAGCTGTTGAAGAAGCCGGCGTCGTTGCCCATCTGGAGCATGAAATGCCGCGCCGTCTGGCGCGCCGGCAGCCGCACCTCCAGGGTGGTCAGGCACAGTTCCCCTATGTCGACGGGGAAGGTGATGTGTTTGTGGGCGGTGTCGGCGCAGGCGCCGGCCAGGTTCAGGCGGGCGCCGTCGAAGCTGGTCCGCACGCCGTCGGCCAGGAAGTGGCGGCCGGCCAAGTCGAAGCGCCGCACGGCCCCGGCGCCGGCCAGCAGCCGGCCGGCGCACATCTCGGCGAGCTGCCGGCGCGCGGCGTCGGCGTCGTCCGCCGCCGGCGGCGCGCCGGCGTCGCCGTCCGCCGTCCAGACCAGGCTGCGGCCGGCCGGCGCGGCGGCGCCGTCGCCGGCCGCCTCGAACGGTTCGAGCGGCTCGAACGGTTCGAGCGGGGCGGCCGGCCCGGCGTGCTCCGGCGCCAGCACGATGCGCTGGAACGCCGCCTCGACCTCGTCGCTCCACAAGCGGCGCCAGTCGCTCAGCTTGCCCGTCCAGGTCGGCGTGGTGCAGCCGATCGACTGTGCGCGGATCAGCTCGGCCGCCTGCGCGTCCACCGTGGTCCCCAAAAATGCCGCTAGCGCGGCGATGGCGGCGGCCGCCGCCGGCGCGTCGTCGCCGGTCAGCACGTCGAAATCGACGACGAAGGTGTTCGGCAGCTCTTGCCACGGGCGGATCCGGCGCGCGTGGATGGCGATGCCCTCGCCGAAGGAGGCCAGGTAGGCCAGCATCTTGTCCGGGCCGTCCGGCAGCGGGCACCAGCGCACGTCCAGCTCGCCGCGAAAGCGCATGCCCCTGGCGCTCAGGCTGGCGACGAAGCGCATGGCGGAGACGGCGACGTCGCGCAGGTTGCGCTTGGCCAGGACGATCTTGAAATCGGCCAGCGCGGCGGCGTTCTTGGCGTTGAACGGGACGTGGCCCTGGACGAACTGGCCGGGGCCGACCAGGCGGAAGAGGTCGGCCACGTCGAGCGCGTACTCCTGCCAGTACGGGCGGCCCTGCTGGTTCAACTTGAGGCAGCGGCGGTCCTGCACCACGTCGTCCTCCACCTTGGGCGAGACATGGATGCCGCCGTAGACCAGGCCGAGGCGCTCCAGCAGGGTGCTGGTGAAATGGGTGCCGCTGCGCGGCAGGCTGATGACCACGGCCTTGCAGCGGCCGGGGCTGGTCTTGTTCCAGACCAGCAGGTCGTCGTTGCCGTCGTTGTAAAAAATCGGCAGGCCGGACAGGTTGTGCACCGGCAGGCCGGCCGCCGTGATCCGTTTTAACAGGTCCTCATCCATTCGTCGTCATCTCCGGCGTTCCATTTGGGCGGCGGCGCATCAATCCGCCCGCGCCTGCGACGGCCACAGCGTGTGGTGCTGGTGCCAGCGGTTGTCGTTGTTGATCCAATACTGGGCCGGCAGGCCGAAGAACTGGTGCGAGCGTTGCGCCGCGTCGATCCAGTACCAGACGCGCTCGAGCGCGCCGGCCTGGCCGTAGACTTTTTCCAGCCCCTCGCTGCCGCCCAGGGCCACCAGCTCGTCGACGCGGCGGTAGGCCAGGCGCAGGTTGTCCAGGCCGGCGCTGAACTGCTCGATGCGCGCGTATTCCGCCGGAAAACCCAGGCGCAGGTAGTCGGCCAGGACCGAGGCCAGCTCGACGTCGCTGCACTGTTTGTCCATATACGATTTTTGGTAATGCAGCGCGCGGCGGAACAGGGCGGCGGCCACCCGCGGGCCGCGCCGTTCGAGTCCGTAGCGCATGCCGCCCGGGGTGCGGAACAGATACCAGGCGCGCAGGTCCTCCAGCTCCACCAGCGGGCTTTGCGTGGTGCGCGCCTCGGGATAGTTGAGGAAGACGCCGAGGGTCTCGGGCAGGCTGACCACCTTGATCGAGGGCAGCACGCGGTTCTTGAACTCGGTGTCGCCGGCGCCGCGGAACTGCGTGTCGTAGTAGCCGTGGCGCTGGTGTATCGATTTGCGGTACAGCGCGCCGACGTAGCTGATGTAGCAGCAATCCAGATAGTGGTCCTCCTGCATGCGGAAGGAGCGGTCGTAGGCCATCACGTCGCGCTGGTAGCGGCCGTCCTGGTCGACCTCGGTGACCACCGCGCTGCCCTGCACCCAGTCGACCTCGGCGTGCTCGTCGAGATAGTCGGCCAGGATGGCCAGCGCGTCGGGGCGCAGGCCCTCGTCGAGCCCGAGGAAGGCCAGGTAGGCGCCGCAGGCCAGGTCGATGCCCCGGTTCCAGGCGGTCTGTATCGACTCGCGCTGCGGCGTGCGCACGTACAGCGAGCGCAGGCCGCGCTCGGCCGCCCGGCGCAGGCGCGCCGGCAGCACGGTGTCGGTGGCGTCGGGCGAATGGCTGTCGATGAAGACCACCTCGGTGAGCGCCTTGCTGGCGGCGGTGAAGCGCTCGAGGCCGGCGACGAAGGCGTCGGCCTTGTCGGCGCCGTTGTAGACCGAGACGATCAGCGTCACCCTGGCGCCGGCCGGCTCGCCGCCGCGCAGGTCGAGGCGCTGCTCGAAGGCGAGCGGCGGCGTTTGGTAGCTGGCGGCGGCGCGCGCCGACAGGTAGTCGTAGATGGCCTGTTGGTCGCCGCGCGCCATCAGGCGCACGCAGTTCGCCTCCTCCGGCAGGCGCTGGCGCTCGAGGATGTCGGCGATCTCCTCGCACCGCGCCGGGTCGTGGCGGCCGCTCAGGCGCGCCACGCGCAGTTGATACACGGCGTACAGCAGCTCGTTGCCGCGGCGTTTCTCCCAGCCGGCGAGCAGGCTGTACAGCGGCACCCGGCTGCCGCCGTGGACCATGCCGGACAGGAAGGGCAGGTCCGCCTCGACGGCGTCCAGCGCGCCCGGCGCGGCGGCGCCGTGGCGGCACAGCGCGGCCAGGTCGCCGACCCGGCAGGCGGCGTCGAACTGCTCGGCGGCGTAGGCGGGCTGGATGGGAACGCTCTGCTTGCCATGGAAGAAGGCGCGGTAGCGCTCCATGGTGTCCTGCGCCAGTTGTTGGCGGATGCGGCCGATGCCGCGCTCGACCTTGGCGCGGAACGGCGCGAACAGGGCGTCGGCCCGCTGCCGCGCGGCCGGCTCGGCGCTGGCGCTGTGGCGGTACACGTCGGCCAGCGCCATGCCGCTGCCGCGGCCGGGCGGACAGCCGTCCAGATACTGGCGCAAGGCGGCCCGGTGGCGCTCGTAGTTGGCCAGCAGGTCCTCGATCTGCGCGTACTGCGCCAGCATGTCCCGCGGATCGATGCGCACGAACGGCAGGCCGGGATAGACCTCGTCGAGGTAGTCGCAGACGCCGCAGGCGGTGCTGACCACGGCGGGGCAGCCGGCCAGCAGCGCCTCCAGCACCACCAGGTTGAAGGTGTCGTAGCGCGACGGCGCCACCAGCACCATGCGCTCCGTGCCGAGCCAGCGTTGCATCTCGCCGGGGGCGACGCTGTGCCGCGTCAGCGTCAGCTTGCGGTGCGCCGCCAGCGTGTTGAGGATGTCGGCCGAATCGTGGCCGTTGATCGACACGGCGGGGCCGACCAGGCGTATCCTGCCGTAGGCCTCCCTGGGCAGCTGCGAGCACAGCACCACGAACAAGTCCGGCCCCTTGAATTTTTCCTGCCGGCCGACAAAGCACAGGTCGGGCGGCGGCGGCGGCGTTGCCGCGCCCGCGTCCGCGCCGGCCGCGCCCGGCCACGGCCGGCGCCCGGCCCGGCGCGCCGGTTGCGGATCGACCAGCAGGGCGGGCAGGCGCAGGCGCTCCGACCAGGCGGCCGTGTAGCGCCGGCTGATGCCGTAGCGCAGGTCGGCGTAGCGGTACAGCAGGTCCTCGAACTCCTGCAGGATTTCATGGCCGCCGAGCCGGCCGTCCCAGTTGTCCAGCAGCGCGCCGGAGAGCACGCCGTGCATCGACAGCGAGACCTTGCCGATGCCGACGTGGTGGAACTGCATGCAGGCGTGCAGAAACACGGCGCAGGGGAGGTAGTCGGGAATGTCCAGCACGTCGAAGGACAGCGAGGCCACCGACGCCGCCATGTCGAGCAGGTAGCAGATGTCGTAGGACTTGCTGTCGACGATGGTGGCCGCTTGCTCGCCCGGCACGCCGGGCGAAAACTGCTCGATGTTGCGGCGGTAGACGTCGGTCATCGGCACGGGGAAGGCGTTGGCCGGGATGGCGGCGTGGTCGACCTCGCCGGAGGCGAAGTAGTGGAACTCGATGTCGGGATGGGCGCGGATCAAATCGCTGAAGAAGCGCTGGCCGCCGCCGATGGTGGAAAAAATATTCGTCTCCGCTACCAGTATTCTCATCGCTCCAACCTCTTTCTATGTGCGCGCTGCGAACCGAACCCGATTGTAGTACCAAAGCGGCGCGGCGGGCGCGCCGGCGCCGCGCCGCGTTCAATACAGCGCCAGGTCCCGCGCGGTGTCGACCTCGCCCCATTCGCCGTGGTAGGGCAGCGCGGCGACCGCCACGCGCCGCGCCTCGAGCACGCATTGCAGGGTGGCGGTCATGTGCATGGCGTCGCGTTGCGGCGGCGCCATGCCGCGGCGCAGCCGTTGTATTTCCGCCCAAGCCGGCGGGGTCAGGCGCAGCAGGCCCATGTACTGGCCCTCGATCTGCGCCAGCGTGTCGGGCCGCCGGCCGATCTCCAGCAGGCTGCCGTCGGCGGCCAGGCGGAAGGTCTCGGCGTCGAGCAGCGGGTCGCCGAAGCGGCGGGTCCACAGGGCCAGCCAGTCGGGGTCGTAGGTGATGGCCAGCTCGGCCGGTGTGCGCATCAGCGCCTCGACCGCCGCCGGCGCGTAGAAGATGTCGGCGTAGCTGACCACGCAGGGCTGCGCGCGCAGCCAGGCGTCGGCGCAGGCGAGCGAGGCCACCATGTTGCCGCGCTCCCAGGCGGGGTTGTGGAAGCTGTGCTCGGCGCGTCCGGCCAGCAGTTCGGCCCGGTAGCCGGTGACGATGGCGATGTGTTCGATGCCGGCGGCGCGCAGGGCGCCGATCTGGTGCTCGAGCAGGCTGCGCCCGCGCAGCTGCAGCAGGCATTTCGGGGTGGCGTCGCCCAGCTGGCGCATGCGGCTGCCGCGCCCGGCCGCCAGGATGATGGCGTGCCTGGCCGGCGCCGTCACGCCAGCACCTCGACCACCCGGCCGGCGCAGTCGATGCGCAGCCGCGCGGCGCCGGACCAGCGCCGGTACAGCGCCTCGCCGGCGCCGATCACGGCGGGCAGGCCGAGTTCGCCGGCGCGTATCGCCATGTGCGAGTTGGCGCCGCCCCAGGCGGTGACCAGGCCGGCGATGGGATAGGCGAACAGCCAGTCGAAGCCGGGGTCGGCGTGCGGGATGCAGACGATGGCGCCGGCCAGGCGGCCGCGCTGGCCGCTGTGGGCGACCGGCGCCACCACCCGCCTTTGGGTGATGAAGTTGGGGCTGCTGGCGGGCCATTCGAAGGCCCACACCTGGTCCGGCCGGGTGATCAGCGGCGGCAGCGAGGTGGCCAGCGTCTCGGCGTGGCGGGCGCGGCCCGCGTCGATGCTGTGGCGCAGCAGCCGGGCCGGCTCGGCGGCGGCCACGTGCAACTCGTGGAACACGCCGATGTCGCAATACGCCATGTCCTCGCGCGAATGGCCCAGGTGCGCGCCGTAGTCGCCGATCAGCGCCAGGGCGTCGGAGAGGTTGCGGGTGAAGGCGAACTTGGCCGACTCGCGCAGGGCGATGGCCTGGCGCAGGAAGTCGAACAGCGCCGCCGGCCCGGTGCGCAGGCCGTGCGTCTCGAGCAGGGCGCCGACGTGGCGCAGCTGCGCGCCGCTCGGCGTGAACGGCGCGTCCGGCGCCGGCGGCCGGGGCGGCTGGCGCCAGTCGAAATACAGCTCGGGCGCCTCGTCGTAGCGCGGCGAGAGGATGTTGTAGGTGCCCGGCCGCAGGTGGCCGTAGCGCGCCAGGAAGGCGGCGCGCGGCAGCGCCGCCCGGTCGCGCGCCATTTGGCCGGCCACCGTGCCGGCGCTGGCGTTGAAGGCGTCGTAGTCGGCCGGCGACAGCACGCCGGCGGCCACCAGCGACTGCAGTATCTGTACGGCGATGAAGCCGGCGCGCGCCAGGCCGGCGAAGGGCAGGGTGCCGTAGCGCTTGGCGTCCTCCAGCAGCCAGTAGATCCGTTCCAGCGGATCGGCCGGCGCGGCCAGCAGGGTTCGGCGGCGCAGCTCCAGCGTGTCGATCTTGGCGGCGTCCTGGCGCCAGCAGCCCGGGCCGGGCTGGACGATGCGGTTGGTCAGCCGGCGCAGGCTGTCGGCGATGGCGCCCTGTTCGGCGGCGCCGAAGCCGGCCGCGTCGAGCCGCCGCAGCCGCTGCGGCAGGTCCAGCGTGTAGCAGGAGAAGACGATGTCGAATTCGACCTTGTCGTGCAGCGCCGGCTCGGCCAGCAGTCGGCCGACGTAATGGTCGACCAACCGGCCGGCCAGGGCGTCGTCCAGGTCGGCCGGGATGAAGGAGTTGAAGGACAGGCGCACGTCGATATAGGGCAGGCCGAAGAAGTGCGGCATCAGCGGGAAGCTGCGCAAGTTGCGGTAGCCGTAGTTGTGGCGCTGGTAGGCCCAGATCGCGTCGGTGACCAGGTCGCGGTACAGCGACAGGGCCAGCGGCAGCGGGCGCACGCCGATGATCTCGGCCGGATTCCAGTCCGGCATGACGCCGTAGGCGGTGTTGCCGCCCATTAGGAAGGGGTGGGGCCGCATGCCGCGGCTGACCTTGTCGTGGATGCGCTGCAGCCGCTCGGCCTGCGCCGCCTCCGCCTCGGGCGGCCGGGCCAGCAGCAGCGGACGGGCCTGCAGCAGCCACAGGGTCTCGCCCCGCCCCCGGCCGCCTTCCTGGTCCCGGTCCTGGTCCGCTGCCGTCACGGCGAACTCGCAATCGACCGGCGCGCCGGCGAACAACGCCAGCAACTCCTCGAGCAGGGCCAGCACCGGGGCCAGCGGGCGCGGCGGCGCCAGCGGCGCGCGCGCCGCCTGCTGCCAGGTGCGGCCGCCGGCGCCGGCGGTCACCAGGCTGGTGTCGGCGCCCTCGGTCCAGTTCACCACGCGGTAGGGCGCGCAGGTGTTCGGGTCGTGCGAGAAGGCCACGCCGGAGCGCAGCACGCGCCGCAGCATCGGCTGCACCAGCACCTCGTCGGCGCCGTCGGGCGCGCCGTAGGAGGCGACGACCCGCTCGACGGCCCGGGCCAGGCCGGCCGCGTCGACATCGGCGAGCGAGAGGAAGGCGCCGGCCTGCGAGGCGGCGCCGGCGTCCTCGCGGCGGCAGCTGGAGCGCACGATCCAGGGGCCCCGGCCCAGGCCGGCGGGCACCCGGGCCAGGCAGCCGGCGCGGTCCGCCCGCCAGGCCGCCACGCTGAAACACACCAGCGGCGCGACGCGGGCGCTGCGCAGCCGCCCGCGCAGCAGCGCCAGCGTGGCCGCCTTGCCGGCGTAGGCGCAGGGCGCCGGCGCGGCCCCGCTCATGCGGCCGGCTCGCGGCGCCGGGCCGACCAGGCCCTGGTCAGGTAGCTCGCCTCGATGCGGTCCAGGCCGGCGATGCGGCGCTCGACGAAGGCCAGGAAGGCGGCGAATTTTTCCGCCCCCAGCTGGACGCGCAGGTCGTTGACGGAGCGCCAGGCGCCCAGGTAGCGCTCGGCGCTCATGCTCACCACGTGGCGCCCCTCCAGGTAGACCACGTCGTCGAAATAGGGCGAGGCGCACAGCCTCTCGGTCAGCGTGGCGGTCATGCCGGAACGGCCGGACGAGACGCGTTGCAGGTCCGGCCGCAGCGTCGCCAGCTGGGCCTCGATCTCCAGCAGCAGCGGCTGGAGCTCGATCTGGCGCGGATTCCACAGGGCGGTGAAGCGGCCGCCGGGGCGCAGCAGGCGGTGGCACTCGCGCGTGCCGGCGTCGAAATCGACCCAGTGGAACGACGAGGCCATGGTCAGCCAGTCGCAGCATTGCGGCGGCAGTCCGCTGCGCGCGCCGTCGCCCTTGACCCAGGCGATGGCGGTGCCGGCCGCGTCGGCGCAGTCGGCCATGCCGTGGGCGCGCATGTCGTCGTTCGGCTCGACGGCGGTGGCCGAGCGCACGCCGCGCGCGGCCAGCATGCGGGTCCAGATGCCGGTGCCGGCGCCGACGTCGACCACGTCGAGCCGCGCCGCCGGCCGCTCCAGCAGGCCGAGCAGGGCCGACAGCACCGCCGGGCAGTAGTCGGGCCGGTGCCGCGAGTAGTCGGCGGCCAGCCCGGTGAAGTCGCCCGCTGCGCGCGCGGCGGGCTTCATGGCGCCAGCCTCGCTTCGAGCAGGCGCATCAACTCGTCGGCGCAGGCCGGCGCGTCGCGGCCGGGGGCGAACTCGAGCAGCCAGTCGGCGCCGTCGGGCTCGTCGACCGCCAGGTCGAGTCCGGCCACCTGGCGCATCCGGCCGGCGTCGTAGTCGCGGTAGATGCCCTTCGGGTCGCGCCGGCGCAGCTCGTCGAGCGGCGTCTTCAGGTAGACCTCGACATAGCCCGGCAGGTGGGCGCGGTTCCAGGCGTAGACCTCGCGGAACATGCCGATGGTGGCGATCACCACATGCAGCTCCTGCGCCGCGATCAGGCGGCACAGGCGGGCGTAGCGCAGCGCCAGCTCGAGCCGGCCGGCGCGGCCGTGGTGGGCCGTGCCGGCCGCCGCCGCGCCGAACACCTCGCGCAGCTGGTCGCCGTCCAGCAGCACCAGCGGCAGGCCGCGCGCGCGCATGCGCTGCGCCAGGTGGCCGGCCAGCGTCGACTTGCCCGCGCCCGACAGGCCGGTGATCCAGACGATCATGGCGCGCCCCCCGCGTCGCGCCGCGGCGCGGCCGGCGCCGGCTCCGCTTCGAGCCGCGCGTCGCACAGGAACAGGTGGTCGCCGGCGGCGCCGTCGAAATCGAGCACGCCGCAGTCCTGCATCAGATACAGGCGGCACAGCAGGGCGTCGACGGCGCCGTCGAACTGGAAGCCGATTTCGCAGCGCACCCAGCCGTCGTCGAGCGGCTGCGCGGCGGCGTGCAGCAGCCGCACGCCGGGCGTCGCCGTGCGGCGGTAGGCGCGCGCCTGCGGCAGGTCGAAGCAGGCGCAGCACCAGGCCGGGCCCGCCGTGCACTGCAGCATCAGGTGGTTCAGCGTGCCCGCCCGCGCGGCGACGTTGAAGCTGTGGCGGCCGCGCCCCTGGGGCAGCGGCACCAGTTGGCCGATGATGCGCCGGGCCGCCGTGGCGCTGGTGGCGGCCCGCGTGTGGCGCTCGAACGGCGCCGCGCCGCTGTCGGCGTCGGCGATGGTCGTCGCCAGGCCCTCCATGTGCCAGCCGGGCTGGGCCAGGTGGCGGGCGTCGCGCAGGGCGTTGACGGCGGCGGCCGGCTGGTCGGACGCGGCCCGGGCGGGGCCGGCGCGCAGGTCGGCGGCCATGCGGCGCACCAGCAGGTCGACGTTGTCGACCAGGCGCATGGCGTCGCCCATGTTGCCGCGCACCCGGGCCGGTCCGACCGGCTGGCCGTAGACGGCGCGCCAGCCCGAGCCCAGCCGCAGGTTCAGTACGGCGCCGGTCAGCGGGGCGAGGAAGGCGTTGATGTCGGCGAAGGCGCGGGCCGCGCGCGCCGCCGCCGAGTTCGCCGAGTTCGCCGAGGCCGCCGCGCCCGGCCCGGCGGCCTCGGCGCCTGTGTCCTCGTCTGGCTCGCCGCCGTCCCACACCTCGACATCGGCATGGACGCCGCAGGACTTGGCCAGGCGCACGAAGCCGCGCGGATCGGGATAGTCGGCGGCCGGGCGCGCGCCGCGCGGCGCGGCGCCGGCATAGCCGAGCTTGAGCAGGGTGCTGCGGCAGCGCGCCTCGACCATGGCGATGTCGTCCCGCCATTCCGGCGCCACCACGGTCGGCTGCGGCGTGTAGATGCCGGCCAGTTCGATGACCCGGGCGCGCATTCCGGCCGTCACCTCGAGGCCGAGGAAATCGCACAGGCGGTCGATCTGGCGCGCCGGATCGCGCCGGTAGTCCTCGCGCCGCACCAGCAGCAGGCGCTCTTGCCGCAGCCAGGACTCGGCGTGGTATTGCAGTCCCAGGTAGAGCGGCAGCATCAGGTCGGGATCGAGTTGCGCGATGAAAGTGGCGAAGCCGTCGCCGGCGATGGAGCGCTTGTTGTAGGCCGACACCAGGACGTCCTTGAAGTCGCGCACCACATAGATTTTTTTACAGTTGCGCCACTCCGGGCGCGGCAGCGAATGCGTGCTGATCGCCTCGAGATGGTCGCGGAAGCGGAAGCTGTCCTCGGCCAGCATGGCGGGACAGTATTTTCTGACGAAGCCCTGCGGCTTGCCGCGGTGGCGGTAGCGATGGGTTTGCCGTTCGCCGTCGTAGTCCCAGATGTGCACCCAGTCGTCGAACCGCTCCGTGTAGCTCCATTTGACATGCAAGGCCAGCAGTACGTTGTCCACCCAACTCCTGCCGCAAGGCGTGATGTGCGAGGCGACGACGATTCGGTCCATAGTGCGGTATCCCGGGCATGGTGGGCGCCGCTCGCGGCGCGGCGCAACTGGCCGAGTATGCCATGGATTGCGGCGGATTTATCGGCCTCGTTGTCGTCGCGTTCCGGCCCTGTGGCGAGGCCGTATCGCGGGCTGGAGTTCGGCGCCGCGCTGTGTCATGATGGATCGTATCTATGACGTCAAGCCGGCGGGAGAACCATGGACGATGAACTGGAATCGGGGCCGGCCGCGTCGGCCGAGCGTGGCGCCGCGCGGCTGCGGCGCCACGCCGCCAGCGTCACGCGGGCACGCCGCGCCGAGCTCAACGGGCACCGCAGCGCCATCGTCTGGTTCACCGGCTTGTCCGGCGCCGGCAAGTCGACCCTGGCCCACGCGCTGGAGGAGCGGCTGCACCGGATGGGCTGCCGCACCTTCGTGCTCGACGGCGACAACGTGCGGCACGGCTTGTGCGCCGACCTGGGGTTTTCGGACGCGGCGCGGACCGAGAACATCCGCCGCGCCGGCGAGACCGCCAAGTTGTTCGTCGAGGCCGGCGTCATCGTGCTGACGGCGTTCATTTCGCCGTTCCAGGCCGACCGCCGCCTGGTGCGCGCGCTGGTGGCCGGCGCCGATTTCATCGAGGTGTATTGCCGTTGTCCGCTGGCCGTCTGCGAGCAGCGCGACGTGAAGGGGCTGTACCGCCGCGCCCGCGCCGGCGAGATCGCCCAGTTCACCGGCATCTCCTCGCCCTACGAGGCGCCGACGGCGGCCGAGCTGGTGGTCGACACCGACCGGCACACGCTGGAGGCCTCGGTCGAGCTGCTCTGGGCGGCGCTGCGCGAGCGCGGCCTGCTCGCGGCGGTGTTGCCGCGCCTGGCCGGCGCCTGAGATGGCGCGGCGTTCGCCCTCCGCCGAGCCGAGCGATCCGATCGCCTGCCTGAACGCCTGGATGGCGCGCGGGGACGGCGCCGCCGGGCCGCGCTGGCGGCGCTATTACGAGCCGGTGCCGCAACTGTCGCGCGGCGCGCCGCTGCCCATCCTGGGTATCATGGTGCTAGTGTGGCAGTTGCGCCGCGACGATCTGCAGGCGCTGTACCCGCTCGACAGCGAGGCCGGCCGGCTCGACTTCATCGCCTGGTGCCTGCTTCACGGCCGGCGCGAATACCGCGCCCTCGAGGAGGCCGGCGCGCTGTGGCGGGCGCTGGCGCGGCCGGCCCGCTTCGCCGGGCCGCCGCTGGCGGCGGACGACGCCGGCCACGCGATCTCCTGGAAGATGCTGCTGATGGTGCGCGGCCGGCCCGACCTGGACTTCGACGGCGCCACCGTTGCCGGCCGCGCCGCCCTGCTGCTCTGGGCGCTGTGCCACGCCGGACGCGAGCTCGGCGCGTACTGCGCCGCGCTGGCGCCATGGCAGCTGGCGTTCCTGCAGTCGCCGGGCGCCGCGTCCGGCGGCGCCTGGAGCCGGGTGCAGGAGCTGGTGTATGCGCAGCGCGCCGACGTGCGCGCGGCCTATCCGCTGCCGGCCGGCGCGGCGGCCTACCTGGCCTGGTTCGCCCGCTTCGCCGCCGACGAAACGCCGCTGTCCGCGCCGGCCGCAATGGACGACGAGCCGGGGCCGGGGCCGGGGCCGGCCGCCGCCGCCACGCTGCGCCTGCCGGCCGGCGTGAACGTCGTCGGCCACGCCTACGGCCAGCTGGGCATCGGCGAGGACGCGCGCATGGCGGTGCGGGCGTTGGACAGTGGCGGCATCGCCGTCACCCTGCTCGACGCGCCGCCGGGGCCGCGCATCCCGCGGAACGAGCGCAGCATGGCCGGCCGTGTCGGCACGCGGGCGATCTATGGCAGCAACCTGTTTTGCCTGACGGCGCTGGAGCAGGGCCGCTACGTCGCCGAGCACGGCTGCGCCATCCTCGAGGGGCGCCGCAACATCGGCTACTGGCCCTGGGAGCTGGCCGCCTGGCCCGAGCAGTGGCGGCATTTGTTCGCCCTGGTCGACGAGGTGTGGAGCTCCAGCGAGCACACCTGGCGGGCCGCGCTGGGCGCCAGCCCGGTGCCGGTGCGGCAGCTGCCGATGGCGGTCGAACTGCCGGCGCCCAGCCGGCTCGCGCGCGGCGACTTCGGCCTGCCGCCACGGGCCTGCCTGTTCCTGTTCACCTTCGACCTGAACTCCTCGGCGCGGCGCAAGAATCCGCAGGCCTGCGTGCAGGCCTTCCTGGCGGCGTTCCCGCGCACGGGCCGGGACGCGCTGGACGCCGAGCGGGTCGGCCTGGTGATCAAGGTCCATCCGCCCGCCGCGCCGGAGCCGGAATGGCAGGCCCTCAAGGCGCTGCACGCCAACGACCCGCGCATCCACCTGATCGAGCGGACGCTCGACAAGGGCGACCTGCTGGCGCTGTGCCACAGCTGCGATTGCTTCATCTCGCTGCACCGGGCCGAGGGCTTCGGCCGTGGCATCGCCGAGGCCATGTTGCTCGGCAAGCCGGTGATCGCCACCGGCTACTCCGGCAACCTGGCCTTCACCGACCAGGACAACGCGTTGCTGGTGCCCTACGCGCTGACGCCGCTGCGCGCCGGCGACTATCCGTTCGGCGAGGGGCAGTGCTGGGCCGAGGCGGACGTCGCCGCCGCCGCGCGCCTGATGCGCCAGGTGCTGGCCGAGCCGGCGGCGACGGCGCTGCGGGCGGCGCGCGGCCGCGCCACGGTCGTGCGGCGGCACGGCGCCGGCGTGGTCGGCGCGGCCTACGCCGCCGCGCTGGCGCCGGCCGAACCGGACGCGGCGCGGCTCGGCGGCGCCGCGCCGCGGCTGGACGGACGCGGCCCGGCGCTGCTGATCTGCGACGCGGCGGCGAGCGGGCCGGCCGGCCACTATCTGCACTACACGCTGTGCCTGGCCGGCGCCGGCCGGCGCCTCGGCATGGCGGTGCGCGTGCTGTGCCAGCGCGCGCTGGCCGCCGCGCCGCCGGCGCTCGACGGCGTCGCCTTCCATGCCGCCTACGCGCAAGCCTGGCGCGGCGCCGACCTGCGCCAGCTGCCGCGCTTCGGTCCCGGCCATCCGGTGGCCGACACGCTGGCCGCGCTCGACGCGCTCGGCGCCGGCGCGGCCGACCTGGTCCTGGTGCACACCCTGGGCCTGTTGGAGATGCAGGCGTGGCTGGACTGGCTGGTCGAGCTGGCGCCGGCGCGGCTGCGGGCGCTGCCGGCCTGGCGCTTCGTGCTGCGTTTCGATCCGGCCGCGCTGGAGGGCGGCGCGGCGCCCGGCTGGGGCGCGCTGCGGCGGCGGCTCGGCGCGCGCCAGGCCGAGCTGGCGCAACGGGTGCGCTGGTTCGCCGACACCGAACGCCTGGCGGCGCGCTACACGGCCCTGCTGGGCCTGCCGGTGGCGCTGGCGCCGATTCCCTTCGACCAGCGGCCGTTGCTGGCGGCGCTGCGCCGTGGCGGCGTGCGGCGGCGGCCGGCGGGGCCGGCGACGGCGCTGTACCTGGGCGACGCGCGGCCCGAAAAGGGCATCGAGGCCCTGCCGGCGCTGGCGCGGGCCTTGTGGACGTCGCACCTGCGCAGCGGGCGGCTGCGGCTGGTGGTGCAGGCCAACCTGAACCTGCCCGGCGGCCAGGGCGGCGCCGCCGAGGCGGTGCGCGCGCTGGCCGGCTATCCGGCGCCGATGGTGGAGCTGATCCACGCGCCGATGGCGCCGGTCGACTACTACCGCCGGTTGGCCGAGGCCGACATCGTGCTGCTGCCCTACGACGCCGCCGCCTACCGCGCGCGCAGCTCCGGCATTTGCGTCGAGGCGCTGGCCGCCGGCAAGCCCATCGTGACCACGGCGGGGTCCTGGATGGCCTCGCAGGCCGGGCCGGAGCAGGCCGAGCTGATCGACGGCGCGCACGCGCTGCCGGCCGCGCTGGCGGCCCTGCTGGAGCGCCTGCCCGCAGCGGCGTCGGCGGCGCGGCGCGCGGCGCCGCGTTGGCGCCGCGCCGCCGATCCGCTGCGCTGCCTGCGGCAATTGCTGGCCGAAGCGCCGCCGAGTCCGCCGCCAAGCCTGCCGGCGGCATCGTTCGACCCGCCGCCGGCCGGCCACGGCAGCCTGGCCGCCTTGATCGGCGCCTGCCGGCCGACGGAGCCGCAATGGCGCTGGCCGCCGCCGCGCCTGCCCGAGCTGGCGCCGGGGCAGGCCGACGCGATCGCGCTCGATGGCCGTGTCGACTTGCTCTATGTCGGCTCGGCGCGGCCGGGCGAGGTGGCCGGCCTGCGCGATTTCCTGGACGCCGTCTATTTCCCCCATCTGGCGGCCTTGGGCGTCACGCTGGTGGTGGCCGGCGCCGTGTGCGGGGCGGCGCCCTGGCCGAGCTGCCGCACGCTGCTGCTGGTCGGGACGCTGGCCGATCCGGCGCCGCTGCAGGCCGCCGCCGCGTTCTGCATATTGCCGGCGGCCGGCGCCGACGGCGGCGACGTGCGCGCGCTGGTCGAGGCGCTGCGCCGGATGTGCCACAACTTGCATGACGCTAGTCCGGCGCCGCCGCCGGCATGGACGCCGGCCTGGCTGCTGGCCAACCGGCTGCTGCTCGCTTGGCTGGGCGACGGCTGGCACGCGGCGGTGCCGGCCGACGGACTGGCGCCGACGGCGCTGCCGCAGGCGCAACTGCGCGCCTTGCTGGCGCTGGCCTTGCCGGCCGTGCTGGCCAGCGCGGCCTGCGACGGCATGCCGGCGGCGGCGCGCCGATACTTGTGCGAGGCGCCCGAGCGCGCCGTCGCCACGCTGCTGACCTTGGCCGGCGTCCTGCCGCCGCCGTCGGCGCCGGCACCGCCCGGCGCCGTGCGCGCCACGCTGGTGGCGCACGGCGCCCTCGAGGCGCAACTGCTGGTGCGGCTTTCCCGCCCGCGGCCGCAGGGGCCGGCGCCGCGACTGGCGTTGCGCTGCGCCGGCGCGCCGCTGGCGCCGGCGGCGCTGGCCGCCGACGGTCCGCAGCACGCCAGCTGCCGCTTCGTCCTGCCGCTCGAGCGCGGCTTCCCGTACTTCCAGCTGCTCGACGTGCTGCTCGAGCTGGCGCCGGCGGGCGGCTGGCGTATCGATAGCGTCCTGCTGCACCAGTTCGCCGGCACCGCCCTGCTGGAGCGCCCGGCGCTGCAGCAACTGCAGCCGCAGTTGCACGCGGCCGAGGCCGACGCCGACGGCGGCCGCTTCGCCTGGACGGCGCAGCCCTCGCTGGCATTGGCGCTGCCGTGCTGGCGCGGCGGCGACAGCGTGGTGATGCTGCAGACGGCCGGCCTGGGCCGCCACGCGCCGGCCGACGTGGCGCTGCGCGCCGGCGCCACGCCGTTGGCGCTGCACTGCGCCGACGACGGCCACGGCGCGCTGTTGTCGGCCACCCTGGCGGCCCGGCCGGCCTGGCCGTTCGAGCCCTTGTGGCGGCTCGACGCGCCGCATGTCGAACAGGCGGCGGCGGGCGATGAGCGCCTGATCGGGCTGGCCTTGCGCGGCATCGCGCTGGTCGCGCAGCCCGGATTATTTCCAGCGGGGAATTGAATGCGCGGCGCCTGGAAAAATTTCCATTCGTGCTAGAAAAGCCACAGCGGCGCGCCGTCTTTTCCTGCTATCCTGAGCGCACGAGATGCCGCCCCCGCGGCGTGAACATCGGCCGGAACACCGTGGAGATTGTGGATGATATCTGCTTGCCGCGTATGTGATTCAAACGAGTTGGAACTGGCGATCGACCTGGGGCAGCAACCCTGGTGCAACCACTTCTTAAAGGAAAGCGAGCTCGGCCGCGAGCCGTTTTATCCGCTGCGCGTCGTCTACTGCCACGCCTGTAGTACGGCCCAGCTCGACTACACGGTGCCGAAGGAGGTCATGTTCGGCGACCACACCTACCTGTCGGGCGTGACGCGCTCGCTCAGCGCGCATTTCCGCGGCGTCGCCGAGACCACGCTGGCGGACTATTTCGCCGGCCGCGACGCCGCCTCGATAAGCGTGCTCGACATCGGCTCCAACGACGGCACCCAGCTCAAGCACTTCCAGGCGCTGGGCTGCCGCGTGCTGGGCGTCGAACCGTCCAAGGCGACGGCGGCGCTGGCCAACGCCGCCGGCGTGCCGACACTGCAGCGCTACTTCAACGCCGAGCTGGCGCGCGAGCTCGACCAGCGCTTCCAGATCGTCAACGCGGCCGGCGTCTTCTTCCACCTCGAGGAGCTGCATTCGGCGGCCGACGGCATCGGCCTGGTGCTGGCCGAGGACGGCGTGTTCGTGGTGCAGTTCCTGTACATGAAGAGCATCGCCGACAACCTGGCCTTCGACCAGATCTACCACGAGCACCTGCTGTACTACAACCTGCGCACCATCGAGGTGCTGCTGAACCGGCACGGCATGGCGCTGTTCGACGCCTACCTGTCGCCCATCCACGGCGGCTCGATGATCGCCTCGGTGGCGCACGCCGGCCGCCGCCCGGCCAGCGCGCGCCTCGAACAGCTGCGCCGCGCCGAGGACGACAGCGGCGCCAACGCGCTGGCCACCTACCGCGAGCTGGCGCGGCGCATGGCGCTGATGAAGGAAACCAACCTGGCCTATCTGCGCCGCTGCAAGGACGAGGGCAAGGTGGTGTTCGGCATGGGCGCGCCGGTCAAGGGCAACACCATGCTCAACTACTTCGGCGTCGGCACGCAGTACATCGACGTGCTGGTGGAGAAGAACCCGCTGCGCGACGGCCTGTACTCGCCCGGCATGCACATCCCGGTGGTGATGGAGGACGCGCTGGCGGCGCCGCCCGACGTGTACTACGTGCTGGCGTGGAACTTCAAACGCGAGATCCTGGCCAACAACCAGCACCTGCTGGCGCGCGGCGTGGAGTTCTATTTTCCGGTCAATCCGAAAGAGGCCTAGATGCGCGTATTCGTCACCGGCGCCACCGGTTTCCTGGGCGGCGCCCTGTGCCGCCGGCTCGGCGCCGACGGCCACGAGGTCACCGCCGTCGGCTCGGCGGCCTGCGACCTGCGCCAGGCCGGCGCGCTGGAGCGCTACAGCGACACCGTGTTCGACCGGGTCTACCACCTCGCGGCCTGGACCCAGGCGGGCGATTTCTGCCTGCGCCATCCGGGCGAGCAATGGCTGGTCAACCAGCAGATCAACACCAATGTGCTGGACTGGTGGCGGCGCCGCCAGCCGCAGGCCAAGCTGGTCTGCATGGGCACCAGCTGCGCCTACGCGCCCGGGCTGGCGCTGGCCGAGGAGAACTACCTGGCCGGCGAGCCGATCGCCAGCCTGTTCAGCTACGCCCACACCAAGCGCATGCTCTACGTCGGCCTGCGCGCGCTGGCCGCGCAGTACGGCCTGCGCTACCTGTGCCTGGTGCCGAGCACCCTGTACGGCCCCGGCTACCACACCGACGGCCGGCAGATGCACTTCATCTTCGACCTGATCCGCAAGATCCTGCGCGGCCAGCGCTACGGCGAGCCGGTGCTGCTGTGGGGCGACGGCTGGCAGCGCCGCGAGCTGGTGCTGCTGGACGACTTCGTCGGCCTGATGCTGCAGCTCGAGGGGCGCTGCGACAACCAGCTGGTCAACGTCGGCGCCGGCGAGGAGTTCACGATCCGCCACTTCGCCGGCCTGATCTGCCAGCTGACCGGCTACGATCCGCGGCGCATCGACTACGACACGGCGCGCTACGTCGGCGCGCAATCGAAGTGCCTGGACACCGCCAAGCTGCGCGCGCTGCTGCCGCAGCACCGCATGACGCCGCTGGCCGAGGGCCTGGCGCGCACCGTGCGCTGGGTCGAGCAGCACGCCCTGCATCCGTCCACCTAGGAACGCCGCCATGTTGATCGTCTCGCGCACCCCGCTTCGCGTCAGCTTCTTCGGCGGCGGCACCGACTACCCCGAGTATTTCGAGGAGCACGGCGGCGCCGTGCTGGGGTTGGCCATCGACAAGTACATCTACCTCGCCGCGCTGCGCCTGTCGGGCATCCAGGCCTACAATTTCCGCCTGTCGTATTCGAAGGTCGAGCATCTCGACGAGGTCGGCGCCATCGAGCACCTGGCGGTGCGCGCCGCCTTCCAGCACTACCGGGTCGAGGCGCCGCTGGACATCAGCGTGATGGCCGACATGCCGGCCAACTCCGGCCTGGGCAGCTCGTCGGCGTTCAGCGTCGGCCTGCTGAACCTGATCGCCCACCTGAACAACGAGAACGTGACCAAGCTCGACCTGGCGCTGCGCGCCATCCACCTGGAGCACGACCTGCTGCGCGAGAACGTCGGCGTGCAGGACCAGCTGCACGCCGCCTTCGGCGGCATCAACCGCTTCGACTTCGACGGCAAGCGCTACCGCATCACGCCGATGGCGATGCGCGGCGAATGCCAGCAGCACCTGCTGCGCTCGATGCTGCTGGTGCACACGGGGATCGCGCGCCACGCCTCGGAGGTGGTCGACGAACAGCTCAGGCGCACCCGGGGCGGCGCCATCGACGCCCAGCTGGGCGGCATGATGGGCCTGGTCGAGGAGGCGGCGGCGACCCTGCTGATGGGGCAGCCGGAGACCATGCTGCGCCGGCTCGGCGCCATGCTCGACGAGGGCTGGCGGCTGAAGCGCTCGATCTCGCCCTACGTCAGCACGCCGGCCATCGACGAGCTGTACGCCAAGGCGAAGCGCCTGGGCGCGCTCGGCGGCAAGCTGTGCGGCGCCGGCGGCGGCGGCTTCCTGCTGGTGCTGGTGCCGCCCGAGGAGCGCGCCGCCTTCATCGAGCGCATCGCGCCGGCGCGGGTGATCAGCATCGGCCTCGACACCGAGGGCACCAAGATACTTTACCGCTGAGGGCGGCAACGCGGCGCCCGGCGCCGGCACATGGAAAAGGAGGGCGGGGTGAAGATATTGTTGGCGGTGGAGAACGTCTTTTCGTCGATCGGCGGCGGCCAGCGGGTGTATTCCAATCTGATCCGGGCCCAGCCCGGGATCGATTTCTACTACTTCGCCGGCGGTCCGGCCGAGCCGGCCGGCCGGCCCGCCAACGCCCGCCCGCTGGTCATCGGCGACGCCTACCGGCGCAACGCCGCGCGCTTCGCCGGCGCCGCGCCCGAGGGCAAGACCTACGACCTGTGCTATCTGCTCGACATGGCCGCCGCCGCCTCCTGCCTGTCCTTCGACGTGCTCGACATCCCCGACTACCTGCCGCTCGGCGCCCTGCTCAAGGAGTGCCTGGCGTTCCACCAGGCGCGCGTCGGCAAGGTGGTGCTGGCGCTGCACGGCACGCTGTCGAACGTGCTGGCCGACTGTTGGGACGAGCGGCCGTTCGACCTGCGCGTGCTGATGGAATACGAGGCGCTGCTGTACCGCTACGCCGACCTGCGCTACGGCATCAGCCAGCGCTACCTGGCGGAATGGCAGTCGCGCTGCCGGCTGCCGGCGCTGCTGTTGCAGCCGAGCCTGGCGCTGGCGCCGGCCGGGCCGGCCGCCGCCGACACGCTCGATGCCACCGCCGCCGACGACGCCGCCGATGCCGCCGAAGCCGCGGGCGCGGCGGCGCCGGGCGGGCGGCCGGCGCCGCCCGACCTGTGCTTCGTCGGCCGCCAGGAAAAGTGCAAGGGGCCGGACCTGTTCGTGGAAATCTGCTCCAACCTGCCGCGCCACAGCTACGGCCAGATCCGCCTGGTCGGGCCGACGGTCAACATCAACGGCCACCGCTCGGAGGTGGCGCTGGAGCGGCTGGCCAGGAACCGCTCGCTGACGCTGCACCAGGAGAGCGTGGCGCCGGACCAGATGACGGCCTGGCTGCGCCGCGGACGCAAGGTGGTGCTGCTGCCGTCGCGCCGCGACACCTTCAACCTGGTGGTGTTGGAGGCCCTGCTGAGCGGCTGTCCGGTGGTGCTCAGCAGCGCCTGCGGCGTGTGCGACTACCTGGACCAGGCGTATCCCGGTTTGCCGCACGTGCGGCTCGACCCCGAGCGGCTCAGCGCCAGCCACGACGCCATCGTCGACCTGCTGGAGCACTACGACGAGCGGCGCGCGCAACTGCGCCACTACCTGGCGCGCCATCCGGCCGTCGCGGCGGCCGGCGTCGACATCGCCGCCGTGTACGGCGCCGAGCAGCCCGGCAGCGCCGAGACGGCCGCCAGGCAGGCCGTGGCGAACATCTTCGCGGCCTTCCGGCCGCTGCTGATCGACGGCATCGCCGCCGCCGCCGCCGAGCTGGCGCGCGATTGCGGCGCCCGGCTCGAGGCCTTCGCCAGCGACGGCGCGCCGGCGCACTGGAACGGCGGCTACGCCGCGCAGCAGTTCCGCGCCGCCTGCCGGATCGGCGAGGCGCAGCGCCTGTTCGGCGTCGAGGGCGGCCTCAAGCCGGCGCTCGACGCCGTCGCGGCGGCGCTGCCCTGGCTGGCCGAGCAGGTCCACGGCGGCAACCGCGTCAACCTGTACCGCCTGATGGCCGGCTGGGAGGCGCAGCGCGGCAACGAGCTGCTGTTCGCCACCTACCAGCTGCGCATCTTCCGCCTCAGCGGGCGCTATCCGCCGGCCGAGGTGGCCGAGGTGGCGCGCATCCTGCGCCAGCACGGCCACGCCGAGGAGGCGCGGGCGCTGGCGCTGATCGGCGACGGCGACGCCGGCGCCGTCTGCGCCTACCTGCGGCAGCGCGCCGGCGCCGACTACCGGCCGGCGGCGGTGGAGTTCTGCGCCAGCGTCGACCACCGCGACGCCGCCCTGCCCAAGGTGTCGGTGATCGTCTCGGTCTACAACGGCGCCGACAAGGCCGAACTGTTCATCGCCAACCTGGAGCGCATGAGCGCGCGCAGCAAGGCCATCGCCGAGCTGATTTTCGTCGACAGCAACTCGTCCGACGACACCGCCGGCGTGCTGCCGGCCCGCCTGGCGCTGGCGGCGCGGCGCGGCGTGCGCGCGCTGTACGTGCGCACGCCGGCGCGCGAGACCATACAGGCGGCCTGGAACCGGGGCATCGAGCTGGCGCGCGGCGGCTACCTGGCGTTCCTCGGCCTGGATGAAAAGGTGCGCGGCGACGCCTTCGAGATCCTGGCCGACCATCTCGACCGCCATCCGCAGACCGACTGGGTGCAGGGCAACGCGGTGGTCACCGAGGTCAATCCGCAGGGCTCCTACGTGCGCGACGTGATGCTGTACGAGCGCGCCATCGAGCAGCAGGAGATGCACTATCTCGACTGCGCCTGCATCAGCTACGTCGGCGCGCTGTACCGCAAGTCCATCCACAGCCGCTTCGGCTACTACGACACGCGCTTCCGCGGCGCCGGCGACACCGAGTTCAAGAACCGCGTGCTGCCCTTCATCCAGGTCGCCAGCCTGCCCGAGACGCTGGGCGTCTTCCTCAACTATCCGGAGGCGCGCACCACGCAAAGCCCGATGGCCGAGCTGGAGGACCTGCGCGCCTGGTACCTGTTCCGCACCGAGGGCGGCCTGCGCTACGGGCTCGAGGCGCGGCCGGCGGCGCTGGCCGTGCGCCTTTTCCACAGCGCCATGCATTACCGAAAATGCTATATGGAGGGCTGGTGCAGCGACGTCGAGCTGGCGCTGGCGCTGGGCCGCTACCTGGCGCACAGCCGGCCGGCCGAGTACGCGCGGCTGGAGCAGCTGATGCCGGGGCTGGAGAGCCTGCAACTGGCCTACCGCCGCTTCGACGAGCTGGCCGCGCCCGGCGACCGGCAGGGCCTGGAGCAGCTGTACCTGCAGACGGGGGCGCTGGAGCGGGTCTGGTACTGGCTCGACGCGGCGCGCCGCAGCCACCGCTTCTTCGGCGCCGCCGCCGAGTACTGGATCGTCAACGACAACCGCTGGCACCAGCACCACCCGCTGTGGCCTTCGCTGCCGCAGAGGCATCATCTGGAGCGCGCGGTCGACGGCGCCGAGCTGCTGGCCTGGCGCGACCTGGGCGAGGTGCTGGGCGCCTGCGGCTCGGCGTCGAGCGAGGTCGACGTCGAACAGGCCTGGGCCACCGGCCGCACCGGCCAGCTGTTGCAACTGATGGGGCAGGCCAGCCTCGACGTGATGGTCGCGCTGCCCGAGGCGCTGGCGCGCGACGGCGCCGTGCTGGCCCGCTTCGAGCACCTGGCGCAGGCCGCCGGCGCGACGCTGGTGCTGGCCGGCTTCGACGCCGAGGGGCTGCCACGGCGCGTCGCCGGCGTCTTCGCCAGTGGCGCCATCCGCTCGGCCCGTCCGCTCTACGCGGCGGCCAAGCTGCTGGTCTTCCCCTGGGACGGCGCGCAGGCCGCCGGCGCCGTGGCGGCGCTGCTGCAGGCGCTGGGCCACGGCAAGCCGGTGGTGCTGTCGCGCGCCATGCTGGCCGCGCTGAAACAGCGTTTTCCGGCGCTGCCTTGCGACGAGCTGCCCTGCGCCGCCGACGACGCCGAACTGGCCGCCTGGTGCGCCGAGCTGGCGCGCGACGCCGGCCGGCGCGCCGTGCTGCGCGCCTACGCGATCAGCCTGGCGCGCCGGCTGATCGGCGGCGGCGAGGTGGCGCTGGCCGAGCCGGGGCCGTACGCGCCGCCGGCCGCCCTGGTCGAGTGGCGCGGCGGCGCCGCGGCGGCGGCGGTGGTCCGCGCGCCGGCGCCGCCTGCGCCGTCGGCGCCGCCTGCGCCGTCGGCGCAGCTCGACGCCGTGCGCGACGGCGCCGGCCTGCGGGTCTTGCTGGAATCGGACCTGACCGCGCGCAGCGTCGGCCGGCGCCGCTTCGCCGTCTCGCCCGACAAGCTCGACGCCCTGTTCAAGCAGCTGGCGCCGGCCCAGGCGCGCGGCGAGTTGGGCCAGGCGCAGTGGGCCTTCCTGTTCGAGCCGGTCTGCGCCATGCCGCGCGGCGAGGGGCTGCGCTTCACCCGGGTGATGGCCATGGTGTGGCAGGCGCGCGCCGACCTGCGGCAACTGTATCCCCTGCTCGACGGCGCCAGCCGGCTCGAGTTCGTCACCTGGTGCCTGCTGGCCGGCAGCCGCGAGTATCCGGCCCTGCGGGTCTGCCTGGACGGCGCGGCGGCGGCCGAGCTGGAGCGGCCGCTCGAGGGCCTGGCCGGCGCCGCGGAATGGGACGCGGCGCTGCCGCGCGTGCTGCGGCTGCTGCGGCCCTGGCGGCCCGACCTGGCGCGGCTGTTCGACCTGGGCCAGGCCGCCTCCAGGCGGGACTACCTGTACTGGTATCTGCAGTGCGGCCGGGCGGAACTGCAGCTGAGCCAATTCGAGCTGCCGGACGGCCTGCGCGGCCTGCTCGAGCGCGCGCTGCCGCTGCGCGACGGCGACGGCGGCGCGCACAGCATCAGCGGGATGATGCAACTGGAGCACCAGGCGCGCGCCGACCTGCGCCAGGCCTTCGACCTGGCCACGGCCGGCGGCATCGAGGCCTACACCGCCTGGCACCGGCAGCACGGCGTGCGCCCGCTGTGGCGGCGGGACGGCGCCGGGGCCGCGGCCGGGATGCTGCGCGCATGAGCCGGCGCGACGAGGGATTCGTCCGCCGGGTCAGCCGCTCCGGCCTGCCGCTGTTCCAGCAGGACGACGACAGCCCGGTGATTTGGCCCAGGGTGCGGCCGGGCCGGCCGCCGGCGCTGGTGGTCAGCCTGCCGCGCAGCGGCACCCACCTGGGCAGCGAGCTGCTGCAGGGGCTGGGGCTGGTGTTCGGCGGCCTGCACCTGTCGCCCGAGCTCGAGCCCGACATCGTGCAGGACCGGCGCAGCTACGTGATGGCGGCCGACGGCCGGCTGGAGTGGCAACAGTTCCAGCTGCCGCTGGAGGACCTGTTCGCCATGGTCGGGCCGGGCCAGGTGGTGCAGGGGCACGTGCCGTTCAGCCCGGCGATCGCCGCCGCGCTGGCCGGCTTCCGCATCGTCTACATGGAAAGAAGCCTGCGCGACGTGGCGGTCTCCTCGATGCGCTTCGTCGCCGGCCTGCGCGCCGCCGGCCTGGCCTATCCGGACCACTACGACATGGCCTGGTGCGACATGGCGGACGGCCCGGCGCGGATGCTCGCCTATCTGCGCGGCTTCGGCGGCGGCCTGCGCGGCATGCTGCGGCAGATCCAGCCCTGGCGCGCGCAGCCGAACAGCTTCGTGCTCGATTTCGACCTGTTGACCGGCGCCGAGCCGGCGGCGGCGGTGGCGCAGCTGCGCGCCCTGGCCGACTTTCTCGGCGCGCCGGTGGGCGCCGAACGGGCCGAGCGGATACTCCGGGCGGCGCTGGGCCGCCTGACCCACAGTTGGAGCGGCCGCCTGAGCCGCTGGCAGGAGCTGTGGGACAGGGAGGTGGAACAGGCCTTCGCCTATTTCGTGCTCGACGAGAACGCCTATTTCGGCATGCCGGACCGCCTGCCGACGCCGACGCCGGCGGCCGGCCGGCCGCTGGCCCTGCTGGCGCTGCCGGGCGAGAGCGGCGTGCGGCGGCGCGCGCTGGCGCCGGACGGCGCCCGGCCGCCGCCGGCCGCGCGGCTCGACCCGGCGCGCTGCGTCGGCGAGGGGCTGCGCTTGGAGGCGGGCGCCGGCGGGCTGCTGCTGAGCGCGCTCGACCACTACGCCGACCACCAGCACGCCAGCCTGCCGGCGGCCATGGCGGCCGGCCCGGTGACCTTCCATTTCGAGCTGCCGCCGGGCCAGCACAACAGCCGCCATCTGGTGGCGCAGGTGGGCGGCGCGGCCGGCTACTTCAGCAGCTACATCGACAGCTTCGGCGTCGGCGTGACGGCGATCGAGTCGGGCGGCGACTGCGCCGCCATCGCCACCCGCGTCGAGCAGCGCGCCGACGGCGCGCTGGCGGTCGCCGTGGCCGGCCGCGTCGCCGGCGGCGCCGACTGCTATGTGCGGATCTACCTGTGCGGCGCGGACGGCCGGCTCGACCGCCCCGCCCAGGCCCGCCTGACGGTGGCCGGCCTGGCGCTCGAGCCGGGCTGGCCGGCCTTCCTGCCGGCCGACTGAGGGGACGGCCGCGTGCGCCCGCCAATCCCGTCGGCCCCGGCCGCCGCCGCGCCGCTTCGGCCGCGCGCCGACGGCATCTGGTTCGAGCTGTTCGGCGCCGCGCCGCGCGCCGGCCGGCCGGCCCTGTTCGTCGACCGCGACGGCGTGCTGGTCGAGGACTGCCACTACCTGCGGCGCGCCGAGGACGTGGCGCTGCTGGACGGCGCGGCGGCGGCGCTGGCCGAGGCCAACCGGCTCGACATGCCGGTCATCGTGGTCACCAACCAGGCCGGCGTCGGCCGCGGCTACTACGACTGGCCGGCCTTCGCGGCGGTCAACCGGCGCATGCTGGACGGGCTGGCGGCCGGCGGCGCGCGGGTCGACGCGGTGGTGGCCTGCCCGTTCCACGCCGACGGCGTCGGCCGCTACCGCCAGGCCGGGCACCCGATGCGCAAGCCGCGCCCGGGCATGCTGCTGCTGGCCGGGCGGGCGCTGGCGGTCGACTTCGCCGCCTCGCTGGTGGTCGGCGACCAGCTGTCGGACCTGCGGGCCGGCCAGGCCGCCGGCCTGCGCCGGGGCGTCCACGTGTTGAGCGGGCACGGCGCGCAGGGCAGGGCGGCGGCGGCGCGTTTCGCCAGCGCCGCCTTCGCGGTCGAACTGGTCGGCGGCATCGGCGACGCCGCCGTGCTGAGGGCCTTGCAACAACAGGGCGGCGCCGGGTGAGGGCCGCGATCCATCGCAGCGATCTTAGGGGGAACGACATGGGGCAGCATATTCTGGTCACCGGCGGCGCCGGCTATCTCGGTTCCATCATGGTGCCGGCCTTGTTGGAGGCCGGCCACCAGGTGACCGTGCTCGACAACTTCATGTACCGGCAGAACACGCTGGCGCAGTGCTGCATCGAGCCGCGCTTCAACGTGGTGCGCGGCGACATCCGCAACAGCGCCGTGCTCAAGCCGCTGCTGGCCCGGGCCGACATCGTGATCCCGCTGGCGGCGCTGGTCGGCGCGCCGCTGTGCGCCCAGGACCCGGTGGGCGCGAGCAGCGTCAACCACGACGCCATCAAGATGATGCTGGGCCTGCTCGGCCGCCAGCAGCACATCCTGATGCCGACCACCAACAGCGCCTACGGCAGCGGCGACCAGGACCACTACTGCGACGAGGAGTCGCCGCTGCGGCCGATCTCCCAGTACGCCATCGACAAGGTGGCGGTCGAGCGGCACCTGATGGAGCACCCGAACGCCATCAGCTTCCGCCTGGCGACGGTGTTCGGCATGGCGCCGCGCATGCGCTGCGACCTGCTGGTCAACGACTTCGCCTACCGCGCCGTCAACGACCGCTTCGTGGTGCTGTTCGAAAGCCATTTCAAGCGCAACTACCTGCATGTGCGCGATGTCGCCCGGGTCTTCCTGCACGGCATCGCCGAGCACGCGCGGATGCGCGGCCAGATCTACAACGTCGGCCTGGCCGACGCCAACGTCTCCAAGCGCGAGCTGTGCGAGATCATCCAGCGCCATGTGCCCGACTTCGTCTTCCTCGAGGCCGGCGTCGGCCGCGACCCGGACCAGCGCAACTACATCGTCTCGAACGCCAAGCTGGAGGGCACCGGCTTTTGCACCGCCTACCCGCTCGACGCCGGCATCGAGGAGCTGGTCAAGGGCTACCAGATGGTGCGCAACAACGCCTACAGCAATGTCTGACGGCGCGCTCGACGCCGTGGTCCTGTGCGGCGGCCGGGGCACGCGCCTGGCCGGGCTGCTGCCGCAGCTGCCCAAGCCGCTGGCGCCGGTGCTGGGGCGGCCCTTCCTCGACTATGTGCTCGAGCAGCTGCGCGCCAGCGGCGCGGTGGGCCGCGTGGTGCTGGCCACCGGCCACCTGGCCGAGGCGGTGGAGCGCCACTACGGCGCGGCCTACCGCGGCCTGCCGCTGCGCTACAGCCGCGAGCGCGAGGCGCTGGGCACCGGCGGCGCGCTGCTGCTGGCCATGCGCGAGACGGCGCCGGGCGCCCCCTTCCTGCTGCTGAACGGCGACTCCTTCGTCGACGTCGACCTGGCCGCGCTGCGGGCGCTGCACCGGCGCGCGTCGAGCGGGCTGACGCTGGCGCTGGCCGAGGTCGACGACGCCGCCCGCTACGGCACGGTGCGGGTGGCGCGGCAGCGGGTGCTGGCCTTTGTCGAGAAGAGCGGCCTGGCGCGGCCGGGCGTGATCAACGCCGGCGTCTACCTGGTCGAGCCGGCCGCGCTGGCGCCGTGGGCCGGCGCGGCGCCGCCGCTGTCGCTGGAGACGCAGATCATGCCGGCGCTGGTGGCGGCCGGCCGGGTCCACGCGCTGCACGGCGCCAGGCGCTTCATCGACATCGGCGTGCCGGACAGCTACGCCGGCGCCGCCGGATTCTTCGCGGCGGCGCCGGCGCCGCCGCGTTAGAGCCGCGCCAGCAGTTTGCTCTGCGCCCGCAGGCAGCGCGCCAGGTCGAGCTCGGGCGGCGCGGCGACGTCGGCGCGGCGCGGCGCGGCGCCGGCCAGCCGCTCGGCCAGCGCCTCGGCGAAGCGGTCCTGGGCGTGGTAGGGCAGCGTCGCCACGCCGAGCCGGTCGGCGAACTCGCGCACCGGCGGCGTGTCGGACGCCACCACCGGCAGGCCGCTGATGGCCGCCTCGAGGAAGGACCAGGACAGCACGAACGGCGTGGTCCAATAGGCGTGCACGCGGCTGATGCTGAGCAAGCGCAGGTAGTGTTGGTAGGACACCTGGCCGAGGAAGTGGACGCGGCTCAGGTCGAGACTGCCCTCCAGTTCGGCCAGCATGTGCTGCTTCCAGCTGCGCCCGTCGGGCGCCGCCTGGCCGTAGCCGGCCTCGTCGCCGCCGAGCAGCACGGCGCGCGCCCGCGGCCGGCGCCGCAGCAGTTCCGCCAGGGCGCGCATGAAGACCGGGTAGCCGCGCGCCGGCTCCAGGTTGCGCGCCACGTAGCTGAGCACCTCGTCGCCCGGCCGCAGCCGGACCCGGCCGGCCGCCGTGTCGAGCTCCAGCCGCGCCGCCGGATCGAAGCGCAGGCGGGCGGCGTCGATGCCGTCGTGGATGACGCTGATCTTGTCGCGGGCCCAGGCCGGATAGGTGTTGCGCTGCCAGTGGGTCGGCGACAGCGCCGCGTCGGCCAGCTCCATGCTCAGCAGATTGGTGCTGTTCTTCAGGCGCAGCCGGCAGCGCTGCTGGAAGGTCAGCGGCGGTTGCTGCGGATCGAAGCCGACGTCCTGGCCCTCCAGCGCGTAGTAGTACTCGCAATACAGCACCAGCCGGGCCCGCGGGAACACGTCCTTGATGAACAGCGCCTCGCCCCAGCCCGGATGGGCGACGACCAGGTCGGGCGTGAAGCCGTCGCGCTTGAGCTGCAGCGCGGCGGCGGCGCAGGCCTCGGCGCGCAGGACGTGGGCCTCCTGCTCGTGCAGCAGCGGGTGGCCGGCGGGGGCGGCGGCGCGCAGCAGGCCGTAGCGGCGCAGCTCGACGCCGGCCGGCGCCGCCTGCCCTTGCAGCGCCAGCGCCACCACGCGATGGCGCTTGCGGCCGGCCAGATGGGCCGACAGGTGCAGGAACTGGCCGGGGAAGTTCTGGTGGATGAACAGGATGTTCATGGCGCTATTGCGCGACCATGGCCAGCTGCTCGAACACCGCGCCGTCGGTGGCCGGCATGCTGGCCACCGCCCACAGGTCCCAGCGCCGGCCCTCGTGCACGCGCACCTCGTGGAAGCCGGCGGCCAGCAGGCTCTGGCCCAGCGTGTTGGCGGTGAAGCCGGTGCGGTGCGCCATGTGGCCGTTGCCGGCGGCCAGCGCGGCCTGGTGGCCGAACAGGATGTCGAGCGGCGCGATGGGGCCGGCGGCGGACTGGTACAGCGGCTGCGCCAGGCGCTCGTCGAGTATCTGCAGGGCGATGGCGCGCAGGTCCGGCAGGGTGATCAGGGCGTAGCCGTCGTCGCGCAGCACGCGGCGGAACTCGGCCAGCGCCAGCGGCACCTGGAAGCCCTCCAGGTGCTCCAGGTTGTGCGAGCACCAGATGGCGTCGATGCTGGCCGCCTCGATCATGCCGAGATCGACGATGCTGCCGACGATGTCGGGGGCCACCCGGCGGTCGATGTCGAGGCGGATCTCGTGCCACTGCGGGCCGCGGAAGCAGGCCGGCAGGCGCTGCGGATTGCGGCTGCCGCAGCCGACATGCAGCAGTCGGCGCGGCGTGTCCGGCGCGTTTTCCGCCGCCGGCGCGCTTGGCGCGTCGATCCGGTTCATGTGTCGGCCTCGGTGGCCGGCGCGAGCGCGCCGCCGCGCGGCCGGCGCGGCCGGGGCGGCAGCGCCAGGCCGCCGAAGGCCTGGCAGTGGGCGTCGAGGTTGAGGCTGGGGTGGTAGGCCGGATCGCTCAGCAGCAGCGCGCCCCAGCGTTGGCGCAGCAGGGCGATTTCGCGCTGCGCCCGGTGCTGCTTGCAGGGCGTGTCCTCGCGGCCCCGGCTGGCCGACTCGGCGTGCAGCAGGCGCGCGTGCGGCGTCCAGACGACGGCCATGCCGGCGCGGCGCAGCCGCAGGCACAGGTCGACATCGTTGAAGGCGACCGGGAAGGCCCGCGCGTCCATGCCGCCCAGCGCCAGGTAGTCGGCGCGCCGCATCAGCAGGCAGGCGGCGGTGACGGCGCTGAGCTGCTGCACCAGCTGGTTGCGGCCGTGGTCGCCCCAGTCGGCGTCGGCCAGGCGGTTGCCGAAGTGGCCGGCGAGATTGCCCATGCCGAGCAGCACGCCGCCGTGCTGCACCATGCCGTTCGGCCATAGCAGCTTGGCGCCGACGGCGCCAACCCCGGGCTGCCACAGCTGGGCCACCATCTCGTCCAGCCAGCCGGCGTGCAGCGCCTCGACGTCGTTGTTGAGCAGGCAGACCAGGCCGCCGCGCGCGGCGGCCACGGCGTCGTTGTTGAGCGCGGCGAAATTGAACGGCCCGGGGCGCTCCAGCACGCTCACGCCGCGCCGCCGCAGCGCCGCCAGGTAGCGCCGGGTGGCGGCCTGGGTCGAGCCGTTGTCGACCACCATGATCTCCAGCCGCGCCCAGTCGGTGTGCCGCTCGATGCTGTCGATGCAGCGCCGCAGCAGGTCGAGCCGGTCGCGGGTCGGAATGACCAGCGTGACGCCCTGCTCGCGCGCCGCCGGCGGCAGCCGGTACAGCACGCGGCGGGCGTCGGCGCCGTCCTCCGGCGCGGCCTGCTCCGGCGGCGCCGCCAGCGCCGCCAGCTCGGCGTCCGGCGCCAGCCCGGCCAGCGCCTCGGCGGCGGCGGCGCGCCGCTCCAGCCGCTCGGCGGCGTCGAGCGGCCGGTGGAAGGCGTACAGCACGCGCGGCACGTGGACGATGGCCGCCGCGCCACGCGGCCACAGCGCCGCCAGCGCCCGCCACGACAGGGCGGCGGCGCTGGCGGGCAGGTCGGCCGGGCCGGCGCACAGCGCGCGCAGCAGCGCGACGCGCACCAGCATCAGTTCCAGCGGGAAGTCGCTGGCCAGCGCGTAGGGCGGATTCCAGGCCGGCTTGAACCAGGGCCGGCCGTCGCATTCGCTGTCGGTGTAGACCAGTTCGGCGCCGGCCAGCGCGAAGCCCTCCAGGGCCAGCGCCAGCGCCTGCGGCGCCAGCGTGTCGCCGCCGCGCAGGCAGGCCAGCACGTCGCAGGACGAGGCCAGCGCGGCCGCCAGCGACTGCGCGAACGGCGCCCCGGCGAACAAGTCGCGCGCCGGCCAGCTTTGCGCCGCGGCGCTGGCGCCGCTGCGCGCCACGGCGGCGGCGTCGCCGCCGCTGACGATCAGCGCGACCCGCAGGGCCGCGCCGCCCTGCTGCCGCGCCGGCGGCTCGGCGGCCGCCGCGTCCTGCGCCTCGAACAGCGCCGACCATTGCCGGTAGCCGTCCAGCCCGAGGCTGCGCGGCAGGTGGCGTTCGTAGGCGTCGATCAGCCGCTCCAGCAGCGGGTTGTGGCCGCTGTCGAGCAGGGTCTTGCCGCCCGCCGCGAAGCAGCACACCGTGAGCGGGCTGCCGCCCAGGGCGGCGCCGTGCTGGTCGACCACGCGCACGCTGTGCGGCTGGCCGTCGGCGAGGGCGAGCGGCAGGTCGAGCTCGAAGCCCTGCGGCGCCGCCGCGTGCGTGGCGCCGGCGCCGGCCGGCCGGCGGCCGGCGAGGGTTTCGGCCACCAGCCGGGAACCGACGAAGGCGCGCACCGCGCCTTGCCCCGGCGGCTCGCGCCGCTCGGGCGCGGCGGCGCACCAGCCATGCAGGCGCAGCGCGCCGTCGCTGTAGACGGCGCCGCCGGCCGGCATGGCGGCGGCGTCGACGTCGACATCCATCTCCAGCCGGCCCTTCAAGGCGACGTCGGTGTTGGCGATGCGCGCCGACCAGACGCCGCAGGCGCCGCCGCGCCACGACGGCGTGTCGCCCAAGTCGGCCACGAAGCCGTGGCAGGGGTCGGCGCCGGCGCCGAGCGCGGCCTCGAAGCGCGCCGCCAGGTCGGCCCGCGCGACGTCGGCGATCACGCAGGCGACCGCCTCGCCGTCCAGGCAGAGCTCCAGCACCACCCTGGCCTGCGGCTGCGCGGTGTCGATCGCCCAGCCGTACAGCAGGCCGGCGCGTTCGCCCTCCAGGCGGCCCTGCCAGCGCGCGCGCCGGCGCGGCGCCCGCGGCGCTTGCGGCGGCGTGGCGGCCAGCGGCGGCGGTAGGCGCGTCATGGCGCCGTGGCCGGCTCGGCGCGCGGCGTGGGCGCGGGCGCGCGCTGGCGCGGCTGGCCGGCCAGCCAGGCGGCCAGCCAGCCGGCCGGGTCGAAATCGTCGTCGACCGGCACCTGGCGGATGCCGGCCGGCGCCGCCTCGTGGCCCGGATTGAGCAGCACGGCGCAGCCGGCCAGGCGCAGCAGGGCGCTGTCGTCCAGCAGCGCCGCCTCGCGCCGCGTGTCGCGCGGCAGCACGTCGACCACGCCGGTATGCCACAAGGCCTCGCTGGCCTCGCCAAAAACCAACAGGCGCGGCGCCGGCGCCGCGCCGCCGCGCGCGGCGAGCAGGCGCGCCAGGGCGAGGATCTTGCGCGCCGCCGTGCCGCCGGCGCGGTGCTGCCAGACGGCGATGCGCAGGGCGCCGGCCGCCGGGGCGGCCGCCGCCGGGGCGGCGGACGATTCGTCGCCCGGCGCGGCCGGCGCCGCCGGCGCGGCGCCGTTCCGCCGCAGCGCCAGGGCCAGCGCGCCGCGCGCGGCGGCCAGCGGGTCGTCGCGCAGGAAGCGCTGGTACTCGGCATAGCAATGCGGGTGGCGCGCCGCCACCACGGCCCGGTTCTGGCGCACCCGCAGCGGCTTCTCCAGACCGAAGGACAGGCCGCCGGCGTGCGCCACGAACACCCCGGTGGCGGCCAGGTGGCGGTAGCCGGCGGCGCGCGCGCGCTGGCACCAGTCGAGCTCCTCGCCATAGCCGCGGTGCAGGGCGGCGCCGTCCAGCACGCCGATCCGCTCGATGGCGCCGCGCCGCATCAGCATGGCGAAGCCGCAGCAGGCCGGCACCTCGACGTCGCCGAGGGCGCCGCTGCGGTGCAGTCCGGCGGCGGCCTCGTCGAGCCGGCGCAGCTGCCCGGCGTCCGGCATCGGCGCCGCCGCGCCGATGGCGGGAAAGCTGCTGATCTCGCCGTTGTTCGACCAGGGCGAGACGCTGGCCACGTCGGCGCCGCTGTAGAGCGAAGCCTGCAGCCGGTCCAGCCAGTCGCCCTGGACCAGGGTGTCGGCGTTGAGCAGCAGCGCGTCGTCGAGCGGGCGCTGGCGCAGGCCACGGTTGACGCTCTCGATGAAGCCGAGGTTGGCGCGGTTGCGCAACAGGGCGATGCGGCCCTGTCCCGCCAGTTGTTCAAGCCACGCGGACAGGGCCGGCTCCGGGCTGCAGTCGTCGACCACCAGCACGCCGGCGCGGGCGCGGTTGTGCGCCAGGCTGGCCAGCACGCTGGCGACGCAGGCCTGCGTCGCCGCCAGCCCGCGGTAGACCGGGATCAGCACCGTCAACGGCGCCGGGCCGGCGGCGGCCGGGGGAGCTCCCGGCGGCAGCGCGCGCGGCAGCTGTTCGGTGAACGACAGCGGCGCGCCGGCCAGCGCGCGCCGGCCCCGCGCGCCGGCCAGCGCCAGGCTCCAGACGCCGTCGGCGCGGGGCGGCGCCAGGCGGAAGCGGCCGCCTTGCGCCAGCCGGACCTCGTAGCGCGCCCCGCTGCGGCTGTCGTCGAGCAGCAGGCGTACCGCGCCGGCCGGCGCGAACAGCATGCCCTCGATGGCGCCGCCGACCTTCCAGCAGGCGCCGGCCGGGTCGGCCCCGGCGGCGCGCATTCGCCGCAACAGCGGGGCGTGGCTGCCGTCGCGGCAGCGCGCCGGCAGCAGCGCCGGGCCCAGCTCGGCCACCTTGGCGCCGGCGCCGCGCGCCAGCCAGGCCTGCATCAGCGCGTCCTGCAGGCGCGCGTCCTCGGGCGCGCGGCACCAGGCGCGGTACCACGCCTCGTCGGCCAGCGGCGAGCCGGCGGCCTGCAGGACGGCGGCGCGCAGCAGGGCGGGGACGGGGTCGGCGCGGTGGCGGCGGCAGGCCGCCTCGGCGGCCAGCAGGGCGTCGGCGTGGGCGCCCCGCTCGAAGGCCAGGGTGGCCTCCGCCAGCAGCGCGTCGTCGCGCCGCCGCGGCGCGCAGCACGCCGGCCAGCGGCGGTCGGCGGCCGCGCCGGAGTCAAGCACGGCTAGACGATGTTGTGGACGATGGTCACCTGCCCCACCACGGTCGCCTCGGTGTGGATGGCGCCGTCGAGGTTCTGCCCGGCCACGCTGACGAAGTTGGCGATCACCTCGGCGCGCGAGGCGCCGCTGGCCAGCGCGGCGGTCCAATACGCCAGGCCGCCGGCCTCGGCGGCGCGGGCGAAGGTGTGCAGGTAGAGGTCGCTGATGAAGTCCGTGTCGCTCTGCTCCGGCCGGGCCTTGTACTCGGCCGACTGGAGGAAGGATTCGGCGATCTGCGTCAGCGAGTAGCCGGCCTTGGCGCCGTCGAAGTAGTACTGCAGGCCGTGGGCGTCGCCGTCGCGGCCGAACGCCGCCGCGTACAGCGTGCTGACGGCGGCCTCCTTGCTGTCGTTGGCGAACACCAGGGCCTTGTTGTTGTCGAGCTGGACGTACTGGATGTTGCTGATGTCGGTGGTCTTGCCGCCGCCGGCGTGCGTGACCACGGCGTGGCCGTCCTGCACCGTCACCACGTAGTCGGTGGCCTTGCCGGCCAGCTTGACGATGCTGTGGCCGCTGCCGCCGGTGATGGTGCTGTTGCCCAGGCCGGCCTCGACGGTGTCGTCGCCGCTGCCGGTGACCACCGTGCTGTTGCCGCTGCCCAGCGTGACCTGGGTGTTCTTGGCGTCGGCCACGACGATCTTGTCGTTGCCGGCGGAGCCGACCACCACCCGCTCGGTCACGCCCGGCGGCGCCTGCGGCGCGACGCTGCCGTTGTCGAGCACGACGTTGACGCCGCCCTTGCCCTGGAACACCAGGACCGGGGCGTTGTTGGGCACCACCAGCGTGGTTTGCGCCGTGTCGGAGGAACCCACCAGCACCACCTCGGCGCCGGACGCCACCGTCACCACGCCGCTGGCGTTGGGCGTGACCGTGTCGATGCGCACCGTGCTGTTGTCGGCGGTGGTCAGCTCGAGGATCCGCGAGATGGTGGCGGCGCTGAAGACGACGGCCGAGCTGTTGGTCAACGCAGAAGTGACGGTACCGGGGTTCTCTTCATACATGATGTGCTCCTTGCATCGCTGAACATCGAATAGCACGCCGCCGGCGAAGGCAGGCCCGCCTCAGGTAGGGGTGCGTGGCGCGCGCCGCGCCGGTCCGTTGTGCGCCACGCCCTTGTCGGCGGCGCGGCTTGGCTTGTTCTTCGGCGCCGCAGCCGGCTTGGCCGCCGGCGCCGCCGGCTCGGCGCGGAACACCTTGGTGCGCGCCGACTCCTGCCATGGATTGTCGGCCGGCTCGCCGGCCCGCGCCGCCACCACGTTCAGGCCGAGCGCGGTCAGGTGCTCCAGCCCGGAGGGCCCGCTGAGCGCCTGGCCCGATTGCACCGGCAGCGCGTAGCCGCCGGAGAAGCAGGCCGTCCCTTCCAGCCGCCAGTCCGCCACGGCCGGACCGACCAGCACGAAACTGAGCTCGGTGATGCGGCGCGCCTCGCCCTTGGTGCCGCAGAACTTGCCGGTCTTGACGATCGGCGTCGACTCGCCGCCCTCGACGGCGATGCGGTAGGCCAGGTCGACGCCTTCCGGCCGGTCCGGCCACATCACCTGGAAGCCTTCGAGCCGCAGGCCGGAATCGGCCTCGCCCAGCAGCTGCCCCTGGCCGGCGACGACGTCGCCGGTGCGTTCGATATGGCCGATGATGGAAATGCCGCGGCCGCCGATGACGATGGGCGCGCCGCCGCCGGCGGCCGGAGCGGGGTCGAGACCGACCTGGTCGACCCGCAGGGCCGGCACGGTGTCGTCGGCGTGCGCCAGGAAGGCCGCCACCAGCAGCGTGACCGGGGCGCCGCATACTTGCATGACGATACAGTCGCTGCCGTCGCGCAGGATGCTGCCGCCGCTGCGTTCGCTGGAGATTTGTTGGATGGTCCCCTCGGCGGCGCCACCGCCGGCCGGCGCGCGCGACACGCTGAGGGGCGCCAGGCCGCCTTTGGGATGGCGCAGGATATACACGCCGGGCGCCAACGTCAGAATCGAACTTTTGACTTCCATTAACGTTCCAGTCAGGGCGGGAGGAAGGTGTCGGGCCGTGCGTGCGGGTGAGCGTCAATTATATACATTTGGGAAATTGACTTATATACCGGCGCGCGACATATTTACACAGTGTTGTACGGCGGCGATTGCAAGCTGCTTGCGACCCCTGCGGCCCGGCTCGGCCGGCCTAGTCGCCGGCGAAGGGGCCGCCGTGCACCGCCGACAGGATCGCCTCGACCGCCGGGTGGCGGATCTTGCGCTCGTTGGAGATGGCGTAGAAGTGCTCGCGCAGCTCGGGCGCGTCGCCCACCAGCTCGACGTTGAACTGCTCCTCGATGTCGCGGCGCAGCGCCGCCGAGGCGAAGAACAGGCCCATGCCGTTGCGGCCGAAGGTGTTGAGCATGGCGTTGTCCTCGAACTCGCCGACCACGTCGGGCCGCACGCCGTGCTGGACGAACCAGGCGTCGATGCGGCCGCGCAGCGCGTTGTTGCGGGTCGGCAGCAGTAGCGGCGCGCCGTCCAGGCTGGCCGGGAAGTTCTTGCGGTACCTGCGCGCCAGCCGCTGCACGCCGAACAGCTTCATGTCGCTTTCACCGAGCAAGTGGCTGAACACGCGCAGGCCGCCGCCGCCGCGCACGGCGCGGTCGGTCAGCACCACGTCCAGCTTGTTCAAGGCCAGGTCGGCCAGCAGCGATTCGAACTCGTCCTCCAGGCAGACCAGCTTGACCTGCTGGCCCAACTGCTGGGTCGCCTGCAGCAGGCGGAAGGCGATCAGCTTGGGCAGCGAGTCGGAGATGCCGACGGTGAGCCGCATCTTGCCAGTGTCGGTGCCGTCGAGGGCGTCCTGCAGCTGGTCGCCGAGCAGGAAGATCTGGTCGCAATAGGCCAGCGCGACGCGGCCCGCCTCGGTCGGCACCAGGCGCCGGCCCTGCGGCTCGAGCAGCGACTTGCCGACCTCCTGGTCGAGCTGGGCCAGCTGCATGCTGACCGTCTGCACGGCCAGGCCGAGCCGCTCGGCGGCGCGCGTGACGCTGCCCTCCTTGGCCACCATCCAGAAAAAATGCAGGTGGCGATAGTTCAATCCGGTTGTTTTCATCTTCTGCTTTTCCGAAGTAATGCTTCAATTATCTTCTATTTTTAAAAAGAAGGTTCTTGTCTACACTGCTTGACATCGAATTCAAACATAAAAGGAAAGACCAATGAAACACTTCAGGGTGTCATTCCTCGTCACCTTCATCTGCCTTGCAGGTGCTGGCTGGTGGGGCTACGAACATACGGGTTGGCCGGGCGCCTTGTCGGCCATCGGCATCGCCGCGATTCTGAGCGTGATGGAAGTCTCGCTGTCGTTCGACAACGCGGTGGTCAACGCCTCCGTCTTGAAGACCTGGGACAAGTTCTGGCAAGGGCTGTTCCTCGGCGTCGGCATCATCATCGCGGTGTTCGGCATGCGGCTGCTGTTCCCGCTGGTGATCGTGGCGCAGGCCGCCGATCTGGGACTGGTGGAGGTGTGGAACCTGGCGCTGAACGATCCCAACGCCTACTCCACGCACCTGACCAACCACCACGCTGAAGTGGCGGCATTCGGTGGCATCTTCCTGCTGCTGGTGTTCCTCAACTTCCTGCTCGACGACGAGAAGGAACTGCACTGGTTGGGCCATCTGGAGGAGAAGTTGGGCGCGTTGGGCAAGGTCTCGTCGATCGCGGTGATGATCGCCATCGGTACGCTGCTGGCCACGCTGACCATGGTCGAGGACGCGCAAAAGCTGGTGGTGCTGACCTCCGGTCTGTGGGGTGTGCTGACCTACGTCGGTGTCGATGTGGTGAGCAGCCTGCTGGAGAAGGAAGAGAGCGAAGGCAGCAATGTCGGCGACCTGGTCAAACGCGGTGGTATCGGCGGCTTCCTCTACCTGGAAGTGTTGGACGCCTCGTTCAGCTTCGACGGTGTGATCGGCGCCTTCGCCATCACCAAGGACGTCGTCATCATCATGCTGGGCCTGGCCATCGGCGCGATGTTCGTCCGTTCGATGACGGTGTTCCTGGTGAAGAAGGGCACGCTCGACGAGTTCGTCTACCTGGAGCACGGCGCGCACTACGCCATCGGTATTCTGGCGCTGATCATGTTGGCCAGTATGAAGTTCCACGTGCCGGAACTGTTCACCGGCCTGATTGGTGTGGCCTTCATCGTCGCCTCGCTGTGGTCGTCGATCCGCCACCGCCGCAAGCACGAAGCGCTGGCTGCGGCGGCATAGGAAACAAGGTAGTGGAATACGCGGCGGGTTCAGGACACCGGCCCGTCGCGGTGGTAGCAAGGCGCAATGGCCACAAGCCGCGCCTGGTGTTCATCTCAATCACATAGGAGTAACACATCATGGCAATCAGTCTGCAAAAAGGCGGCAACGTCAACCTGAGTAAAGAAGCCCCGGGCCTGTCGAAAATGACGGTCGGTCTGGGTTGGGATGCCCGCGCCACCGACGGCGCGCCCTTCGACATCGACGGCTCGGCCTTCCTGCTGAAGGCCGACGGCAAGGTGCGCGGCGACGCCGACTTCATCTTCTACAACAACCTGAAGTCGGTCGAGGGCGCGGTCGGCCACTCCGGCGACAACCGCACCGGCGCCGGCGACGGCGACGACGAAACCATCACCATCGACCTGAGCACCGTGCCGGCCGACGTCGAGCGCATCGCCATCTGCGTCACCATCCACGACGGCGAAGCGCGCAAGCAGAACTTCGGCATGGTGCAAAAGGCTTCCGTGCGCTGCGTGAACAGCAACGGCAACGTCGAACTGGCCCGCTACGACCTGTCGGAAGACGGTTCGGTGGAGTCGGCCCTGGTGTTCGGCGAAGTCTACCGCAACGGCGCCGATTGGAAGTTCAAGGCCGTCGGCCAGGGCTTCAAGGGCGGCCTCGGTCCGCTGGCCGCCTCGTTCGGCGTGAGCATGTAAGTTCGGTTTTTCAGGATAGGCCGGGGAGGGCGGGTCCTGCCCCGGCGCCACAGTCATACCGCCCGTTGGCGGGCACCAGCAAGGAGAGCACATGCCTACATTTTCCGTAACCGGGGACGTCGATCCCTTCCTGCACGTATCGCTGAAACAGGGCGAAAAGATCTACTGCGAGTCGGACGCGATGGTCATGATGGAGGCGACCCTCGACTTGAAGGGCAAGGTCACCGGCGGCATCGCCAGCGCGTTGATGCGCCGCTTCGCCAACGGCGAGTCGTTCTTCCAGCAGCATATCGAGGCGGTGCGCGGCGAGGGCGATTGCCTGCTGTCGCCCACCCTGCCCGGCGCGGTGCAGGTGATCGACGTCGGCGCGCGCCAGTACATGCTGAGCGACGGCGCCTTCGTCGCCGCCAGCTCCGGCGTCGAGCTGAAGGTGCGCACCCAGAGCCTGGGCAACGCCCTGTTCGCGCAGAGCGGCGGCTTCTTCATCACCGAGACGGCCGGCAGCGGCCAGGTGGCGGTGTCGGGCTTCGGTTCGATGTCGCAACTGGAGGTCGTGCCGGGCAAGGACGTGGTGATCGACAACTCGCACGTGGTCTGCTGGGACAGCTCGCTGCACTACGAGATCTCGGTCACCACCGGCGGCTCGGGCGGCGGCTTCCTCGGCAACCTGGTCAACAGCCAGACCAGCGGCGAGGGCATGGTGCTGCGCTTCTCGGGCACGGGCAAGGTGCTGGTCTGCTCGCGCAACCGCAACGCCTTCCTGAGCTGGACCCAGCGCCGCGCGTCGTAGCGCGGCAAGGCGGCAACAACACAATCAATCAGTAGCAAGCGCCGGCCCCGGCCGGCGCGCCCACCGAATACACAAGGAGTTTCACATGTCAGTCAATCTGCAAAAAGGCCAGAAAATCTCGCTGGAGAAGGAAAGCGGCGGCGCCCTCGGCAAGGTCACCATGGGCCTGGGTTGGGACGCTATCAAGACCAAGGGCTTCCTCGGCTTCGGTTCGAAGTCCGAGGCGGTCGACCTGGACGCCTCGTGCGTGATGTTCGACGAGTCCAACCGTCCGCTCGACGTGATCTGGTTCCGCCAGTTGAAGAGCCGCGACGGCAGCGTGGTCCACACCGGCGACAACCGCACCGGCGCCGGCGACGGCGACGACGAACAGATCAATGTCGATCTGAACGCGGTGCCGGCCGCCGCGCGCAGCCTGGTGTTCACCGTCAACAGCTTCACCGGGCAGAACTTCTCCCAGGTGGAGAACGCCTATTGCCGCCTGCTCGACGCGGCCAACGGCAAGGAAGTGGCGCGCTTCAACCTGTCGGTGCAGGGCAGCCACACGGCGCAGATCATGGCCAAGGTATACCGCCACAACGGCGAATGGAAGATGCACGCGATCGGCGAGAACGCCAGCGGCCGCACCTTCGACGATCTGCTGCCGCTGATCGTGCCGCACCTGTAATCCGAGTTAGCCGGCGCGGCAAGGCCTGGTACCGGCCTTGTCTTGCCACGCCGCTGCGGCGCCACCTTCCCGGTGGCGCCGTTTTTGTTTTCCTCGCCGATTTTCCTCAGACGGCTTCGGCCAGCGCCACGCGCTGCCGCGTCGCGGCCAGGTAGCTGGCCAGCGACACCAGCGCAAAGCCCAGCAGCACCGTCAACAGCACGGCCGGCGCCGGCGCGCGCGCGATGATGGCGGCCACCGCCAACGGCCCGGCGGCGCGCGCCACCAGCGCCGGCCCGGCCAGCGCGCCGGCGATGGCGCCGTAGTTCTCGCGGCCGAACAGCGCCGCCGGCAGGGTGCCCTTGACGATGGTCAGGATGCCGTTGCTCAGTCCATACAGGGTGCAATACAAGGCCAGCGCCCACTGGCGGGCGCCGAACAACAGCAGCACCAGCAGCGCCGCCGGCAGCGCGGCGAAGGTGAACTTGCCGATGGTCTGCGGCAGCGCGTGGCGGCCCAGCGTCATCTCGCCGACGCGGCCGGCCACCTGCATCGGGCCGACCAGCGCGGCCAGCGCCACCGCCAGCGCCGGGGCGTGGCCGAACTGGACGAACATGGGAATCAGCTGCACCGACATGGCCGAGAAGATGAAGCTGTTGGCGGCGAAGGCCAGCGCCAGTTTCCAAAACGCCGGATGGCGCAGCGCCTCGTGCAGCGTGTGGCTGCGCTCGGCCGCCGTGGTCACCGTGGCCGCCGTGGTGGGGCCGGCGGCCGGCGCGGCCGGGGGGCGGCCGGCCAGCAGCAGGTGCAGCGGCAGGCAGACGGCGATCTGCAGCGCGCCGTACAGGGCGTAGGTGTCGCGCCAGCCGAGCAGCTGGTCGAGTTGCTGGGTCAACGGCCAGAACACGGTGCTGGCGAAGCCGCCGAACAGGGTCAGCGTGGAGATGGCCTGGCGGCCCCGCGCGCCGAACTCGCGGTTGATGGTGGCGAAGGCCGCCTCGTACATGGTCAGCGCCATCGCCAGCCCGAGCACCGCCCAGGCGGCGAAGTAGAGCGGCAGGCTGTGGCTGCGGCTGAGCAGCAGCATGCCGGCGCCCGACACCAGCGAGCCGGCGCCCATCACCAGGCGGCCGCCGTGGCGGTCGAGCAGCACGCCGACCGGGGTGGCGACGAGGCCGGACACCAGCAGGCTGAGCGAGAAGGCGCCGAGCACCGCCTCGGCGCGCCAGCCGGTCTCCAGGCGGATCTGCGGCGCCAGTACGGCGATGGCGTAGTACAGCGAGCCCCACGAGAGGATTTGCGTGACGGCCAGGACGGCGATGGTTTTTCGGGCTGGGTGCATGGTGGCTAGCGGATGGCGAGTTGGTTCCGACCGGAAAGATCGTACACCAATCTTGCCGATTTGGCAGCACCGCCGCCTGTTTGGCGTCAACGCTCGGGCGCGCGCCCACCGGCACCGGTATAATGTTGCAATGGAAAAACTTAAGGACCTCTCGCTCATCGTCTCGCAGGCCGCCCGTGGCGAGCTGGTGTTCCCCACCAGCGTCAACGCCGCGCTGCGCCTGCAACTGGCGCTGAGCGATCCGGACTGCCACAGCGAGGATGTGATCCGCAAGGTGCTGGGCGAGCCGCTGCTGGCGGCGCGCACGGTGGCCTTGTCGAACGCGGCGGTGTTCAAGCGCAGCGGCGAGACCGTCACCAGCGTGCGCGGCGCCGTCATGCGGGTCGGCTACCGCAACCTGTACACCATGGCCGCCGCGATGGTGGTGCGCCAGTTCGGCAGCCGCATCCACGACGCCGCGCTGCGCCACAAGGCCGAGCGGTTGTGGCAGCACACCGCCCACGTGGCAGCGCTGGCCCACGTGGTGGCGCGCAAGATCACCGGCGTCGACGCCGACACCGCGCTGTTCGCCGGCATCGTCCACGAGGCGGGCGGCTTCTACCTGCTGTCGCGCGCCGACGACATGCCCGGCCTGCTCGAGCATCCCGAGGAGTGGCTGGGGCCGGCGCAAGAGATCATCAGCCGCGAGATGATGCGCAAGATGGCGATCCCCGAGGCGGTCGCCCAGGCCATCGTCACGCTGCCCGGCGCCGTGCTGACGCCGCCGCCGAGCGGCCTGCGCGACACCCTGTTGATCGCCAAGCGCTTGGCGCCGGTGCCCTCGCCGATGTATGTGCCGGCCGGCGAGGCGCGCCGCAACGCGGCGCTCGAGCACTTCGTCAACGACAACGAGGTGCTCGACCGCGTGCTGGTCGAGTCGGCCGACGAGGCCCGCTCGATGAGCGCGGCCCTGCTGGCCTGAGCCGGCGCGCCGGCCCGCCGTCAGCGCCAGAACTGGTAGCCGAGCACCAGCGCGTTGTAGATCGCGTGCACCAGCATCGGCGCCAGCAGCACCTTGGCGCGCTGGTAGGCCAGCGCGGTGCACAGGCCGAGCAGGAACACCGGCAGCATCGACAGCGGCGGGTGGACGATGGCGAACACCGCCGCGCTGACCAGGGCCGCCGGCAGCGGCGCCATCGAGCGGCGCAGGCCGCCGAAGATCAGGCCACGGAAGATGAACTCCTCGCATAGCGGCGCGGCCAGCACGCCGAGCAGCAGCATCCAGCCGCGCTGCTGCGCCGTTTGCTGGGCCATCTGCCGGACCGTCTGCGCCACCGCCGGCAGCGGGTCGTTCAGCAGCCAGTACAAATAGCCCAGCCCCGCGACGGCCGCCAGCAGGCCCAGGCCGACACCCCAGGCCAGCACTGCGGCCGGCCGCGCGCCGCGCAGCAGCGGCGGTTGGCCGGCGGTTTTGGCGCGCCAGTAGACCAGCCGCGTCAGCAGGTACACCGCCGCGCCGGCGATGGCGAAGGCCTGCACCAGCGTCGCCAGGTCGACGTGGCGGATGTCGTCGGCCAGCACGTAGCTGGCCACGCCCTGCAGCACGAAGAACAGGGTGGCGGCGATCAGGCCGTCGGCGGCGGCGACGCGGGCCGGCGGCGCGGCGGCCGGGTCGAGCAGGTAGGGCAGCTCGTCGCGCGCCTTCTGCCACAGCGCCAGCGCCAGCGCGCCGCTCAGCACGATGACCACCAGCTTCTGCGCCCACAGCTCGGTGTAGATGGCATAGAGGTAGAAGCTGGTCAGCAGCATGTATAGATAAACGTAGGTGGGGCGCACGCGGTGGCGCATCTCGGTGGCCTGCGGGTCGCAGGCGAACACGCCGAGCGAGACGGCGATCAGCGAGTAGATCGGCACGCCGGCGACGACGATGGCCAGCAGCACCAGCAACTGCCAGTCCAGCGTCGGTGCCAGCCAGGCGCCGAGGCCGAACAGCGCCAGCGGATACACCAGGGCCAGCGCGCCCCACAGCTGGGCTTTCTCCATCAACACGCTGTCGATCCGGCGCGGAAAGGTGTACAGCAGCCACAGTACCTGGCCCTCGTTGTTCAGCGTCTGGAAGGCCGACAGCATCAACACGTAGGCGCCGATGCCGAAGGCCATGGCGGCCAGCAGCGTGGGGTGCTTGCCGAGTTCGGGGATGCTGTCGAGGCCGCCGTTGAAGACCAGCTGGCTGCCGACGATCGCCACCGGCAGCAGCAGGCTTTGCGTCAGGAAGGCGGTGTCGCGGCTGAGCAGGCGCAGCTCGCGCCGCTTGACCGGCGACGCCAACATGCGCCGCAACGCGCCGAGCAGGCCGCCACCGCGCGGCGGGCTGGCCGCGCGCCCGGCCATGGAATCGGCCGCCGTGTGGGCTCCCGAGCCGGCCGCCGAATTGGCCGCCGGCCGGGTTGCCGCCTCGGCCGGCACGGCCACGCGCGCTCGCGCGGCGGCGCGCGGGCGCGCCCGCTCGCGCGAGCCGGCCGCCACCACGCCGTCGCGCAACTGCCAGCGCAGCAGCGCCACGCCGGCCCACAGCAGCGCGGCGGTGGCCGCCAGCAGCAGCGCCCAGCCCTGCGCCGCCAAGGCCGGCGTCGGCGCGGCCAGCGCGCGCAGCGCCAGGCCGGGCGGCGTCCAGCCGGGCCAGGCGGGGAAGGCGCGCGCCCAGTCCAGCGTGAAGCCGCTGGCCAGTGGCATGCTGAACGACATCGCCAGATACATGAACGGCAGGCCGGCCAGGCCGCACAGCGCCTGCAGGTTGCGCAGTTGGGCGGCCGGCAGCGCCATGCGCAGGCCGGTGTCGGCGATGGTGCGCAGCAGCGCCGCCAGCGACAGCAGCAGCGCGGTGGCCGCCAAGCTGAGCAGCGGCGCGCTCCAGCGGTAGCCGGCGAACCAGGCCAGCATGCCCAGCGCCGGCCACAGCGCCAGGATGCCGGCCGGGTTGGTCAAGCTGCGTTCCAGCACGCGGCCCCACAGCAGCGGGCCGCGGCGCAGCGGCAGCGTGACCAGCCACTCCAAGTCCCAGTCCGGCTGGGCCAGCTCGCGGCTGCCCAGCGGCAGCAAGATGCTGACCATGAACAGCAGGCTCAGATTCATCGTCAGCGCCCGCGTCATGGCCGGGCTGAGCGGCGCTTGCGTCACCGCGCGCTCGGCGGCGGCCATGTCGAACTGGGCGCCGCGCAGCTGGCAGGCGCTGGCCGCGTCGAGTTTGCAGTGCAGCGTGACGACGGTGGTGCGCGCCATCTGCAGGAAGCTGAACGACATCACCAGGGCGACGATCGCGGTCAGCAGCCATTGGCCGCGCCGCTTGGTGGGCGTGGCCTTGCGTGCGCCCGGCGCCGCCGCCTTGGCCTTGCCGGCGAAGGCGCCCGCCGCCTGGTTGAGCAGGCGGCGCAGGCGCAGCCGCGCCAGCAGCCACATGGCGCGGCCGCTCGACGGCGGCGCGGTCATGGCGCCGGCTCGCGGTTCTCCTCGGTGATTTTGAGGAAGACTTCCTCCAGCGAGGCGGCGGCCGAGGCGTCGCCGCGCAGCTCGTCGAGCGTGCCGGTGGCGATCAGCTCGCCGTGGTGGATGATGCCGACGCGGTCGCACAGCTTCTCGGCCATGTCGAGCAGGTGGGTGGAGACGAAGATGGTGCAGCCGGCGGCGGCGCAGGCGAGCAGGCGCTCCTGCACGTCGCGCGCGGCGCGCGGGTCGAGGCCGTTGATCGGCTCGTCGAGGATCAACACGGCCGGATCGTGGATCAAGGCGCAGGCCAGGCCGAGCTTTTTCTTCATGCCCATCGAGTAGTTGACGGCGAACTCCTCGCCGGCCTCGTCGAGGCCGAACTCGCCCAGCAGGCGGGCGGCCCGCCGTTCGGCCTCGGCGCGCGGGTAGCCGTGCATCTCGGCGACGAACTGGAGGATCTCGCGGCCGCGCAGGTAGTCGTAGAAGATCGGCGTGTCGGGCAGGTAGCCGACCTGGCTTTTGACGGCGGCGGCGTCGGCGTGGCAGTCGAGGCCGGCGATGCGCACCTGGCCGGCACTGGGCACCAGGATGCCCATCATCATGCGGATGGTGGTGGTCTTGCCGGCGCCGTTGGGGCCGAGGAAGCCGAACACCTCGCCGCGCCGCACCCGCAGCGAGAGCGGTTTGACGGCGGCGAAGGCGCCGTAGGTCTTGGACAAGCCTTGAAACTCGATCATGCGCGTCCCCGGTCGAGGCCGGCGAGGCCGTGTGGGCGGGCGCGCCGGACAATGTGATAGATAATTTTGTTTATCTTAACATTGCCGCGAACGCAAAAAAAAGTGCGCGGCGCGGCGTCACACTGTACTGCTGGAACGCGGCCGGCGGCTTGTTCCGGCGCAAGCGCCGGCCGTCGCCGGCCTTGCCGCTGGCCTAGTGCTGGCCGTACAGGCTCATGCCGAAGCGCTCGGTGCGCGGCAGCCAGTTGCCCTCGATGTCGGCCGAGGCCAGGATGCGCTCGGCGCGGCCGATCAGCAGGGCGCGCGGCACCAGGCCGATATAGCGCGAGTCCTGGCTGTTGTCGCGGTTGTCGCCCAACATCATGAACTGCTCGGGCGGGATGGTGATCGCGGCGAAGTCGCGCTTGGCGCGCACCTCGGGCAGCAGCTGGATGCGGTGCTGGCCGGCGCCGATGCTCTCGCGCAGCTGCACGCTGGCCAGCTTGCCGGCGCTGGCAATGGTCTCGCTGCCGCTGCCGAGCATGGCGTAGTCGGCCGGCTGGCCGTTGATGATCAGGTGCTCGTCGCGCATTTCGACGCGGTCGCCGGGCAGGGCGATGATGCGCTTGATCAACCGGGTGCCGCCCTGCGGCGAGGAGAAGGTGACGATGTCGCCGCGCTGCGGCTCGCCGGTCTTGCCCAGCACGATGTCGGTCAGCGGCACCTTGACGTTGTAGGCCAGGCGGTTGACGAAGACCACGTCGCCCTCGAGCAGGTTGGGGTGCATCGAGGCCGAGGGGATCGGGTTCCAGTCCGCCACGGCGGTGCGGAAGATGCCGAACAGCATCAGGAACAGCAGAAAGCCCTTGTTGGCGCGCGCCCAGTTTGTCATCTCATATCTCCTTGGTGGTGTGGTGCAGCGTTGCCATCATCATATCGGAAACTTAAGCGCGGCTTAGCCGGCGCCGCCAGCCGCGCGCGCCGTTGTCTTGCCGCCGCGCCGGCCTGCCCGGTCCGTCGGCGTGCCTAGTCCGCCGGCGCGAAGGCGGCCAGCAGTTGGCGCTGGCCCTTGGCCGCCACCGCCAGGGCGCGGCTGTCCAGCTCGCGCTCGACCCAGCCACGGCGCAGCGCCAGTTGCAGCAACGCCGCGCCGAGCGCGCCGCCGATGTGCGGCCGGCGCTCGCTCCAGTCCAGGCAGGGACAGGCGAAGCGGCGGCGCAGCTTGCGCAGCGCCGCCAGGTCGATGCCGGCGCGGGCGAAGCCGGCCTCGCCGGCCGCGCTCAGCGCATATTCGGCAGCGCCACCGATGCCGACATCGCCACCGCCGCCGCCGGTGCCGGCCTCGCTGGCGGCCGTGCCGGCCAGCCAACCCTGGGCGGCGATCTGGTCGTGCAGCGCCACCGCCACCGTGCCGGCCATGTGGTCGTAGCAGGTGCGGGCGTGGCGCAGCCGGTCCGGCGTGTTGGGCTGGAAGGCCGGGCGCGGCAGGCCGGCCACCACCAGCAGCGCCTCGAGGGCGGCGCCGACGTCGGCGCTGGCCAGCGTGTAGTAGCGGTGCTTGCCCTGGGCGACCATGTCGATCAGGCGCTCGTCGCGCAGGCGCGCCAGGTGGGCGCTGGCGGTCGACGGGCTGACCTCGCCGACCACCGACAGCTCGGTGCTGGTGCGGGCGTGGCCGTCGAGCAGGCAGCACAGCATGCGCGCCCGCGCCGGCTCGGCGATGGCGCCGGCGATGCGGGCCAGATGGTTGTCGGCGTTGTGTGCATCCATGATGTGGTCGCGGGCGAAGTGTGGGTGGCGGGGGCCCAGCATACTGCCACTTCCCACCACCCGCAACGGAAATTCCATGCAGCCTAGCGATCCCATCGCCGCCGTCGTCCACGCCGACCCCTATCCCTACTACGCCACGCTGGCCGCCCGGCCCGGCTTGCTGTTCGAGCCGCGCCTGAACCTGTGGCTGGCGGCCGGCGCGGCCAGCGCGCGCGCCGTGCTGGAGCACGCCGATTGCCTGGTGCGTCCGCTCGGCGAACCGGTGCCGGCGGCCATCGCCGGCGCGCCGGCCGGCCGCGTTTTCGCCGAGCTGGTGCGCATGAACGAGGGCGCGCGCCATAGCCAGCCCAAACTGGCGCTGCAGCGCGCGCTGGCCGGCGTGGATACGCAGGCGGCGCGGCGCCGTGCGCACCTGCTGGGACTAGCGTTGTGGCGCGACCGTGAGTGCGGCGGCGGTGGTGATCTGGCCGACTGGATGGCGGCGCTGCCGGTGTCGGTGGTGGCCAGTTTGATCGGCTTTGCCGACGCCGAGCTGCCGGCCGTGGCGGCCTGGATGGGCGAGTTCGTCGCCTGCCTGTCGCCGCTCAGCGACGCCGGGCAGCTGGCGCGCGCCCACCAGGCGGCGACCGCGCTGCTGGCCAGCTTTAGGGTTCTGCTGCGGCACGCCTCGGCCCGGCCGGAGACGCTGCTGGCGCAGGTGTTGGCCGAGGCCGAGACGGTCGGCTGGGACCAAGCCGACGGCCTGCTGGCCAATCTGGTCGGGCTGCTGTCGCAAACCTACGAGGCCACCGCCGGCTTGCTCGGCAACGCCCTGATCGCGCGCCAGCGCCAGACCGATGCGGCCGGCGCGAGCGTAGCGGGCGGCGCGCCGGCACGCGACGACGGTCCGCAATGGGCCGCCGCGCTGGTGGCGGCGGTCAGCCGCGACGACCCGCCGGTGCAGAACACGCGGCGCTTCGTCGCGCGCGACTGCGTGGTGGCCGGCACGCCGCTGCTGGCCGGCCAGACGGTGCTGGTGCTGCTGGCCGCCGCCAACCACGACCCGGCCGGCGCCGGCGCCGTCTTCGGCTTCGGCCATGGCGCCCACGCCTGCCCCGGCCACGCCCTGGCCTGCGCCGTCGCCGCCGGCGCGCTGCAGGCGGCGGCCGAGCTGCCGCTGCCGGCGCGGCTGGCGTGGCGCTACCGGCCGTCGCACAACGGCCGCATCCCGCTTTTCTCCAACCCGCAGCAGGCAGCATGATCGCGGTTATTTTCGAAGTCTGGCCGCAGGCCGAGCACAAGCAGCAGTACCTGGATCTGGCGGCCGCGTTGCGGCCCTTGCTGGCGCAGGTCGACGGCTTCATCTCGATCGAGCGTTTCCAGAGTCTGAGCGAACCGGAGAAGCTGCTGTCGCTGTCCTTCTTCCGCGACGAGGCGGCGGTGGCGCGCTGGCGCCAGCTGGAGGCGCACGGCGCGGCGCAGGAGCAGGGCCGCGCCGTGGTGTTCCGCGACTATCGCCTGCGGGTGGCCGAGGTGGCGCGCGACTACGGCTTGCACGAGCGCGCCCAAGCGCCGCAGGACGGCCGCGCGCGCCACGCTTGATGCCGGCGCGGCATTGGCCGGCGCCTACCTGGCCGGCGCCGCCAGGTCGACCTGCAGGCTGACCCGGTAGTCGGGCGGCGGCGCGCGCAGCGCAGCCGGTTCGGCCGGCTCGACGCCCATCAGGGTGACGCCGACGCCGTTCAGGCTCTGCGTCTTGGCGCCGCCGGGCATGTCCTCGGCCAGCACGAAGCTGCGCTCGCCGCCGGCGCCGCCCAGCGTCAGGCTGTAGCTGATGTAGCCGGCCCAGACGCAGACGGCGCCCTTGCGGCAGCGGCTGTCGTTGACACGGTCCAGCCGCAGCGTGGTGCCGGGCGCCACGGCGACGCTCTGGCCCGGGCCGAGCACGTAGACGGCGCTGGCGCGCGCGGCCGCCTGGGCGGCCGGTGCGCCGCCCTGGCTGGCGGCGTTGCCACAGGCGTACAGCGCGGCCAGGCCGGCCAGCAGCGCGGGCAGGGCGACCAGCTGACGCAGGATGCTGCTGTTCATGCGCTTCCTTTCGTAGGGGGAGGGGTGGATTGCGCATCCAGCATAGCAAATTTGCAATTCTCGCGGCGCACAAACAATCCCGATGGGGCGGCCGAACTTGCGTAGAATGTCTGCTTTGAATTAACCAGGACAACGACAATGAAAAAAACCGGCATGGCGAAGAGTGACGCCAAAAAACTGATGGGCAAGATGGCTGCCCCGGGAGCGACCGGTTTCGGCAAGGTGGCCGAGGTGGTCGACAAGCGCGAACAGCGCAAACGCGACCAGGCGCTGGGTCTGGTGCCCTTCGCCGTCAAACTCAACGACGCCCTGGTGGCGCAGTTGCACGCGCGCGCCAAGGACAGCGACACCGAGCTGAACCAACTGGTCGGCGAGCTGCTGGCCAAGGGCCTGGCCGCCGCCTGATAGCCATGCCGGCGGCATGTCGCGCCGGCTTGCGCGGCGGCGCTGGTGTGGCAACGCTACACTAAGGCGCCGCCGCCGCGTCGTCCAACTGGGCGGCGAACAATATCTTGATCTCCTCCAGCTGCTCGTCGATCGAATAGGGCAGCGCCTTGGCCAGCAGGTCGAGCAGCACCAGCGCGTTGATCGCGCCGTCCTTCTGCGCCGCCGCGCGTATCCGTTCCGCCATCGCCATGTTCACGCTTTGCATCGCCTGGCCGTTCCGTTTGAGTCCGGCCAGCGCCCAGTCCGCTGTCAAGCCGGCCTGCTGCCGCAGGTATTGCGCCAGCAGATAGCTCGACACCACCCGGTACAGATTCTCCTCCGCCGTCGCGAAGGGCAGGTGGAAGTGCGCCATCGGCTTGAGGAAGGCGACATGCGGACAGTCGCTGCCGGCCGCCAGCAGTCCCATCAACGCGCCGGCCGCGCGCTGCACCGTGGTGCGCTTGGCGACGCTGCGCTCGGCCGTTTCGACGCGCACCTCGACCTCCTCATAGGACGCCAGCGCGCCGACGGTCTGCACCAGCTCGACCAGCTCGACCGCCATCGGACAGTGCGGTGTGCTCGCCGGCGTCAGCGGACAGTTCGGGCATTGGTGGAAGTCGAGCCGGGTCCAGTCCGGCAGCGCCGCGGCGTCGGCCGCCGGGCGCCCGGTGTTGCCGAGCGCGGCGCTGCGGCCGTCGGCAAAATTGAAGTGGTAGGTCACGTTTTGCATGGCGCGTATCCGACTGACGGTTCTTTCCGATGGTACGCTTCCGGGCGGAAATAACAAGTGCCGCCGGCGCCGCCTGGCCAGGACAGGGGACCTCAAAAAAGGGTCAGACCCAAGGGTCTGACCCTGGCACGTTGACCGTGGCACGCTGCACCGGGCCTGCCCGCCGCGCGGAACAAAAAAATGCCGCCCGGCGCGAGCGGGGCGGCATATGACGGAACGGCGGTCGCTTAGATGTAGGCGGCCAGCGCGCCCTTCATTTTCTTCAGCGCGGCCGATTCGATCTGGCGGATGCGCTCGGCCGACACGCCGAACTCGGCGGCCAGCGTGTGCAGGGTGGCGCCGGAGCCGTCGTCGTTGGCCAGCCAGCGGGCCTCGACGATGCGGCGCGAGCGCGGATCGAGCTTGCCCAGCGCCGTCTCCAGTCCCTCGGACTGCAGACGGGTGACCTGCTCGGCCTCCAACACCTTGGTCGGCTCGTTCTGGTCCGACGACAGGTAGGCGATCGGGGCGAACTTGTCGTCGTCGTCGTCGGTCGACGATTCGAGGGCGATGTCGCGGCCGCTCAGACGGGTTTCCATCTCGATCACTTCCTCGCGCTTGACGTCGAGCAGCTTGGCCAGCGCGTCGATCTGCGGCGGCGTCATCGCGTCCAGGCCGGTCTTGTGGCTGCGCAGGTTGAAGAACAGCTTGCGCTGGGCCTTGGTGGTGGCCACCTTGACCAGACGCCAGTTCTTCAAGATGTACTCGTGCATCTCGGCCTTGATCCAATGCATCGCGTAGGACACCAGGCGCACGCCCTGGTCCGGGTCGAAGCGCTTGACCGCCTTCATCAGGCCGATGTTGCCTTCCTGGATCAGGTCGGCGTGCGGCAGGCCGTAGCCCAGGTAGCCACGGGCGATCGACACCACCAGGCGCAGGTGCGACAGCACCAGTTCTTGCGCGGCGGCCAGGTCGTTCTTTTCCTGCAGGCGGCGGGCCAGCGAGATTTCTTCGTCGTGCGAGAGCATCGGCAGGCGGTTGACGGCCGAAATATAGGCGTCCAGGTTGCCCAGGTTGCCGGTGAAGCCGAGTCCCAGGGCGCGGTTGGTTGCTGGAACCAAGGCGGTCGGTGCGGACATCATAGTCATATTCTTTCCTCGCTCGATAATGTTTCTTAGTCTCAATGTGCCACGCGGCATGCGGGTGGACACGGACTGTTACGGTTTGTTACCTGGAGCATCTTGCAGGCGACACAGGTGTTTCCGGCCTTACATCCGGCCCCGGTCGGGCACCGCATGTGTTGCTTTAAAAGAATGTCCTGTGGCGCAATTTTCCATATATTAGCACTCTCCTGTGTTGAGTGCCAATCGCCTCAAATAATCGGCTTGATAGTAAAAATACTATGGGGACGGAATAGTCTATGGTCTTTACCGAAGGAGCGTGTCTGCCGAGCATATGCCGTTCTTTCGCACAAATCCTTGAGCTAGATCAAGACAGGCATAGCTTGTGCTTCGCAGCTTAGGAGCGCCTTAAGATCGCTTAACTTTATCGTGGCGGCAGAGCACCGTCTGTGCGCGGACGCGCACAGGGAGGGGAGCGGCGGAGCACGGGGCGCTCCGCCGTCAGGTTCAACGCGGGCTCAGTTCAGCCGCGCCAGGTGGCGCTGCACCGACAGCACGGCGCCGACCAGGCCCAGGCCGGCCGACAGGGCCAGCAGGCCGGCCATCGGCAGCGGCGCCAGCGGCACCAGCTGGAACTCGGAGGCGTACAGGCGGGCGAACTCGGCGATGGCCGTGTTGAGCGGGCGCAGCGCCAGCGCCACCGCGCCCAGCGCCACGGCGCCGGCGCACAGGCCGAGCAGGGCGCCGGTGTAATAGAAGGGGCGGTGGATGAAGGTGTCGGTGGCGCCGATCAGCTTGGAGACGGAGATCTCCTCGCGCTGCGTCAGCACCTGCAGGCGGATGGTGTTGAACACCACCGCCACCACCACCATGCCCAGCGTGGCGGCCAGCAGCAGCAGGGCCAGGCGCAGCACGCCGAGCAGGGCGGCCAGGCGCTTGACCCAGGCCGAGTCGACCTGCACCGTGTCGACGCCGGGCAGGGCGCGCATCTGTTCGGCCAGCGCCTCGACGTCGCCGCCGGCCTGGGCGTTGCGGAAGGCGTCGAGTTTCAGCACGTAGCTGTCGGGCAGCGGGTTCTCGCCCAGGGTGGCCAGCACGTCGGACAGGCCGCTCTTGGTCTTCAGGCTGTCGAGCGCCTTCTCGCGCGGCGTGAAGACGATTTTGGCCTGTTGGTCCTTGACGATCTGGCGCAGCGAGACGGCCAGCGCCTCGGCCTGCTCGCGCGGCGCGTCCTGTTGCATGAACAGGCTGATCTCGGGATCGACCGACATCTGCTCGGACATCGGCCGCACATTGTCGAGCAGGGTCACGCCGGCGAAGGGCAGGGCCAGCGCGATGGCGACGACGACGATGTTGAAGAGGAAGCTGCCGGGGGCGCGGCGCACATGCACCAGCGCCGAGGCCAGCGCGAAGCCGTGTTGGCGCAACCAGTTGTTCATGCCGTCGCTCCTACGACCAGCTGGCCGTGGTTCAAATGGATCACCCGCGCGGCGGCGTCGAGCATCTGCTCGTCGTGGCTGGAGATCAGGCAGGTCACGCCGACCGAGTGGAAGGCCTTGAGGGCGTCGAGCACCTGGTTGGCGCTGGCGCGGTCGAGGTTGGCGGTGGGCTCGTCGGCCAGGATGATCTGCGGCCGGTTGACGATGGCGCGGGCGATGGCGACGCGCTGCTGCTCGCCGCCGGACAGGGCCAGCGGGGCCGCCTGGGCGCGCTCGAGCAGGCCGACCTTGTCGAGGGCGGCGCGGGCGCGCTGCTCGGCCTGGGCGCGCGGGGCGCCGGTGACCAGCAGCGGCAGCATGACGTTGGCCAAAATGCTGCGGTCGGTCAGCAGGCGTTGCTGCTGGAAGATCAGGCCGAGGTTGCGGCGCAGGAAGGGCAGGCCGGCGCGCTTGATCAGGCCGATGTCCTGGCCGTTGACGATGACCTTGCCTGCGCTGGGCCGTTCCATCGCCGCGATCATCTTCAGCAGGGTCGACTTGCCGGCGCCGGACGGCCCGGCCAGGAACACCAGCTCGCCCTTGGCCACCGTCAGGGAGACGTCGCGCAGGGCCATCGCGTCGGGGGAATAGGCTTTCGAGACGTTCTGGAACTCGATCATCGGGCGCTTATCCGAGCAGGGCGTCGACGAAGTCGACCGCGTTGAACGGTTGCAGGTCCTCGATCTTCTCGCCGATGCCGATGAAGTAGACCGGCACCGGGCGGACGCGGGCGATGGCGGCCAGCACGCCGCCCTTGGCGGTGCCGTCGAGCTTGGTGATGACCAGGCCGGTCAGTTGCAGCGCGTCGTCGAAGGCCTTGACCTGGGTCAGCGCGTTCTGTCCGGTGTTGCCGTCGATCACCAGCAGCGTCTCGTGCGGCGCGCCCTCGAGGCCCTTGCCGATGACCCGCTTGACCTTTTTCAGCTCCTCCATCAGGTGCAACTGGGTCGGCAGGCGGCCGGCCGTGTCGATCATCACGACGTTGATGCCGCGCGCCTTGGCCGACTGCACCGCGTCGAAGGAGACGGCGGCCGGGTCGCCCGACTCCTGCGAGATGACGGTGACGTTGTTGCGCTGGCCCCAGACCATCAGCTGCTCGCGGGCGGCGGCGCGGAAGGTGTCGCCGGCGGCCAGCAGCACCGACTGGCCGTTGGCCTGCATGTGCTTGGCCAGCTTGCCGATGGTGGTGGTCTTGCCGGCGCCGTTGACGCCGGAGATCATCATCACCATCGGCTGGTGGCGGCCCAGCTCGAACGGCCGTTGCAGCGGCGTCAGCAGCTCGATCAGCAGCGTCTTCAGGGCCGCCTTGACGGCGGCGGCGTCGAGCAGCTTGTCCTCCTTGACCCGCTTCTTGAGCGCGTCGAGCAGGTACTGGGTGGCGTCGATGCCGGCGTCGGACATCAGCAGCGCCGCCTCCAGCTCCTCGTACAGGTCGTCGTCGATCTTGGCGCCGACGAACAGCACCGACAGGTTGGCCGAGGTCTTCGACAGGCCGGCCTTGAGGCGGCTGATCCAGGATTGCTTGGCGGCCGGCTCCTCGATGGCCAGCGGCGCGGCGGCGGCGTCGCGCGGGGCGGGCTGCTCCGCTGGGGTGGCGGGCGCGGCGGGCGCGGCGTCCGGAGTGGCGGTTTTTTTCTTGAAGAAACTGAACATGGATGTGTGGTTTGGGGGCGCTTCAAGCTGATGTCCGGCAGCGCCGGACACGGGGAAATGGCGGTATTTTACCAGAGCGCGGCGGCGCTACCGGAATGACAACTTTGGCCGGCGCCGGGCGCCGCCCGCCCGCGTTCAGCCCGGCTGCCCGTCGCGGCCCGGCCGGCGCAGGCGCCAGCCGGCCACGGCGGCGGCGATGTCGGCCAGGCCGAACACGCGCACGAAGGGCGGCTGGCGCCGTTGCAGCGCGGCGCAGGCGCCGCCGGCCCACAGCTCGGCGCGGCCGTCGAGGCGGGCGTGCAGCTCGGCCAGGCCGTCGAGCGCCTGGCGCGGATTCATTGCCGCCGAGAACGACAGCGCGACGATGTCGATGCGCTGGGCGCGCACCGCCTCGACGATGTCGAGCAGCGGCGTCTGCACCCCCAGCGAGATGCAGTAGGCGCCCTCGACGACGAACATGGCCTCGGCCATCAGCAGGCCCAGGCCGTGGCGCTCCTGCGGCAGGGTGGTGAGCAGGATGCGCGGCGCGCCGGGCGCGTTGGCGTTGGGTTGCGGCACGGAGAAGATCGCGCCGCGCATCACCACCTTGAGCGACTCGGTATACAGGTGCTCCTCGAACACGGCCAGCTGGCCGCAGGCCCAGGCCTCGCCGATCAGCGCCGTCAGCGGCGCCACCAGGTCGGTGACGAAGCTGGTCAGCCCCATCACCAGCAGCGCCTGCGACAGCTTGCGCCGCAGCGCCTCGATCTGGTGGCTTTTGCACAGCGCCAGGCAGGCCTGCAGCTCGGGGTGGGGGGCGGCCTGGCCGGGCTTGCCGCCGGCGGCGCGCTCGGCCATGGTCTGCAGCTCGGCGGCGCTGAACTGGATCACCTTGCCGGGACGGAAGCCCAGGTCGATCAGGCGCTTGACCAGGCGCAGCTTGTGCACCTGCTCGACCGGATAGATCCGCTCGCCGTTGGGGTCGCGCAGCGGCTGCGGGAAGTCGTAGCGGCGCTCCCAGACGCGCAGGGTCTCCTTGGCCACGCCGGTGTCGCGCTCGACATCGCTGATGGTGCTGGCTACCGGCATGCTGAGGAGATTGGTTTTCATGGGGCTGGGGCGGCTGCGGCCTGGACGGCGGACGCGCGACTTGGCACATTGTTTGGGTGCATGGGAGGTCGGGGAAACCGGGATTTCGCCGACGCGAACTGCATTCTACATTCGTTTGCCGCGGCGCAGCGGGACGCCGCGGCGGGCCTGTCCCGCGATTGCCCGCCGGTAGCGGAAATTGTCCACGACACGCTGTTGACATCCGGAACCAATTAACTGATTATCGGTATTGTATCCGTTTTGTCCAGGACAAAAAACCTAACCGCCGGTGGAAAATAATGAAAATTGCTGTTGTTGGATCGGGGATTTCCGGTCTTGCCTGCGCGCATCGCCTGGTCCAAGCCGGCAACGAGGTGGTCTTGTTCGAGGCGGGCGACTATTTCGGCGGCCATAGCCACACCGTCGACGTCGAGCTCGACGGCGTGCGCCATGGCGTCGACACCGGCTTCCTGGTGTTCAACCAGCGCACCTACCCGACCCTGGTGGCGCTGTTCGAGCAGCTCGGCGTGGCCACGGCCGCCAGCGAGATGGGCTTCTCGGTCAAGCTGCCGCTGGCCGGGCGCACGCTGGAATGGGCCGGCGGCAACCTCGACCAGGTGTTCAGCCAGCGCCGCAACCTGGTCGACCCGGCCTTCCTGCGCATGCTGCGCGACATCCTGCGCTTCAACCGCGCCGCCAGCGCCATCGCCGTCGCCAGGCCGCCGGCGCCGGACTGCTCGCTCGGCGCCTGGCTCGACCGGCACGGCTACAGCGCCCAGTTCCGCCACTGGTATCTGTTGCCGATGGCGGCCTGCATCTGGTCCTGCCCGGCGCAGCAGATGCTGGCCTTCCCGCTCGCCACTTTCGTGCGCTTCTGCCACAACCACGGCCTGCTGCAGGTGAGCGGCCGGCCGCAGTGGCGCAGCGTGGCCGGCGGCGCGCGCCAGTACGTCGACAAGCTGCTGGCCGGCATACCGCAGCGCCGCCTGGCCTGTCCGGTGCACATGGTGGCGCGCCAGCACAACGGCGGGCGCGCCGTCACCCTGCACAGCGGCGCCGGCGTCGAGCAGTACGACGAGGTGGTGCTGGCCTGCCACAGCGACCAGGCGCTGGCGCTGCTGGCCGACTTCAGCGACGACGAGCGCGCCGTGCTCGGCGCCGTGCGCTACCAGTCCAACCGCGCCGTGCTGCACACCGACACCAGCTGCCTGCCGGCCGAGCGCAAGGCCTGGTCGGCCTGGAACTACCAGGGCAGCGGCGGCACCGACGGCCGGGTCTGCGTGCACTACCTGCTCAACCTGTTGCAGCCGCTGCCGTTCGCGCGGCCGCTGCTGGTCTCGCTCAATCCGATCGAGCCGCCCGACCCGGCGCTGGTGCTGGGCGAGTACGACTACGCCCACCCGGTGTTCGACGCCGCCGCCATCGCCGCCCAGGGCGGCTTGGCGGCGCTGCAGGGGCGCGGCCACACCTGGTTCGCCGGCGCCTGGACCGGCTACGGCTTCCACGAGGACGGCCTGAAGTCCGGGCTGCGCGTGGCCACCGCGCTGATCCAGTCGGCCCAGTTGCGCCATGCCGCCTGAGGCGGGCGCGCCGCCGGCCGCCCGCGCCGGCCACGACGCCGCCGCCGTTCCCGCCGCGCCGGCCGCCAGCGGCGCCCTGCTGTGCTTCGGCCAGCTGCGCCACCAGCGCCTGCTGCCGCGCCGCCACGCCTTCCACTACGGCGCCTACTACCTGCGCCTGCCGCTGCGCGCGCTGGCGCGGCAAGGCGGCCTCGGCGGCGGCCGCCTGTTCGGCCACAACCGCTTCAACCTGCTGTCCTTCCACGACCGCGACCACGGCGACGGCGGCGGCGAGCTGCTGGCCTGGATCGGCGCGCTGCTGGCCGCCGAGGGCGTGGCCGACGCCGACGGCGAGATCTGGCTGCAGACCATGCCGCGCGTGCTCGGCTACGTCTTCAACCCGGTCTCGTTCTGGTTCTGCCACCGCCGCGACGGCGCCCTGCGCGCCGTCTTGTGCGACGTGCGCAACACCTTCGGCGAACGCCACTACTATCTGCTCGACACCGGCGCGGCCATCCCCAACGGCGCCGAGCTGGGCGCGCGCAAGGTGTTCCACGTCTCGCCGTTCTGCGCCGTCGAGGGCGGCTACCGCTTCCGTTTCTTCCAGGGCGCGCCGGCCGGCGCGGCGGGCGAGCACAGCCTGGCGCGCATCGACCACCACGACGCGCACGGCGCCCTGCTGCTGCAAACCAGCCTGTCCGGCCGCGCCGTGCCGCTCGACGGGCGCGCCGTGGCGCGCGCCTTCCTGCGCTACCCCTTGATGAGTTTCGCCGTCGTGCTGCGCATCCACTGGCAGGCGCTGCGCCTGTGGCTGCGCCGTGTGCCCTTCCATTCCAAACCCGTTCCGCCCGCCGACAAGGTATCCCGATGAGCACTGAATCCCTGCCGACCCCGGCCGCCGCAGTACACCCGCGCCGGCCCGCCGCCGCCCCGCCGGCGCCGGCCGAGCAAGCCGGCGGCGTGCCGCCCGCCGCCCGCCTGATCCTGACGATGTTGGGCGGCCTGCGCCACGGCGCGCTGCTGTTGACCACGCCGGACGGCGTCTGTCGGCGCTACGGCGACGCCTCCTTCCCGGTCGCGCTGGAGCTGCGCAACTGGGCGCCCTGCGGCGCCGCGCTGCGCGCCGGCGACATCGGCTTCGCCGAGAGCTTCATCGCCGGCGACTGGCGCAGCGACAACCTGCCCGGCCTGATCGAACTGTTGGTCCGCAACCGCGCGCAAATCGAGGCGGCGGTCTACGGCAGCTGGTGGGGCAGCCTGCTGTACCGCCTCAAGCATCTGCTGCACCGCAATTCGCGCGCCGGCAGCCGCAAGAACATCCACGCCCACTACGACATCGGCAACGACTTCTATCGGCTGTGGCTGGACCGCGGCATGAGCTATTCGAGCGCGCTCTTCGTCGCCGGTAACGACGGCGACCTGGAACAGGCGCAGCTGGCCAAATACCGCCGCGTCGTCGCGCAACTGGCGCTGGCGAAGGGCGCCAGCGTGCTGGAGATCGGCTGCGGCTGGGGCGGCTTCGCCGAGACCGCCGCGCGCGAGGCGCGGGTCCACGTCACCGGCCTGACCCTGTCGGCCGAGCAGCTGGCCTACGCCCGCGCGCGGCTGGAGGCGGCCGGCCTGGCCCACGCCGCCGACCTGCGCCTGTGCGACTACCGCGACAGCGACGGCCGCTACGACGCCATCGCCTCGATCGAGATGTTCGAGGCGGTCGGCGAGCGCTACTGGCCGGACTATTTCGCCTGCCTGGCGCGCAACCTGAAGCCGGGCGGGCGCGCCTGCATCCAGACCATCGTCATCGACGACGCCCTGTTCGAGCGCTACCGCAAGGGCAGCGACTTCATCCAGCAGTACATCTTCCCCGGCGGCATGCTGCCGTCGCCGTCGGCCTTCCGCGCCCAGGCGGCGCGCCACGGCCTGCAGGTGGTCGACGAGTTCCGCTTCGGCCCGGACTACGCCGCCACGCTGCTGTTGTGGCGCGAGGCCTTCAAGCGCCAGCACGAGGCGATCGAGGCGCAAGGCTTCGACCAGCGCTTCATGCTGACCTGGGAGTTCTACCTGGCCTACTGCGAGGCGGCCTTCCGCGCCGGCAGCACCGACGTGGTGCAGTTCACGCTGCTCAAGCCGTGAGCCCGCGCCTGGCCCGGCCGCGCGCGGCGGCCTTGGCCGCGCTGCTGGCCGCCGCCGCGCTGGCGCAGCCGCTGCCGGCGGCGGCGCAGGGCGCCGTGGCGCCGGCCCACGTGGCGCGCGAGCTGGCGCGGCCGCGGCTGGCCGGCGCGGGCGGCTACAGCTGGTTCGGCCTGCCCATCTACACGGCCCGCCTGTGGGTCGGCGAGCAGGGCTACCGCGCCGACGCGCCCGAGGCGGCGCCCTTCGTGCTGGAGCTGCGCTACGCCCGCGCGCTGGCCGGCGCCCGGATCGCCGAGGCCAGCGTCGAGCAGATGGAACGGCTCGGCGCCGGCAGCGCGCCGCAGCGCGCCCGCTGGCTGCGCGAGATGAAGGCGATCTTCCCGGACGTGCAGGCGGGCAGCCAGCTGAGCGGCGTGTTCCTGCCCGCCGCCGGCACCCGCTTCTACCTCGACGGCCGGGCGCTGGCGACGCTGGCCGAGCCGGCCTTCGCCAAGGCCTTCTACGCCATCTGGCTCGACCCGGCCAGCAGCGCGCGAGGCTTGCGCGAGTCCCTGCTGCGCGACGCCGCGCCGGCGCCATGAGGCCGGCCGCGCTGCTGTGCTACGGCGCCTTCGGCCTGCCGCTGGCGATGGTGGCGCTGCCGATCTACGTCTACGTGCCGCAGTTCTACGCCGAGCGCAGCGGCCTCGGCCTGGCCGCCATCGGCGCCGCGCTGCTGCTGGCGCGGCTGGCGGCGGCCTGCGTCGACCCGGCCCTGGGCCGCTGGATGGCGCGCGGCGGCGACTACGCCGGCCACGTGCGCCTGGCGTTGGCGCCGCTGCTGCTCGGCTTTGTCGCCCTGTTCCATCCGCCGCCGCTGGGCGGCGCCGCCGCCATGGCCTGGTTCCTGGCGGCGCTGGCGCTGGCCTACCTCGGCTTCAGCCTGGCCACCATCGCCCACCAGAGCTGGGGCGCGGCGCTGAGCCAGGCGCCCGGCCCGCGCGCCCGCCTGACGGCCGCGCGCGAGGGCTGCGGCCTGCTCGGCGTGATGCTGGCGGCCGGCCTGGGCGCAGCCTACGGCTACACGGCGCTGTCGCTGGCCTTCGCCGCCGCGCTGCTGGGCGGCGCCGGCTGCCTGCTGCTGAAGGCGCCGCGGCCGCCGCGCGCCGCCGCCGGCATGGCCGGCGCCGGGCCGTGGTCGGGCCGGCGCCCGGCGCCCCTGCTGGCGCCCCTGCGCGGCCGCCGCTTCCGCGCCCTGTTCATCGTCGCCATGGTCAACGGCGTGGCGGCGGCGATCCCGGCCACGCTGTTCCTGTTCTTCGCCGACGACGTGCTCGGCCTGGGCGCCACGGCCGGCTGGTACCTGCTGCTGTACTTCTTGTGCGCGGCGGCCTCGCTGGCGCCGTGGGCGGCGCTGGCGCGGCGCGTCGGCGAGGCGCGCGCCTGGGTCGCCGGCATGCTGCTGGCGGCGCTGGTGTTCGTCTGGGCCTGGCGCCTGGGGGCCGGCGACAGCGCCGCCTTCGGCGCCATTTGCGCCGTCTCCGGACTGGCGCTGGGGGCCGACCTGGCGCTGCCGCCGGCGCTGCTGGCCGGCGTTATCGCCCGTGCCGGCCACAGCGGCGCAGGCGAGGGCGCCTACTTCGGCCTGTGGCACTGGGGCGTGCAAATGAACCTGGCGCTGGCCGCCGGCGTCGCCCTGCCGCTGCTGGCCTGGCTCGGCTACGTGCCCGGCGCGGCGCAGGGCACGGCGGCCCTCTCGTTCGCCTACGCGCTGCTGCCCTGCGCGCTCAAGCTGCTGGCCGCCGCGCTGCTGTGGCGCGCCCCGCTGCGCGACTGTTGAAGCGCCACTTCGATCCGCCCCATGCCCCCCCCACCAGACAGGAGTCCACCATGAGATTGCTCAACACCGCCACCGCCAGCGCGCTGCTGGCCGGCGCCGCCTGCGCCCTGCTGCTGGGCGGCTGCTCGGCGCCGGTGCCGCCCGGCCACTACGCCGCACAGTTGCCGGCGCTCGACATCGAGCGCTACTTCAACGGCACGCTCGACGTCCACGGCATGTACCAGGACCGCGCCGGCACGGTGCAAAAGCGCTTCACGGTGCTGATGCGCTGCCGCTGGGAGAACGGCGTCGGCACCCTCGACGAGCAGTTCCGCTACGCCGACGGCAGCAGCCAGCAGCGCGTCTGGACGCTGCGCAGGACCGGCCCCGGCGAGTATGTCGGCACGGCGCCCGACGTGGTCGGCCAGGCCGCCGTGACGGTGGCCGGCAACGCCATGCGGCTGCGCTACGTGCTGGCGCTGCCGGTCGACGGCACCGTCTACCACGTCGACTTCGACGACTGGATGTATTTGATCGACGACCAGGTGATGCTCAACCGCGCCGGCATGAGCAAGTTCGGCTTCGGCCTGGGCAGCCTGACGGTGGCCTTCCGCCGCCGCGGCGCGCCATGAACCCGCCGCTCGACGACTGGCGCGGCCGCCACGTCTGGATCATCGGCGCCTCCAGCGGCATCGGCGCGGCCACCGCGCGCCTGCTGCTCGAGCGCGGCGCCCACGTCGCCCTGTCGGCGCGGCGCCGCGACGCGCTCGAGCAGGTGGCCGCCGGCGCGCCGTTGGCGCTGCTCGCCCCGCTCGACGTCACCGACCACGCCAGCGTGCGTGGCGCGCGCGAGTTGCTGCTCACCGCCTGGCCGCGCCTCGACCTGGTGCTGCTGGTGGCCGGCGGCTACAACGAGATGCGCGCCGACAGCTTCGACCTGGCCGCCGCCAACGCCCTGATCGACCTGAACCTGCGCGGCGTCTACAACTGCCTCGACCTGGTGTTGCCCCTGCTGCTGCGCCAGGGCGGCGGCGGGCTCGGCATCGTCGCCTCGGTGGCCGGCTACGGCGGCCTGCCCAAGGCGCTGGTCTACGGCCCGACCAAGGCGGCCTTGATCAACCTGAGCGAGTCGCTCTACTTCGACCTGCGGCCGAAGGGTATCGCGGTGTACCAGATCAACCCCGGCTTCGTCGACACGCCGCTGACCGCCGCCAACGACTTCGCCATGCCGGCGCTGATGCAGCCCGACGCGGCGGCCCGCGCGCTGCTGCGCGGCATCGAGCGCGGCCAGTTCCACATCCACTTCCCGCGCCGCTTCAGCAACAGCCTGCGGCTGGCGCGCCTGCTGCCCTACCGGCTGTATTTTTGGCTGTTGAGAAAGGTGACCCGACTATGAGCACAAACCTGCCGACGCCGCGGCACGACGACCCGGCCGCACGCCACGCCGCCGCGCTCGAGCGCCTGGCGCTGTTCTACGAGACGCTGACGCCGCAGACGGTGTTCGAGGTGCGTACCTTGTACGCCGCCGGCGCCGTCTTCAAGGACCCGTTCAACGAGACGCGCGGCCACGCCGCCATCATCGCCATCTTCGAGCACATGTACGTGCAGTTGGAGACGCCGCGCTTCATCGTGGTCAGCCGGATGGTGCAGGGCGAGCAGGCCTTCCTGACCTGGGAGATGCGCTTCCGCTTCAAGCGCTGGCCGCAGCGCGAGCACACCGTGCGCGGCGCCAGCCATCTGCGCTTCGACGCCGAGTCGCGCGTCAGCCTGCACCGCGACTACTGGGACGCCGCCGAGGAGCTGTACGAGAAGATCCCGCTGCTGGGTGGCCTGATGCGCCTGCTCAAGCGCGCCGCCCGACGCTGAACCGGGGGCGCCGGCTCAGGCCAGCCAGGCCAGGAAGTTGCGGCTGAACGGCACGGTGAAGGCGGCCAGCAGCGTCTGCAGCGTGATCATCGAGGCCATCAGGCGGGCGTCGCCGCCCAGCTGGCGCGCCATGATGTAGGCGTTGGGCGCGGTCGGCAGCGCGCAGTAGAAGCAGGCCGCCAGCGCCACCGGGGTGGCGACGGCGAACAGCAGGCAGACCTTGGCCGCCACCAGCGGCAGCGCCAGCAGCTTGAGGGCGGCGGTCCAGCCCAGCACCTGCGGGCGCAGGCCCTGCAGCGAGAACACCAGGCCGCCGCCGACGCACAGCAGGCCCAGGCACAGGGCGGCGCGGCCGAGGATGTCGAGGGTGTTGGCCAGCGGCGCCGGCAGTGTCAGCCCGGCCAGGCTGAACAGCACGCCGCCCAGCGTCGACAGGATGATCGGGTTGCCGGCCAGCGTGCGGCCGACCTTGGCATAGTCGGTCTTGCTGCCGCTCCACCACGACAGCGCGATGATGGAGACGATGTTGACCACCGGCAGGCACAGCGCCAGCGCCAGCATCACCAGCGCGGCCGCCTCCGGCTCGAAGAACAGGGTCGAGACGGCGATGCCGAAATAGGTGTTGGGCCGCATCGCGCCCTGCACCACGGACGAGCGCGCCGCGTCGGGCAGGGTGCGCGCCGCCAGCAGGGCCAGCAGGGTCAGCGCCACCACCACGGCGGTCGGCAGCAGCGTCGCCAGCGCCAGCTCGCCGACCTGGCCGGAGCGGAAGCTGAGCTTGGCCGCGCCGCCGAACAGCAGCGCCGGGAAGGCGATGTTGTAGGAGAACTTCTCGACCGAGGGGAAGAAGTCCTGGGGCAGCCAGCGGAAGTGGCGGATCGCCACGCCCAGCAGGATGACGAGGAAGACGGGAACGATGGAGGCGAGCATGCTCAGTCAGCCGAAATGCCCGACGGGCCGATGCGGCGCGCGTTGGGCGTGTTGGAAATACGGATGCGGATCAGGTGGCGCGCGGGGTCGCTGTACCTGGCGCGGCCGTGCAGGGCGCGGTGGTTGTCGGTCCACAACAGGGTGTCGTCGGGCAGGCGGCGGCAAAAGCGGCGCGCGCGTCTCGACCACCTCGTTGACCAGCGCCAGCGCCGCGCGCAGCGCCGGCCCGTCCAGGTCGGGCCGCGCCGCCAGCCCCTTGAGCAGGGCGTCGTAGCGCCAGCGCATCGCCAGGGCGCCGCGCAGCTGCGCCGGCCGTTCGAACACCGAGGCCAGATGATACTCGACACCTTGCTCCCGCGCGGCATAGACCGAGGGCACGCGGAACGGCAGCGGCGTCTCTTCGAGCAGCGCGCAGGCGGCGCGGCCGGCGGCGCTGCGGCGCAGCTCGCGCTCGATGTCGTCGACGTCGAGCAGCAGCGACTCGCCGCCCTGGCAGCGCGCCGCCGCCACCACGTACAGCAGGAACTGCTCCTCGGGCATCGGGTAGAACGAGGAGTCGGTGTGCATGTCGGCGCCGCCGACCCGCTCCGAGAAGGTGACGAACTCGGCTTGCGCCTGGCCGGCCGGGCGGGCCCGCACGTCCCAGGCGACGCGGCCGGTGCGCTGGTCGGTCGAGGTGGGGAAGCCGCCGCTGAGGGCGATGGCGTACAGCACGGCGTTGCGCTCGCGCTCGTCGAGTTGGCCCAGGCCCAGGCCGGTGATGGCCAGCGCCCGCGCCGGGCGGGCGGCGATCGCCTCGGCCAGCCGGGCCAGGCCGGGCACGCCGAGCAGCTCGGCCTGCAGCGCCTGCTCGTCCGGGTGCGGGTAGAAGCCGTTGCCGTTGAAGTCGCTGAAATGGTTGCCGACGATGGCGACGATGTGGGCGAGGTCGCGGCCCCAGTCGGCGCTGCGGCGGGCGACGCTGACGGCGGCGGATTGTTCGGTGATGGCAAGCATGGACGGCCTCCGTTGGAAAATTGCCACATGGCAATGACTTGCGGAATATGAGCCACGGCGGCGCCGTTGGCAAGCCGTCATGCTGCACTGCAACATCGCCATTTCTTGTCGTTTACTATTCATAAATGAATATTTTGTCTATATAAAGTACGTATACGTACTTGTTTTTTGCGCAAAACTGGGTCAAATACATAGTTTTGCCATATGCGCTTATAACTATTCAATCGTTACGGAAACTACGTATTTTTTGTGGATAGATTGCTAAAACATGCAATTCGCGGCGGCGTGGCGGGGCCGTCGGGCACCCGCCCGCAGCCCGCATGGCGCCGCGATTGCGCTATGGGGCGGCGGTCCGGACGGCGGCGCGGCGGTGGCGCGCGGCGGCTGCGGCGGCGCGCGCGGGCGGCGGGCGGCGCATGTTGCTGCGATGCGGTAGAATATTTCCATGTGGAAATTACAGCGCTTGTGGTGACTGTGACAACACGGTTCGCAGACGTCCCAACTCAAGGAAAAAACATGAAATCACTCGTTAAGCTCAAGCTCGCCACCAAGCTCGGCCTGGCCTTCGCCGCCGTGCTGGCGCTGACCCTGGCCGTCGGCGTGTTCGCCATCGTCAAACTGGCCCAGGTCAACGCCAGCGCCGCCGCGCTGTCGCAGCGCTGGATGCCCAGCATGCGCGTGGTGCAGGACATGAAGTCGCAGGTGGCGCGGGTGCGCACCCGCGAGTTCCAGTACATCATCTCGAGCGACCCGGCCGAGATGGACAAGTACGACAAGGTCATCGCCGCCGACCTGGTCGACCTGGGCAAGATGCAGGCCGACTACGTCAAGCTGATCGCCTCGCCCGAGGAGCAGGCGCTGTACGACGGCTTCCTGGCGCAGTGGCAGCGCTACATGGCCGAGGACGGCAAGATCCGCGCCGCCGTGCGCGCCGGCGACGACGCCGCCGCCAAGGCCTTGATCCGCGGCGAGTCGAACAAATTGATCGTCGCCCTGCGCGGCCAGATCGACAAGCTGGTCAAGCTGTACGGCGACGGCGGCAGCGCCGCCGCCGCCGAGGGCGCCAGCCTGTACGCCTCGGCGCGCCAATGGATCGTCGGCCTGCTGGCCGGCAGCGCCGCGCTCGGCGCGCTGGGCGCCGGCCTGATCACCCGCTGGCTGGTGCGCCGCCTCGGCGGCGAGCCGGACTACGCGGTGGAGATCGCCGGCCGCATCGCCGCCGGCGATCTCGGCGTCGAGGTGCGCACCCGTCCCGGCGACCGCGACAGCCTGCTGTTCGCCATGCGCAGCATGCGCGACAGCCTGGCCGACATCGTCGGCCAGGTGCGCGCCGCCACCGACACCATCGCCACCGGCTCCGACCAGATCGCCTCGGGCAACCTCGACCTGTCGGCCCGCACCGAGCAGCAGGCCAGCTCGCTCGAGCAGACCGCCGCCTCGATGGAGGAGCTGACCTCGACCGTCAAACAGAACTCCGACGGCGCCCGCCAGGCCAACCAGATGGCGCTGAGCGCCTCGGCCGTGGCCCAGCAGGGCGGCATGGTGGTGTCGCAGGTGGTCGACACGATGGGCGCGATCAACGCCTCGGCGCGCAAGATCGGCGACATCATCGGCGTCATCGACGGCATCGCCTTCCAGACGAACATCCTGGCGCTCAACGCGGCGGTGGAGGCGGCCCGCGCCGGCGAGCAGGGCCGCGGCTTCGCCGTCGTCGCCACCGAGGTGCGCAGCCTGGCGCACCGCTCGGCGGCGGCGGCCAAGGAGATCAAGACCCTGATCGGCGACTCGGTCGAGCAGGTCGAGGCCGGCAGCCGGCTGGTCGAGCAGGCCGGCGCCACCATGCAGCAGGTGGTGGTCAGCGTGCGCCGCGTCACCGACATCATGGGCGAGATCACCGCCGCCGGCCAGGAGCAGAGCGCCGGCATCGAGCAGGTCAACCGCGCCATCGCCGAGATGGACGCCGTCACCCAGCAGAACGCCGCGCTGGTCGAGGAGGCCACGGCGGCCTCGCAGAGCATGCAGGAGCAGGCCGGCGCGCTGGCCGAGCTGGTCAGCGTGTTCCAGCTGGCCGGCGGCGGCCGTGGCGGCGCCGCCCTGAGCCTGGTGGCCGGCGCGCCGGCCAAGGCCTCCGGCGGCGCCTTGGTGCTGCGCCGGGCGGCCGGCAAACGGGCCTGAGGCGGACAAAAAAGAACACGAATGGACAGAAGCGCGGACGGAAACGCCGTTATTTCCGCGCGTTCGTGCTTGTCAATGGGTAATTTGTGGTTTGTGCGCAACAAGTAGCAAATTCTTACAAATTTTGTGCTGCGACGCAGCACGGCCGGAACGGGGCCATCTTAATTCACTAATAAACCAGTCGCACTATGAACAATGTTAAGTTTTTGCCGCTTTTTGCGGCGTAAGCTGCCAAACAATGTGCGGGTGGCATGAGCACAATAGCAACTTCCGCGTGCAAAGCGCGATACGCTTCGGTATAAAATAGCGGCGAAGATAGCAAGATGTCTATTTTCACTCTGTCCTGCACCGGTGCTGTTTGTTTGCAATCACACCAAAGCGACCCCAAAAAGGCCGCCGGAATTGGACCACTTGTGCGGATTTATGAAGGCTAGTTGATGGGCTCGTTGGTGGCGTCGGCAGGAAATATTGCGATGCGGTAAAATATTACTCTTTGTCATTTGCGAAATGTCAAAACGTGCCGGAAAACGCCTCGCGGCGTTCTTTACGGCCCAGCTTGACTTGATCGAATGTCCAACGGTGAGTATAGTGCCGCACTCCGGTGCCTCAGGCACCGCGATGAAGCCGGCATCGATTAAATCGGCCGCAACTTAAAGTGAACGCGTCCGGCAACCAGGACAGCACAGTGGCAGCTGGGGAGTTGCCCTCACGCATAAACGGCGCCCTCCGTCTCGGCGTCGATAAGCACCGAATTTAGCCGTAACACTAGCTTTACCTTTTTACCAGCAACACAACTGAAGGAAACACGTAATGAAAAAATCTATCATCTCCATCGCCATCCTGGGCGCCATGAGCAATGTTGCTTTCGCACAATCGAACGTCACGATCTACGGCATCGTTGATGCCGGTATCGTTTCCGAGCGCGGCGGCAAAGCCGGCTCCGTCACCAAAGTGACGAGCGGTGTAGGTTCGGCTTCGCGTCTGGGTTTCAAGGGCACCGAAGATCTGGGCGGCGGTCTGAATGCAGTGTTCGTTCTGGAATCGGGCATCAAAGCTGACACCGGCGAATCCGACGTTGCTGGTTCGATCGCCAACCGTCAATCCTACGTTGGTCTGAAATCGGCAACCGCCGGTTCGCTGACCCTGGGTCGTCAGTACACCCCTTACTACAACACCCTGTCGCAAGTTGCTGACCCGTTCGCAGCTGGCCTGGCTGGTTCGGCTAAAAACCTGTTCCCAGTCGCTGGCAACAACACCCGCACCAGCAACGCTGTTGTGTACGCAACCCCGTCGCTGAACGGTTTCAGCGGCGAAGCTTCCTACGCTCTGGGCGAACAGTCGGGCGACAACTCGGCATCGCGTCAAATGGGTCTGTCGGTTGGCTACGCTAACGGTCCTCTGACCGCCCGCGCCGCTTACAACAGCCGCAACAACGACACCACCGTGCCAGCCGTCAACACCGGCATGGGCCACAACACCCTGCTGGCCGTGAACTACGATTTCAAAGTCGCCAAGGCATTCTTCGCCTACGGCCGCGACAAGGGCCAGTTCGGTTCGCCGAAACAAATCGATTCGAACGAAATCCTGGTTGGCGCAACCGCGCCAGTCGGCGCCGCTGGCACCCTGATGGCTTCGTTCATCCGCAAAAACGACAAACTGGTGTCGAACCAAGATGCTGACCAGTGGGCAGTCGGCTACTCGCACGCTCTGTCGAAGCGCACCAGCACCTACGTTGCTTACGCTAAGATCAAGAACAAAAACGGCGCGACCTACACTGTTGGTAACAACAGCGAAGTCGGTACCGGCGACAAAGCCTTCAACGTCGGCGTAAAACACTCCTTCTAATTTCCGCCTAGTTCGGATTTAGATGGCAAGAGGGCCGCGTTCGCGCGGCCCTCTTCTGTTTACAGGTGGGGCCGGCGTCGTCGGCCCCATTTTCTTTTGGCAACACGCTAGAATGGCTGACTTTTCGCCCATGGACACCTCCCGATGACCGCATCCCGCCCCACCGGCCGCGCCGCGCTGGCCTTCCTGATCCTGCTCGCCTCCTGCGCCGCGATCGCCGCGCCGAAGGCGGCTCGGCGGCCGGCCGCCGCCTTGCCGCGCCACGGCGTGGTGGTGTTCTCCGACCTGTGCGTCAGCGCCGACAGCGGCGAGTTCGGCGGCCAGCGCATCACCTTGCAGCGCTACGCCGAGGTCGACACGGTGGTCTACGAGTACACCGCCGGCGGCCTGAGCTGGCCGCTGGTGGCCGGCGAGGTCACCGTCGACCCGCGCGGCCGCCAGTTCTACTTCACCGTCCAGCTGCCCGAGGGCGAGGAGCGCACCGTCAACGGCCGCCTCAGCGCCGACGGCCGCGCCTTGGTGCTCGACGGCGGCTACTGCGCCGACCAGTCGGTGCCGATGCGCCTGGCGCGGGTGGCGGACTTCGGCCGCAAGGCCGGCCCCTGCCACCGCTGCCCGCCCGGCAAGGCGGGCAAGGGCGAGGGGCAGGGCGAGGGGCAGGGCGAGGGCGGCGGCGAGCCGGCCGCCGCGCCGGCGCCGGCCCATCCGCTCGACGCCGGCTCGCTGCCGACGCCGCAGGGGTGATGGAATAGGGGATGTTCAGAGGGGGGGCGTAACGCCGGCATAACCCCGCGGGCGAAGGGGTCTGACCCTGTACAGGGTCAGACCCCGGCTTCTGCGTCCTTTGGGGGGGGGGCGGCGCCGCCGGCGCCTCGACAGGAGGATGTTGCGGCTGGCCTACCTGGCCGCGCGCGCCTTCTCGGCGTTGCCGCGGATGGTCTCGAGCGTCGCGCCCGGGGTGATCAGGTTGCCGTCGTAGCGCAGCTCGATCAGCGCCGGCAGCTGCTTGCCGTTGGCGTGCGCCAGCGCGCGTTCGAGCGCCGGGCCGAACTCGGCGGTGGTGTTGACCACCTCGCCGTGCGCGCCGTAGGCGACGGCCAGCGCGGCGAAGTCCGGGTTGTGCAGCTCGGTGCCGGAGACGCGGCCCGGGTAGTGCAGCTCCTGGTGCATGCGGATGGTGCCGAACATGCCGTTGTTGAAGACGATGATGACCACGCCCGCCCTGTATTGCACCGCCGTGGCCAGCTCCTGGCCGTTCATCATGTACTCGCCGTCGCCGGCGAAGGTGATCACGGTGCGCCCGGGCGCGATGATCTTGGCGGCCACCCCGGCCGGCACGCCGTAGCCCATGGCGCCGCTGGTCGGCGCCAGCTGGGTGCGCATGCCGCCGTAGCGGTAGAAGCGGTGCGCCCAGGTGGCGTAGTTGCCGGCGCCGTTGGTGACGATGGTGTCGGCCGGCACGGCGGCGCGGATCTGCTGCACCACCTGCCACAGGTCGAGCGGCGCCTTGCCGTCCTGGAAGATCGGCGGACACTGCTGGTAGGCCAGCAGCTCGGCCTTGGCCTCGGCCACGCTGCCGCGCCAGGCCGACGAGTCGACCGGCGCCATCGCCGCCAGCATCGCCGCGACCTGCGGCATGCCGCTGTTGATCATCAGCTCGGCCTGGTAGACGCTGCCCAGCTCCTCGGCGTCGGCGTGGACGTGCACCAGGCGCTGCTTGGGCAGCGGCGCGCTGATCAGGGCGTAGCCGCCGGTGGTCATCTCGCCCAGGCGCGGGCCGATGGCCAGCACCACGTCGGCCTCGCGCACGCGCGCCGCCAGCTTGGGGTTGATGCCGATGCCGACGTCGCCGACGTAGTTGGGGTGGGCGTTGTCGAGCAGGTCCTGGAAGCGGAAGGCGCAGGCCACCGGCAGCGCGTTGGCCTCGGCGAAGGCCTGCAGGTCGGCGCAGGCCTGCGGGTTCCAGCCGCCGCCGCCGAGCAGCAGCAGCGGCCGCTTGGCGTCGGCCAGCATGGCGCGCACCTGGTCGATCTGGGCGGCGGCCGGCGAGGCCTGCACCGGCGTGTAGCGGCCGGTGTCGGCCACCTCGGCCAGCGCGGTAAGCATGTCCTCCGGCAGCGCCAGCACCACCGGACCGGGCCGGCCGCTGCTGGCGATCTGGAAGGCGCGCGCCAGGTATTCGGGAATGCGCTCGGCGCGGTCGATCTGCGCCACCCACTTGGCCATCTGGCCGAACATGCGGCGGTAGTCGATCTCCTGGAAGGCCTCGCGGTCGACGAAGTCGTTGCCGACCTGGCCGATGAACAAGATCATCGGCGTCGAATCCTGCTGCGCGGTGTGCACGCCGATCGAGGCGTTGGTGGCGCCCGGGCCACGGGTGACGAAGCAGATGCCCGGCTTGCCGGTCATTTTGCCGTAGGCCTCGGCCATGAAGGCGGCGCCGCCCTCCTGCCGGTTGATGATGAAGCGGATGCTTGAGTCGTGCAGGGCGTCGAGCACGTCCAGGTAGCTTTCGCCGGGGACGCCGAAAGCGGTGTCGACGCCGTGGATTTTCAGTGCGTCGACCAGGATCTGGCCGCCGGTGCGGGATGGTTGCGTCATGGTCTAACCTTCAGGGATCGGAGGCGCGCGGGATCGTCGCCAGCATGCGCCATTCTATGTGGCGGCGCTGGCGCCGGCTTTTCAAATGGCGACACCAAATTACAGATTTGACAGCGCCGGCGCCGCCTTCCATGCGGTGGGCGCGGTTTTTGCGTCGGCCATGGCCGCGGTGCGGTACAATACGCCTCGAAGCAAGCCAGACAGCCGCTGGCTGGCGCGTAATGCGTCGGCGGGAGGAAGGTCCGGACTCCATAGAGCGGGGTGACGGTTAACGGCCGTCCGCTGAAAGCCGCAAGCGCAAGCCCAAGGTATAAGGCGAGGAATAGGGCCACAGAGACGAGCGTATTAAGTTACGGTGAAACGCGGTAACCTCCACCTGGTGCAATTCCAAATAGGCACGCGATGATGCTGCTCGCGGAGCGTGCGGGTAGGAAGCTTGAGCGCCGGAGTAATCCGGCGCCTAGAGGAATGGCTGTCATAGCGCGGGCTTGCCCGTGCCGTAACAAAATCCGGCCTATCGGCTTGCTTCAACTAATTTCTTGATTTTTCGCGGCCGCCGCCGGGAGCGCAGCACATCTTCATGTGGCGTCGCCTGGGGATTCGCCGATGAAAAAGTATATTCTCGCCCTCGACCAGGGCACCACCAGCTCGCGCGCCATTCTGTTCGACCATGCCGGCCAGATCTGCGGCAGCGCGGCGCAGGAATTCCCCCAACACTATCCGCAGCCCGGCTGGGTCGAACACGACCCCAACGAGATCTGGAACAGCCAGCTCAGCGTGGCCCGCAAGGTGCTGCGCGACAACCATATCGACAGCCAGCAGGTGCTGGCCATCGGCATCGCCAACCAGCGCGAGACCACCGTGGTGTGGGACCGCAAGACCGGCGAGCCGATCGCCCCGGCCATCGTCTGGCAGGACCGCCGTGGCGCCGAACTGTGCGAACAACTGCGCGGCGCCGGCAAGGCCAAGCTGATCGCCGACTGCACCGGGCTGGAACTGGACGCCTACTTCTCCGCCGCCAAGCTGGCCTGGCTGCTCGACCATGTGCCCGGCGCGCGCGAGCGGGCCCGCCACGGCGCGCTGGCCTTCGGCACCGTCGACAGCTGGCTGGTCTTCAAGCTGTGCGGCAGCCACGTCACCGACGTCAGCAACGCCGCCCGCACCATGCTGTTCAACATCCACCTGATGCGCTGGGACCAGGACCTGCTCGAGCTGTTCGACATCCCCGCGGCCATGCTGCCGCAGGTGGTCTCGTCGAGCGAGGAGGTGGGCCACACGCGCGAGGCGCTGTTCGGCGGCGCCATCGCGGTGGCCGGCATCGCCGGCGACCAGCAGGCCGCCACCTTCGGCCAGGCCTGCCACCGGCCCGGCATGGTGAAGAACACCTACGGCACCGGCTGCTTCATGCTGATGCATGCCGGCCGCCACGCCCCGGTGTCGCACAACCGCCTGCTCAGCACGGTCGGCTGGCGCCTCGACGGCAAGACCGACTACCTGCTCGAGGGCAGCGTCTTCATGGGCGGCGCCACCGTGCAGTGGTTGCGCGACGGCCTCGGCCTGATCAAGCAGTCGAGCGAGGTCGAGGCGCTGGCCGCCAGCGTGCCCGACAACGGCGGCGTGTTCCTGGTGCCGGCCTTCGCCGGCCTGGGCGCGCCGCACTGGGACCCGCACGCGCGCGGCACCCTGGTCGGCCTGAGCCGGGGCAGCAACCGCGCCCACATCGCCCGCGCCGCGCTCGAGGCGATCGCCTTCCAGAGCGCCGAGCTGATGATCGCCATGCAGAAGGACGCCAACACGCCGCTGCACGCCGTCGAGCTGAGCGAGGTGCGCGCCGACGGCGGCGCCGCCGGCAACGACCTGCTGCTGCAGTTCCAGGCCGACGTGCTCGGCGTGCCGGTGCTGCGCCCCAAGGTCACCGAGACGACGGCGCTGGGCGCCGCCTACCTGGCCGGCCTGGCGGTCGGCTTCTGGGACTCGGTCGAGGAGATCGCCGCGCAGTGGCAGTGCGAGCGCCGCTTCGAGCCGCACATGGCGGCCGAGCGCCGCGCCGAGCTGATGGCGCAATGGGCGCGCGCCGTGGCGCGCTCGCGCGACTGGGCGCAGCCGGCTTGAGCCGGGGTGGCGGTGCTGGACGGCGGCGTTCGGCTAGTGCGCCGGGAAATAGCTTCGAATGGCGCCGTACAAGTCCATGAACGCCTCCGCCGGCACCGCCTTGCTGTAGTAAAAGCCCTGGGCGTCGTGGCAGCCGTGCGCCATCAGGAACTGGACCTGTTGCAGCGTTTCCACGCCTTCGGCGATCACCCCCAGTTGCAGGCTGGCGGCCATGGCGATGATGGCCGTGACCAGCGCCGTGTCGTTCGGGTCCTTGCCGATGTCGCGCACGAACGACTGGTCGATCTTGAGCGCATGCACCGGAAAGCGCTGCAGGTAGGCCAGGCTGGAATAGCCGGTGCCGAAGTCGTCCACCGACAGCTGGATGCCCATCTCGCTCAGCCGGGTCAGCGTGGCAAGATTGTATTCGCTGCGCCGCAAAAGGATGCTTTCGGTAATCTCCAGTTCGAGGGCGTTGGCGTGTATCCCCGTCTCGTCGAGGATTTGCCCGACCAGGGCGCAGAAGTCGGCTTGTTCGAGTTGCCGGGGCGACAGGTTGACGGCCATTTTCAACTCCGGGTGGCCCGCGTCGTGCCAGATTTTCAGTTGCCGGCAAGCCTGGCGCAAGGCCCATTCGCCGATCGGCACGATCAGGCCGGACTCTTCCGCGTTGGCGATGAAGTCGCCGCAGGAAATCGGCGGTTTTCCCGGCGGCTGCCAGCGCAGCAGCGCCTCGGCGGAAAACGTGATGCCGCTTTCCATGTCCACCTGCGGCTGGTAGTGCAGGATGAATTCATCCTGCGCCAAGGCCTGGCGCAAGCGTTTGCCGACGTCAAGACGGCGCTGCGCCACCAGGTTGAGCGCGGCCGTGAAGAATTGGAAGTTGCCGCGCCCCATTTCCTTGGCGTGGTACATCGCGGTATCGGCGGTGCGCATCAGGGAGTCGACATCCAGGCCGTCGTCGGGAAAGACGCTGATGCCGATGCTGCCGCTCAGATGCAACTGGTGCTCGTCGACGCTGAAAGGCTGCGCCAGGGTGGCGAGCGCCTTGCGCGCCACCCAGGCGGCATCGCTGCTGTCGCCCGGCAACGGCAGGATCAGGACGAATTCGTCGCCGCCCAGCCGGGCCACGCTGTCGCCTTCGCGCAGGCATTGCTGCAAGCGCACCGCCGCCATTTTCAACACTTGATCGCCGATGTGGTGGCCGAGCGAGTCGTTGATGTTCTTGAAATAATCGAGGTCGATGAACAAAATCGCCACCTGGCGCCGGTAGCGATGTGCGAAGGCGATCGCCTGACGCATGCGGTCCTGCAACAGGGCGCGGTTGGGCAGTCCGGTCAAGGCGTCATGGTCGGCCATATGGCGGATGCGCTCTTCGGCCTGCTTGCGCTCGGTCAGGTCGAGCACGAAGCAGACCCCCTCGTCGGACGATCCTTCGAACAAGGCGCTGGCCAACAGCACCGGAATGCGGCTGCCGTCCTTGCGGATGTAGTCCTTCTCATAAGGCGTGCAACGCCCGGTCTTCCTGAGCTCTTCAAGGGCATGCCTGTCCTTCGCCGCGTATTGTCGCGGCGTCATGTCGGTCCAGCGGAATCCTTGCGCCAACACCTCGGCCCTTGAGTAGCCGGAGATTTTCAGGAAGGCGTCGTTGGCTTCGCTGATGCGGCCGCTCGAATCGCCGATATAGATGCCGATGATATTGGCGTCCACCAGGCGCCGGATGCGCGCCTCCCGTTCACGCAAGGCTTGCTCGGCGCGCTTGCGCTCGCTGATGTCGCGCGCGATCGCCGAAGCGCCGGTCATCACGCCCGCCGCGTCGCGGATCGGGGAGACGGTGAGCGACACGTCGATGCGCCGACCATCCTTGCGCAGCTGCACCGCTTCCAGGTGTTCGACCCGCTCGCCGCGTTGCAGGCGCTGCAGAATGGCCGGGGTCGCGTCGGCCAACTCGGGCGGGGCCAGGATCGAAATAGGCCGGCCGAGCATCTCGCCGGCACTGTAGCCGTACATGCGCTCGGCGCCGGCGTTCCAGCTGGCGATGGTGCCGTCGAGCGTCTTGCTGATGATGGCGTCGTCGGAAGAGGTGACGATGGCTGCCAACTGGAGCGCGGCCTGCTCGGCCTGGTGCGTGCGCTCCAGATCCGCCGTGCGTTGGGCCACCAATTGCTCGAACAAGGTGGCATGGCCGCTGGTCACCAGCAGGAAGGCGCCGAGCAGGCCCGTGAACGCCATGCCGCCGGCCAGCACGGACCAGGCAAGCAAAGCATGCGGGGCGGCGAAAATCGGTTCCTTGCCACCGGTAAAAACACCGAGGATCACCGCCAACGCCAGGCAGATAGGCAGCGCCACCGTTTTGCGCCGGCGCCGCCAGACAGCGCGCGGCTGCCCGAGCCACGCCAGCCCCAGCGGCGTGGCGACCAGCACGCCAACGGTGTCGCCGATCCACCAGATCCACCAGCTGAAGGCGTAACTATGTGCCGGCAACACGCCGGCAAGTAGCAGCATGGTCACGCCCGCGCTGGCACTGATCACGCAGCTGGCCGGTCCGCCCAGGCCGAGAAATTTGATCACATCCTGTGCCCGCGCCAGCGGCGTCGGGAAGCCCACGAAGCGGCGAATCAGGATCGCGCCGGCGACGGCCTGGAGGGTGGCGCCGGCGCCCAGCCCGGCTGGCAAGAGCAGCGATTTCACCAGCATGGCGGTGCTGCTGGCATCGAATGAGACGGCGACATTGGCCAGAAACGAGCCCAGCCAGATGCCGGGTGCCACCCCATTGCCGAAGATGAGGACGGCAACCAGCGCAATTCCCGCCGCGGGCCAGATGGGTGCGGCATATCCGGGCGCGAGGGCCAGCAGCAGGCCGAACCGGGCGGCGGTGTAATAGATCAGGGTGAGGACGAGGATCTGGTCACCCCGGCGGATCATCTGAGCCTGCATGTTTCATCCACCGAATGAGGCCTCCGAAAGCACGGAGGTGGAAGACGGTCTAAAAGCGAAAGGAACGTTGCCGACAAGAGTGTCCGCATCGCCCGTGCGTGGAAACCTCGGGTCTACAGTAAGACCCGTTTTTGAGGCGGAAAGTTCTTCAAAGGTGGGGCCCGCTCTGGCTAGCCTGGTGTTCGTGCCGTCGTCCGTTGACAACAGGGCCATCAATCTCCGTCGGCAAATGTAAAAAATTTAACAATTGCTGTGCAGCCTGTAAAGTGAGGTAATATTTGCCATCTTATGCATGTGGCAAGGTGTGATCCACGCGGCGGTGGCGCGCGACCTTGCCAACCGTGAAGGAGGGCGAAGTGGACGTTGCACAGCAAACCGCATTGGCATTGCCGCATCGCGGCGCCGTTTCGCCCTTGTTGGCGCAGTTCCACCAAGTCGAGCTGGCCGCCATCGAGACCCTGTTCGACGCCCTCAGCGACGTCGCCTTCTTCGTCAAGGATAGGGGCGGGCGCTACCTCACCGTCAACCACACGCTGGTGCGCCGTTGCGGCCTGCGCAGCAAACAGGAGCTGCTCGGCCGCACCGTGCTCGAGGTGCATCCGCGCCAATTGGCGCAAGCCTATCTGGCGCAGGACCGCCAGGTGATCGAGGCCGGCAGCACCATCATGAAGCACCTCGAACTGCACCTCTACCCGAACCGGCGCAACGGCTGGTGCCTGACCCACAAGACCCCGCTGCGCGACGAGCACGGCGCCATCGTCGGCCTGGTCGGCACCTCGCACGACCTCGGCCTGGCCGACGAGCGCCACCCGGTCTACGGCAAAATCGCCAGCATCGCCCAGCAGATCCGTGACAACTACCACCGCCCGCTGTGCCTGAACCAGCTGGCGCAGGAGGCCGGCCTGCCGCTGGCGCGCGTCGAGCGGTTGTTCCAGCGCGTGTTCCACTACAGCCCGCGCCAACTGCTGCTGCAGTCGCGCCTGGACGGCGCGCTGGCGCTGATCGAGGCCGACCCGGCGCGCGGCATCGCCGACATCGCCGCCGTCTGCGGCTACACCGACCACAGCGCCTTCAGCCGCCAGTTCAAGGCGCTCACCGGCATGACGCCGGTGCAGTACCGCCTGCGCCACCACGGCGAACGCGGCTGAACCGCCGCACCCGCACCCGCACCCGCACCCGCACCCGCACCCGCACCCGCATGGCGTGCTCGGGCCACCCGACGGCCCGGCTTGCCGGCTGTCGCATTTCCACCCCGCCGACTGTGCCGATCCCGCCAGCGCGCCTGCCTAAATGTAGCGAACCGCCCGCCGCCCCGGCCGTGCCGGTTTTTTGGGCAAGCTTATCAGGATAGTATTTCCTTGCCCGGAAGCCATTTCCGTCCGCCCGGCGCGCGACCGGCGCGGCAGCGGCACTCCGCCAGCGCACCCACACAAGAGTCATCACCCGACCTCACCAATTGAAGGAGTGGAAGATATGTCATTGCCAAGCACCCCCGCACGCCTGCCCAAACTGCTGCTGGCCAGCCTGATCGGCGCCGCCCTCGCCGCCACCGCCGCCGCCCCGGCCCACGCCGGCGGAGGGCGCTCCGCCGCGCCCACCGCCGCCGCGCCGGCCGATGACCACAACGGCCGCCTGAAGCAGGCGCCGATGCCGCACCAGCGGCAGAACCTGCCGCCGTCCGAGGAGCAAAGTCGCTACCGCCTGTCGCCCACCAACAAACCGCGCTACGACCTGCTGCCGCGCCAGCAACGCAACAGCGTCCAGCCGCTGTCGGCCACGCCGGCCTGCAAGGACATGGCCGTGCTGGCCGGCCACAGCGGCGCCGCCCTGGCCGACTACCTGGTCGGCCTGCCCGACTTCGAATGCACCTATCCGCTGTTCTCGTTGAGCGCCGAACAGGCCGCCGTGGTCTACTCGGCCGCCAACTACAACGCCGTCGCCAGCCGGCTGGCGCAGGAGGGTGCCGCCTACAACGCCAGCAGCATGGCGCTGGTCAACCTGGTGCTATACCTGCGCGCCGGCTACTACCTGGCCTACAGCGAGCTCGGCCCGATGCCGCCGTCGGCCCTCACCACCACGCTGCGCGGCCCGATCAAGCAACTGGCCGAGGGCGCGGCGCTGTTCCGCGAGAACCCGCTCGCCGTCACCACCGCCAACGAGACGCTCAAGCTGATCACCAATATGCAGGACGAGGCCTACTACCTGCCCACCCTGCGCGGCGTGGTGCAGCGCTACACCAACCGGCCCGACGCGCCCAACGCCGTCGAGCCGCTCAAGCAGCCCACCGCCGCCTACGGCTTCACCGAGCTGTTGACGGTGTTCTTCTACGCCAGCGGCCGGCCCGCCGCCCAGCCGGCGCTGGAAAACGACCTGTCCTACGCCACCGCGCTGAACCAGTTCGTCCGCGCCAACAAGGCCGCCCTGTTGAACAGCAACGCCGCCTACCAGCTGACCGACGCCAGCAACGAGGCCTTCCGCTTCATGCGCTACCCGGCGCTCAAGGCCGGCATCAAGCCGATGGTGGTCGACCTGCTGGCCAGCACCTCGCTCAACGGCGCCGACCGCGACCTGTGGCTGACCGGCGCCATGGCCGTCAAATACTACGACAACGACAACTGTGCCCAATACGGCACCTGCGGCTTCGAGACGGCGCTGGCCAACGCCGTGCTCAAGTTCAGCAAAACCTGCAGCCCGACCCTGCGCATCCGCGCCCAGGAGATGAGCGAGGCGCAGCTGCAGGACTCCTGCCAGCGCCTGCAGACGGAGGAGGGCTACGCCCACAGCATGCTGCTGACCAAGAACACGCCCGTCGCCGACGACGGCAACGCCTCGCTCGAGCTGGTGGTGTTCGACGACTACAGCAACTACAGCAAATACGCCTCGGTGATCTACGACATCCTCACCGACAACGGTGGCATGTACCTGGAGGGCGAGCCGTCCGCCGCCGGCAACCAGGCCCGCTTCATCGCCCACGAGGCCTCCTGGCTGCGGCCGGCCTTCCAAGTGTGGAACCTGGAGCACGAGTACGTCCACTACCTCGACGGCCGCTTCGACATGTACGGCGACTTCGGCCTGTCGACCGCCAAGCCGACCGTCTGGTGGATCGAGGGCATCGCCGAATACCTGTCGCTGAAGAATAACAACCAGGCGGCGATCGACATGGCGCGCAGCGGCACCTACCGCCTGAGCGAAATCTTCGGCAACAACTACCAGATGAGCGACTACAGCAACCGCGCCTACCGCTGGGGCTACATGGCGACCCGCTTCATGGTCGAGCGCCACCGCGCCGACGTCGACGCCGTGCTCGGCAAGTTCCGCCTGGGCGACTACGACGGCTACCAGGGCTATATGAACCAGATCGGCAGCCGTTACGACAGCGAATTCGCCAGTTGGGCGGCGACGGCCAGCACCGCCGGCGAACCGCCGCTGCCGCAACCGGGCGACCGCGAGTGGCCGACCTGCCCGGCCTCGCCCTACCTGGGCAAGAACTGCGCGGTCAAAAACCTCGCCTCGTCGACCCAGGCCTACGCCTACATCATGCTGCCGGCCGGCGCAAGAAACGTTAAATTGACCACCGTCGGCGGCAGCGGCGACGTCGACATGTACGTCGCGTTGGAGCGCTACCCCAGCGCGACGTCCTACGACCTGTCCTCGGTCCACGCCGGCAACGCGGAAAGCGTGGCGATCGCCGCGCCGGCCATCGGCCGCTGGTACTACATCACGCTGCAAGCCAAGCAGCCGTTCAGCGGCGTGAGCGTGCGCGCCAGCTACGACTGAGTCCGCGCGGTAGCGGCCGGCGCGGCGGATGGTCGCCGCCGCCGGCCCATTTTCGCCGTGTTTTTGCCCGTTTTTCGAGCATCGCCGGCCGTCCATTCGGTATAATGTGCGGCAGGCGAGGGCGTTTTTTTGCTGAAATTTGTATATACAACTGTCGTCCTGTTAAGATGTTTTTTCTGGCAAGTATGCGTGGCGGACCGCATCGTCCCGGGCGTTTTTTTGCCCGTCCGGCGCGCCGTGCAACAGCGCGCTAAGCGCGACATAGCGACAATTCTCTCCAAAAACCACGCCTCCCTCCCTTCCCGCCGGCCGAGCTTGCGCCGCGTCAACATCGTTGCTCTTTCCGTCCATGCACTGTTGGTTTCTGGCAACTATATGTTTTTATTTCATTATTTTTACGATGAAATTTCCCGCCTGATACGGCAGGAAACACATGTGCACAAGTGAGGTAGCACATTCACTATGTTCTATAAGTATCTAATTTATCGATATATTTTTCTGCGACCATTCTTCAAGGAAGTTCGCTAAGTCCTTCATTTCATTAATAAAATCGCTGTTTTGCCGGGCGGAAAGCGCTTGACCACTATCTTGGCATCCTCTAAAGTGGGCAACTGTGTGAAAAAGTGTGTTTTTGTGGGAAATTCCCCCAGGTTCCAGCGTCGCGCAACTCCGTCCGCAACTCCGTCCATTTCTGAGGTCTAAAGGTAATCCCGTGTTTCAAGGCGCGTCCGCAATCAGTCTCGATGCCAAAGGCAGGATGTCTATCCCCGCCAAGCACCGTGACGCGCTCGCCATCCAATGCGAGGGCCGCCTGACCCTGACCAAGCACCCGGACGGTTGCCTGCTGTTCTTCCCCCGCCCGGTGTGGGAAAACCACCGCGAACAAATCGCCACCTGGCCGATGTCGGCCCGCGCCTGGCAGCGCATCTTCCTCGGCAACGCCTGCGACGTCGAACTCGACTCGGCCGGCCGCGTGCTGATCTCGCCCGAGCTGCGCAACGCCGTCGGCCTGGCGCGCGAGGTCATGATGATCGGCATGGGCACCCATTTCGAGATCTGGGACGCGGCCAAACTGGCCGAAAAAGAGCAGCAGGCGATCGCCGCCGGCACCCCCGATGTACTCAATAATTTCTCCTTCTAAGGCTCCGTGATGACAACAATACCGGTGCCGGAATTTCAGCATCGTACGGTGCTGCTGGACGAGGCGGTCGACGCCCTCGACCTGACGGGCGCGCGCGCCGACGGCGTGTACGTCGACGGCACCTTCGGCCGGGGCGGCCACAGCCGCCTGATCCTGTCCAAACTGGGCGCCAAGGCGCGCCTGGTCGCCTTCGACAAAGACCTGCAGGCCATCGCCACGGCCGAGCAGATCGCCGACCCGCGCTTCCAGATCGTGCACGACAGCTTCGCCACCATGCGCGCATCGCTGAGCGAGCGCGGCGTCGAACAGGTCGACGGCATCCTGCTCGACCTGGGCATCTCCTCGCCGCAGGTGGACGACGCCGCGCGCGGCTTCAGCTTCCGCAACGACGGCCCGCTGGACATGCGCATGGACACCACGCGCGGCATCTCGGCGGCCGAGTGGCTCGCCACCGAAACCGAACAGACACTGGAAAAGGTGATCAAGGAATATGGGGAAGAACGGTTTGCTTTTCAGATTGCAAAGGCGATTGTTGCTCGCCGGGCAGTCGAACCAATTTCAAGCACACGACAGCTTGCCGCTATCGTGGCAGGCGCGGTCAAGACTCGGGAGAAGGGCAAGGACCCGGCCACCCGTACTTTTCAAGCTATCCGGATTTTCATCAATAAAGAGCTTGAAGATCTCGAGATCGGTCTGAGCCAGGCCTACGCCTGCCTGGCGCCGGGTGGCATTTTCGCCGTCATCAGCTTCCACTCGCTGGAAGACCGCATGGTCAAGCGCTTCTTCGCCTCCAAGGCCAACGTGCCGCAGCCGGACCGGCGCCTGCCGATCCGCGCGGTCGACCTGCCGCAGCCGGAGCTCAAGCTGCTGGCCAAGTTCAAACCGTCCGACGCCGAGGTCGACGCCAATCCGCGCTCGCGCTCGGCGGTGATGCGCGTCGCCCGCCGCTTGCCCCTGCCCTTGTCCAACCCCGAGGGCGCGCAGTGAGCGGTAAGATCAACCTGGTACTGACGGCCTTGTTGGTCGGCTGCGGGCTGTCGCTCGTCAACGCCCAGTACCAGGCGCGCCACCTGTTCATCGAACTCGAGCGCACCCAGTCGCAGGCGCGCCAGCTCGACATCGAGTGGGCCCAGCTGCAGCTCGACCAGTCGACGCTGGGCAAGCACGCGCGTATCGAGCAGATCGCCCGGCGCGACCTGAACATGACGGCGCTGACGGCGGCGCGCACCCAGTACCTGTCACCGGAAGGCGACAAATGAAACGCAACAGCAACGCCAGCGGCTCGCGCGTGGCGGCGTCGAAAGGCGTGCCCTTCTCGAAGAACCCGGTGCTGGCCGTGCGCCTGCCGGTGTGGCGCTCGCGCGTCGTGCTGTTCGTCTTGTTCGCCGCCTTCGCCGGTCTGGCCGGCCGCGCCGTCTGGCTGCAGGGCCTGTCGACCCAGTTCCTGCAGAAGCAGGGCGAGATCCGCTACGCCCGCACGCTCGACCTGCCGGCCACGCGCGGCAAGATCACCGACCGCGAGGGCCAGGTGCTGGCCTCGTCGATCCCGGTCAAGGCCATCTGGGCCATCCCCGACGACGTGCAGGACGCCCCGGTCGCCAAATTGAAGGCGCTGGCCAGGCTGCTCGGCATGAGCGACGCCGAGCTGCAGAAAAAACTCGACTCCGACCGCGGCTTCGTCTACCTCAAGCGCCAGGTCGAGCAGGACGTCGCCGAGCAGATCACCAAGCTGGGCATCGAGGGCATCCAGACCCGCAAGGAATACAAGCGCTTCTACCCGCAGGGCGAGGTGACCACCCACATGGTCGGCTTCACCAACGTCGAGGACGTCGGCCAGGAGAGCATGGAGCTGGCCCAGCAGAAGACCCTGGTCGGCCTGCCCGGCAGCCGCCGCGTCATCAAGGACCGCCTCGGCCACATCGTCGAGGACATCGGCTCGGTGCGCGAGCCGCACGACGGCAAGGACCTGACCCTCTCGCTCGACAGCAAAATCCAATACATCGCCTTCACCCAGGTGAAAGAGGCGGTGGAGAAGTTCAAGGCCAAGGCCGGCGCCGCCGTGGTGCTCGACGTGCACACCGGCGAGGTGCTGGCGCTGGCCAACTGGCCCGCCTACAACCCCAACGACCGCTCGGTGCTGACCGGCGACCAGCTGCGCAACCGCGTCATGACCGACACCTTCGAGCCCGGCTCGTCGCTCAAGCCGTTCACCGTCGCGCTGTCGCTCGACACCAACCGCATCAAGCCGACCACCCTGTTCGACACCGGCAACGGTTCCTTCGTCATCGGCGACCGCGTGGTGCACGACACCCACCCGCACTACCTGACCGACGTCACCACCATCATCCAGAAGTCGTCCAACATCGGCACCTCGAAGATCGCGCTGCAGATGCCGCCGCAGGAGATGTGGGAGATGTTCACCAAGGTCGGCTTCGGCCAGCAGCCCAAGTTCGGCTTCCCCGGCGCCGTCGCCGGCCGCGTCCGCCCGTACAAGTCCTGGCGGCCGATCGAGCAGGCCAACATGAGCTTCGGCCAGGGCATCTCGGTGTCGCTGCTGCAGTTGGCGCGCTCCTACCTGATCTTCGCCCGCGACGGCGACATCATTCCGCTGTCCTTCCAAAAGGTCAACGAGGCGCCGGCCGGCACCAAGGTGGTCAGCGCCAAGACCGCGCGCGAGATGCGCGACATGCTCGAACTGGTGACCCAGCCGGGCGGCTCCGCGCCCAAGGCGCAGGTGGCCGGCTACCGCACCGGCGGCAAGACCGGCACCGCGCAAAAATTCCTCAACGGCCGCTACTCGCAGACCAAATACATCGGCAACTTCGTCGGCATGGCGCCGATGTCCAACCCGCGCTTCGTCGTCGCCGTGATGATCGACGAGCCGGGCGGCCCGGCCCACGTCGGCGGCGACGTCGCCGCGCCGACCTTCGCCGCGCTGGTCGCCAACGCGCTGCGCGCCAAGAACATCACGCCCGATTCCACGGTGACCCATATCATCATTCCTGAGAACTCCGAACAGGAGAACATGTGAGCACCCGCATGACAACAAGCAACTTCGAGCCGGGCGCCGTCGCCGCGCAGATCCGCGCGCTGGCGCCACAGGCGCAACTGGCCTCCGACTCGCGCCGCATCAAGCCCGGCGACGTGTTCTTCGCCTATCCCGGCGACGCCGGCGACGGCCGCAGCTTCATCGAGCAGGCCGTCGGGCAGGGCGCCGCCCTGGTGGTCTACGACCCGGCCGGCTTCGCCTGGAACGCCGCCTGCGGCGTGCCGCGGCTCGCCGTCGAGCAGCTCAAGGCGCGCGCCGGCGCCATCGCCCACGCCTATTACGACGCGCCGGACGCCGCCATGTTCAGCGTCGGCGTCACCGGCACCAACGGCAAGACCTCGTCGGCCGTCTGGCTCGGCCAGGCGCTGTCGCGCGCCGGCCAGCCGGCCGCCGTCATCGGCACGCTGGGCGTCGGCCTGTTCAAGCCGCGCGGCGAGGTCGACTACGACGTCACCGGCTACACCACGCCGGACGCCGTGCTGCTGGCCCGCACCCTGGCCGACTGCCGCGCCGCCGGCGCCGCCTCGCTGGCGATCGAAGTGTCGTCGATCGGCCTGCAGCAGGGCCGCGTCGCCGGCATGCACTTCGACGTCGCGCTGTTCACCAACCTGACCCGCGACCATCTGGACTACCACGGCGACATGGCCGCCTACCAGGCCGCCAAGACCCGCCTGTTCGACTGGCCGGGCCTGAAAACGGCGGTGCTGAACCTGGACGACCCGGTCGGCCTGCGCCTGGTCGAACAGGTGCGCGGCAAGCTGGCCGGCGCCATTCCCGTCATCGGCTACACCCTGCGCGACGCCGCCGCCCAGCCCGACCTGGACGGCGTGCTGATGCTGCGCGCCAGCCAGTTCCGCAGCAGCCGCAGCGCCGGCACCGAATTCCATCTCGACTGCCCGCTCGGCGCGGCGCTGGTCAAGACCCGTTTGGTCGGCCACTTCAACATCAGCAACGCCCTCGGCGTGCTCGGCGCCCTGCTGGCCAAGGGCCTGGGCCTGCGCGCCGCCATCGAGGCCATCGAGGCGCTGCGGCCGGCCCCCGGCCGCATGCAGCAGGTCGGCGGCCAGGACGCGCCGATGGTGGTGATCGACTACGCCCACACGCCGGACGCGCTGGAGAAAACCCTGCACGCGCTGCGCCAGGTGGCCAGCGACCGCGGCGGCCAGCTGTGGTGCGTGTTCGGCTGCGGCGGCGACCGCGATCCGGGCAAGCGGCCGCAGATGGGCGCCATCGCCCAAAGCGCCGACCACGTGCTGGTCACCAGCGACAATCCGCGCAGCGAAGACCCGCACGCGATCATCGCGCAGATCGTCGCCGGCATGGAGCGCAACCATCCGAAGTCGACGCTGCAGACGGTGGAAGACCGCGCCGGCGCCATCCTGTCGGCCATCAAGCACGCCGCCAAGCCGGACGTGATCCTGCTGGCCGGCAAGGGCCACGAGCCCTACCAGGAAATCAAGGGCAAGAAGCTGCCATTCTCCGACGCCGACCACGCCCAGCTGGCGCTGTCGGCCCGACTGACCATGATGAGGACGAACTGATGCAAGCTGTATTGGCACAGGTTCTGCCTAGTATCGCCGGCGCGCGGCTGGAAAACTGCGCCGCCGGCAGTATCACCAGTATCACGTTCACGGGTGTCTCGACCGACAGCCGCAGCGTCGCGGCCGGCGCCTTGTTCGTCGCCCTGCGCGGCGAGGTGTTCGACGCCCACGCCTTCCTGGCCCAGGTGGCCGAGCGCGGCGTCGCCGCCGTGGTGGTGGAGGAGCTCCCCGCCGGCTGGACCCTGCCGGCCATCGTCGTGCCCGACACCCTGGTCGCGCTGGGCCAGATCGCCAACCATTGGCGCCGCCGGTTCGACCTGCCGCTGATCGGCGTCACCGGCAGCAACGGCAAGACCACCGTCAAGGAAATGATCGCCGGCGTGCTGGCCGCCGCCTATGGCGAAGACGGCCGCCTGGCCACCCGTGGCAACCTGAACAACGAAATCGGCGTGCCGCTGACCCTGTTCCGCCTGGACGCGGCGCAGCGCGCCGCCGTGGTCGAACTGGGCATGAACCACCCCGGCGAGATCGGCCGCCTGGCCGCCATCGCCGCGCCGACCATCGGCATGGTCAACAACGCCCAGCGCGAGCACCAGGAATTCATGCACACCGTCGAGGCGGTGGCGCTGGAGAACGGCGCCGTGCTGGCCGCGCTGCCGGCCGACGGCGTCGCCGTCTTCCCGCACGGCGACGAGTTCACGCCGCTGTGGCAGGGCCTGGCCGGCGCGCGCCGCGTGTTGACGTTCGGCCTGTCGAAGCAGGCCGACGTCAGCTGCACCTTCCGCGCCGGCGAGTTCGGCAACCAGATGTTCATCACCATCCGCCAGGACGGCGCCGAGGCGGCGCAGTTCTTCGTCGCCCTGCAGGCGGCCGGCGAACACAATGTGCGCAACGCGCTGGCCGCCGTGGCCTGCACCTTCGCCGCCGGCATTCCGCTCGAGGCGATCAAGCTGGGCCTGGACAGCTTCGCGCCGGTCAGCGGCCGGCTGCAAAAGAAGTCCGCCGCCAACGGCGCCGTGCTGATCGACGACAGCTACAACGCCAATCCGGATTCGGTGCGCGCCGCCATCGACGTGCTGGCCAAGGCCGCCGCGCCGCGTGTGCTGGTGTTGGGCGACATGGGCGAGGTGGGCGACCAGGGCAAGGAGTTCCACCAAGAGATCGGCGCTTACGCGCAGAGCAAGGGCATCGAACAGGTGCTGACCATCGGTGAATTGGCGCGCCACATGCACGGCGCATCGATTCGTCATTTTGAACATATCGACGCACTTTTGGCCGCGCTGGACGCGACCGTGACGTCGAGCGCAACCGTATTGATCAAGGGCTCCCGTTTCATGAAGATGGAACGGGTCGTGCAGCATTTGATTGGATCGCAACAAGCTAACAAGGAAACACACTAATCATGCTGCTTTGGCTCGCACAGTATTTTCAACAGGACCTGGGGCCGTTACGGGTCTTTAACTTCATCACCTTCCGCGCGGTGTTCGCCACCATCACGGCGTTGACGATCGGCCTGTGCGCCGGTCCGGCGGTGATCCGCAAGCTGACGGCGATGAAGTACGGCCAGGCGGTGCGCACCGACGGTCCGCAGACCCACCTGAAAAAACACGGCACCCCGACCATGGGCGGCGTGCTGTTGCTGATCTCGATCGGCGTCTCGACGCTGCTGTGGTGCGACCTGTCGAACCGCCTGATCTGGCCGGTGCTGGTGGTCACGCTGGGTTTCGGCATGGTCGGCTGGGTCGACGACTACCGCAAGGTGGTGCGGCAGGACCCGGAGGGCATGCGCTCGGTTGAAAAGTACTTCTGGCAGTCGCTGGTCGGCCTCGCCGCCGCGCTGTACCTGGCCTTCTCGGTCTCTGCGCCCAACGCCGGCAAGGTGTTCGAGCTGTTCTTCGCCTGGGTCCAGTCGGGCTTCTCGATGGACCTGCCGCCCAAGGCCGACTTGATCGTCCCCTTCTTCAAGACCATCAGCTATCCGCTCGGCGTGTGGGGCTTCATCGCGTTGACCTACTGCGTCATCGTCGGCACCAGCAACGCCGTCAACTTCACCGACGGCCTGGACGGCCTGGCCATCATGCCGACCATCCTGGTCGGCGCCGCGCTCGGCCTGTTCGCCTACCTGACCGGCAGCGCCACCTATTCGAAATACCTGTTCATCCCGCACATTCCCGGCGCGGGCGAATTGATCATCTTCTGCGGCGCGCTGGCCGGCGCCGGCCTGGCCTTCCTGTGGTTTAACACCCACCCGGCCCAGGTCTTCATGGGCGACGTCGGCGCGCTGGCGCTGGGCGGCGCGCTCGGCACCCTGGCCGTCATCGTGCGCCAGGAGATCGTGCTGTTCATCATGGGCGGCGTGTTCGTCGCCGAGACGGTGTCGGTGATCATCCAGGTGAGCTGGTTCAAGATCACCAAGAAGCGCTTCGGCGTCGGCCGCCGCGTCTTCCTGATGGCGCCGCTGCACCACCATTTCGAGCAAAAAGGCTGGAAAGAGACCCAGGTCGTCGTGCGCTTTTGGATCATCACGATGATGCTGGTACTGGTTGGCCTGTCCACACTGAAGCTGCGCTGATGATCTATCTGGCACAACACGCATTGGTACTCGGGCTGGGCGAATCCGGCCTGGCGATGGCGCTCTGGCTGGCCGAGTGCGGCGCGCGCCTGCGCGTGGCCGACACGCGCGAGGCGCCCGAGCGCCTGGCCGCGCTGCGCGCCGCCGTGCCGGACGCCGAGTTCGTCGCCGGCCCGTTCGGCGCCGAGCTGCTCGACGGTATCAGCTTCGTCGCCGTCAGCCCAGGCCTGGCGCCGAACCGCGAGTTGGCCGAGATCGCGCCGGCCGCCGCCGCGCGCGAGATTCCGCTGTGGGGCGAGATCGAACTGTTCGCCCAGGCGCTCGACGTGCTCAAGGACGAACGCGCCTACCAGCCGAAGGTCATCGCCATCACCGGCACCAACGGCAAGACCACCGTCACCAGCCTGGTCGGCCAGTTGTGCGAACGCGCCGGCCAGAGCGTGCGCGTGGCCGGCAACATCAGCCCGGCCGCGCTCGACGTGCTGCGCGTGGCCGTGGCGGAGAAGACCCTGCCACAGGTATGGGTACTCGAGTTGTCCAGCTTCCAGCTGCACACCACCTTCAGCCTGCGGGCCGACGCCGCCACCGTGCTCAACATCAGCCAGGACCACCTGGACTGGCACGGCAGCATGGCCGCCTACGCGGCCGACAAACAACGCATCTTCGGCGCCGACACCGTGCGCGTGCTCAACCGCGACGACGCCGCCGTGATGCAGATGGCCGATCCGGCCGCCGACAGCGCCACCTTCGGCACCGACGCGCCGCTGCTGGCCAACAGCTTCGGCCTGAACAACGAGCGCGGCATCTTCTGGCTGGCCTGCGCCGAGCCGGGCGAGGAGCAGGAGCAGAAGAAGCGCCGCAAGAACGAGCCGGCGCCGGCGCCGGCCGACTGCACCGTCAAGAACCTGATGCCGGCCGACGCGCTGCAAATCCGTGGCCTGCACAACGCCGCCAACGCGCTGGCCGCGCTGGCGCTGTGCCGCGCCATCGGCCTGCCGCTGGCGCCGCTGCTGCACGGCCTGCGCGACTATCGCGGCCAGCCGCACCGGGTCGAGCTGATCACCGCCGTCGACGGCATCGAATACTACGACGACAGCAAGGGCACCAACGTCGGCGCCACCGTGGCCGCGCTGGTCGGCCTGGGCAAGAGCTTCACCGGCGAGCAGCAACGCCTGGTGCTGATCGCCGGCGGCGACGGCAAGGGCCAGGACTTCGCGCCGCTGGCCGAGCCGGTGTCGCGCTATGTGCGCGCGGTGCTGCTGATCGGCCGCGACGCGCCGGCCCTGCGCGCCGCGCTGGACGTGAGCGGCGTCGAGCTCGAGGACTGCGCCGACCTGCCGCTGGCGGTGCGGCGCGCCAGCGAACTGGCCCAAGCCGGCGACGCCGTGCTGTTGTCGCCCGCCTGCGCCAGCCTGGACATGTTCAAGAACTACGCCCACCGCGCCGAGGTCTTCGTCGACGCCGTGCGCGGCATCGCGCTCGACCACGGACAGGAGATCTGATGTCCTTCCAACTGCCATTCCGCTTTTCTGGATCGTCGGCGAGCACGCCGATGGACAGTCACGCCCGGCAGTCGAAGATGATGGAATACGACCAGCCGCTGGTCTGGGTCACGCTGTTGCTGATGCTGCTGGGGATGGTGATGGTCTACTCGGCCTCGATCTCGCTGCCCGACTCGCCCAAGTTCGCCAACTACGCGCGCTGGCAGAACACCTACTTCCTGATGCGCCAGGCGATGTTCGTCGTCGTCTCGCTGCTGGCCGGCCTGTTCGTCTTCCGCATCCGCATCGCCGACCTGCAGAAGGCCGCGCCCTACCTGTTCATCGGCACCCTGGTGCTGCTGGTGATGGTGCTGATCCCCGGCCTCGGCGTGGTGGTCAACGGCGGCCGCCGCTGGCTGTCGCTGAAGGTGTTCAACATCCAGCCGTCCGAGCTGATGAAGGTGGTGGCGGTGCTGTACGCCGCCGACTACACCGTGCGCAAGCAGGAATACATGCACAAGCTGACCAAGGGCTTCATGCCGATGGCGCTGGCGGTCGGCTGCGTCGGCCTGTTGCTGCTGCTCGAGCCGGACCTGGGCGCCTTCGGCGTGATCGTCTGCATCGCCATGGGCATCCTGTTCCTCGGCGGGATCAACGCCATCTGGTTCGGCGGCATCGGCGTCGTGCTGGTGACGATTTTCGGCAGCATCATCGCGCTGTCCAAGTTCCGCCGCGAGCGCTACTTCGCCTACCTCGACCCCTGGCAGGAGGACAACGCGCTCAACAAGGCCTACCAATTGACGCACTCGCTGATCGCCTTCGGGCGCGGCGAGATTTTTGGCGTTGGCCTGGGCGGCAGCGTCGAGAAGCTGCACTACCTGCCGGAAGCGCATACCGACTTCCTGCTGGCGGTGATCGGCGAGGAACTCGGCCTGGCCGGCGTGCTGGTGGTGATCGCCATGTTCTACTGGATCATCAAGCGCGCCTTCGACATCGGCCGCCAGGCCATCGCCATCGACCAGACCTTCGCCGGCCTCACCGCCAAGGGCATCGGCATCTGGATCGGCGTGCAAACTTTTATCAATATGGGTGTCAACCTGGGTCTGCTGCCGACCAAGGGTTTGACCTTGCCGCTGATGAGCTATGGCGGCACGGGTGTGGTGATTAACTGCGTCGGACTCGCGATCCTGCTCCGGATCGACTACGAGAACCGGGTTCTGATGCGTGGTGGCAGATTATGAAACGATTGATGATCATGGCGGCCGGTACCGGCGGCCACATTTTCCCCGGCCTGGCGATCGCCCAGACCATGCGCGCGCGCGGCTGGGAAGTGAGCTGGCTGGGCACCGCCCACGGCATGGAACAAGAGCTGGTGCCGAAACACGGCATCGCGATGGACGCCATCGACTTCTCCGGCATGCGCGGCAAGGGCCTCAAGCACACGATTAGCGGCGCGTTCAAGATGCTGGCCGGCTTTGCCGCCTGCTTCGGCTACATCGGCAGCCGCAAGCCGGACGTGGTGCTGGGCATGGGCGGCTACGTCACCGTCCCCGGCGGCATGATGGCGCGCCTGCGCGGCGTGCCGCTGGTGCTGGTCAACGCCGACGCGGCGCTGCTGTTGTCGAACAAGACCCTGACGCCGCTGGCGAAGAAGGTCTGCTTCGGCTTCCCGGCCAACTTCGGCCGCGCCGCCGGCAAGGCCGTCGTCACCGGCAATCCGGTGCGTAAGGAGATCCTCGACCTGGCCGGACCGGAGCAGCGCTTCGCCGGCCGCGAGGGGCCGCTGCGCATCCTGGTGGTGGGCGGCAGCCTGGGCGCCAAGGCGCTCAACGACACCCTGCCGGCCGCGCTGGCGCTGATCCCGGCCGCCCAGCGGCCGCTGGTCACCCACCAGTCGGGCAAGAAGAACATCGACGCCCTGCGCGCCAGCTACGCGCAGGCCGGCGTGCAGGCCAACGTGGTCGACTTCATCGACGACATGGCGTGCGCCTATCGTGATGCCGATCTGATAATATGCCGCGCCGGCGCGATTACGCTGTCCGAACTGACCGCCGCCGGCGTCGCCAGCGTGTTGGTCCCGCTGGTCGCCTCCACCACCAGCCACCAGCGCGACAACGCGCAATGGATGGCGCGGCAAAACGCGGCGATCCACATGCCGCAAACGGAAATGAACGCCAGAAGCCTGGCAACCCTGCTCGAAACGCTGACGCGCGGCGCCTGCCAAACCATGGCAACGGCGGCGCGCGCGGCGGGTAAGCGCGACGCGAACGACGCGATCGCAAACGTATTGGAACAACTGGCATGAAGCACAAAGTACAAAACATTCACTTCGTCGGCATCGGCGGCAGCGGCATGAGCGGCATCGCCGAGGTGCTGCTCACGCTCGGCTACACCGTCACCGGCTCCGACCTGGGCAGCAACGCGGTCACGCATCGCCTGGTGAGCCTGGGCGCCAAGGTGGCGCAGGGCCACGCCGCCGAAAACATCGGCGACGCCGACGCCGTGGTCACCTCGACCGCCGTCCAGCAGGACAACCCGGAAGTGGTCGCCGCGCGCAGCCGCAAGATCCCCATCGTGCCGCGCGCCGTCATGCTGGGCGAGTTGATGCGCCTCAAGCGCGGCATCGCCATCGCCGGCACCCACGGCAAGACCACCACCACCAGCCTGGTCGCCTCCGTGCTGGCGCAGGGCGGGTTGGACCCGACCTTCGTCATCGGCGGCCGCCTGACCAGCGCCGGCGCCAACGCCAAGCTGGGCACCGGCGAGTACCTGGTGGCCGAGGCCGACGAGTCGGACGCCTCCTTCCTGAACCTGACGCCGATGATCGAGGTCATCACCAACATCGACGCCGACCACATGGAGACCTACGAGCACGATTTTGAAAAGCTCAAGCAGGCCTTCGTGCAGTTCACCCACCGCCTGCCGTTCTACGGCCGCGCCATGCTGTGCATCGACGACGCCCACGTGCGTTCGATCATCCCCTTCGTGACCAAGCCGGTGACCACCTACGGCTTCCACCAGGACGCCGAGGTGCGCGCCGTGAACGCCCGCGCCGTCGGCCTGGAAATGCATTTCACGGTGATCCAGGACGGCTACCCGGATCTGGACGTGGTGCTCAACCAGCCCGGCATGCACAATGTGCAGAACGCCTGCTCGGCGGTGGCCATCGCCCGCGAGATCGGCGTCGAGGACAAGGACACCCAGGCCGGCCTGGCCGGCTTTGCCGGCGTCGGCCGCCGCTTCACCCGCTACGGCGAGGTGGCCATCGTCAACGCTGACCACGGCGGCGCCGCCGGCACCTTCGCCCTGGTCGACGACTTCGGCCACCACCCGGTCGAGACCGAGGTGACCCTGGCAGCCGCGCGCGCCGCCTTCCCCGGCCGCCGCCTGGTGCTGGCCTTCCAGCCGCACCGCTACAGCCGCACGCGCGACCTGTTCGAGGACTTCGTCAAGGTGCTCGGCAGCGCCGACGTGCTGGTGCTGGCCGAGGTCTACGCCGCCGGCGAGGCGCCGGTGGTGGCGGCCGACGGCCGCGCGCTGGCGCACGCGCTGCGCGCGCGCGGCAAAACCGAACCGATTTTCGTGGAAGCCATCGGCGACATGCCGGAAACCATCATGAGCGTGGTGCGCGACGGCGACGTCGTCATCACCATGGGCGCGGGCTCGATCAGCGGCGTGCCCGCCAAACTGACTAACTATCCGAAGGTCTGAACGTGAACCACATTACCCCCACTGAAGCACAGGCACTCGGCAAGGTCGGCGTGCTGTTCGGCGGCCGTTCCGCCGAGCGCGAGGTCTCGCTGATGTCCGGCGCCGGCGTGCTGAAGGCCCTGCTGAGCCGTGGCATCGACGCCCACCCCTTCGACACCGGCCTGCGCACCCTGGCCGAGCTGGCGGCGGAAAAATTCGACCGCGTCTTCATCGCGCTGCACGGCCGCTTCGGCGAGGACGGCAGCCTGCAGGGCGCGCTGGAACAACTGGGCATTCCCTACACCGGCAGCGGCGTGATGGCCTGCGCCGTCGGCATGGACAAGATCTACACCAAGATCGTCTGGCTGATGCACGGCCTGCCGACGCCGAAGTACGCGGTGCTCGACAGCGGCGCCGACCTGGCCAAGGTGGCCGCCGAGCTGGGCCTGCCCTTGATCGTCAAGCCGCCGCACGAGGGTTCCTCGATCGGCATCACCAAGGTCGGCGCGGCCGACGAGTTCCAGGCCGCCTACGACATCGCCGCCGCGCTGGACGACTCGGTGCTGGCCGAGGCCTTCGTCACCGGCCGCGAACTGACCGTCGCCATCCTTGGCCGTGGCGCCGACGCGCGCGCGCTGCCGATCGTCGAGATCGTCGCGCCGAAGGGCAACTACGACTACCAGAACAAGTACTTCACCGACGACACGCAGTACTTCTGCCCGGCCGTGCTGGAACCGGCGCTGGCCGCCGAGGTGCAGCGCATCGCCGTGGAAGCCTACCGCACGCTCGGTTGCGAGGGTTGGGGCCGGGTCGACGTGCTGCTGCGCGAGAGCGACCAGAAGCCCTTCCTGTTGGAGGCCAACACCTCGCCCGGCATGACCAGCCACTCGCTGGTGCCGATGGCGGCGCGCGCCGAGGGCATCAGCTACGAGGACCTGTGCGTGGAGATTCTGCGTTCGGCGCGTTTGAAGATGGCCGGCGCCGTCAAGGTAGAGGGGTAATCGAGTATGTGGCAAGACGCTAAAGCCTTGAATGCTACCGCCAACGGCATTTTTGCCCTGGTGCTGCTGGCATGCCTGGCGGCGGGCGTCTGGTGGCTGGCGCAGCGGCCGATGTTCACGCTGCGCAGCATCCGCATCGAGAGCATGGCGCAGGACGAACTCAAGCATGTGAACCATCTGACGCTGCGCAACGGCGCGCTCGGTCGCATCAAGGGCAACTTCTTCACCACCAACCTGGACGCGGTGCGGCAGGCCTTCGAGTCGGTGCCCTGGGTGCGCCGCGCCGCCGTGCGCCGCGAATGGCCGGACCAGCTGATCGTCGCGCTGGAGGAGCACGAGGCGCTCGGCACCTGGGGCGAGGACGGCCGCCTGCTGTCGACCAAGGGCGACGTGTTCACCGCCAACCTGGCCGAGGCGGAGGAGGACCACGTGCTGCCCGAGTTCGACGGACCGGAGGGCAGCGAGAAGGAGGTGCTGTCGCGCTTCGCCGAGCTGCGCGGCTGGTTCGCCCCGCTGCAGCTGGTGCCGCAGGCGCTGTCGCTGTCGACGCGCTACGCCTGGACGGTGAAACTGAACAACGGCATGAGCGTGGCCCTGGGCCGCGAGCAGACCAGCACCACCTTGAAGGAACGGGTCGACCGGCTGATGGGGATTTACCCGCAGCTGGTGACCCACCTGCCCAACATCGAGACCATCGATATGCGCTACCAGAACGGGCTGGCCTTGTCGGCGACGGGATTGAAGATTCCGGCCGAGGGCGCCAAGCCGAAACCGCGACCGGCGGCAGCAAAGAACAATACGAATAATTTAAAGCCAATCAGCAGGCACACACAGTAGGCGAGAGAAATGACAAAAGACGCGAAAAACCTGATCGTCGGCCTCGACATCGGCACCTCGAAAGTGGTGGCCGTGGTGGCCGAGGTGATGTCCGACGGGCGCCACGAGGTGATCGGGCTGGGTCAGCACGAATCGAAGGGCTTGAAGAAGGGCGTGGTGGTCAACATCGAAGCGACCGTCGAGTCCATCCAGCGCGCGCTGGAGGAGGCGGAGCTGATGGCCGACTGCAAGATCCGCAACGTCTACGCCGGCATCGCCGGCAGCCATATCCGCAGCTTCAATTCGAGCGGCATGGTGGCCATCAAGGACAAGGAAGTCACCGCCACCGACGTGGCGCGGGTGATCGAGACGGCCAAGGCGGTCAACATCCCGACCGACCAGCAGCTGCTGCACACGGTGCCGCAGGAGTTCATCGTCGACAGCCAGGAGGACGTGCGCGAGCCGATCGGCATGAGCGGCATCCGCCTCGAGGTCAAGGTGCACATCGTCACCGGCGCCGTCTCGGCGGTGCAGAACATCGTCAAGTGCGTGCGCCGCTGCGGGCTGGAAGTGTCCGACCTGATCTTGCAGCCGATGGCCTCGGCCGACGCCGTGCTGACGCCGGACGAGAAGGAGCTGGGCGTGGTGTTGATCGACATCGGCGGCGGCACCACCGACGTGGCGGTGTTCTCCGACGGCGCGATCCGCCACACGGCGGTGATTCCGATCGCCGGCGACCAGATCACCAACGACATCGCCATGGCGCTGCGAACGCCGACCTCGGAGGCGGAAGAGATCAAGATCCGCTACGGCGTCGCCAAGCAGGTGTTGGCCGATCCGGGCGAGTCGCTCGAGGTGCCGGGCCTGGGCGACCGTGGCCCGCGCAACCTGTCGCGCCAGGCGCTGGCGGCGGTGATCGAGCCGCGCGTCGAGGAGCTGTTCGCCATGGTGCACCAGGTGGTGCGCGAATCCGGCTACGAGGGCGTGCTGTCGTCGGGCATCGTGCTGACCGGCGGCACGGCGATCATGCCGGGCATGGTCGAAATGGCCGAGGACATCTTCCTCAAGCCGGCGCGCCTGGGCACGCCGGACTACCGCGGCCAGCTGGCCGACGTGGTGCGCAGCCCGCGCTACGCGACGGTGCTGGGCCTGCTGTTGGAGGCGAAAAAACAATACCTGCGCGGCCACATCGTGACGCGCCAGGACGGTTCGGTGAAGGCGGTTTGGCAGCGCATGAAGGAATGGTTTTTAGGGAATTTTTAAGGTTGGTGCGGTACTGGCTCTTTTAGCAGCGTAGGCAATTCGATTCGAAAACAACGGTTTATATAATTTAACTTAAACTGCAGTTTTCAATCCCCAGTTCTTCTACCAATATGAGGACTGGCGCTTGAAAACCGCATTCTGATAGGAGCACATCATGGAGTTTGATATGGTCGATAACGCATCTTTGGGTACCGTCATCAAGGTCGTCGGAGTCGGCGGAGCAGGTGGCAACGCAGTTCAACATATGATCAACAAGGGCATGTCGGGCGTCGAGTTCATCGCCGCCAACACCGACGCGCAGGCCTTGTCGACCTCCAAGGCGCACAACATCATCCAGATCGGCGAGACCGGCCTGGGCGCCGGCATGAAGCCCGAGGTCGGCCGCAAGCTGGCCGAGGAATCGCGCCAGCGCATCGAGGACTCGCTGCGCGGCGCGCACATGGTCTTCATCGCCGCCGGCATGGGCGGCGGCACCGGCACCGGCGCCGCGCCTATCGTCGCCGAGATCGCCAAGTCGCTCGGCGCGCTGACCGTCGCGGTGGTCTCCAAGCCGTTCTCGCACGAGGGCCAGAAGTGCATGGACATCGCCGACGAGGGCCTCGAGCAGCTGTCGGCCAACGTCGACTCGCTGATCGTCATCCTCAACGAGAAGCTCGAAGAGATCTACGAGGACGAGTCGCTGATCGAGTGGCTGCAACACGCCGACGATGTGCTCAACAACGCGGTGGCCGGTATCGCCGAGATCATCAACGTGCCGGGCCACATCAACGTCGACTTCAACGACGTCAAGACCATCATGGGCGAGCAGGGCAAGGCCATGATGGGCACGGCGACCGCCTCCGGCGTCGACCGCGCCCGCATCGCCGCCGAACAAGCGGTGGCCTCGCCGCTGCTCGACGGCGTCGACCTGTCCGGCGCGCGCGGCGTGCTGGTCAACGTCACCGCCAGCCGTGGCCTGAAGGGTAAGGAGATCAAGGAAGTCATGGCCGCCGTGCGCGCCTTCGCCGCGCCGGACGCGTCGATCGCCCAGGGCATCGCCTACGACGACGAGATGGGCGACGCGATCCGCGTCACCGTGGTCGCCACCGGCCTGGGCAAGACCAAGAAGCACGTGCAACTGGTGCCGCAGCAAATGCTGCGCACCGGCACCCACAACAGCCCGATGATGCCGTCCGCATCGATGGGTGGCGGCGCGGCCGCCTCGGTGTCGATGGGCGCCACCAGCGGCATGGGCGGCGGCGGCGCGCCGGCCTTCGACGGCATGAAGGCGCCGGCGGTATGGCGTCGCGAATCGGCCTCCGAGCAGGTGCGCGCGATGGAAAAGAACGGCATGGAAACCTACGACATCCCGGCCTTCCTGCGCAAGCAGGCGGACTAGGCGCTCGCCGCCGCGCCGCGCTCTCCAGGGGGGCGCGGCCGGTTCGCGGGTCGGTTTCTGCAGGATCAGAAAGCTTCAGGCATACTGCACGTCTATGCCGGGATGAGCCGCGCCTAGCGCGGCTTTTTTTTGCCCCGCACCCCGCTGCGCCACGGGGTCAGACCCCGCATGGGGTCTGACCCCTTCGCTGGCGGGGTAAGGCCGGCATCCCGCCTATCCACGATCAACCACTATAAAGAGGAGTCAAACATGACCATCAAAATCGGCGACACCCTGCCAGAAGGCACCCTGTCCGAATTCGTAGAGACCGAAACCGAAGGCTGCGCGCTGGGCCCGAACACTTTCAACGTGCAAGACCTGGTCAAGGGCAAGAAGATCGCCATCTTCGGCCTGCCGGGCGCCTACACCCCGACCTGCTCCGCGCAACACGTGCCTGGCTACGTCCAGCACGCCGCCGACCTGAAGGCCAAGGGCGTCGACGAAATCTGGTGCATCTCGGTCAACGACGCCTTCGTCATGGGCGCTTGGGGCCGCGACCAGAAGGCCACCGGCATCGTCCGCATGATGGCCGACGGCAACGCCGCCTACTCCAAGGCCCTGGGCCTGGACGCCGACTTCAGCAAGTTCGGCATGGGCACCCGCTCGCAGCGCTACTCGCTGCTGGTCGACAACGGCGTGGTCAGCCAGCTCAACATCGAGCAGGGCGGCAAGTTCGAAGTGTCGAACGCGGAAACGCTGCTGGGCCAGCTGTAATAGCTGTAATCTTCGCCCCGGCTCTTCCGATGTGAACAAAACGGCGCTGCGGCGCCGTTTTGCATTGGCGCGCCGGCCGCGCCATGGCGGGCCCGGCTGTGGCTTGGCGCTGTTGTTTTTGCATCGCGGCGGCGCTTGCCCATGCTGGAATGAAACATAATAGGGGGATATCTATTCCTTCTATTGGGAAACATGCGCAGACCGGAAAAGGTGACTGGAACACCACCGCGCCGCTTGTCCGGCATCGGCGCCGGCGCCGGCGCCGACGGGCCGCCGCGCGCCTGGTCGCGCCGGCCCCTGCGGCTGGCCGCGCTGCTGGCCGGCGTGCTCGGCGTCGCCGCCTTGCTGGCGCTGGCCGTATACGCCGTCGGCCGCCACGAGGCCCAGTCCAGCCTGAGTCAGCTCGAGGTGCGCATGAACGGGCGCAGCACCGCCAACATCAACATCCTGGTGCGCCAGATGGAGGACCTGCGGCGCGACGTGCACTTCCTCGCCAGCGTGCCGCCGATGACGGGCATCGTCCGGGCCAGCGGCAACCGCGGCTTCGACGCCGAGGAGAACACCCCGCTGGCGTTGTGGGAGCGCCGCCTCGAGCGCATCTTCAGCGCCTACGCCGAGGCCAGACCGGACATTTTCCAGGTGCGCCTGATCGGCGTGGCCAACCACGGCCGCGAGTTGATCCGCGTCGAGCGGCGCGGCGACGTCATCGTCAGTGTTCCGGCCGGGCAGTTGCAGGAGAAGGGCGACACCGAGTATATGCGCGCCGCCGTGCGGCTGGGCGTGGGGCAGACCTACCTGTCCGACCTGACCCTGAACCGCGAGAACGGCAAGGTGCAGATGCCGCCGCAGGCCACGCTGCGCGCCGCCACCCCGGTGTACGACCGGGCCGGCGTGCTGTTCGGTGTGCTGGTGCTGAACTACGACGTCAACACCATCATGTCGCCGCTGCACGCCAACATGCCGCCGGACCTGCGCGCCTACCTGGTCAACGGCGCCGGCGACTTCCTGCTGCATCCGGACGCCGGACGCAGCTACGGCTTCGACCTGGGCCAGCGCTGGCGCTGGCAGGACGAGTTCCGCCCCGCCGCCGCCGACCAGCGGCTGGCGACCAATCTGCGCCGCTACCTCTCCGCCAACGGCGCGGTTCACGCCGCCGAGCGGCGCGTGGTGCTCGACCCGGAGGCGCCGCAGCGCGATCTGCGCTACGTGCTGGTCACCGACGACGAGGAGGTGCGGGCGGCGGAGGCGGCGGCGCGCGCCAACCTGCTGGCGGCCATGCTGGCCGGCGCGCTGGTGGTCGGCGCCGCCGGCTACCTGTACCTGCGCCAGCGGCGCAAGGTGTACGCCTACCAGGCGCGCCTGTCGGCGATCGTCGAGAACTCGCTCGACGCCATCGTCGGCAAGACGCTCGACGGCGTGGTCACCAGCTGGAACCACGGCGCCGAGCAGATGCTCGGCTACAGCGCCGAGGAGGCGCTGGGCCAGCCGCTGCTGGCGCTGATCGTGCCGTCCGACGGCGAGCTCGAGGAGCGCGCCGCCATGGCCGGCATCGCCGCCGGCGGCGGCGCCCACGAGTTCAACGCGACGCGCCGGCGCAAGGACGGCAGCACGCTGGCCGTGTCGGTGCTGTCGTCGCCGATCCGCACCGCCGACGGCCGCCTGGTCGGCGTCGCCGAGACGGTGCGCGACATCAGCGGGCAGGTCGCCGCCAGCCGCCGCATCAACGAACTCAACGCCACGCTGGAGGACCAGGTGCGCGAGCGCACCCGGCAGATCGAGTCGGTCACCATGCTGCAGCGGGCCATCCTGGCGCACGCCTCCTATTCCATCATCGCCACCGACACCGAGGGCCTGATCCAGCTGTTCAACCCGGCCGCCGAGCGCATGCTCGGCTATGGCGCCGGCGAGGTGCTGGGGCGGCGCACGCCGGCCATGCTGCACGACGCCGGCGAGGTGCGCGCGCGCGCCGCCGCCTTGTCGCGCGAGCTGGGGCGCGAGGTGGCGCCCGGCTTCGAGGTGTTCGTCGCCAAGGCCAGGCTGGGCCTCGACGACGAGCGCGAGTGGACCTACGTGCGCAAGGACGGCTCGCGCTTCCTGGCCCAGCTGTCGGTCAGCGCGCTGCGCGGCGAGGACGGCGCGGTCAACGGCTACCTGGGCATCGCCTCGGACGTGTCGGCGCGCGAGGAGGACAGGCGCAAGCTGGTGGCGGCGCGCGACCAGTTGCAGAACGCCGCCGAGGTGGCCGAGCTGGGCATTTGGACCTGGACGCTGGAGGGCAACCTGATCGAGTGGAACGAGCGCATGTACCAGCTGTACGGCGTGGCGCCGGAACAGCGCCAGGGCGGCCTCGATTTCGAGCGCTGGCGCGCCTGCGTGCACCCGGACGACGTCGACGCCGTGGTGGCCAAGCTGGCCGGCGTGCTCGACGCCAGCAGCGTCTACGACCCGGTGTTCCGCATCCGCCGGCCGGACGGCGAGCTGCGCTACGTGCAGGGCGCCGCCTCGGTCGAGCGCGACGCCGCCGGCCGGCCGGTGCGGGTGCTCGGCATCAACCGCGACATCACCGTCCAGCAGCAGGCCGAGGAGGTGCTGCGCCTGGCCAAGCGCGCCGCCGACGGCGCCAACCAGGCCAAGTCCGAGTTCCTCGCCAACATGAGCCACGAGATCCGCTCGCCGATGAACGCGGTGCTGGGCATGCTGGCGCTGCTCAAGCAGACCGCGCTCGACGCCCGCCAGCTCGACTACGCCGGCAAGGCCGAGGGCGCCGGCCGCACCCTGCTGGCCATCCTCAACGACATCCTCGACTTCTCCCGCGTCGAGGCGGGCAAGCTGGCGCTCGACCCGCAGCCGTTCAGCATCGACCGCCTGCTGCGCGAGGCGGCGGTGATCCTGTCGGCCAACGTCGGCGCCAAGGACATCGAGATCCTCTACGAGATCGACCCGGCGCTGCCCGACCGCGTGGTGGGCGACGCCATGCGCCTGCAGCAGGTGCTGCTCAACCTGGCCGGCAACGCCGTCAAGTTCACCGAGCGCGGCGAGGTGGCGCTGGCGGTGCGCCTGTGCGCGCTGTCGGCCGACGAGCAGGCGCGCCACGGCGCGCAGGCGCTCGGCCTCGGCTTCGCCATCCGCGACACCGGCATCGGCATCTCGCCGCAGCAGTGCCGGCGCATCTTCGAGGGCTTCTCGCAGGCCGAGGCGTCGACCGCGCGGCGCTACGGCGGCTCCGGCCTGGGGCTGGCGATCAGCCAGCGCCTGGTCAGCCTGATGCACGGCACCATCGAGGTGGCCAGCACGCCGGGGCAGGGCAGCGTGTTCAGCTTCCACATCGTCTGCCAGCCGGCCGAGCCGGCCGAGCCGGTTGCGCGCGGCGGCGTCCGCGCGCAGCAGCTGCGCTGCCTGCTGGTCGACGACAACGCCCACGCCCGCGCCGCGATGGGCTCGATGCTGCAACGCTTCGGCTGGCAGGTCGACACCGCCAGTGGCGGCGCGCAGGCGCTGGCGCTGATCGAGCGCGACGACACGCCGCGCCACGACGTGCTGTTCCTCGACTGGAGCATGCCGGACATGGACGGCTGGGAGACCGGCCGGCGCATCGAGCGCATGCCGGCCGAACGGCGGCCGGCCGTCATCGTCACGCTCAGCGCGCACCAGCGCGAGGCCTTCGCGCGCTGCCAGGAGCTGGGCCAGACCGCGCTGAGCACCTTCGTGGTCAAGCCGGTCACCGCCTCGATGTTGTTCGACGCGGCGGCCCAGGCGCTGGCCGCCGGCGCGGCGCCGCTGCCGGGCGCGCCGGCGCCGGCGCCCGGCCGGCGGCCGCTGGCCGGCGTGCGCCTGCTGCTGGTGGAGGACCACCCGATCAACCAGCAGGTGGCGCAGGAGTTGCTGAGCAACGCCGGCGCCATCGTGCAGACCGCCGACGACGGCCGCGCGGCCATCGCGGCGGTGCGCCACGCCAGCCCGCCGTTCGACTGCGTGCTGATGGACGTGCAGATGCCGGCCATGGACGGCTACGCCGCCACCCGCATCATCCGGCGCCGGCTGCGCCAGCGCGAGCTGCCGATCGTCGCCATGACCGCCAACGCGATGGACAGCGACCGCGCGCTGGCCTTCGCGGCCGGCATGAACGACCATGTCGGCAAGCCCTTCGACCTGGACCAGCTGATCGCCACCATCCTGCGCCACACCGGCCGCGCTGGCGCGCCTGCGCCGGCGCCGGCGGCCGCCGAGGCGCAGGGCGCGGCGCTGCCCGAGTTGCGCCGCCCGGGGCTGAACGGCGCCGCCGCGCTGGCCCGCTTCGGCGGCAACGCGCTGTTCTACCGGCGCGCGCTGGAGCACTTCGCCGCCGAGGTGGCGGTGCTGCCGGCGCCGCTCGGCGCGGCCGCCGCGCCGGCGCGGACGGCGCCGACCGCCGCCGCGCTGCACAGCCTGAAGGGACTGGCCGGCACCATCGGCGCCGACGAGCTGGCCGAGGCGGCGCTGCGCATGGAGGACATGCTGCGCGCCGGGCGTGACGCCGACGCCGCCGCCGGCGGCGCCGACGCATCCGGCGCCGGCGCCGCCGAATGGGGCCAGGCGCACGGCCGGCTGCTGGCGGCGGGCCGGCTGGCGGCGCGCAGCGCCGGCCGACTGGCCGGCGACTTGCTGGCGGCCGAGGCGCCGCTGCCGCCGCCGGCGCCCGTCGCCGCGCAGACGCTGGCCGCCCGGCTGGAGACCCTGCGGCGCCAGCTGGCCGAGTCGAACCTGGACGCGCTGGCCTTGTTCGAGCAGTTGCGCTACGATCTGGGTGAGCGGCCGCCGGACGGCTTCGCCGACCTCAACGAGGCCATAGAACGCTTCGATTTCGCCCTGGCGGTACGGCGCTGCGAGGCGATCCTGCGGCAGCTGCAGCCCGCCGCCACTTAAGGAGAACCAGGAGATGACGACGCCTTTTCCCCCGTCGCTGCGGCGCGGCCGCCTGCTGCTGGTCGACGACCGGCCGGAGAACATCCGCCTGATGCACCAGATCCTGGCCAGCGAGTACGAGATCTTCGCCGCCACCGGCGGCCAGCAGGCCATCGACCTGTGCGCCACGGCGCTGCCCGATCTGATCCTGCTCGACGTCTTCATGCCCGGCATGGACGGGCTGGAGGTGTGCCGCCGCCTCAAGCAGAACCCGGCCACCGAGTCGATCGCTGTGATCTTCGTCACCGCCGGTTCGCAGACCGAGGAGGAGAACGCCTGCTGGCAGGTGGGCGCGGCCGACTTCGTCAACAAGCCGGTCAATCCGCTGACGCTGCGCAACCGCGTGCGCGCCCATTGGCAGCTCAAGCTGCACGTCGACGCGCTGCACGCCATGGCGCACACCGACGGCCTGACGGCGATCGCCAACCGGCGCTATCTGAACGAGCGGCTCGAGGCCGAGTGCCAGCGCTGCCAGCGCAGCGGCCTGCCGCTGTCGCTGTTGATGATCGACGTCGACTTCTTCAAGCGCTACAACGACCGCTACGGCCACCCGGCCGGCGACGAGTGCCTGAAGCGGGTCGCCGGCGCGCTGCAGGCGGCGCTGCAGCGCCCCTTCGACCTGGCGGCGCGCTACGGCGGCGAGGAGTTCGTCTGCATGCTGCCGGACACCGACGCCGCCGGCGCGCTGGCGATGGCCGACAAGGTCGAGGCGGCGGTGCGCGCGCTGGGGCTCGAGCACGCCGACTCGACGGTCGACGCGGTGGTCACCGTCAGCATCGGCGTGGCCGCCGTGGCGACGGCGGGCCTGGTCGACAGCCAGGCGCTGCTGCGGCGCGCCGACCAGGCGCTGTACCGCGCCAAGAACCAGGGCCGGGGCCGCGCCTGTCTGGCGCCGGAGGCGGAACAGCCGGGCTAGCCGGGCCAGTCGGCACGGCGCGGCGATCCGGCATACAATCGGGGCTCCATTTTTTCCGCCGCCCCAGCATGAAAATACTCGCCATCTCCGGCAGCCTGCGGGCCGCCTCCATCAACTCGACGCTGCTGCGCGTGCTGGCCGGCGTCGCGCCGGCCGGCGTCGAGGTGCGCATCTACCAGGAGCTGGGCGCGCTGCCGCTGTTCAATCCCGACATCGCGCCGCCGCCTGCCGTGGTGGCGCGCCTGGAGCAGGCCTTGACCGAGGCCGACGCCGTCGTCATCGCCAGCCCGGAATACGCGCACGGCGTGACCGGCGCGCTGAAGAACGGCCTGGACTGGATGGTCGGCAACCAGTCCTTCGTCGGCAAGCCGGTGGCGCTGTTCAACGCCGCGCCGCGCGCCGCGCACGCCCACGCCGCCCTGCTGGAGACGGTCACGGTGATGTCGGCCAGCGTGGTCGAGGCCGCCTGCATCACGCTGCCGCTGGTGGGCGCCGGCCTCGGCGAGCGGCAGATCGCCGCCGACCCCGCCATGGTGGCGTCGCTCAAGACCGCGCTGGCCGCCTTGCGCCAGCACATGGCGAGCGGCGTATGATCGGCGGTGTTGATTGGCTAGCCGTCGGAGGTGAACATGCCAGACTCTTACGATGAATGGTTTAGGAAAAAGGTGCAAAACGCAATCGATGGGCTGGAAAACGGCACGAACGAGGTGATTTCCGAAGAAGAATGGAATGAAATCGTCGCCGCCAAGAAGGCGCAGCGCGACGCATTGCAGCGCCCGCTGGCAGGCAAGCGCAGCCATTCCTAGGCTCGGCCGCACCCGGCAAACAGGGGGAACTAGAAAATCTCCTCGCCCGGCTTGGCGGCCTCGAACAGTGCGGCGTCGATCGAGAACGAGTAGTCGTCCTGCAGCGCGAAGTAGGCCGTCGCCTCCTCGGGCGCCGAGTCGAACAGGCTGCGGATCGCCTGCACCCGCAGCGCCGGCGTGCGCATGCGCGCCACCCACTGTTCGAACTGCATCGGCAGCTTCCACTGGCTGCTCAGTTGATGCGTGAAGCCGGCCCGTTCGAACTTGGCGCCCCATTCGCAGACCCGGTAGTCGCGCACGTGCGAGCCGTCGCGCAGCAGCTCGACCGCCTGCAGCGTGCTGTCGTACAGCGCCTGCGGCGGCGCGACGATGTCGACCACCAGCAGGCGCCCGGCCGGCCGCAGCACGCGGTGGGCCTCGCGCAGCGCGGCTGCCACGTCGAGCCAGTGGTGGGCCGAGAAGCGCGTCACCACCAGGTCGAAGCTGGCGTCGGCGAAGGGCAGGCGGGCGACGTCGCCCTGGCGGGTGGCGATGTTGTCCAGGCCGCGCGCGGCAGCGGCGCCGGCCACCACCTCGAGCATTTGCGTCGACAGGTCGAAGGCGGTGACCGCCTGCGCGAACGGCGCCACGGCGAAGCTGGCGTGGCCGGCGCCGCAGCCCAGGTCGAGCACCACGGGGCGGCCCATGCGGCGGGCGAACTGGCCCATGGCGACGAGGTCGGCGCCCTCGGCGTGGGTCGGGCTGCTCAGGTAGGCGCTGGCGGTGTCGCCGAATTGTTGCGCGACGTAGGCTTGCTGTTTCATGTGCTTCTCCGGTTGGGCTTGGCGTTGCGGTGGGTGTTGTTGCAGAATAGGCCGTGTTTTATCCTGTAACAAGCCAACAACTTATCCCGGTATAAAAACCACCATGCACAATCCTCTGGGCGAGTTCATCCGCGCGCACCGCGAGCGCCTCACCCCGGCCGCCGCCGGCCTGCCGGGTGGCGGCCGGCGCCGCACGCCGGGCCTGCGCCGCGAGGAGCTGGCCCAGCTGTGCGAGGTCAGTCCGACCTGGCTGACCTGGCTGGAGCAGGGCAGGGAGGTGTCGCCGTCGGCCCGGATGTTGGCGCGGCTGGCCCAGGTGCTGCAGCTGAGCCCGGCCGAGCGCGGCTATCTGTTCGGCCTGGCCGACAAGCTCGACCCGGCCCACGACGCCGCCGCCGACAGCGGCGCCGAGCCCGGCCTGGCCGCCGTGGTCGAGGCGATCGCCGCGCCGGCCTACATCCTCGACCGGCAGTGGGACGCGGTGGCCTGGAACGCCGCCGCCGGCGCGCTGTTCGCGCCCTGGCTGGCGCGGCTCGACGGCGCGCCGGTGCCGAACCTGCTGCGCTTCATGTTCAGCGCGCCCGAGGCGCGCGGCCTGATCGTCGACTGGCCCGACCGCGCCGCCCGGCTGGTGGCCGAGTTCCGTGCCGACTGCGGCCGCCACGCCGACCAGGCGCCGCTGGCCGGCCTGATCGCCGGGCTGGCGCGCGACAGCGCCGACTTCCAGCGCCTGTGGACGCTGCGCAACGTGGTCGGCCGCGAGGGTGGCGCGCGCCGCTTCCAGCATCCGCAGCGCGGCGCGCTGGATTTCGAGCAGGTCACCTTGCATCTGGCCAAGCGGCACGACCTGAAGCTGGTGATGTTGCTGCCGCAGCGGCAGCCGTAGCGGCAGCGCCCGCGCGCCCGGCCCGCACGCGGGAAAAGTTACCTTGTTATAATTGTTGCGACCGCGCGCCTGTCGCAACCGGCCCGGTCCTGGCTCTGGACGTCGCCATGATGACGTTCCATGCGGCCCCGCCGTCGCCCACCAGGAGCTTCCCCTGTCCTCGCCGTCCCGTAAAGAAAACCTGCACAGCATCTACGCCATGCTGATCGCCGTGGCCATGTTCTCGATCATGGACACCTCGATGAAGGTGCTGTCGTCCCACTATCCCGCCATGCAGGTGACGGCGATGCGCGCGCTCAGCTCGCTACCGCTGTTGTGCGCCTACCTGGCCTATCGCGGCGCCTTTCGCCGCGTGCTGAAGATCCGCTGGCCGCTGCACCTGCTGCGCGGCGCGGTCGGCATCGTCATGCTGACCACCTTCGCCTACGGCCTCAAAACCCTGTCGATGGCCGAGGCCTACTCGATCTTCTTCATCGCCCCGACCTTGATTACGGCGCTGTCGGTGTTCATCCTCAAGGAACGGGTCGACGCCGCGCAGTGGTGCGCCATCGCCGTCGGCCTGGTCGGCGTGCTGGTGGTGCTGCGGCCCGACGGCAGCGGCTTTCTCACCATGGGCGGCCTGGCCATCCTCGCCGCGGCGGCCTGCTACGCCGTCTCGGCCATCGCCAGCCGCGTGCTCAGCCGCACCGACGCCAACGAGTCCATCATGTTCTCGCTGCTGGTGTTGATGGCCGGCGGCGGCCTGGCGCTGTCCTACCAGGGCTGGGTGGCGGTGCGCCAGCAGGACCTGCTGGTGCTGCTGGCGCTGGCGGTCAGCGGCTTCCTCGGCCAGCTGGCCATGACGGTGGCCTTCAGCAAGGGCAAGGCCTCGACCGTGGCGCCGTTCGAATACTCGGCGCTGGCCTGGGGCGTGGCGATCGACTGGCTGTTGTGGCAGGTGCTGCCGGACGGCTACACCCTGCTCGGCGCGGCGATCATCATCGCCAGCGGCATCTACCTGGTGCGGCGCGAGACGGTGCATGCCGAGGCGGAACATCCTTGACCGGGCGGAAACGGCCGGCCGACGCGGCCTCGACAACTTCGCTATAATCCTCGCATGTTAAAACAACGCACCGTCAAAGAATTGGTCCGCACCACCGGCGTGGGACTGCACTCCGGCACCAAGGTCGAACTGACCCTGCGCCCGGCCGCGCCGGACACCGGCATCGTCTTCCGCCGTGTCGACCTCGACCCGGTGGTCGACTTCCCGGCCAGCGCGGCGGCCGTCGGCGACACCCGCATGGCCTCGGTGCTGGTCAAGGACGGCGCCCGCGTCTCCACCGTCGAACACCTGATGTCGGCCTGCGCCGGCCTGGGCATCGACAACCTGTACATCGACGTCAGCGCCGAGGAGATCCCCATCATGGACGGCTCGGCCTCGTCGTTCGTGTATCTGCTGCAGCAGGCCGGCGTGCACGAGCAGCCGGCGGCGAAGAAGTTCATCCGCGTGCTCAAGCCGGTGGAAATCCGCGAAGGCCAGGGCGACAAGGAAAAATGGGCGCGTTTGACGCCCTACAACGGTTTTAAATTAGACTTTTTCATCGAATTCAACCATCCGGCGGTCGACGGCACCACCCAGCGCGCCCATGTCGACTTCGGCGACGTGTCGTATGTGCACGACGTGGCGCGCGCCCGCACCTTCGGCTTCATGCAGGACGTCGAGATGTTGCGCGGCATCGGCCTGGCGCGCGGCGGCTCGCTGGAGAACGCCATCGTCATGGACGAGTATCGCATCCTCAACTCGGACGGCCTGCGCTACGAGGACGAGTTCGTCCGCCACAAGATCCTCGACGCCATCGGCGACCTGTACCTGGTCGGCCATCCGCTGCTGGCCAGCTACGAGGCGCACAAGTCCGGCCATGCCCTCAACAACCAGCTGCTGCTCGAGCTGCTCAAGCATCCGGAGGCCTACGAGATCGTCTCCTTCGCCACCAACGAGACGGCGCCGCCGTCGTATCTGCGCCAGATGGCGCGCGAGTGGGCGCTGACTTAAGCGGTTTTAGCGCCGCCCGAAGGCACCGCGCCAGGGTCAGACCCTAGGGTCTGACCCTATTTTGCCGCCGGCATTCGCTCAGCCCTCGCGGCGGCGCGCCACCATCGCCTTCAGCGCGGCGATCAGGGTGGCGTTCTGCGCCGACTGTTCCAGCGAGTCGCTCAGCGAGTCGAAGGCGCTGATCGCCGCCTCGTTGAGGAACAGCGCGCGCATCTGCTCCTTGACCTCGGCCGCCTTCATCATCTGCACCTTCAACTTGACGCCGTGCACCTGCCAGCCGCGCCGCGCCAGCGTCTCCTGCAGCTTGGGCAGCTGCTGCTTGAGCTTGGCCGCCAGCGCCGCGTTGGGCGTCGACAGCACCAGCTGGTTGTCCTCGAACTGCAGGATCTCGCAATACTTGAACATGGCCGGCAGCGCCGTGGCGCAGTCCTTCTGCAGGGCGGCCATGCGCTCGATGGCCGGCAGCAGGGCGGCCATCTTGTCGTCGCGGCGCAGGAAGTCGGTGGCGCCGACGGCGGTGCGCCGTTTCACCGAGATGTTGGAGGAGTTGAAGGAGTTGAATCGCATGCGGCGAAACATATCACAGCCGCCCCCCGCATGCCGAGGCGGGGCCGGCGCCGGCGCGAATTTTTTTCGACCAGGCATTAAAATGTCTTGATTTTGTGGCATTGTTTGCTGCTGGGCTATTGTTATATAGGCCAATATCCCAATCTTGGCAGCGGCGCATGATAAAATCATCGTCTTTTGCCATAGTCGAACTCCGTAAGGTAAGGCGTTTTCCACCCCACAGAGCTTTTTAAACGGCGTTTTTTTCAAGAATTCAAGCATGTCATTACTGACCCAGATTTTCGGTAGCCGCAACCAGCGGCTGCTCAAGCAATACCAAAAAACGGTACGCGAGATCAATGCGCTCGAGCCGGTCATTGAAAAGCTGACGGATGCCGAGCTGCAAGCGAAGACGCCCGCCTTCAAGGAACGCATCGCCAAGGGGGAGGCGCTCGACGCGCTGCTGCCCGAGGCCTTCGCCGTCTGCCGCGAGGCCAGCAAGCGCGTCTTCAAGATGCGCCACTTCGACGTGCAGCTGGTCGGCGGCATGGTGCTCCACTTCGGCAAAATCGCCGAGATGGGCACCGGCGAGGGCAAGACGCTGACCGCGACCCTGCCGGCCTACCTGAACGCGCTGTCGGGCAAGGGCGTGCACATCGTCACCGTCAACGACTACCTGGCCCAGCGCGACGCCGAGACCATGGGCAAGCTGTACAGCTGGCTCGGTCTGACCACCGGCATCAACCTGTCGCAGATGGAGCACGCCGCCAAGCAGGCCGCCTACGCCTCGGACATCACCTACGGCACCAACAACGAGTTCGGCTTCGACTACCTGCGCGACAACATGGTGTTCGAGGCGCGCGACCGGGTCCAGCGCGCGCTCAACTTCGGCATCGTCGACGAGGTCGATTCGATCCTGATCGACGAGGCGCGCACCCCGCTGATCATCTCCGGCCAGGCCGAGAACCACACCGACCTGTACTACAAGATCAACGAGCTGCCCGGCATGCTGACCCTGCAGGTCGGCGAGGAAACCGCCGACGGCAAGGGCAAGATCGACGTGGCGGGCGACTACACCAAGGACGAGAAGGCCCACCAGGTCCTGCTCACCGAGGCCGGCCACGAGAAGGCCGAGGCGATCCTGACCCAGATGGGCCTGCTGCCCGAGGGCGCCTCGCTGTACGACTCGGCCAACATCACCCTGGTGCACCACCTGTACGCGGCGCTGCGCGCCCACGCGCTGTACTTCAAGGACCAGCACTACGTGGTGCAGAACAACGAAGTGGTGATCGTCGACGAATTCACCGGCCGCCTGATGACGGGGCGCCGCTGGTCGGACGGCCTGCACCAGGCCGTCGAGGCGAAAGAGGGCGTGAAGATCCAGAACGAGAACCAGACGCTGGCCTCGATCACCTTCCAGAACTACTTCCGCATGTACGGCAAGCTGGCCGGCATGACCGGCACCGCCGACACCGAGGCCTACGAGTTCCAGGAGATCTACGGCCTGGAAACCGTGGTGGTGCCGCCCAACCGGCCGTCGCAGCGCAAGGACCGCCAGGACCAGGTCTACAAGTCGACCATGGAGAAGTACAACGCCATGTTGCTGGAGATCCGCGAATGCTACGACAGCGGCCAACCGGTGCTGGTGGGTACCACCTCGATCGAGAACTCCGAGCTGTTGTCGGGCATCCTGGCCAAGGCCAAGTTGCCGCACAACGTGCTCAACGCCAAGCAGCACGCCCGCGAGGCGGAGATCATCGCCCAGGCCGGTAGCCCGAAAGCCATCACCATCGCCACCAACATGGCCGGCCGCGGCACCGACATCGTTCTGGGCGGCAACGTCGAGAACCAGATCAAGTTCATCGAGGCCAACGCCGCGCTGGGCGACGCCGACAAGGCGGCCCAGGCCGCCGCGCTGCGCGACGGCTGGCAGGCGCTGCACGAGCAGGTGGTGGCGGCCGGCGGCCTGCACATCATCGGCACCGAGCGGCACGAATCGCGCCGCGTCGACAACCAGTTGCGCGGCCGCGCCGCCCGCCAGGGCGATCCGGGCTCCTCGCGCTTCTTCCTGTCGCTCGACGACCAGCTGCTGCGCATCTTCGCCGGCGACCGCGTGCGCGCCATCATGGACCGCCTGAAGATGCCGGAAGGCGAACCGATCGAGGCGGGCATCGTCTCGCGTTCGATCGAATCGGCCCAGCGCAAGGTCGAGGCGCGCAACTTCGACATCCGCAAGCAATTGCTGGAATACGACGACGTCGCCAACGACCAGCGCAAGGTGATCTACCAGCAGCGCAACGAGCTGCTCGAAACCACCGACATCTCCGAACTGATCGAGTCGCTGCGCCACGGCGCCTTCACCGACATCGTGCGCGAACACGTGCCCGAGGAATCGGTCGAGGAACAGTGGAACATCAAGGCGCTGGAAGCCACCCTGGCCTCCGAGTGGCAGATCGATCTGGCGCTGGGCGCGATGCTCGCCGCCGAGACCAATCTGACCGACGAGGAGCTGCTCGAGCGCGTGCTGGCCGCCGCCGACGCGCTGTACCAGTCGAAGATCGACATCGTCGGCAAGGAATCGTTCGGCGGTTTCGAGCGCAACGTCATGCTGCAAAGCGTCGACAGCCACTGGCGCGAGCACCTGGCCGCGCTGGACCACCTGCGCCAGGGCATCCACCTGCGCGGCTACGCGCAGAAGAACCCGAAGCAGGAGTACAAGCGCGAAGCCTTCGAACTGTTCGGCCAGATGCTCGACATGATCAAGAACGACGTCGTCAAGCTGATCATGACGGTGCGCATCCAGTCGCGCGAGGAGATCGACGCGGCCGAAGCGGCGATGCAGGCGCCACAGGTGGAGAACGTGCACTACCAGCACGCCGACTTCAACCCGAACGCCGCGCCGGAGGAACTGCTGGCGCCGACCATGTCGGAAGAGGAGTTGAACGATCCCAACTTCGCCGCCAATTACAAGGTCGGCCGCAACGACCCTTGCCCTTGCGGCAGCGGCAAGAAGTTCAAGGCTTGCCACGGCAAGCTGGCCTGACCCTAGGCCACCGGGCGCGGGCCCGGCGGCAACAAAAAAAGCGGAACAGCCCCAGGCTGTTCCGCTTTTTTCGTTGGTCGTCAAGGCGCGGGCTGCTGGCAAGCACCCACAGGCAAGGAGCGAGGGTCAGACCCTAGGGTCTGACCCTGGATTTACGCCGCCGGGTTTTCGTAACTTAGCTGCGTTCCTGCCCAGTTGGGTGCGGCCATCAGCTGCGCTGCGGCGAGCAGCGCGGCAGCGCCATGCGCACCGTGGTGCCGCGGCCGGGCGCCGATTCGATGGCGATGCGCCCGCCCAGCATGCCGGTGACGATGTTGTAGACGATGTGCATGCCCAGTCCCGTGCCGCCCTGGCCCATCTTGGTGGTGAAGAAGGGGTCGAAGACGCGGCGCAGCACCTCGTCGGGCATGCCGGCGCCGTCGTCGGCGAAGACCAGTTCGACCTGGCCCTGGCCCAGCTCGGCGGCGGAGATGGTGATGTTGCCGGCAATGCCGCGCTCGAAGGCGTGCGCCAGGGTGTTGTTGATCAGGTTGTTGAGGATCTGGTACAGGCTGCCGGGGTAGGAGTCCAAGGTCAGGCCGGGCGGAATCGCCAGGTGGGCGGCGCAGCCGGCCTGGCGCAGCCGTGGCGTGTAGGTGGCCAGGGTGTCCTGCACCACGGTCAGCAGGTCGAAGCTGCGGCGCTGGTCGTTGGTCTGGTCGACCGCCACCTGCTTGAACGAGGAGATCAGGTCGGCCGCCTTGTGCAGCGAGCCGGAGATCAGGTTGCTGGCCAGGCGCACCTCCTCCATGTGGGCGCGCAGCTCGGAGCGGCGCAGCGCGCCGCCCTCGACCAGCGCCTCGAACTCGTTGACGCGGTCGCCCAGGGTGGTCGAGGCCAGCAGGGAGTTGCCGATCGGCGTGTTGAGCTCGTGGGCGATGCCGGCCACCAGCGAGCCGAGCGAGGCCATTTTTTCCGCCGCCAGCAGCTCGTCCTGGGTGCGCTGCAGGTTTTCCAGGGCCACGCTGAGGTCGCGGTTGGCCAGCTCCAGCGCGGCCGAGCGCTCGCGCACCCGGCTCTCCAGCGAAATGTTGAGGTCCTTCAGCTCGCGCTTGGCGTTGAGCTCCTCGCTCAGGTCGAGCAGCGCCCAGATGATGGCCGGGCGGCCGTCGAGCACCAGCGAGGACGACCAGATGGCCACGCTGCCGACGCTGCCGTCGGGCAGGCAGACGCCGGCGATGGCGCCGTGCACCGCGCCGTCGCTCTGGTAGATGTTCCAGATTCGGTCGCGCTCGACGGCGCTGGCCCAGAAGGTCACCTGGTCCGAGCGCATGCCGATCAGGCTGTCGACCGGGTAGTCGAAGGTGCGCGCCAGCGCCTGGTTGGCGGCGATCACCCGGCCCTCGTGGTCGGACACGCTGAGCGGCAGCGGCGCCATGTCGAACAGGATCTTGAAGCGCGACTCGGACTCGACCAGGCGGCGTTCGGACTGTTCGAGCTGGGCGACCCGCTCGCGCAGCGCCGCGCTCATGCTGGCCAGCGAGCGCGAGAACATGTCGATCTCGTCGCCGCCCTGTTCGGCCCAGGGCTGGCCGTGGGCCATCTGGCGCGACTGGCCGGTCAGCGCGGCCAGGCGCCGGCCGATGCCGTGGGTGAACAGGTAGAACAGGCCCAGGCCGAGCACGAAGCCGGCCAGCGAGATGGCGCCGCCCTGCAGCATCACCTCGTCGCTGGCGCGCTTCAGGTCGGTGGTCGAGAGGCCGAAGTTGAGCGTGCCGACCTGGTTGTCCTGCAGCAGCAGCGGGGCGCGCGCGTGCAGGGTCTGGCCCTCGGTGACGGTGCGCGCGCCGCGCCCGCCGGCGCCCGGCGTGCCGGCGCGCAGCGCCGGCGGCAGCGCGGCGACGCTGCCGCCGATTTCGATGATCGGCCGGCCCTGGGCGTCGAGGATGACGATGTAGCGCAGGAAGCTGTCCTCGGGGTCGGCCAGCATCTCGGCCAGGTAGCCCGACAGCTGGCCCAGCTTGCCGTTGATGGCGTAGGGGCTGAGCGAGAGGTTGAGGGTGACGGCGTATTCGTGGGCGACCCGCTCGGCGTTCTTGCCGACGGCGTCGTCCATCAGGCGCAGGCTGTTCCAGATCAGCAGGGCGACCACCAGGGCTTGCACCACGGCGCTCAGCACCAGGAATTTCGCGCGTAGCGATAGGTTCAAAACGAGGGTCTCCATCGGGTCGGCGCGGCCGGGAACAGGGTGTCCGTTCCCGCGGCGGCTGGCGGCGCGGTTGGCGCCGCGTGGAATGCTGCCGACTTGTCAATATAACCCATCGCTTGCCATTCGGCACCATCGAGATGGCGCGCGCACGCAAAAACGCCCGGCGTTGCCGGGCGTCGCGGGTGGAGCTAGGCCGGCATCACGGCAGGCTGAGGATCACCTTGACGGTGTCGTCCACCGAGTTTTTGTTGATGTAGCCGATCGCCTTCGGATCGGCGGCGACCGCCTTCTTCACCTCGGCGTCGGAGTTGTACTCCTTGGGTGGCGTGGCCTTGCCGGTGAACACCAGCTTGGACCAGATCGCCTTCACCTGGGCCGGGTCCTTGTCGGCCACCTTGTGGTAGAAGTCGGCGCGGATGGCCGAGCTTTCCGCCTGGTCGACCGGGGTGAACATCGCCGACTTGCCGAGGAAGAATTGCGAGGCCTGTTCGGAGAACATCCGCGTCGCCGGGTTCTTCTGGCTGACGATGACGACCGTCTCGGCCGAGGCGGACAGGGTGGTGCCCAGCAGGGCGGTCAACAACAGCGAGGTCATGGTGGTTTTCATAGTGGCCTCCTGATCAGAACACGAAGTCGAGCGCGGCGCCGACCACGGTGACATTGTTGGTGTAACCGGCGGCCGGACCGAAGTTCAGCGAACCGGATTTGGCTTTCGGCTTGACGCGGTCGACTTGCACCTTCAATGCCAGCGACTTGGCGAAGTCCCAGCGCACGCCGACCAGGTCGGAGCTCTGCTCGGACGAGCTGAGGAAGCTGTAGTTGACGGCCGAGGCCAGCGCGCCCGTCTTGGGGAAGCCGGCCGGCACGTTGACCGACTGGCCGGCGCCCTTGTAGGCGGCGTGGCTGTAGTAGGGCAGGATCTTGCCGAAGCGGTAGCCCACCATGGTGTACCAGGCGTTGGTGTCGGGCACGTAGACCGGCTCCTTGGCGCGGCGCTGGGCGTACTCGGCCTGCACCACGATGTTGCGCCAGTCCATGGTCAAGCCGAGCGAGGTGAAGGCGATGCGCTTGCCGCCGTTCAGGGTCATGTCCTGGCCCAGCTGGCCGAAGCCGATCGTCTTCAGCGTGCCGGTCAGGTTGTTGAGCGGGCCGACGTCGTTGCTGTCGAGCTTGGCTTGGGCGTGGCCCAGGCGCAGCGTGAACGGACCGTATTCGCCGCCCACGCTGACGCCGGCGGCGGGCGCGCGGTAGGTGGCCACCGAGCCGCCGGCCGTCGGCACGAACAGCTTGCCGCGGCTGACGCCGACGAAGGCCTGGGTGCTCAGGTTGAAGTCGCCGATGGCGTGCTGGTAGTTGACGTCGACGCCGTCGACGTTCTCGATCGGCGCCTGGCCGTACATCTCGACCGGCGGACGCATCATGGTGTTGGCGTAGCCGACGTTCTGGTAGTCGGAGATCAGGAAGGTCGGCACGACGACGCGGCCGACGCGCACGTTGATTTCCTCGTTGACCTTGATCTTCAGGAAGGCCCAGGTCAGGTCGGTGGTGAAGCTCTGGCTGGTGTTCTTGCGCGTCAGGATCTGCGCGGTGGTGGAGAACATCTCGTTGATCTTGTAGGTCGCCTGCAGGCCCAGGTTGGAGTCGAGGCCGATCTTGGCCTTGTCGCTGACGCCTTCGGCCTGGTTGTAGCGGGCGAACTCGACCGCGTCGGTGTTGCTCTTGGCCACGCCCAGCGTGCCGAAGCCGCTGATGCTCAGGTTGCCGTCGTCGAGCACGCCGGCCTGGGCCTGCATCATGCCCAGCGCGGCCAGCACGGATGCTACCAATAGTTGTTTTTTCATCTGCCGTATTCCTTCGTATGTTTTTATATTCGGTTCTTTGTTACTGAGTGGCGGTGGTGCGCCAGTCCCCTAAAACAAGCCGGGTAGGGCGTGCAGGTGTTACCTTAGACCAATTTTCTTCAGGGATAAAATGGAATATCAAAAATAGAACGAGTGTACTAAAAACTGTCGTTTTTTTGAGCAATCCAGAGGGGGAGTTCAATTGCAAGATGAGAAAATTTAATAGATAACCATCCATTTCACTAGTGTTTTGATGGTCTCTTTAATAATTTTTATTATTTATTAGTATCGCGCCGGCGCCGCCGGCCGGGCTCGCGGCGGCGCGCCGGCGAGACGTGAAAATGGCGCCACGCGGGCGCCATTTGTAACTTATGGTCAACAGAATTTTCGCGCGTCAAGGCACGGTGAGTATCACTTTCACCGTGTCGTCGACGTGCGCCTTGTCGATGTAGCCGATGGCGACGGGGTCGGCGGCGACCGCCTTCTTGACCTCGGCGTCGGAGTTGTACTCCTTCGGCGCGCTGCCCTTGCCGGTGAACACCAGCTTGGACCAGACCGCCTTGACCTGGGTGGCGTCCTTGCCCAGCACCTTCTGGTAGAACTCGTTGCGCAGCGGGCTGTCGTTGCGCTCGATCGGGGTGAACAGGCTGGACTTGCCGAGGAAGAACTGCGAGGCCTGTTCGCTGAACATGCGGGTGGCCGGGTTTTTCGGGCTGACGATGACAACGATCTCTGTGGCGAACACGGGCGCGGCCAGTGACAGGCTGCCGGCGAGCAGGGACAGGGCGAGTTTCGTATTCATGTGGCCCCCTTAGAAGACGAAGTCGACGCCGACCGCGTAGACGTTGACCGGACCCTTGAAGCCGGGTGCGGCGTTGATGAAGGCGCCGCTGCCGTTGCGCGGCGAGATGCGGTCGATCTGCAGCTTCAGCGCGGCGGCCTTGTAGAAGTCCCAGCGCAGGCCGACCGCGTTGGTCGACTGCAGCGCCGCCTTGACGGCGCCGTTGACGCCGGCCGACAGCGGCGCCAGCGGGCCGCTGGTGGGCAGCGAGCTGTACTCGTTGCGGCTGTCCTGCTTGATGTCGCCGTACATGTAGTAGGGCGTGAACTTGCCGTAGCGGTAGCCCAGCATGGCGTACCAGGAGCTGGTGTCGTGGACCAGGCGCGACTCGGTCTTGCGCTTGGCGTACTCGGTCTGGACCAGGAAGTTCTTGTAGTCCATCGTCAGGCCGAGCGAGGTGAACGATCCCTTGATATCCTCGAGCTTGAGGTCGTCGGCGATGGCGCCCAGGCCGACCGCGCGCAGCGTGGTGTTCAGGCCGGTCAGGCTGGGGTTGTTCTTGGCGGAGAACTTGGCGTCGGCGCGGCCGAAGCGGTAGGTGAAGGGACCGTTCTCGACCACCACGTGGAGCGCGGTGACGGTGCTGAAATCGGTGTAGGCGTTGCCCGGCTGCTTGTTCTGCGACTTGCCGAACGCGAACTGGGCGGTGACGCTGGTGTCGTCGAAGCTGTGCTGGTAGACCACGTCGACGCCGTCGACGTGGTCGACCGAGACCTGGCGGTAGACCTCGGCCGGCGGCCGCAGCATGGTGTTGGCGTAGCCGACGTTGCGGAAGTCGGAGATCAGGTAGATCGGCAAGCCGACGCGGCCGGCGCGCAGGCTGAAGTCGTCGCTGGCCTTGTACTTGGCGAAGGCCCAGGCCAGCTCGGCGCCGTACTGGTCGGTGGCGTACTTGCGCACCAGGCCCTGGGCGGTGAAGGAAACGGTCTCGTTCCACTTTGCGGTGGCCTGCACGCCGAAGTTGGAGTCGACGCCGGGGCGCGCGTCCTTGCGCACGCCGGCCGCCTGGCCGGGGCGGATGTACTCGGCCTGGTCGGTGTCGCTCATGGTCAGCGCGGCCGTGCCGAAGCCGCTGATGGTGATGGCCGGGCCGTCCTCGGCGTGCGCGGGCAGGGCGGCGCAGGCCGCCAGAAGCGCGAGCGCGCTGCGTGACAGGGTTGTTGGTTTCATCGGTATCCCTCCAGGTTGGTGTGGGCGCCTTGTTGTTTTGACTTCCGGCGCTGCGTTGAGTGTGTACCTGCGGCAATGGCTTGTCTTTTCCTTTCGCCCGGCGGCGGTGTTTTCGTTGTGGAAAGGCAACGAAACACGGCCGCGGGCGCCGCTCGCCGGCGGCCGGCCGGGGCCAGCGCGCGGCGGCGCGCCCTTGGCGCCGTCGCGCCCGGCGCCATCCCCATTCGCGGCGCCAGGGATTACAATAGCGGCTCCCTTTTCCCACCCATGAGAACCCGAATATGGCCGTCAATTCCCCCCTGCCCGTCGCCACCGACCTGAAGCCCGTCGCCGGTATTGAAATCGGCTTCGCCGAAGCCGGCATCAAGAAGCCGAACCGCAAGGATGTGCTGGTGCTGACCCTGGCGCCGACGGCCACCGTGTCCGGCGTGTTCACCATGAACCGCTTCTGCGCCGCGCCGGTGCAGATCGCCAAGGCCCACCTGGCCGCCGTGCGCGACGGCGCCAAGCCGATCCGCGCGCTGATGGTCAACACCGGCAACGCCAACGCCGGCACCGGCGCCGTCGGCCTGGCCCTGGCCAACGAGAGCTGCGCCGCGCTGGCCGGCCTGCTCGGCTGCGAGGCCGGCCAGATCCTGCCGTTCTCGACCGGCGTGATCCTCGAGCCCCTGCCGGTCGGCAAGATCGTCGCCGCCCTGCCGCAGGCCGTCGCCGACCAGCGCGCCGACAGTTGGTTCAACGCCGCCGAGGCCATCATGACCACCGACACCCAGCCCAAGGCGGCCTCGCGCATGGTGGACATCGCCGGCCACAGCGTGACGATGAGCGGCATCAGCAAGGGCGCCGGCATGATCAAGCCGAACATGGCGACCATGCTCGGCTTCCTCGCCTTCGACGCCAAGGTGGCCCAGCCGGTGCTCGACGCCCTGGTCAAGCACGCCGCCGACCGGTCGTTCAACTGCATCACCATCGACGGCGACACCTCGACCAACGACTCCTTCATGCTGATCGCCACCGGCGCCGGCACGCTGGTGGTGGACTCGGTCGACACGCCCGAGTACGCCGCGCTGGCCGCCGCCGTCACCGAGCTGTCGCTGTTCCTGGCCCAGTCCATCGTGCGCGACGGCGAGGGCGCCACCAAGTTCATCACCATTACCGTCGAGGGCGGCAAGGACGTCGAGGAGTGCCGCAAGGTGGCCTACTCGATCGGCCACTCGCCGCTGGTCAAGACCGCCTTCTTCGCCTCCGACCCGAACCTGGGCCGCATCCTGTGCGCCATCGGCTACGCCGGCGTCGACGACCTCGACGTCGACAAGCTCAACCTCTACCTGGACGACGTCTGGGTCGCCAAGGACGGCGGCCGCAACCCCGACTACAAGGAGGAGGACGGCCAGCGCGTCATGAGCCAAAGCGAGATCACGGTGCGCGTCAAGCTGGCGCGCGGCGCCGCCGAGGCCACCGTCTACACCTGCGACCTGTCGCACGAGTACGTGACCATCAACGCCGACTACCGCTCCTGAGGGATGGCCATGGCGAGTCCCCTGGAACAATTCCTCGTGCGCGCCGAGGCCCTGCTGCAACGGGTCGAGGCGATCCTGCCGCAGGCGCCGCGCGAGCCCGACTGGAAGCTGGGCCACGCCTACCGCTGGCGCAAGCGCAACGGCGGCGGCGCCAGCTATTTGCAGGCGGTGGCCCACGTCTCCAACATCGCGCTCGACGACCTGCACAACATCGCTCCGCAAAAGGCGCAGATCGAGCAGAACACGCGCCAGTTCGTGCGCGGCCGGCCGGCCAACAACGTGCTGCTGACGGGCGCACGCGGCACCGGCAAGTCCTCGCTGATCAAGGCCTGCCTGAACCAGTTCGCCGTCGACGGCCTGCGCCTGATCGAGGTCGACAAGGCCGACCTGGCCGAGCTGCCCGACATCGTCGACCTGGTCGCCGGCCGGCCCGAGCGTTTCGTCATCTTCTGCGACGACCTGTCGTTCGAGGAGGGCGAGAGCGGCTACAAGGCGCTGAAGGTGGCGCTCGACGGCAGCGTGGCGGCGCAGTCGGACAACGTGCTGATCTACGCCACCTCGAACCGGCGCCATTTGATGCCGGAACGCATGTCCGACAACGCCAGCTACCAGCACGACGAGGACGGCGACCTGCATCCGGGCGAGACGGTGGAGGAGAAGATCTCGCTGTCGGAGCGCTTCGGCCTGTGGCTGTCGTTCTACCCGTTCAAGCAGGACGACTATCTGGACATCGTGGCGCACTGGCTCGGCTCGTTCGGCTGCGACGCCGCGCAGATCGCGGCGGCACGCGCCGACGCGCTGCGCTGGGCCCTGCAGCGCGGTTCGCGCTCGGGCCGGGTGGCCTGGCAGTTCGCCAAGGACCACGCCGGCAAGTTGCCGGAAGGCGCGCCGTGAGCGCGGCGGCGGTGAGCGTGGCGGCCGGTGGCGCGCAGGCACTCCCGGCCGGGCCGGCGGCGGCAGCCGAGGCGGTGATATCTACGGCAGCGACAGCGGCGGCCTCGGCGCCAGCCGTGGCGGCGGCCAAGCCGGTCGACGTCGCGGTCGGCATCCTGATTGCGCCGAACGGCGACGTGTTGCTCGGCCAGCGGCCGGCCGGCAAGCCCTACGAGGGTTACTGGGAGTTCCCGGGCGGCAAGGTCGATCCGGGCGAGACGGTGCTGCAGGCGCTCAAGCGCGAGTTCATGGAAGAGCTGGGCATGGTGGTGGAGAGCGCGCAGGAGTGGTGCGGCGTGGAGTACGTGTATCCGCACGCCCATGTGCGGCTGCATTTCTTCATCAGCCGCGACTGGCACGGCGAGGCGCAGAGCCTGGAGGGCCAGGCCTTCGCCTGGCAGGGCGCGGTCGGCGTCGAGCCGCTGTTGCCGGCGACCATACCCCTGCTGGAGTGGCTGGAGCAGATCCGCCACGATCCGGCGGCATTGCCGGCTTAAGCCCCCAAAGCCAGGGGTCTGACCCCGTACGGGGTCAGACCCCGCGACTAGCGCCTTGCGGGGTAAAAAAACAGGCAGCCCACGGGCTGCCTGTTTTTCATTCCTCGTCGAGCGGGTCGACCGGCGGGGCGGCCGGGATGGCGTATTTTTCCTCGGCCCAGGCGCCCAGGTCGATCTGTTTGCAGCGCTCCGAGCAGAACGGGCGGTACTTGTTCTTTTCGCTCCACTCCACCTTCTTGGCGCAGGTCGGGCAATCAACTACGGTCATAAAACACTATCTCGTCAAAAGTTACAAAGGGTTAGCTCGAATGGCACATCGTCTTCCAGCGGCTTCGGTTTCAAGTCGCCGCCCTGGCTGGTGAAGCGCACCCACAGCATGTATTTGTTGGCGGAAATCTCCGGGATCGCGCCCAGCGACTCGTCCAAGCTCAGGCGCAGCATCTGGTAGACCTTGCCTTGCAGCATCTGCTGGTAGCTGCCGGCGACGGCGATCATCTTCACCGGGCCGCCCGAGTCGCGCAGCAGGCGCAGCACCAGGGCCAGCGCGTCGAACAGCGGCGCCAGCGGGGCGAACCAGTTGGCGATGTCGTTGAAGCGCTGCTCGGCGCTGCGCTTCTGCCAGGCGTAGTAGGACGGCAGGTCGAACTCGCAGGCGCCGCCGGGGATGATGGTGCGGCCGCGGATGCTCATCAGCCATTCGTTGTCGCGCACGTTCTGTCCGGTCTTGCCCTGGGCCGACACCAGCGCGCTGCTGACGTCGTCGAGTTCGGCGAGTATGGCGTCCAGCGTTTCCGCCTGGACATTCGGATTCATGCGGTAGCCGAGCAGGCTTTGGCGCTGGCGTTCCAGCTCCTGCAGCAGGTCGGATTTGAGGTCGGCGCGGCCGGCCACTTCGAGCATGTCGAAGATGGTGGCGAGGGCGACGTGATGTTGCATTGGATGTTCTTGATGGACAAAGAACTTGAATTTCTCGTACAGATCCTCCAACCGCAACAACGTGCGTATGCGCTCGTTGAAAGGATATTCGTAGACAATCAAAATAACATCCCTTTTTATGTGTGGACCCGCTCAATCCCGTGATTTTGAAGCAAGCGAAGCAAAATTACAAACGTTGCGACGGTATTGTCGTCGTTCTTTTCGAAAATGCCAGGTATAAATCGTGCAGGCGCTCGATTTGCGGCGCCAAGTCGGCGATGTCGCCCTCGTTGCTGACGATGTCGTCGGCCAGCTCTCGGCGCAACTGGCGCGGCACCTGAGTCGCCATAATGGCCTTGACTTGGGCTTCTGGCAAGCCATTGCGCGCCATCACGCGGGCGATCTGCAGGCTTTCCGGGCAGTCGACGGCCAGCACCCGGGCCACCCGGGCGCGCCAGCTGCCCGACTCGAACAGCAGCGGCACGGCATAGATCACATAGCTGCCGGTGGCGGTGGCGGCCGCCGCCAGCGCGGCGTCGCGGATGCGCGGATGCAGGATGGCCTCCAGCCTGGCCTTGGCCGCCGGCTCGGCGAACACCAGGGCGCGCATGCGGGCGCGGTCGAGCGCGCCGTCGGCGGCGGCGAACTCGGCGCCGAACTCGGCGACGATGGCGGCCATGGCATCGCCGCCCGGCCCGGTCAGGGCGTGGGCGATCTGGTCGGTGTCGACGATGGTCGCGCCGCGCGCGGCGAACATGTCGGCGACGGTGCTCTTGCCGCAACCGATGCCGCCGGTCAGGCCGACGGCGAAGGGCGCGGGGGAAACGGCTGGGGGCGGGGCGGCGGCGGTATCGGCGGACATGGTCATGGTTGCTCTCAGCCCAGCAGGCCGAGGGTAAAGGCGGAAATCGAATTGCCGTACAATATGGCGATCAGCCCGGCGGCGGCCAAATAGGGGCCGAAGGGGATCGGGTTGTTGCGGCCGTGGCGGGCGAAGACGATCAGGCTGATGCCGACCAGCGCGCCGACCACCGAGGACAACAGGATGATGGTCGGCAGCATGGCCCAGCCCAGCCAGGCGCCCAGCGCGGCCAGCAGTTTGAAGTCACCATACCCCATTCCCTCCTTGCCCGTCGCCAGCTTGAACAGCCAGTAGATGCTCCACAACGCCAGATAGCCGGCCGCCGCGCCGACCACGGCGTCGTGCAGCGGCACGAAGGTGCCGTTCAGGTTGACCAGCAGGCCGGCCCACAGCAGCGGGTAGGTCAGGTCGTCGGGCAGCAGCTGGGTGTCGGCGTCGATGAAGGTCATGGCGATCAGGCTGTACAGGAAGAACAGCGCGGCCAGGCCGGCCCAGCCGCTGCCCAGGCGCCACACCAGCAGGGCCGACAGCAGGCCGGTGAGCAGTTCGACGGCCGGGTAGCGCGGCGAGATCGGCGCCCGGCAGGCGCTGCACTTGCCGCGCAGCACGAGCCAGCTGAGCAGGGGGATGTTTTCCAGCGCGGTGATCTGGTGGCCGCAGTGCGGGCAGGCCGAGCGCGGCACCATCAGGTTGAAGCGTTCGGCGTGGGGCGCCTCGCGGCCGCTCTCGACGGCGACGTAGTTGTCCGATTCGCGCTGCATCATCTTCGGCACGCGGTAGATCACCACGTTGAGGAAGCTGCCGATCAGCAGGCCGAACAGGCCGGCCAGCAGGCTGATGGCGAAGTCGGCCGGGGCGGCGAACAGCAGGGGGTGTGGGGACATCGTATCGGCTTCCGCGTTCGGTGGGCCCGGGCGCGTGGTCTCGGCGAGGCGGCGGCGGGCGAATTCCCGTATTAAAACACGGCGCGCCCGGCGGCGGCGAGGCGCGGCCGGTGAATTTTGCTTTTTTGCACCACGCGGCTGGCGCAAGCGCCCGGCGCCGGGCGGGCGGGGCGCCGTGGCCGGCACGCACTTCGTGTCGCCGCCGGGCGGCCCGGCGGCGACGCGGGACTGCTTAGTTCGGTTCGGTGCCGTCGCCGACTTCGCTTTCCGGATCGAACGAGAAGACGCGCAGCTCGGCCGGGCGGACATCGCCGAAGTCGAGTCGCACGGTGACGATGAAGGACAGTTCCCAGCGGCCCTGCGGCTTGGCCACTTCCAGCTCGCCCTGCCAGACTTGCTTGACGCGGTGCGCGTGCGGACGGGTCGGGTGCGGCTCCTTGCACGAGACCACCTCGAACTTGTTGGGCAGGACGTAGACGGCGCGGTCGATGCCGCAGAACGGCGAGGGCTCGGCGTACTTCAGCGGCAGCTTGGCGCCGATCTGGATGATCTGCGGGTTGGTCAGCAGGCAGCAGTCGACCACTTCGAAGCTGCGGAAACCGCTGGTGTGGCTGCCCAGGCCGTCGATCTCGACGTGCAGCATCTCACCCGGCTGGAACAGGATACCGCCGGCGTGGTCGCCCTTGGCCGGACGTGAATTCGGCAGGAACTCCCAGTCCAGCGCGTCGCTGGTCTGGTTGGCGTCGAACGATACCTTCAACAATACTTCTTTGCGTACTTTGTCTTCCGTGTTGACCGCTTGCGCTTCCAGTTTCATTGTGCACTTTCAAGGAGGAGAGATTGATAATGGGGATCGCGCCGCAACGCGATCAGGTCGGGCTCGCTGTCGATCAAATGGGCCGGATAGCCCAAGGTGCTCGCCCGGATCAGCGCGGCGATGGCGGACTGGCGCCTAGCGCTCAGCTCGTATGCCAGCGCCGCGCGGAATTGGATATCGGGGCTGGCCGGCGCCCGCGTCAGCGCCCTCTCGGTCCAGGCCAGCGCGCCGGGCGCGTCGCCAAGGCGGACCCGGTACCAGCCCATGCGCGAGGCCAGGGTGGCATTGTCGGGCGCGCGCTCGAGCTGCGGCGCGAGCAGGTCGCTGGCGCGCTGGTAGGCCTGGCGCGAGTCGTCCTCGCGGCCGGGCAGCCAGCGCAGCGCATCGGCCAGGTTGGCCCATCTCAGATAGTCGTTCGGGCTGCCCTTGGCCGACGAGACGGCGCGCTCGAAGGCCTGGGCGGCGCCGGCGTAGTCGGCGCGGGCGAACAGCGTGGTGCCCAGGTTGGTGTACAGGCGCCCGTTTGGCCGAACCTGCAGGCCCTGTTGCAACACCTGCAGCGCCTCGTCGTTGCGGCCCTGGCGCAGCAGCGCCGCGTTCAGGTTGGCGTAGGCGTACACGGCGTCCGGTTCGAGTTGCAGGCTCAGGCGGAAGGCCGTCTCGGCGGCCGTGTAGTCGGCCTGCTGGAAGCGCAGCGAGCCGAGCAGGTCGGCCAGGCGCCGTTCGCGCGGATGCAGTTGGCGCGCCTGTTGCAGCAGCGCTTCGGCCTCGTCGAAGCGGCGTAGGCCGAGCAGGGCCTGGATCTTTCCGGCCAGCGCCAGCAGAGCCTGCGGATCGAGTTCGAGCGCGCGCTTGAAGTGCGGCAGCGCGGCTTCATTCTGGCCCGCCACCCGCAGCGCCTCACCTTGGGCGACGTGGGCCAGCGCCAGCTGGTCGTCCAGCCGCAGCGCCTGCTGGGCGCTGGCGTTGGCCTGCGCCAACAGGGCTGGATCGCGGCCGTCGCCGCCGTAGCGAAAGCTGTAGGCGATCGACAAACCGGCGGCGGCGCTGGCTTGGCGCGGATTCTGCTTCAGGATCGCAAGGAAGGCGTTGTCGGCCTCGGTCAGGCTGCCGTCGCGGTCGTAGTGGCTCAGCGCTTCCCAGCCGGCCTGCAACGTCTGCGCCGGCGCCAGCATGGGGTGCCAGCGTTCCAGCGGCGCCAGCAGCCACAGCGCGCCGCCCAGCAGGGCGACGGCGGCGCCGGCAGCAACGGCGCCGCGCCAGCCGCGCCAGCGCCACCGCGCCGCCGCAGCCGCCGCCGCCGGGGTGTCCGGCGCGCGCAGCGCGGCGATGCGCTGGCGCACCGCCGCCATGCTGCGCAGCCGCTGGCTGGGGTCGCGCGCCGTCATCGCCCGCACCAGCGCCACGCTGGTGGCCGGCACCTCGGGCGGGAAGGGCCAGCGCGTCGAGCAGGACTGCAGGTGGGCGGCGGCCAGCGCCAGGCCGTCGAGGTCGGCGAACGGGCGGCTGCCGGCCAGCATCTCGTACAACATGGCGCCGAGGGCGTATATGTCGGCGCCGACGCTGGGCGGCTGGCCGCCTAGGCGCTCGGGCGCCATGTAGGCGATGGTGCCGTCGCTGTGGTCGGTCGTCGAGGACTGGTTGGCCAAGGGGTTGATCTGGCGTGCCAGGCCGAAGTCGAGGATGCGTGGCGCACCGGACGGTTCGATGATCAGGTTGGACGGCTTCAGGTCGCCGTGCACCAGGCCGCTGGCGTGCGCCTCGGCCATGGCGGCGGCGATCTGGTCGACGATCGCCAGCGCCTGCTCGGGGCTCAGCGAACGCTCCAGCATGTGCTGGCGCAGCGTGCTGCCCTGCACCAGTTCCATGACGATGGCCTGGCTGGCGCCGCCCCCGGCCACCGAGAAGATTTTGACGAAGGCGCTGTGGCTGAGCGCGGCGGCCAGCCGCGCTTCGCGGATCAGGCGTTCCGGGTCGAGCGCGGCGGCACCCAGTTTGAGCTGCTTGATCGCCACGGCGCGGCACAGCGTGGCGTCCCAGGCTTCGAACACCTGGCCATAGCCGCCCTCGCCGAGCCGGCCACGGATCTCGTAGTGATCCGGCAGTTCGGCATCGAGGGCGCTGTGTTGCAAGTTGATCGAGGCAGCCACTATTCGTCTTCCAGCCGCGCGCAGGCAGCATATTTGCGAAATACTATTGAATCACAGATATCATTATTGCTATGGCAATATTTCAATCATGTTGCAATTAAACTACGTTTAACAATGGGCAATGTTAATTGATGGTAGCACTTCTTGCCAAGCTGTTATTTCGACCAGTAGTTACCGGCCGCCGCGCTCAAACGCCTATGTGGCGGCTGGCGGCGGCGGACGGGGTAGGCGGCGCCACGTCGAGCGGCGCGGCGCGGTAGTCGGCGATCGAGGCCAGCGCCCGCGTGCGCGACACCAGCTCCGGCCAGGGCTCGGCCCACACCTCGGCGTACAGACGCTCGCCCGGCGCCTGCACGGCGAAGGCGAGGTTTTCCCGCCCGGGGGTGAATTCGCATTGGATGCCGGGCTTGTTGCCGCGCGCGTCGCAGCGATACCAACTGTGGCCATCCAGCCACAGCGCCACCAGCCCGTGGCTGCAGAAGGCGGCGCCGGCCTCGTCGAACAGCAGGCGCTGGTAGCAGAAGCCGGCCGGAATGCCGTGCCGGCGCAGCAGGGCGACCAGCAGGTGGCTTTTCGCCGTGCACAGGCCGGTGCCGGCGGCCAGCACCTCGGAGGCGACGCAGGTGACCTCGTCGCGGTTGAAGTCGATGCTGTGCTCGATGTGGTCGCGCACCCAGTCGAAGCAGTTGCGCGCCGTTTCCTCGGCGTTGGCGCCGGCCAAGCTGCGCGCCAGCGCGGCGATGGCCGGATGGTCGTGGTCGACGATGGCGCTGCGGGCGAGGAAGTCGGCGGGGATGTCTATTGTGTTGTGCATGGTGGTTGTGGTCAAGGTTGGGGCGCGCGCGGCGCCGTTCGGCTGGGCGGCGCTGGCCGCCGTGGAAAATTGGGTGGTCGCGGACGGCCGACTCAGGCGCCGGCCGGCAGGCGCTCGAGCAGGGGCCGCAGCGCGTCGAGCAGCGCGGCCGGCGAGACCGGCGCGCCGCCGGCCTGCCAGGCGTGCTCGAACTCGGCGATCTCGACGCCGACCAGCTCGTGCTCGGCGACGACGGCGCAGGCGGCGCCCAGCTCGGCCAGCGACAGCCCGCCTGTGCAGCGGTAGTCGGTCGGCACGATACCCGGCTCGAGCACGTCGCAGTCGAGGTGGAGGTAGACCGGCCGGCCGGCGATGGCGCGGCGCAGTTCGTCGGCCAGTCCGGCGCCGGCGGTCACCAGCCGCAGCGTGCCGGCGTCGATCAGCGCCTGCTCTGCCGGGTCGATGTCGCGGCCGCCGACCAGCACCACGTTGCCGACGGCCAGGCCGGCGCCCAGCCCGGAGTCCCACAGGCCGCAGGCGCCGGCCAGCACCATGCCGCCCAGATAGCCGCTGGCGCTGGTGTGCGGCGTGTGGAAGTCGGCGTGGGCGTCGAACCAGACCACGCAGGCGTCGGGCCGCTGGCTGGCGACGACGGGCAGCATGGCCAGCGAGACGGCGCAGCGGGTCGCCGCCGTCAGCGGCACGGCGCCCCGGCGCAGGATGGCGGCATGGTGCTCGGCCAGTGCGCGCAGCGCCGGCAGGGCCGCGTCCAGCTCGCTGCGCCAGCCGCTGTTGAGGGCTGGCTCGGGTCGGCCGATGACGCTGGCCGGCAGGCCCAGCCGCGCCGCCAGCATGGCGCCGACCGCCGCCGCGCCCGGCATGGCCAGATCGTTGTGGTCGCCAGCCCTGGCTTGGAACACTGTCAATGCGATTTCTTTGCTCACGTCTATATTTTTATCGGAAGGGAAAGAGTGGGGATGTCGCCTATCTCAAGGCAAGGCGCGGGTCACTGCGATATCGTATTGTTAATTTTGACAGAAATTTGGTAAACGGGTTGAATCAAGCTGAGAAGTGGCAGCACTGCAATACCTGCGGGAAAGCTGAGACGACATGGGCGACTCGGTGTTCAATTTCGATAGATATCCTGTTATCGCCCGATTACAATTTATATGTACACGATCAAATATCTCCCAGAATTTGCGAACTGGCTGGGTAGCATAGCGGACGCCAAAGTGCGCGGTGTCGTGGTCTAGGAGGCATACCATGAGCAATCGAATCAATGTGGCGGAGCTGCCGGACTTCGACGCGGCCCCTTATCTCGACAGCGCCGAAGCAATCGCCGCATACCTCACCGACATTCTGGAAGCGAACGATGCCTCTCTGCTGGCTGCCGCCTTGGGCGACATCACGCGGGCCCGCGGCGTGGCAGAGGTGGCGAAGTCGGCCGGCATCTCGTGCGAGGCGCTGCACAAGGCGTTGCGTGCCGATAGCACACCTCGCTTCGATACGATCAGCCGGATCTGCATGGCGCTCGGCGTGCGGCTGGTGGCGCAGCCGCTGCCAGCCGATGTGGCGCTGGCGAGCCAGCTCGCCGGCGCCTAGCCGCGCCGCCTACACCACCGAGCCGAGCTTGAAGATCGGCAGGTACATCGCCACCACCAGGCCGCCGATCAGCACGCCCAGGATGACCATGATCAGCGGCTCCATCAGGCTCGACAGCGAGGCCACCGCCTCGTCGACCTCCTCCTCGTAGAAGTCGGCCACCTTGCCCAGCATGGCGTCGAGCGAGCCGGACTCCTCGCCGATGGCGACCATCTGCGTCACCATGTTGGGGAACACGTCGGCGTTCTGCATCGCCACCGTCAGGCTGGTGCCGGTGCTGACTTCGTTCTGGATGCGCCGCGTGGCGTCCAGGTAGACGGCGTTGCCGGCGGCGCCGCCGACCGAGTCGAGCGACTCGACCAGCGGCACGCCGGCGGCGAACATGGTGGCCAGGGTGCGGGTCCAGCGGGCGATGGTGGCCTTGCGGATCACCTCGCCGAAGATGGGCAGCTTGAGCAGCAGAATGTCCATGTTGCGCTGCACCTTGGGCGAGCGCTGCCAGGCCTGGAAGAAGAAGTACACGCTGCCGAAGATGCTGCCGAAGATCAAATACCAGTAGCGCACGAAGTACTCGGAGACGGCCATGACGAACAGCGTCGGCGCCGGCAGGTTGGCGCCGAAGCTGGCGAACACCTCCTTGAAGGCCGGCACCACCCAGATCATGATGACGGCCGTGACGATGAAGGCGATGGCCAGGATCGACACCGGGTACATCAGCGCCGACTTGATCTTGGCCTTCATCGCCAGGGTCTTTTCCTTGTAGATCGCCAGCCGGGTCAGCAGGTCCTCCAAAATGCCGGCCTGCTCGCCGGCGCCGACCAGGTTGCAGAACAGTGGGTCGAAGTACAGCGGGAACTTGCGGAAGGCCTGGTTCAGGCTGGTGCCGGTCTCGATGTCGGCGCGCAGGTCCATCACCAGCTTGGACACGGACGGGTTGGAATGGCCCTTGCCGACGATGTCGAACGATTGCAGCAGCGGCACGCCGGCCTTCATCATCGTCGCCAACTGGCGGGTGAACAGGGAGATGTCCTTGTCGGTGATCTTCTTGCCGCTGCGGTAGACCTTCTTCTTGACCTTGGTCACCATGATGCCCTGCCGCCGCAGCGTCACGTTGACCACGGCCTCGCCGCCGGCGCGCAGCTCGCCGCGCACCGTCTTGCCGCTCTTGTCCTTGCCCTCCCAGGCGAAGACCGATTCCTTGACCTGGTTGCCGCTCGATGTCGCCATGGTGCCTGTCCTATTCGTTGGTGCAGCCCAGCACTTCCTCCAGGCTGGTCAAGCCGTTCCTCACCTTCACCAGGCCGGACTTGCGCAGCGATTTCACCCCCTCGCTCTCGGACTGGGCGGCGATCTGCATGGCGTTGCCGTTGGCCAGGATCAGCGCCTCGATGGCCGGCGTGATCGGCATGATCTGGTAGATGCCGACCCGGCCCTTGTAGCCGCCGCCGTTGCAGCGCTCGCAGCCGACCGGGCCGTAGGGCTTCCAGCTGCCGTCGAGCTCGTCGGCGCGGAAGCCGGCCTTGAGCAGCAGCGCGTCGCCGATCTCGACCGGCTGCTTGCAGTTGCACAGGCGCCGCGCCAGCCGCTGCGCGGTGATCAAAATCACCGACGAGGCGATGTTGAACGGCGCCACGCCCATGTTCATCAGCCGCGTCAGGGTCGACGGCGCGTCGTTGGTGTGCAGGGTGGAGAACACCATGTGGCCGGTCTGCGCCGCCTTGATGGCGATGTCGGCCGTCTCCAGGTCGCGGATCTCGCCGACCATGATGATGTCCGGGTCCTGCCGCAGGAAGGACTTGAGCGCCACCGGGAAGGTCAGGCCGGCCTTGTCGTTGACGTTGACCTGGTTGACGCCGGGCAGGTTGATCTCGGCCGGGTCCTCGGCCGTGGAGATGTTGATGCCCGGCTTGTTGATGACGTTCAGGCAGGTGTACAGCGACACCGTCTTGCCCGAGCCGGTCGGCCCGGTCACCAGCACCATGCCGTAGGGGCGCTGGATGGCGTCGAGCAGCAGCTCCTTCTGGTCCGGGTCGTAGCCGAGCGCGTCGATGCCCATCTGCGCCTGGGTGGCGTCGAGGATGCGCATCACCGTCTTCTCGCCGAACAGGGTGGGCAGGGTGCTGATGCGCAGGTCGATGGTTTTGGTCGGCGAGACGATCAGGCGCATGCGGCCGTCCTGCGGCACGCGCTTCTCCGAAATGTCGAGCTTGGCCAGCACCTTGATGCGCGACACCAGCTTCTCCTTGATCGAGATCGGCGGCTGGGCGTGCTCCATCAGTATGCCGTCGACGCGGAAGCGGATGCGGTAGAACTTCTCGAACGGTTCGAAGTGCAGGTCGGAGGCGCCCATGTTGACGGCGTCCATCAGCATCTTGTTGAGGAAGCGCACGATGGGCGCGTCCTCCACCTCGTTGGCGCCGGGGTCGGGCGCGGCGGCGCTGTCCTCCTCGGCGAACTGGATGTCCTGCTCGTCGCCGATCATGTCGTTGATGCTTTGCTCGGTGTTCTTGTTGAGCGCCGCCAGCAGGTTCAACAGGGCGTCGTGGGCGACGATCACCGGCTCGACCGAGGACTCGGTCTGGAACTTGATCTGGTCCAGCGCCTGGATGTTGGTGGGGTCGGAGATGGCCACCGACATCCTGTTGCCGCGCTTGGACAGCGGCACCACGCGCTGGCTCTGCATCAGGCGGTGGTCGATCACCTTGGGCGGCAGCGCCTCCAGGTTGACGCTGTGCAGGTCGAGCAGGGGGTAGGCGAAGGTTTCCGAGCAGAATAGCGCCAACGCGCGCGCGTCGATCGCGCCGCTGGCCAGCAGCACGTCGATGAAGGCCTGCTTATCGTTGCCGGCTTTTTTGTGCAGCGCGTCGGCCTGGGGCGCGCTGAGGCGCCCGGCCTGAAGCAAGGCCCGCGCCAGCCCCGGCAGGGCGGTGCTGGGCGTGGCGTTGGGAATGACTGCTGCCATGGATGCGCGCCATCAGGAAGACTTCGGTGGGAGAGTTGCTGCGCCGGCAGGGCCGGTCGTCAACGCTCCATCCGATGATGCCCCCGGGGTTGCGCTTTGTAAAGCATTTGTCTCTTAGACGAAACAATCGTGCGCGCCGGCACCGGCGTCGGCGGGGGAGCGGCCTCAGGCGCGCTTGCCGCCGGCGCGTATCAATTTGACCACCTTGATCGATTGGTTCTGCACCTGCACCACCTCGATCACGCAGTTGCCGGCCTTGACGCTGATCGGCGACTCGGGGATTTCCTGCAGCAATTCCAGCATCATGCCGTTCAGCGTCTTCGGGCCGTCCAGCGGGAAGCTCAGGCCCAGGCGCTTGTTGATGTCGCGCAGCGCCGTGGCGCCCTCGAGCAGGCACTCGCCCTGTTCGTTCCAAGCGAAGCTGTCGGCCCGGGCGGCGCCCGGCATCGAGGTGGTGAACTCGCCGATCATCTCCTCGATGATGTCGTCCAAGGTCACCAGGCCCTGCACCTCGCCGTACTCGTCGACGATGATGCCGAGGCGTTCGCGGTTTTCCTGGAAATATTGCAATTGGGTAAACACGCCGGTGTCCTGCGGAATGAAGTAGGGCGTGCTGAGCAGGGCGCGGAAGTGCTCGGTGGTCAGCTCGTCCTCCCGGTTGAGCAGGGCCACCGCCTTGCGCACGTGCAGGATGCCGATGATCTGGTTGATCTCGCCCTCGTAGACGGGCAACTTGTTGTGGTAGCAGGTGGTCAGCTCGTGCTTGATCTCGTCGACCGGCAGCGACAGGTTGAGCGCCTCGATCTGCGAGCGCGGCGTCATGATGTCCTCGACCGAGATGGTTTCCAGGTCGAACAGGTTGAGCAGGATGCTCTTGTGCTTTTGCGGGATGAAGTTGCCGCCCTCGAGCACGATGGAGCGCAGCTCCTCCGGCGACAGGCGGGCGTCGTGCAGGTGGGCGCCCGCCTTGATGCGGAACAGCTTGAGCACCAGGCCGACGAACAGGTTGACGAACCAGATCAGCGGCTTGGCCAGCGCCATCAACGGTTTCAGCACCATGGCGGTGGGCAGGGCGATCTTTTCCGGGTAGCTGGCGCCGATCACCTTGGGCGAGATCTCGGCGAAAACGATCAGCAGGAAGGCCACCACGCCGGTCGAGATGGTGATGACGTTGTCGTCATTGCCGAAGGTTTCGATGGCGATGGCCGTCACCAGGGCGGTGGCCATGGCGTTGAACAAGGTGTTGGCGATCAGAATCAGCGACAGCAGCTTGTCGGTGCGGTCGAGCAGCCACAAGGTGGTGATGGCGCGGCGGCTGCCGCGTTTGGCCATGTGGCGCAGGCGATAGCGGTTGGCCGCCATCAGCGCGGTTTCGCCCATGGCAAAGAACGCCGAGCAGAGGATCAGGAGGGCGAGCGCAAGAAATTGCACCCATAACGGTACGGTATCCAAGGCTCACCGTAAAGAAACTTGCGTGGGAAACTGGTCGGCCAGAAGTCGGCGCCGGCCCAGACGGCATGGCCGAATAGGTGGCCACAGAGGCTTGAATTCTAAGGCAAGGGCCGCTTCCATGCAAGTTTGCCTATATTGGGCGGCCCATGAGCGGGCCGCGCCGGGCGCTTGGCGACGCCGTCGGCGGCCGCCTTAGCTGCCCCGGTAGGTCGAGTAGGCCCAGGGCGACACCACCAGCGGCACGTGGTAGTTCTGCATCGCGTCGGCGATGCCGAAGGCCAGCGTGACCTGGTCGACGAAGCGCGGCGAGGGCAGCTCCACGCCCCGCGCGGCGAAGTAGTCGCCGGCCTTGAAGACCAGCTCGTACTTGCCGACCTTCATCGTATCGCCCTCCAATAAAGGGGCGCAGCGGCCGTCGGCGTTGGTGACGTCCGATTTCAACAACACCTTGCCGGCCTCGTCGACCGCGTACAGGGCCACGCTGACGCCGGCGCCAGGTTTGCCCACGGTGATATCGAGCACGTGTGTACTAAGCTTTCCCATGATCCGTCCTATATGTTTGAGTGAAACTGCTTATTCAGCAAATCATATACCGATGCTAGTGAGGCAATATATGATGGGACGTATATTCTCCATTGCCATTGTCCCCATTCCTTTTCGACCCAGATGACTACCTACGACAACTATCCGCGCGACATGATCGGCTACGGCGCCAAGCCTCCCCACGCCCAATGGCCCGATCGTGCGCGCATCGCCCTGCAATTTGTTCTCAACTACGAGGAGGGTGGCGAGAACAATGTGCTGCACGGCGACGCGGCGTCGGAAACCTTCCTTTCGGAGATGATCGGCGCGGCCGCCTTCCCGGCCCGCCACCTGAGCATGGAATCGATCTACGAATATGGTTCGCGCGCCGGCCTGTGGCGGTTGCTGCGCATGTTCGAGGAGCGCAAGCTGCCCTTGACGGTGTTCGGCGTGGCCATGGCGCTCAAGCGCAACCCCGAGGCGGTGGCCGCCTTCCAGCAACTGGGCCACGAGATCGCCTGCCACGGACTGCGCTGGATCAGCTACCAGAACATGGACGAGGCGGACGAGCGCGCCCACATGCACGAGGCCGTCGCCATCATCAAGGAATTGACCGGCAGCACGCCGCAGGGCTGGTACACGGGCCGTGATTCGCCCAACACGCGCAAGCTGGTGGTCGAGCACGGCGGCTTCCGCTACGACGCTGACCACTATGGCGACGACCTGCCGTTCTGGCAACAGATCGCCTACACCGACCCCGCCGGCCGGGCCGCCGTGGCGCCGCAGCTGATCGTGCCCTACACGCTGGACACCAACGACATGCGCTTTGCCGCCATGCAGGGCTTCAACTCCGGCACCCAGTTCTTCGACTATTTGAAGGACGCCTTCGACGTGCTCTACGCCGAGGGCGACCCGAACGGCCTGAACCAGCCGAAGATGCTGTCGATCGGCATGCATTGCCGCCTGCTGGGCCGCCCGGCGCGGGCCGCCGCGCTGGCGCGCTTCCTCGACTATGTGCAGGGTCACGACCAGGTCTGGATCACCCGCCGCATCGACATCGCCGAGCATTGGCACGCCACCCATCCTTTTACGGGATAGACGCACACCATGTCCAGCACCCAACCGCAAGCCTACCGCGCCAGCTTGCTGCATTTCCACGCCGATCCGGCCTTCCACGCCGACGCCCACGCCTGGCACGAGGACGGCCTGCTGGTCGTCGCCGACGGCAAGGTGCGGGCGGCTGGCGACTACGCCAGCCTGCACGTCACGCTGCCGCCCGGCTGCACGGTGCACGACTACAGCGGCAAGCTGATCATGCCCGGCTTCATCGACACCCACGTCCACTACCCGCAGACCGAAATGATCGCCTCGCCGGCGCCCGGCCTGCTGCCCTGGCTGGAAACCTACACCTTCCCCACCGAGCGCCGCTTCGACGACCCGGCCCACGCCGCCGACGTGGCCGAGTTCTTCCTCGACGAGCTGCTGCGCTGCGGCACCACCACGGCGATGGTGTATTGCAGCGTGCACGCCGCCTCGGTCGACGCCTTTTTCGCCGCCAGCGAAAAGCGCGACCTGCGCATGGTGGCAGGAAAAGTCCTCATGGACCGCAACTGCCCCGAGTTCCTGCGCGACACCGCCGAGTCCGGCGTGAGCGACAGCGAGGCGCTGATCCAGCGCTGGCACCGGCGCGGCCGCGCCTTGTACGCCATCACGCCGCGCTTCGCGCCCACCTCCAGCGACGCACAGCTGCGCCTGGCCGGCGAACTGGCGCGCGCCTACCCGGACACCTTCGTGCAGACCCACGTGTCGGAGAACCGGGACGAGTGCGCCTGGGTCCAGCGCCTGTTCCCGCAGGCGCGCAGCTACCTCGACGTCTACGACCAGGTCGGCCTGCTGCGCCCGCGCGCCATGTACGGCCACTGCATCTGGCTCGACGACGGCGACCGCGCCCGCATGGCCGACAGCGGCGCGGCGGCGGCCGTCTGCCCGACCTCCAATCTGTTTTTGGGCAGCGGACTGTTCGATTTCGACCGCGCCGACCGGGCCGGCATGCTGCTGTCGCTGGCCACCGACGTCGGCGGTGGTACTTCTTTTTCTATGTTGCAAACAATGAATGAAGCCTATAAAGTAGCGCGACTGAGCGGCAGTTACTTGCCCGCCCTGCGCATGTTTTATCTGGCGACCCTGGGCGCGGCCCGCAGCATGCAACTCGAAGGCACGATCGGCAACTTCGCCGCCGGCGCCGAGGCCGACTTCATCGTCCTCGACGCCCAAGCCACGCCGCTGCTGCAACGGCGCAGCGCCCATTGCGACAGCCTGGAAGAGTTGTTGTTCGCGCTGGCGCTGCTGGGCGACGACCGCGCCGTGGCGGCCACCTATGCCGCCGGCCGCCGCGTGCACGCGCGCGAGGCCGCCTGAAACCCATCCACCTCCACCTTGAGAAGAGCCCATGCAAAAGAAAATCGCCAGCCTGATGGTCACCGCCGCGCTGTCCGCCATGGTCGTCCTGCCGCTCAGCGCGCAGGCGGCCAGCAACGCGGAACTGACCCGCCGCCACTTCGCCGCGCTGCTCGCCGCGCCCCAGCCCAAGCTGGCCGAGCTGACCATGTTCTTCACCCTGATGCCCAAGGGCGGCGACCTGCACCACCATTATTCCGGCGCCATCTACGCCGAGCAGTATCTGGAGTGGATCGACAAGCAGAACTACTGCGTCAACCAGGCCAGCTACCAGATCGAAACCCACACCCCGGCCGGCGACTGCGTCAGCGGCTCGGCCGTGATGAACAACAACACCCTGCTGGCCCAGTTGCTGCAGCGCTGGTCGGACAAGGACTTCTACAACCACAGCACGCAGCAGTCGCCGCCGGACCGCCAGTTCTTCGACACCTTCGGCTACTTCGGCCCGATCTCCTCGTTCAACACGGCCGACGGCCTGCAGCGCCTGAAGCAGCGCGCCATCCAGGAAAACCTCAGCTATATCGAGACCATGTTCCACTCGGCGCCGATGGTGAAGAACCCGCAGTTCGACCAGCACGCCATCGCCGGCGGCGTCAACGACGCCATGCTGGCCGCCTTCAGCGCCGAGCTGGAACAGGACAAGTCCTTCAACGACGGCATCACCAGCTACCTGGACGACGTCAACACCGGCGGCGCCGGCATCGACGACGCCCAGTTCACGCTGCGCTACCAGTCCTTCGTGGTGCGCCTGTTGTCGCCGTCGCAAGTGTTCTCGGCCATGCTGTCGAGCTTCAAGCTGGCCAGCCAGAGCCCGAAGATCGTCGGCGTCAACATCGTCGGCCAGGAGAGCGTCAACGTCTCGATGCGCGACTACCTGTTGCACATGCAGATGTTCAAGTTCCTCAAGGCAAAGTATCCGAAGGTTAACCTTGCGCTGCACGCCGGCGAGCTGGCGCTGGGCGTGGTGCCGCCCGAGGGCCTGACCTCGCACATCAAGGACGCCATCGACGTCGCCGGCGCCCAGCGCATCGGCCACGGCATCGACATCGCCCACGAGAGCAATCCGCTGGCCATCATGAAAAAAATGCGTGACCAGAAGATCGCCGTCGAGATCAACCTGAGCAGCAACGACTTCATCCTCGGCGTCAAGGGCGAGGCCCACCCGATCACCATGTACCGCAAGTACGGCGTGCCCTTTGTCATCTCGACCGACGACGCCGGCGTGTCGCGTAACAATCTGTCCGGCGAGTACGTGCTGTTCGCCAGCCGCTACAAGACCGATTATGCCGAGGTCAAGAAACTGTCATATGACAGCCTGCGCTATTCCTTCCTGGCCGGCGACGACAAACAGCGCCTGTTGAAGGCGCTTGACGGCAAGTTCGCGAAATTTGAGGCCGAGATCGCCGCGGCCGGGCAGAAATCGAAGAAGTAATCTGGTCGAGGTTCAGTACGGAAAACCCGCCGGCGCCAGCGCCGGCGGGCGAAATAGCAACACTAGATGACAGGCAAGCCGCCTTTTCATCCGTGCGCACGAGGAACGGCCGTTCCTTGTCATAAAATTCATCTTCATCCACCGCCTTGCCGCCGGCGCCACCCTGTGGCCCACAAGCGACACAAAACTGGTGGACTGCCTCTAGCTTTGAATATTTTCCACATGAAACAAATTCAAGTACGCAAGGCTCATTTATAATCCCGCCCTTGCGCGCCCCGGCGACCTCCAAAAGAGGGCGCCAGCCGGGCACATTTATATGTTTTTCATATAAATTCGTAAATTAAATCGTATTTGTCATGGGGTTTGCACTTAATGCATAGTGGGATGAAATGATCCAAAAAGGCAAGATTATTGCTTTTCCCACTGCAGGGCAGATCGATGGACGGCAGCGCCGGCATGGCCGGTTTGCTTGTCACAAAATTGTCATAAAGACGTCATAGCCCTGAAATATTGCACCGTTACACTTATGCGTTGCCCCAGAGGGAGCGACGCGTTTGATGGTGTATGTGCAAGAAATACGCATGAAGCGCGACGTTCGCCGCAATACGGGGGCGGTGCAAGGGGGCCGGTCGACACCAGATAGGGGCGCCGGCGCCGAATGGAAGAGGGTGTTACAGAATTTTTTGTCTTGGCACGAAGACAGACCGGCGCAGACCAGCGCAGGCCAGCGATGGGCCGGCCGACCAGTTGCAGCACAGTAAAGAGGGAACACCTGCCACCAGCATGGGTTCCAAACAACTATTAGTCTTTTTTGGGGTTATACAATGATCAATCACAAACGGCTTCGGCTAACGCAAATCGCGCTTAGCTTGTCTATCGCGCTTGCGGCAGCACCGGCCTTCGCCCAGAACACCACCTCGGCCATCGGCGGGCGCATCTTCGCCACCGACGGCAAACCAGCCGGTGGTGCCACGGTCACCGTCGTGCACACCGAATCGGGTTCGGTCAGCAACGTGGTCACCGACGCCGAAGGCCGTTACGTCGCCCGTGGCCTGCGCGCAGGCGGCCCGTACACGATCACCATCACCAAGAACGGCGTCAGCGAGAAGCGCGAGAACGTCTTCGTCCAGCTGGCCGAGACCGCCAACGTCGACGCCACCCTGGGCGCCCCGGCGATCCAGACCGTGACCATCGCCGGCATCGCCGGCGGCCGTTCGGACAAATTCTCCAAGACCACGATGGGCGCCGGCACCAGCATCAGCGCGACCGAACTGGCGATCCAGGGTTCGATCAACCGCAACCTGCAGGACTACGCCCGCACCGATCCGCGCGTCTCGCAGACCGACAAGGAGCGCGGCGAGATGTCCGTCGCCGGCCAGAACTCGCGCTACAACTCGCTGACCATCGACGGCGTGGCCGTCAACGACACCTTCGGCCTGGAGTCGAACGGCAGCCCGACCGCCAAGCAGCCGATCTCGATCGACGCCATCCAGTCGGTGCAGGTCAACGTCGCCAACTACGACGTCACGCAAAAAGGCTACACCGGCGGCAACATCAACGCCGTCACCAAGTCCGGCACCAACACCGTCAAGGGCAGCGTCTACTACGTCTTCCGCAACGACAGCATGGCCGGCGACCGCTATAACCTGAGCTCCGACAGCTACGCCGCGCCGGCCCCGTTCAAGGAAACCACCAAGGGCGCCACCGTCGGCTTCCCGCTGATCAAGGACAAGCTGTTCCTGTTCGCCGGCTACGAGAAGCTCGAGTCGACCCGCAGCGCGCCGTCGTTCGGCCCGATCGGCAGCTCGATGACCAACGTCGGCATCACCAACTCGGCCATCGCGTCCGCCCAGGACATCGCCAAGAACAAGTTCGGCTTCGACGCCGGCACCTCGGTGCCCGAGGGCAGCCAGCTGACCGTCGACGACACCCTGCTGAAACTGGACTGGAACATCAACGACGCGCACCGCGCCATGTTCCGCTACTCCAAGACCAAGCAGTCCGAGCCGGCGTTCTCCGGCCTGAACGCCAACACCATCTCGCTCAACTCGGAATGGTTCAACCAGGGCAAGACCATCGAAACCCTGGTCGGCCAGTGGACCGCCGACTGGACGCCGAACTTCTCGACCGAGTTCAAGGTCTCCTCGCGCGACTACGACAGCCTGCCCAACCTGAACGCCAAGCTGCCGTTGATCAACCTGCAGTTCACCGGTCCGACCCCGGCCGGCACGCCGGCCTCGGTGCCGGTCACCTCGCGCACCCTGCAGTTCGGCACCGACAACAGCCGCCACCGCAACGTCCTCGGCACCAAGACCAAGGACGCCTACCTGGGCGCCAACTGGTCGCTGGGCGAGCACGAAGTCAAGTTCGGCGGCGACTACCAGAAGAACGACGTGTACAACGCCTTCCTGCAGAACATCTGGGGCAACTACACCTTCTCCTGCGTGGCCCAGCCTTACAACTCGCTGCCGGCCAACTTCGACTGCGGCAAGAACACCCCGGCCACCGCCGCCCAGATCGAGCAAGCCGTGCTGGAAAACTTCAGCCGCGGCCGTCCATCGTCGTACTCGCTGCAAGTGCCTAACGCCGGCCGCACCCTGGACGACGCGGTCGCCAACTTCAGCATGAAAAACTACGGCGCCTTCGTGCAGGACACCTGGACCGTCAGCCCGCGCCTGACGCTGAGCTACGGCGTGCGTCTGGACGCGGCCCGCATCAGCGACCGTCCGCTGCGCAACGACGCCGCCGCGGCACCGGTGATCGCGGCGACGGCGGCGACCGGCGGTCGCCAGACCGGCGGCTTCGACATCGACAACACCAACACCTTCGACGGCGAAAACCTGGTGCAGCCGCGCTTCGGCTTCAACTACACCTTCGACAGCGCGCGCCAGATGCAAGTGCGTGGCGGCGCCGGCCTGTTCCAGGGCGCGGCGGCGACGGTATGGCTGTCCAACCCGTTCTCCAACACCGGCGTGGCCACCAAGACCCTGTCTTGCGGTTCCTCGACGGCGCCTTGCAACGGCGACAACAGCTTCTCGTCCGACATCAACAACCAGCCGACCAACGTCAAGGGTTCCTCGGCCATCGCCAACGTCGACGCCCTGGCCCCAGGCCTGCGCCAGCCGTCGGTGTGGAAATCGAACATCGCCTTCGACACCGAGCTGCCATGGTACGGCATCGTCTTCAGCGCCGAGTACCTGTACACCAAGAACAAGGACGGCATCTTCTACCGCAACCTGAACCTGGGCGCGCCGACCAAGACCGGCACCGACGGCCGTGCGCTGTACTACTCCGCCGCCGGCTTCAAGACCGATTGCTGGAACCAGTCGACCGGCGCCTCGATCAACACCGGCGCCTGCTCGAGCTTCGTGACCAAGGCGGGCAGCAACAACAAGTTCGGCAACGTGCTGCTGGCCGACAAGACCAGCAAGGGCGGCAGCAACCTGGCCACCCTGTCGCTGAGCCGTCCGATGACCTCCGGCCTCGGCTGGTCGGTCTCCTACACCTACACGGACGCCAAGGAAGTGTCGCCGCTGACCTCGTCGACCTCGGGTTCGAACTACAGCGCGCGCTCGATCTTCAACCCGAACGACGAAGCCAACGCCAATTCGAGCTACCTGGTCAAGGACCGCATCAACGCCCTGGTCAACTTCCAGAAGCGCTTCTTCGGTTCCTATAAAACCACCTTCGGCATGTTCTATGAAGGCCGCACCGGCAAGCCATACAGCTGGACCTACAACAACGACTTGAACGGCGACGGCATCGGCAGCAACGATTTGATGTTCATCCCGTCGGCACCAGGCTCCGGCCAGGTGGTCTTCGCCGGCGACGTCGGCGGCAGCCACGCCAACGAGGACAAGTTCTGGTCGGTGGTCAACGCCAACCCGTCGCTGAAACGCGCCGCCGGCGGCACCGTCCAGCGCAACGACAGCTTCTCGCCTTGGACCAACAGCTTCGACATGCGCATCGCCCAGGAGATTCCTGGTCTGTTCAAAAACAACAAGGCCACCTTCACCCTGGACATCTTCAACGTCGGCAACCTGCTGAACAAGAAGTGGGGCCGCATCAACGAGGTCGGCTTCACCGGCAGCGGCGGCCAGGCGCGCAGCTTCGTCGACTACGTCGGTCTGGACGCCCAGGGTCGCTACATCTACAAGGTGCGCGACAAGGTCGAGGACTACGACGTGCGCCAGGTCAAGGGCGAGTCGCAGTGGGCCATCCAAGCCACCGTCAAGTACGAGTTCTAAGCTCGTCGCCACGCTAGCGTGAACCAGGGGAACGGCCGATGGCGACATCGGCCGTTTTTTTATCCCCGCACCCCGCGACGCCACGGGGTCTGACCCCGTACGGGGTCAGACCCCTTTGCAGGGGGGGCGTCGCGCCAGGCCGCGACGCATCCTTTTTCCGGGGCTGGCTGTACAATATTCCCTTCTCTCCGACTCGTGATGCAATGAAAAAATACCTGAGCCCGATCGCCGCCGCCGCGCTGGCCGTCCTGCTGGCCGGCTGCGCCCACCGTCCGCCGCCGAACACGGTGGCGATCAACCTGGTCGGCCTGAACGACTTCCACGGCAACCTCGAGGCGGGCAAGTTCAGCAGCGCCGGCGGCCTGTTCGGCGGCCAACGCACGGTCCAGGCCGGCGGCATCGACACGCTGGGCGCGGCCCTGCAGGCCTGGCGCAAGGAGGACCCGGAACTGCTGCTGGTCGGCTCGGGCGACCTGATCGGCGCCAGCCAGTCGATGTCGGCGATGTGGGCCGACGAGCCGACCATCGTCGCGATGAACCTGCTCGGCCTGCGCGCCAGCTCGGTCGGCAACCACGAGTTCGACGCCGGCCGGGTCGAGCTGCTGCGCCAGCAGAAGGGCGGCTGCGCCTCGCCGCGCGCCGACAAGGCCTGCAAGTTCGCCGCCGACTACAGCGGCGCGCGTTTCAGCTACCTGGCCGCCAACGTCATCGACATGGTGACCAACAAGCCGGTGCTGCCGGCCTACCGCATCGAGCAGGTGCGCGGCGTGAAGATCGGCCTGATCGGCGCCGTGCTGCGCGACACCGTCGGCATGGTGCTGGCGTCCGGCGTGGCCGGGCTCAACTTCGCCGACGAGGCCGACTCCGTCAACCGCGTCCTGCCCGAGCTGCGCAAGCAGGGCGTCAACGTCTTCGTGCTGCTGATCCACCAGGGCGGCCACACGGTCGAGGCCTTCGACAAGGCCGAGTGCAGCCAGCTGCAGGGACCGCTGCTCGACATCATCAAGCGGCTCGACCCGGCCATCCGCCTGGTGGTCAGCGGCCACAGCCACACCGGCTACACCTGCCGCGTCGGCGAGCGCCTGGTGACCCAGGCCGACATGGGCGGGCGCGTGCTGACCCGCATCCAGCTGCAGGTCGACACCACCAGCAACACCGTGCAACAAGTCACCGCCCGCAACGTGGTGATGACGCCGGGCCAGTACCCGGCCGATCCGGCGCTGGACGCCTACCTGGCCCAGGTGCGCCAGCGCAGCGCGGCGGCGCTGGCGCAGCCGGTGGCCAAGCTGGCGCTCTCGCCCGTCACGCGCAGCCTCAACGAGCACGGCGAGTCGGCGCTGGGCGACCTGGTGGCCGACTCGATGCTGGTCGGCGCGCGCCACTTCGGCGCCCAGATCGCCTTCATGAACAACCACGGCATGCGCCAGGACCTGGCCGCCGGCGCCGGTCTGCCGGCCACGGCCGGCCAGGCCCAGGCCGTGCTGCCCTACAACAACGACCTGGTGGTGATGAACCTGACCGGCGCGCAGATCACCGCCCTGCTGGAGCAGCAGTGGGGCGGGCCGAAGCACGCCGCCCGCGGCCTGCTGCAGGTGTCCGAGGGCTTTTCCTACAGCTGGAAGCGCAACCAACCCGACGGCAGCCGCGTGGTGCCGGGCAGCGTGCTGCTCAACGGCGTGCCGCTCGACAACACCAGCTCCTACCGGGTCGCCACCAACGCCTTCCTGGCCGAGGGCGGCGACGCCTACCCGCTGTTCATCCAGGGCGGCAGCCGCGCCAACACCGGCATCCGCGACATCGACGCGCTGCGCAACTACCTGCGGATGCGCGAGCAGATCGGCAAGCCGGCCGGCAGCGCCGCGCCGCTCGGCCGCATCCAGAGCACCTACTAGCCCAGCCAACCCAAGCAGGGCGGCGCCACCGGCGCCGCCGCCGCCCATTGATATCAAGGAACCCCCACGATGCGTCGTCTCTTACTTCCCGCCCTGTTGGGCGCCGCCGGCCTGGCCCACGCCGAGTTCAGCATTCCCGGCTACGAGCTGGTCCACACCGTGCCGCTGGAAACCAGCTTGGCCACGCCCGACCTGCGCGACGCCGCCACGGTCTGGAGCGAGCTGTTCGACCAGGCCAGGAGCGAGATCGTGATCGGCCAGTTCTACGTCGTCAACCAGGCCGGCAGCACCTTCGAACGCGTGGTCGAACGGCTGGCGGCGGCCGGCCGGCGCGGCGTCAAGATCCGCTTCCTGCTCGACCAGAAGGGCGTCGGCCTGTCCGAGCCGGCCACCATCGCCCAGCTCAAGGCGATCCCGAATTTGGACCTGCGCGTCATCGACTTCAACAAGCTGACCGGCAACGGCATCATCCACGCCAAGTACCTGGTGGTCGACCGCGCCGTCGCCTACGTCGGCAGCCAGAACTTCGACTGGCGCGCGTTCAGCCACATCCACGAAACCGGCCTGCGCATCAGCGACCCCAAGGTGGTCGGCCAGGTGCAGGCGATCTTCGAGCAGGACTGGCGCGCCCAGGCGCTGAGCAGCCAGGGCCAGACCGTGCCGGTGCTCAACAGCAAACCGGTGGCCGCCGACTACGCCCAGGCCGCCTACCTGCTGGCCAGCCCGAACGCCTACAACCCGGCCGGCGTGGGCGACTCCGAAAGCGGCCTGCCGGCCCTGCTGGCCGAGGCGCGCAGCGAGGTGCGCATCCAGCTGCTCGACTACGCCCCGCTCAGCTACGGCCCCAAGGGCACGCGCCCCTACTACGCGGTGATCGACAACGCGGTGCGCTCGGCCGCCAACCGTGGCGTCAAGATCAAGCTGATGGTGTCGAACTGGAACCTGGAGATGCCGGCGCAGTCCTACCTCAAGAGCCTGGCCATGCTGCCCAACGTGGAAATCCGCGTGGTCACGCTGCCGGTCGCCTCGAGCGGCTTCATCCCCTTCGCCCGCGTCATCCATAGCAAGACCATGGTGATCGACGGCAAGCTGGGCTGGGTCGGCACCAGCAACTGGAGCGGCGGTTATCTGGACCTGTCGCGCAATTTGGAGGTGGTGATGCGCAACGAGAAAATGGCCCAGCGCCTGGCCGCGCTGCACGAGCAGACCTGGAGCTCGGCCTACGCCCAGCCGCTCGACATCAACAAGGTCTACGCCAAGCCGAGCAAGGGGAGTCCGGAATGAAGCGCCTCGCCTGCATCGCCGCCCTGGGCGGCCTGGTCCTGTCGGCCGACGCGCTGGCCTGGGGCAGCGACGGCCACCGCGCCGTCGGCGCCATCGCCGACCAGTTGATCGTTGGCAGCCGCGCGCAACAACAAGTGGCGGCCCTGCTGTTGCCGGGCGAGAGCCTGGAGCAGGTGGCCAACTGGGCCGACTGCGTCAAGGGCAGCTACTGCGGCCCGCAAACCGAGGAGATGCAAGCCTACACGGCGGCCAATCCCAAGCACAGCGAGTACCACTACACCGACGTGCCCTTCCAGGAAACGCGGTACCACGACCACGCCGTCGGCACCGCCGAGGACGACATCGTGCAGACGCTGGGCCAGGCCATCGCCGTGTTGCGCGGCAAGGGCGACCCGCAGACCAATCCGCACCGCTTCAGCCCGCGCCAGGCGCTGTTGATCCTGACCCATTTGGCCGGCGACATCCACCAGCCGCTGCACGTCGGCGCCGCCTACGTCGGCAAGGACGGCGGCTACGCGCTGCCCTTGGCGGCCAAGCAGATCGACGCCGTCAACATGTTCGACGCGCGCGGCGGCAACAACCTGCTGCTCGACGACGTCAAGCTGGGCGCCGCCAGCGCCCAGCTGATCCCGCCCCGGCCGGCGGCCGACGCTGCCGCCGCAACCGCCGCCGGCGCGGCCGGCGCCAAGCCCAGGCAGCTAACCCGGCCCTTCCATTCGTATTGGGACAGCACGGTGGTCGACTACGCCATGCGCCGCGTCGGCGCGCGCACGCCGCAGCAGTTCGCCCAGATCGCCATCGCCGCCAAGCCGGTGGTGGCGGCCAACAGCGGCGACCCGTCCGGCTGGCCGCACCAGTGGGCCGACGACGCGCTGATGGTCGCCAAACTGGCCTACGCCGACGCCACGCCGGGCAAGGTGGCGTACCAAACCAGCGGCAAGGGCGAGGTCTACCAGGTGTGGGCGCTGGGCGTGCCGGACAACTATCCGGTGGCCAGCTCGGCCATCGCCAAGGAGCAGTTGATCAAGGGCGGCTACCATTTGGCCGCGCTGTTGCAGAGCATCTGGCCGTAGCCGGGCGGCGCCGGCGGGTGCTTGCCGGCGTCGTCGCGAGCACACTCGGCGCGCCGGCCTACTTGTCGCTCAGCGGCTTGTACCACAGCTCGGCGCGGCCCAGCGGTGTCTGCGGCGACAGCGAGGGGTTGCGCAGCTCGATCACGCGGCGCCGGTGCAGGCCGCCGCGCTCGATGATCTTGCCCTTGTAGCGCTGGAACAGCGCGTCCAGGCTGCCGTCGCGTATCATCGTTTCCAGCCCCGCCTCGATGCGCTTGGCCAGCAGCTCGCCCTCGGCGTCGCGGCGCACGAAGAAGTAGCGCGGCAGCGGATAGTGCAGCAGCAAGGTCGGCTCCAGCGCCAGCTGCGGATGGCTGGCGCCGCGCTCGGCGAACTCGCGTCCGGCCTCGTCGGCGGCCCGCGAGAAAAAGTCGAAACGTTTCGCTTCCAACATGGAAAACAGGCCGTCGTAGGTCGAACCCTCGACCACCTCGATGCCGGCGGCGCGCAGAATGGCCACGTCGGCCCAGTCCTTGCCCAGGCCGGCGCGCAGGCCGCGCAGGTCCTTCACGCCGCGCACCGCCGCGAAGCGCGGCAGGTCCTCGTGGCGCACCAGGAACACCCGATAACCCAGCAAGCCCTTGTCGACCGGAATGCGGATCGGCAGGAACAGCCGTTCCAGCTCGGCGTCGGTGGCGCGCACGAAAATGTTGATGCGGCCGGCCGGCTGCGCCAGCTCCTGGCTGATGCGCTGCGGCGACATGCTGGCGGAGGCCGGGCGCATGTCGAACGAGCCGAAGCGCGCCCTGGATTTCTCCAGCGCGGTGCGCAACACGGTCCAGTCGTAGTCGTAGCGGCTGTCGATGCTGAAGGTGCTCAGTGGATAGACCAGATGGCTATCGGTGGCCGCCGAGGGGAGGGAGGCGCACAGTCCCGCCAACAACGCCCAGCAGGCGGCGGCGGTCCGGACAGCCCTTGCGTGCATCATCGCTTGCGTGGTCCATGGGGAGAATCTTCCCAGTGTGCCATGCCGGATGGCAATGTATCAAGCCTTTAGGTGGTTTCCTCCAGCGACGACCACCTCGATGCCCATCGCCCGGTAGGGCGCCAACAGCGCCTCGTCGACGCCGGCGTGGACCACGATGGCGCCAACGCTGCTCAGCGGCGCGATCTGGTAGGGCGAGGCGGTGTGTAGTTTTTCCGGCGAGGCCAGCACCACGGTGCGCCGCGCCGCCTGGCTGATGGCGCGCTTGACGCCGGCCTCGTCGTAGTCGCCGGTGGTGATGCCGGCCTGCGGGTCCAGGCTGCACACGCCCATGAAGTAGATATCGGTGCGGATCTGCGCGATCGCCTCCAGCGCCGCCGGCCCCATGGCGACGATGGAGTGCTTGAACAGGCGGCCGCCGATCAGGATCACCTCGATGTGGGCGTGCTCGACCAGCTCCAGCGCCACCGACGGGCTGTGCGTGACCACGGTGGCGCGCAGCTCGGCCGGCAGGGCGCGCGCCAGTTGCACGGCGGTGGTGCCGCCGTCGATGAACACCACCTGGCCCGGCTCGACCATGGCGGCGGCGGCCTGGCCGATGGCCGGCTTGGCTTCGCCGGCGATCTGCTGGCGCTGGGAAAAATTGCCCATCGCCGGTGAGGGCGGCAGCGGCAGCGCGCCGCCGTGGACGCGCTGCAACAGACCCTCGCGCGCCAGCTCGCGCAGGTCGCGGCGGATGGTGTCCTCGGACAGGCCGAGCTGTTCGCTCAGCGCCTTGGCGACGATTTGGCCGTCCTGTTTGAGCAGGTTGAGCAGTAGCTCCTTGCGTTGGCGGGTCAGCATGGCAGTTTTTCCTTTGCATGAAATTTCTTGATATTGCACGATATTGCATGATACTGTTTAAAAATGCAAGTCCCATCCATGCCACCAGGAGTGCCGCCATGCCCGTAGAACACGTTTCAGAACACGTCCGCATCCACCAGGTCGAAACCCTGTCCGACGACTGGTATGTGTTGAGGAAAACCACCTTCGACTACCGCCGCCGCGACGGCCGCTGGCAAACCCTGAGCCGCGAGACCTACGATCGTGGCCACGGCGCCACCATCCTGCTGTACAACCTGGCGCGGCGCAGCGTGATCCTGATCCGCCAGTTCCGCTTCCCCTGCTACGGCGCGCAGCACGACGGCTTTTTGATCGAGACGCCGGCCGGCCTGCTCGACCAGGCCAGCGCCGAGCAGCGCATCCAGGCCGAGGTGGAGGAGGAGACCGGCTACCGCGTCGGCGCGGTGCGCAAGGTGTTCGAGGCCTTCATGAGCCCCGGCTCGGTGACCGAGCGGCTGCACTTCTTCGTCGCCGAATACGACCCCGCCGCGCGGGTCGGCAATGGCGGCGGCATCGCCGAGGAGGGCGAGGACATCGAGGTGCTGGAGCTGCCGATCGAGCGGGCGATGGCCATGCTGGCGTCCGGCGAGATCGCCGACGGCAAGACCATCATCCTGCTGCAGTACGCCGAGCGCGCGCTGTTTGCCGCCAAAGCGGCGCCGGCGGCCCGGGCCGGGGCCGTAGCCGGGCAGGAACGCGGCCTGATGCCACCGGCGGGGAAAAAAATTAACTCTCAGGAATAGTAACTAAAACGCAGTTCGTCACAACGCGGTCATGGCCTAAGAAAATTCCGGGAATTGCAGAATAGCAACAGCATCTTGCAATTTAGGAGAGTACATTTGACATGCGCCGGCCAACCTTCGTATGCTAGACCTAAGAGTTTTCCTACACCCGTTCGGCCGAACGGCGGGGAAGCTCATCGCCTCTATAGGCAAGCATTCTTCATGGCCCCAACCCCGCCTGCAGATTGTAGCCGCCGGCCGGAAGCGGAAACGCTTCCCTGACCGGCCCCCCCTACAACGGCGCGCGCCCCACCTGGCGCCGCCTGCAACAACACGGAGAGATGGAACATGAAACCAGTTTCGCAACGGCTGCTGCCGCTTTGCCTGGGCCTGCTCGCCTTGAGCGCGCAAGCCCAAACCACCGCCGCCGCCGCTGCGGCCGACCCGGCGCCGGCCGCCCCGGCCGCCCCGGCCGCATCGGCGCTCACGGCCAACGTCACGCTGACCTCGCAATACATCTCGCGCGGCTTCCGCCAGACCTGGGGCAAGCCGGCCCTGCAGGGCGGCGCCGACTACGCCTTCCCCAACGGCTTCTCGGTGGGCACCTGGCTGTCGACGATGAGCAACCGCTACATCGAAAACGGCACGCTGGAGTGGGACCTGTACGGCGCCTACACCGGCGCCGCCGGTGACCTTGGCTACAGCGCCGCCGTCTACTACTACAAGTATCCCGGCGCCGAATACAAGGCCAGCGCCACCAAGTACGACTACAGCGAGCTGTCCTTCGGCGCCACCTACAAGATGCTGTACGCCAAGTACAACTACACCATCAGCCACGACTTCTTCGGCATCGTCGACGCGCGCGGCACCGGCTACCTGGACATCGGCGCCAACGTCGACCTGGGCGGCGGCTACACGCTGAACCTGCACGCCGGCGACGGCCGCGTCGCCAACAACAGCATGTGGAACTGGCGCGACCTGAAGGTGGGCGTGAGCAAGAGCCTGCCCGGCGGCTTCACCCTGGCCGCCGCCTACACCAAGGCCAAGGGCGCCACCAGCGCCTACGACAACTACACGCTCGGCATCCCCAACTCGGCCGGCGTGGTCGAGACCTCGAACCCGGCCGACGCCACCCTGGTGCTGGCCCTGACCAAGACGTTCTGAACGACCGGCGCGGCGCGATCCGCCGCGCCCTGAAACACCAAAGGAATCCAGCATGAACCTCGACACCTCCGCCAAGCCTGCCGGCCGTTTCAGCAACGGCATCGGACTGCAACTGTCGCTCAACAGCAAAATCTGCGCCGCCGCCACCGTGCTGGCCGTGCTCAGCCTGGGCATCACCGCCACCGTCATCGGCGTGCGCAGCAGCGCCAGCGCCGAGGCCGCCGCGATGGAGCTGGCGCGCACCTCGGCGCGCGAGGTGTCGGGCGCGCTGCAAAGCCGCATCGGCACCAACCTGGCGGCGGTGATCAACCTGGCAGGCGCCATGCGCGCCACGCGCGGCGCCAACGCCGCCCTCTCGCGCGACCAGGTCAACGAGATGGTCAAGGCCACGCTGGGCGGCTCCGAGGACCTGATCGGCACCGCCGTCACCTGGGAGCCCAACGCGCTCGACGGCAAGGACGCCGAGTTCGCCGACAAGAAGCCGCTGTACGACGCCACCGGCCGCTTCATGCCCTATTGGACGCGCGGCGCCGGCGGCAAGCTCAACGTCGAGCCCATCGTGTTCGACAGCGCGCCGGGCGCCAACGACTGGTACGACATCCCCAAGCGCAGCGGCAAGGTGTTCTTCACCGAGCCCTACAACTATCCGGTCGACGGCAAGAACGTGCTGATGGCCTCGCTGGTCGCGCCCATCCTGATCGAGGGCAAGTTCCAGGGCGTCGCCAGCAGCGACTTCATGCTGACCCGCCTGAGCAAGATCTTGGCCGAGTTGAAGGTGATCGACGGCGCCAAGCTGAGCCTGATCTCCAACGGCGGCCTGTACGCCAGCAACCCCGTCGCCGAGCGCCTCGGCAAGAAGGCCGACGACATCCCCGAGGCCGGCCTGGCCGCCGTGCGTGCCGGCCAGAGCTACGAGTTCGCCGACGCCGGCGGCTACATCCACCTGCTGCAGCCGCTGTTCATCCACGCCGAGAGCGCGCCCTGGAGCGTGCGGCTGAGCTTCCCGAAAAGCGTCGCCACCGCCTCGGCGCGCGAGCTGCTGTGGTACACCCTGGCCGTCGCCCTGATCTGCGCCGTGGCCACCGCCGGCATCCTGATCGGCGTGGTCTACCGCCTGACCGCGCCGCTGCGCACCTTGGGCGCGGCGATGACCGACTTGTCCAGCGGCGAGGCCGACCTCGGCGTCAAGCTGGCCGTCAACGGCAAGGACGAGCTGGCCGTGATCGGCGCCGGCTTCAACGCCTTCGTCGAGAAGATCCACTGCGTGCTGCTCGAGGTGCGCGTCAGCGCCGAGAACGTGGCGCGCGGCAGCGCCGAGATCTCGCTCGGCAACAGCGACCTGTCGGCCCGCACCGAGCAGCAGGCCAGCGCGCTGGAGGAGACGGCCGCCTCGATCGAACAGCTGACCAGCACCGTCAAGGAAAACGCCGAGAACGCGCGCCAGGCCAACGAGCTGGCCGGCTCCGCCTCGGACGTGGCGCAGAAGAGCGGCGCCGTGGTGGCCCAGGTGGTCGACACCATGGCCTCGATCAACCAGTCGTCCAACAAGATCGTCGACATCATCAGCGTGATCGACGGCATCGCCTTCCAAACCAATATCCTGGCCTTGAACGCGGCGGTCGAGGCGGCCCGCGCCGGTGAGCAGGGACGCGGCTTCGCCGTCGTCGCCAGCGAGGTGCGCAACCTGGCCCAGCGCAGCGCGGCGGCGGCCAAGGAGATCAAGGCCTTGATCGACGATTCGGTCGGCAAGGTGGCCATCGGCAGCAAGCTGGTCAACGAGGCCGGCAGCACGATGGACGAGGTGGTCAGCAGCGTGCGCCGGGTGACCGCGATCATGAGCGAGATCACCGTCGCCACGCACGAGCAGAGCGAGGGCATCGCCCAGGTCAACCAGGCGATCACCCAGATGGACGGTGTGACACAGCAGAACGCCGCGTTGGTCGAGGAAGCGGCGGCGGCGGCCGAGAGCCTGCAGGAGCAGGCCCACCATCTGGCGCAGGCGGTCAGCGTGTTCAAGCTCGACGAGGGCAGGGCGGCGCCGCGCGTGCCGGCGCCGGCTTCCGCGCCGAAGCGCGCGCCGGCGGCCAAGGCCGCGCCGGTCAAGCTGGCGTCGGCGCGCCCGGCGCTCCGCCAGGTGGCGCCGGCCAAGCCGGTAGCGCGTCCCGCCGCCAAGGCCAAAGCGTCCAGCGCCGACAGCGAGTGGGAAGAGTTCTAAGCGCGTGAGCGAGGGAGGGGGCGTTACGCCTCTTCCCCGCAGCGCGAGCAAATCGGTGGTTGGGCAGCGAAGGGCTGCGAGGGTCAGCAGCTGCGGGGGGCAGTGCCGACATTCGGACACGTCCTCAGCATTGGCTTGGGACTGTATGGTTGAGCTCGTGTCCGAATGTCGGCACTGACCCCGGTTTTCCGTCCGTTGCGCCATGCAACATGCTGGATGCATCGCACATGAAAATGGCGGTCCGCATATTCTGCTGGACCGCCATCGGATACCTCTCAACTAGTCTTTAGCGCGACTTGACGAACGGCGTGCCCAAGGCCTTCGGCGCCACCGACTTGGCCATCAGGCCGGCCAGCACGATCACCGTCACCACATACGGCACCATCTGGATCAGCGAGCCGGGAATGCGGCCGATGCCGGGCAGGTCGACGCCCTCGATCTGGATCTGCACGGCGCCGAAGAAGCCGAACATCAAACAGCCGAGGAAGGTGTAGACGGGACGCCAGTTGCCGAACACCATGGCCGTCAAGGCCAGGTAGCCGGCGCCGGCCGACATGTCGCGCAGGAAGAAGCCGCTCTGCACGATGGCCAGGTAGGCGCCCGAGAACGAGCACAGCACGCCGGCCACCAGCATCGCCATGTAGCGCTGCCGCTCGACGCTGACGCCGGCCGCGTCGGCGGCGTGCGGGTTCTCGCCGCAGGCGCGCAGGCGCAGGCCGAAGCGGCTGTGGTACAGCACCCAGTGCACCAGCGGCACCAGGCCGAAGGCCAGGTACACCAGCACCGAGTGGCCGCCGATCAAATGCCCGTACAGCCAGCCGATGAAGGGGATGCCCTCGACGGCGGCGCTGCCCGGCAGCACCACGTCGAACAAGCGCGCCTGGCCCAGGTCCGGCGTGCGGCCGCCCTGTTGGAAGAAGAACTGCGCCACCACGAAGGTCAGCCCGCTCATGGCGATGTTGATGGCGATGCCGGCCACCAGCTGGTTGCCCTTTTGCGTGATGCTGACGTAGCCCTGCAGCGTGGCCAGGGCCACCGAGACCAGCACGCCGGCGGCCACGCCGTACCACGGGTTCTGCGTGGCGAAGGCCACCGCCGCCGAGGTGAAGGCGCTGGCCAAAATCTTGCCCTCCAGGCCGATGTCGATCACGCCGGAGCGCTCGGCGAACAGGCCGGCCATGGCGGCGAAGATGAGCACCGGCGCGTTGCGCACGGTCGATACCAGAATGCTGGCGAAGTGGAAGTCGTCGAATGTCATGATGGTTCCCTTATGCCTTGCCGCGCTTGAGCAGGGCGCCTATCGCCGGCGCGTAGAAGTTCTCCATGGCGCCGCAGAACAGGATGATCAGGCCTTGGATAAAGATGAAGGTTTCGGTCGGAATATTCGGTTTTTCCAGCGACAGGTCGAAGCCGCCCTGGATCAGCGCGCCGAACAGCACGGCCGACAGGAAGATGCCGACCGGGTGCTGGCGCCCCATCAGCGCGATGGCGATGCCGACGAAGCCGGCGCCGCCGACGAAGTTCAAACTCAGGTAGTGGGTCGAGCCCATGATGGAGTTGACCGAGCCGAGGCCGGCCAGCGCGCCCGAGATCAGCATGACGGTGATGATCATCTTGCCGATGCGGATGCCGGCATAGTGCGCGGCGTGCTGGTTCAAGCCGGTGGCGCGCAGCTTGAAGCCCCAGGCGGAACGCTTGACCATCAACCCGTACACGGCCAGCGCGCCTATCGCCAGCAGGAAGCTGATGTTGAGCGGCGTCTCGCCGAGGATGGGGAACCAGGTGTTCAGCCGCGGCATGGCGCCGCTGTCGGCGAAGGCGCGACTGGCGGTGTTTTGCTCGCCGGCCGGAATCAGGTATTTGACGATGATGAAGTTCATCAGCGAGGCGCAGATGAAGTTGAACATGATCGTCGTCACCACCACGTGGCTGCCGCGCTTGGCCTGCAGGTAGCCGGGCAGGAAGCCCCACAGCGCGCCGAACAGCGCGGCGCCGCCCATCGCCACGGGAATCAGCGCCCAGGCCGGCAGCGAGCCGTCGAAGGCCAGCATGGCCAGGGTCAGACCCAGGCCGCCGAAGTACATCTGGCCCTCGGAGCCGATGTTGAACAGACCGGCCTGCATGGCGATCGACACCGACAGACCGGTGAAGATGAAGGTCGAGGCGTAGAACAGGGTGTAGCTCAGCCCCTCGGGGTTGATGATGGCGCTGTTGATCAAAATGCCCAGCGACTCGGCCGGGTTTTCACCGAGCAGATAGATCACCAGGGCGGCCACCAGCAGCGCCGACAGCAGATTCAAAACGGGCAGGACGAAGGCGCTCGCCCAGCGTGGCAGGTCGTGGTTGTTCATGATTTGTGCATCCCGCCCATCAGCAAGCCGATGCGGGTGGTGTCGAATTCTTCAATTTTCAGTTCGCCGGTGATGCGGCCGCCGCACATGACGAGGATGCGGTCGGCCAGCGCCCGCACCTCCTCCAGCTCGACCGACACCAGCAGGATCGCCACGCCGCTATCGCGCAGCGCCAGCAGTTGTTTGTGGATGCTTTCGATGGTGCCGATGTCGACGCCGCGGGTCGGCTGGCCGACCAGCATCAGCTTCGGTTGCGCCAGCACCTCGCGGGCGATCACCACCTTCTGCTGGTTGCCGCCGGAGAGCAGGCCGATGCGCAGGTCGCCGTTGGCCGGCCGCACGTCGAAGGTCTTCATCAGCTCGGCGCAGCGCGCCGCGATGGCCTTGAAGTCGAACAGGCCCCAGCGGTTCTTCAGCTTGTCCTGGTAGCCCAGGATGGTGTTGTGCATCACCGAGAAGCTTTTCACCACGCCGTCGCGCAGCCGGTCCTCGGGAATGTGGGCGATGCCCAGTTCGCGGAACTCCAGCGGCAGGCCGTCGGCGTCGGAACGCTTGGCGAAGGGCAGGTCCTTGCCCTCGAAGCGCAGCTGGCCCGAGGTGGGCAGGCGCATGCCGGACAAAATCTCCATCAACTCGCTCTGGCCGTTGCCGGACACGCCGGCGATGGCGACGATCTCGCCGGCGCGCAGCGTGAAGCCGATGTCCGTCAACAGCTTGACCTGCTGCGCGTCCTGCAGCTGCAGGCCGCTCACTTCCAACATCGGCGCGCCCGGCTTGTAGGGCGCGCGCGGCAGGTTGTTCTCGATCGGCCGGCCCACCATCATGTTGGCCAGCTCCTCCTTCGAGGTGCCGGCGGTGGCCACGGCGCCGACCACGCGGCCGCCGCGCATCACGGTGACGGTGTCGGTGATGTCGAGGATCTCCTGCAGCTTGTGGGTGATCAGCACGATGGTCTTGCCCTGCTCCTTGAACAGGCGCAGGATCTCGAACAGCGAGGCGGTCTCCTGCGCGGTCAGCACGGCGGTCGGCTCGTCCAAAATCAGAATGTTGGCGCTGCGGTAGATCTGCTTGAGGATCTCGACGCGCTGCTGCGCCCCCACCGACAAGTCGGAGATGGTGGCCAGCGGGTCGACGTCGAGCCGGTAGCGCTGGCAGATCTCGCGCAGCTTGGCCTCGGTGGTGCTGCGGTGGCGCGCCAGCTGGAAGCCGCCCTCGGTGCCGAGCATGACGTTGTCGAGCACCGTCATGTTCTCGACCAGCATGAAGTGCTGGTGCACCATGCCGATGCCCAGGCGGATCGCCTCCTGGCTGTTGCGGATCTGTTGGACCTGGCCGTCGAGCAGGAGATCGCCGCCGTCGGCGCGATAGTAACCGTACAGGATGCTCATCAGGGTCGATTTGCCGGCGCCGTTTTCCCCCACCAGGCCGTGGATCGAGCCCTTGGCGATGGTGAAGTTGACGTCCGTGTTCGCCTTCACATGTCCAAAGTGCTTGGAGATGTTGCGAAATTCTACAGCTGGCTGCATAGGATCGATTTTAATTAACAACGCGCCGCGCGGGGACGGACCCCGGCGGCGCGTTCAGTGGTGAAGAGGGGAATTAAACCGGGCAGCTATTGCCGACGCGATAGTCGATGACCTTGATTTTGCCGTCGATGATGTCCTTGCGCGCACCCAGTACACGCTTCTCGATCTCGGGGGTGATCAGCTTGCGGTTGTGCGCGTCGAGCGCCCAGTCGACGCCGCCTTCCTTCAGGCCCTTGGCGGTGACGCCGGCCTTCCAGGTGCCGGCCTTCATCTGCATGAAGGAGTCGTAGACGGCGTTGTCGACCCGCTTGACCATCGAGGTCAGCATGGTGCCCGGGTACAGGTGGTTCTGGTTCGAGTCGACGCCGATGGCCAGCTTGCCCTTTTCCTTGGCCGTTTGCAGCGTGCCCATGCCGCTGCCGCCGGCCACGGCGAACACCACGTCAACGCCACGGTCGAACTGCGAACGGGCCAGCTCGCCGCCCTTGGCCGGATCGTTCCAGGCGCTGGAGGTGGTGCCGACCATGTTCTGCGTCACCTCGACCTTGGGCGAGACGGCCTTGGCGCCCTGCGTGTAGCCGCAGGCGAAGGTGCGGATCAGCGGAATGTCGATGCCACCGATGAAACCGAGCTTCTTGCTCTTGGACGCCATGGCGGCGGCCACGCCGACCAGGTAGGAGCCTTCTTCTTCCTTGAAGGTCACCGAGTTGACGTTCGCGCCCTGGGCCACGCCGTCGATCAGCACGAAGCGCACCTTGGGGAACTCCTTGGCGACCTTTTGCACGGCTTGGGTCTGGGCGAAGCCGATCGAGGCGATCAGGTCGAGGTTTTTGCGCGCCAGGCCGCGCAGCACTTGCTCGGCTTGGGTGTCGCTGGAGGCTTGCACCTCGATGAATTTGATGTTGGTTTCCTTCTGGAAGCGCGTGGCGCCTTCAAAAGCGGACTGGTTGAACGACTTGTCGAACTTGCCGCCTGCGTCATACACGATGCCCATTTTTGGGTCAGCCGCGGACGCTTGGGCAGCAACGAACAATGCTGCTATCGTCAAACTAAATTGTGTAAGTTTCATGAATTGGCTCCTGGAAGTTCGATATTGTATATTTTTATTGGGCTAAACATCTAATCCGGCCCCCGCCGGGGCGCCGAAACGCTGATTTTTAGAGGGCTGCCTCGGGGTAGGCGGCGCCGCGAGCATGCCTATTGCGCAAAAACTTGTTCAACCACCATCAAAAAAACCGCCGGCGGGAAAAAGCCGCCGGCCGCCGGATTATTGTCAAAAATAAAACAAGCGAGAGTTGGTGTTGGTCGCGCCCTGGTCCGCCGCGCCCGATGTGGTGCCACCGCAACAGCGCCGGCGCCGCCGCGCGCCGCGCCGGAGTGTGGTTTTTTGGCCAGTTTGACCCAAAAACCACATTGTTTGCCCGCCCCCGCCGGCCCGTCGCGGCACTGTTCCCGCGCCGCCGCGATGGCCTGTTCGGCTCCCCCGGCGGACGGCGGGCATGTCCACCAGCCCCTTGCGGGCGTTGCCGTCGACCGGCGGACGCGCAATGCCGACAACTATGCACAGGATTTATATGTTCGACAAATACGTTTTTATTTGCCTATTTATATGAAATACATATGAATAAATACCTGGAGGAAGTAATTTCCTGTCAATTTTTATCATGCTAGCATTTCCGAAGCCGTAGTTTTTGCAAACTGCCTGGTGGATAATTTGACATCTTCCCGGCCCTCCCGGCGCCGGCCCGTCGTCCGACGCGGCCCGCCCGGCACGGCGGCACCCAATTTAATCCACGCACACCCCTGAGGGAGTTGGTCCATGATGAAGAACCAGACACACCGCTTCGCCGCCCGTTCGCTGATCGCCCTGGCGGTCGCCGCCGCCTTCCCGCAGTCGGCCGCCTGGGCCGCCGACGCTGCCGCCGACAGTGACACCGCCGCCGCGCCGGCCGCCAAGGGCCAGGCCGGCCAGCTGGAAACGGTCATCGTCACCGCCCAGCGGCGCGCCGAGAACATCAAGGACGTGCCGATGGCCATCACCACCTTGAAGGGCGACAAGCTCGACGTGCTGACCTCGGGCGGCCAGGACATCCGCTTCCTGTCGGGCCGCTCGCCCAGCCTGAACGTCGAGTCCGACTACGGCCGCTCCTTCCCGCGCTTCTACATCCGCGGCCAGGGCAACACCGACTTCGACCTGAACGCCTCGCAGCCGGTCGGCCTGGTGGTCGACGACATCGTGCAGGAAAGCCCGATGCTGAAGGGCTTCCCGGTGTTCGACGTGGACCAGGTCGAGGTGCTGCGCGGACCGCAGGGCACGCTGTTCGGCCGCAACTCGCCGGCCGGCGTGATCAAGTTCGACTCGGCCAAGCCGGTCTTCAAGACCGAGGGCTACGCCACGCTCGGCCTGGGCAACTACGGCGCCAAGAACGCCGAGGGCGCCTACAACCTGCCGCTCAGCGACACCGTCGCGCTGCGCCTGTCGCTGCAATCGCAGAACCGCGACAACCGCGTCCACAACAGCCTGCCCAACGCCATCGCCCGCGACTTCGAGGGCTACCACGACCACGCCGCCCGCCTGCAACTGCTGGTCAAGCCGAGCAAGGACTTCAGCGCGCTGCTCAACCTGCACGGCCGCAACATGAACGGCAACGCCACGCTGTTCCGCGCCAACACGATCAAGAAGGGCACCAGCGACCTGGTCGACGGCTTCAACTACGACGACTATCCGACCGACGGCGCCAACACCCAGCACCTGCGCACCAAGGGCGCCAACCTGCGCCTGCGCTGGGACCTCGACGGCCTGACCGTGCATTCGATCAGCGGCTACGAGAGCGCCGACTTCTACAGCCGCGCCGACGTCGACGGCGGCTACGGCGCCGCCTACGCGCTGCCGATGGGGCCGGGCGTGATCCCCTTCGCCCTCGACACCGCCGACCTGCTGCCCGACCACAAGCAGCTGACCCAGGAAGTGCGCGTGGAATCGAACTACAAGGGGCCGCTGCAGTGGATCGCCGGCCTGTTCTACTTCAAGGAGGACATGCAGATCGACAGCATCTCCTTCGACACCTTCGCCCCCGGCCATCCGCAAAACGCCGCCTACTCGCAGCAGAACCAGACGGCGCGCTCGTGGGCCGCCTTCGGCTCGCTCAACTACACCGTCAGCGACAAGCTCAAGCTGCGCGGCGGCCTGCGCTACACCAGCGACAAGAAAGAGTTCGCCGCCAAGCGCGTCGACGGCATCACCGCCGGGCCGTTCCAGGTCAACCGCGACTCGTCGAACGTGAGCTGGGACGCCTCCGGCACCTACGAGCTGGACAAGAACACCAACCTGTTCGGCCGCGTCGCCACCGGCTACCGCGCGCCGTCCATCCAGGGCCGCCTGTACGGCCTGACCGACCGGCCGACCGTGGCCAACGCCGAGAAGGTGCTGTCGGCCGAAGCCGGCATCAAGCAGGACCTGTTCGACAAGCGCGCCCGCCTGTCGGCCAGCGTGTTCCAGTACCGCGTCACCGACAAACAGCTCACCGCCGGCAGCGGCAGCATCAACCAGAACCAGTTGATCAACGCCGACAAGGTGGTCGGCCAGGGCGTCGAGCTGGACTTCCAGGCCAACCTGTCGGACTCGCTGCGGCTGACCGTCGGCGGCAGCTACAACCATACCGAGATCAAGGACGACAAGCTGTTCATCAGCTACTGCGGCGGCCCGTGCACGCCGACCAACCCGGCCGGACCGTCGGCCGGCACCTCGCGCGTCGACGGCAACCCGCTGCCGCGCGCGCCCCAGTGGCAGGGCAACTTCACCCTGCGCTACAGCACCGCCATGGGCGACGGCGAGTTCTTCGCCTTCACCGACTGGGCCTACCGCAGCAGCTACAATATGTTCCTGTACGCGGCCAAGGAGTACAAGGCCAAGTCGCTCACCGAGGGCGGCCTGCGGGTCGGCTACAAGTGGGACCGCTACGAGGTGGCGGCCTTCGCCCGCAACATCACCGACCAGGTGCAGGCGGTCGGCGCGATCGACATCAACAACCTGGCGGCCATCACCAACGAGCCGCGCACCTTGGGCGTGCAGTTCAAGACCAGCTTCTAAGCCGGCCGGTAAAACAAAAAAGCCCGCGCGTCGCCCGACGCGCGGGCTTTTTTGTGCGTTGCCGCAAGCGCAAACCCGGGTAAGATGCAGCGATTCCAAAAACAAGGGGACGACGACGATGCAAACAGTAGTCAACCTGTGGCCGCTGCTCGGCGTGGCGGTGATCGTCGCCGGCTTCGCGCTGCGCGCCAGCCCGGTGCTGGTGGTCATCGCCGCCTGCGCCGTCACCGGCCTGGCCGCCGCCATGCCGGTCGAGCACATCCTGGCCTCGCTGGGCACCGCCTTCGTCAAAACGCGCAACCTGCCGATGATCCTGCTGCTGCCGCTGGCCGCCATCGGCCTGCTCGAGCGCTACGGCTTGAAGGAGCACGCCCAGCGCTCGATCGCCCGCATCGCCGCCGCCACCTGCGGCCGCCTGCTGATCGTCTACCTGGCGCTGCGCGAGCTGAGCGCCGCCGCCGGCCTGACCAGCCTGGGCGGCCAGGCCTCGATGGTGCGCCCGCTGATCGCGCCGATGGCCGAGGGCGTCGCCGTGGCGCGCCACCCCGGCCTAAGCGACCGGCTGCGCCAGCGCATCCGCGCCATGGCCGCCGCCACCGACAACGTCGGCCTGTTCTTCGGCGAGGACGTCTTCGTCGCCTTCGGCGCCATCGTGCTGATGCAGACCATCCTGCGCGGCGAGGGGCTGGAGGTCGACCCGCTGCACATCGCCATGTGGGGCATTCCCACCGCCGTCTGCGCCTTCCTGATCCACGGCTGGCGCCTGCACCGCTTGGACGGCCAGATCGCCCGCGAGGCGGCCGGGCAGGACGCCGCAGCCGCCGCGCCGGACCGGCCCGGCGCCGAGGGTGGCGCGGCATGATCTTCAGCCTCGACTTCTTCTATGTGGTGCTGGGCGCCATGCTGGCCCTGATCGGCCTGATGGCCTGGCGCGACGACGCCAATCCGCGCCGCCGCAGCACCGCCGTGTTCTGGTGGTTGTACGCAGTGGTCTACCTGGCCGGCGAGCACCTGCCGCCGGCGCTGGCCGGTGCCATGATGCTGTTGATGGGCCTGATCGCCGCCTGCGGCGGCGTGCGCCTGGGCCGCTACGGCACGCGCAACGAGGCGCAGCGCCAGGCCAGCGCGGCTGGCCTGGGCCACAAGCTGCTGCTGCCGGCGCTGACCATCCCGCTGGTGACGGTGCTCGGCTCGACGCTGTTCAAGGACGTCAAGATCGACGGCCTGTTCCTGCTCGACCCGAAAAACCTGACCCTGGCCAGCCTGGGCTGCGGCTCCTTGCTGGCGGTGGCGCTGGCCTGCTGGCTGACCCGCGCCACGCCGCTGCAGGCGATGCGCGAGTCGCGCCGCCTGGTCGACGCGATGGGCTGGGCGGTGGTGCTGCCGCACATGCTGGCGGTGCTCGGCCTGCTGTTCTCCGAGGCCGGCGTCGGCAAGGCGGTGGCCCACGTCAGCACCACCTACATCGCCATGGACACGCGGCTGGCGGCGGTGCTGGTATATTGCTGCGGCATGGCGCTGTTTACCATCGTCATGGGCAACGGCTTCGCCGCCTTCCCGGTGATGGCGGCCGGCGTCGGTATTCCGGTGCTGGTCGGGGTCTACCATGCCAATCCGGCGCCGATGGCGGCGATCGGCATGTTCAGCGCCTACTGCGGCACCCTGATGACGCCGATGGCGGCGCTGTTCAACGTGGTGCCGACGGCGCTGCTCGATTTGACGGACAAGAACGCTGTGATCAAGGCGCAGATCCCGACGGCGCTGGCGCTGTTGGCGGCCAACGTGGCCTTGCTGTATTTTTTCATGTAGCGGCGACGCTGCGGTAGATGGAGTGGCACCGATGAAGAAGATCGTATTGTTGACCGGGTTCGAACCCTTCAACCAGGAGAGCATCAACCCCTCGTGGGAGGCGGTGCGCGCGCTGGAGGGCTGGAGCGAGGCCGGCTTCCGCGTGGTGGTGCGCCAACTGCCCTGCCTGTTCGGCGTGGCCAAGCTGGCGATGAAGAACTTGATCGAGGAGCTGCAACCGAGCGTGGTGATCGCCGTTGGCCAGGCCGGCGGCCGCAGCGATTTGTCGGTCGAGCGCATCGCCATCAACGTCGACGACGCGCCCATCGCCGACAACAACCAGCGCCAGCTGATCGACCAGCCGGTGGTGCCGGGCGGCCCGGCGGCGTATTTCGCCACGCTGCCGATCAAGGCCATCGTCCACGCGCTGCGCGACGCCGGCCTGCCGGCCTCGGTGTCGCAGAGTGCCGGCACCTTCGTTTGCAACCACGTGTTCTACGGCCTGATGCACGACTCGGCCGACTTCGGCACGGCGATCCGCGCCGGCTTCATCCACATACCCTACCTGCCGCAGCAGGCGGCGGCCCATCCCGGCGCGCCCAGCATGGCGCTGGCCGACATGGTGGCCGGCCTGCGCATCGCCGTGCACACGGCGCTGCTGGTCAAGAGCGATGTGCGCGAGGCCGGCGGCGTGACCCACTGAGGTCAAGGCCGTTAAGCCCAGAAAGGCCAGCGGCGTAAAGCGAGGGTCAGACCCTAGGGTCTGACCCTGGCTCTCCAGCGGCCGTCTTTCCGCTGATGTCGGCGCCTAGTCGGCCCGCGCCGGCGGGTTGAGGATGTTGAGGAAGGCGCGCACCACCGGCGCGTCGTCCAGCGTGGTGTAGGTGATGTACAAATTGGCCGAGGGCGGGTTGGTGCGGATCGGCAGGAACACCACGCCGGGCCAGCCGATGCGGCTGGTGGTCTCGGGCAGCAGCGCCACGCCGAGCGCCGCGCCGACCATCGCCAGCAGCGTCTGCGGCTCGCTCGCCTCCTGGAAGATGGTCGGCTGGAAGCCGGCCTTGACGCAGCACTGGATCAGGTAGCGCGGGAAGGCCGACTTGTCCAGCGCCAGCGTCAGCATCGGCTCCTCGGCGATGTCCATCAGCTCGATGGCGTCCTGCTTGGCCAGCGGATGGTGCTCGTTGATGGCGACGCAGACGTTCTCGCGGAAGCACAGCTCCTGGCGCAGGTTGTCGTGTTTCAGGTCGTCGTCGTCGAGGCGCGGCTCGCGCCAGAAGCCGACGTCGATCTGCTTGGCGCGCAGCGCGTCGTACTGCACCGTCGGGCCGAACTCGTGCAGCGTCCAGGTCACGCGCGGGAATTTGCTTTGGAACTCCTCGAGCAGGCTGGGGATCGGCCCCCACATGGCCGAGCCGACGATGCCCACGCGCAGCCGGCCCACCTCGCCGCGGTCGATCTGGCGGATGGTGTCGATGGTCATGCGCATCTTGCCGAGCAGCTCGGCCGCCTCGTTCATCAGCGCCCGCCCGGCCACCGTCAGCTCGAAGGTGCGCGTGGTGCGGGCGAACAGCTTGACCCCCAGCTCGCTTTCGAGCTTCATGATCTGCTGGCTCAGCGGTGGCTGCGAGATGTGCAGCCGCTCGGCCGCCCGGCTGAAGCTCTTTTCCTCTGCGACGGCGAGGAAGTACCTTAACTGTTTCAAATCGATGGACATGGCGTGCGGTGACTCTTCAAAAAGTACGGCGCGAATCTGAATCTAGCTCAATCCTGCAGTGTGTGCCGCGCCGCCTAGCGCGGCGCGTGCGCCAGCATGGCGCGCGCCAGCGCCGCGCCCACCGCCGCGTTGTGCATCACCAGCGCGATGTTGGTGGCCAGGCTGCGGCCGTCGGTGAGCTGCTTGATGCGGCCGAGCAGGAAGGGCGTCACCGCCTTGCCCGTCACGCCGCCGGCGTCGGCCTCGGCCAGCGCCTGCTCGGTGATGCGGTCGATCTCCTCCTTCGGCATGGCCGCCGCCGCCGGCACCGGGTTGCTGACCACCACGCCGCCCTTCAGGCCGAGCTGCCACTTGGTGTGGATGAAGGCGGCCTGCTCGGCCGCGCCGTCGATCTGGAAGTCGGCGTTGAAGCCGCTCTCGCGCGTGAAGAAGGCGGGGAAGCCGCGCTGGCCCACGCTGAGCACCGGCACGCCGTGCGTCTCCAGATACTCCAAGGTCAGGCCGATGTCGAGGATGGACTTGACGCCGGCGCAGACCACCGCCACCGAGGTCTGTGCCAGCTCCTGCAGGTCGGCCGAGATGTCGAAGCTGGTCTCGGCGCCCCGGTGCACGCCGCCGATGCCGCCGGTGACGAATACCTGGATGCCGGCCAGCTCGGCGCAGATCATGGTCGCCGCCACGGTGGTGGCGCCCAGCTTGTTCTGCGCCAGCGCATAGGGCAGGTCGCGGCGCGACACCTTCAGCGCGTCCGGCGCGGTGCCCAGCAGTTCGAGCTGCTCGGCCGACAGGCCGACGCAGATCTTGCCGCCGATGATGGCGATGGTGGCCGGCACGGCGCCGCCGTCGCGGATGATCTGCTCGACCTCGCGCGCCATCTGTACGTTCTGCGGGTAGGGCATGCCGTGCGAGATGATGGTCGATTCGAGCGCGACGATGGGCTTGCCGGCGGCGCGGGCGGCGGCCACTTCGGCCGAGAACAGGAGGAATTGGTGCATGGGGTCAGTCCTTGTGTGGTGCGTGTTGGGGGAACAGCGGCGCGTCCAGATCGAAGTCGTGGATCTCGTCGAGCACGTCGGCGGCCAGCAGGGGCGAAACGGTGTCGGGGCTTTCCAGGGTCATGGCGGCGACCTTCAGGCCGCGCCGGCAGGCCAAGGTCAAATCCTCGCTGCCCTGGTACAGCGACCAGCAGACGGCGGCGGCGAAGGCGTCGCCGGCGCCGGTGACGTCGACCACCTCGACCTGGTGGGCGGCCAGCCAGACCAGCGCCGCGCCCTTGGTGTGGAACACGCCGGCGCCGCCGCAGGTGACGACGACGTCCTGCGCGCCCTGGGCGCGCACCTCGGCGCAGGCGGCGGCCACCTCGGCCTCGCCGGGCAGGGCGCGGCCGACCCGGGTCTCCAGCTCGCCCCGGTTGAGGATCAGCAGGCGCAGGCCGCGCAGGTCGGCCGGCAGGCGCGCCATCTTCGGCTGCGAGACGGCGACGATAATCAGCGGCACCGCCTCGCGCAGCGCGTCGGCCAGCAGCATGGCGACGCTGGCCAGCGGCAGGTTCAGGTCGGCCACGGTGAGCGCGGCGGCCGAGCGCTGCGGCAGGCGGCCGGCCAGGAACTCGGGGGTGATGCGGTCGTACAGCGCCATGTCGGCCAGCGCCAGCGTCATCTCGCCGTGGTCGTCGAGCACGGCGGTGTAGGTGCCGGTGGCGGCGTCGAGCAGCTTCAGGCTGCCGCGCGTGTCGATGCCGGCCCGCTCGGCGTGCTCCTGCAGGGCGCGGCCGGCGGCGTCGTCGCCCAGCGCGGTGAGCAGGGCGGCCGGAATACCCAGCCGCGCCAGGTTCTCGGCGATGTTGCGCGCCACGCCGCCGAACACCTCCTCGGCGCTGGCCGGGTTGGAGGTGCCCATGCGCAGCGGCGCCAAGGTGCGCAGCTTGCGGTCCAGGTTGGCCGCGCCCAGGCACATCACCGGGCGCTTGTCGGGCAGCACGTAAGCGCGGCCGAGCAGGCGGCGCTCGCGGATCAGGCTGGCGATGTGGCCGGCCACGGCCGAGCGCGACAGGCGCAACTCGACCGCCAGATCCTGCTGCGAGATGAAGGGGTTGGTGCGGATCAGCTGGTATAGCTGTTCTTTTTTGGAGGTGTCGGTCACTGGGTCGGCCTGGTTAAACATTTGTCTTTCATGGTAAACATTTGTCTTTACCCTGTCAAACGCTTGCCGCTGCGGGCCAGCGGGGGCGCGGCGCGGCGGTCAGGTCGGGCCTGTTTTATAATAGGGGATATTTATATGCTTTTTGTATAAATGCGGAAGAAAAATGGTATTTGCCATACATATAGACGATGATGCATAGTGGCGTCCAGACACTAGCAAGCTCGACTCAGGTAGTAGCAGCAGCCTATTTCAAAGCGCCGGGCGCCGAGTCCGCCAAACGGCGCGGCGCCAGGGTCAGACCCTCAGGGTCTGACCCTCGATTTGGCCACGCGCCGGACTCGGCATGGCACCGCGGTAACACACTCGACACACTCGACACACTCGACACACACGAACACATCTAACAAGAGGATAACCATGTCTAACAATTCCCCATTCCAAGCCGCCGCCATCATCCGTGCCCGCATCCCCGCCGACTTCAAACCGCGCATCGCGATGATCCTCGGCTCCGGTTTGGGCGTGCTGGCCGAGCAGATGAGCGACGCCGTCACCATCAGCTTCGACGAGCTGCCGGGCTTTCCGATCAGCACCGTGCACGGCCACGCCGGCGAACTGGTGATCGGCACCCTGTCGGGCGTGTCGGTGGTCTGCATGAAGGGCCGTGGCCACGTCTACGAGGGCTACGGCCTGGGCGTGATGACCTCCGCCGTGCGCACCTTGAAACTGCTGGGCTGCGAAATGCTGTTCGTCACCAACGCGGCCGGTTCGCTGCGTCCCGAAGTGGACGCCGGCAGCCTGGTGGCGCTGACCGACCACATCAACTTCCTGCCCGGCACGCCGATGATGGGCCCGAACGACGAACGCTTCGGCCCGCGCTTCTTCAGCATGGCCAACGCCTACGACGCCGACCTGCGCAACCTGCTCAAGGACACCGCCGCCGCCAAGGGCATCACCCTGCACGAGGGCGTCTACATCGCCTACGCCGGCCCGAACTTCGAAACCCCGGCCGAGATCCGCGCCTTCGGCCGCCTCGGCGCCGACGTGGTCGGCATGTCGGTGGTGCCGGAAGTGGTGTCGGCCCGCCATTGCGGCCTGAAGGTGGTCGGCGTCTCCGTCATCACCAACCTGGCCGAGGGCCTGTCGCCGTTCCCGCTGTCGCACGAGCAGACGCTGAAGTACGCCGCCATCGGCGCCAAGTCGCTGATCGAACTGATTCTGGCCTACCTGGCCACCGTGGCCAAAACGCCGCAAGCGTAATCCCTTAGTGTCCTGAATTGCTAGTTCGTTGAGCCATAAATATGGCGAAATCGGCCTGAGACAAGGAACAAAGCACAGCAAGGCCGGGGCCTTGCGCGCATTTGTGACGCAGTATCAGGCCGATTCTCGTCATATTTATTCAACGAATCTGCAATTCAGGACACTAACGGGGCGGCTGGTCCGCCCCGCTGTCATTTGGGGCGCCGCAGCCTCCCGGCTTGCAAGCCGGCCGCCAGCGCCTACACTACAGAACACCTTTTTCAACCGAGTCTGATCCGGGTATATCATGAAACGTGCATTCATCCTCCTGCTGGATTCCTTCGGCCTGGGCGCCACGCCGGACGCCGCCAAGTACAACGACACCGGCGCCAACACCTTCGGCCACATCGCCAGCTGGGCCGCCAAGAACGGCACGCCGCTGACCCTGCCGACGCTGGAAAACCTCGGCCTGGGCGCCGCCGCCCACGCCGCCAGCGGCCAGTGGGCCGACGGCTTCGCCCAGCGCGACGGCTTCGCCGCGGCCTACGGCGCGGCGCGCGAGCGCTCCACCGGCAAGGACACGCAGAGTGGCCACTGGGAGATCGCCGGCGTGCCGGTGGAATTCGACTGGGGCTACTTCCCGCGCACCACGCCGTCCTTCCCGGCCGAGCTGACCGCGCGCCTGCAGGAGTTGTCCGGCGTGCCCGGCTTCCTCGGCGACTGCCACGCCTCCGGCACCGACATCATCAACAAGCACGGCGACGAGCACGTCGCCAGCGGCAAGCTGATCATCTACACCTCGGGCGACTCGGTGATGCAGATCGCCGCCCACGAGGAATCGTTCGGCCTCGAGCGCCTGTACGAGGTGTGCGAGATGGCCTTCAAGCTGGTCGAGCCCTACAACATCGGCCGCGTCATCGCCCGGCCCTTCGTCGGCAGCAACGGCAAATACACCCGCACCAGCAACCGCCACGACTACGCCGTCGCGCCGCCGGCGCCGACCCTGCTCGACCACGTCAAGAACGCCGGCGGCGAAGTCATCGGCCTGGGCAAGATCAGCGACATCTTCGCCGGCCACGGCATCTCGCGCGTGGTCAAGGGCGTCGACAACATGGCCCTGTTCGAGGCCCTGCTGAAGGTCAGCGACGAGGCCGGCGACGGCTCGCTCACCTTCGTCAACTTCGTCGACTTCGACCAGGCCTTCGGCCACCGCCGCGACGTCACCGGCTACGCCAACGCGCTGCAGGAGATGGACGCGCGCCTGCCCGAGTTCATCGCCAAGCTGCGCGAGGGCGACCTGGTGGTGGTCACCGCCGACCACGGCTGCGACCCGACCTGGGCCGGCTCCGACCACACCCGCGAACACATCCCGATGATCTTCTTCGGCCCCGGCGTGCAGCCGCGCGCGCTGGGCATCTCGGAAACCTTCTCCGATATCGGCCAGACCCTGGCCCATCACCTCGGCGTCAAACCACTCTCGAACGGAAGCAATCTGTTATGACCATTTCCCCCGACTTCAAGCGCAACGAAGCGGTCGCCCTCGACCTGGGCTGGATCAACCACATTCACGTCAACAAAGCCGCCGCCGACCGTCGCGCCGCCAGCCTGGCGAACCGCCGCTCGGTCAAGAAGGAGTACCAGGCGGCCTGGCTGGTCAAGGCCATCGGCCTGATCGACCTGACCACCCTGTCCGGCGACGACACGCCGGGCCGCGTCGAGCGCCTGTGCATGAAGGCCATGCGGCCGCTGCGCGCCGACCTGGTCGAGGCACTGGGCATCCAGGAGCTGAACCTGAGCACCGGCGCCGTCTGCGTCTACCACGAGATGATCCAGCACGCCGGCAAGGTGCTGCAGGGCCGCCTGCCGATCGCCGCCGTCTCGACCGGCTTCCCGGCCGGCCTGACCAGCATGGAAACCAAGGTGCGCGAGATCGAACTGTCGGTCGCCGCCGGCGCCGCCGAGATCGACATCGTCATCACCCGCCAGCACGTCTTGACCGGTAACTGGCAAGCGCTGTACGACGAAATGCGCGCCTACCGCCAGGCCTGCGGCGACGCCCACGTCAAGGCCATCCTCGCCACCGGCGAGTTGGTCACGCTGGAGAACGTGGCCAAGGCCTCGTGGGTCTGCATGATGGCCGGCGCCGATTTCATCAAGACCTCGACCGGCAAGGAGCCGGTCAACGCGACCATCCCCGTGTCGCTGACGATGGTGCGGGCGATCCGCGAGTACCACGAGCAAACCGGCTTCAAGATCGGCTACAAGCCGGCCGGCGGCGTCAGCACGGCCAAGGCCGCGCTGCAGTATCTGAGCCTGATGAAGGAGGAGCTGGGCAACGAGTGGCTGGAGCCGCACCTGTTCCGCATCGGCGCCTCCAGCCTGCTGACCGACATCGAGCGCCAGCTGGAGCACTACGTCACCGGCCACTACTCGGCCGCGCACCGTCACGCCCATCCTTGATCGCCACTCACGCACCACATTATCGGATTCGTCATGCCAACAATTAACGAGATTCTCACCACTATGGACTACGGCCCGGCACCAGAAAGCCAAAAAGAAGCGCAAGCGTGGCTGGACCAGCATGGTCGCAGCTTCGGCCTGTTCATCGACAACGCCTTCAGCGCGCCGGGCGAGCTGTTCGCCAGCACCAACCCGGCCGACGCCAGCAAGCTGGCCGACCTGACCCAGGCCACCGACGCCGACGTCGACCGCGCCGTCGAGGCGGCGCGCCGCGCCCAGCCGGGCTGGCAGGCGCTGGGCGGCCACGGCCGCGCCAAGGTGCTGTACGCGCTGGCCCGCCTGCTGCAAAAGCACTCGCGCCTGTTCGCCGTGCTCGAGACGCTGGACAACGGCAAGACCATCCGCGAGACCCGCGACATCGACATGCCGCTGGCCGCGCGCCACTTCTACTACCACGCCGGCTGGGCGCAGCTGCAGGCCGAGGAGTTCGCCGACTACCGCGCCGTCGGCGTGGTGGGGCAGATCGTGCCGTGGAACTTCCCGCTGCTGATGCTGTCCTGGAAAATCGCCCCGGCCCTGGCGGCCGGTAACACGGTGGTGTTCAAGCCCGCCGAGTTCACCTCGCTGACCGCCATGCTGTTCGCCGAAATCTGCGTACAAGCCGGCGTGCCGGCCGGCGTCGTCAACATCGTCACCGGCGACGGCCGCGTTGGCGAAGCCATCGTCAACCACGCCGGCATCGACAAGCTGGCCTTCACCGGCTCGACCGAAGTGGGTCGTTTGATCCGCACCGCCACCGCCGGCAGCGGCAAGAAGCTGTCGCTGGAACTGGGCGGCAAGTCGCCCTTCATCGTCTTCGACGACGCCGACCTGGACGCCGCCGTCGAAGGTCTGGTCGACTCGATCTGGTTCAACCAGGGCCAGGTCTGCTGCGCCGGCTCGCGCCTGCTGGTGCAGGAATCGGTGCAAGACCGCTTCCTCGCCAAGCTGCGCACCCGCATGGACAAGCTGACCCTCGGCTCGCCGCTCGACAAGTCGATCGACATCGGCGCCCTGGTCGACCCGGTGCAGCAGCAGCGCATCGCCGCGCTGGTCGACTCGGCCCGCGCCGAAGGCTGCACGGTGTACCAACCGGCTTGCGATATCCCGGCCAACGGCTCGTGGTATCCGCCGACGCTGATCACCGGCGCCTCCACCTCGGCCGCCGTGTCGCAGGCCGAGATCTTCGGCCCGGTGCTGGTGGCGATGAGCTTCCGCACCCCGCCCGAGGCGGTCCAGCTGGCCAACAACACCGTCTACGGCCTGGCCGCCTGCGTCTGGAGCGAGAACATCAGCCTGGCGATGGACGTGGCGCCGCAGATCAAGGCCGGCGTGGTGTGGATCAACACCGCCAACCAGTTCGACGCAGCCTGCGGCTTCGGCGGCTACCGCGAATCCGGCTACGGCCGCGAGGGCGGCCGCGAAGGCATGTACGAATACCTGACCGCGCTGTCCGAAGATGCACGTCCGGCCGCGCCGCTGCTGGAAGTCAAAGGCAAAGTGAAGGCCGCAGCGGCCGCCGGCAACGACAGCCCGTTCGCCGTCGACCGCACCGCCAAGCTGTACATCGGCGGCAAGCAGGCCCGCCCGGACGGCGCTTACAGCCGCGCCATCCACGGCGCCGGCGGCGCCTTCCTGGCCGACATCGCCGAGGGCAGCCGCAAGGACATCCGCAACGCCGTCGAAGCGGCCCACAAGGCCGGCGGCTGGAGCAAGGCGACGGCGCACAACCGCGCCCAGGTGCTGTACTACATCGCCGAAAACCTGGCCGTGCGCGCCGAGGAGTTCGCCGCCCGCATCAGCGCCATGACCGGCAACAAGAACGCCGACAAGGAAGTGCAGGCCTCGATCGAACGCCTGTTCTACTATGCCGCCTGGGCCGACAAGTACGACGGCCTGGCGCACCAGCCGCCTATGCACGGCGTGACCGTGGCCTTGAACGAGCCGATCGGCGTGATCGGCATCGTCTGCCCGAACGAGGCGCCGCTGCTCGGCTTCATCTCGCTGGTGGCGCCGGCCATCGCGCTGGGCAACCGCGTGATCGTCGTGCCGTCGGAAGCGCATCCGTTGTCGGCCATCGACCTGTACCAGGTGTTCGATACCTCGGACTTGCCGGGTGGCGTGGTCAACATCGTCACCGGCAGCGCCGACGAATTGGCGCGCACCCTGGCGACCCACGCCGACATCGACGCCGTCTGGCGCCACGACGGTTCGGCCGAAGGTTGCGCCGAAGTCGAGCGCCTGTCGGCGACCACCTTGAAGCGCACCTGGGTGGGCGGCGCCAAAGGACGCGACTGGTATAGTACGGCGCAAAGCGGCGGCCGCGCCGTGCTGGCGCACGCCTCGCAAGTCAAGAACGTTTGGATTCCCTACGGCGTCTAATGGTGGCGTAAATCTAGGGTCAGACCCTAGGGTCTGACCCTGGTTCGCCGCCGCTGGGTTAATCCAGTACACCGGCAATACAGAACACCATCAGGGCCGAATCTCCTTTAGCTAAAGGAGATTTGGCCCGCATCACTTCAAATACTTAAGCGGAGATTCGCATGTTTCTACCCCAAGAGATCATTCGCAAGAAGCGTGACGGCGGCGCCATGAGCGCCGAAGAGATCCAGTTCTTCGTCCGTGGCATCACCGACGGCAGCGTCAGCGAAGGCCAGATCGCCGCGCTGGCGATGGCCGTCTTCTTCAACGACATGACCATGGACGAGCGCGTCGCCTTCACCCTGGCCATGCGCGACTCCGGCCAGGTGCTCGACTGGCGCGGCCTGAACCTGCCCGGCCCGGTGGTCGACAAGCACTCCACCGGCGGCGTCGGCGACGTCGTCTCGCTGCTGCTCGGCCCGATGATCGCCGCCTGCGGCGGCTTCGTGCCGATGATCTCCGGCCGAGGCCTGGGCCACACCGGCGGCACGCTCGACAAGTTCGACGCCATCCCCGGCTACTGCACCGTGCCGGACAACGAGTTGTTCCGCAAGGTGGTGCAGGAAGTCGGCGTGGCCATCATCGGCCAGACCGCCTCGCTGGCGCCGTCCGACAAGCGCTTCTACAGCATCCGCGACGTCACCGCCACGGTCGAATCGGTGGCCATGATCACCGGCTCCATCCTGTCGAAGAAGCTGTCGGCCGGCCTGGACGCGCTGGTCATGGACGTCAAGGTGGGCAGCGGCGCCTTCATGCCGACCTACGACAAATCGGTCGAGCTGGCCGAGAGCATCGTCGCCGTCGGCAACGGCGCCGGCATGCACACCTCGGCCCTGCTGACCGACATGAACGAATCGCTGGCGCCGTACGCCGGCAACGCGCTGGAAGTACGTGGCGCGATGGACTACCTGACCGGCCGCTCGCGTCCGGCCCGCCTGCACGAAGTGACCATGGCGCTGTGCGCCGAGATGCTGGTGCTGGGTAAACTGGCCGACACCGAAGTGGCGGCGCGCGCCAAGCTGCAGGCGGCGTTGGACAGCGGTGCGGCGGCCGAGCGCTTCTCGCGCATGGTCGCGGCGCTGGGCGGCCCGGCCGACCTGATCGAACAGCCGGACCTGTACTTGGAAAAGGCGCCGATTGTGCTGCCGGTGCCGGCGCTCAAGGCCGGCTACGCCGCCAGCACCGACTGCCGTGGCATCGGCCTGGCCGTGGTCAGCCTGGGCGGCGGCCGCCGCCGTCCTAGCGACGCCATCGACTTCGCCGTCGGCCTGACCGAGCTGGCGGGGCTGGGTGACAAGATCGAAGCCGGCCAGCCGCTGGCGCTGGTGCACGCCCGCAGCGAAGCGGCGGCCCAGCAGGCCATCGCAGAGATCCAGGCCGCCTACCACATCAGCGACAGCGCGCCGACCGCCAACCCGGTGGTCTACCGCGCGATCCGTCCCTAAGCCAAGGCGCCGGTAAGGCCCGAACCACCCAACGGCACAAAGCCAGGGTCAGACCCTAGGGTCTGACCCTAGATTGACGTCCCTGGGTTTTCTCGGCCTCACCTGCGAGCCGGCGCTGACCGCCCCAACGTACAACATGGAACAAACATGAACAACGACCAACTGATCGCCGAAGCCGCCGCCGCGCGCCTGAAGGCCTACACCCCATACTCCAACTTCAAGGTCGGCGCCGCGCTGCTGTGCAACGACGGCCGCATCTTCCACGGCTGCAACGTCGAGAACGCCTCCTACGGCCTGTGCAACTGCGCCGAGCGCACCGCCTTCTTCAGCGCCTTCGCCCACGGCTACCAGCCGGGCGACTTCGACAAGCTGGCCGTGATCGGCGACACCGACGGCCCCATCGCGCCGTGCGGCGCCTGCCGCCAGGTGATCCTGGAACTGGGCGGCAACGAGCTGCCCGTCGTGCTGAGCAACCTGAAGGGCGACATTGTCGAAACCACCGCCAGCGCCCAGTTGCCGAACGCCTTCGGCGGCGCCGACCTGAAAAAGAAGTAAGCCCTTGGCCTTCAAAAAAACCATCGACGTGCAGGCCGCCGTCGCCATCGCTGCGGCCGAGGCCATCGCCGCCAAGACCCAGGGCACCTTCGGCGTCGGCGGCGTGCTGCTCGACCAGCACGGCACCGTGCTGCACTCGCTGCACAACAACGTCGTCAAGCAGGGCCTGATCTTCGACCCCACCGCCCACGGCGAGCGCCAGTTGATCGACTGGTACTACGCCGAACGGGCCAAGGGCAGGGCGCTGCCGGCGCCGCAGGACTGCACCATCGTCACCTCGCTCGACCCCTGCTGCATGTGCGCCGGCGCCATTTTGGCGGCCGGCTTCAACGTGGTGGTGGCCGCGCCCGACGTCAAGGCCGGCATCAACCACGACGGCGGCGCCGGCTTCGACGCGCTGCCCGCGCCGCTGGCCGCGCAGGCGCAGGCCAGCTTCAGCTATCCCGCCGTGCTGGGCTCCTCGCTGTACGCGCGGCGCAGCGCCGGCGCGGCGCCGAAGTCCTTCTTCATCGGCAAAACGATATCCGAGCCGACCCAGGCCCTGTGCTCGCTGGTGTTCGAGGCCACCGCCGAGCAGGTGATGGCCCTGTTCGGCGGCGACCTGCCGAAGGCCCAGCTGAAGTGCCCGGCCAGCCTGCCGGCCGACCACGCCATCGTGCGCGCGCTGCGCCAGGTGTACCCGCAGGCCTTGAGCTACCGCTGCACGCCGCAGCAGCCGGACGCCGACCTGGCGCCCTTCCTGCGCGAGGCGATGGCGCGCGACCGCGCCGCCGGCGGCGACGGCGACGCCGTCGCGCTGCTCGACTCCTTCGGCAACCTGCTGCTGTGCATGCCGGGCCGGCTCGACCAGTCCGGCATCCGCAGCGCCTTCATGGAAACCACGCGCGCCTATGCGCAGCTGCGCTACCAGTTGATGGCGGCGGCCGACGCCGCCGGCCAGCAGGAGCTGCGCGCCTACCTCGGCCACCCGAAGGACGGCACCTTCGTCTTCGCGCGCGGCCCGGACCGCAGCGCGCTCAGCTTCATGAACCTGGGCGCCTACGGCTCGACGATGGAGGGGCCGCTACCGGAGCGCAATCCGGCGCAGTTCCAGTATGTCCGCGCCGGCATGCCGCAGGACGAGCTGGAGCGGCTGTGCGCCGGCCTGCCGCCGTTGTACCGCAACCTGATCCGCATCCGCCCCGTGCCGGTGGCCGATGCCGCGCTGATCGCCGCGCTGGCTTAGCGTTCTTGGCGTGACGCCGCAGTTGGCATGCGGCGAGCCAGTTTATCGTATTGAGTTCGTGCCCCGATGGGTTTCGAAGGGAGCCGCCTTCTCGACAAGGCCCAGTATTTTCTATGATGGCGAATGACGTACAATGACCTTGGCTACTCAGTTTACTGAAATGTTGTGATGGAGTTCATGCCGGATTGAAAGATTTGCGAGGAAATATGTATAGTTCTCTAAAGAAGGGGAAACCGCAAAGTGTGAAGCGCCGAAAGAAGACACTTCTAGTCGAAATTCTGACGGAAAAAAACTCTAGCGATCCCTCAGGGCAGCCGAGGAGCAGTGCGCGTAAGCTGATTAAACGATTATCTAGCGTCGCTCGAGCGAGGTCTAAAACTTTGACCAGTGCTCCCACTTTGCCCATAGCGCAGGCGTCGAAGCGAAAAGTCCATGCTTTGCAAGCAGTGGCTACGTTGCGTCTGAATAACGATGCATTAGCATTGCTTCGTGAAATTGATCAGGCAAAGGCTATGCTTGCTATAAAGCGAGATTTTGACCTGTTGGAGCAAACTAAGAAATCACTCTCCGTTAAAACGGACATCGATAGTTTCCTAGATATTCATCGAAAAGTAAAAAAATCCGTTGAGCTGCAAGATGAACTTCGAAAGGTTAACGAGTTCAAGTATGCAGTTGAAAAGGCTAATCAATTTCAGAGATGTAAGGAGCACTTGAGCTCACTTGAGCAAGCTAAGCAAGCGCTTTCGATGAAAGACATAGTCAACAATACTTACTTCCATAAGTCTTCTCGGGGTGTCTTACTTGATTGGAAGCGCCGACTGAGCCATTTTGAGTCTTTCAAGCTAGATTTAAAGCAGGCACTTGCGTATAAAGTTAATTTTGGAAATGTTTCTAGCTATCAAGTCGAATTTGAGAAAATCAAGGCTTTCCGAAAGACCTTTGATTCGATGCAGCAGTTCGACCGGTATGTCGAAAAAGCTAGCGCCTTCCAGAAAGAAATTGATCGCGCAGCAGAGTTGAAAAAGGGAATTGATTCTCAAGCTAAATTGGTCGAGGATTTAAAGCGGCATATTTTTCTCAAGATGAAAGAGCAAAATTATCGCGCAAGCCTCAAATTGGAGGGGTTGACCCCAAATTCAGATGTGGGGCTAAGTACCTTGGAGTCAATTAGGGCGAAATATGCAGGATAAGTACGGTACTGGTCAGGACGTGGTCTACTGCATAGGTTTATACACATCTCCAGTCCGCCAAGAATGCCCGACAGACAACACCGGTGCCGGGAAAAACCGTTAACATTCAAGCACTTGCGAATTGTGTTGTAAACCCTTGAAATTTCAGGTTTACTCTTGTCTTTTGCCTCAAGCAATTATGACTGAATCGACGCACTGGACGGACGTGGAATTTGCTGAACTTTACCTTGGGGATGCCCGCCTCGACAGGCGCGCAAGGAAGATCATGGAGCGCTTTTCGGATAGGCCGGCGGCCAGCATCCCCAAGTCGTGCAACGGCTGGGGCGAAACCATCGCCACGTACC
>NZ_FOTW01000003.1 GCF_900114705.1 Rugamonas rubra
CGCAAGAAGTGGCCTGTCAGTATTTTGAGTGAGCGACCCCTTAGCAATAAGGGTGACACGAAAGTGTCAAAGTAACAGAGATTAAACTGAAGAGTTTGATCCTGGCTCAGATTGAACGCTGGCGGCATGCCTTACACATGCAAGTCGAACGGCAGCGCGGGGCAACCTGGCGGCGAGTGGCGAACGGGTGAGTAATATATCGGAACGTACCCTGGAGTGGGGGATAACGTAGCGAAAGTTACGCTAATACCGCATACGATCTAAGGATGAAAGTGGGGGATCGCAAGACCTCATGCTCCTGGAGCGGCCGATATCTGATTAGCTAGTTGGTGGGGTAAAGGCCTACCAAGGCATCGATCAGTAGCTGGTCTGAGAGGACGACCAGCCACACTGGAACTGAGACACGGTCCAGACTCCTACGGGAGGCAGCAGTGGGGAATTTTGGACAATGGGCGAAAGCCTGATCCAGCAATGCCGCGTGAGTGAAGAAGGCCTTCGGGTTGTAAAGCTCTTTTGTCAGGGAAGAAACGGTGGGTTCTAATACAGCCTGCTAATGACGGTACCTGAAGAATAAGCACCGGCTAACTACGTGCCAGCAGCCGCGGTAATACGTAGGGTGCAAGCGTTAATCGGAATTACTGGGCGTAAAGCGTGCGCAGGCGGTTTTGTAAGTCTGTCGTGAAATCCCCGGGCTCAACCTGGGAATGGCGATGGAGACTGCAAGGCTAGAGTTTGGCAGAGGGGGGTAGAATTCCACGTGTAGCAGTGAAATGCGTAGATATGTGGAGGAACACCGATGGCGAAGGCAGCCCCCTGGGTCAAGACTGACGCTCATGCACGAAAGCGTGGGGAGCAAACAGGATTAGATACCCTGGTAGTCCACGCCCTAAACGATGTCTACTAGTTGTCGGGTCTTAATTGACTTGGTAACGCAGCTAACGCGTGAAGTAGACCGCCTGGGGAGTACGGTCGCAAGATTAAAACTCAAAGGAATTGACGGGGACCCGCACAAGCGGTGGATGATGTGGATTAATTCGATGCAACGCGAAAAACCTTACCTACCCTTGACATGGCTGGAATCCTTGAGAGATCAGGGAGTGCTCGAAAGAGAACCAGTACACAGGTGCTGCATGGCTGTCGTCAGCTCGTGTCGTGAGATGTTGGGTTAAGTCCCGCAACGAGCGCAACCCTTGTCATTAGTTGCTACGAAAGGGCACTCTAATGAGACTGCCGGTGACAAACCGGAGGAAGGTGGGGATGACGTCAAGTCCTCATGGCCCTTATGGGTAGGGCTTCACACGTCATACAATGGTACATACAGAGCGCCGCCAACCCGCGAGGGGGAGCTAATCGCAGAAAGTGTATCGTAGTCCGGATTGTAGTCTGCAACTCGACTGCATGAAGTTGGAATCGCTAGTAATCGCGGATCAGCATGTCGCGGTGAATACGTTCCCGGGTCTTGTACACACCGCCCGTCACACCATGGGAGCGGGTTTTACCAGAAGTAGGTAGCTTAACCGCAAGGAGGGCGCTTACCACGGTAGGATTCGTGACTGGGGTGAAGTCGTAACAAGGTAGCCGTATCGGAAGGTGCGGCTGGATCACCTCCTTTCTAGAGTATGCACAGAATCAGCAATGGTTCACATCATCAAGCATTCACACTTATCGACTGT
>NZ_FOTW01000078.1 GCF_900114705.1 Rugamonas rubra
GCATAGGTTTATACACATCTCCAGTCCGCCAAGAATGCCCGACAGACAACACCGGTGCCGGGAAAAACCGTTAACATTCAAGCACTTGCGAATTGTGTTGTAAACCCTTGAAATTTCAGGTTTACTCTTGTCTTTTGCCTCAAGCAATTATGACTGAATCGACGCACTGGACGGACGTGGAATTTGCTGAACTTTACCTTGGGGATGCCCGCCTCGACAGGCGCGCAAGGAAGATCATGGAGCGCTTTTCGGATAGGCCGGCGGCCAGCATCCCCAAGTCGTGCAACGGCTGGGGCGAAACCATCGCCACGTACCGGTTTCTCGAAAACGAGGCCGTCGAGTGGCGTGACATCATGGCGCCGCACTGGTCCCAGACGCAGCAGCGCATGGGCGAACACCCAGTCGTCTTGTGCTTGCAGGACACGACCGAACTCAATTTTAATGGACAGCAGATCGAAGGCCTCGGGCCACTCAGCTATGAAGCCCAGCGCGGCATGTACGTGCATCCGACCTATGCCGTCACGCCGGAGCGGTTGCCGCTGGGCGTCATCGACGCCTGGATGTGGGCACGCGAGAAGATCGACGCCGACGGCGTGCGGCCGGGGATCAAGGAGAGCGGCCGCTGGATCGAGGGGTACGGACGGGTAGCCGAGATGGCGGCCGAGATGCCGGCGACGCGCCTGGTGTACGTGGCCGACCGCGAGGCCGACATGATCGAGTTGATGAAGTACGCCCAGGACTGCGGCACGCCGGCTGATTGGCTGGTCCGCGCGAAGACCGACAGGGCTTTGCCGGACGGCGAGAAATTGTGGGCGCACACGCTCGATGGCGCGCCGGTGGGGGAAATCAGCTTCACCATCGGCGCGCGCGACAAACAGAAGGGGCGCAAGGTGCGCCAGCAACTGTGGACCAAACGGGTGGAACTGCCGGCGCGGCACGGCGCCAAGATCGCGGCGACCTGCTTGATCGCGCGCGAAATTGGCGCGCCTGCCGGCGTCGAGCCGATCGAATGGCGTTTGCTCACCAACCGCTCGGCCACCACCAGCGACGAGGTGATCGAGTTGATCGACTGGTACCGCGCGCGCTGGGAAATTGAGATCTTCTTCCATGTGTTGAAAAATGCGTGCAAGGTCGAGGCGATGCAGCTGTCCCACATCGACAATATCGAGCGCGCGTTGGCATTGTTCATGGTCGTGGCGTGGCGCATCGCCCACTTGATGCGCCTGGGCCGCATCTGTCCGGATCTGGACGCGGGCCTGTTCTTTGATCCTGACGAAATCCGCGGAGCCTACCTGCTCACGAAGGAGCGACGGCCGGATCGACCTCCGACCCTGAACGAAGTCTTGCGACTGATCGCCCGCGTCGGCGGATTCTTGGGGCGAAAAGGCGACGGCGATCCAGGAGTGAAAACGATTTGGCAGGGGATTCAGGAAGTGCGCGTGGCCGCACTAACGATAAAAGCGCTACGCGAGGAAGCCGAGTGACTTGTGTATAAACCTATG
>NZ_FOTW01000001.1 GCF_900114705.1 Rugamonas rubra
TATTCGTGAAGCAATCGGAAGTGGTTCCAAGAAAAGCCTCTAAGCTTCAGTCATACGAGACCGTACCGCAAACCGACACAGGTGGGCGAGATGAGTATTCTAAGGCGCTTGAGAGAACTCGGGAGAAGGAACTCGGCAAATTGGTACCGTAACTTCGGGAAAAGGTACGCCCTTGTAGCTTGACCACTTTACTGTGGAAGGGTGAACGGGTTGCAATAAACTGGTGGCTGCGACTGTTTAATAAAAACACAGCACTCTGCAAACACGAAAGTGGACGTATAGGGTGTGACGCCTGCCCGGTGCTGGAAGATTAAATGATGGGGTGCAAGCTCTTGATTGAAGTCCCAGTAAACGGCGGCCGTAACTATAACGGTCCTAAGGTAGCGAAATTCCTTGTCGGGTAAGTTCCGACCTGCACGAATGGCGTAACGATGGCCACACTGTCTCCTCCCGAGACTCAGCGAAGTTGAAATGTTTGTGATGATGCAATCTACCCGCGGCTAGACGGAAAGACCCCATGAACCTTTACTGTAGCTTTGCATTGGACTTTGAACCAATCTGTGTAGGATAGGTGGGAGGCTTTGAAGCGGGGACGCCAGTCTTCGTGGAGCCAACCTTGAAATACCACCCTGGTTTGTTTGAGGTTCTAACCTTGGTCCGTTATCCGGATCGGGGACAGTGCATGGTAGGCAGTTTGACTGGGGCGGTCTCCTCCTAAAGTGTAACGGAGGAGTTCGAAGGTACGCTAGATACGGTCGGACATCGTGTTGATAGTGCAATGGCATAAGCGTGCTTAACTGCGAGACTGACAAGTCGAGCAGGTACGAAAGTAGGACATAGTGATCCGGTGGTTCTGTATGGAAGGGCCATCGCTCAACGGATAAAAGGTACTCTGGGGATAACAGGCTGATTCCTCCCAAGAGTTCATATCGACGGGGGAGTTTGGCACCTCGATGTCGGCTCATCACATCCTGGGGCTGTAGCCGGTCCCAAGGGTATGGCTGTTCGCCATTTAAAGTGGTACGTGAGCTGGGTTTAAAACGTCGTGAGACAGTTTGGTCCCTATCTGCCGTGGGCGTTGGAAATTTGAAGGGGGCTGCTCCTAGTACGAGAGGACCGGAGTGGACAGACCTCTGGTGTACCGGTTGTCACGCCAGTGGCATTGCCGGGTAGCTAAGTCTGGAAGAGATAACCGCTGAAAGCATCTAAGCGGGAAACTTGCCTTGAGATGAGATTTCCCAGAGCCTTGAGCTCTTTGAAGGGTCGTTCGAGACCAGGACGTTGATAGGCTGGGTGTGGAAGTGCAGTAATGCATTAAGCTAACCAGTACTAATTGCCCGTACGGCTTGTCCCTATAACCTTAGCAGGTTGTAAGAATAAGAACTACGTGTCGCCTGAGTTGTTGAGACAT
>NZ_FOTW01000019.1 GCF_900114705.1 Rugamonas rubra
GTTACGGCGCCATCACTCACAAACGGCGCCGCCATGTCCGGCAACGCCAAATCCAGCTCCCCCAGCACCTCAGCGATGGAGCGATGTCGATACAGCGCCAGCGCAATAACCAGCCAAACAACTTGCTGGGCCGGCAGACGGCGGCGGCGAATGCTGGCCTTGCCATGTTCGGCCAGTGCGGCTTCAATCATTTCGTAAGGTAAATGCTCGCCGAATCGGTTCCAGTCGAACGGATCAGGCACTTCATTGGCGAACAGTATGGCATCGGATAGCATCATGCCGAGAAGTTAACACAACGAAACCGCGTTTACAACCGCTATCGATTGCTTAAGTCAACGGCATTAGGCACTGACCCCGATGTTTCAGAGGTGGCCTATGCGCTGGTGTATTCGGTGACGGTGACGCGGATGGTGTCGGGCCGGTAGCGCACTTCGACGATGAAGCCGCCGGTGCTCTCCCACGAGCATTGGCCGGGCTGCGCCTCGGACTGGTCCTTGCACGCGGCGCGCTTGCCGCGTTGCGCCGGGATGCCGTGCGCCTGCGCCAGGAACTGCTGCAGCTCGTCGTATTTGCCGGCCGCCGCGCTGGTCTTCAGGCGGGCGATCTCGCCGCGCGCCAGTTCCATCAACTCGCTCTCGCTGGCCTCGGCGTGGGCCTGGCGCGGCAGCACCAGCGTCACCGCGATGACCACGAAGTCGACGCACTGGCCCTGCTGGATCTCCACCTGCATGCCGTCGTGCAGCGGTGCAGATTCGATGCTGCGGTTGGCCTTGCGCCGCTCCATTTTGTAGCCGGGGTAGGCCTTGGCCTGTAGCGCGGCCTGCGGCGGCTGCATGGTGCAGCCGGCGTTGAACTGCGCCAGCGCCGTCAATGGCGCGCTGCACGCCAGACAAAGCAGAATGCGGCGCAAGGCGGCGGGGATGGTCATGAAGGCTGTCTCGCTATCGTTGTTATCGTTGTTATGGGTGTTGGTGCTGGCGGGCGCTTGTCACCTGTGGCGCGCTGGCGGGGTATTCTACCAATATTGACATTTGCTCAATAGTTTATTTGTCATTCCATTGCCACGCCAGGTTCAGGCGTGGCCGGGCGGCGCCGCCAGCGAGCGGACGATCTGCCCCAGCGTGGCCAGCGCCGCCTCGGCGCGGGCGTCCCACTCGTGGCCGTAGTTGAGCCGCAGGCAGTTGCCAAAGTCGGCCTGCGGCGCGAAGATCGGCCCCGGCGCGACGCTGATGCCGTGCGCCAGCGCGACGCGGTGCACGGTCAGCGCCTCGACCTGCTCGGGCAGCTCGACCCACAGGAAGTAGCCGCCCTTGGGCCGCGTCACCCGCGTGCCGGCCGGGAAGTGGCGCCCCAGCGCCTCGATGAAGCCGGCCTGCTGGTCGGCCAGCTTGTGGCGCAGCAGGCGCAGATGCCGGTCGTAGCCGCCCGTTTCCAGGTACAGCGCCAGCGCCGCCTGGGCCGGCGCGCAGGTGGTCAGGGTGCTGGTCAGCTTGTGCCGCGCCACTTGGCGGGCGTAGCGGCCGGCGGCCACCCAGCCGACCCGGTAGCCCGGCGCCAGGCATTTGGAGAACGAGGAGCAGTGCATCACCAGGCCCTCGGTGTCGAAGGCCTTGGCCGGCGACGGCCGCTTGCCGCCGAAGTACAGCTCGCCGTAGACGTCGTCCTCGATCAGCGGCACCTGGTAGCGCGTCAAGAGCTGCACCAACTGCTGCTTCTTCTGGTCGGACATGGTGCTGCCCAGCGGGTTCTGGAAATTGGTCATCAGCCAGCAGGCCTTGGGCCGGTGGCGCTCCAGCGCGCGCTCGGCGGCCGCCAGGTCCATGCCCTCGCGCGGGTGGGTCGGCACGGCGATGGCCTGCAGGCCCTGCCGCTCGATCGCCTGCAGCGAGGCGTAGAAGGAGGGCGCCTCGATCAGCACGGCGTCGCCCGGCCGCGTCACCGCCGACAGGCACAGGTTGAGCGCCTCCAGCGCGCCGTTGGTGACGATGATGTCCTCGACCGGCACGTGCAGGCCGTCGATCAAATAGCGCAGCGCCAGTTGGCGGCGCAGCCGCGCGTTGCCGGGCGTGAGGTCGTCGACGCTGGCCCAGGGGTCGAGCTCCTGCACGCTGCTGCGCATCATGCGCGCCAGCCGCGCCAGCGGGAACAGCAGCGGGCTGGGGAAGGCCGAGCCGAACGGCACCACGTCGCGCTTCATGCTCGACTCCAGCACCTCGAACACGCGCTCGCTGACGGCCAGCGGCGCGGCCGCCTCGTCGGGCCGCGAGGCGGTGTCCGGCTCGGGCGGCAGCAGGCTGGCGGCGCCGCCGTTGCCCGTCACGGCGACGAAGTAGCCGGAGCGCTCGCGCGACTGGATCAGCCCCTGCGCCTCCAGCATGTAGTAGGCCTGGAACACGGTCGACGGGCTGACGTTGCGGTTGGCGCAGGTCTGCCGCACGGAGGGCAGGCGGTCGCCGGGGCCGAGCACGCCCTGCAGGATCGATTCGGAGATGTCGCGGGCGAGTGCTTCGTAGAGATTCATAGGCTGTGCTGGTTCGGTATCCCCGCATGGTAAAGCATATCGACGATGAGGGCGGTCCATCTGATCCGGTTTTTGCCGTCTGATCTGCTCATGCCGCCGGCGGCGCGGCGTGACTATCATGCTGCAAACAATCTTACCGCCATTGGCATCGAGGAAAAACATGAATCCCACCGGCATCCTGCTGGCCACCTTTATCTTGTCGATCACCGGCCTGTTCGCCTTCATCTGGTCGCTGCGCAAGGGCCTGTTCGACCCCGACCCGGCCGCCGCCCGGGTCATCTTCATGGCCGGCGAAATCGGCCAGCGCGACAGCGAGGCGGCCAACGCCTCGTCGGCCCCGGCGCAGGCGGCCGACCCGGCCGAGCTGGACGCGCGCGAGCGCGCCGACCGCTCCAGCGCGCTGCCGGCCTTCGTGCTGATCGGCTCGGCCGTGCTGTGGCTGGTGGTCGCCTCGCTGGCCGGCCTGCTCAGCTCCTACAAGCTGCACAGCCCCGACTTCCTGACCGACCACGCCTGGCTGACCTTCGGCCGCCTGCGCACCATGCACCTGAACGCGGTGGCCTACGGCTGGGCGCCACTGGGCCTGCTCGGCCTGGCCACCTGGATGCTGCCGCGCCTGCTGCGCACCACCCTGGTCGGCGGCCGCCTGGCGGTGCTCGGCGCCGGCCTGTGGAACGCCGGCCTGATCGCCGGCCTCGGCGCGCTGGCCAACGGCACCAGCGCCGGCATGGAGTGGTTGGAGATCCCCTGGCAGATCGGCATCCTGTTCGCCGTCGGCGGCATGTTGATCGGCATGCCGATGGTGTACACGCTGCAGCAGCGCCGCGTGCACCACCTGTACGTGTCGGTCTGGTACATCGGCGCCGCGCTGTTCTGGTTCCCGGTGCTGTACATCGTCGCCAAGATCCCCGGCGTGCACTTCGGCGTCGAGCAGGCGACCATGAACTGGTGGTTCGGCCACAACGTGCTGGGCCTGTTCTACACGCCGCTGTCGATCGCCTCGGTCTACTACTTCCTGCCCAAGGTGATCGGCCGCCCGGTGCAGTCGTACAACCTGTCGCTGCTGGGCTTTTGGACGCTGGCCTTCTTCTACGGCCAGGTCGGCGCCCACCACTTGATCGGCGGGCCGATCCCGGAGTGGCTGATCACCCTGTCGATCGTGCAGAGCGTGATGATGATCATCCCGGTGGTGGCCTTCTCGCTGAACCAGCACCTGACCATGAAGGGCCAGTTCGGCGCGCTGCGCAGCTCGCCCACGCTGCGCTTCATCCTGGTCGGCGCGGTGATGTACACGCTGGCCTCGCTGCAAGGCTCGCTGGAGGCGCTGCGCTCGCTCAACGCGGTGACCCACTTCACCCACTTCACGGTGGCCCACGCCCACCTCGGCATGTACGGCTTCGTCACCATGGTGATCTTCGGCGGCGTCTACTTCGCCCTGCCGCGCGTGCTCGGCATCGACTGGCCACGGCCGGCGCTGATCAGCTGGCACTTCTGGCTGGTGTGCGGCGGCTTCGCCATCTACCTGGTCACGCTGAGCATCGGCGGGATTTTGCAGGGCCTGATTCTGCTCGACCCAGCGCGCCCCTTCATCGACTCGGTGGTGGTCACCATGCCGTGGCTGCAGGGCCGCAGCATAGGCGGCGCCCTGATGACGCTGGGCCACCTGACCTTCGCCTGGCACGTGGTGCTGATGGTGGCGCGCTCGGGCATCCTGAGCCGGACCGATAACGCCTCATTACAAGCGGTGGCATAAGCATGGAAAACGAACTCAAACTACTCGGCGGCGCGATGGTGACGCTGGCCATGGCCACTTCCGCGATGGTGGTGGTGCCCTTCATGCAGCTCAAGGACGTGCCGGCGCCGGCGGCGCTGAAACCCTACACGGGCCAGCAGCTGCGCGGCCGCGACATCTACGTCGGCAACGGCTGCATGACCTGCCACACGCAGCAGCCCAGCAGCACCGGCGCCGGCCGCGCCGACGCCCAGCGCGGCTGGGGCCGGCCCTCGGTGGCGGCCGACTACCACTACGACGCGCCGCCGCTGCTCGGCACCATGCGCACCGGGCCGGACCTGTTCAACATCGGCGCGCGCCAGCCCAGCGCCGACTGGCACCTGGGCCATTTGTTCCAGCCGCGCGCCTATGTCGCCGACAGCAATATGCCGGCCTTCCCCTTCCTGTTCGAGGTCAAGGACAAGAGCGCCGTCACGTCCACCGACCGCGTCGTCGTGCTGCCGGCGGGGACGGTCGGCTACGACCAGGCGGTGGTGGCGCGGCCCGAGGCGCTCGACCTGGTGGCCTACCTGACCGGCATGAACCACACCTACCCGGCGCTGACGCCGGGCGAGGCGGCGCTGGCGGCACAGGCGCGCGCCAGGAGCGGCGGCGCGGGTAGCGCCACAAGCGCAGCGCCGGCCAATAATAAAGGAGCACAAGATGTCGTCAAATAATCAAGGCAATGAGCAGGGCAGGGAGCCGGGCAAGCTGCGCGCCGCCCGGCGCGAGAACGCCGATCCGGTCGAACAGGCCAATCCGGTGCCGAAGGTGGTGATGGGCTTGGTGCTGGGCCTGGTGGTGTGGGCGGTCGGCTACATTTTCGTGCAGGAGGCCGGCGGCGACGTCTCGCTGGGCGATCGGCGCGACCCGTCGACCTTGACGGCCGCCGTCGGCGGCGCCGTCGACGGCGCGCAGGTGTTCGCCGCGCGCTGCGCCGCCTGCCACCAGGCCAACGGCAAGGGCCTGGCCGGCGTGTTCCCGCCGCTGGCCGGCTCGCCCTGGGTCACCGGCGACCCGGACACGGCGCTGCAGATCGTCCTGCACGGCATGACCGGGCCGATCGACGTGCTCGGCACCACCTACAACGGCGCCATGCCGGCCTTCGCCGAGCAGCTGTCCGACGCCGAGCTGGCCGCCGTGCTGACGCACGTGCGCGCCACCTGGGGCAACGCCGCCGCGCCGATCGACACGGCGGCCGCCGCCGCCGCGCGCGCGGCGACGGCGACGCGCGGCGAGCCGTGGAACGGCACGCAGGAAATCGCCACGGCGCTCGCCGCCGCGCCGAAGTAGGGTCACGCCATGCACGCCGTGTCGCAGGCCCAGGAGGGCAGCACCGCCATTGCCATTGACGCCGCCGATGCCGTCACCACGGGCGCGGTCTCGCGCTGGCGTCGTTGGCTGCGCGGCTGGGGGCCGGCGCTGGCGATGTGCGCGCTGGCGCTGGCCGGCCTGCTGCTGTTCGACCATCTGACGCGCGGCTTCCAGGCCGTCACCTCGGACGGCGTGCGCCGCATCGACCTGGTGCGCGCGCCGCGCCCGCTGCCGCCGATACAACTGGTCGACAGCAGCGGCGCGCGCTTCTCGCTGGCCGACATCGCCGGCCCGAGCGGCCAGAGCACGCTGATCACGCTGGTCTATACGCACTGCGTCGACGTCTGCCGCACCGCCGCGTCCGGCCAGGCCTATCTGCAGCAGGAGCTGCGCGCGCGCGGGCTGGACCAGCAGGTGCGCCAGCTGACCATCAGCTTCGACCCCAAGCGCGACACGCCCGAGGCGCTGCGCGCCTACGCCCGCAGTATGCAGGCCGACCCGCTGCGCTGGCGCTTCGCCAGCGTGGCCGACGCGGCCGACCTGGCGCGCCTGCTCAAGGCCTTCGAGGTGGTGGTGCTGCCGGATGGACGGGGCGGGCTGGTGCACAACGGCGCCATCTTCGTCGCCGATCCGCTCGGCCGGCTGGTGCAAACCTACGATCTCGACCGGCCCGACCAGGCGCTGGCCGACCTGTTGCTGGACTGACGCCATGCTGCCGCCCCGCCTGTTGCGCCATCCCTGCCTGCCCGGTGCGCTGTTGGCGCTGCTCGGGCTGGCCCACCCCTGGCTGGAGGCGAGCATGGCACGGCACATGCTCGCCGAATTGCCGCTGTTGTTCGCGCTCGGCTGGTACGCCGCCGCGCTGGCCGGCGCGCGCTGGCGTCCCGCGCGCGCCTACGCCCCGCCGATGCTGCTGGCGGCGCTGCTGATCGTCAGCGTGTGGATGCTGCCGGTGGCGCTCGACTTGGCGGTGCTGCACCCCGGCGCCAACGCGCTCAAGGTGCTCGGCCTGCTGTTGGCCGGCGCGCTGGCCGGCGCCGCCTGGCCGGTGGCCGGCCTGGTGCTGCAAGGCTTCTTCATGTTCAACTGGAGCTGGATGAGCATTGCCGGCGGCCTGCTGTACCAGGACGCGCCGCAGCAGCTGTGCAGCGTCTACCTGAGCGAGCAGCAGTGGAGCGCCGGCACCGGCTTGGTGACCTTGTCCTCGTCGGTGCTGGTGCTGTGGCTGCTGCACGCGGTGTTCCTGCCGGCGCTGACGAGCATGGCGCCGGCCGGCGACGGCGCGCTCTAGTGCCGATCCGGGTGTTCAGGCTGGTTCGTCCGGCGGGCCGTTGTCGAGCAGCTCGTCGAGTTCGGCGCGCAGGCGCTGGGCGACCTCGCCGCCCTTGGCCTTGTGCACCGCGTCGAGAAAGGGCTGGCGCAGCGCGCGCAGCTCGTCGACGTTGGCGGCGTGCTCCACCTTGAGCTGCAAGGCCAGGCCGCGCAGGCCGATGTTGCGTTTGATGGTGCCGTTGAAGAATTGGCACAGCGCTTGAAATTGCCGCGCCCGGGCCGGTGTGACCGCCGTGGCGGTCGCGGCCGGGGGCGAATCCAGGGCCGGACCCGGGGCCGAATCCGAAGCGAAACCAGCGGCGGAACCTGCGGCGGCAACGGCGGCCGGCGCCGGCGCGGCGGCTTCCGGCGGCGAGGCCGGCGCAAGAGGCACCGCCACCGCGTCGCGCCGCGCCAGCCGGATGTAGTCCTGCGCCAGCAACGTGGCGAGGTCGTCGGCGCCCAGCCCCAGCGGCGCCAAGCCGGCCAGCAGCGCGCCGTCGCTGCGGCGGCCGTCCACCATCACCAGCAGGGTGCGCAAACGAGGCGCCAAACGGTGGCGGCGGGTGGCGATTTCGTCGCGGCCCTTGTCGGTTTTGTCGTAGATGGCAACGTCCATAGCACTATCGTCTCACTCAAGAAAATGCCATGCAAAGTTGCTTTGCGGATACACTAAGCATATCACTGATCCCGCTCGCAGTCGCACAACCATAGCACTTTCACGTCCAGATTGTCGCAGTTGATGCGACACCGCTTTGCAGCGGCGGCGTCCACACCACTATAACGAATTGATATGAAGACCTGGTTGACCAAACTGTTTGGCGGAGCTGACAGCGCCGTACCGCAAGACGCGCCCTTTCCACCGCCCTGGGCGGCGGAACGGCCGAGCATCTATCGTTTCCTCGCCGCGTACCAGTTGGCGGGGGACCAGCCGCTGCCGGCGGAGGCTGACGTGCTGCCCGACGAGGCAGTTCTGCACGCCGGAAGCGACACCGAACTGCGCTGGGCGCCAGGCGCACTGGACGGCGTGCTGGGCCACCATTCCTCCGCCGCTTCCGAGTCGGATGCCGCCGTCTTGCAGGAGGCGTTGCTGTGCGCCGCGCGGAGTCCGACACGGCACAATCTGCAGCAGTTCTATCGCTTGATCGAGACGGACAAGGCCCTGGGCCAGGTGGACGCCTTGATGGCACGGTTGCGTCACATACCGCAGCTGCCGCTCGCCGAACTGTACGCGCTGGTGCGCTGGTTGGCGATGGAGTGCCCGGACCGGGGACCGCTCAAAATAGCCATTGCCCTGCTTGGCTTGTTTCGCCCCGCGTACGAACGCGAGCTGTTGATGCGCTTGGGCATGCACGACGAGTTCACGCTGTATGCGCTGGTATCGCTCGGCAACACGCTGAACGGCGGCGAAGTGGAGGACGCCTGGTGGTCGCTGGCCCGCCGCGTCAACGGCTGGGGGCGGATCCACTTGGTCGAGCGTTTGGCCAGAACTGAGCGGGCCGACATCCGCCACTGGTTGCTGCGCGAGGGCTACAAGAATTCGATCATGGACGAATACCTGGCCTATGCCTGCGCCAGTGGTGGCGACCTGCTGGGCAGCCTGCGCGCCGATGCGGTCGACCCGGCTCTGCTGTTGGGGGCCGGCGAGATCATCGCGGCGCTGATCGCCGGCGGCCCGGCGCAAGACATTGACGACTACGCCGACGGTGCGGCGGTGCTGCGGGCCTATCTGGAACGCTTGTTGGCGATGCGGCCGACCCGGCTGGAGCATCTGTCGGCGGTCGAGGCGATCATCTCCTTTGTCGAGGACGAGGAGCGCGCCTGGGACACGCTGGCGGCCCATGGCTGGGACCGCAGCGTGCGTGCCAAGGTGGCGGCCTTGGCCGGCCAGGTGCTGGCCCTGGACTATTGGCCGGGCCTGGTCGTGCGACAACTGTCCGACCCGGATGCCGCCGCGTTTGCGAGCGCCAGCAGGGCCGCCAGCGCGGTCGGCATCGATCCATGGGAGGCGTACTATGAGCGCCAGGTGCGCGGCGGCTCCGACCAATGGTATTTTTTGATGCAGACCGACGACCCGTTGCGGGTGCGGCGGGTGATCGCGCTCGCGCTCAGCCAGATCGACTTGGACGCCATCGGCGGCGGGGCGGCGCTGGCGAACGGATTCGGCGAGGAGTTCGCGCCGCATCGCGTGCTTGATAGCCTGTTGCAAGGCTTGGGTCGTTTCCCCGCGACGGGCTACGTGCTGATCCAGGCCGGGCTGCGCAGCCCCGTCATCCGTAACCGCAACCTGGCCATGCGCGCCCTGCGGGACTGGACGCCGGCCAACTGGCCGAGCGATGCGCGAGCCGACCTGCAGCGCGCTTACGAAACGGAGCCCAACGCCGATGTTCGTCAGAACCTAGCCAGGTTGTTGGCCGGGCAGGCGTTGGAATAGCGCGGCGGTCCCGGGGGCGCTAGAACAGCTCCGCGCCGTTCTGGCCGTCCCGACCGTCCGCGTCCAGTTCCTCGGCGCCGGCCTCGTCGGCGTTCCAGCCGATCAAATCGCCGGGCTGGCAGGCCAACCGTTCGCAGATCTTCTCCAAGGTCGAGAAGCGGATGCCCTTGACCTTGCCCGACTTGAGCAGCGACAGGTTTTGCTCGGTGATGCCGACGTAGGCCGCCAGCTCCTTCGATTTGACCTTGCGCCGGGCCAGCATCAGGTCGAGGTGGATCACGATGGCCATCAGACGAAGCCCTCGTTCTCGTCGGCCAGCCGGCGGCCTTCGCGCATCAGGCCTGCGACCAGGTAGAACAGCGCGCACACCAACACCAGCATCATCTGCTCCGAGCTGAAGCAGAAGGCCGGCGCGCCGACATCGGCGCCGGCGGCGCGCAGCGCCAGCGCGCGCGCCGGCTGCTCGAGCACGGCGGCCAGCGTCGACAGCGGCACGGCGGCGGCGAAGGCGCGCAGGTGGCCGATCGAGTCGTCGCTGAACAGGGCCAGGCGGCGGAAGTTGCGCAGCAGGCGGTCGAGCCGCCACAGGCCGTACAGCAGAATCAGCAGGGCGGGCAGGCCGAGCGCGGCGCCGAGCAGGCGCTGGCCGCCGCCCAGGGCCAGCAGCTGCGCCGGCAGCAGGCCGTTGGGGACGATGTCGACGCGCAGGCCGCCGACGCGCGGCGGCAGGCCGATCCAGGACAGCAGGAAGAAACCGGCCAGCAGGGTGCAGCACAGCCACAGCAAAAGGCGCACGGGGCGGATCGAGTTGGTCATTTTATCTTTATCGCAAAACGATAAGTAATTATCGTTTTACAGTAATATATGGTTGTTATATGTTCAATTCTAAACCATACGAGCGAGGTGGGGACTATGCAGGTGAAAACTATGACGAGATGGCCGGCTGCTTTGCTGGCGGCGCTGGTGCTGGCCGGTTGCGGCACGCTGCAGATCGAGGAGCGCAACTTCATCCGGCCCGACCGTGCTGGCGAGCCGCGCCCGGCCAGCACGCTGGAGCAGACGCTGCCGGCCGCCTTCACGCTACGCGAGGAGAGCATCGCCACGGCCGACGGCGCCAGCCTGCGCGGCGTCCGCCTGAGCCGGGCGGACAGCGCCGCCACCGTGCTCTACTTCGGCGGCAACGCCTTCCACCTCGACCAGCACGGCGCCGAGGTGGCGGTCGCCCTGGCCTCCTGCCCGCTCGAGCTGGTGATGTTCGACTATCGCGGCTACGGCCGTAGCAGCGGCGCGCCGGACGTGGCGACGATGAAGGCCGACGCCCTGCGCGAGTTCGACCTGGTCAACGCCGGGCGGCCGGGCGGGGTGGTCGTCCACGGCCAGTCGCTGGGCAGCTTCATCGCCGCCTACGTGGCGCAGCAGCGGCCGGTGCGCGCGCTGGTGCTCGAGTCGACCACCACCAACGCGCTGGACTGGGCCAACGCCAACGTGCCCTGGTACGCGCGGCCCTTCGTCACGGTGGAGGTGAGCGCGCCGCTGCGCGGCATCGACAACGTCGCCACCCTGGCCGGCTACGACGGCGCCAGCCTGATCTTGATGGGGGAGGGCGACAGGATCACGCCGCTGCCGCTGGCGCGCAAGATGTTCGAGGCGCTGCCGGGCCGGCGCAAACGCCTGCTGGCGCTGCCCGGGGCGGGGCACAACAACGTGTTGGAGCAGCCGGCCACCGTGCCGGTCTACTGCGATTTCGTGCGCGACAGCGCGGCCGGCCCGGCGCCGGCGATGGCGCCGGCTGCGGCCGGTCTATAGCGGCGGCAGGTCGAACTGCTTGAGCGCGCTGACCGGCTTTTGCGTGCGGCGCCAGCGCGCCAGCAGCAGGTGGTAGGCGCCGTAGTAGACGGCGAGCAGGCCGAACAGGCCGGTGGTCAGCGGCATCTGGTGGAACATCTCGGGCGGCAGCGGGATGTGGTCGTGCATCTGCAGGTACAGCTCGAAGGCGCGGTGCATCAGGCGGCCGATGAACAGCATCGAGATGACCACGCCGGTGCGCAGGTCCTGGGTGTAGAAGAAACCCTGCAGCGTGTTCTCCAGCCGGCTGCGCTTGAAGCCGCGGAAGGCCAGCGCGGCGCCGGCGGCGGCGCCGGCCGCCAGCGCGAGCAGGGCGATCGGCGTGTCGACCAGGCGCGCCGCCAGCAGGCCGACCAGCAGCAGCGGCAGCAGGCCGTAGGCGTAGTGGCGCCACAGCTGCGACGGGTTGCGGCCCATCAGCGTCTTCAGGCGCGAGTAGATGCGCCACACCAGCAGGGGCACCAGCAACAGCAGGATCAGGGTGGTAATTTCCATGTTTCAGCTTCCGCGTGGCCGGATCGGCCAGTCCAAAACAGCGATTGTAAGCCAGAACGTGGCCGCCCCGGCGGCCGCGCTGCGCTGCCGATTGACAATTGTGTGGTGCGTGAGCAATATGTCCCGGTGTCGGCGCCATTTCGCGCGCCGCGCCGCCTTGCCCGGATCGGACCGCCATGAATCAAGCCCTCCCCACGATGCCTCTGCCGCCGGGCCTGATGGCCGCCTCGCCCCAGGCCGGCGCCGCCGAGCAGGGCTACCAGCTGCCGCCGGCGGCGCTGCAGGCCATCGTCGACGCGCCGCGCGCGCCGGCGCTGAGCCTGAGCCCGCGGCGCAACCTGGCCGCGCTGCTGCAAACGCCGCCGCTGCCCAGCATCGTCGAGGTGGCCCAGCCGGAGCTCAAGCTGGCCGGCCTGCGCATCAACCCGCGCACCTGCGCCGCCAGCCGCTTCTCCTTCGCCACCGACCTCGGCCTGCTCGACCTGGCGACGCAGAAGGAACTGCGCATCCGCGGCCTGCCGCACACCCTGCGCGTGGCCGACCTGAGCTGGTCGCCCGACCAGCGCTACCTGGCCTTCAGCCACGTCGCCTTTAGCGGCGAGACCGGCGGCGTCGAGCTGTGGCTGGTCGACGTGGCCGCGCGCAACGCCCGCAAGGTGCTCAACAAGCCGCTGTCCGCCGTGCTCAGCCGTGGCTTCAACTGGCTGCCCGACAGCACCGGCCTGGTGGTGCAACTGCGCCCCGTCGGCCTCAACAAGCCGCCGCAGGGCAGCGGCGTGCCGAGCGGGCCGAACCAGCAGGACAGCGAGCCGGGCGGCAGCCGCAAACAGCTGCGCACCTACCAGGACCTGCTGCGCAACGAGGACGACGCCCGCCTGTTCGAACACTACGTGACGGTGCAACTGGCGCTGATCGACCTGCACGGCCGCACCCGCATGATCGGCAAGGCCGACCAGTTCTCGCGCGTCTCGGTGGCGCCGGGCGGGCGCCACCTGCTGACCCAGTGCATCACCCGGCCGTATTCCTACATCGTGCCGGCCGCCAGCTTCGGCGAACGGATCGAGGTGCGCAACATGGACGGCCGGGTGGTCCACACCCTGGCCGAGCTGCCGCTGGAGGAGGGCCTGCCACCCGGCAACGACGCCGTCTCGCCCGGCGTGCGCCACGTCAGCTGGCGCGCCGACGCGCCGGCCACCCTGGTCTGGGCCGAGGCGCAGGACGGCGGCGACCCCGCCGTGGCGTTGGAGATCCGCGACCTGGTGTACAGCCAGGCGGCGCCGTTTTCGGCGCCGGCGCAGGTGCTGGCGCGGCTGGGCGCGCGCTACGCCGGCATCGCCTGGGGCCGGGGCGACCTGGCCCTGGTCACCGAGCGCTGGTACAAGACGCGCGCCGTCAAGCAGTGGCGCATCGCGCCCGACCACCCGGAGCGGCCGGCCGAGCTGATTTACGCCGGCTCCTACGAGGACCGCTACAGCAGCCCCGGCGCGCCGGTGCTGCGCGCCGACAGCGCCGGCTTCCCGCGCCTGCTGATCGGCCCGGACGACAGCATCCTGCTCGACGGCGCCGGCGCCACGCCGGACGGCGACCGCCCCTTCATCGACCGCCTCAGCCTGGCCAGCAAGAAGAAGGAGCGGCTGTTCCAGAGCGCCGCGCCGCACTACGAGAACGTGGTGGCGGTGCTCGACGAGGAGGGCACGCGCCTGCTGACCACGCGCGAGACGCCGACCGAGCGGCCCAACTACTACCTGCGCGACCTGCGCCTGCCGGCCGGCGCCCAGCTCACCGCGCTGACCGACTTCCCCCACCCGACGCCGCAGCTGCTCGACGTGCACAAGGAGCAGGTGCGCTACAAGCGCGCCGACGGCGTCGACCTGACCGCCACGCTGCTGCTGCCGCCCGGCTACGAGGTGCACCGCGACGGCCCGCTGCCGTTGCTGATGTGGGCCTATCCGCAGGAGTTCAAGTCGAGCAGCGCGGCCAGCCAGACCACCGGCTCGCCCTACCGCTTCAACTCGGTCAGCTACTGGGGGCCGGCGGCCTTCCTGGCGATGGGTTACGCGGTGCTCGACAACCCGTCCTTCCCCATCGTCGGCGACGGCGAGCAGGAGCCCAACGACACCTATCTGGCCCAGCTGGTGGCCGACGCCGAGGCGGCCGTCGACGAGGTGATCCGCCGTGGCGTGGCCGAGCGCCACCGCATCGCCATCGGCGGCCATTCCTACGGCGCCTTCATGACGGCCAACCTGCTGGCGCACACCCGCCTGTTCCGCGCCGGCATCGCCCGCAGCGGCGCCTACAACCGCACGCTGACGCCGTTCGGCTTCCAGTCGGAGGAGCGGCAGTTCTGGCAGGCGCAGGAGGTGTACCAGGCCATGTCGCCGTTCAACAACGCCGACAAGATCAAGGACGCCATGCTGCTGATCCACGGCGAGCAGGACAACAACAGCGGCACCTTCCCGCTGCAGAGCGAGCGCATGTTCCAGGCCATCAAGGGGCTGGGCGGCACGGCGCGCCTGGTCATGCTGCCCAACGAGTCGCACGCCTACCGCGCCCGCGAGTCGATCCTGCACATGCTGTTCGAGACCAACCGCTGGCTCGACAAGTACGTCAAGCAGGCCATGCCCTGAACGTGGCAATGGCCGGGGAAGAACCCGGCCTGGCGTGCCAAGGCGCGCCCCGCTCGAGCCGAGCGGAGCGCGCTTTTTTTTGCGCCGCCGCGCGGCGCTAGGCTACTGGGTGCGCTTGACGCTCAGCAGGGCGACCGGGTTGTCCCAGCGCTGCGCCTGGGTCAGCGCCGAGGTGGGCAGGCCGTCGTCCTTGCTGACGATGCCGGGATGCAGATGCACATGGTTGACCGCGTCGTCGCGCGCGGCGTTGAAGGCTTCGCGCTTGCCGCCCGAGTTGGCGGTGGCCGGGCCGGGCACGCTGTCGGCCGACTCGGTGTTGCGCTCGGTGCCGGCGTCGTAGCCGAGCAGGCGGGTGTCCACCGTGGCGCCGATCGCCAGCGTGGCCAGCGACTGCGCGCTGACGCCGGTGAAGCCGTCGTTGCTGTTGCCCAGCATGCTGGCCAGCGACAGGCGCAGCGTCGGCAGCGCGGCCAGCGGCACCGTCAGCGTGAGCACCGCCTTGTTGCCGGCGCCGGGCGGCAGGCCGGCCGTCGCCACGGCGCTGGCGTAGACCGACTGGGAGTCCTTGGCCAGCGCCGCCAGCGGCGCCGATTCGCCGCCCTCGGCCAGGTGTTCCAGCGCCACGCTGGCGCCATCGCCGACCTTGAACAGGCTGAAGCCGTCGTTGTGCGCCAGCGCCACCAGCGGCGACAAGGGCTGGCCGGCGGTCAGGTTGACCACGGTGATTTCATAGCTGGCGGTGGTGGGCGCCGGCGGTGGCGGCGTGGTGTCCGGCGCGCTGTCGCCGCCGCTGCAGGCGGCCAGCATCAGGGCGGCGGCCAGCGCGGTCAGGCCGGCGCGGGTTGGGTATGTGGAGCGCATGTGCTTCCCCTTATTTGACGGTCAACACGACGCGGGCCACCGGATTGAGCCAGCGGTAGACGGTGTTGTCGAGCGCGCTGACGCCGCCGGCGGCGCTGCCGACGATGCCGCGGTGGATGTGCACGAAGCCCTCCTTGCTGGCGTTGGCGAAGCCGGGCGCGGCCGGGTTGATGTCGGCCGACAGCTTGCCGGTGGCGTCGTTCAGGAAGGCCGGGAAGATCATGCCGGGCTGGTTGATGCCGCCGGCGGCGGCCTTCTTCTCGTCGTTGGCCTCGGTGCCGGCGTCGTAGGCGTTGACGTTGTAGCTGTAGGTGCCGGGCGTGGTCGGAATGTCGATGGCGTTGAGGGCGATGAAGCCGTCGTTGGTCGGCACCATCATCGCCAGGATGGTCAACTGGCTGTTGGCTGTGCCGGCGCCGCCGCTGAAGCTGGCGCTGGTGGTGCTGCCGCCCGGTTTGAGCGGGCCGTTGTTGGGGTTGACCACCTTGCTGGCGCCGGCCGGCAGCAGCGCCTGCACGCCGCTGGTGTCGCCCGCCTCGGCCACGCTCTGGATCTCGACGCTGGCGGCGGCGCCGTCGTTGAAGGCCTTGAAGCCGGCCGGGTGGGCGCTGATCAGCAGCGGCGTGAACCAGGTGCCGCGCGTCAGGTTGGTGACGCTGACGCTGAGGTCGGCGGCGAACAGGGCGGGGGCGGCCAGCGTCAGGGCGCTGGCCAGGGCCAGCCGCAATGCCGTGGCGGTGCGGGGAGTTTTCATCATGTGGGTCTCGGTCGTGGTGGTTGAAGGGCAGGCCCCTCGACGAGGGGACTGCTGCTTCGTCTGCGCCGGAGCGGCGATCCTTACACGACTTGCATAATTATTTTTTCAGCATCGCGGCGGCGTAGAATGGGGCGATTAGCCACCGCGAGGGAGTCGCCATGTTCGATGATATTGCCGGGAAGTATGAACACCACCAGCAGCCGCTGCGCGCCCACCGCGCGCCCGACCCGGCGCCGGTCGACGAGCCGGTGCCGGAGCCGCCGGCCCATCCCCACCAGCCGCATCCGCTGCCGCAGGACGACCCGGTGCCGGACCACAATCCCAGTTAGGCCGGACTAGTCGAAGGCCCAGGTGTAGAGCACGTCGAGGGCGTTGTTGGTGCCGGTCTGGAACTGCAACGTGATGCGCGGGTTGAGCTTGTAGCGCAGCTTGACCAGGCTGGTGGCCGAGCCGGCGCCCTGCTCGAAGCTCAGGTAGGCGCGCGAGGAGATGCGCTTGCCGACCGTGACCACGGTGCTTTCCAGCCCCTTGGCCTGGGTCACGCCCAGCTCGTCGACGCCGAGCGAGTTGGCCAGCTTGCCCTGGCCGCCGCCGAACAGCGCGCCGGCGGCGGTGCTGAGCAGGGCCATGTCGTTGCCGGCGGTGTTCTCGATGCCGTGGCCGAGCACCAGCCAGGCCAGCTTGTCGCTGTCGGGCACGGTCGGCGTCGAGACCAGCTTGGCCACCGGCGCCAGCGCCGTGCCGCGCACCTCGACGCCGGCCTCGACGTTGGTCTCGCTCAGCGCGTCGCCCTCGGGGCGCTTGCGCACGGCGAGGATGTTCAGGCCCGGGTTGTCGTAGGCGCCGGTGAAGTTGATCACGCCGCGCTCGATCGACAGCTTTTGGCCGTAGGCGGCGTAGGTGCCGGACACCACGCGGATGCTGCCGCTGGCGCGCGGCGGCCGGCGCTCGGCGACGCGGATGCGCACCGCGCCGGCCAGCTGCGCGTCCAGCCCCTTGCCCTTCAGGTTAAAGTTGTCGCCCAGGTCGGCCTCGACGTCGATGTTGAGTGGCGGGCCTTGCGGCGCCTTGGCCGCCGCCGCGCCGCCGCCGCGGCCGACGATGACCACGTCGTCGCTCATGGTCGGCGTGTCCTGCGAGGCCAGCTCGATGTGGGCCCGGTCGGCGCGGAACTTGCCGTCGAGCTGGAAGCGCTTGGCGTCGCGCGTCAGCGTGCTGCTGCCGCTGACGACGAGGATGCGGTCGGGCCGCGACAGCAGCTCGAGCTTGTCGGCCGTCAGCTTGAGCGCCATGCTGGCCTCGGCGTTGGCGAAGCGCACCCAGCCGTCGGCCTGGGCGCGGCCCTCGGCGCCGTCGAAGCTGAGTTTTTGCAGCTGGAGCTGGTCGCCGGCCAGCTTGGCCTGCAACTGGCCGTTGCGCAGCTTGATGCCTTGCTCGGCCCAGTTGAGTACCAGTTTTTCACCGCTGATGTCGCCGTTCAGCTGCGGCGCGGCGATGCTGCCGCCGCCCGTCATGGCAAGCTTGAGGGCGCCGTCCAGCTCTAGCCCGGGTTGGCCGGTGAGCGGCGCCAGCCAGGCCAGCGAGGCCATGTTGGCGCTGCCGCTCAAGGTCAGCGCGCTGCTGCCGGCGATGCGGCCGTCGACCATCTGCACGCTGGCGTCGATCTTCGACTGGCCGGCGCGGCTGCCGTCCATGGTCAGCTGCATGCGCAGCGTGTTGCCGGCCACGTCGGCGCGCGCCTCCAGCTGGCGCAGGCCGAGCGGCAGCGGCAGGTCGGCGCCGAGCACGGTGATGTCGCCCTTTTCTCGGTAGGCGTGCAGCATACCCTCGACCGCCGGCGCGCCGCCCTTCGGCGCCTGCAGGGTCAGCGCCCAGGCGGCGCCCAGGGTCATGTCGCTCTTCACGTTGCTGCGCCAGGCGTCCGACAACTGGGCCAGGTAGTTGACCGGCACGCCGCCGGCCTGGCCCTTGCTGCGCCACTGGGCGCCGCTCTTTTCCAGGTAGTCGAGGCGCAGGCTGCCGGCCGGCAGCGCGATGCTGGTGGCGCCCAGCGCGATCTGCTCGGGGTGCAGCAGGCCGGCCACGCCGGCGCCGGCCGGCGCGGCCAGGCGCAGCGGCGCCGGCGCCTGCAAGGTCAGGGCGAAGCGGCCCCGGTTCTGCAGCGTGTCGACGCTGCCGCTCCAGGCGTTGCCCTTCCAGCCGCCCTTGAGGCGCAGGGCGGCGTCGAAGTCGGCGTTGGTGGCGCTCAGTTGGATGACGTGGGCGGCGACCGTGCCGCTGCTTTGCAGGCGGGCCTGGTTCAGGCCCAAGGAAGGGCTGGTGTAGCCGTTCAGGACGATGTCGCTGACCATCGCGTCGGCGGCGCCGATGCTGGCGCTGCCGCGCAGCGATTTGAGCTGCTGCTGGCCGGGCAGGCGCAACGCGCTGCCGTCCAGCGTCAAGGTCAGCGCCGGTTGGGCGCTGCCGCCGGCCAGGGTGCCGGCGGCGTGCAGCACGCCGCCGAACTGTGGCCCGAGGCTGTTCAACTGCGGCGCGTCCAGCTTCCAGTCGAGCCGGTCGCGCGGCGCGCCGAAGCCGCCGCTGGCGACCAGGCTGTTGGCGCCGAGCCGGAGGTTGATGTCGCTGCGCTCGACGCGGCCGGCGGCGGCCGTCAGCTTGGCGTAGCCGCCCAGCGGTGCGCCGGACAGGGTGGAGTTTTGCAGCGTGAGGTTCAGGCCGGCGTGCCAGCCGCCGGCCAGGCCGCCGCTGCCGCTGATGTCGGCGTTGACGCTGCCGGATGGGTAGGGGCCGAAGGCGGCCGGGTTGAAGCGCTGCGCGCTGCCGCTCAAGGTCAGTTCGGGCTGGCGCTGGGCGCCGCTCAGCTGCACGACGCCGCTGGCGTGCAGCAGGCTGTCCGGCACCGGGTGTTTGGCCGAGGCCAGGCCGAGGCCCTTGGCGTCGGCCTCGAAGGTGGAGCGCGGTGCCTCCATGCTGCCGCTGACCACGCCGCTGGCGCTGAGCGCGCCGAGCAGGTCGCTGCTGGCGGCGGACAGCTGGCGCGCGTCGACCTTCCAGCGCAGCTGCTCGCCGGGCGCGCCGAAGCTGCCGCCCAGTTCCACCGTGTTCTGGCCCAGCGCCAGCTTGGCCTCGACGCCGCTGACGTGGCGCGCGTCGGCGTTCAGCTTGCCCTTGCCGGACAAGGGCTGGCCGAGCAGCTTGCTCGGTTTTAGAACGAAGTCGGCGGCCAGCTGCCAGGCCGGCGCCAGCTTGCCGCTGGCGCGCAGTTCGGCGTTCAGGTCGGCGCTGGGGTAGTTGCCGAAGGCGGCCGGGTCGAAGTGCAGGGCGCTGGCGCTGGCCTTGAAGGCCTGCGCGTCCTTCAGGCTGGCCTGGCCGGTCAGGTTGATGCTGCCCTTCTTGGCTTGCAGGCGGGCCTGTTCGATCTGCAGCAGGGCGTCGGCCAGGGTGGCGCGCAGGTCGAGGCGCAGGCCGGCGTCGGCCAGCGTGGCGGTCAACGTTTGACGCTTGGCGTCGCTGGCCAGCTTGATGTCGCCGGCGATGGCGCTGTTGTGCAGGCTGCCGTGCAGGCCGTGCAGGTTCAGGCGCTCGGTGCGCAGCGCGAAGTCGGCCGTGGCGATGCCGGCGTCCGGCGCGGCGCGGGCGATGTGGCCGGCGCCCTTGAATTGGCCGGCCGCGCCCAAATCGATGCTGACGGCGTCGATGTTGGTGGCGGTCAGGGTGCCGCCCAGGCGTGCCTGCAGCGCTTGCAGCGGCAGCAGATGCAGGTCGACCGGGCCGGCCTTGCCTTCGTTGCGCAGCGCCAGTTGGCCGCTGATGGCCTGCTTGGCCGTGATCGTCGCTTGCAGTTGCAGGCTCAGGTCGGCCTGCGGCATGCTGCCGTCGAAGCCGGCCGGGTCGATGTGGCGGCCCTGGATGTCGGCGCCGCGCAGAATGATGGGATCGAACGGCGCCAGCGTCAGCGCGGCGTCCAGCGTGGCCTTGCCGGCGGCGCCCTTGGCGCTCAGCTTGAGCAGTTCCAGGTCGCCGCCGGCCGTCAGCGCGACGGTGGCCGCCGGCAGGGCCGGCTTCGCCGCTGGCGCTGCCGGCGGCGCCGGCGTGTAGGCCAGGCTGGCCTTGCCGCTCAGCGCGAACGGGCGCTGGCCGGCGATGGTGAGCTCGGCGCGCAGCTGGCCGAAGGCAGTCGAGGCGGTGGCGTCCTCGAGGTGCCAGCCGTCCTTGTCGCCGGCCAGTTTGAAGCGCAGGTCGCGGATTTCGTCGCTGCCGCTCTTGCTGGCCAGCGTCAGGCGGCCCAGGCGGGCGTCGCCCACCGACAGGCGGAACGGCGGCGCCAGCGTGGTCGGCATCGGCGTCGGCTTCGACGGGCCGAGGCTGTCGACGCGCAGGCTGGCGACGTGCAGTTCGCTGATCGCCAGGCCGGCGGAGAAGTACTGCAGCGGCGACCAGTTGATGTCGATGCCGTCGGCGGTGACGACGCTGTCCGGGCTGCGGTAGACCAGGTGGCCGATGTGCATGCGGTGGTACAGCGAGCCGCTGACGCCGCTGACCGTGATCTGGCCGCCGCTGGCGTTGGACAGGCGCTGCACCAGCTGCTGCAAGGTCGACTCGCGGCCCAGCAGCCAGGCGGCGCCGGCCAGCAGCAGTACCAGCGCGGCCAGCGCGAACAGCAGGCGGCGCAGCCAGCGCCGTGGCGCGGGCGCCGACGGCGGCGGTGGTGTGGACGGCGTGGCCGGCGCGGCGCCGGCGGGCAGGGTGGTGTCGGACATCAGAAGCTAAATCCCAGCGAGAAGTGGAGGCGGTATTTTTTGACGGCGTGGCCGTAGGCGGCGTCGACGTTGATCGGCCCGACCGGGCTTTTCCAGCGCGCGCCGACGCCGTAGCCGGACTTGGGATGCAGGTCCTTGAACGAGTCGGCGGCGTTGCCGGCGTCGTAGAACACGGCGGCGCCCCAGGTCGGCTTGAACCAGTACTGGTACTCGGCGCTGGCGGTGGTCAGGTAGCGTCCGCCGATGATGGCGCCGCCCTCCTGCACGCCGAGCTGCTGGAAGGCGTAGCCGCGCACCGACTGGTCGCCGCCGGCGCGGAACAGGTAGACCGCCGGCACGCCGCTCTTGTTCTTCGAGGCCAGCGCGCCGGCCTCGCCGCGCAGGATCACGTTGCTGTGCGCGCCCAGCGGCTGGTACAGCACGGCGCGGCCGTAGCCGCGCACGAAGGCCTCGTCGGTCAGCAGCGGCAGCAGGGCGCCGCCCAGCTGGGCGTTGATGGCGTAGCCCTTGGTGGGGAACAGCAGGTTGTCGAGCCGGCGCAGGGTGATGCTGTAGGTGAGCGGCAGGCTCTTGCTCTTGCCGGCGTCGACGTTGTTGATGGTCTTGGCCTCGCTAAGGAACTCCAGCGCCAGGCTGCGTTCGAGCAGCGGCGTGCCCCAGGCGCGCTTGGCGCCCACCGTGGTCACGCTGGTCACCTCGCCGGAGATGTCGCTGCGCTCGAAGGAGGCGCCGACGCTGTCGCTGTAGCCCTTGGGCGTAACGGGGAAGTAGAAGTCGCCGCGTGCGGTCTGCTTCTTGGTCTCCAGCGTCAGCGCGCTTTTCAGCTTGAGGCCGAAGATGGACAGGTCGTCGTAGCTGAGCGAGGCGCGGTTGCCGGTGTTGGTCGAGAAACCCAGGCCGGCGCTGACGTTCTTGCGTTTGTTCTCGCTCACCCGCACCAGCAGCGGCAGCGGCGCCATCGGCCCGGCCGCTGCTGCGGCGGGCGCGCCGGCTTCGGCCGCCTCGCCCGCCTCCAGCTGCTCGTTGAGGATGGCCGACATGTCGGCGCTCACCTCGACGCTGCTGAAGTAGCCGGTGTCCTGCAGGCGCGACTGGAGGGACTGCAGCGCCGCCTCGCTGTAGTAGTCGCCCGGGTGGATCTGGTTCAGGTTGGCGACGATGCTGGCCGGGTAGCGCTTCAACCCCTCCACGCGCAGCTCGCCGAAGCGCAGCTCGGGGCCGCTGTCGAGCACCACGCGCAGCTCGGCGCGGTGCTGCTCCGGATCGACGGTGGCGGCGCTGTCGACGATGCGGGCGCGCGGGTAGCGCGTCTGCACCACCTGGCGCAGGATGTTGCGTTTGGCCTGTTCCCAGTCCTCCTGGCGGAAGATCGCGCCCTGCTTCAGGCTCCAGCCGGCCTTCAGCGCCGCCGTGTCGAAGGCCAGCTCCTTGGCCTGGTCGCCCGGCGGCGCGAAGCCCTCGAGCACCAGCGCCACCTCGGCCACGCGCACCGGCTCGCCCGGCTCCACCGTCACCAGCACGCGCGGCTCGGCGCCGTCGCCGTCGAGGCGGGCGCTGACCACCGGATCGTAGTAGCCGTCGGTGGCCACCAGCGTGCGCACCTGGGCCGGCGCGGCGCGCACCATGCGCTGCAGCTGCTCGCGGTCGACGCGGGCGTTGCCGCGAAAGCGCAGCAGGTCCAGGTTCTTCTCCAGCATCTCCTTCAGCGGCGCTGGCGCGTCGATCCGCACCGTGTAGTCGAAGCCTTCGGCGGCGCGGGCCGGCGCCGCCGCCAGCAGGGGCAGCACCAGCAGCGGCAGGGCCAGCGCCGGCAGCGCCGAGGGCAGCGCCGAGGGAAGGGCGCGGCCGGCCAGCGCGACACGCAACATTACATTTGGCGCCAGATGTGCCAAAATTCGTGATCCTGCCAATTTTTTAGCGGGTGATGCCGGAAACATGAGACTCCATCGGGGATAAGCGCAGCTTGCATGTTACCGGATTGCCCAAAATGATGGCGTACTTATAATGCCGCGCCGGCCGCCGCTGTCCTTCGATGGGCAGCGGCTGCCCGCTCCGCCGAAAAGAAAGATTGCAATGCTCGCAAGCGATACCGCACTGGTGCTGTTTAGCGGTGGACAAGACTCCACCACCTGCCTGGCCTGGGCCCTCCACCACTACGCCCACGTCGAGACGATCGGCTTCGACTACGGCCAGCGCCACGCCGTCGAGCTGACCGTGCGCCCGACCGTGATCGACAAGCTGCGCGCCGCCTCGCCGGAATGGGACCGTAAGCTCGGCCCCGACCACATGATCGACCTGTCGCTGATCTCGGCTATCTCCGAGACGGCGATGACGCACGACATCGCCATCGAGACCCAGGCCAACGGCCTGCCCAACACCTTCGTGCCCGGCCGCAACCTGCTGTTCATGACGGTGGCCGCCACCGTGGCCTACCGGCGCGGCCTGACGGTGCTGGTCGGCGGCATGTGCGAGACCGACTTCTCCGGCTACCCGGACTGCCGCGACGACACCATGAAGGCCTTGCAGGTGGCGCTCAACCTGGGCATGGCGACCCGCCTCAAGCTGGAAACCCCGCTGATGTGGCGCGACAAGAAGCAGACCTGGGAGCTGGCGCGCGAGCTGGGCGGCCAGGCCCTGGTCGACCTGATCCGCGCCGACACCCACACCTGCTACCTAGGCGAGCGCGGCGCGCTGCACGACTGGGGCTACGGCTGCGGCACCTGCCCGGCCTGCGCGCTGCGTGCGCGCGGCTACCGCCAGTTCGCCGGCACGGAGCCGCTGGAGCCGGCTGTCTAACAGGCAAGCCGATCTGCCCGCAACGGTAGCTTGGACTGATCCCGCGCACATCGCGGTGGCTGGGAAATGGTTTACTGGTTGAAGAGCGATCCCGCCGCGAGCAGGAAGACGTGAGCCATGAATCCGGACATCCGCCCCGTTGTCATCACCCTGCACGGCATCCGAACCAGAGGCGCGTGGCAGAAGGAGATCGCGCCGCGAATTGCCCGGTATGGAATGATTCCGGTGCTGCTCGACTACGGTTATTTCAACCTGTTTCAGTTTTTGAATCCCTGGGCGCGCGACGGACGGGTCAAGTGGCTGCGCGACGAGGTTGCGCAAGTCGTCCGTGACTATCCCCATGCCCCCGTATCCATCGTCGCGCACAGCCTGGGAACCTATCTGGTTGCCCGTTTGATTGAAGAGGAGCGCGCCTTCAACTTCGAAACGATCCTGTTCTCCGGCAGCATAGTCCGAACCGACTACGACTGGATTCGCGTGCTGGAGGCGAATCGGGTGAAGTATGTCGCCAACTACATCGCGAAAAACGATATCTGGCCACGACTGGCAAGCCGGGTGGTGAGGGGCGCGGGCCGGGCGGGCGTCGATGGTTTCGTGGCGCAGCACGCTTCGCTGTTCCAGCATACGCACAGCCAATATGGCCACAGCGACTATTTCAACCCCCACACTTTCGAGGAGTTATGGCTGCCCAAGCTTGTCGTCTCACAAAGACGAATCCTCGACGCTCTGTCGGTCATGCTGATACAGGCGAGCGAGTTGCTTGCCACCCAGGCAGGGACTTGCGGCTGCATGGCTCGGGTTCGTCTTTTCTATAAGCCGCGCGCCACGGCGGCCTTTCGGCAGTTTCCGGGAATGTACATTGCATCGGAGAACGCGGCCAAGTACACGGAGGCCGAGTTGGACTATGTGATCACGCCGGAGTCCGCGCAAGGGGCTTTTGTCACTTGTCCGCCAACGTTCCAAGCAGCGTTTTGCAACGCGCCCTCCCAATGGGCCGCCATCGACCATACTGCCCCCTGCATCGGTCGGCCGGACGTCATCGCATCGGTCGCCGCCCCATTGAGCGCGCCGGGTGGCGCGCCGGGACGGGTTGTTGGGATGGTTTCGCTTGAAATCCTAGCGGATCAAATCCATACTCAATCCATGCAGGCTTTGGGTGTTTCATTGCTTTTGCCCCAGTTGCGCGAGCTAATGGGAGCAGCCAGCTTTGCATTGCAGTTTTTCTCGGGAGACTGGTTATGACGACGGAAAAAACGACGAGTCGGTATCTTAACGGCGTGCTCGTGGTGACTACAGAGTGGACTGCGGGAGAATGGACCTTCTGGAAATTCGATGGCTTGGACGAGGCGTTGATGCAGCCTTATAAAGGCATGTCGCCTGCCGAGGTTCTGCGCCTGATCGACGAGAAAAACAGGAAAATTCTCGAAGAAAACAAGGAAATGGTGGCGCAGTTCGTTGTCTAGGCGGGCCTGACGGCGCTCCGCCGATTTTCCGTCGCGCCGCCGGCTGCCGGTTCTGTTCCGTGCAACGCGGACCAGCCTCTAGGTGTTTGGAAAAAGGGGCCGAACCGGCCGGGACTTGGACCCCGACCGCTTCCGGCGTGACTGGTGGTGCTGCGGGTCCCGCGCCGCGCGCACTGCGCCGGGGCGGGGGACCGATGGTGCTGCGGTGGGTGGTGGCGGTGCGGCCTTAGACGGCGTATTGCTTGCTGCGCTGCTTGCGCGAGCGGCTCGAGAAGAACCAGAACAGGCCCAGCGGAATCAGCAGCGGCAGCAGGAAGGGCGAGATGCAGGCCAGCAACACGACGGCCATCAGCGCCAGGCCGACCACCATCAAAATGCCCAGTCCGGCGAACAGGAAGCCGACGAAGACGGCGGCGCAGGTCAGGGCCAGCGCGGCGATGAGCAGGCCGCCGCCGGCGAACAAGGTGCCGATCAAGAACCCCAGCGGCCCGTCGACCTCGTCGCCGTCGATGTTGATGTGCATCTCTTGGCCGGCCATCGAGTGCCATGCGGCAATGGCGAGTACGGCGATGATGGCGACTGGCAGGATTCTTTTGATGTTCATGGCAACCCTCGTTATGTTTATTGTCTGCCGTTTGGCATGCTTGAACTGTAGCGGGGCGGCCCGGCGCCAGCCAGCGGAATGTGACAGGGCGTCGATTTGGCGGCATGGGCTGCGGTGGCGCGGGGCCGAGCGGAGTCGAACGGGGCCGCGCCGGCGGATGCTGTCGGCGGGCAGGTTTTCCTTGAATTAAAGTTATCCTTGCCTATACTGAACATCTAACTTCCGCACGGAGGGCAGCATGGCATGGCTAGAGATCAGCGAGGGTCAATCGATATCCTCGATTTGCAACCGGACACAGCGACAACGTCGCGCTCAGCAGTTGTCCAACGGACCGAAGGGGCCGCCGTCCGCGCCGCCCACGATTCCGCCCATCATCATCACCCCCTTCAGCTACCAGATGCCGGAACCGGCCATCGATCCGCGCGTGACGCCGAGCCGTCCGCCCATCGTGCCGCCGGCCCGGCCCGCCTTGTCCTGCAAGCGCCGCTGAACCGCTGAAGCAGTCGGCCGCCACCTTGCCGCGCTGTCGGGCGGCGGCCGTGGCCGGACGCCGCGCCTTCGGCTGCTGTACCGCTGGGCCGCGTTTCCGCTGAGCGCCGCGTTGCCCGCCTCTGGCGCGATATTTGTCGGCCGAATCGCCGTTAGCCCGTGTTCGCCCGCCCGTAGCGGGCCGCTGGCGTTGGCGCGGCGTTTTTTGCGTCCGGCGGATAGTCGGATTGTTCTGCCAAGGTCGGCCGTTTAGACTATCATTCCACCCCCATTCTTTTTTTGACGCGAGCCGCCCGCAATGAGTACCGACGCCCCAGACATGAACGAAGAGCAAGACGACGACGCACCGATCCAGGAGGCCCGCGTCTGGCAAGGCAACGGTTTCACCGCGCGCGTGATCAAGAACGAGGAGGACGAGGGCTGGGCCGTGGCGATGATCAAGGACGGCGAGCCGGAGCCGGCGCTGGTCGGCCCCTGGACCATGGGGCGCGACAAAAAGAACCCGAAGCCGCTCGACATCAACGCCTTCAACACCCTGGTCAAGACCGCCAACGAGGTGCTGCGCCGCCACGAGCAGCAGCTGCACGCGCAGCTGCACAAGAGCGTCTTCGTCAACACCGACGAGGGCCAGCTCAAGGTCACGCTGGACATCGTGCCCGACGAGGACGACCCCTACGCCACCCTGACCGCCTTCGACGGCTACAACGAGCAGCTGGCCCAGGTGCGCGTGGCGCCGACCTTCAAGCTCAGCGTGAGCAGCGCCGGCAGCTGGATCGAGAACGGCTACCGCCGGCCTTGATCATTGTGAAGTGGAAGATTTGAGGCTGGGCGGCTTGGCGCCATGCGTTAAGCCATCCTGTGGTAATCATGGGGTTTCACAGCAATCGGCGTTTCAGTCGCTGTCAGGCCAAGTCGATGCAGTAGCGGCCGTAAATTGCGCATTTCGGACTCGGTGAAACGGCCAAGTTCGATATCTGATTGCGCTATTGCCTTGTGCAACAGCGTTGAAATCGGCACGTTTCTTAGCGCTGGGAACGATGCTTGAATCTCAGACATTTGCTGGGTAGAAGGCCGAGATATCCAACGCCCGACAATTCGACATACCGGCTCAAGATTGACGGGCAACTGCGGCTCATTCGCCGGATCGAAGACATGGACAGTTTCTTCCTGTCCACAGGATTCGCAACGCCATGTTTCTAAAGTGCCAAGTCGCTCGACGACGGACCAGGTCTCAGAAGCGCATTTTTCACATTTCCCCATTTTCCCCTCCATCATTCATACGGCCCTTTCGGCCCAATAGGAAGATGCCGATAGACCGGATGATTGCCCAACAACTCATATAGCTTCGGATCACGCAAGCAATTTGTCCAGTGGCCCCAATCTACCGCTCCTTGTGCACGGAACGCGTCAAACTCATGTCCAAGGTTGTAATTGGTGCGCCTCACCTTTTGCATGAAGTGCATCATCTCGTGAGTAGCATAGCCGGCCGCCTGCTGCGGTGTTGAGAATGCACTCGTATAAACAATGATTTCCTTCGAGTCGAAGCGATATACGCCACCGAGGCCGCGACCGGATGGATCATGTGTCCGTAGATACACGGCCAGCCTACCCTGGCTAATGAGCTTCGCTGTCGCCAACGATTCCCGGGTGGCAGCAAGCCGCAGGGCGCGCAGCAACGATGCCTTTGAAACATCAGGCGATTCGGCCGCAGAGCGGCCACGATGAGTCGCGCCGGCTTTGATGCTATCGCTCCACGGCGGTGAATATTTCAGCCGCCATCGAGATGGTAGCACCTCCGATTAGAACCGTCGCCGGCCGCCCAAGTTCTGCGGGGCGAATGGCGTCGCGCTGATTGCTCGCGAGAACAATGGCAGCGCTATAGAGCGGATGCATTCTGGATACTCCCCCTAACCGTGTGTCAGAGCTGAACTTTAGCGAGCACCCACTATAGGGTGTTGCGCGAGCACAAAAAAATTTGCCGCAACTTGCCGCCGCAGACCCCGCGCGAACTGATAGTATTTCCTGTATGCATTAGTCCAAACTAGGAAGAACCGATGGAAAGTCGTCTTAAGCGCCTCGAGGCCGTTCAGACCATGCTGCTGGAGATCGGGCAGAAGTCGAGCAGTTGTACCGAAATCTCCGAATTCCTGCAGGCCGTGCACGCGGCGCTGGGGCGCATCATGTACGCGGCCAACTTCTATGTCGCGCTCAGCGAGCAGAGCGCCGACAACACGGTGCGCTTCGTCTACTTCGTCGACGAGCACGACGCCGCGCCCGACCCGGACGAGCTGGTGCAACTGGCCTCGCCGGAGGATTCGCCGACCGCCTGGGTGATCCTCAACCGGCAACGCCTGGTGATGACGGCGGCCGAGCACATCTCCAAAAAGGAGGACGGCAACGCCTTCGGCGTCGGCACCGTGGCCGAGCACTGGCTGGGCTGCCCGCTGCTCGACCAGAACCACCAGGCGCTGGGCGCCATCGTCATCCAAAGCTACGACAAGCAGCACACCTTCAACGCGGAGGACCAGGCGCTGTTCGCGCTGATCGCCAACCACGTCTCCGGCGCGCTGCAGGGCCTGCAAAGCATGGACCGGCTGGAACGCGCCGTGCAGGAGCGCACCGCGCTGCTGGCCCACGAGGTGGCCGAGCGGCGCCGCGCCGAGACCATCCAGCGCGCGCTGTACGAGCTGGCCAACCTGTCGGCCTCCGTCTCCGACCGCGCCACCCTGTACTCGCGGCTGCACCAGATCATCAGCGAGCTGGTCTCGGCGAAGAACTTCCTCATCGCGCTGTACCATCCGGACACGCAGGAACTGAGCATCCCCTATTTCGTCGACGAGAAGGACGACGTGGCGCCGGTCAAGCGCTTCGAATACGGCGTCGGCATGAGCTCCTACGTGCTGGCGCGCAAACAGGCCTGCCTGCTCGACGCCGCCAGTTTCAACGCCCTGGTGGCCGGCGGCGAGATGCGCGAGCCGCTGGGCGACGTCAACATCGCCAGCTGGATGGGCGCGCCGATGCTGCTGGGCGACCGCGTCTACGGCGTCATCATCGTGCAGAGCTACGACCCGGCGGTGCTGTACAGCCAGGCCGACCTGGAGATCCTCGCCTTCATGGCCAGCCACGTCGCCGTGGCCATCGCCCGCATGCAGGCCGACCGCGCCATCCGCCAGGCCAAGACTGAGTTGGAGGAACAGAACGCGGCGCTCAACTCGGCGCTGACGGCGCTGCAGGAGGCGCAGTCCGAGCTGGTGCGGCAGGAGAAGCTGGCCTCGCTGGGCCGCCTGGTGGCCGGCGTGGCGCACGAGATCAACACGCCGCTGGGCATCTGCGTCACCGCCACCAGCCACCTGGTGCAGGAGCTCAAGCTGACCAAGGAGGACATGGCGGCCGGCGAGTTGAACGAGGACGGCCTGAACCAGTTCTTCGACATCGTCGACCAGACCCTGCGCATCATGACCACCAACACGCAGCGCGCGGCGGCGTTGGTGCGCAGTTTCAAGCAGGTGGCGGTGGACCAGTCGTCGGACGACATCCGCAGCTTCAACCTGCGCAAATACGTCGACGAGGTGCTGCTGTCGCTGCAGCCGAAGTTGAAGGGCAAGCCGATCGTGGTGGAGATCGACTGCGAGGCCGACATCCAGATGGACAGCTTCCCCGGCGCCGTCTCGCAGATCCTCACCAACATGGTGATGAACTCGCTGACGCACGGCTTCGAGGAGGGCGAGGGCGGCAAGATCAAGATCAGCGGCCACCTCGACGGCGACCAGGTGCAGTTCGACTACAGCGACGACGGCGCCGGCATGGACAGTTCCACGCTGGGCCAGTTGTTCGACCCCTTCTTCACCACCAAGCGCGGCTCCGGCGGCAGCGGCCTGGGCGCGCACATCCTCTACAACCTGGCCACCGGACCGCTGGCCGGCACCATCAAGGTGGTCAGCGCGCCGGGCATGGGGCTGCACTACAAGCTGCGCTTCCCGCGCACCCGGCGTTCGCCCAAGGCGACAGCCGCGATTGCCAACGACGCTTGAGCGTTGGCCCCGCACCCCGGCCAGCGGGGTCAGACCCCGCAGGGGTCTGACCCCCATCAGCCGCATTGCGGGGTAGGGCGCCGATCAGCCGATAGCCAAACCGCTCAGCCGAAGTCGACCGGGCGCCGCTCGCGCATCGCCTGGGTCATCGCCAGGCCGATGCGGGTGGCCTCGGTGGCGTCGCCCAGGCTGAGCGACAGCTCGCCCTTGCCCAGCGTGGCGTCGACGAACTCCTGCGCCTCGAGCAGGAAGGCGTCGGCGAAGCGGCTGTAGAAGTCCGGCGTGCACTCGTGGCGTATGCCCTTGTTGTCGGAGATCTCGACCCGGTGCAGCCGCGCGCCGGCGCCGATGGTCAGCCGGCCGTGGGCGCCGAACACCTCGGTCAAGGTCTCGTGGCCGTGCGCCATGGTGCGCGAGGCCATGAAGCTGGCCATGCTGCCGTCGGTGAACTCCAAGGTGGCCAGGCCGTTGTCGACGTCGTCGAACTCGCGCAGGCCCTGGTGGATCACGTTGGTGCCGATGGCGTAGACGCGCTTGGGCTGCGGATTGCCTAGCAACCAGCGCACCAGGTCGATGTCGTGCACGCTGCAGTCGAGGAAGATGCCGCCGCTGGTGGCGGCGAAGCGCACGAAGAAGCCGCCCGGGTCGTTCTGGTCCATGGTCTGCGAGCGGATCAGATAGGGCTTGCCGATCAGGCCCTCGCGGATCTTGGCGGCGGCGTCGCGGTAGCTGGCGTCGAAGCGGCGCACGAAGCCGATCATCACCTTCAGATGCGGATGGCGGCGCGCCTCGGCCTCGACCTTCAGGCAGTCCTCCAAGTCGAGCGACAGCGGCTTTTCGCAGAACACGTGCTTGCCGGCCTGTAGCGCCTGGATGATCTGCTGCGCGTGCAGCGCCGTCGGCGTGACCAGGAACACCGCGTCCAGGCCGGGATGGGCCAGCAGGGCGGCGTAGTCGGCGTAGCAGTGCTGCGCGCCCAGCGTGGCGCGGGCCCAGTCGAGTTCCTTCTCGACCGGGCTGCACACCGCCACCAGCTTCGCGTTGGGCACGCGGTGCGCCAGGTTCTCGGCGTGGCGCTGGCCCAGGCGGCCCAGGCCGACCACGCCGATGTTCAGAGTTGCGGATGTCATGGTCGGCTCCTTACAGCATGACGATGCGGTTTTCGCGCCACGAGGTGGTCGCCGCCTCGGCCAGCTCCAGCGCCTTCAGACCGTCCTGCACCGTGGTGCGCGGCGGCGTGCCGTTGATCATGGCGTCGAAGAAGTGGGCGATCTCGTCGGCGTAGGCGGCGCGGTAGCGTTCGAGGAAGAAGTTCTCCGGCTTGTCGCAGCTGACGCTGTGCGCCGTGTGCGACACCACCTCGGTCGGCTTGTGGTTGCCGGCCTGGAGCATGCCCTCGCTGCCGAGGATCTCGAAGCGCTGGTCGTAGCCGTAGGCGGCGCGGCGGCTGGCGTTGATCTGGCACAGCCGGCCGCGCTTGGTGCGGATGGTCACCACCGCCGAGTCGAGGTCGCCGGCCTCGCCGATGGCCGGGTCGACCAGGCAGCTGCCGGTGGCGTAGACGCTGACCGCCTCGTCGTCCAAGATCCAGCGGAAGATGTCGAAGTCGTGGATCAGCATGTCCTTGAAGATGCCACCGGAGACCTTGATGTAGCTGACCGGCGGCGCGCCGGGGTCGCGGCTGGTCACGGTGAGCACCTCGGGCACGCCGATCTCGCCGGCCTGCAGGCGCGCCTTGACGGCGGCGAAGGTCGGGTCGAAGCGGCGCTGGAAGCCGATCATGCACAGCACGCCGGCGCTGGCCACGGCGGCGGCGGCGGCGCGGGCGCGCTCCAAGGTCAGGTCGACCGGCTTCTCGCAGAAGATCGCCTTGCCGGCGGCGGCGGCGCGCAGGATCAGGTCGGAGTGGGTGTCGGTGCTGGAGGCGATCAGCACCGCCTTGACGGCCGGGTCGGCCAGCGCCTGTTCGACACTGGCCACCGCCGCGCCGTGCTGCTGCGCCAGCGCCTGCGCCGACTCGGCGTGGACGTCGGCCACATACTTCAAACGCACGCCGGGTTGGCGCGCCAGGTTTGCTGCGTGAATTTTGCCGATCCGACCGGCGCCGAACAATGCTGCCTCAATCATCATATCCTCCAGGGTCTTGGGTTTCTTCTATGTCCAACTCGAGTTTGTAGGCCAGCGCGATGAACAGCGCCTGGCACAGGCAAAGGGTGCTGGTGAGCGAGCGGAAGGCGAACGCGCTGCCCTCGGTCACGGTTAAACAGGCGTCGGCGATGCGCGCCAGCGGCGACAGCTTGCTGTCGGTGATGACCAGCAGCTTGGCGCGCTGGTGGTGGCCGACGCGGGCGCAGTACAGCGTCTCTTTTCCATACGGCGCGAAGCTGATGGCGATCACCACGTCGCGCTCGCGCACGCTGCGGATCTGCTGGCGGTACATGCCGCCCATGCCGGACACCAGGTGCACGCGCTTGTTGGTGTTCTGCAGCGCGTAGGCGATGTAGGAGGCCACCGGGAAGGCGCGCCGCACGCCGACCACGTAGATGTTGTCGGCCTTCTGCAACAGGCTCACGGCGGCCTCCAGCTGCTCGTCGTCCAGGCCTTCGCTTAGCTCGCCGAGGCCGCTGCGGCTGGCATCGATGAATTCGCGGGTCAGTTCGCCGACATTCGGCTGGTCGTCGCGCGAGGCGATCAGCTTGCGGATGCGCTGCTGGTAGTTGGGCGCGGCGTTGGCCTGCTCGGTGTAGGCGAGGCGGAACACGTCCTGCATCTCGCTGAAGCCGGTGTAGCCGAAGCGCTGGGCGAAGCGCACGATGGCCGACGGCTGCACGTCGCAGGCGGCGGCGATGTCGCTGATCTTCTCCAACATCAGGCTGGCCTTGTGCAGCTCCACATACTTGGCGATGACCTTCAACTGGCGCGACAGCGACTCGTACTCGTCGGCGATCTGTTGCATCAGTTGTTCCACCGGGGCGGTGGCCGCCACTTTGTTTTCGGTTGGTTCCGTCATTGCTCACTCCTTGTTTCAATGAGGCCAATTATAGGAGCCTCGGCGGAAAATAGAAACACATTTCTATTTCAAAAAAAATTGAAAAAGAAATTGCGTTTACCTTGTTGTTGTTCTAAGCTTGATCTCAATGCGTGGCGAGTGGAGTGACGCCGCATTGACTGAGCAGTGATCTGAATGCAATCCAAAAAACTAAAACGGAGACAACATCATGCAAGGTTTCAAACGTAGGGCAGCGGTGAAGACGGCGGTGCGGTGCGCGGTGGCGCTGGCCATGGGCCTGGCCGCCGCCGGCAGCCAGGCGGCGGGCGAGAAGTTCGTCCTGGTCAGCCACGCGCCGGACTCGGACTCGTGGTGGAACACCATCAAGAACGCGGTGAAACAGGCCGGCGAGGACTTCAACGTCACCGTCGACTACCGTAACCCGCCGAACGGCGACCTGGCCGACATGTCGCGCCTGATCGAACAGGCGGCGGCGCGCAACTACGACGGCGTGGTCGCCAGCATCGCCGACTTCAGCGTGCTGCAAAAGCCGCTGGCGCTGGTGGTGGCGAAGAAGATCCCGCTGGTCACCATCAACTCCGGCACGCTGCAGCAGAGCGAGCAGGTTGGCGCGCTGATGCACGTCGGCCAGCCCGAATACGACGCCGGCATGGGCGCCGGCGCCAAGGCCAAGGCGGCCGGCATCAAGTCCTTCGTCTGCGTCAACCACTACGCCACCAACCCCTCGTCGTTCGAGCGTTGCCGTGGCTTCGCCGACGCGCTGGGCGTCGACTACAAGGCCGCCACGCTGGACACCAACGGCATCGACCCGAGCGTCATCGAGAGCAAGGTGTCCGCCTACCTGCGCACCAACCCGGGCACCCAGGCGGTGCTGGCCTTGGGCCCAGATTCGGCCGTGCCGGCGCTGCGCGCGGTGGAGAAGATGGGCCTGAAGGGCAAGCTGTGGTTCGCCACCTTCGACCTGTCGGAGGACATCTCCAAGGGCATCAAGGACGGCAGCATCAAGTTCGCCATCGACCAGCAGCCCTACCTGCAAGGCTACATCCCGATCGCCGTGATGGCCATCATGAAGCAGGACAAGACCACCGACCTGGCCAAGGTGAAGGCCAAACTGATGGCCAATCCGAAGTTCCAGGCGCGCCTGGCCGAGTACGGCCTGTCGCCTTCCTACGGCGTGCGCCACATCGGTTCCGGTCCCGGCTATGTGACCCGCGAGAACATCGCCAAGGTCGAGAAGTACGCCGGTCAGTATCGTTAATTTCTGAGTCCAGGCCGGCTGTTCGGCGTTTGAGTCCAACCCGGAACCCGAAAACCGGGGTCTGACCCCGTACGGGGTCAGACCCCTGGATGACGCCTCTGGGGTAAGCCAGCGCAGCCAGGCCGGCCCGCCGCGCCCCCGCGCCGGCACAGTAAAAAAGGAAGATGTCATGAGTGCAGTCAAATCCGGCGCGAGCCCGGCGATGTTCGCCGGCGCGCCCAAAGCAGCAGCCCCCAATCCCCCGCCGGCCGCGCCCAACCCGGGTCCGGCCGCCAACGCCGACGAGCGCGTCGGCCAGGTCAGCCGCATCGGCCGCCTGTTCAGCCGCCCCGAGTTCGCCTCGATCTCCGGCGCCGTGCTGGTGTTCGCCTTCTTCGGCCTGGCCGCCGGCGACTCCGGCATGTTCAACCTGGACGGCATCATCAACTGGTCGCAGGTCGCCGCCTACCTCGGCCTGATCGCCATCGGCGCCTGCCTGCTGATGATCGCCGGCGAGTTCGACCTGTCGATCGGTTCGATGATCGGCTTCTCCGGCATGATGATCGCCATCCCCTCGGTGTACTTCCACTGGCCGCTGTGGCTGGCCATCTGCTTCGCCTTCGCCGGCTCGATGGCGCTGGGTTGGCTCAACGGCTACCTGGTCATCAAGACCAAACTGCCGTCCTTCATCGTCACGCTGGCCTTCCTGTTCATCCTGCGCGGCCTGACCCTGGCGCTGTCGATCATGTTCGCCAACCGCACCATCGTCAGCGGCGTCGGCGAGCTGGCGCAGCACGATTGGATGGCCAGCCTTCTGTTCCAGGGCAACGTCGGCGTCGACCTGTTCCGTTGGCTCGGCCAGGCCGGCTGGATCGCCGTGCTGGACGGCGGCGAGCCGCTGGTCAAGGGCATCCCCAAGGTGATCGTCTGGTGGCTCGCGCTGGCCCTGGGCGGCGGCTTCGTCCTGTCGCGCACCCGCTTCGGCAACTGGATCTTCGCCGTCGGCGGCGACGCCAACGCGGCCAAGAACGTCGGCGTGCCGGTGCGCCTGGTGAAGACCTCGCTGTTCGTGCTGACCGCCTTCTGCGCCTGCCTGTTCGCCACGCTGCAAGTGTGCGACGTCGGCTCGGCCGCCGCCGACCGTGGCATGCAGAAGGAGTTCGAGGCGATCATCGCGGCCGTCATCGGCGGCTCGCTGCTGACCGGCGGCTACGGCTCGGTGGTCGGCGCCTGCTTCGGCGCGCTGATCTTCGGCGTGGTCCAGATCGGCATCACCTACACCAACATCAACTCGGACTGGTTCCGCGTCTTCCTCGGCGTGATGCTGCTGATCGCCGTGCTGTTCAACCGATATGTGCGCAGCCGCGTCACGGAAGCGAGATAAGTCATGAGCGAGTATATTCTTGCGCTGGAAAATGTCAGCAAACGTTTCGGCTCGGTGATCGCGCTGCAAAACGTGACGATGCGCCTCAAGCAGGGCGAGGTGCACTGCCTGCTGGGCGACAACGGGGCCGGCAAGTCGACCCTGATCAAAACCCTGGCCGGCGTGCACCAACCGACCACCGGCCAGTACCTGGTCGACGACAAGCCGGTCAGCTTCGGCTCGCCGCGCGAGGCGCTGGACATGGGCGTGGCCACCGTCTACCAGGATCTGGCGCTGGTGCCGCTGCTGTCGGTGGCGCGCAATTTCTTCATGGGCCGCGAGCCGATGAAGAAGCTGCTCGGCTTCCTGCCGGTGATGGACATGGACTACGCCGCCGCCACGGCGCGCGACAAGCTGGCCGAAATGGGCATCATGGTGCGCGACCCGCACCAGGCCATCGGCACCATGTCGGGCGGTGAGAAGCAGTGCCTGGCCATCGCCCGCGCCATCCACTTCGGCGCCCGCGTGCTGATCCTCGACGAGCCGACGGCGGCGCTGGGCGTGAAGCAGTCGTTCAACGTGCTCAAGCTGATCCACAAGGCGCGCGAACGCGGCATTTCGGTGATCTTCATCACCCACAACGTGCACCACGCCTATCCGATCGGCGACTCCTTCACCCTGCTCAACCGTGGCAAGTCGCTCGGCACCTACACCAAGGAGACCGTCAGCAAGGACGAGCTGCTGGACATGATGGCCGGCGGCGCCGAGATGCAGACGCTGATGAGCGAACTCGATGGCGTGACCATCTGATGTACGGGACTTAAACACAAGGCGCAACCATGAACAACACCACACAATTCGCCGCCAACCGCGCGCTCGACCTGATCTGCCTGGGCCGCCTGGCGGTCGACCTGTACGCCCAGCAGATCGGCGCCCGGCTGGAGGACGTCACCAGCTTCGCCAAGTACCTGGGCGGCTCCTCGGCCAACATCGCCTTCGGCAGCGCGCGCCTGGGCCTGCGCTCGGCCATGCTGTCGCGCGTCGGCGACGACCACATGGGCCGCTTCCTCACCGAGACGTTGCAAGCCGAGGGCTGCGACACCAGCCACGTCTCGGTCGACCCGGAGCGGCTCACCGCCATGGTCACGCTGGGCCTGAAGGACCGCGACACCTTCCCGCTGATCTTCTACCGCGAGAACTGCGCCGACATGGCGATCCGCGCCGAGGACGTCGACGAGGCCTACATCGCCTCGAGCCGCGCGCTGCTCATCACCGGCACCCACTTTTCCACCGCCGCGATGCACCAAGTGAGCAGCCTGGCGCTGGCCCAGGCCCGCCGCAACAAGGTGCGCACCGTGCTCGACATCGACTACCGCCCGGTGCTGTGGGGCTTGTCGCCGCGCGCCGACGGCGCCACCCGCTTCGTCTCCAACGACGGCGTGACCCGCCACCTGCAGGGCATCCTGCCGCTGTTCGACCTGGTGGTCGGCACCGAGGAGGAGTTCATGATCGCCGGCGGCGGCGCCGACATCGTCGCCTCGCTGGCGGCGGTGCGCGCCGCCACCCCGGCCACGCTGGTGGTCAAGCGCGGCCCGCTGGGCTGCGCCGTGATCGAGGGCGCGATTCCCGCCAGCCTGGACGCCGCCTTCAACTACCGGGGCGTGCAGGTCGAGGTGATGAACGTGCTGGGTGCCGGCGACGCCTTCCTGGCCGGCTTCCTCAGCCAGTGGCTGCGCGGCGCCGACTACACCGCCTGCTGCCGCAGCGCCAACGCCTGCGGCGCCCTGGTGGTGGCGCGCCACGCCTGCGCCCCGGCGATGCCGACGCCGGCCGAGCTGGACTACTTCCTGGCCAACGCCGCGCGCCTGCAACGGCCCGGCGAGGACGCCCAATTGAACCGGCTGCACCGCGTCACCGCGCGGCGCGCCCAATGGGACGAGTTGTGCGTGTTCGCCTTCGACCACCGCAACCAGTTCTTCGACATGGCGCAGCAGCTCGGCGCCGACGAGCGGCGCGTGCCGCAGCTCAAGCAGCTGCTGGTGCAGGCCGTGGCGCAGACCGAGGCGGCGCTGCAACTGGCCGGCGGCACCGGCGTGCTGATCGACGACCGCTACGGCGCCGACGCGCTCAACGCCGCCACCGGCCGTGGCTGGTGGATCGGCCGCCCGGTCGAGCTGCCCGGCTCGAATCCGCTGGTGTTCGACTGGGGCCGCTCGATCGGTTCGCACCTGGTCAGCTGGCCGAAGGAGCACGTCATCAAATGCCTGGTGCAGCTGCACCCGGACGACCAGGTGGAAAACCGCCTGGAGCAGGAGGCCCAGGTCAAGGCGCTGTACGACGCCGCCCAGATCAGCGGCCACGAACTGCTGCTGGAGGTGATCCCGTCGAAGGCCATGGCGGCCAAGCCGGACACGGTGCTGCGCGCCGTCAAGCGCTTGTACAACATCGGCGTCTACCCGGAGTGGTGGAAGCTGGAGCACATGGACGAGAACCAGTGGCGCGCCATCGACGCGCTGGTGCAGGAGCGCGACCCGTACTGCCGTGGCGTGGTGCTGCTCGGCCTGCACGCCAGCATCGACGAGCTGGCGGCCAGCTTCCAGGCCTCGCGCCACAGCAGCACCTGCCGTGGCTTCATGGTCGGCCGCACCATCTTCCACGCGCCGAGCACGCGCTGGTTGGCCGGCCAGATCGACGACGCCGCGCTGATCGCCGAGGTGCGCGCCAATTTCGAAAGCCTGATCGGCATCTGGCGCCAGACCCGGCAAACGGGCCGGCAAGCCGGCGGCCAGCAGAGTATGGAGCGTGCGGCATGAACGCGGCCAAGGGCAAGACCATCCGCCTGACCATGGCGCAGGCGCTGGTGCGCTACCTGGCCGCGCTGCGCGTGGCCACGCCGGACGGCGGCCGGGAGCCGCTGTTCGGCGGCGCCTTCGCCATCTTCGGCCACGGCAACGTGGCCGGCCTGGGCGAGGCGCTGTACCAGGAACGCGCCAGCTTCCCCACCTACCGCGCCCACAACGAGCAGGGCATGGCGCACGCCGCCATCGCCTACGCCAAGGCGCATATGCGGCGCCGCATGATGGCGGTGACCACCTCCATCGGTCCCGGCGCCACCAACCTGCTGACGGCGGCCGCGCTGGCCCACGTCAACCGCCTGCCGGTGCTGCTGCTGCCGGGCGACGTGTTCGTCTCGCGCGCGCCCGACCCGGTGTTGCAGCAGCTGGAGGACGGCGGCGACGGCAGCGTCTCTGTCAACGACGCCTTCAAGCCGCTGTCGCGCTACTTCGACCGCATCATCTACCCCGAGCAGCTGCTGACGGCGCTGCCGCGCGCCATCGCCGTGCTGACCGACGCGGCGCAGTGCGGCCCCGTCACGCTGGCGCTGCCGCAGGACGTGCAAACCATGGCCTACGACTACCCGGTCGAGTTCTTCAATCCGCCGCTGGTGCGCTTCCGCACCGTGCAGCCGGATCTGGAGGACATGGCGGCCGCCGCCGCGCTGCTGGGCCAGGCGCGCCAGCCGTTGATCGTGGCCGGCGGCGGCGTGCTGTATGGCGAGGCCGGCGCCGCCTTGCGCGCCTTCGCCGAGAAGCACGGCATTCCCGTCGCCGAGACGCAGGCCGGCAAGGGCGCGCTGCCGTGGGACCACCCGCTGCAACTGGGCGCCATCGGCGTGACCGGCTCGCCGGCCGCCAATCTGATGGCCGGCCAGGCCGACCTGGTGCTGGCCGTCGGCAGCCGTTTGCAGGACTTCACCACCGGCTCGAACACGCTGTTCGCTTCGGCCAAGCTGGTCAGCCTGAACGTCAACGCCTTCGACGCGCTGAAGCGGCGTGGCCAGGCCGTGCTGAGCGACGCCCGCGTCGGCCTCGAACTGCTGTCGGCCATGCTGGGCGACTGGAAGGCGGGCGAGGGCTGGACCGCGCGCGCCCAGACCCAGTCCAACGAGTGGCGCGAGACGGTGGCGGCGATCACGGCGCGGCGCTTCGTCGCGCTGCCCTACGACGGCGAGGTGATCGGCGCGGTGCAGCGCTCGGCGGCCGATTCGACCACGCGCGACATCGTGGTCTGCGCCGCCGGCACGCTGCCGGCCGAGCTGCACAAGCTGTGGCGCACCGCCACGCCGGGCGGCTACCACATGGAATACGGCTATTCGACCATGGGCTACGAGGTGGCCGGCGGCTTGGGCGTGAAGATGGCCAAGCCGGACGCCGAGGTGATCGTCATGGTCGGCGACGGCAGCTATTTGATGATGAATTCGGAGCTGGCCACCTCGGTCATGCTGGGCAAAAAACTGATCGTCGTGCTGCTGGATAACCGGGGCTACGGCTGCATCAACCGCCTGCAGCAGGCGGTCGGCGGGGCGCCGTTCAACAATATGTTCGACGACTGTTTGCAGGCCGGTCCCGGCATGCCGCAGATCGACTTCGCGCTGCACGCCAAGTCGCTCGGCGCGCTGGCCGAGAACGTCAAGACCATCCCGGAGCTGGAGGCGGCATTGGCGCGCGCCCGCGCGGCCGACCGCAGCTACCTGGTTTGCATCGACACCGATCCGGCCCGCACCACCAGCGAGGGCGGCTGCTGGTGGGAGGTGGCGGTGCCCGAGGTGTCGCAACGCGAGCAGGTGCGCCAGGCGCGCCAGGCCTATGAACAGGACAAGTCAGCACAAAGGAAAAAGCAATGAAGACCATCAGCAAACCATTCCAGGTCAAGATCGGCATCAACCCGATCTCGTGGATGAACGACGACCTGCCGTCGCTGGGCGGCGAGACGCCGCTGGAGACGGCCCTGAGCGAGGGCGCGGAGATCGGCTATCGCGGCTTCGAGCTGGGCAACAAGTTCCCCAAGGAGCCGGCCGCGTTGCGCGCCGTGCTGGGCAAGTACAACTTGGAGTGCATCTCCGGCTGGTACTCGGGCCGGCTGGCGCACGCCGGGCGCACGGTGGAGCAGGAGATCGAGGCGGTCGGGCCGCACCTGCGCCTGCTGGCCGAGAACGGCGCCACGGTGATGGTCTACGGCGAGGTGGCCGACGCCATCCAGGGCGAGGCGCAGCCGCTGTACAAGCGTCCGCGCTTCACCAGCGCGGCGCAGTGGCAGGCCTATGCCGACAAGATGACCGCCTTCGCCGGCTACACCCTGCAGCACGGCGTGCGGCTGTCCTACCACCACCACATGGGCGCCTATGTCGAGTCGCCGGCCGACGTCGACCAGTTGATGGCGCTGACCGGCCCCGAGCTGGGCCTGCTGTTCGACAGCGGCCACATGACCTTCGGCGGCGGCGACGCGGTGGCGGTGCTGAGGAAGCACATCGGCCGCGTCTCGCACGTGCACTGCAAGGACGTGCGGCCGGCGGTGACCAAGCTGGCGCGCAACGGCAACTGGACCTTCCTGCAATCGGTGATGAACGGCGCCTTCAGCGTGCCGGGCGACGGCTGCATCGACTTCGCCGGCGTGCTGCAACTGCTGTACCAGCACGACTACCAAGGCTGGCTGGTGGTGGAGGCCGAGCAGGACCCGGCGGTGGCGCCGAGCTATCAGTACGCGCAGATGGGCTTCGAGCATTTGCAGACGCTGGTGCGCGAGATCGAGCTGGCCGGCGGGCAGGGCGGGGTGGCGGCATGAACCTGCTGGTCAAGGCCCAGCGCGAGGGCCGCGAGATCGTCAGCGTGACGCCGCAATCGGCCGGCTGGGACTACGTCGGCTTCGCCGCCCACCGGCTGGACGACGGCCAGGCGCTGTCGCTGCAGACGGGCGAACGCGAGTACTGCATCGTGGTGTTGTCCGGCGTGGTCAGCGTGATGGCCGGCGAGGACTGCTGGCGCGACATTGGCGGCCGCGCCAGCGTGTTCGACGACTCCGCGCCGTATGCGGTCTACATTCCCGGCGGCCGCGCGGTCAGCGTGCTGGCCAGCGGCGCGGCCGAGGTGGCGCTGTGCAGCGCGCCGGCCGGCGACGCCAGCCTGCCGGCGCGCCTGATCGAGCCGGCCTCGATGAAGCGCTCGGTGCGCGGCAGCGGCAGCAACACCCGCTACGTCTGCGACATTTTGCCGCACACCGAACCGGCGGCGCATTTGCTGGTGGTCGAGGTGCGCACGCCGAGCGGGCACTCGTCGAGCTACCCGCCGCACAAGCACGATGTCGACAACCTGCCGCTGGAAAGCTCGCTGGAGGAGACCTACTACCACCGCATCGACCCGCCGCAGGGCTTCGCCTTCCAGCGCGTCTACACCGACGCGCGCGATATCGACCAGTCGATGGCGGTGGAAAACCACGATGTGGTGATGGTGCCGCGCGGCTACCACCCGGTGGTCATGCCGCACGGCTACCAGGGCTACTACCTGAACGTGATGGCCGGCCGCACGCGCGAATGGCATTTCAAGAACGACCCGGCGCACGAATGGATGATTGAGCGCTAATCCTACGATCTCTGCTTGAGCGTTGACCCCGCACCCCGGCCACCGGGGTCAGACCCCCTCCTGCCGCATTGCGGGGTAGGGGCCGGCAATCCGCACACTACTTTTAAGGTCCACACCACCATGACTACCACCCTCCCCACCATCGGCCACTTCATCGGCGGCCGCCATATCACACCATCGGAAGGCCGCGCCAGCGAGGTCTTCAACCCGGCCATCGGTGTCGCCACGGCGCGCGTCGCGCTGGCCGACGACGCGGCGCTGGAGCAGGCCGTCGGCGCCGCCCACGCCGCCTTCCCGGCCTGGGCCGCCACCTCGCCGCTGCGCCGCGCCCGCATCATGTTCAAGTACAAGGAGCTGCTGGAGAAGAACGCCGACCGCCTGGCGCGCCTGATCACCGCCGAACACGGCAAGGTGTTCACCGACGCCAAGGGCGAGGTGCAGCGCGGCATCGAGGTGGTCGAGTTCGCCTGCGGCATTCCGCAGCTGCTCAAGGGCGAGATCACCGAGCAGGTCGCCAACGGCATCGACGCCTGGACCGTCCGCCAGCCGCTCGGCGTGTGCGCCGGCATCACGCCGTTCAACTTCCCGGTGATGGTGCCGATGTGGATGTTCCCGATGGCCCTGGCCTGCGGCAACACCTTCATCCTCAAGCCGTCCGAGCGCGACCCGTCGGCGGCGCTGCTGCTGGCCGAGCTGCTGCAGGAGGCCGGTCTGCCGGACGGCGTGTTCAACGTGCTGCAAGGCGACAAGCAGGCGGTCGACGGCCTGCTGCGGCATCCGCAGGTGAAGGCGATCAGCTTCGTCGGCTCGACCCCGATCGCCGAATACATCTACGCCACCGGCAGCGCGCGCGGCAAGCGGGTGCAGGCGCTGGGCGGCGCCAAGAACCACATGGTGGTGATGCCGGACGCCGACCTGGAGCAGACCGTCGACGCGCTGATGGGCGCGGCCTACGGCTCGGCCGGCGAGCGCTGCATGGCGATCTCGGTGGTGGTGGCGGTGGGCGGCGTGGCCGACCGCCTGGTCGAGGCGCTGGCGCCGCGGGTGCGCGCGCTGAAGATCGCCGAGGGCTCCGACCTGGCCGCCGAAATGGGGCCGGTGGTGACGCGCCAGCACAAGGACAAGATCGTCGACTACATCGGCCAGGGCGTGGCGGCCGGCGCCAAGCTGGTGGTCGACGGGCGCGGCTTCGTGCTGCCCGGCCACGAGCAGGGCTACTTCCTCGGCGGCTCGCTGTTCGACCAGGTGACGCCGGAGATGACGGTGTACCGCGACGAGATCTTCGGCCCGGTGCTGTGCGTGGTGCGGGTGGCCGATTTGGCGGCGGCGATCGAGCTGGTCAACGCGCATGAATACGGCAACGGCACGGCGATCTTCACGCGCGACGGCAACACGGCGCGCGAGTACGGCTTCCGCATCGAGGTGGGCATGGTCGGCATCAACGTGCCGATCCCGGTGCCGATGGCCTTCCACAGCTTCGGCGGCTGGAAGCGCAGCCTGTTCGGCGACCACCATGCCCACGGCCCGGAGGCGGTGCGTTTCTACACACGGCAGAAGGCGCTGACCCAGCGCTGGCCGAACAGCGTGGCCGGCGGCGCCGAGTTCGCCATGCCGACCTTGAAGTAGTCTCTGGCCGGGCTCCGTCCCCCACAATGCGCCGCCGCACCCGTCCCGGGCGCGGCGGCGCTGTCACGTCCTGCCCCCAACGCCGCCGGTACGGCGCGACAGAAACATGCCCAGCACGCGCGAGAATAGCAGCCATCGGCCGGCGTGGACATCGGCCGGATAGCGTGAAGAGTAACTAGACATTCCGGATTATTGCGCCGGCCCGCCGGCGGGTCGAGAATGACTGGTGCGGCATGCATCGGCGGCGGCGCCGTCCCGACGCGTTATATACTCGACGCTATAGCGCCGACGCGCCGTCTGCGCACCGACCACCACCAGCGAGAGGACTGCCTTGAACCACGCCCCGACCCCCATGGAGGCGGCCCCACTCCGGCCGCCGGCCGAGGCCGCCCCCGCGGCCGACACGCTGCTGCCGGTCGCCGTCGCGGCGGTGCTGCGCCACGCCCGCGAGGGCAGCCTGCCGCTGTTCGCCCGCACGCTGGGCCTGCCGCAGGCGGAGCTGTTGGCGCTGGTCGCCGATTGTCTGCCGGGGCAGCCCGACAGCATGCCCATCCCGGCCAGCAAGTACGCCGCGCTGGCCGAGCACGCGCCGGTGGTGTTCCACGAGCTGGTCGCGCTGCTGCGCGCCGGCGCCACGCCGGGCGGCGCCGCGCGCCGCGCCGGCTGGCTGGCGCGCGCCGTCGGCGCCGCCTGCATGGGGCGGCGCCACCTGTGGCAGGATCTCGGCCTGGCCGGGCGCGACGAGGTGTCGGCGCTGCTGCGCCACCATTTCCAGCCGCTGTACGCGGCCAACACGGACGACATCAAGTGGAAGCGCTTCCTGTTCGAGCAGCTGGGCCGCACGCTGGGCCGGCCGGGCCTGCGGCCGCCCGGCTGCGGCTGCTGCGAGCAGGTCGGCGCCTGCTTCGGCGCCAAGCCGGCCGCCGCGCAGGAGGCGGCGGACTAGTCGGGGAAGCGCTCGTTGATGGCCAGCGCCTGGTCGATGTTCTGGCACAGCAGCTCGACGTAGACCGGGTCCAGGTGGTGGCCGGAGACCTCGCGCAGGTGCGCGACGACGCGGTCGATCGGCCAGGCCTCCTTGTAGCAGCGCTTGTGCATCAGCGCGTCGAACACGTCGGCGACGGCGACGATGCGGGCGTAGAGGTGGATGTCGTGGCCCTTCAGGCCTTGTGGATAGCCGCTGCCGTCGAACTTCTCGTGGTGCTGGTGGGCGATGACGGCGGCCGCCTTCAGGATCGGCCGCTGCGAGCCGTCTAGGATGGACAGGCCGACCGAGGGGTGCTGCTTCATGATCTCCCATTCGGCGGCGTCGAGCTTGCCCGGCTTGAGCAGCACGGCGTCCGGCGTGGCGATCTTGCCGATGTCGTGCATCGGCGCGGCGTGGCGCAGCACGGCGGCGGCGTCGTCCGGCATGCCGGCGGCGCAGGCCAGCAGGTGGCAGATCTCGGACATGCGGCGCACGTGGTTGCCGGCCTCGTTGGAGCGCGACTCGACGACGTCGCCCAGGCGCAGGATCAGCTCGGCCTGGGTGTCGGTGATCTCCTGGGTCAAGAGGATGTTGTCGAAGGCGATCGCCACGCCCGAGCAGAACACCTCGAGCAGCTTGGCGTCGATCTCGGAGATCTCGTCGACGCCCTTGAGCACCAGCAGCGAGGCCTTGCCGCTGCTGTTGGGGAAGTAGCCGATGTAGGTGTCGCCCTGCAGGCGCGAGATCTTGTTGCTCTTGGCCGCGTCGAGCTGGGCCAGCACGTCGGCGCTGAGCATGGTGGCGTCGTCGTCGCCGATCTGCGCCAGGATCTCGTAGTCGTTCTCGCCGCTGATGGCGGTGGCGCCGCGCAGGCGCAGCAGCATGCTGTTCTCCAGCCGCAGCAGGGCCACCACCTGTTGCAGCAGGCCGCCGGCGAAGTCCTTCAGGTTGCGCTGCTGGAAGATGTGGGCCGAGGCGGCGATCACCCGCTCGAGCCCCTCGCGGTAGTTGAGCTGGGCGCGCCTGGCCTCCTCGACCTTCATGATGTCGCGGTAGGCGCGCAGCGCGGCGAAGGTGGTGGTGAACAGCTTGGTGCGGTCGAGCTCGGTCTTTTCCTTGTAGTCGTTGATGTCGTAGTTGACGATCACCCGCTCCTCCGGCGCCTGGCCGGGCTGGCCGGTGCGCAGCACGATGCGGGTGAACTGGTTGTCCAGGTCCTCGCGCATCCAGCGCGCCACCTCCAGGCCGCTGTCCTCCTTCTCCATCACCACGTCGAGGAAGACCAGGGCGATGTCGCTCTCGCGCGCCAGCACCTGTTTGGCCTCGGCGCCGCTGTAGGCGTGCACGAAGCTCAGGGCGCGGCCGTCGAGGCGGAAGCGGGTCAGGGTGAGCTTGGTGATGTCGTGGATGTCGGGCTCGTCGTCGACTAGCAGGACTTTCCAGGGCGCTAACTTGGGCGAGGCTGAGGACAAAAAGGACATAGGGGCAAGTTCCGCAAAATGGCTCAAAAACGCAATGCTAAAAGGCGCTGATCGATAGGGGGGCGGTTGTGGCAAAGCCGCGTGCGGATGCCGGGCACACGTTTTCGATTGTAGTCCGACCTATGAATATTAACAACAGGCAATAATGTTTCCGTCCCGCCGGCGCCGGAATGGGGCCGTGCGACAACACTTTCATATCGTTTAAGCTAATTAATTTTGCAACATGCGGGCAGAAGTAACAATACTTCGTTTTTGGAAAGATTGCTATCGTGAAGCAAAAGATTTTGCCGTACGGACGTAAAAAAGCCCGCGGCGAGCGACGGCTCGGCGCGGGCGCAGGCGGGGGCGCCTGGCGGGGAGGGGCGGCTGGCGCCCCGCCCGTGGTCTAGCTTACTTCAGCGTCGGCAGGCCGGTCAGGTAGCCGACGGCGGCGCCGAAGCGGTCGCGGTAGTTGGCGCGCACCAGCGGATCGAGGGTCTCGACCACCTTCGAGTGCAGGCCGCCGGTGACCTTGCCGCTGGCGTCCTTGCTCACCTCCCAGTCGCCGACGTGCTGGAAGTTGCTCATGATGTAGGCGAAGCCGTTGATGTCGTCGACCGCGTGCAGGCCGGTCGACTCGGCGCCGGCCGGGGCCGACATCAGGCGGGTCAGCACCTTGGTGTCGACGTTGTAGGCCCACAGGAAGTTGTTGACGTGCAGGCCGCTATCCTCGCCGATGAACAGGGTGCGCAGCTTCTCGGAGAACTTGATGTTGTCCGGGTTGGCGACCTTGTCGGCGTGGGCCAGGTTGCCCAGCGCGTCGGGCTTGGCCAGGTCCTCGCCGACCAGGGCCGGCACGGCGGCCATGTCGACCGGTACCCAGTCGGAGTCGATGGCGCTGCCGCCGACGTCCTTCTGGCCGCCCTTCAGGTTCAGCGCGTAGACGACGCCGGCGTTCGGGCCCTTGATCGAGATGCCGCCGGAGCCGTCCTTCATGGCGCCGCTGATGTAGGCCATGGCCGAGTAGGCGATCTTGTCCTTGACGTTGACGGTGGTGCCTTCCATCTTGGTGAAGCCCAGGCTGCCGCCCTTGAAGGCGGCGTAGCGGTGGGTTTCCAGGAAGGCGGCGGCCTTCTCCTTGCCCGGCGCGAACTTGACCCAGTTCGACTTGCCGCCGAAGGGGATCTTGGTGTAGCTGGCATCGGCCGGGTCGGCGGTCTTGGCGCTGACGATGTCGGCCGCCTTGAGGGTGTCGGCCAGGGCCTTGATCTCGGCGCTGGTGGCGCTGCCCAACTTGATCCAGGTCAGGTCGGCCGAGCCGCCGTTGTCGGCCGTCTTCTGCGCCCACTTGGCGACGTACAGGGTGCCCGAGGACAGGTCGCGCGCCTTGTCGGCGATGAACATGAACAGGCCGCCGTTGGTGGCGTCGTCGCCCATCAGCGCGGTGCGCTCGTCGGGCATGACCTGGACCAGCTCGTGCGAGATGCGGCCCATGCAGTAGTGCTTCTTGCAGCTGCCGGTGCCGTCCGGGTTGACGGTGATCTCCGGCATGTGGCCGTAGTGGTAGGGGTTGGCCTTGGCGGCGTCGCCGTACAGGTTCGCGCTGAAGGCGGCGAACTGGCTGTTCTTCTCGATGACGGTGGCGTCCGGTTCGTACTCTTCGCTCGACAGGTGGGTGTTCCACGGCGAGCGGCTGGCGCCGCAGGTGATCCACAGGCCGTTGGCCGGGCTGGTGTCGACGTTGTGGTACTTGACCAGGGTCAGCGCGCCGGTGGTCTTGTCCTGGTCCAGCGTCAGCACGGCGATCGGCGACGGCAGCATGCCGTACATCGAGTCGCCCTTGACGTTGCGGGTGGCGTATTCGAACTGCACCACGGCGAACACGGTGTTGCCCTTGACGCCGGCGACGCTCGGCGCGTCCAGTTTCAGCAGCGAGGTGCCGTCCGGGCAGTCGGAGAAGAAATGGCGCTTGTTCGGCTCGGTGACGTCGACGATCGGCTTGTTGTTGATGTCGTAGAAGCCGCCCGACAGGGTGGTGCCGCCTTTGCCGTCCGGCACTTGGGCGCCGGTGACGAAGAAGGTTTCATATTTCAGCGCGAAGCTTTGCTTGGAGCCGTCGCTGAAGGTGGCCGACAGGGCCGAGCCGACGGTGGTGGTGGCCATCTGGGCGGCGTTGGCCAGGCCTGGGGCGCTCATCGGCGAGAAGGTTACCGAGCTCAGCGTGACCGGGGTCGTTGGCGGCACGACGGCCGCGGCCGTGGCGGAATCGCCGCCGCAGCCGGCCAGCAGATAGGAAGCGCCGCTCGCGCCGGCCAGCGGCAGCAGAGGCGCGCCGGACAGGAATTTGATCATACGGCGGCGGGACAGATCGAGAGACTCGCTCATGGGAAGGTAATCCTGGGTTAGTGTTGGCCATGTCATGTGCCGCGCGGCGTCGGCTGGCGGCTTCATGCGAGGTGGTGGCGCACCTCGACGAGCGAGATAATAGTTTGCCCATATGACATCTTCGTGACATTGGTAACAAAGCGCGTCGGTTCCGGCCCGGCGTGGCGAAACGCGCTATATTGGGACGCTGGTTTTGTTATCGACGAAGAGGAGGATGCCATGCGCACCATTACATCAACCCTGTTGGGCGCGCCGCTGCTGCTGTGGGCCTTGTTGGCCGGCGCCGGCGCGCGCGCCGACGTCAACATCCATTATGTCGAGCCGGAGCGTTTCAGCGACGTGCCGTTTTCGCCGGTCGAGCGCGAGCGCGTGCTTAAGCAGTTGTCCGAGCATCTCGCCAAGCTGGGCCGCCAGTTGCCGGCCGGCCAGACCCTGAAGGTCGAGGTGCTCGACGTCGACCTGGCCGGCCGCATGTATCCGCGCCGTGGCGGCGACGAGATCCGCGTGATGAACGGCGGCGCCGACTGGCCCCGCCTGCACCTGCGCTACACGCTGGAGGCCGGCGGCCAGGTGCTGCGCAGCGGCGACGACGAGCTGAGCAATATGAACTACCAGGACCGCATCAGCCGCTATGGCGGTGACGACGCGCTGCGCTACGAGAAGCAGATGCTCGACGAGTGGTTCGCCAAGCGCTTCGCGCCGCCCGCCCGCGGCTAGGCGGCGTGCCGGCGCCGCTCGTGGCGCAGCGGGCGCCGCCCGTTACAGCCGTTCGGCGAGGAACAGCAGGCTGTTGCCGTGCGCCTGGGCGGCGGCGCGCTGCTGGTAGCCGGCGCGGTGGTCGCAGTTGAAGCCGTGCTCGGCCTGCGGGTAGAGGTGGATCTCGACGTCCTCGTTGGCGGCGAAGCGCTCGGCGATGTTCTTCACGGCGGCGGCGGGGATGTGGCTGTCCTCGGCGCCGAAGTGCAGCTGCAGCGGCACGGCCAGGCGCGCCGCCTGCTCCAGGCAGTTGTGGATACCGCCGCCGTAGTAGGCCACGGCGGCGTCGACCACGCCGTCGCAGGCGGCCAGGAAGGACAGGCGGCCACCGAAGCAGAAGCCGAGCGCGGCGATGTTGGCGCCGACGCCGGGGCGGGCGCGTAGCGCGGCGGCGGCCAGCGCGATGTCGGCGCGGGCCAGCGCCACGTCGCAGGCGTTCATCAGCGCGACGGCGCGCTGCCAGTCGGCGTCGGCGTAGCCCAGCTCGATGCGCGGACCCTGGCGCCAGAACAGGTCGGGCGCCAGCACCACGTAGCCGTCGGCGGCGTACTGGTCGGCCACCGCGCGGATGTGCTCGTTAACCCCGAAGATTTCCTGCAGCAGCACGATGCCGGGGCCGCCCCGGCCGCCGTGCGGCAGCGCCAGGTAGGCCTGGAAGGGGCCGTCGGGTGAGTTGATGGTGAGCCATTGGCTGCTGGTCGGCATGGTCGGTCCTCGCGGTTGGAAAGAACGTCCATGCTACCGCAGATGGGGCCGCGCCGTCGCGGCGCTCCGTTCGCCTCAGTACACCTCGCGCAGATACAGCACCGGGCCGCTGCGGTAGACGCCGAACACGATGTGGCCGGGCACGCTGGGCAGGAAGGGCAGGACGTTGAGGTGGCTGGCGTCGCCGTCGCGGATCGGGTTGTTGGCGTCGCTGATCGAGATGTCGACGGCGCCGCTCTTGTCCTTGCCGGGCGCGCGCAGCATCACCCTGGCGTCGCCGCTGGTGAAGCGCAGTACCTGCGAACCCTGCAGGCCCAGCAAGGCGATGTTGCAGTCACCGTTGGCCAGTTGCAGCTTGCCCTGGCAGTTGGCGAAGCTGAGGGTGCCCAGCGTGTAGCCGGTCTGGTTGTTGTCCAGGCGGTTGTAGACGTAGTTCGCGCCGGTCCAGTACTGGGCGCGCAGCGTCAGCGGCATCGGCGAGCTCTCCGAGCCGTAGCCGTGGCCCACCTGCAGGCGGCCGCTGAGCACGCGCAGGGCCGGCTCGCGCGAGGCGGCGCCGCGCGCCGAGCTGGCCAGGTCGCTGTCGGCGGCGCGCAGGTAGAGCGTGGTCGGCGCCGACAGCTTGCTCTTCTGCGCCGGGTCGATCGAGGAGAACTTGTAGCTCAGCGTGGTGCTGGCCCGGCCGCCGCTGAACACGCCGGCGCCGGGGCTGACCGGCTCGACGCCGGCGGCGATGCCGTCGTCGACGCGGCCGGCGCCGCCCGGCGTGGTCGGCGGGTTCTTGTCGGCCGGCGCCAGCGAACCGGCCGCCAGCCAGCCGCTGAAGTCGACCTTCTTGGCCAGCGCGCCCTGGTAGTTCGTCATCAGGTTGGCGCTGTCGTCGAGCGCCGCGCCGCCGTAGGCCTCCAGGCTGACGGCGAAGGGCTGGTGCGAGTAGACCGTGGGCACCTCGTTGGCCGCGCAGTTGGCCGGGTTGGCGCACATCGGCACGCCCTTGACGGGGGCGGCGAGGAAGACGTTGAAGTGGTCGGGGATGAAGCGGCCGACGTTGACGCTGCCGCTGGTGGTGAAGTTGGCGGCGCCGGCGCCCAGGTAGCCGCTGGGATTGACCAGCTTGGCTGTCAGGCTGAAGATGCCGACCGCGTTCCAGCTGGCCGAGGCGAGCGTGGCGACGCCGTTGCTCATGGCGCCGAAGTTGCTGCCCAGGGCGGGGTTTTGCGCGGCGGGGTAGCTGAGCGGGTCGGGCGCGACCAGCATCTGCTTGAGCGTGTAGCTTTCCGCCGCGCTCTCCTTGCCGAAGTTGCTGGTCACCTTGCCGTTGTGGTTGACCGCCGACAGGGTCGCGGTGAAGGCCTCGCCGGCCTTGATGAAGGCGGCGCCGGCGGCGTTGGCGGCGGCCGGGTTGAGCTTGTTCGGCGCGGCCTTCTGCGTCACCGTGAAGAGGAACTTCTCCGGCGCCACCTTGACGCTGGTGCTGCCGGTGACGACCATGCCGGCGTCGCTGCCGCTGCTCGGCGCGTACTTGGCGTTGATGCCGAGCTGGCCGGCCTCGGCGTACTGCAGCGGGGTGCTGGCCTGGCCGTTGGCGTTGAACGCCAGCGTCAGATTCTGCCCGGCGGCGCTGCAGGCCGAGCTGGTGTTGGCGGCCAGGGGCACGCCGCCCAGCAGCAGCGGCACCGGCGCGGCGTTGGCGGCGGCCGGGTTGGTGTAGCCGCAGTTGAAGTTGATGCTGCGCGACAGGCCGGCGAACAGCGGCACGCAGGACGGGTTGTTGCCGACCTTTTGCAGCGCGCTGACCGCCAAGGTCTGCGGCGTGTCGGCGATGTGGTCGGGCACGCTCAGGCTCAAGCCGATGTCGGAGAACTGCATCGCGCAACTGCTGTTGTTGGCGCCGCTGTTGACGCAGACGGTGCCGAGCCCGGCCGGGGTGGCGGCCAGAGTGGCCGTGCCGGCCGTGCCCTGCTTGACGCTGGCGGCGTTGTTGACGCCGCCGCTGATGGTGAAGGTGGCGCCGCCCGGGCTGAGCGTGACGGCGGTGCTGGCGCTGTAGTGCGGCGGCGTGCACGCGGCGTTGGCGCAGGCGGTCAGCGCCACCGTCTGCGGCTGGCATGTCAGGCCGCTGCCGGGGTGGCTGATCTGGATGTGGTGCGGGCCGGACGGCGGCGCCGGTCCGCACACCGGGCCGGGCGCGCTGCCGTTGGTCGGGTAGCCGCTGTTGTTGGTGACGCAGCTGCAACCGGAGGCGCCGGCCCCGCTGCAGCTGATCACCTTGCCGACCCGGCCGTGCCAGTTCAACGTGATGGCGTTGACCAGGGCGTTGCCGCTGATGAAGGCCTCGGAGCTTTGCGTGACCACGTTGCGCGCCACCAGGTCGCCGTTGATGGTGCCGCTCGAGCCGATGTCGACGTCGCCGGTCATCGTCACGTTGCCGTTGATGACGCTGTTGGCGGCGTTGATCTTCAGGTCGCCGCCGCTGACGGCGCCGGTGACCGTGTTGCCGGACTCGACGGTGAGCTTGGTGCTGGCGGCGATGTTGCCCTTCACCGTGGTCGAGGAGGCCTCGATGACGACGGTGGGCGCGTTGATGTTGCCGACCAGGTCGCTGCCCGAGGCCAGCGCGAACGACACGCTGGCGGTGATGTTGCCGGTCAGGTCGACCGGCGAGTTAGTGTCGACGACGGCGCCGGAGATCGGCCCGATGATGGTGACGTGGGAGGCCAGGTTGACCGCGCCGGTGGCCGTGGCCGAGCCGGCGATCTTGGTGGCCGTCAGCGAGCCGGTGATCTTGGTGGCCGAGCCGCTGCCGATGGTCAGGCTGCCGGCCGTGACGTCGGCGACGATGGTCTGCGCCTGCGAGCCGATCTTGAAGTTGGCGCCGGCGGCCAGGCTGCCGCCGGTTATTTTCAGGTTGCTGGGGTTGATGTCGCCGATGTCCAGGCTGCCGCTGCTCTGCAGCCGCGCCGTGCCGCTCATCGTCAGGCGCTGGTTGTAGTCGAAGCTCATCGAGCTGGCCAGGCTGACCGTGTAGCCGCTGGGGATGGTGAAATAGTCGTAGTTGTTCAGCGCGGCGCAGCTGTAGGTCTGGCTGGCCGCCGCATAGCTGCAGCCGGTGACGGCGGCGCCGTTGAAGACGATGTCGCTCGGCGCCGGCGACCCTCCGGCGCGCGCCGGCCCGGCCAGCCAGGCCAGCGCCAGCAGCAGGGCCAAGCGCAGTGTCAGCGCCGCCCGGCGCGAAAGGGAAATTGTCATGGAGTCACCTAGGAATGCCTGGGTGAATTATAGGCCCATTCATTTCCCTTGCCGTGTGGCATTTCCAACACGCCGCCGGGGAAAATCGCGGCGCCGGGGCCGCCGCCGCCGCCGCCGGCCCCGGCGCCGCGCCCGATCCGTGCTAACCTTTTGCTTTGACTTGGCTTCGACCATGGCCGCTCCGACCATTTCCCCCGACTCCACCGCCACCGCCGCGCCGGCGTCCGCGCCCGAGGCGGCGGCGCCGTCCGCGGCGCCGACGCGCAGCCGGCCGGTGCTGCTGGCGCCGGTGGCGCTGGCGCTGCTGTGCGGCCTGGGCGCCACCGCCGCCCTGTTCTGCGGCGCCCGCCAGCTCGAGCAGGACAAGCTGGCGCTGGCCTTCGAGCAGCGCGCCCGCGCCCGCCTGCAGGCGCTGCAGGAGGGCGTCAACAACGCCATCGCCGGCCTGCGCGCCGTCAACCAGCTGTTCGCCAGCGCGCCGCAGGTGACGCGCCAGCAGTTCCGCCTGTTCGTCCAGCCCATCCTCGAGCGCTACCCCTACACCTACGGCATCAGCTACGCGCGCTACCTGCCGCAGGCGCAGCGGCCGGCCTTCGAGGCCGGGCTGGCCGCGCGCCTGCCGGGCCGGGCCATGACCGAGATGCGCGACGGCCGCGCCGTGGCGGCCGGCCAGCGCAGCAGCTACTGGGTGATCGACTACATCGAGCCGGCGGCCGGCAACGAGGCCGCCTTCGGCCTCGACACCGCCTATCCGCAGGCCGGCAACGTCTCGCGCGAGCGCGCCTACGACACCGGCCTGCCGCTGGCCGGCGCGCTGATCGAGCTGGCGCAGGGGCCGGCGCCGCGGGTCGGCGTGATCGTCTCGATGCCGGTGTACCGCTACGGCGCCGTGCTGGCCGACGTGGCGGCGCGCCGCAGCGCGCTCGAGGGCGAGACCAACATCGTCCTGCGCCCCAACGACCTGGTGCGCAAGATCTACACCGCCGCCGGCCTGCTCGGCGCGCCCGGCGTCAACCAGCGGGTCTACGCCGCCGACCGCGAGGACGCCGCCAGCCTGGTGTTCGAGGAGATCGCCGCGGCCGAGCCGGCGCCGGCGGCGCCGCTGCGCTGGTTGTACCCGGCGCCGGCGGCGCGTTCCGTGCAGCGCCTCGACCTGGCCGGCAAGCCCTGGCTGCTGGTCGGCTGGGCCAGCCCGCGCTGGGCCGCCGCCGACCACCTGGCCTCGCTGGCCACGCTGGCGCTGGGCCTGGTGCTCAGCCTGCTGGGCGCCGCGCTGGTGCAGGCGCTGGTCTGGCGCAACCGCCACATCCAGCGCCGCGTCGAGCTGCGCACCGTCCAGCTGAAGCGGCTCAACCAGACGCTGCTGCTGCGCGAGCGCGCCATCGAGTCGAGCACCAACGCCGTCGTCATCACGGCGGCGGCGCCGCACAACCCCATCGTCTACGTCAACCCGGCCTTCGAGCGCATCACCGGCTACAGCGCCGCCGAGGTGCTGGGCAAGAGCCCGCGCCTGCTGCACGGCTACGACCTGGAGCAGCAGGGCGCCGCCGAGATCCGCGCCGCCATCCGCGAGCAGCGCGACGGCCACGCCGTGGTGCGCAACTACCGCAAGGACGGCGCCATGTTCTGGAACGACATCTACATCTCGCCGGTGCGCGAGGCCGACGGCGCCATCCACCACTTCGTCTCGATCCAGCACGACATCAGCGCCGTCAAGGCCTACGAGAGCGAGCTGCACCACCAGGCCACCCACGACGCCCTGACCGGCCTGCCCAACCGCGCGCTGATGAAGGACCGCCTGCGCCAGAGCCTGCACCTGGCGGCGCCCAAGGGCGAGACGCTGTGGGTGGTCTCGCTCGACCTCGACCACTTCAAGTTCGTCAACGGCCGCCTCGGCCACCAGGGCGGCGACCGCCTGCTGCAGGCGGTCGCCGAGCGCCTGCTGGCCGGCGTGCGCCCGGTCGACACGGTGGCGCGCCTCGGCGGCGACGAGTTCGTGCTGTTGCTGCTGCCCGAGCAGGGCGCCGGCTGTCCGCGCGGCGACGAGGTGCAGCGCCTGCTGGCCGCGCTGGCCGCGCCGCTGGTGGTCGACGGCCAGCAGCTGTTCGTCACCTGCAGCGCCGGCGTGGCGGTCTACCCGGCCGACGGCGGCGAGCCGGCGCAGCTGCTCGAGCGGGCCGACATCGCCATGCACCGCGCCAAGGAGCTGGGCCGCAACAACTACCAGTTCTTCACCGCCGCCATGAACGAGCAGCTCGGCGAGCGCCTGCGCATCGAGGGGGCGCTGCGCAGCGCGCTGGAGCGGCGCGAGTTCGTGCTGCACTACCAGCCGCAGATCGACGTGCTCGGCGGCCGCATCTTCGGCATGGAGGCGCTGATCCGCTGGCAGCACCCGGAGCTGGGCATGGTGGCGCCGAGCCGCTTCATCGGCCTGGCCGAGGAGACCGGCCTGATCCTGCCGATCGGCGCCTGGGTGCTGCGCACGGCCTGCCTGCAGCTGCTCGAATGGCAGCGCGGCGGCCGCGCCGGGCTGCGCATCGCCGTCAACGTCTCGGCGCGCCAGCTGGCCGCGCCGGGCTTCGTGCAGACGGTGGCCGAGCTGCTCGCCGAGACCGGCCTGGCGCCGCGCTGCCTGGAGCTGGAGCTGACCGAGAGCTTCCTGATGCAGGACGTCGAGCACGCCATCGGCATGATGCACCAGCTCAAGCAGCTCGGCGTGCAGCTGGCCATCGACGATTTCGGCACCGGCTACTCCAGCCTGGCCCACCTGAAGCGCTTCGAGGTCGACGTGCTGAAGATCGACCAGACCTTCGTGCGCGACCTGGCGGTCGACCCGGACGACGCCGCCATCGTCGCCACCATCATCGCGCTGGCCGCCAACTTGAAGCTGGAGGTGATCTCGGAGGGTGTCGAGACGCAGGACCAGGTCGATTTTTTACGCCGCCACGGCTGCCGCCAGATGCAGGGCTACCACTTCGGCCGGCCGGTCGACGCCGCCGCCTTCGAGCAGCTGCTGCTGGCCGACGAGGCGCGCGCCCAACGGGGCGGCGGCGCGGCGGCGGACGGTGCGGCCACGGTGGCCGAATCGTGCTAAGGTTGGCGCCGGCGGGCCGCGCGGCAAGTCCGGCCCGGCCCGGCCGGTGAAGTGAAGTGGGGGAAAAAGCATGTCGAAAATATCGGTTTCAATCCAGCTGGCCGCCTCGGCCGACCGCGTCTGGCAGATGGTCGGCGGTTTCAACGGCATGCCCGACTGGTGCCGCTCGATCCGCAACAGCACGCTGCACGAGGGCGGCCGCGTGCGCCGCCTGGAGGCGTCCGACGGCGCCATCATCGTCGAGCGCTTGGAGAGCTTCTCCGAACAGGAGCGGCGCTACAGCTACTCGATCGTCGCCTCGCCACTGCCGGTGACCAACTACCAGGCCACCGTGCAGGTCGGCCCCGGCGAGGCCGGCTGCCTGGTCGAATGGTCGAGCACCTTCTACGCGGCGGCCGAGGACGAGGAGCGCATCGGCGCCGCGCTGCGGCAGATCTACCAGGGCGGCCTGGACGACCTCAAGCGCGCGCTCGGCGCCTGAGGCGGGCGCGCCTCGGCTCTTCGGCTACTCACTCAGCTATTCAGCGCTTGACCTTGCCGAAGGCGTCGCCCGCCTTCCAGCTCGGCCGGGTCGCGCCGTTGGCCAGCGCGTAGCCCAGGTTGAGGGTGAACTGGGCCTGCTGCAGCATGCCGCTCAAGTCCCAGTCGGCGTGGTACTCGTCGCTGACCTGGTGGTAGTCGTTCTTGAAGGCGACCAGGCGGGCGGCCGACTTTTGCGGCGCGTCGACGAAGTCGAAGTGGCCGTCGCCGGAGAACACCGCCGAGCCGACGTTGAAGGCCGGCACGCCGGCCTTGGCGAAGTTGAAGTGGTCGGCGCGGAAGTAGGCGCCCGACAGGTCGGGAATGGTCGGCGCCAGCTTCAGCCCCATCTTCTTGGCCACCAGGCCGGCGCTGGCGTACAGGCTGCTGCGCTCGGCGCCGGCGACGCCGATGTCGCGCGTCTTGCCGACGAAGTTCATGCTGTCCAGGTTCAGGTCGGCCAGGGTGTCCTTCAGCGGCCAGGCCGGCCGCGCCACATAGGCCGCGCTACCCAGCAGGCCCTGCTCCTCGGCCGCCGGCCACAGGAAGATCTGGCTGCGCTTGGCCGGGCGCTTGACCGCCTCGGCGGCCATGGCCAGCAGCGCCGCCGCGCCGGAGGCGTTGTCGATGGCGCCGTTCCAGGTGTGGTCGCTGGCGTCGTCGCGCCGCGTGCCCTCGTCCATGCCGAGGTGGTCCCAGTGCGCCGAGTACACCACCGCCTCGTGTTTCAGCCTGGCGTCGCTGCCGGGCACCACGCCGAGCACGTTGAACTGCTCGACCTGGCGGATGGTGCTGCGCAGCTCGGCGTGCACGGCGATGTTCAGTTCGACCGGGGTGAACTCGCGCGTTTCGGCGCGCGCCCGCATGGCGTCGAGGTCGTGGCCGGCGGCGGCGAACAGGGCGCGCGCGGCGTCCTCCTGCAGCCAGCCCTCGAGCGGGTTGCCGGCGCCGGCCAGGTGGAAGCGCTCGTGGCTGAAGCCGTTGGCCGGCACGCTCCACGGGTAGCTGGCCGAGGCCGTGGTGTGGATCAGCAGCACGCCGGCGGCGCCCTGGCGCACCGCCTCCTCGAACTTGTACAGCCAGCGGCCGTAGTAGGTGTAGGCCTTGCCGGCGAAGCGGTTCGGCTCGGCCTCGGTCGGCTGCGGGTCGTTGACCATCATGACCAGGATCTTGCCCTTCAGGTCGACGCCCTTGTAGTCGTCCCAGCGCTCCTCCTCGGCGCGCACGCCGTAGCCGACGAAGACCAGCGGCGCGTCGAGCCGCACGTCGCTCTTGCCGCCGGCGGTGCCGAAGACGATCTCCTTGCCGGGCAGCGGCGTGATGCTTTGGCGGCCGGCCTGGAAGGTGACCGCGCTGCCGGCCAGCAGCTTGCTGCCCTCGATGCGCACCGCCTGGCGGTAGCCGCCGGCCAGCAGCGGCTTGAGGCCGATCAGCGCCGCCTGGGTCTCCAGGTAGCGCACCGCCAAATCGCCGCCGCGCTGGCCGGTGCCGCGTCCCTCGAACAGGTCGTCGGCCAGCAGCGACAGGTGGGCGCGCAGCGGCGCCTCGCTCAGCGCGGGGGCTTGCTGGGCCAGGACGGCGCTGCTGGACAGGGTCAGGCCGACGGCGAGGGCTAACAGGGAAGGGCGCATGGGGACTCCGAGATGTGTGGTTGGCGAACGGCGGCCGACGGGGCCGCGACGGGTTTGTCGATTGCCGCCCCGGTGCCGTGACCGTGGTGGCGCGCCTATATTACTGCATTCGGGCCGCTTGTCGGGCGCCCTGGCCACCCGCCGTTCTTCACCCCTACCCCGGGACGCGGAAGCCGGGGTCTGACCCCTTTCGGGGTCAGACCCCTCTGCTGGAGGGGTTCGGCTCGCCATCCAATCAGAATGTGAAGAAACCGATAATCCGCACCGCCGCGGGCGATTCGGGTAGCATCGGACGATCATTATTCGACACGGGGGAGAGCATGCGCGTCATCGTCATCACGGGAAGTTCGGACGGCATCGGCGCCGAAATGGCGCGCCAGCTGGCGCGCCGCCACGGCGCCGGCGTGGCGCTGGTGCTGGCGGCGCGCAATCTGGAACTGCTGCAGCGGGTCGCCGCCGACTGCGCCGCCGCCGGCGCGCAGACGTTGGTGGTGCCGACCGACGTGTCGGTGCAGGCGCAGTGCGTGGCGCTGGTCGCCGCCACGGTGGCGCGCTTCGGCCGCATCGACGCGCTGGTCAACAACGCCGGCCGCTCGGCCCACGCGCTGTTCGAGGAGGTGCGGGACCTGGGCTGGTACGAGGAGCTGATGCGCATCAACCTGTGGGGCAGCGTCTGGTGCACCCACGCCGCGCTGCCCTACTTGAAGCAGTCGCGCGGCAGCATCGTCGCGGTCTCCTCGCTGGCCGGCCTGATCGGCGTGCCCGGCCGCACCGCCTACAACGCCAGCAAGTTCGCCATGGCCGGCTTCTTCGAGGGCCTGCGCGCCGAGCTCAAGCCGGCCGGCGTCAGCGTCACCATCGCCTACCCCGGCGTGGTGGCGACGCAGATCCGCCACCGCGGCTTCAACGCCGCCGGCGGCGCGCTGGGCAGCAGCAGCCTGAAGGAGGACAAGGCCATGTCGGTGGAGCAGTGCGCCGGCTTGATCATCGCCGGCATGCAGGCGCGCCGGCGCGAGGTGGTGATGTCGGCCAAGGGCAAGCTGGGACGCTGGCTCAAGCTGATCGCCCCCGGCCTGGTGGAGAACATGGCGCTGGCGGCGCTGAAGGACGACGTCAAACCGCAGGCCTGAGCCAGTTGTAAGCGGATGTAAGACTCGGTAAGCGGATGTAAGCCTCGTCAACGCGGTCCCTGTGGGCCGCGTTTTTCGCTCATGACACGGGAATTGTCCCGGCCACTCAACAACAGACAAGGATTACCACCATGAGCAAAATCATCGCTACCCTGATCGCCTCCCTGTTCGCCACCGCCGCCTTCGCTCAAGCGCCAGCCGCCAGCGCACCGGCCGCCAGCGCACCGGCCGCCAGCACCCCGGCCGTGGCCAAGGCCCAGGCCAAGGAGACCAAGGCTGTGGCCAAGGCCGACGCCAAGGAAACCAAAGCCGTGGTGAACGCCGAGGCGAAAGAAGCCAAGACCGTCGCCAGCGCCAAGGAAGACGTGGCCGGCGCCAAGGCCGACGAGAAGGTCGCCAAGGTGAAGGCGCACAGCAAGGCCAAGAAAGCCAAGGCCAAGGCCCACGCCGAAGCCGCCAGCGCCGAAGCCAAAGCCGCACCGGCAGCCGCTCCAGCCAAGTAATCCAGCGCTTGTGAATCGAGCAGACAGGGTCCCGCGAGGGTCCCTGTTTTTTCTTGTGGCGGGCTCGGCGAGCGGTGTCGACCTGCCAATTCTGCTGTTTTGATAGCAAAATAGGCGGAAAAACGGCGTTTTCTGGCGAACTTTGCGCCTGTTTGGCCGGGAGAGAGTAAACTACGCACAAATTTCTTTCGCAATTAGGCGATTCGAACATACTTGTGAGTGACGCCATGTCTGAAACACCCATTTCCCTTTTCTCCGACCTCAACCTCAGCGAGCCGCTCATCAAGGCCCTGAAGGATGTCGGCTACGAGTCGCCGTCGCCGATCCAGGCCGCGACCATCCCTCTGCTGCTGGACAACCTGGACGTGCTCGGCCAGGCGCAAACCGGCACCGGCAAAACCGCCGCCTTCGCGCTGCCGATCCTGTCGCGCATCGACATCAAGCAAACCTCGCCGCAGGCGCTGGTGCTGGCGCCGACCCGCGAACTGGCGATTCAGGTGGCCGAGGCCTTCCAGACCTACGCCGCGCACATCCCCGGCTTCCACGTGCTGCCGATCTACGGCGGCCAGAGCTACGGCCCGCAACTGTCGGCGCTGCGCCGTGGCGTGCACGTCGTGGTCGGTACCCCGGGCCGCGTCATCGACCACCTCGACAAGGGTTCGCTCGACCTGTCCAAGCTGAAAACGCTGGTGCTCGACGAGGCCGACGAGATGCTGCGCATGGGCTTCATCGACGACGTCGAACGCATCCTGCAGGAGACCCCGGACTCGCGCCAAACCGCGCTGTTCTCGGCCACCATGCCGTCGGCCATCCGCCGCATCGCCAACACCTACCTGCGCAACCCGAAGGAAATCACGGTGGCCGCCAAGACCGGCACCGCCGAGAACATCCGCCAGCGCTACTGGCTGGTGTCGGGCATGCACAAGCTCGACGCGCTGACCCGCATCCTCGAGGCCGAGAACTTCGACGGCATGATCATCTTCTCGCGCACCAAGCTGGGCACCGAGGAACTGGCCAGCAAGCTGCAGGCGCGCGGCTTCTCCGCCGCCGCCATCAACGGCGACATCCAGCAGGCGCAGCGCGAGCGCACCATCCAGCAGCTCAAGGACGGCAAGATCGACATCCTGGTGGCGACCGACGTGGCCGCGCGCGGCCTGGACGTCGAACGCATCAGCCACGTGGTCAACTACGACGTGCCGCATGATCCGGAAAGCTACACCCACCGCATCGGCCGCACCGGCCGCGCCGGCCGCAGCGGCGAGGCGATCCTGTTCATCACCCCGCGCGAGAAAAACCTGCTGAAGGCGATCGAACGCTCGACCCGCCAGCCGATCAGCATGCTCGAACTGCCGTCGATCCAGGCCGTCAACGACGTCCGCATCGCCAAGTTCAAATCGCAGATCAGCGACACGCTGGCGCTGGGCGAGCTGGAACAGTTCCAGTCGCTGATCGAGGACTTCGAGCGCGAACAGAACATCCCGGCGATCGAGATCGCCGCCGCGCTGGCCAAGATGGCGCGCGGCGACGTGCCTCTGCTGCTGGACAAAAAGCAGCAGGCCGCCAGCGCCGCCCAGTGGGAAGAGCGTCCTGTGCGCCAGGCCAGCTTCGACCGTCCAGAGCGCGGCGACCGCTTCGATCGTGGCGATCGTGGCGATCGCGGCGACCGTCCGGACCGCAGCGAGCGTTTCCCTAAAAAAGAGCGCATCGTGCGCGCCGCCGATCCAGGCATGCAGACCTTCCGCATCGAAGTCGGCTACCAGCACGGCGTCAAGCCGGGCAACATCGTCGGCGCCATCGCCAACGAGGGCGGCATCGACTCGAAGAACATCGGCCGCATCGAGATCTACGACGACTACAGCGTACTCGACATGCCGAACGACCTGCCGAGCGACGTGATGGAGCACCTGGGCGCGATCAAGGTCGCCGGCCAGCTGCTGCGCATCAGCCGCGACGGCGAAACGCCTAGCGCGGCACCGGCCGCCGCCGTGCCGTCGCAGCGCAGCTTCGCCGCGCCGGCCGCCGCGCCGCGCGCCGCCGCCGCACCGGCCGCGCCGCGTCCAGCCGCCTCGCCGCTGGCCAAGGCCGTCCAGGTCGAGCCGACCGACTTCGACGCCGCACCGAAGAAGAAAAAGGAAAAGCCGGGCAAGGCCCTGCTGCCGATGACCGCCTTCCGCATCGAGGTGGGCAGCGACCAGGCCGCCACGCCTAGCAACATCGTCGGCGCCATCGCCAACGAGGCGGGCCTGGAGGCCAAGCACATCGGCCGCATCGAGATCTTCGACAGCTACAGCATGTTGGAACTGCCGGCCGGCATGCCGGACGACGTCTTCCAGCACCTGGGCAAAGTGTGGGTGGGCGGCCAGCAGCTGCGCATCAGCCACGCCGACAAGATGCCGCCGGAGTCGGCCAAAGCGACCCCGCCGAAAAAGCCCGCACCTGGCGCCAAGAGCGACAAGTTCAAGTCCAAGGGACCGAAGTCGTATTGATCGCGCGTCGGTCGGCTAAATAGAAAGGGAGCTTCGGCTCCCTTTTTTTCGACCGTCGCCGGCGCACGGCGGCGGTGCGCCGGCGGCCGCGCCGCACCACAACAAGGCCGTTCCGGCGCGCGCGCAGGCGTGCCGCCGCCCGGCGCAGGGGGCGGCGGCCGCGCGGGCCGCTGGCCCGCTTATTGCATCGTCAAGTTCATATTCCCCGAAAACAGGCATCGATGACCGTGCCGCCGCGTTGCGGCGCGCCGTTCCCACCATTGGAGCTCGTGATATGAACATGTTGAGGAATTGCCGCTGATGCCGGCGCCGCTGACCTTGCGCCGCAACGACCTGCTGCGCTACGCCGCGCCGCCGGCGCGCACCGTGCGCCTGCTGTGGATAGACGCCGAGCAGCGCCACGGCTATGTGTTCGACGTCGCCGCCACCTCGGCCGAGGTGGAACCGGTCGCGCTGGCCCGGCTGGCCGACGACGTGCGCGCCGGCCGCGCCGTGGTGCTGGCCGACGACCCCTATCTGGTGGTGGCGCAGCCCGAGCTGCTGCCGGCCAAACACCTGCAACTGCGCGAGCAGGCCTGGCGCGTCGTCGAGGGCTTGACGCGGCGCGAGCCGGCCATTTTCCTGGCGCGCCTGCGCGGCCAGCTGATCGCCGAGGCCACCGCGCTGCACGGCGTGTCGCATCCCACCATCTACCGCTACCTGCGGCGCTACTGGCAACGCGGCCAGACGCCCAACGCGCTGCTGCCCGACTACGCCAACTCCGGCGGACGCGGCAAGGAGCGGGCCGCCTCGGAAGGCGTCAAGCGCGGCCGGCCGCGCAAGGCCGGCGCCGATCCAGGCCTGAACGCCGACCTGGCGCTGCGCCGCGTGTTCCGCGTGGCGACGGCGCTGTACGCCGCCGAGCACGCCAAATTCTCGCGCCGGGGCGCCTACCGCGCCATGCTGCGCGACTTCTTCGACGGCCGCCGCATTGACCTCGACAGCGGCCGCGTGCTGCCGGCCGGCGCGACCATCGCGGTGCTGCCCAGCTTCGGCCAGTTCAACTACTGGCTGGAGCAGGACGACGACCGGCCGCCGCAGCTGCGCCCGCGCGTCGGCAAGGCCGACGCCGGCCACGCGCCCTTGTCCGTCGCCGACGCCGATGCCGACGGCACGGCGCCGCCGGCGGACTTGGCGGCGGCACCCGGCCGGCCCGGCGCCAGCTACTACGTCGAGGCGGTGCGCGCCGAGCTGCTCCTGGTGTCGCGCGCCGACCGCACGGTGTTGGCGGGCCGGCCGCTGTTGTATGTGGTGAGCGACTGCTTCAGCGGCATGGTCGCCGGCGTCTACGCCAGCCTTGAGCCGGCCGGCTGGGACGGCGCCATGCTGGCCCTGGCCAACTGCGGCGCCGACAAGCAGCGCTACTGCGCCGGCCTGGGCCGCGCCATCGACGCCGCCGAGTGGCCGGTGTGGCACTTGCCGGAGACCTTGCTGGTGCAATCGGCGCTGGGCGCCGGCTGGAACGACGACACGCTGCTGCACAACTTCAACGTGCGCTGCCGGCCGGTGGCCGACGGCCCGGCCGACTGGAAGGCCACGCTGGCGCGCCGTTTCAAGCTGCTGGCGCCGGGCGAGGAGGGCGGCGCCAACCGGCTCGACGGCGTGCTCGATCTGCGCCAGTTCAACCGCGTCGTGCTCGAGGCGGTACTGCACCACAACCGCCGTGGCGGGGCGGCGCGCAAGGACGCGCCGGCGCCGCGCGCGCTGTGGGATTGGGGCCTGCGCCATCGCGGCGCCGGCCTGAAGAGCTATCCCGAGCAGCTGCTGCGCTGTTGCCTGCTGCCGCTGGCGACGGCCAGCGTGACGGCCGACGGCATCCTGCTGCGCGGCCGGCTGTACACCTGCGCCCGCGCCATCGAACAGCGCTGGTTCGAGCGCGCGCGCCAACGCGGCCGATGGCAAGTGCGGCTGGCCTGCGACCCGAGCGACCTCGAGCTGGTCTATCTGCTCGACGCCGCCGCACCGATGCAATTCCACGCCTGCCATCCACTGCTTGGCGACGCGGCGCCGGCGCATGCTGCGGCGGAGGTGGCCGAGCAGCGCTCGCCGCGCCAGCCGGCGCGCGGCGCCGATCTGCCGCTGCTCGCCGCCGGCTAAGCGCGAGCATCACCGGCGCCGGCTTGGCCGGCGCGCCTGCCTGTGCGTCCCACGCTTGCCGCATTTTCCCGCCCCTCCCGCTGCAGTCCTTTTCCCCGCCTATCCAGCGTTTTCCGAATCCCGTGCACGCTGTCCGACAATGTGCACATCCCCTGCCATTTTTTCAGTGCGTGCATCGCCATGGTGCGGTGCATCAATCGCTCACGGCCGCGCGGCCGCCGGGCACCCCTGAAGGCGCGCGCAAGCGTCGCCGCGCGGCGGAAAAACAAAGTCTGTGGCGGTTAAATAAAGATTGTCGCTGCCGGCCATGTCGCCGCGCGCGGCAGCGCCGGCCCGCAGCGCCAAGCCGGCGCAGGGAAACGACTTTGTTTTCTGCGCCCCTGGCTAGCAGGAAGCTAGTTTATTTTACCAACCAAGAATAACCAGCGACCTGTTAGTTTTTGTGAGTTTGTGGCACAGCGATTGCTAGAGAAGGCTTATGGGATCAGCAGTTGTCCCACGGATTTTTCGGCAACTCAATGTGAGGAAGCAGATGGATAGTGCAAACAAGACGTCGTTCACCCGCAGGGATTTTTTGTACCGCGCCGCCGCCGTCGGCGGCACCGGACTGCTGCTCAACACCATGAACGCCTGGGGCATGGGCATCGCCTCCACGGCCGCCGCGCCGCCGCAGTTGAGCGGTAGCGGCAAGGGCAAGCGCGTGCTGATCCTGGGCGCCGGCCTGGCCGGCATGACCGCCGCCTTCGAGCTGGGCAAGCTGGGCTACGACTGCCAGATCATCGAGGCGCGCGCCTTCGCCGGGGGGCGCTGCCAGACGGCGCGCCAGGGCTTCACCCTGCAGGAGCTGGGCGGCGAGGCGCAGACCTGCCAGTTCGACCGGGGCGAGTACATCAACCACGGCCCCTGGCGCATCCCCTACCACCACCAGTCGACGCTGCACTACACCCGCCTGTTCGAGGTGCCGCTGGAGGTGATGGTCAACGATAACGACCACTCCATCGTCTACCTGGAGGACGCCGGCCCGCTGTCGAGGCAGCGCCTGCGTCCGGCCGCGCTGAAGGCCGATCTGCGCGGCCACACCGCCGAGCTGCTGGCCAAGTCGGTCAAGAACCACCAGCTCGACGCCGAGCTGAGCGCCGACGACCAGCACCTGCTGCTCGACTATCTGGCGCACGAGGGCCAGCTGGCCGGCGCCGACCTGCGGTACAAGGGCCGCAGCGGGCGCGGCTTCAGCGTCAACCCCGGCGCCGGCCAGCTGCCCGGCGCCGGCACGCCGTCCGACCCGCTCGGCTTCAAGCAGCTGCTGGCGTCCAAGGTGGGCAAGGTGTACAGCGCGGTGCAGGACTTCCCGATGCAGAACACCATGTTCCAGCCGGTCGGCGGCATGGACCAACTGGCCAAGGCCTTCGAAAAGCGGATCGGCAAAAAGGTGCGCTACCAGACCGAGGTGACGAGCATCCGCCAGGACGCGGCTGGCGTCAGCGTCACCTTCAAGGACACGCGCAGCGGCAAGGCCGGCAAGCTGGCCGCCGACTACTGCCTCTGCACGATTCCCTTGTCGGTGCTGCGCAATATCGACACGGATTTTTCCGACAAATTCAAGCAGGCGGTCAAGGCGGTGGCCTACGCGCCGGTGGGCAAGATCGGTCTGCAAATGAAGCGGCGTTTTTGGGAAGAGGAGGATCACATCTATGGCGGCCACGTACTCACCGATCTGCAAGGGATCAATACAATCTCCCTGCCTTCTACCGGATGGCAGAAGAAAAAGGGCGTGCTCCTCGGTTATTACAACTACCAAACCGCCGCCATCGAAATGAGCGCGTTGACGCCGGCCGAGCGCGCCGAGTTCGCGCTCGCCGCCGGCCAGCAGATCTTCCCGGCCTACCGCGCCTCGTTCGAGGCGGCCTTCTCGGTGGCCTGGCACCGCGTGCAGTACAGCCTGGGCGGCTGGGCCGAGTGGAACGAGAAGAACCGCGCCAGCGCCTATCCGCTGCTGCTGGAGGGCGAGGGCAGGGTGCTGCTGGCCGGCGAACACATGAGCCACCTGACCGGCTGGCAGGCCGGCGCCATCGAGTCGGCCTGGCAGCAGATCGCCCAGCTGCACGAAAGGGCCGGGGCATGAGCCGCCGCCAGCATTCCCTGATCGCCGCGCTGCTGCTGGCGGCCGGCTGCGCCGGCGCGGCGGGCGCCTCGGCGCAAGCGGCGGAGAAAACTCCGACGCAGACAGCGACGCAGACAGCGACGCAGACAGCGACGCAGGCAGCGACGCAGGCAGCGACGCCAACACCACCCCGGCCGGCCGACGGCAAGGCGCTGTTCATGAAGAACTGCGCCGCCTGCCACCAGGCCAGCGGGCGCGGCATCCCCGGCGCCTTCCCCGCGCTGGCCGGCAACGCCTTCGTGCAGGGCCGCGCCGGCGAGGTGGCCGCCGTGCTGTTGAAGGGGCGCGGCGGCATGCCCGACTTCAGCGACAGCCTGAGCGACCGCGACATCGCCGCCGTGCTCAGCTTCGTGCGCTCCAACTGGGGCAACACCGGCGCGCCGCTGGCCGAGGCCGAGGTGCTGGCGCAGCGCGACGCGCTGCAGGTCGACCACTACAACAACGGCCAGATGTCCAACAAACACTGAGCCGCACACAGCGCGCACTTCTCCGGGCACTACTTTTTGATGGTTCATTTTGACGAGGAAAACTATGCATAAGGCCTTACTGAAATCCGGCGCCGCCGTGATGTTGCTGCAATCCGGGCTGGCATGCGCGGCGCCCGACGAGGCGCCGGCGGCGCCCGCCGCCACGGCCACCGAGGCGAGCGTGGCCAGCGCCGCCGTCAGCGCGGTGATCGTCACCGGCACCCGCGCCAGCGGCCTCAAAGTGGAGAACAGCGCCTCGCCGATCCAGGTGCTGGACTCGGCCTCGCTGCAGCGCACCGGCCAGCCCGACCTGATCCAGGCGCTGGCGCAGAACCTGCCCTCGTTCACCGCCCAGGCGGTCGGCGGCGACACCGCCAACCTGACCCTGTCGGCGCGGCTGCGCGGCCTGAGCCCGAACAACACGCTGGTGCTGATCAACGGCAAACGGCGCCACGGCACCGCCAACCTGGCCGTGCTGGGCGGCCCCTACCAGGGCGGCGCGGCGGCCGATTTGAACTACATCCCGGTGGCGGCGATCGACCACATCGAGGTGCTGCAGGACGGCGCGGCGGCGCAGTACGGCTCCGACGCCATCGCCGGCGTCATCAACATCATCCTCAAGTCCAACAGCCGTGGCGGCACCGCCAGCGTCACCGGCGGCGGCTATCCGGACGGCGGCGGCCGCACCGGCAGCGGCTCGGTCAACATCGGCCTGGCGCCGTTCGACAAGGCCTACCTGAGCATCACCGCCGAGTCGAAGTACCACGGCCACAGCGACCGTGGCGGCATCGACCCGCGCGTCAACGACCCGGCCAACCTGAAGGCCATGCCGCTACTGTTCCAGACGCCCGGCTACCCCAATGTCAACCACATCTCGGGCGACGCGCAGTACCATCTGAACGTCCTGGCCGCCAACTTCGGCCTGGAGATCGACGACGACACGTCGGTCTACGCCATCGCCACCTTCGGCAAGAAGGACGCCAGCGCCTTCGAGAACTACCGCATGCCGAACCGCCTGCCGGCGATCTATCCGCTGGGCTTCTCGCCGAAGGAGACGCTCAAGCAGCAGGACTACGCGCTCACCGCCGGCGTCAAGGGCAAGCTGGCCGGCTGGAACCTGGACCTGAGCAGCACCTACGGCAACGACACCAGCAAGATCGGCGTGACCGGCTCGGCCAACGTCTCGCTGTTCGCCGACACCGGCTACACGCCGACCGTGTTCAGCGCCGGCGAGTTCATCGCCAGCCAGCTGACCACCTCGCTCGAGGGCAGCCGCGAGTTCGCCGTCGGCTGGAGTTCGCCGCTCAACGTGGCGATGGGCCTCGAGCACCGCGTCGACAAGTACGAGATCGTCGCCGGCGACGCCGCCGCGCGCTACAAGGAGGGCTCGCAGTCCTACCCCGGCTTTTCGCTGACCGACGCCGGCAGCCACCGCCGCACCAACCAGGCGGCGTATGTCGACTTCAGCGCCTCGCCGGTGAAGGACTGGCTGCTCGACTTCGCCGCCCGCTACGAGCACTTCAGCGACTTCGGCAACGCCAAGGTCGGCAAGCTGACCAGCCGCTACGACTTCACGCCCGACGTCGGCCTGCGCGGCACCTTCAGCAACGGCTTCCGCGCGCCGACCCTGGCCGAGTCCTACTACTCGGCCACCAACGTGTCGCCGCGCAGCGCCTTCGTCCAGCTGGCGCCGAACTCGGCCGGCGCCGCGCTGGTCGGCATCAACGGCCTCAAGCCGGAGCGCTCGACCAACCTGTCGCTCGGCCTGGTGCTGAACCCGGCGCGCAACCTGACCATGACGCTGGACGCCTACCAGATCACCATCCGCGACCGCATCGTCGGCAGCGGCCAGGTGTTCGGCTCGGGCAACGCGGTCAACTCGCCGGCGGTGGTGGCGGCGATCCTGGCCAACGGCAACGTGCTCGACCCGACCGTGTCGCAGACCGGCATCAACATCTTCTCCAACGCCGTCAACACGCGCAGCCGGGGGCTGGAGTTCGTCAGCACCTTGTCGAGCAACTTCGGCAGGGGCGGCAAGGTCGACTGGTCGGTGGCGGCCAACTACAACCAGGTCAAGGTGACCAAGGTGAACCAGGCGCCGCTCCAGTTGCAGCCGCAAACGCTGCTCGACCCGGCCGCCATCTCCGACCTGGAGACGGCCTCGCCCAAGATGCGCGTCAACCTGGGCGCGTTGTGGAGGATAGGCGCCTGGACCATCAACCTGCGCGAGACCATCTACGGCAAGTCGTCCGAGATGGAGCTCAACGAGGCCGGCACCGACTACTACCAGACGCAGATCTCGACCAAGGCGATCACCGACCTGGAGCTGGGCTACAAGCTCAACAGCGCGTGGAGCCTGGCGCTGGGCGCCAACAACCTGTTCAACCAGTACCCGAACCAGAAGAACGCCAAGCTGCTCAGCGAGCAGCGCGCCGGGCTGGACAACGCGGCGGTGTCGGTCTACCCGTCGTTCTCGCCGTTCGGTATCAACGGCGGCTACTACTACGCGCGCGCCAACTACAAGTTCTAGCCGCGTCGTGGGGGGAGGGGACCGCGCCCATCCGGCGCGGTTTTTTTTTGCGCCGCGCATGTGCGCGGCGGCGCTTGCGTGTAGCATGCGAGGCTGCCCACCCCACTCCGAAAGGAAGCGCATGCCGCAGCATCCCGAGCAATTTCCCGCCGCCGCACAGGTGACGGCGCCGCTGAGCCTGCAGGATTATCTGGCCTTGGGCGGCCGCCGGCCCGACCGCCACATCGCGTACGGCGACGCGCCCTCGCAGTTCGTCGAGTTGTTCATGCCGGCCGGCGCCGGCCCCTTCCCGCTGGTGGTGCTGATCCACGGCGGTTGCTGGACGGTGGAGTTCGGCGGCATCGCGCAGATGCACAACATGGCCGAGGCGCTGAGCCGGCAGGGCATCGCCGTGTGGAACGTCGAGTACCGCCGCGTCGACGAGGCCGGCGGCGGCTACCCCGGCACCTACCGCGACGTGGCCGAGGCCATCGACCTGCTGCGCGACGTGGCGCCGCAGCACGGCCTCGACCTGGGCCGGCTGGTGTTGCTCGGCCATTCGGCCGGCGGCCACCTGGCGCAGTGGGCGGCGGCGCGCGCGCGCCTGCCCGAGGCCAGTCCGCTGTATGTGGCCGAGCCGCTGCCGGCGACGGGGTTGATCAGCCTGGGCGGCCTGGCCGACCTGCGCCGCGAGGAGGCGCTGATCAAGAGCAGCTGCGCGCGCGACATGGTGCAGCTGACCGGCCTGCCCAGCGCGGCGCGGCCCGACGTGTTCGCCGACACCTCGCCCGGCGAGCTGCTGCCGGTCGGCCTGCCGACGGCGCTGATCCACGGCCAGTTCGACACGGTGTCGCCGCCGCGCGCCGGCGCCGACTTCGCCAAGCGCGCCCGCATCGCCGGCGACAAGGTCGAGTTCATCGTGCTGCCCGGCGCCAGCCACTACGACGAGGTGGCGGCCGGCTCGCCGGCCTGGCTGATCGTCGGCGCGCGCATCCGCGCCATGCTGGGCCTGGCGCCGGCTCAGTAGCGGTCGGACTTGCGGGCGTCGCCGCGCACCACCTCGGCCGGATATTTTTCGCCGTTCAGCGCGATCTTCTCCAGCGCCGCCTGGCGCAGGTCGACCTGGCACTGGTCGGCCAACTGCACCAGGTAGAGCAGCACGTCGGCCAGCTCCTGGCGGATGCCCTCGCGGGCGGGCGCGTCGAGTTCGGCGTCGGCGCCGGTGGCCAGCCACTGGAAGTGCTCGGCCAGCTCGGCCACCTCGACCGACAGGGCCATCGCCAGGTTCTTCGGCGTGTGGAACTGCTCCCAGTCGCGGGCGCGGGCGAAGCGGCGGGTCAGCTCGCGCAGTTCCAGCAGGCTGTCGGCCGGCAGGGCGGCGGCGGACGCCGGCGCGGACGGCGGCGCGCTCACGCCGCCTCGGCCTGGCCGGGCGCCGGCTTGCGCATGAAGACGCTGAGCGGATCGTCGAGGTAGTCGCCGTAGGGGCCGCAGCGCTGGTAGCCGTGGCGCGCGTAGAGCGCCAGCGCGGCCGGTTGCGCCGGTCCCGTCTCGAGGGCGAACTGGTGGCAGCCGCGCGCCCGCGCCGCCGCCTCGAGCTGGCTCAGCAGGGCGTCGGCCAGGCCCGTGCCACGGCCGGCGGGGCGCAGGTACATGCGTTTGAGCTCGCCGTATTCCGGCCCCAGCACGATGGCGGCGCAGCCGAGGGCGGCGCCGGCCTCGTCGCGGGCGACGGCGAACAGCACGTGCGGCTGCTTGAGCGTGGCCAGGTCCAGCGCGTACACCGATTCGGGCGGATACAGCGTCAACTGGTAGGCGTCGAGTTCGGCGATCAGGGCGATCACGTCGGCTTGGTCGGGGGATTCGAAGGCGATGGGCATGGCGGTGGTGGCGGATGGCGGTGGCGGCGGCGCGGCGGCGGCGCGGGCGGCCCGGCGGGCGGCGCCGTCCATGCTAACACCGCCGCCAGCGCAGCGCCAGCACCGCCTTGACGCTGCTGTCGAGGGCGCTGCGCTCGATGTGGCCGAGCAGGGCGGGGCCGAGACGATCAGCGCGATCTCGGCGCGGCCGGCGCCGGCCGGCGTTGCGCCGCCTATTCGTAGGGCGTGTAGGTGAAGCCCTGGCCGATCACCGCCGCCACCTGGGCCTGGTTTTCCGGACTCTGGCTGAAGGCGGCGAGCACCTCGGCCTGGCTGTGGCCGGCCGCCATGATGCCCTTCCAGAAGTCCAGTCCGCCGCCGTCCGGGGCGCGGTGCAGCACGTTGGCGTACATTTTGACGATGAACTCCTCCGGCGCCAGGTCGGCGCCGTTGGCGTTGATGAACTCCGGGCTGGTGACGAAGGACTGGGCCACCTCGGTCAGGCTGTGGCCCTTGTCGAGCGTGGCCATCCAAAAGCCCAGGCCGCCGGCGTCGGGTTCGCGGTCGAAGGCCGCCTGGTACAGCCGGTAGGCCTGGCCGCCGGTGGCGTCGCCGCCGACATCGTAGGCCACGGCCACGTCGTCGAAGCGGATCCGTTCGACGTTGCTCAGGTCCAGGTCGGCGTCGTTGCCGACCAGGTGCATGCCCTTGGCGTCCTGGCTGAACAGGTAGCTGTCCTGGGTGAAGTGGACCCGCACCGTGTCGGCGCCGGCGCCGCCGTCGACCGTGCTGTGGGCGCGCGGATCGGTGTCGATCAGCTCGGCCGCCGCCGTGCCCTTGAGGACGTGGTGCGGCGTGTCGTACTCGATCAGCGACCACAGCTTGTCATGCTGGCTCAGGTCGTTCCACTGCGCCGCCGAGCCCAGCGCGCCGTCGCCCTTCGGCCAGGCCTCGAGCGCCAGCGCGGCGCGGTGCTGGCCGTCGGGCGCCAGCGTCGGGTCGGTGAAGTTGTCCGGCTCCTGGCCCCAGGGGCCGTAGCCCCAGTTGTTGTAGTCGAAGGCGCTGCCGTCCTGCCAGTGCCACTCGGCGCCGGCGCCCTGGTCGCTGCCGCCCAGCCAGAGGTAGGCGGCGGCGCCGCCGTCGGCCGCCGTCGGCGCGGCGCGTCCCTTCAACAGGGCGGTCACGGCCTGGAACACGGCGGCGTTCTCCTCCTCGCTGCCGAGGCCGGCCAGGTGGCCGCCCTGCGCCTGCGCCATGGCGGCCGCGTCGGCCCAGTTCAGGTCTTGCTGCACCAGTTCGTAGCGGTGGTTGCCGAGGTTGAAGGTGGGGTTGCTCATGGTGGCGGATCCTGTTTAAGTTTTGTGCAATCTTACTTAAATTGGAACTTATTGTCTAATGGAAATCCAACGGCGGCGCCGGCGCGCGCCCGGCGCACCGCTGTCGCGGCGCAACAAGTGGGCGCGCCGGCGGCGCCGGCGGACGGAATGCCGCTATTGCAGCGCAGCATTCTGCTAGAATCGACGCTATCATTTATTTAACGGGCGGGCCGGATGAAACGGGTGATCTTCAACCAAAAGGGCGGCGTCGGCAAATCGACGATCGCGGTCAATCTGGCGGCCATCGCGGCGCACCAGGGCAAGCGCACCCTGTTGATCGACATCGATCCGCAGTGCAACGCCAGCCGCTACCTGCTGGGCCAGGCGGCCGGCGAGCTGGCGCCGACCGTGGCGGCCTACTTCGAGCAGATGCTCAGCTTCAGCATGTTTCCCAGGCCGGCCGCGCAGTTCGTCCACCCGACGCCGTTCGAGAACCTGTCCATCATGGTGTCGAACCCGGAGATCGGCGACCTGCAGTCCAAGCTCGAGTCGCGCCACAAGATCTACAAGCTGCGCGACACGCTCAACGAGCTGGCCCAGGACTACGACGAGATCTTCGTCGACACGCCGCCGGCCTACAACTTCTTCACCCAGTCGGCGCTGATCGCCGCCGACCGCTGCCTGATCCCCTTCGACTGCGACGACTTCTCGCGCCAGGCCCTCTACACGCTGGTCAACAACGTCGCCGAGATCCGCGCCGACCACAACCCGGCGCTGCAGATCGAGGGCATCATCGTCAACCAGTTCCAGCCGCGCGCGCTGCTGCCGCAACGGATGGTCGACGAGCTGCTGGCCGAGGGCCTGCCGGTGCTGGCCAGCAAGCTGTCGAGCTCGATCCGCATCCGCGAGTCGCACGAGCTGAACCGGCCGATGATCCACCTCGACCCGCGCCACAAGCTGAGCCTGGAGTTCGTCGAGCTGTTCCGCGAGCTGCAGGCCGCCTAGGCCGGGCCTAGGGCCAAGGCCGGGGGCCAAGGCCGGGAGCCAAGGCCGGGGGGCAAGGCCGGAACGCCTAGGGCGCGCCGGCGCCGCCGCCGTGCGCGGCGATCCAGTCCAGCAGGGCGCGGCCGAACACGCGCAGGCGCGCCGTGTCGACCTGGCGCCGCTTGTAGGCGTCGTGGCTGGCCGGCCCGCTCAGGCTGCGCTCGTGGCTGGCCTGGTCCATCAGCTGGATCTCGTACTCGAAGAAGAAGCCGATGTCGTAGTCCTGGCCGGCGCCGCCCTGCTCGCCGCCACGGTAGGCCAGCTCGGCCGGCGCGTGGGCGGCGCCGGCCTCGCCCTGCAGGTGGATCATCTTGCGCACCGTCACCTGGATGCTGGCGAAGCCCTCGCCGCTGTGCGGGTTGTCGCTGCGCGTCTGCGGCTGCGCCAGCGCCGCCATCTCCTGGTCCATCCGCTGCAGCAGCGCCGCCGGATAGTCCGCGCTGTGCTCGAGCGCGGCGCGGTACTTGGTGAACACCTGCTTGGCCGCGTCGAGGTCGAGCAGGGTGTTGCGGGTGCGCTGGGAGTCGACGTTGGTGACCGACAGCAGGTGGGCCCGCTGCAGCGAGCGCAGCGCCAGCAGGCATTCGAAACGGGTGGCGAAGGTCAGCCGCACGCCGAGGTGGTCGTAGATGTCGGCGGCCAGGTAGGCGGCCTTTTGCAGCAGCTTGAGCAGGATGCTGTTGCGCCCCTTGTTGCGCTTGCGGTCGTAGTGCAGCAGCGGTAGGCAGACCTCGCCGTCGGACAGGTAGTACTGGCCGCCGTCCTGGCGGATCACCTCGTCGAGGCTGGCGAAGACTTGCTCGCGGATGGTGTTGAAGTGGCGCAGCTTGAGGTTGTTGTCGATGTAGAAGATGCCGTGCATCACCTTGAGCACGGCGCAGGACCACATGCGCAACATGTCGGCCTGCTGGCCGCGCTGCGAGGCGTACACCAGCAGCTGCAGCGGGTCGGCCGGGGCCGCCACCTCGGGCGGGATCAGGCGCTCCTGGCCGGCGGCGAGGAAGGTGGCGACGATGAACTCGAGCGCCTCCTGGTGGGCGCGGGCGATGATGGCGTGGGCGGCCGGCTGCTCCAAGTCGAAGCCGTACTCGCGGGCGAACTGGCGGGCGTCGTGCAGGTTGCGCAGGGCCAGCTCGCCCAGGTCGATCGCCGAGACGCCGCTGGCGATGGCGTTCAGATAGTCCCAGTTGAGCGAGAAGCGGCGCTTGCTCTTGAGCGTGGCATGCAAAGCGGTCATGGTCGCCCAGTCGAATGGAGAGCGGCGGCGCCGCCGCCGCGATCCGCCGCGGCGGCGTGCGCCGGCCCGCGGCGCCGGCGCCGTGGTAGTCGAGCCAGTATTGCAGCCGGCCGAATTGTCGTCAATCAATACTACATGCCCGTCGGCCAAGCGCGCCGGGGCGCGGCGCTTTGTTGTAATTTTGAACGACTGCGCGCGCCTCGGGCGGCGTGCGCGGCGGCTCGGGCCGCCTTGCCAGCGCCGCCCTACTTGTCCCGATCGATAGCGCCGCGTGCCGGCCGGCGGCGCCAGCCGGGCGGGCGGCGGCGGACTAGCCCGCGTCGCCCGGCGCCGCCGTGGCGCGCCGCGTGCCGGCCGATTGGCCGAGTTCGCCGAACCAGAGCGGCAGCGCGAGGGCGGGGAAGGCCATCCCGGCCAACATCGCCGCCTGCCAGCCGAAGCGCGCGTAGAGCCAGGCGCCGAGGGCGGAACCGAGCGCGCCGCCGGCGAAGAACAGCGCGAAGTAGAGGCCGTTCAGGCGGCTGCGCTGCTGCGCCGGCAAGCCGAAGATGGCGCGCTGGCCCAGCACCAGGTTGGCGGCCACCGCCATGTCCAGGACGATGGAGGCGGCCACCAGCAGGGCCAGCGCGGCGTGGCGCGAGTCCGGCGCGAACAACGGCAGGGCGCAGCCTGAGATGCCCAGCAGCAGCGCGGCGGCCGTCGCCGGCAGCGTGTGGCCGGCGTCGGCCAGGCGGCCGGCGAAGGGCGAGGCGACGGCGCCGGCCATGCCGACCAGGGCGAACAGGGCGATGCCGTTCTGCGACAGCTGGAACCGCGGCCCCGCCAACAGCATCGGCGCGACGGTCCAGAACAGGCTGAACGAAGCGAACAGACCGGCGTGGTAGGCGGCGCGGCGGCGCAGCAGCGGGGTGGTGGCGAACAGGCGCCACATCGAGCCGATCAGCTCGCTGTAGCCCAGCGTCGCGGCGGGCACGCGGCGCGGCAGTTGGCGCCACAGCACGGCCGCCAGCAGCAGGATCAACAGCGAGGCGCCGCCGAACACCAGCTGCCAACCGGCGTAGTTGGCGACCAGGCTGGCGGCGGGGCGCGCCAGCATGATGCCGAGCAGCAGGCCGCTGACCACCTTGCCGACCGTGCGGCCGCGCGTCTCTTCGCGCGACAGGTGGGCGGCGAACGGCACCAGCACCTGGGCGGCGACCGAGCCGACGCCGACCAGCAGGGCGGCGGCGAGGAACTGCCAAGCCCGCGTGCTGGCGGCGGCGGCCATCAGCGCCAGCGCGGTCAGCAGCAGGGCGGCGGTGACCAGGCGGCGGTTCTCGACCAGGTCGCCGAGCGGGACGATGAACAGCAGGCCGAGCGCGTAGCCGAGCTGGGTCAAGGTGACGATCAGGCCGGCCGCGCCGCTGGACAGGCCGGTGGCGGCGCTGATCGGGCCGACCAGGGTTTGCGCGTAGTACAAATTGGCGACGATCAGGCCCGACGCCAGCGCCAGCAGCAGCACCAGGCGGGGTGAAATGTCGGGGTCTTTGGATGGATGCGGGGTCATGGCTTTCCTCGTTTGGGTGGGGGGGGGGTGAGCGAACCTGGCCAGTGTAGGGAAAAGCGATTGCAAGATAATCAGTGCAAAATAGGTCTATACTTTTCGTATTTTGTGAACAATTGACGGAGGCGGCGTGGACAAGATCAAGGCAATGCAGACCTTTGTGCGCATCGTCGAGGCGAACAGCTTCACCAAGGCGGCCGAAATCCTCCTGCTGCCGCGTTCGGCGCTGAGCGCGACGATGCAGAAATTGGAGGCCTTGCTGGGCACGCGCTTGCTGCAGCGGACCACCCGGCGCATGGCGCTGACGGCCGACGGCGCCGTGTACTACCAGCAGTGCGTCGACATCCTGGCCGCGATCGACACCGTCGAGGCGTCGCTGCGCGGGCGGGACGCCGAGCGGCCCCGGGGCAAGCTGCGGGTCGCGCTACCGGGCACGCTGGGGCGCAACGTGGTGGTGTCGCGGCTGGCCCAGTTCCATGCCGCGTATCCCGAGGTCGAGCTGCTGCTCAGCCTGGGCGACGGCCTGGTCGACGTGGTGCAGGAGGGCATGGACTGCGCGCTGCGGGTCGGCCATCTGCAGGATTCGGCGCTGATCGGGCGGCAGATCGGCAGCATGCGCTTCCTCAACTGCGCGGCGCCGGCCTATTTGGCGCGCCACGGCACGCCGCGCGACATCGCCGATCTGCGCCACCACCACAGCGTGGTGCATTTCTCCGGCCGCACCGGACGCCCCTTCGATTGGGACTGGCTGGAGGACGGCAAGCCGCGCAAGGTGGCGATCGGCGGGCCGGTCGCCGTCAACGACGCCGACGCCTACCTCTCGTGCGTCCTGCAGGGCCTGGGGCTGGCGCAGGCGGCGGCCTACCAGGTGCGCCAGCATCTGGCGCAGGGCCGCCTGGTCGAGGTGCTGGAGCACGCCGTGCCGAGCGCCTTGCCGGTCTCGCTGCTGTATCCCCGGGGCCGCATGGCGCTGCCGCAACTGAACGTTTTCGCCAACTGGCTGACGGCGCTGTTCGACGCCGATCCGGACTTGCGCCTCGGCTGAGCGCGGAAATGAAAAAAGCCAAGCTGGGCAGCTTGGCTTTCGGGGTGTGCTCACACCGGGTGAGGATTTTTTAGAACTGGTTCATCGTGTTGTCTTTGCCCGATGCCTTCAGTGCCGCTTCGCCGCTGAAGTATTCCTTGTGGTCGTCGCCGATGTCCGAACCGGACATGTTCTGGTGCTTGACGCAGGCGATGCCCTGGCGGATTTCCTTGCGCTGCACGCCGGCGACGTAGCCGAGCATGCCCTGGTCGCCGAAGTAGTCCTTGGCCAGGTTGTCGGTCGACAAGGCGGCGGTGTGGTAGGTCGGCAGCGTGATCAGGTGGTGGAAGATGCCGGCTTCACGTGCCGCGTCGGCCTGGAAGGTGCGGATCTTCTCGTCGGCCGCCTTGGCCAGTTCGCTTTCGTCGTACTCGACACTCATCAGCTTGCTACGCTCGTAGGCGGCAACGTCCTTGCCTTCGGCCTTCATGCTGTCGAACATCTGTTGACGGAAGTTCAGCGTCCAGTTGAACGACGGGCTGTTGTTGTAGACCAGCTTGGCGTTCGGGATGACCTTGCGGATCTCCTTGACCATGCCGCCGATCTGGGCGATATGCGGTTTTTCGGTTTCGATCCACAGCAGGTCGGCGCCGTTCTGCAGCGAGGTGATGCAGTCGAGCACGCAACGCTCTTCGCCGGTACCCGAGCGGAACTGGAACAGGTTGCTTGGCAGGCGCTTAGGACGCAGCAGCTTGTCGCCGCGCTTGATGACCACGTCGCCGTTGTTCATCGATGCGGTCGACACTTCCTCGACGTCGAGGAAGGAGTTGTACAGGTCGCCCAGGTCGCCCGGCTCGCGGGTCACGGCGATCTGCTTGGTCAGGCCGGCGCCCAGCGAGTCGGTACGGGCGACGATCAGGCCGTCGTCCACGCCCAGCTCGAGGAAGGCGTAGCGCACGGCGCGGATCTTGGCCAGGAAGTCCTCGTGCGGCACGGTGACCTTGCCGTCTTGGTGGCCGCATTGCTTCTCGTCGGACACCTGGTTTTCGATCTGGATGCAGCAGGCGCCCGCTTCGATCATCTGCTTGGCCATCAGGTAGGTCGCCTCGGCGTTGCCGAAACCTGCGTCGATGTCGGCGATGATGGGCACGACGTGGGTGATGTGGTTGTCGATCTGGCTCTGGATGGCTTGCTTGGCGGCGCCTTCGGCGGCGTCCAGCTGGCGGAACAGGCCGCCCAGCTCACGTGCGTCGGCTTGGCGCAGGAAGGTGTAGAGCTCTTTGATCAGGCCGGCGACGGCGGTCTTCTCGTGCATCGACTGGTCCGGCAGCGGGCCGAACTCGGAGCGCAGCGCGGCGATCATCCAGCCCGACAGGTAGAGGTAGCGGCGGTCGGTGCTGTTGAAGTGCTTCTTGATCGAAATCATCTTCTGCTGGCCGATGAAACCGTGCCAGCAACCCAGCGACTGGGTGTACTGGGAAGGGTCGGCGTCGTAGGCGGCCATGTCCTGGCGCATGATCTTGGCGGTGTACTTGGCGATGTCCAGACCGGTCTTGAAGCGGTTCTGGGCGCGCATGCGCGCGGCGGACTCGGGGTTGATGGCGTTCCAGGCGCTGCCTTCTTTGTCCTTGAGGCCGGCGACGGCTTTGATATCGTCTTGATATTGTGACATGTGATTCTCCTAGATAATAAAACAAAATTAATAAAGTAATATTAAACGCCGCTAAATCCGCTCAGCCGCCACCGACTCGGCGCTGAAGTAAAAGCAAAACTGCATGGATTAATGATAGACGTCTTTTTGGTTTGCGCCAACTCTTATATAAGACATATAACTTAAATTAATTCGTTTATTTTCAATGACTTAAATCTTGTTTTTCGCGATGTGGGATGAATTTTCAAAAAATGGAATGAGGGGGCGTATTTTCCACAGGGGGGCGGTTTCACATTGTGGAGTTCGATTTCGGAATTGGGGATATCGAGGAAGTGGCGCTCCTCCGCGCTGAGCGCCGGTTTCGCGTAGGCCAGCAGTTTTGGCCAGCCCGGCTGGAAAAAAATCACCGGTGGGATCGAACCAACGGCACGAGGATTGTTAGATCCTCGGTACGGCCTACTTCGCTACTAGGCCAAGCCCGTTTTGATTGTAAGGCGTAGTTGCATTACACTTTGATGCACCGGTCTAGGAGGATGACATCATGGCGATACTGACGGTTACCGCACGCGGGCAAGTTACCTTAAGAAAAGAAGTGCTCCAGCATTTGGGCATCAAGCCCGGCGACAAGATCGAACTGGACTTATTGCCTGATGCCAAGGGAATGCTGAAAGCTGCCCAGTCCGGCGCAAGCATAGCTGGCTTTGTCGGTTTGCTTGCGGGCCGGACAAAGAAAGTTGCGACTTTGGAGGAAATGAACGAGGCAAGCGCGCAGGGCTGGTCGGGGGATACGCGTGAAGTTGACCGTTGATACGAACGTCCTGGTTCGAGCTGTCGTGCAGGACGACCCTGTGCAAGCGCAGAAGGCGGCGGCGGTCTTGTTGGATGCGGCATTGATCGCGGTGACCCTTCCCACGCTGTGTGAATTGGTTTGGGTGTTGCGCAAGGCATATGGCTTGCAGATTCTGGATGTCGCGCGGGCGATACGTGCGCTGATAGCCACGGCAAACGTAGAAATGAATCGACCCGCTGTGGCGGCCGGGCTGGCGGTGCTGGAAGCGGGAGGGGATTTCGCCGACGGCGTGATTGCCTACGAGGGGAGTTGGCTTGGTGGCGAGACCTTTGTTTCCTTCGATAAGAAGGCGGTCTCGTTGCTGGTGGCACAGGGCCAATCCGCGCGTCTGTTATAGGTGGGTATTGGTGGCGCAACGGGGGGCAGGGCATGCCCAACGATGGGATAGTGCAGCATAGCGATCCGCAGAGCGCGGACTTCCGGCCTGGCCAGCCGGTGGCAAATAGAGGAGAGTGACGATGAAGAAGAACACGATCTGTCTGTGGTATGAGCATGACGCGGAGGAAGCCGCGCACTTTTACGCCCGCACCTTTCCCGACAGCACAGTCGGCGCGATGCAGTGCGCGCCGTCCGATTTTCCGGGGGCAAAGCGGGTAAGCTGCTCACCGTCGAGTTCACGGTGTGTGGTGTGGCCTGCCTCGGCCTCAACGCGGGGCGAAACCGCCGCGCAGTGATGTTGCGGCAAAACCGGTACATATTCAGCGTTTTACGATAATAAAGGCGAATGCTCAGGTGACATCGGCGTCCACATCGAATACGATTGCTGCGAGGCAAGAATTGTATTTGATTATCATCCATTGACGACCGGCCGTTCCAAGCAATGAAGGCGGTTTCACCGAACGTTCCCGTTGAGGCGATGTTGAATAGGCACTCATGAATCAGTTTTCCGAAATGATCTGGCACCGTTTGACGGGGTTGATGCCAGGCGAGCTGACGCAAGGCGAGCTGGGTTGGCTGTTTTCTCCACACACCCATCTGTCCTTGCTGGCACGACGCCGGGCTATCTTGATCGTCAACCGGGTCCGGCTGTTCGCCTTCCTGTTCGCCGTGCTCACCCCGATATGGAGCGTGGTCGACTTCGTCGTGTTCCCCTTTCCCCTGTGGGGCCAACTGGCGCTGATGCGCTTTGCCGCCTGCGCCGCGTTTGCCAGCCTGCTGTTCTACTATCGTTCCAACGGCGACCTGTTCAACGCGTATCGGGCGATTGCCCTGCTGTTCGCGATCCCGACGTTGTTCTATGTCGCCTCGCATACCCTGCTGACGTCTTACCAACTGACCGGAATGTCCGCCGCGATCGGCGCCGGTTATGCCTTCCTACCCTTCGTTCTGTTGGCCGGACTGGCCGTGTTCCCGCTCGCCATCGTCGAGAGCTTCATCATCGCCAGCCCCATCCTGATCTGCCAGACCGTGTCCGGCTACCTGCGCTGGACGGTGATGGACTGGCCGACGTTCGCCGGCGCGTTCTGGCTGCTCGTGCTGATCACCGGCGTGGCCTCGCTGGCCGGCATTTGCCAGCTCGCCTTCATGATCGCCCTGGTGCGCCAGGCCATCCGCGATCCGCTGACCAACGCGTTCTCGCGCAGCAGCGGCACCGAAATCATGGACCTGCATTTCACCATCGCCCAGCGCAACAAGGAACCGTTCGCCGTCGCCTTCCTCGACCTGGATCATTTCAAGCACATCAACGACCAGTTCGGCCACGAGGCCGGCGACCGCACGCTGATCGCCATGACCGAGAGTGTCACCGAGCACATGCGTCACGGCGACGTGCTGGTGCGCTGGGGCGGCGAGGAATTCCTGCTGATCATGCCGCGCACCATGCTCGATCAAGCGGCGACGGCCATCGACCGGCTGCGCAAGGCCGGTTTCGGCGAGCGCCCGGAAGGCGGCCCGGTGACCGCCAGCATCGGCATCGCGGAGTGGAGCGCCGACCGGGCGGCCGACTGGAAACAGCTGGTCGAGATCGCCGACCAGCGCATGTACGCCGCCAAGCAGGGCGGCCGCGACCGCGTGGTCAGCGGCGAGCCCTGCCCAGTCTCGGCCGTTGGGGCCTGAAGGGCATCAGCGGCGTTCGCGCTGCTGGTCGACGTCGTACGACCCCAATTACGCCATAGGCGCGCGCCTGTTGCGGCGGAGCGCCCCGACCAACATGCCCAAGCCCAGCACGAACATCGACGCCGTGCCCGGTTCCGGTACCGGGCTCGCGATGAAGGACAGGTTGTCGGCGTAGCCATCGTTGTCGTTCGAAGCGAGACGCTCCATCGACAGCCAGAACGACAGCTTGCTGGTGCCAGCAGGCATGATTCCGACGGACTCTCGGTAGTACAGGCCTGTCTGGTTGCCGCGATCTTGCGGGGTGACGGGGCCGATCGAGGCGTTTCCTAGCGCATTGTTCGCCGCATCGAGAAACTGCACAAAGAACAGTGCGTTGTCGCCCTGGGCGGCCCAGCCGCCGAGCCATCCGCTCAGGGAATAGGAACTGGTATGGGCCGTCGGCACGCCGAAGTCCAGGGTCTGAGAGCCCACTGCATACTGCCCGAGGCCGGCGAACATCTTTGTTCCGCGATCGACCGGGCCAGGCTGGGTGGGCAGCACCCAGTTGTTGCCATAGTCCACCGACTGGACCATGTCGTAACCCGTGTAGCCGGTCCAGCCGCTCACGCCTGCTTCGGCATCGCCGTTGACAATGAGGTTCTGACCGTAGATGACGTCAGCCTTGCCACTACACGCCACGGCGAACAAGGCCGCGGCAACGAAAAATTTGCACTTCATGAAAAGCTCCTTAAAAAAATCAAATGACGCGGTACTGGTCGAGTTGCGCTGCCCCGCGCATCGCCGGGTCACTGATCGACGGCAAGCCGTTTTCCAGATGGCCGGCGAAGCGGCGCAACCAGCCCGGCGAGCCAGCCACACGCAGGCTGTAGTCGTACCAGTTGGAACTCGATGCCAGGGGAAGCCGGACGGCGCTCCTCGAGCGTGCGACGACGCGCACTTCCAACGGCTTGTTCGCGTAATACTTGTTGGCGGTGAGTAAGAAGGTGCATGGCTGCGCGCCATTGTTGACCAGGTCAATGACCAGTTCGCCGGCGCTGCGTTCGGCGCGCAGGCTCATTTCCGGCCATGCGGCGTTGCCGTCACCGCGCACGTCCCCAACGATGTGGCGATGAAAGCCGTTCGGTCCCAGTACCCAGAGATCGTAGGCGGATGCGGTGTTCCAGCGGCCTTTGAGCTGTTTGCCAGGTTCGACCGTATAGCGGCGCGGGACCTGCTCCAACGCCAGGCGGTCGTACACATGAAACACCGCCCCGGCTTCGCCCAGGTTGTCGAATCTGAGCTCCACCTGGCCGCCTCCGAGCGGCACCTGTGCCTGCACCTGGAGTTCGTAGGGCAGGGCGCGTGCCGGACGCACGCCGGCGGCCTGGACGGGTGCCGTCAGGCTGGTCGGCGTTGCGGGTACCTTGGTGTTTGGCAGGCTCAGCGCCATCGAACGCCGCGCAGCCGTTTCCGGCAGCAGTTGCGTGAAGCCGTTGTCGTTCGGGTTGGCGAAGTCGAAACAGGACAACAGGTTGCCGCTCACCGCGCGGCGCCATGGGCTGATCAGCGGCTCGCGCACACCGAAACGCGCCTCGATGAAACGCACCACCGATGTGTGGTCGAAGACCTGCGAATTCACCCAGCCGCCCTTGGTCCACGGCGAGATGACGTACATCGGAACGCGCGGCCCGAGACCGTAGGGGCGATGGTGCGTACGTGCATCGGCGCCGTTGAGCACGTGATGGTACTCGCCGGTCGTGTCGACGGTCGAGGCACCGGCGAGCTGCGCCTGCGCCGGATTGCTGTTGTAACTCGTGTAGGCAGGGACCGCCGGCGGTGGCATGTGGTCGAAGAAGCCGTCGTTCTCGTCGAAGTTGATGAGCAGGACCGTCTTGCTCCAGCTCTCGGGATTGGCGGTCAGGGCGTCCAGCACGCGCGCGATGTAGTCGGCGCCCGACGCAGGACTCGAGGGACCCGGGTGTTCGGAGCCTTCGGCGGTCGCGACGACCCAGCTGACCTGTGGCAGGCGGTTGGCCAGCACGTCGGCCTTGAGCAGGTCGATGTCACGCGTCGTGGTGCCGCGATCGCGCAGGGATTGCGAATAGCCCGGCCGGCGATACCACGCGTTGCGGAAAGAGCGGAATCCCGCCAGCGAGTTGTCGGTGAAGTTGTCCGCCATGTTCTGGTAAACCTGCCAGCGGATACCGGCCGCTTCGAGTCGCTCCGGATAGGTGGTCCACAAGTAGTCGGTGGACATGTCCGGATTGAAGTCGTCGCGGCTGTTGTCAGTCGATGGGCCGCCTGCGGCCGCCAGGGGATCGTTGTGGCCGCTGAACAGAAACAGCCGGTTCGTGTTGGTACCGGTCTGGGTGGCGCAGTGGTAGTGGTCGCAGATGGTAAAGGCACGCGCGAGCGCGAACTGGAAGGGAATGTCGGCGTCGGCGTAATAGCCCATCGCGTGGTTCTGCTTGACCGTGCACCAGTCGTTCATACGTCCGTGGTCCCACGCCAGCTGGGCGTCGAGCCAGGCATGTGGCGTCCCGGCCACGCGCATGACTGGAAAGTTCTGCACCGTGTTGAGCCGGAACGGCGCGATGGCGCTGCCCTGGGGCCAGTTGGGCCGGCCAGGCACCGGCGCCCCTCCGACAGAGCGCTGCACGAAGACCGATTTGCGATTGAATAGATTTTGCCGGTCCATCACCGGAATCGGAAAGGGATCGCCGAATCCCCTGACCCCTTCCAGGGTGCCAAAGTAATGGTCGAAACTGCGGTTCTCCTGCGTCAGCACGACGATATGCTCAACATCTTGCAGGCTGCGAGTGCGCTGGTTGGCGGGGAGGGCCAGCGCCTTTTGGATGGACGGTGGAAAGGTCGCAAGCACGGCACTTGCGCCGGCCGACTTGCCCATTTTGCGGAGGAAGTCACGTCTGCTCATGCATGCACCGGCGTGCGTGCGAGCGCGAAATTGAAAGTATGCATTTGGTTGATCCAGGTCGATTGTCAGGGAAATATGAAAACTGAAGTCAGGCAAGGCAACAACTTACTCAACAATGATGAAATGTTGATGACATGGCATGCAATTTGATAGCAATTCACTTGTTTCGGTAACAATCCTGGCGACGCCTGCAGGCAGATGAGCGCCGAGCAATGGCGCTGGCTGGTGGCGGGCGTGGACTGGCAGCGCCTGTCGGCGCCGCCGCCGGCCGCATGGAAGTTGTAGGGGCTGTTAACCAAAGACGCCAAGCCGCATGGCTTGGCGCTCTGTTTGACACTGTCCTTGGTGGCCCGGGGGCGGAATCGAACCGCCGACGTAAGGATTTTCAATCAAGGCGTCGACGCTCGTCGGCTGTTGGGCGCGAGTTGTTGACATGCTTTTGATCGTGCAGCATGATTGCATGAAAGTATGGAGGCGATATGCTAAAGGAAGTTGGTGCCAGCGGCCAAATATCGCTGGGAAAGAAATATGCCGGCAAGTTGTTTGACGTCATCCTCCATCCCGGCGACAGATTCGAACTGATACCGGTCCGTATCGTGGCGACCGCGCCCCCCCAGGTGCCGCAGATTCTTCAAGTGCCTGATGGGTGGGTGCCCCCCGGAGGTTACAACGGTTGCACGCAATGGGCGCTGGACAACCGCGTCGCGCTGGAGCACTACGCACGCCAGAACGAGGAAGAGGGGACTGCCGCGGAACAGTTGCAGCGGTTTCTGGCTGAGCATCCGGAAATGTTAACTGGCGATCATGGCGAGATTTGACATATTCGTCAATCCGAACAAGGCGGCCCGCCATCGCCTGTACGTCGACGTGCAGAGTGATTTCGTTCGGCTCAACACGAGGTGGTGCATACCACTTTCTCACTATGTGCCGCCCAGAGCAATCGTGAATGGTGTGCAAGCCTTGATCGAGGTCGATCATCAAGAATATGTGATGGACACGCCCAACCTTCTGGCAGTGCCGGCGATTCTGTTGCGTCAGCAGGCGGGGCGGCTGTCAGCGAGCGATCAGTTGATCGCAGAGTCGTGCATTGAATTCATGCTACGCGGGTATTGAATGCTCCTGGATGTTGGGAATTTCTGTTCTGCAAACGAAAACGCCAACCTGCATGGGTTGGCGTTTTGTTTTTGACACTGTTCTTGGTGGCCCGGGGCGGAATCGAACCACCGACACAAGGATTTTCAATCCTCTGCTCTACCAACTGAGCTACCAGGCCAAGGAGCGAAATTATAACGGGCCAAGGCCGGGTTTGGCTAGTCCCCCGTGCAATTTGTTATTCCTGCAAGGAAATTCACTGATTGACACTATTGCATACCCGGTATAAATTTTGTCGCTTCGGCACGACACTCACACAAAGGAAGCGACATGAAACAAGCCAAGCGGTTGCTGGCGGGCGTGGTATTGAGCGGACTCGGCCTGTCCCAGCCGGCCGGCGCCGAGACGGCCGCGCTGACCCCGGCGCAGCGGCAGTTGCGCGAGATCTACCAGGAGCTGGTGGAGACCAACACCACCGACTCGGTCGGCTCCTGCACCAAGGCGGTCAGCAAGATGGCGGCGCGGCTCAAGCGGGGCGGCTACCGCGACAGCGACATGCAGATCCTGGCGCCGCCGGGCGCGCCGCAAAAGGGCAACCTGGTGGCGCGGCTGAAGGGCGACGGCAGCAAGAAGCCGCTGTTGCTGCTGGCCCACGTCGACGTGGTCGAGGCCAAGCGCGAGGACTGGACGCGCGACCCGTTCAAGCTGGTCGAGGAGAACGGCATGTTCTACGCCCGCGGCGCCGGCGACGACAAGGCGATGGCGGCGGTGTTCGTCGAGAACATGATCCGCTTCAAGCGCGAGAAGCTGGCCGCCAAGCGCGACCTGATCCTGGCGCTGACCTGCGACGAGGAGATCATCCCCTCGAAGTACGACGGCGTCGACTTCCTGCTCAAGCACCACCGCCCGCTGATCGACGCCGAGCTGGCCCTCAACGAGGGCGGCGGCGGCATGCTCGACAAGAACGACAAGCCGCTGCGCCACAGCGTGCAGGCCGGCGAGAAGATCTTCCAGAGCTTCCAGCTGGAGGTGACCAATCCGGGCGGCCACAGCTCGGTGCCGCCGCGCGACAACGCCATCGTCCGCCTGGCCGACGGCTTGTCGCGCCTGGGCAAGTTCGACTTCCCGTTCACCTTGTCGGACATCACGCGCAGCTACTACCAGCGCATGGCCAAGGTGGAGAGCGGCCAGATGGCGGCCGACATGCTGGCCATCCTCAACGATCCGCCGGACAGCGCCGCGCTGGCGCGCATGTACGCGGCCACGCCCTTCCACAACGCCCAGGTGCGCACCACCTGCGTCGCCACCATGCTCGACGGCGGCCACGCCAGCAACGCGCTGCCGCAGCGCGCCCGCGCCGTGGTCAACTGCCGCATCCTGCCGAGCGAGAACATCGAGCAGACCCGGCAGACCCTGCTGCGCGTGCTGGCCGACGAGAAGATCGCCGTCACGCCCATCGGCGTCGGCGTGGTCAGCCCGATCCCGCCGCTGACGCCGTCCTTCATGGCGGCGGTGGAGCAGATCAGCGAGGCGATGTGGCCGGGCGTGCCGGTGATCCCGACCATGTCGACCGGCGGCACCGACGGCCGCTTCCTCAACAACGCCGGCATCTGGACCTACGGCGTGAGCGGCATGTTCAGCGGCCCCGAGGGCAGCGGCGCGCACGGCTTGAACGAACACATCCGCGTCAAGTCGCTGTACGACGGCCAGGAGTTCCTGTATCGGCTGGGCAAGCGCATCGCCACGGAATAGGGCGACTCGTCGTCTTGTAATGTAAAACGGGGCGGCCCTGCAAAGGCCGCCCCGTTTTTTACTGGGACTCAAGGTGCCGGGGATGCCGGCAAACCCCGGCGGCGAAGAGCCAGGGTCAGACCCTGAGGGTCTGACCCTAGATTGTGCCGTTGGGGTTTGCAGGCGTTCCGCTGATCCGTGCGGACGCCTACTTCAGCGTGCGCTCAAACAACTGGTAGATGCGGCGGTACTCGTCGTACCAGCTCTCCGGCTGGACGAAGCCGTGCTTTTCCAGCGGATAGCTGGCCAGTTCCCAGTTGTCCTTCTTCAGCTCGATCAGGCGCTGCGCCATGCGCACCGAGTCCTGGTAGAACACGTTGTCGTCGACCATGCCGTGGGCGATCAGCAGGTTGCCGCGCAGCTTGTCGGCGTACTCGATCGGCGACGACTTCTTGTAGGCCTCCGGATCGAGGTCGGGCGTGTTGAGGATGTTCGAGGTGTAGCCGTGCTCGTAGGTGGTCCAGTCGGTCACCGGGCGCAGCGCGGCGCCGGACTTGAACAGCTCCGGCTCGCGCATCAGCGCCATGAAGGTCATGAAGCCGCCGTAGCTGCCGCCGTAGACGCCGACGTTCTTGACGTCGCCCTGGTGCTGGGCGACCAGCCAGTTGACGCCGTCGACATAGTCCTCCAGCTCCGGGTGGCCCATCTGGCGGTAGATCGCCGTGCGCCAGTTGCGCCCGTAGCCCTCGGAGGCGCGGTAGTCCATGTCGAGCACGATGTAGCCGCGCGCCACCAGCAGGTTGTGGAACATCTGCTCGCGGAAGTAGTTCGGGTAGCGTTGGCTGACGTTTTGCAGGTAGCCGGCGCCGTGGACGAACATCACGATCGGATACTTCTTGCCCTGCTCCAGCTTGGCCGGACGGTACAGCTTGGCCCAGACCGGGTCGGCGCCGTGGGTCGACGGCACGGCGACGATCTGCGGCTGTATCCATTCGCGCGCTTTGAAGGCGGCCGTGCGGGTGTCGCTCAGCACGCTGGCCTTGCCGCCGGCGGACGGCACGGTGGCCACCTGCGGCGGCAGGTAGCTGGTCGAGTAGCGCAGCAGCACCTTCTGGCCGTCGGGCGACAGGGAGAAGCTCTCCACGCCGCCCAGCGCGGTCACTTCGCGCAGCGCGCCGTCCTTGCTCGACACGGCGCACACCTCGTAGGTGCCGGGCAGCTTGGGGTTGCAGACGAAGTAGGCGCTGGCGCCGTCGGCGGTCCATTCGGGCCGCGAGGCTTCCCACTTGCCCTGGGTCAGGGCGCGCGTCTTGCCGTCGGCCGTTTGCGTGTACAGGTGGGAGTAGCCGCTTTCCTCGGACTGGAACCACAGCGTGCTGTTGTCGGGCAGCCAGCCGAAGTCGTTGCCGCGGTAGTTGATCCAGGCCGCGTCCGTCAGGTGGTGCAGTGGTTTGAGCTTGGCGCCGGCCAGGTCGACGCCGGCGATCCAGCGGTCCTTGTTGTCGAGCGAGCGGACCATCACGGCGACCTGCTTGCCGTCGCCGCTCCACTGGATGGTGCCGTCCTCGGGCTCGATGTGGACCGGGCGGCTGCCCTTCAGCGGCTCGAGCTTTTGCGCCGCGCGCAGCGCGGCCAGCGGGTCGGTGGCGATGCCGGGCAGGCCGTCGTAGGACAGCTCGGTGATGGCGCGGCTGCGCAGGTCGACCAGGTGCAGCTTTTGCGCCAGCGGACCGTCGCGGCCGACGCGCTTGCGCTGGTCGTCGTATTCCTCGTAGCCGGACTCGGTGACGTATTTGGCCAGCTTGCCGACGCGGCCGCTGTCGGCGCCCTTGACCGAGGTCACCACCAGCAGGTGGCGGCCGTCCGGCGACAGCGCGCTGCCGGCCAGCACGACCTTGTCGCCCAGGTAGATCGGCAGCGGCGCACGGGTGGCGTCGGCGGCGCGCTCCTGCTGGCCGCGCAGGCGGTTGGCGTCGCGTTCGTCCTTTTGCCGCGCCAGCGTGGCGATCAGGCGCAGCTGCAAGTCGCGCAGGCCGTTGGCGTCGGGCGCGGCGTCCGGGTCCTTGTCGGCGCGCAGCATGGCCAGCGGCGCCACCAGGCGCTCGGCGCGGCTCCAGCTGAACCAGTCGTTGCCGACGCGGAACTGGACGTGGGCGCCGTCGGCCGAGTACTGCGGCTCGGCGGCCGGCGTGTTGCCGCGCAGGATCTGGGTCAGCGCGCCGCTCTTCAGGTCGCGCTCGAACAGGTCGCCGTTGCGCAGCAGGATGGCGCGGCTGTGGTCGCGGTTGTAGACCGGGTTGGGGCTGTCGAGCTTGGCCAGCCGGCCGTCGTCGACCAGCTGGTTTAAGCCGGCGCCGGCGCCGGCCTGGTAGATGTCGCGCAGCGGCGAGCCGGCGCGTTTTTGCTTGAAGTAGACCTGGCGGCTGTCCCAGCCCCACCAGGCGGCCTCCACCGGGGTGCCGATCCAGTCGGGATGGGCCATCGCCTGGTCGAGCGTGATCGGGGTCTGCGCCGAGGCCGAGGCGGCCAGCAGGCTTGCTAACAGGGGAAGGGCAAAACGCATGGGTAGGGTCGCTTTGAAGATGGGTGAACGGGAGCGCGGGATCGCCGCGCGAGCCAGATTCTAGCCCATGTATGTCGCGAGGGAAACAATCGTTCTGTAACAGGGGCGCCGCTGGCGGCGCGCGGAATCGCCTCAGGAATGGGCGGCGTTGTCGGGGTGCTGGCGGCGCTGCGCGCTGTGGCCGCCCGGCATGGCGCGCATGGCCAGCAGCAGCAACAGGCCGGCCAGCAGGTACAGGCCGATCAGCACCTGCAGCATGGCGCCGGCCTGGCCGTGGGCGCGCAGCAGGCCGATCAGGGCCGGCCCGGCGGCGGCGCCGAGCATGCCGCAGCTGCTCAGCAGGGCCAGGCCGGCGGCCGCCCGCGCCGGCGCCAGGTACTCGGTCAGGATGGTGGTGAACAGCGGCGCGGCGGCGGCGGCGCCGAGGGCCGCCAGCGAGATGCCGGCCAGCGAGCGCGGCAGGTCGTTGTCGGCCGCCAGCACCAGGCCGAGGCCGCCGGCGGCCAGCAGCATGCAGGCGACGAAGTGCCAGCGCCGCTCGCGCCGGCGGTCGGAGTGGCGGCAGATCAGCAGCATGCCGGCGATGCCGGCCAGGTTGGGCAGCACGCTGTACAGGCCCAGCTGGAGCGGGTCGCGCAGGCCCCAGCCCTGCATCAGGGTGGGTAGCCAGAACACCAGCGCGTAGCCGGCGCCGCCGAGCACGAAGGTGGCCAGGGCCAGCAGATACAGCAGGCGGTCGCGCAGCAGCGCGGCCAGGGCGGCGCGGCCGGCGCCGGCGGCCGGCGCGGCGGCGGCCTGGTCGGGGTCGAGCTCCTGCTGCATCAGTTGCAGCTCGGCCGGACTGAGCCAGGCGGCGTCTTCCGGGCGGTCCGGCAGCCAGGCCCAGGCCAGCAGGCCGAGCAGCACGGCGGGCAGGCCCTGCAGCAGGAACAGCCATTGCCAGCCGAGCAGGCCGTGCCACTGGTCGAGGTAGCGCAGGACCAGGCCGCACAGCGGGCCGGCCAGGGTGCCCGAGAGCAGCACGGCGCTGCCGAACACGGCGATGGCGCGGCCGCGCCGGGCGGCCGGGAACCAGTAGGTCAGGTAGAGGATCGCGCCGGGGTAGAAGCCGGCCTCGAACAGGCCCAGCGTGAAGCGCAGCACATAGAACTGCAGCGGCGTGCGGACGAAGGCGCCGGCCGCCGCCGCCAGGCCCCAGCACAGCATGATGCGCAGCAGCGTCTGGCGCACGCCGACCCGCTCGAGCAGCAGGTTGCTGGGCACGGAAAAGAGGAAGTAGCCGAGGAAGAACAGGCCGGCGCCCCAGGCGTAGACCGGCTCGGCGAAGGGCAGCGTCTGTTTCATCTGCAACTGGGCGAAGCCCAGGTTGACCCGGTCCAGATAGGCCACCAGATGGCACAGCATCAGCAGCGGCAGCAGGTGCCAGCCGACCTTGCGGTAGATCGCGCCCATGCCGGCGGCGCCGCGCAGGTGTACGAGATTGCCGGGGCGGGCCATCAGAACGATGCTCCGGCGGCGAGGGCGGGGACGGTATGCAGGGAGACCTCCATGTTGCCGATATTAGCCGCACGATATTCAGCGCGCAAGCATTAGAATGGGCGGCGGGTATCGATACAACAACGCAGCAACACGGGCCGGCGTCGGCCGCCGCGCGGCGGCGCCGCCGCCTTCGCCGTTTCACCTATCCTGAGGGAACATAGATGAATCAAAGCAAGCAAGGAACCGAGGAAAAGTCCGGCCAAGTTCGCGCGCAGGGGGCGCGCAGGCGCTTGCTGCCGCGCCTGCTGGCGGGGCTGTTGGTGGCCGTGCTGGCGCTGGCCGGCGTGCTCGCTTTCAATACCCTGCGTAGCGAATCGCGCCAGTTGCGGGTGGCGCCGGCGCCACCGCTGGCGCTCGACGAGGCCGCCGCCGCCGGCCGCCTGGCCGCCGCGCTGCGCTGGCGCACCATCGCCAGCGCCAGCGACGCCGAGGCCAACGCCGACCAGTTCGCCGGCCTGCAGGCGCAACTGGCGCAGGCCTTCCCGCGCCTGCACGCCGCGCTCAAGCGCGAGGTGGTCGGCCACAGCCTGCTCTACACCTGGCAGGGCAGCGACGCCGCCGCCCAGCCGGCCCTGTGGATGGCGCACCAGGACGTGGTGCCGGTGGCGCCCGGCACCGAGGCCGACTGGCAGCAGCCGCCCTTCGACGGCGTGCTCAAGGACGGCTTCATCTGGGGCCGCGGCGCCTGGGACGACAAGGGCAGCCTGCTGGCGCAGATGGAGGCGGTCGAGACGCTGCTGGCGGCCGGCTTCGCGCCGCGCCAGACCCTGTACCTGGCCTACGGCGCCGACGAGGAGGTCGGCGGCGGCCGTGGCGCGGTGGCGCTGGCGGCGCTGCTCAAGTCGCGCGGCGTGCGGCTCGATTACGTGCTCGACGAGGGCATGCTGGTGACCGAGGGCATCCTGGCCGGGCTCGACAAGCCGGCCGCGCTGATCGGCGTGGCCGAGAAGGGCTATGTCAGCGTCGACCTGGCGCTGGCCACGGCGCCGGGCCACTCGTCGATGCCGCCGAGGGCCAGCGCGATCGGCATGCTCAGCACCGCGCTGGCGCGGCTCGAGCGCAACCAGCTGCCGGCCTCGATGGGCGGCATGGCGCAGGAGATGTTCGCCACCCTGGCGCCGGAGATGGGCGGCCTGCAGCGCGTCGCGCTGGCCAACCTGTGGCTGTTCGGCCCGCTGCTGCAGCGCCAGCTGGAGCAGAGCGCCAGCACCAACGCCATGCTGCGCAGCACCACCGCGCTGACCATCGTCCACGCCGGCAACAAGGACAACGTGCTGCCCGGCGTGGCCGACGCCACCGTCAACTTCCGCCTGCTGCCCGGCGACAGCGTGGCCGGCGTGCTCGAGCACGTGCGCCGCACCGTCGACAACGAGGCCATCCGGCTCAGCGTGCAGCCGGGCCAGTCCGAGCCGTCGGCCGTGTCGCGTACCGACACGCCGCAGTACCGCGCGCTCAACCGCACCGTGCGGCGGGTGTTCCCGGGCACGCTGGTGGTGCCGGGCCTGGTGCTGGGGGCGACCGACTCGCGCCACTTCGCCGCCCTCAGCGACAACATCTACAAGTTCTCGCCGGTGCGCGCCGGTCCGGCCGACCTGGCGCGCTTCCACGGCACCAACGAGCGCATCGCCGTCAAGAACTACCTGGAGATGATCGGTTTCTATTACGATCTGTTACAAAATGGCGGGGCCGAAACGCGCAGATAAGCGGCTTTGTGGGAATTGGAAAGAATCGCTCGGCTTCCCGATGGTTACTATTGAAATGTTTTGTGAATAATAACTTTAATATGGAAAGCGACCCCGATATGACCTCCACCGACATTCCCGTTTCCCTCGCGCCGCCGGCCGCCGTCGCCGACTTCCCGGTCACGATAGACTACTTCCTGCCGCATCCGTCGAACGCCAAGTATGTCGCCGGCACACCCGGCAACGACGTGCTCGACGGCGGCGACCTGCCCGAGTACTTCGCCGCCGGCGGCGGCTACGACCGCATCAACGGTGGCGGCGCGGTCGACACCGTGGAACTGCGCAACAGCCATGCCGTCTACACGCTGGCCGTCGGCAGCGGCGCCGGCAGCGAGATCGTCAGCTCGCGCGCCGTGGCCGGCGACGTCGTCGCCCTGCGCAACGTCGAGCGCCTGCAGTTCACCGACTGCACGGTGGCCCTGAACGCCGGCGGCGCCGCCGAGGAGCCGCTCGAGGCGGCCTATGTGGCGCTGGCGGAGACGCTGCACGTGGCCTACTACGGCCGGCCGGCCTACCACGGCACCCTGGAAGTCATGGCCGAGCACTTGAAGGCGCTGCATGCGCCGCTCGGCAGCACCGCCGATTTCCTCGCCGCCGCCAAGCCGGGCAGCGCGCTGGGCGGTATGCTCGACAGCCTGGCCGGCAGCGCCGAGTCGGCCGCCTTGTACCGGGGCGACAGCAGCCAGTTCGTCGGCGCGATTTATCAACAATTTCTGGGCCGGGCGGCCGACGCCGGCGGCCTGGCCTACTGGAGCGAGGCGATCGACTCGGGCCGGCTGAACCGTTCGGTGGCGGTCCTGAGCATCCTCGAAGGCGCCGAACGGCTGGGCGGCGACGACGCCGCGCTGGTGCACAACCGCGTCCTCGCCGCCATCAACTTCAACCTGGCGCAGGACACCGCCGGCGATTACTTCTCCTACGCCACGGGCAACTTCGTCGAACTGACCCGCGCCATGCTGGGCAAGGTCGACCAGCACACCAACGTGCTGGCCTTCGAGGGCACCGTGCTCGACACGCTGCAGAAGATCGTCGACGGGCCGCACAACATCGCGCATACGCAAGGGGCGGTGGAGCTGGTGGGCGTGGCTCAGGCGCCCTGGGCGATCTGATAGAAGCCGCTCTGCTGGCGCAGCGGCAGGGCGGCGTCGAGCCGGGCCTCCTTCTGGTCCTGCACCAGGAACATGCTGCCGATCTCGAACCAGTCGTCGCTGGAAATGACGCGCTGGGCCAGCGGCAGCAGCTCCTGCTCCTCCTTGTCGAGGCGCTTGAGCAGGTTGTGGCAGTACAGGTCGATGGTGCGGCAGAGGAACTTGCCCTGGGTGGCGCTGCGCCGCATGGCGCGGCGCAGGCATTTGCGCACGGCGCGCAGCATGGCGTTGCCCAGCCGGCTGAGCGATTCCAGGTCGGCCAGCAGCGGGCCGGCGTCGCGGCTGGCGTTGCGCACCGCCGGCATCAGGCAGGCCTCGACCTTGCGCTGGTGGCGCGCCTCGGCGAAGCGGGTCAGCTCGTTGAGCTGGGATTCGATGAACACAGGATCGATCTCCTGCGGTTTGCGGGCGATCGACTGCACGTGCTGCAGCAGACGCGAGATGAAGTGGCGTTCCTTCTTTTGTTCGATGGATAGTGTCAACAAGACATAGGTGGCAGTCAGCATAGCGGTTCCCGGATGTCGTCCAACTCGGATGCGCGGCATGCCCGTGCGCCTCCGTGAAAAATGCTTCACCTTAGCGCGCCGGCGGGCTCATAGAACGTCTCTTTACAATTGTTCACAACTGTCCGCGAGGCATCAACATCAAGACATTGGCGGGGCCGGGCTCCTCCGGGGCGTTGCCATTTCCGGCAAGGAAAAGCTCTTGTGCGAGCGTCAAGCCGGGTCTGTTTTTGCAAAATGCAATTCGCCGAGCTGACAATTATGCCACCGTTTTGGCATTTGAAAACAGCGCTTTGTTGCCACTTTGTTGCCAAATCCACGCAGCAGACGCCGCACCCTTGCGCTTTGTCGCCATGCAACTTGATAGTGTTGCGCAACAGTTGCGTCCGGCAAGTTTGGCCCGCCAGCGCGGCGCGGAATAGTTGTATTGTTGATAGCGGGCTGTTGTTGTCCAGCCATCGCTGCCCCCGGTGTTGCGCAGCCAACGTGGTTCCTTCCAAAGAGGTGATAGAGATGAACAGTACGGCAAGCTACGACGTCAGCCAGATCGACCGCTGGCAAAAAAACCGCCAAAAGGCCTTCAAGGCGATCCCCGCGACGGGCAAGACCATCAAGTACCTGGGCAAGGAGTTCCTGGTCTACCCGAACACCTTCTGGCCGTTCACCGACAGCCAGCCGCTGGTGCGCACGCTGAAGGTCAAGCCGGGCGAGAGCACGCTCGACGTCGGCACCGGCTCCGGCGTGATCGCCGTGTTCTCCTGCTACGCCGGGGCGGCCAAGGTGACGGCGGTCGACATCAACCCGGCCGCGCTGAAGAGCGCCAAGCACAACGCCCGCCTGCACGGCTTCGACAAGATCATGCGCGTCAAGCGCTCCAACCTGTTCGACCAGCTGCAGGGCGAGACCTTCGACGTGATCACCGCCAACCTGCCGTTCCGCGACAAGGCGGCGCCCGACGTGGTGGCGCGCTCGCAGTGGGACACCGACTTCCAGACCAACACCCGCTTTTTCCAGCAGGTCGGCGCCCACCTCAAGCCGGGCGGACGGATCTACTTCGCCCACTCCAATTTCGGCGCCGTCAAGCAGATCCGCCAGCTGGCCAAGGAGAACGGCTTCTCGGTGCGGGCGATGGGCAGCGCCAGCGCCGACAAGGCCGCGACGAAGACCTTCTTCGTCTTCCTGATCAAGCCGCTGCGCCGGGACCTGGACGCATGAACCAGGTGCTGGCGGCGGTCAACCGGCTGCGCCAGGTGGAACCGGTGGCCTGGCGCGCCGAGGTGCGCGAGGTGGCGGTGATCCTGACCAGCTCGCGCTCGGGCTCGACCCTGCTCAAGAGCGTGCTGGCCGAGCATCCGCGCATCGCCTCGCTCGACGGCGAGATCGAACCCTACCTGGTGTTGAGCGAGAACGGCTTCGGCCACGGCGCCGACAGCGACGCGCTGGCCGAGTTGCGCAACCCGGAGCGGCTGGCCGACCACGTCTTCGACGACCTCAGCCTGCCCGGCGCCGAGCCGGCGCCGCCGGACTGGCTGCGGCGCCGCTGGGCCAACCGGCTGCTGTTGCAGTTCCCCGCCTACTTCGCCGACAGCCTGCGCCACCGCCGCATGCAGGACGCGCTGGAGCAGGCCCTGGCGCAGGCCGGGCCGTGGCCGGCCGACCCCGACGGCGCGCTGCGCCAGGCGCTGGTCCTGCAGGCGGTGTTCGCCCAGGCGCCGTGGCGGCGCCGCTACTACGACGGCCACGCCGGCAGCGTCGGCACGCAGTATTTCGACGAGCCGTACAAGATCGAGGAGCCGCCCTTCGTGCTGCCGCGCCACGGCCGCCGACCGTTCGCGCTGGCCGACGCGGCCGACAAGGTGCTGCTGTTCAAGGCGCCGTCCGACGCCTACCGCATCGGCATGTACGAGCAGCTGTTCCCGCGCGCGCGGGTGCGCTATGTGCACCTGAGCCGGGGCTACGCGCAGTCGGTCAACGGCCTGATGGACGGCTGGCTGTCGCCGCTGGGCTTTTTCTCGCACGACATGGCGCGCGCCGGCGTGGTGCTCGACATCGCCGGCTACTCCGACCAGCGCCCGTTCGGCCGGCGCTGGTGGAAGTTCGACCTGCCGCCGGGCTGGCGCGCGCTGCGCGGCGCGCCGCTCGAGCAGGTCTGCCTGCGCCAGTGGCTGGCGGCGCACCAGGCCATCCTGGCCGGCGGCGTGGCGACGCTGCGGGTGCGCTTCGAGGACTTCATGGCCGCGCCGGGCGCCGCGCTGGCGCGCATCACCGACTTCCTCGGCCTGGAGGCGATGGCGCTGCCGGCGCGCCTGCCGGTCAGCATGGCCACCGAGGCGCCGGCGCCGGAACGCTGGCGCAAGCGCGAGCAGGTCTTGTTGGCGCTGGGCCAAAGGGCCGAGGTGGCGGCCACCATGGCGGCGCTGGGCTACGGCATGGACGCGGGGGAGTGGCGATGAACAACCGTTTGTTGGTGCCCTATCTGATGGGCCAGCGGCGCGACGGCCTGGGCCGCCTGTGCGCGCTCGACCGCCATCCCTGGGACGTGCTGGCGGTGCCCGGCTGCGACGACACGCTGCTCACCGACAGCAACGAGAAGATGCGCCGCATGGGCCGCATCTACGCCGGCCTGGCCGACAGCGCCTGCCGGGTGCGGCGCGCCGGCCGGGTGCCGGTCAGCGTCGCCGGCGACTGCGTCTCGACGCTGGGCATGCTGGGCGGGCTGCAGCAGGCCGGCTGCCCGCCCGACCGCATCCTTTGGCTCGACGCGCACGGCGACTTCCACACCTGGGAGACCACCCAGACCCAGTACCTGGGCGGCATGCCGCTGGCCATGCTGGTGGGCCGGCGCGACCGCCGCCAGCGCGAGCGCGACGCCATCGGCGCGCTGCGCGCCGCCATCGGCGTGCAGCCCTACCGCGAGCAGCAGGTGGTGCTGAGCGACGCGCGCGACCTCGACCCGGGCGAGACCGAGGCGATCCGCGCCTCCGGCATCGTCTGCTGCGACATCGACCAGGTGCTCGACCAACTGCGCCCGGAGCAGAGCCTGTATCTGCACTTCGACACCGACGTGATCGACGCGCCCGAGGCGATGCCGGCGTTGAAGTACCACGTCAAGCACGGCCCCGGCCCGGCCGACATCGGCGCCTTGTTCCGCGCCCTGCGCGGCTTTCCGCTGCTGGCCGTGTCGGTCTCGGCCTGGCACGAGGAGCAGGACCTGGACAACCGCGCCGCGCTGGCCTGCCTGGAGCTGCTGGAGGAACTGGCGCCCGACGGAGTGAACCGCATTTGAACCGTTATTTGCCGTTTATTAGGCCGGATCGACGGATTGAACCGGACGCTTGCCGCTATAATCGGCAGCATTCGGTTCACTATCGGTTCATCATGACACAGACAACGCTCTCCCCAAGCACCCCGCCGCGCTCGACCGAGGCCGAGGCCGGCGCCTACCGCAGCGGCGTGGCGGCCCGCCTGGCCGGCCTGCCGGTGGAGACGCTGCGCGTGTGGGAGCGCCGCTACGGCGTCTCCGAACCGGCCCGCTCGGCGCACGGCCAGCGCCTGTACTCCGGCGCCCAGGTGCGCCGCCTGGCGCTGGTCAAGCAGCTGGTCGACCAGGGCCACCCGATCCGCGCGCTGGCGCGCCTGCCGCTGCAGCAGTTGCAGCAGCTGAGCGAACCGCTGGCGGCGCCGGCCCAGGCGCGCAGCATCCGCTTGGCGCTGGTCGGCGCGCCGCTGGCGCGGCGTCTGGCCGCCAGCGGCGCCGACGGCCTGGCGCTGCAACTGCTGCGCAGCTGCGCCAGCCTGGACGACGCCGCCGAGGCCATGCGCGGCCTGGCGCCCGACGTGCTGCTGATCGAGGCGGCCGAACTGGTCGACGCCGCGCTGCCGTTGATCGCGGCGGTGCGCCTGTCGGCCGGCGCCAGCGCGGTGGTGGTGCTGTACCGCTTCTGCTCCAGCGCCACCATCCGCCAACTGCGCGCCCTGGGCTGCCTGGTGGCGCGCACGCCGGCCGACCTGCCTGAGATCGTCATGCTGTGCCAGGCCGCGCTGGGCGCGCAGGCGCCGGCCGCGCGCGCGGCAAATGCCAACACCGCCGCCAACGCCGCCGCCATGGCCGCGCCGGTCGAGCCGGCGCCGCTGCCGGCGCCGCCGCCGCGCCAGCTGGACGACCAGGCGCTGGCCGCCATCGTCGGCGCCGTCAACAGCGTCAGCTGCGAGTGCCCGCGCCATCTGGCCGAGATCCTGCTGACGGTGGGCAGCTTCGAGCGCTACAGCGCGCAGTGCGCCGCGCGCGACCCGGCCGACGCCCGCTTGCACCAGGAGCTGAACCTGGCCGCCGGCCAGGCGCGCGCGCTGCTCGAGGCGGCCATGCAGCGCCTGGCCCGCGCCGAGGGGCTGCCGCTGCCGGCCGGCCTGTAGTCCGACGCCGCCCGCCGCCCGCCAGCGTCGTCGGACGGCGCCGAGCCCGACCACCACCAGACAGGAACCAGCATGTTTGAAAAACCCCACTTCGCCGTCGTCGGCGCCGGCCTGGCCGGACTCTCCTGCGCCACCGCGCTGCAACAGGGCGGCCTCGCCGCCACCGTGTTCGACAAGAGCCGTGGGCCGGCCGGCCGCATGAGTACGCGGCGCGGCGAGGGCTGGCAGTGCGACCACGGCGCCCAGTATTTCACCGCGCGCGATCCGGCCTTCCGCGCCGAGGTGGCGCGCTGGCAGCAGGCCGGCGCGGCGGCGTTGTGGACGCCGCGCCTGCAGGTGCTGGGCGGCGCCATGGCACGGCCGTCCGGCGCGGCCGGCGAGGGCGGCGCGGCCGGCCGGGACGGCCCGCTCGAACGCTTCGTCGGCACGCCGCGCATGACCGCGCCGGCCACCCTGCTGGCCGCCGGCCTGCGCCTGCATTGCGGCATGGCGGTCGACGCCATCGAGCGCGAGGGCGGCCGCTGGCACCTGTCGGTGGCCGGCGCGCGCACCTGCGCCGACGGCTACGACGGCGTGCTGCTGGCCGTGCCGGCGCCGCAGGCCGCGCCGCTGCTGGCGGCGGTTGCGCCCGAGCTGGCCGCGCTGGCCGCCGCCGCCGAGATGCTGCCCGGCTGGGCGCTGATGCTGCGCTACGACGCGCCGCAGCAGATGCCCTTCGACGCCGCCTTCGTCAACCAGGGGCCGCTGCGCTGGATCGCCCGCGACAGCAGCAAGCCGGGCCGCCACGGCGCCGAGAGCTGGCTGCTGCACGCCAGCGAGGAGTGGAGCGCGCAGCACCTTGAGCTGGACGAGGAGGTGGCGGCCGAGCTGCTGCTGGCCGAGTTCGCGCGGCTGGGCGGCGCCGCGCCGGCGGCCTGGAGCGCGCACCGCTGGCGCTACGCCCGCACGCTGGCGGCGCAGGACGCCGGCTGCGTCTGGCTCGCCGACGCCGCGCTGGGCCTGTGCGGCGACTGGCTGCACGGCGGCAAGGTCGAGGGCGCCTGGCTGAGCGGGCAGGCGCTGGCCGCGCGGGTGTTGGCGGCGCGCTAGCCGGCCGGCCCCGGCGGGCGCGGGCGGCGGCCCGGCTTGGCGGCCGAACCTGGCGCCGCACTCGCGCCCGGGCCACCGGCGCGGCCTGCTGAAAAAGCTATGCGGTTTTTCCACAGCACTGCCGAAGTTGGTATCATGTCCGGCTGCCGGCGCCGTGCCGGATTAATCACACAACGTCGGAGATAAACCAATGACATTACGTTTGCTGCTGTCCGGAGCCGCCATGCTGGCCGCCGTCGCGGGCGCCCACGCCGCCGCGCCGGGCGCGCCCCGTGGCTTCACGGTCGAGGATATGGTCAACATGGAGCGCGTCGGCAGTCCCCTGCTGTCGCCGGACGCCAGCAAGCTGGTCTACACGGTGCGCAGCACCGACCTGGCCAAGAACGGCAGCAACACCCAGCTGTGGTTGCTCGACCTGCGCGCCGCCAAGCCGGTGCCGCAGCGCCTGACCCAGGCCGCCGCCAGCAGCACCGACCCCGAATGGTCGCCCAACGGCGACGCCATCTACTTCCTGTCGGCGCGCTCCGGCTCGTCGCAGGTGTGGCGCCTGCCGCTGGCCGGCGGCGAGGCCGCCAAGGTCACCGACCTGCCGCTCGACGTCGACAACTTCCGCCTGTCGCCGCAGGGCGACCGCCTGGCGCTGAGCCTGGCCGTGTTCCGCGACTGCCCCGACCTGGGCTGCACCAAGGCGCGGCTGGACGCGCGCGCCGCCAAGGGCAAGACCAGCGGCGTGGTCTACGACCGCCTGTTCGTGCGCCACTGGGACAGCTGGGCCGACGGCCGCAACGCGGTGCTGTACTCGGCGCCGATCGACGCCAGCGGCAAGGTGACGGCGCCGCCGGTCAGCCTGAGCGGCATGCTCGACGGCGACGTGCCGTCCAAGCCCTTCGGCGACCACGACGAGTACCGCTTCAGCCCGGACGGCGCCAACATCGTCTTCGCCGCCCGCATCGCCGGCCAGAGCGAGGCCTGGTCGACCAACTTCGACGTCTACCAGGTGCCGGCCGCCGGCGGCGCGCCGCGCAACCTGACGGCCGACAACCCGGCCTGGGACAGCAAGCCGACCTATTCGCCGGACGGCCGCACGCTGGCCTGGCTGGCCATGGCCCGTCCCGGCTTCGAGGCCGACCGCTTCGAGCTGGTGCTGATGGATGTGGCCAGCGGCAAGCGCCGCAAGCTGGCGCCGCAATGGGACCGCTCGGTCGCCGACTTCCGCTGGACGCCGGACGGCAAAACCATCCTGGCCACCGCCGACGACGTCGGCCAGCACCGCCTGTTCGCGCTCGACGCCGCCAGCGGCAAGGTGACGCCGGTCAGCGGCAAGGGCTATGTCAGCGCCTTCGACGTGCAGCGCGACACCGTCGTGCTGGCGCAGGCCAACCTGGCCTCGGCCGCCCAGCTGTTCAAGCTCAAGCTCGGCGGCGACACCGAACACGCCACCCAGCTGACCAAGTTGAACGAGGCCGCGCTGGCCGACGTGCGCTTCGGCCAGTACGAGCAGTTCTCCTTCACCGGCGCCGACGGCGCCACCGTCTACGGCCACGTCATGAAGCCGTGGAACGCCGCGCCCGGCGCCAAGTACCCGATCGCCTTCCTGGTGCACGGCGGCCCGCAGGGCAGCTTCGGCAATTCCTGGAGCTACCGCTGGAATCCGCAGGTCTACGCCGGCGCCGGCTACGCCACCGTGTTCATCGACTTCCACGGTTCGACCGGCTACGGCCAGGCCTTCACCGACTCGATCAGCGGCGACTGGGGCGGCAAGCCGCTGCAGGACCTCAAGCTGGGCCTGGACGCGGCGGTGAAGAAGTTCCCTTGGCTGGACCGCGAACGCAGCTGCGCGCTGGGCGCCTCCTACGGCGGCTACATGATGAACTGGATCGAGGGCAACTGGTCCGACGGCTTCCGCTGCATCGTCAACCACGACGGCGTGTTCGACACCCGTGGCATGGCCTACTCGACCGAGGAGATCTGGTTCACCGAGTGGGAAAACGGCGGCAGCTACTACAACGTGCCGCAGAAGCACGAGCAGTTCAACCCGGTCCACCACGTCAAGAACTGGAAGACGCCGATGCTGGTGGTGCAGGGCGACCTGGACTTCCGCATCCCCACCACGCAGGGCCTGGGCACCTTCACCGCGCTGCAGCGCCAGGGCATCCCGAGCAAGCTGTTGATGTTCCCGGACGAGAACCACTGGGTGCTCAAGCCGGCCAACTCGGTGCTCTGGCACCACACCGTCATCGACTGGCTCGACACCTACACCAAGGCCAAGCCGTAAGCGCGGCGCATTGAGCGCGGGGCGGCGGGGCCGTCCGGCCGCGCCGCCTCCGCGCCATGCCCGCCACGCCCGCCGTTTGTCGGCGGGCGTTTTCACGTCCGCCGCGGCAACCCACACCACCACAGGAACACCACATGAACACATTCACTCCACGCCTGAGCGCCATCGCCTGCGCCGCCTGGATCGCCAGCGGCGCCGGCCAAGCCTGGGCGCAAGGCCCCGCCACCGCCACCCTGGCCGCCACCGCCACCACCACCGCCACGCCGGCGGCGCGCGCCGACAACCGCTACCTGGCCCAGGTCGACGCCGAGGCGCGCGCCGCGCGCCTGTCCAAGGTCGACTACGCGCTGCAGTTCACGCTGAGCGGCAAGGAGAGCTTCGCCGGCAGCAGCACCGTCGGCTTCGACCTGAGCGACGCCAGCGCGCCGCTGACGCTGGACCTCGACCAGGCCAGCATCACCAGCCTGCTGGTCAACGGCAAGGCCGTCGCGCCGCAGTACAACGGCTCCTTCATCACGCTGGCGCCGCAGGACCTGCGCCTGGGCCGCAACAGCGTGGTGGTGGTCTATGAACGTCGCCACAGCAGCAACGGCGAGGGCCTGCACCGCATGGTCGACCCGGCCGACGGCCGCGTCTACACCTACTCGCACTTCGAGCCGGCCGCCGCGCACCAGATGTTCGCCCTGTTCGACCAGCCCGACCTGAAGGCCAGCTACCAGCTCAGCGTGACCGCGCCGGCCGACTGGCAGGTGGTGTCGGCGATGCCCGAGCGCGCCGTCGCGGCGGTGGCGGGCGGCAAGCGCTGGGACTTCCCGGCCACGCCGCGCCTGTCGGCCTACAATTTCTCGCTGCACGCCGGCCCGTACAAGGTGTGGGAGGACCGCAGCGGCAAGTATCCATTGCGCCTGATGGCGCGCCAGTCGGTGGCCGGCCAGGTGGCGCCGGCCGACTGGTTCAAGTACACCCAGGGCGGCCTGGCCTTCTTCGAAAAATACTTCGGCCTGCCTTACCCGTTCGAGAAGTACGACCAGCTGCTGGTGCCCGACTTCCTCTACGGCGCGATGGAGAACGCCGGCGCCATCACCTTCGCCGAAAAGCGCTTCCTGTTCAAGGAGAGCATGACGGCGGCGCAGAAACAGAGCCTGGCCAGCGTGATCCTGCACGAGATGGCGCACCAGTGGTTCGGCGACCTGGTGACCATGAAGTGGTGGAACGGCCTGTGGCTCAACGAGAGCTTCGCCGCCTTCATGGCGACGCTGGCCACCGCCGAGTCGACCGAGTTCACCAACGCCTGGCAGTCGTTCTACTCGGGCGGCAAGCAGGCCGCCTACATCCAGGACCAGCAGGTGACCACCCACGCCATCGAGACGCCGGTGCCGTCGACCGCCAACGCCTTCGACAACATCGACGCCATCACCTACTCGAAGGGCGCCTCGACGCTGAAGCAGCTGCGCCACCTGCTCGGCACGGAGGTGTTCCGCCAGGGCGTGCACAACTACCTGGCCAAGTACAGCTGGCAGAACGCCAAGCTGGACGACTTCATCGGCAGCCTGGGCCAGGCCGCCGGCCGCGACCTGTCCGGTTGGACGCGGGACTGGTTGTACCAGGCCGGCGTCAACACGGTGACGGCGCAGTACCGCTGCGCCGGCGGCAAGGTCAGCGAGTTCGCGCTGCGCCAGGACGGCGCCAGCGCGGCCCTGCCGACCCTGCGCGAGCAGCGCGTGCAGATCGGCCTGTTCGGCCTGGAGAAGGGCCGGGGCAAGGGCAAGGGCGGCGGCCAGCTGGTGTTGCAGCGCCAGCAGGCCGTGACCTACAGCGGCGCGCTGACGCCGGTGCCGGAATTGAAGGGCGAGGACTGTCCCGACCTGGTCTACCCGAACTACGAGGACTGGGGCTACGTGCAGGTGCGCCTGGACGAGCGCTCCTTCCGCACCGCGCAAACCAGCCTGGGCAAGGTGGCCGACCCGCTGCTGCGCGCCATGCTGTGGCAGAGCCTGTGGGACGGCGTGCGCGCCGGCCAGCTGCCGCTGGCCGCCTACCTGCGCGCCGTGCGCGACAACGCGCCGGCCGAGCGCGACTACACGCTGCTGGGCGACATCGCCGGCAAGACGCGCCAGGCCAAGGCCTACGTCGACCTGATCGCGCCGGGTAGCGCCTGGCAGCGCGAGACCGGCGTGGCGCTCGAGCGCATGGCGCTGGCCGCCGCCCGCGCCGCCAAGGGCGACGACAACTTCCAGCGCCGCTGGTTCGGCCTCTACCTGGACGTCGCCAGCAGCCCGGCCGCGCTGGCCCAGCTGGCCGGCGTGCTCGACGGTAAGGACGTGCCGGCCGGCCTGCTGGTCGGCCAGGACCTGCGCTGGGACATCGTGGCGCGCCTGAACCGCTACGCCGCCGCCGGCAGCGCCGCGCTGGTCGACGCCGAGCTGGCGCGCGACCCGTCCGACGCCGGCCAGGCCGCCGCGCTGGCGGCCCGCGTCGGCCGGCCCGACGCCAAGGCCAAGGCCGAGTGGCTGGCGCAGATCGTCGATCTCGACAGCAAGCTGCCGTTCTCGCGCCGCCGCGTGGCGATGGAGAACCTGTACCCGGCCGAGCAGGGCGCGCTGGGCGAGGAAACGGCGCAGCAGCGCCTGGCGCTGCTGGCCAGCAAGGACCAGGCCGCCGGCCCGATCTTCATGCGCAGCTACGGCAGCCATTTGATCCCGGCCAACTGCACGCCGGCCAGCGTGGCGCGGCTGGAGCAGGCCGTCGCGGCGGCGCCGGCGCTGTCGGCCGGCAGCCGCCGCGCGCTGCTGGTGGCGCAGCAGGAGGACGCCCGCTGCGTCGCCATCCAGCGCGCCATGAAGCTGCCGCCGCGCTAAGCGGCAAGCCGGCGCGGCAAGCCGGCGCGGCAAGCCGGCGCGGCAAGCCGGCGCGGCAAGCCGGGGGACGCAGGCGGACGCGGGCGGCCGCGCCCGCCTTCAAATCATGAGCTCAAACGAAAAGGGCCGCACGGTGTACCGTGCGGCCCTTTTCTTGTGCAAGCTTTTGTGCGAGCTGGCGGCCGGCGTGCTGCCCGGCCGCCGAACCGCTTACTGCTTCGGCGCGTTGGCTTCCTTGCCCGAATTCAGCTGGGCCGTTGCCGGCAGCGAAGCCGGATCGGTGTCGACGCTGATCAAGGTGCTGGCAGTCTTGTCGCCGGACACCTGGTAGGCGATGGCGCCCAGGTAGCGGCCGCCGGCCGGCAGGTTGGACCAGCTCACCACCACCGAGCCGGTGCCGCCGAGAACGGCGCGGCTAGGCACCAGGGCGCGCAGATTGCCACCCGTGTCGCCAGGCTGCACGATCCAGGACGACAGCGCGTAGGTCGAGGTGTTCGGCACGGCCGGCGCGTAGCTGACCACGCAAACCTTGTAGTTGCCTGCCGCCGGCGCGCTCAGCGTGATCAATTCCTCCGAGCCGCCATTGCCGCTGTAAGCCACTTGCGTGCCTGCGGCGTTGACCATGACCAGATCCAGGTCGTCCTCGCCGCCACCCTGGTAGCCCGAGGTGTCCTGGTTGAACAGGGCGAAGCGGGCCGCCAGCGTGCCGGCCGGAATGGCCATGTTGTGCACCTGGATGCCGGCGCCGCCGCCGGCCGCGCATGCCGCCGAGACGGCGGCCGCATTGCCCTTGTTGGTGCCGGTGACGGTGGCGCTGCTGCGGCTGGCCGCCTTCAGACCGCCCTTGAGCGTGCTGAAGGCGCCGGCGAAGCCGGTGCCGATGGTGAAGGTCTTGTTGCCGGTCGCCAGTTTCGAGCTCAGGATGGACGGCGCCACGACCACGCGGGCGCGCGCCGTGACGGGGCTGCGCACCACATGGCTGCCGTCGGTCCAGGTCAGCGCACCATAGTTCCAGGCGTCCTGGACGGCGCTGGTACGGCGCAGCGTGACGCTGTACTTGGCGCTGGCGCCGGCGCCGATGGTCAGCGTCGACGGCGTGACCACGGCGTCGAAGCCGGGCACGGCGATCGTCGCCGTGTAGGTCGCGCTGGTGGCGCCGACGTTGGTGACGGTGCGTTCCAGCGTGACGTTGCCGAACACGCCGGAGGCGGTCAGCGACGGCAGGTTCAGGTTGTAGGCCGGCAGGCTGGCCAGGGTGGCGCAGGTGACGCCGACCGGGGTCACGCCGGAGCTGCACAGGTAGCGGTTGTAGTCGTTGGTCGAGATGTCGTACACCAGGCCGGGATCGGCGGCGCTCGACGGTTGCGCGAAGCCGGCGCCCTGGCCCCATGGCAGGCCGCCTTGCTGCATGCCGGACAGGGTGTTGACGACGTCGACGCCGGTGGTCATCAAGGCCGAGCGGATCATCGCCGGCGACCAGTCGGGGTGGCGCTGGTGCAGCAGGGCGGCCAGGCCGGCGATGTGCGGGCTCGACATCGAGGTGCCCGTCAGCAGCGACCAGTTCGGCCGGCCGGCGCCGCCGGTGGCGATCATGTCGTCGTGCTCGGCGACCGTGTAGTTCGGCGTGTAGCCGGCCAGGATCGAGGAGCCGGGCGCCGTCAGGTCCGGTTTGAGCACGTTCAGGTCGCCCTTGTTCGGACCGCGCGAGGAGCTGTCGTTCATCGCCGGCGCGGCCACGCTGAGGTCCTTGATGGCCTTCAGATCGTCCAGGCCGCCGCTGGCGCCGACGCCGTTGGCGCCGACGTAGGCACGGATCAGGTCGCCGTCGGCGCGGGTCACGTGCACGGTCGACAGGTCGTGCGACTGGTTGATGATGGTGTTGGCGCCGCCGGCCACGTTGGCGATGACGACGCCGGCCGCGCCGGCCGTCTTGGCGTTGCCGCTCTTGTTGACCAGCACGTTGGCGCCGCGGTCGCAGACCAGCAGCTTGCCGGCCACCTTGGCCGGGTCGAGCAGGGCCGGCACGTTGTCGAGCCCGCCGAAGCAGCGTTGCAGGTTCAGATCGTCGGGCGAGACGCCGGGCAGGCCGGCGTTTTTCGCCAGGATCATCGGCGCGGTCGGCGTGGCCGGATTGCTCGAGGCGCCGACATACTTGGCGCCGTTGCCCAGCGTGACGGTGCCGGCGAACATGCGGTCGTGGGTGGAGTTGCCCACCGTGGTCATCCAGGGGCCGAGGTGGTTGACCTCGTTGGCCGGGCCGCTGTTGCCGGCCGAGGCGGCGACGAACACGCCGGCGTCGACGGCGCCCTTGAAGGCCAGGTCGACCGGGTCGGCGATGCTGGTGCCGGAACCGCTGATCGAGTAGTTCAGCACGTTGACGCCGTCCTTGATGGCCTGCTCGATGGCGGCCACGGAATCGTTGCCGTAGCAGCCGTTGCCGTAGTTCGGCCAGCGCGGGTCGGGGCGGGTGGTGGCCGGATCGTCCTTGGTCCAGCACACCTTGTAGGTGGCGACGCGGGCGCGCGGCGCCATGCCGCTGACGCCGGGAACGGGCACGGTGCCGTTGTCCATGACGGCGACGACGTTGGCGTTGCCGCCGGCGGTGCTGGCGGTGTGGGTGCCGTGGCCGCCGTTGTCGCGCGGCGAGAGGAATTCGGCGGCGTGCAGCTTGAACGAGGGCAGGATGTTGCCGTTGGCGTCGGAGATGCTGCGGCGGAAGGCGCGTGCGCCGACCAGTTTATTGTTGCAATTGGCCGGACCGAAGGCCTGGCCCGATTCGCAACCGCCTTTCCAACTGGCCGGCGGGGCGCCGTACACCAGCGTGCCGGCGGCGTCGTGGGTGGCCACGCCGTTGCTGTCGACACGGTCGGCGAAGGAGGGGTTTTCCGGCCAGACGCCGCCGTCGATGATGCCGATGACGATGTCCTCGCCGGCGCCCGACTTGTTGAGGCCGCCGCTGGTGCCGCCCAGCTGGTCCCACAGGCCGCCGGCCTTGTTCAGACCGATGAAGCCCGGCGTGTAGTTAGTGTCGAGCTGGCGCGGCTGGTCGAGCGTGATGGCGGCGACGGCCGAGTTGGCCATCAGCTTGCGCGCCTCGGCGTCGGTCAGCATGGCCGAGAAGCCGTTGAAGACGAGGTGGTAGTCGTACAGGGTTTCCATTGCCGGCAGCGTCGCGACGACGGCGGCCTGTTCGGCTTCCAGGTGGCTGACGTAGGCTTGCACGCTGGCCGCCGAGACGTCCAGGCGGGTGCCGCTGGCCGGCTTGGTGGCGGCCAGTCCGGCCACGCCGCCGTTGTAGGAGGCGGCCGGTGCGCTGTTCAGTTGCACGATGTAGGGGCGGCGCGTTTCGTCGGCGCCGGCGCTGACGGCCAGGCCGGCGATCAGGGCGGCGACGGCCCATTTGATGGCGGAATGCGTAGGGATGAGGCGGGTCGATTTCATGTGGTCAATTCTCCGTGGTTCGGTCGGTGCTTAGCGTGCTTGGCGGGCGCGGCGGCGGGTGACGGCGCCGATGGCGGCCAGACCCAGGGCCAGCATGGCCCAGCTGCCCGGTTCGGGCACGGCGCTGACGTTGACGTTGTCCAGCGAAAACTGGGCCAGGTTGTCGGTCGGCGCGCAGGCGTTGCCGCTGCCGGTGTAGACGCAGGAGCCGATGGTCAGCGAGTCGAAGGCGGTCTGGGCGAAGACGCCGCTGTTGACGAGGAAGTTGCTGAAGTAGAAACGGTTGTCGGCGTGCTGGCCCGGCAGTTCATAGCTGGTGCTCAGCGCGACGCCATGCGACATGCCGGTCAGCGTGATGCGGCCGAAGGAGACGCCCGGGCTCGATTGCGGCAGGGGCGCGGTGAAGGCGGCGTCGAAGCTGTTGAGCTTGAAGGCCAGGCCGTCGACGCGGGCGAAATTGAGCATGCCGTCGTTGATGGCGAGATAGTAGTGGCTGTTGTTGCCGAGCGGGCAGTCGAGGGCGCAGGTGCCGTCCATTTGCGCCACGCCGACGCCGCCGTCGCCGCCGTAGGGGTCGATCGCCGTCATCTTGTAGCCCGATTCGATAAAGCTCTCGCCGGCGGCCAAGCCGCCGAGCAGGTCGGGCGATTCAAACGCGATGGTGGTCGTGTTGGCGGCTTGGGCCGCTGGCAACGACGCCAACACGGCCAGACCGATCAGCGAGCCGGTCAGAAGCTGTTTGAACTTGGCGGCGCCATTGGCACGAACCCCTTGCTGCGAATACTGGTGCGACGTCATACGATCTCTCCTTGTGATTTGAATGTTCCCGGGCTTGTTGTGGTGTTGTCCCGGTCTGCAGGGGGCGGCGTGGCGGTCGACGTTGGTTGACCGGCATGCCGCCCGCTTCCCGGCGCCGAATGGGCGGCAGGAACACCCAGTCCGCTGCTGACTGGATCTCGGGAAACTATATCGAAATGTCATGGAAATTGTTAGAAGTTTTGATAATATTTAATTCAGAAAACACAATATTACGGCGTGTAATATTTGTTTTCCTCTGGGATAAGGTGATGGATGTGGCATCCCAGCCGGTTTAGTGACTTGTCTCTAGCAAGTCGAAATGTTGAAAAAGTGATGTGAAAATGCGACAACATCGACGCCGGAAAATGGAAAATCCACCCGTGCGGGACGTGGCGGGGCCGGCCGGCGCAGCGGCGCCGTGTTTAAAACGGCGAAATTGAATGGTGTTGTCTTGGCCGACCCTTTGCCGCGCCGTCGCTTGGCGGTGCCGGCGTGCCGCCGGCTTCCAGCAGGGGCTGATTGAAGGCGAAGGTGGTCAAGGCGCTGCCGGCGCAGGGAAGGGAAACGGGCGCGCCGGCGACGCGCCCGCCAAGGGGGCGGCGGGTGGTATGCGGCGGCCTTTGTTGGTGGTGGCGCGGCGGCCTACTTGCTGTCGCGTCCGCCGATGCCGGGCGGGTTCAGCACGCAGCGCCCGGCGCGGCAACTGGCGCCGGGGTCCTGCACCGCCATGCAGTTCGACAGCAGGCCGGCCTGCTCGTCCTCCAGCTTGCTTTGCGCGGCGTGGCGCGCCGCCAGCGCGCGCAGGCGGGCGCCGTCATCGTGCTTGCTCGACCAGGCCAGGTAGCGCGCCGGCCCGCCGCAGGCCTTGCTGCCGATGGCGATGCTGTGGCAGTGCTGCGGGCCGTCGCAGGCGGCGTCCGCCGTCTCGGCCTGGATCTGTTGCCACAGCGCGGCGGCGTTGGGCGCGGCGACGTCCGGCGCCATGGCCGGCGGCGTGCCGGCGCAGGCGGCGCCGGCCAGCGCCAGCAGGGCGGCGCACAGCAGGCGCGGCAGGGAGGGGGGGGCGGCGGTTTTCATGAGCCCATGATGACCCAGTGCCACCGGCTTGGCAAGCGCCCCGCCTTGGCGCGCCGCCGCAGGCGCCGCGTCCGCGGCGTGTGGCAACGGGGTGCGGCGATCCGAGGCGCCGGGGCCGTGTGCCAGTTGACGCCGCCGCACGGCCGGCGTACATTGGAGCGCAGGCCGATCCCGGCAGTGCCCGAGGAGATTGCATGAGTTACCGTCCGCCAGCCAGTCCCGCCACCACCGCCTTCCCCGCCACCACCGCCTTCCCCGCCTTCCCCGCCGCCACCAGCGCCGCCATGGCGGCGCGGCGCGCGCCATGAGCCGGCCGCGCCTGGTGGTCTTCGGCACCAGCAACATCGTCTCCGACCTGTTCGACTGCGCGCTGGCCAACGGCTTCGACATCGGCCGCGTCGTGCTGCACCACGCCGAGCAGGTGGGCGAGCGCGACCGTTCGCTGGCCGAGCGGCTGGCGGCGCTGGCGCCGTTCGGCCAGACGCCGCAGGTCGACCACGTCGACCGCTTCGTGCCCGGCGCCGACGAGCTGTACCTGCTCGGCCCGACCACGCCCACCCGCGCCGAGCTGGCCGCCCTGGTGGCGGCGCGCTGGGCGCTGCCGTTCGCCACGCTGGTCCACCCCAGCGCCTACGTGTCGCCGCTGGCGGCGCTGGCGCCCGGCGTCTTCGTCGGCGCCAACAGCGTGCTCGGCCCCGGCGTGCGGCTGGGCGAGCACGTCTTCGTCAACCGCGGCGTGACGGTCGGCCACGACACCGTGGTCGGCGCCTTTTCGCGCCTGCAGCCGGGCAGCAACCTGGGCGGCCTGTCGACGCTGGGGTGCGGCGTCACCGTGGCGATCGGCGCCACCGTGCTCGAACGCCTGCGCATCGGCGACGGCGCCTTCATCGGCGCCGGCTCGGTGGTCACCGCCGACGTCGCCGCCGACTCGCTGGCGGTAGGCGTGCCGGCCCGCGTCAGGAAGCTGGCGGCGCCGTGAGCGCGGCGCGGCGCAACAGGTAGCGCTGGCGCGCCAGCTCGGCCGCCGCCAGCAGCGCCGGCCCGGCCCGCTCCAGGTCCATCTCCTGCTCGAAGCGCAGGCGCAGCGCGGCGCCGTCGCGCGCGCGCAGCGCGGCGTCGTCCAGGTAGGCGTCGAGGCGGGCGAAGTAGTCGTCCAGGTCGGCCGCCGCCAGCGCGCCGAGCTTGGCGCCGCCGTCGCTGCCGCCCAGCGCCAACACCGGCAGGCCCTGGGCCATCGCCTCGGCCACGCTGAAGCCGCCGCCCATGCGCGGCGGGTTGAGGAACAGCGCGCAGGCGGGCAGGATGTCGGCCACGCCGGCCTGTTGCGGCAGCAGGCGCAGCTGGCCGGCCGGCGCGCCGGCCAGCGCCGCCGGCAGCGCGCCGCTGCCGCCCACCAGCAACCACACCAGGTCGGCGCGGCGCGCCAGCAGCGCCGCCATGCGCGCCGCCCACGGCCCGGCGATCTCCTCGCCCAGCCGCGCCCCCACCGTCACCAGCGCCAACTGGCCCGGCGCCAGCCCCAGCGCCTCGCGCTGGCGCGCCGGCGCCGGCCGGTAGCGCAGGCGGTAGGGATAGTGCAGGCCCCAGGCCGGCGGCAGCGCCGCGCCCCACACGGCGGCGCCGGCACCCTCGCCGCAGTGCTCGGCGGCGGCGCTGAGCCAGACGTCGACCGGCGCCATCGGCGGCGTCGAGTGCAGGCACAGGCCGAGCACGGGGCGCGCCGCGTACAGCGGCGCCAGCAGCGGCGACTGCAGGCCGACGAACAGCACCAGGTCGGGGTCGAAGGGGCCGATCAGGGCCAGCATCGCGCACCAGCGCTGCGGCAGCGAGAAGGTCGGGTCGCTCAAGGAGGCCGACACGCCGGCCGGCAGCGCCGCGCGCAACCAGACCAGGTCGGGCGGCGTGCCGACCAGCTGGCCGGGGTGGCCCAGATAGTGTCCCTGTTCGAGCTGCACCTGGTCCTGCGGCGCGAACAGCTGCACCTGCAGGCCGGCCCGCTGCAGCAGCGCGGCGTGCTCGAGCGCCAGCACGGTGGGGGTGTGGGCGGCGCCGGCCAGGAACGGCGTCACCAGCGCCACCCGGGCGACGCGCTCGACGGCGCGCGACGCCAGCGGCGCGGCCGTCTGCGCGACCAGCTCGCGGCCCATCAAGGCCACCAGCTCGGGCGCGCGGGCCTGGCGCAGGCGGGCGACGAAGCCGGCCCGGTCGATGCCGTCGCGCAGCGCGTCGCCCCACTCGTAGGCGACAAAGGCGTGCAGGCGCTCGACGTCGAGCGGGGTGATCGACAGCGCCAGCGCGGCGGCCCGTTCGATGTGGCCGCGCTCGCCGCTCAGGCGCGCCAGCAGCGTGGCCTGCAGGAAGCCGGCGACGCCGTCGAAGGATTGCCGCGCCAGCAGCGCCAGCAGCGCCTGGCGCGCCGGCGCCGCCGCGCACTGCTCGTAGCGGTGGTACAGCTGTTGCCAGCGGCGGCCGTCGACGGGGCTGGCCAGCACCCTGGCCAGGGCGTCTTGCAGCAATAGTTGGTCGCGGGTCGGGTCGCTCATCGGGTAGGGGGGACGGTTGGCGGACCTCCATGGTAGTCGAGCGCGCGCCGCACGGGTTGGCCGGCGCGATAAAGCAGGCGCCGCTGCGCAGAAAACGACAACGCCAACCGTGGCGGTTGGCGTCGATGCGGAGCGGCCGGGCCGGGCCCGGGCCGGCGCCTGGCTAGGCTTGGCCGGCTTGGCGGCGGCGCGCCAGCGCGCCCACCAGGCCCAGGCCGGCCAGCAGCATGGCGTAGGTGTCGGCCTCCGGCACGGCGCTGACCGTGCCCTGCACGGCGAACGGCAGCTCCACGCTCAGGCCGGAGCCGGTGTCGACGAGCTGCGTGAACGGGTCGCCGTTGCCGGCCTGGGCGGCGTTGCCCTCGCGGCCGTCCGAGGTCGGCGGCTGCCATGGACCCGACACGCCCGAGCCGCTCAGGCTCCAGCGCAGCCAGTAGTGGCCGGCGTCGAGCGTGAAGTCGGCGACGTCGGCGTGGGCGTCGTAGATGCCGCGTTGCTTGTTGTTCAGCGTGGTCTCGGTGACGCGGTAGCCGACCCGTCCGCCGTTGCTCACCGCCGTCACGCCGGAGGCCACCACGCTGCCGCTGTTGACGTCGCCGGAGACGATGCTCCAGGTGGCGTTCTGGAAGGTGAAGCCGGTCGCGCCGGTTTGGTAGCCGTAGAAGTCGAGACTCGACACGTTCCATTTCACGCCGGCGGCGACGCTGAAGTCGTCGGCCACGGCGAGGCCGGCATTGGTGTTGTTGCCGAAGCCGAGGGTGTCGGCGTCCGGCGCCAGCACCGATTTTCCGTTGCCGTCGACGACGGGACCGTTGTTGTACAGTTCAGCTGCCTGGGACAGGCCGCTGGCGGTGAGGGCAGCAAGAAGGACGAGTCGTTTCATTGTTACTCCGGGTCGTGGTGGTTGGGGTGGAACTGTTTCGATACTATTTTAATAATAAAAAAATGTACACAATTTTTAACTAATTAACAATCTTGGTTGCGGCATAACGACACTTCGCGGCCATCTGCGGCCCGCCGCGGCGCGGCAGACGCTGGCCGGCCGGCGATCGGCGGTCTGCGGTGGCGCCATTTTTGCTATGCTAGAGCCTTTCCTCCACCCGGCGCAGCCGCCCGGGCCGGCGGACCCACTACGGAGCAGCACACATGGTTTCCCTACAAGAGCAGTTTTTAAAGGCCGGCCTGGTCGACAAGACCAAGGTCAAGCTGGCCAACCAGGACAAGAGCAAGCAGAAGAAGGTCGAGCGCCGCACCGGCACGCAGAGCGTCGACGAGGTGCGCCTGGCGGCGCAGGAGGTGCAGCGCAAGAACGCCGAGCGGGCGCGCGAGCTCAACGCCCAGCGCGACGCCGCCGCCACGCAAAAGGCCATCATTGCGCAGATCGCCCAGATGGTGCAGCAGAACCGCCAGGGCAAGGGCAACGGCGACATCGCCTACAACTTCACCCACGGCAGCAAGATCGAGCGGATCTACGTCTCGGCCGCCGTGCAAGCCCACCTGGTGGCCGGCCGGCTGGTGATCGTCTGCCTGGCCGGCGTGTTCGAGCTGGTGCCGCGCGTGATCGCCGACAAGATCGCCGAGCGCGACGCTGCGCTGGTGGTGCGCGTCAACAAGGCCAGCGCCGAGGTCGACGCCGACGACCCGTACGCCGCCTTCCAGATCCCCGACGATTTGATGTGGTGATGTGGTGATGTGGTGACGCGGTGGGGCCGCGCGCCGCCGCCGTCCCGCCGCGAGGCCGGCGGCAAGCTTAGTTGGCGCCGCAGGGCTGGATTACTCAAGCCCTTCGGCTGTCAGCGCCCGCTGGACGGCGGGCCGTTGGCGCACCCGCCGATACCAGGCTTGCAGATTGCCCAGCTCGTCGAAATGGATGTCGGCCTTGAAGGTCGACTTCAGCCAGGCGGCCTGGCCCCAGCCGGTCAGCGCGAACAGGTAGGCGTCGGCGACGCTGAAGCTGTCGCCGAGCAGGAATTGGCGGCCGGCCAGCTGCGCGTCGATCCAGGCGAAGCGTTGTTGCAGCTTCGGCTTGGCCGTCTCGACGTACTTGCCGGCCAGGCCGGCATAGAGCAGCGGAATGAAACCCTTATGTATCTCCGAGGTGAGAAAGCTGAGCCACTCCTGCAGGCGGTAGCTTTGCAGCGTGCCGTTGCGCGGCGCCAGGCCGAGTTCCGGCTTCAGGTCGGCCAGGTATTGCAGGATCGCCGGTCCCTCGTGGAAGCGGCTGCCGTCGTCCAGCTCGAGGACGGGGACGTAGCCGAGCGGATTGACGTCGAGGAAGTCGGCACCGTCTTCGGCGCGGTGCGTGCGGTGGTCGACCTTGAGCAGGGTGGCGTCGAGGCCGAGCTCCTTGAGCACGATATGCGGGGCGAGCGAGCAACTGCCCGGGATGTAATACAGTTTCATGCGGGATCTCCAATGGCTGAGGCGGATGCGCCACCGCCGTCGCGGAGGTGGCGACGGCTATTTTATATATCTGGGATAAAAATGTAAGAAGGCAGTAGTTTGTCATGTAGGTACAAAAAATATACCTGCATGCGCCATCTGCTATGCTGTGCGCACGATGAAAAACAATGTGACCGGATGTTCCGTGGAAGAAGCGATGCGCCTGCTGGGGGGGCGTTGGCGCCTGCTGTTGGTGTCCTACCTGGTCGACGGGCCGAAGCGCTTCAACGAGCTGCGCCGCGATGTGCCCGGCATCTCGCAGCGCATGCTGACGCTCGACCTGCGCGCGCTGGAGGACGCCGGCCTGGTCAAGCGCACCGTCTACCCGACCTCGCCCATCAAGGTGGAGTACCAACTCACCGAGGACGGCGCCCGCTTGCGCCCCGTCGTCGATGTGATGCAGGAGTTCGGCATGTGGCTCAAGCAGAGCGGCAAGGCCACCTGAGCAGACTCGTCGATCTCGTCGCTTGATGAGGCAGGGGCTTCACCCGCGCGAACGCGCATCTCCCCCTTTACCGCCTTGGACCGGCGGATAGACCGGAGCCGCAGCCGTGTCCGCCCGGCTCAGGCCCGTCTCGGGTACTGGCTTTGGCGCTCGCCCAGCGCGTCGCGCCGCGCCGCTCGTCGCCGCTGAACTCGCCCTGGTAGGACTGGTCTCGGCGTTGTCGGCTTGGCGGCGGCGGTCGCGATGATGGTTCGACCTGCGCGCGCCACCTGAGTTCCTCGCCGCGCGCGTTTGCGCGTCGCCGGCTTCCCGGTTCAGCATCGGCGCAAGCTGCGGGAGGCAAACGCTGTACGTCCGCAAGCCGACGGCACGAATGGTGACTCGCGACTGGATATGCGTCATACTTGGCGCAATATTGCATTAAGAGTAATGCGCGCTGAACGCTTGGGCCTGAATTCCATGACCGCAAAAGAAGCGGCATATCCCGTCTTTTGAGGATACGCCGTGGCGCCAGAAAAGGCGGCAAAGGGTCAAGCCACGGCGGCCCGGGATATCGATGCTGTTGCCGCATGCGTAGGCTGAGTCCAGTAATTTGTAGACCACACAGGAGCACCAGAATGCAAGTGGAAAGTCGCGTCACCATCGCTGTGCCGCCCGAGAAAATATTCGAGATTTACGCGGATGTCCGCAACTGGAAAACTTGGGACCCGGACACCAAGGAGTCGTCGATCGACGGACCTTTCCAGACTGGGAGCAAAGGCAAGATCACTCCGCCGAAAGGAATCACTGTCCCCATGAATTTCGTTTCGGTGGTTCCCAACAAGTCGTTCACTGTCGAGTCGCAGATTCCATTTTTCCGCATGGTGTTTGAGCACGAGCTTAACGCCACTGCTGCCGGAACCGAAGTCGTCCATAGAGTTACTTTTTCCGGCGCGCTGTCTTTTCTGCTGGGGCGTATCGTCGGCAATCCCTTGCGCACCGGGCTTCCCATCACCTTGGCATCGCTCAAACGGCTGGCGGAGAGTGGCCGGGTGGCCGCCTGAGCGGTCGCACGGGCCTACGTTCCTCGGCAAGCCACGATTCGCGCTTCACTCCAGAAACGACAACGCCAAGCGGCGAGGGTTGGCGTTGCACAAACGATGCTCTTTGCCGACGACAAGCGGAGTACCCCTGAAGGAATGACGATCAGCGCCAAGATAGGCGCACAGACAAGGACGACCGCGCTCGTTGGTGGTGGCGCCCTCGTCACCGGGCGACGCGTTAACTAGGATTGAGGCCGACGGTGTCCCAAGGCGTACAATGGCGGCACTATGAAAAAATGGATGCCGCTGCTCCTCGGGTGTGTCGTGTTTCTTCTGTGTCCGGTGTATGCCGGGGACTTGAACATCGTCTTCATACCGAAGTCGCGTGACCAGGATTTTTGGACCTTCATGCGGCAGGGCGTCGACCGCGCAGTGCGCGAAGTCGGGCAGATCCAGCTGACCTGGCGCGGACCGGCCCATAACGACGACGTCGATTCCCAGATCGAGATCCTGCGCATCTATTCCCGGCCCGGTGTCGACGCCATCATCATCGCCCCGACCGACCGCGGCCGCCTGGCCGGCCCCATCAAACACGCCACGGCGCTGGGCATCAAGGTGGTCGCGGTGGATTCAGCGTTGGACGGCAATGCACACGTCAACTTCATCACCACCAACAATTACGCCGCGGGCAGGCTGGCGGCGCAACACCTGTCCGGCCTGCTGGGCGGGCAGGGCACGGTGGCGCTGCTGCGCACCATTGCGGGCAGTGGATCGACGGACGACCGGGCCAACGGATTTATCGATTACCTGAAGAGGCATGCGCCACGCATCACCATCGTGGCCGACGAGTATGGCGGCGGCACGCGCGGCAAGGCGGCACGCAGCGCCGCGCTGTTGCTGGAAAAACACCCCAATGTCGACGGCATCTTCGCCGTCAATGAATCGACCTGCGACGGTGTGTTGCGGGCGCTGCGGCGAGCGGGGCTGGCCGGCACAAAGAAATTTGTCGGCTTCGACACCACCGATTTTCTGCTGGACGGCTTGAGAAAGCAGGAAATCAACGGCCTAGTGGTGCAGGATCCGCGCCAGATGGGCTATTTGTCCATGAAGGCGGCGGCGGCGGCCGCGCAGGGGACGCCCGTCAAGGAGTCGATCATCTTCACGGACGCGGTGGTGGTCACTCGGAACAACTATCAAAATCCGGAGATTTAAGCGTTGCTGGTCCCGTAGGGCGTATGGCGCGAGACTGGAAATAGACCGGAGGCGAGGACTTCCTATCTTGGAAACAACAACGCAGGTGACGGCGGTCCTTCGCCTGCTGTTCAAGACCAAGGGGAATGGAAATCTGACTGTTAGTGTGTCCTACCGTACCGATCACATTGCATTATCAGCGCATTTTGGAACCTCATTCACGTCATCCTGAGGCCCAAGTGGCGGTCGTCACAGACGGCACCTCAGCTAAAAGAAGGAAATATCATTATGTCGCAACGCGCAGAGTACATCAGCAAAATGGAAACTCAACTGGATAAGTTGAACGAGAAAATGAGCAGTCTGGAATCCGCAGCCCAGGAAGCGAAGGAGGAAGCGCGGCAAACCTACAAGGAGGAGATGGGCAAGTTGCGGGTGAAATCCAAAGGAGCGCTGGCCAAACTTGAGGAACTTAAAGCTTCCACCGAAGATTCATGGGAAACGATGGTCGGCGATATGGAGAAAATGCATGACGCATTTACCCATTCCTTCTTTTCATTCTTCCAGGTTCCGAGCAGCGGGAGCGGCGAAAAATCTGCCAAGGCTGGGCATTCCGATGCTCCCAAGAAGGCCTAAGATTGTCGCGAAAAATCGTGGCGTAATTAGCCCGCAGGTTGGTGATCGCATGGCACTTTGAAACAAAAACGCCAAGCTGTATGGCTTGGCGTTTTGTGTTGGCACTGTTCTTGGTGGCCCGGGGCGGAATCGAACCACCGACACAAGGATTTTCAATCCTCTGCTCTACCAACTGAGCTACCAGGCCAAGGCGCGCAATTATAGCAGAACATCGGGCCGCCGCCCGCCCGCCGCGCCAGCGGCGGCGCCGTTGTGGACGCGTAGCAACGTGGCGCCCCGGGCCGCTGCGCCGCCGCCCGGGGGCGCCGCAGCGGCAGCGAAAGGACTTGATGCCCACGCTTGTCGAGGTGTAATCTCAATTTTCAAGATACTCACCAATCCTCACCCCCATCCCCGCTGTCCTTGGACGCAGTGTCTTCCCCGTGAGCGCCGGACTCGTCCCGTCGCTCGGTGAACGCCAACGCGACTAGATGGGAGCTGAGATGACCATTGCCAAACGCTTATACATCCTGATCATCACCGTGGTGATCGGCCTGGCCGCGCTGGCCGGACTGGGCATGTACCAGATGACCGTGGTGTACGCCGGCGCCAACTACGCCAACGTCAACACCGTGCCCAGCCTGCTGTTGCTGGACGAGGCCTTCGCCGCCACCGCGCAGTTGCGCACGCAGGCCTGGCAATACATGGCGCTGAGCGATCCGGCCAAGCGGGCCGAGATGGCCAAGGCAATGGACGCGGCCCACGCCAAGACCATCGCGGCGTTCGACAAGTACCAGAAGGAGTATCTTTCCAATGCGGTCGACAAGGCCGACCTGGACGCCGACCGCAAGGCGCTGGCGGACTACGATGTCCTGCGCGGCAAGGTGGTGGCGCTGGCCGACGGGGGCAAGGGCGACGAGGCGCGCGACCTGCTGTTGTCGCAGCAGTCGGTGCTGGCCAAGCTGGGTGACGCCTTGGACGCGCACCGCCAGTTCAACGCCGACCTCGGCGCCCAAGGCGCCAGGGACGCCGAGGCGACGCTGGCGCGCGCCAAGCTGCTGTCGAGCGCCATCGCGCTGGCGATCATCGCCGCCGTCGCCGCCATGGGCCTGCTACTGGTCAAGCGCATCGTCGGCGCGCTGATGCAGGCGGTCGGCATCGCCGAGGCGGTGGCCGGCGGCGACCTGACCTGCCACATCGAGGCGCGCGGCAGCGACGAGACGGCCCAGTTGATGCGCGCCTTGAAGCGCATGACCGACAGCCTGGTGCAGATCGTCGGCCAGGTGCGCAGCGGCACCGACACCATCGCCACCGCCTCCGGCCAGATCGCCAGCGGCAACCTCGACCTGTCGTCGCGCACCGAGCAGCAGGCCAGCTCGCTCGAGGAGACCGCCTCGTCGATGGAGGAGCTGACCTCCACCGTCAAGCAGAACGCCGCCAACGCGCGCCAGGCCAGCCAGCTGGCCGTGTCGGCCTCCGACGTGGCGCTGCGCGGCGGCGCCGTGGTGAGCCAGGTGATCGACACGATGGGCTCGATCGACGCCTCGGCCAAGAAGATCGTCGACATCATCGGCGTCATCGACGGCATCGCCTTCCAGACCAACATCCTGGCCTTGAACGCGGCGGTGGAGGCGGCGCGCGCCGGCGAGCAGGGCAGAGGCTTCGCGGTGGTCGCCTCGGAGGTGCGCAACCTGGCGCAGCGCTCGGCGGCGGCGGCCAAGGAGATCAAGACCCTGATCAGCGACTCGGTCGAGCAGGTCGACGCCGGCAGCAAGCTGGTCAACCAGGCCGGCGCGACGATGGACGAGGTGGTCGCCAGCGTGCGCCGGGTGAGCGCCGTGATCGGCGAGATCAGCATGGCCAGCCAGGAGCAGACCTCGGGCATCGAGCAGATCAATCAGGCGGTGACGCAGATGGACACCGTGACCCAGCAGAACGCCGCGCTGGTGGAGGAGGCGGCGGCCGCCGCCGCCTCGCTGCAGGACCAGGCCGGCCTGCTGGCCCAGGTGGTGAGCACCTTCCGCCTGAACCTGGCGGCGGTGCGGCCGGCCTTGCCGGGCCAGCCGCGCGGCAGCGCCGCGCCGGCGCTGATCGGCCGCTGATCGGCCGCTGATCGGCCGCCGAGCGGCGGGCGGCCCGGCCGCGCCCGGCCCTGCGGCCGCGTCGGCCGCGCAGCATCCCAACCACGCCGCCCCCGGCCCGGGGCGGCGTTGTTGTTGGCCGGCGCAGAGTTTCCCTGCCCGGCGGCGCAATGCGCGCCAGCGAACATACCGTCCCTTGGGGCGCGTGGAATAGTGGCCGCACTGGCTTGCTGCTGAGTGGCGGGCCAGTGTCGTCGATCCGGTGGGTGAGTCCATCCGCCGGCAATCGACGCCACCAGCGCACATCAAGGAACCACGCCATGAACGTCCTCAAGGGATACCTACAACAACCCATCCTGTCGTTCGGCCTCGTGCTGGCCATGCTGGTCGCCGGCTGCGGCGGCTCGGACCAGGGACGTGAGCCGATCCTCGGCCTGCCCGCCGCCGAACTGGTGGCGCTGGCCGTCACGCCGGTCAGCGCATCGGTCGCGCAGGGCCTGAGCCAGCAGTTCGTCGCCACCGCCACCTACGCCGACCGTTCGACCCAGGATGTCAGCGCGACGGCGCAGTGGAGTTCGGCCGCGCCGGCCACCGCCAGCGTCAACGCCGCCAGCGGCCTGGCGCTAGGCCTGGCCGGCGGCAGCGCCGCGATCAGCGCCAACTTCGGCGGCAAGAGCGCGGCGGCGACGCTGACCGTGCTGCCGCCGGCCCTGCTGTCGCTGGCGCTGGCACCGGCCAACCCGGCCATCGCCATCGGCGCCGCGCAGCAGTTCACCGTGCTCGGCAAATACAGCGACGGCAGCAGCCGCGACCTCGGCGCCAACGCCAGCTTCGCCTCGGCCAGCCCGCTGGTCGCCAGCATCGGCGCGGCCAACGGCCTGGCCGTCGGCCTGACCGCCGGCGCTAGCGTCGTCAGCGTCAGCGCCGGCGGCCTTGCCGCCAGCACCACGCTGACCGTCAACTCGGCGGCGCTGCTGTCGATCGCCCTGACGCCGCAGAACCCCGTGCTGCAACTGGGCGCCACGCGCCAGCTCGCCGTCACCGCCAGCTACGCCGACGGCAGCTCGGCCGACGTCAGCAACGCCAGCGTCTTCAGTGCCGCCAACCCGGCCGTCGCCAGTAGCAGCGCCGGCGGCTTGGTGGCCGGCGTCGCCGTCGGCAGCGGCCAGGTCAGCGCCAGCTTCGGCGGCCAGAGCGCCAGCACCACCGTCACCGTCGCCAACGTCACGCTGAGCAGCATCGCCGTGACCCCGGCCACGGCCAGCGTGGTGGTCGGCGCCGGCCAGCAGTTCGTCGCCACCGCCACCTACTCGGACAACTCGACGGCGATCATCAGCAACACCGCCGTCTGGAGCTCGAACGCCCCGCTGGTCGGCAGCGTCAACGGCAGCGGCACGGCCAGCGGCGTCGCCGTCGGCAGCGCCACCATCAGCGCCAGCGCCGCCGGCAAGTCGGGCAGCGCGCTGCTGACCGTCGGCGCCACGCCGCCGCCGCCGGCGACCTCGCTGAACCTGGGCCGCGCCGCCAGCTTCGCCGTGTTGGCCGGCACTTCGATCACCAACAACTCGGGCGGCACCACGCTGGTCTCCGGCGACGTCGGCTCGCCGTCGCAAACGGTCGATCCGACCCAGGCCGCCGGCTACACCAACTACAAGTCCGGCGCTATCCTGAGCGGCGCGCTGGCCGACCTGCAGGTCGCCATCAGCGACGCCAACGGCCGCACTTGCGACGTCAGCTTCGCCGGCGGCATCGACCTGGGCGGCCTGACGCTGCCGCCGGGCGTCTACTGCTACGCCGGCGCGATCAACATCACCGGCACGCTGACGCTGAACGGCCCCGGCGTCTACATCTTCCGCAGCGCCTTGACGCTGGACGCCACCGCCAACGCCATCGTTGCGCTGAACAACGGCGCCACGGCGGCCGACGTGAACTGGCTGCCGGTCGGTCCGACCACGCTGGGCGCCAACGCCGTCTTCAAGGGCAACGTGCTGGGCCAGGCCGCCGCCATCACCGTCGGCGACAACACCACGCTGCTCAACGGCCGCGTGCTGAGCGCCGCCGCCGTCACGCTGCGCAACAACCAGATCGCCAAGTAACGCCCACCCAGACAGGACACCACATGAACTCCGTAAAAACCATCCTCACCCTGGGCGCCTTGGCGGCCGCCATGCTGGCCGCCGGCGCGGTCCGCGCCGAGGACACCTTCATCAACCCCGAGTGGGCCAACAGCGCCTGGTACATCGGCGCCGGCGTCGGCCAGTCGCGCGCCAGCATCGACCAGGAGCGCCTGGCGCGCAGCCTGGCCGCGCACGGCGCCACCGTCACCTCGTTCAGCACCGACGAGCGCGACACCGGCTACAAGCTGCTGCTCGGCCGCCAGTTGAACCGCTACCTGGCGGTGGAGGGCGGCTACTTCGACCACGGCAAGTTCAGCTTCCATTCGACCACCAGCGGCGGCGGCGTGCTCGACGGCGAGGCCAGCTTCCGTGGCATGAACCTCGACCTGCTCGGCCAGCTGCCGCTGTCCGAGCGCTGGTCGCTGCTGGGCCGGGCCGGCATGCAGTACGCCCGCAGCAGCACGCGCTTCGGCGGCAACCGCCTGCTGGCGGTGAGCGATCCCGAGTCGAGCGAGCGCAAGCTCGGCGCCAAGCTCGGCGTCGGCCTCGAGTACAGGTTCAGCGAGGCGCTGGCGCTGCGCGGCGAGGCCGAGCGCCACCGCGTCAACGACGCGGTCGGCAACCGCGGCGACGTCGACCTGTATTCGCTCAGCCTGGTCTACAAGCTGGGCCGGCCGAGCAGCGCGGCGCCGCGCGCCTATGTGGCGGAGGCGGCGCCGGCCGCTCCGGCGCCCGTGCCGGTGCCGCTGGTGGTGGCGCCGCAAGTGGCCGCCGCGCCGGCGCCGACCGCCGAGAAGGTCACCCTGGCCGCCGACGCGCTGTTCGACTTCGACCGCGCCGTCGTCAAACCGGACGGCAAGGCGGCGCTCGACGCGCTGCTGGCCAAGCAGCAGGGCGTCACCGTCGAGGTGATGGTCAGCGTCGGCCACACCGACTCGGTCGGCGCCGCCGAGTACAACCAGCGCCTGTCGCAGCGCCGCGCCGAGGCGGTCAAGGCCTACCTGGTGTCGACCGGGCTGGACCCGGCGCGCATCTACACCGAGGGCAAGGGCGAGACGCAGCCGGCGGCCGACAACCGCAGCGCCGCCGGCCGCGCGCAGAACCGCCGCGTCACCGTCGAAGTGGTCGGCACGCGCAGCGTCGCCAAGTAGTTCCCGCCGCCGCGTCGGTTCCGCCGCGGCGGCGGCCGGCTCAGGCGGCCTGAACCGCCGACGCCCGCGCCGGCCCGTCCGCCAGCCTGGCCAGCAGGTCCTCCAGCGGCATGGCGCGGCCGTACAAATATCCCTGTAAGCAAGCGCAGCCGTTGGCCGTCAAAAAATCGGCCTGCGCCTGCGTCTCCACGCCCTCGGCCACCACGCGCAGGCCGAGGTGGCGCGCCATCGCCAGGATCGCCTGGACGATGGCCTTGTCGCTGGCGTCGTCCGGCGTGTCGCGCACGAAGCTGCGGTCGATCTTCAGCTCGTACAGCGGCATCTTCTTCAGGTAGGCCAGGCTGGAATAGCCGGTGCCGAAATCGTCGATGGAAAAGCGCAGGCCCATCGCCGCCAGCTCGTGCATGCGGGCGATGGTCTCGTCGAGCTTCTCGATCAGCAGGCCCTCGGTCACCTCGAGGATCAGCAGCGCGGCCGGCGCGCCGCTGGCGGCCAGGGTGCGCCGCACCTGCGCCACGAAGTCGTCCTGGCGGAACTGGCTGGGGCTGACGTTGACCGACAGCGGCAGCGGCCGCCCGGCCGCCTGCAGCCGCAGCACGGCGGCGCAGGCCTGCTGCAGCGCCCACAGGCCGAGCTGGCGGATCAGGCCGCACTCCTCGGCCACCGGGATGAACACCGCCGGCGCCACCATGCTGCCGTCGGCGCGGCGCCAGCGCATCAACAGCTCGGCGCCGACCACCGCGCCGGCGCGCTCGACCTGCGGCTGCAGGTGCATGCTGAGCTCGCCGCCGGCCAGGGCGGCGGCCAGGTCGCGCTCCATGCCCAGCCTTTGCTCGACGTCGGCCTGCATGGCCTCCTCGAAGAAGGCGATGCCGTTGCGCCCGTCCGCCTTGGCGCGGTACATCGCCGTGTCGGCCTCGCGCAGCAGGTCCTGCGCCGTCTGGCCCCGTTGCGGCAGCAGCGTCACGCCGATGCTGGCGCTGGACTGGTAGGACTGGCCCTCGATCTCGACGCAGTCGGCGATGGCGCGGCGGATCTTTTCGGCCACCAGCAGCGCGGCGTGGCTGGCGCCGGCGACGTCCGGCGCCAGGTGGGCCAGCAGCACGACGAACTCGTCGCCGCCGATGCGCGCCACCGTGTCGGCCTTGCGCATCAGGCCGCCCAGGCGCGCGGCGGTGTTGCGCAGCAGGGCGTCGCCGGTGGCGTGGCCGCGCGCGTCGTTGATGTATTTGAAGTGGTCGAGGTCGATGAACATCACCGCGCTGACGCTGCCGCCGCGCTGCGAGCTGGCCAGCAGCTTGTCGAGCCGGTCCATCAGCAGGCGCCGGTTGGGCAGGCCGGTCAGCACGTCGTAGAAGGCGAGCCGGTGGATGTCGTCCTCGGAGCGCTTGCGCTCGGTGATGTCGCGCTCGACGGCGACCCAGTGGGTGTTGTTGCCGCCCTCGTCGGCGAAGGGCACCAGCTCGGTCTCGACCCAGTAGGCCTCGCCGGCCTTGGTGTAGTTGAGCAGCTCGGCGCGCACCGCCTCGTTGCGCGCCACCGCCGCGCCGATGCGCGCCAGCGTCTCGGCCTCGGTGCCGGGCCCGCGCAGCAGGCGCAGGCCGCGCCCCAGCACCTCGTCGCGGCGGTAACCGTTGCGCCGCTCGAAGGCCTGGTTGACGAAGATGATGCGCTGGCCGCTGTCGCTGTCGCTGTCGCTGTCGCTGTCGCTGCCGCTGCCGCTGCCGCTGCCGCCGGCGGCGTCGACCTCGGCGATCAGCACCATGTCGTTGAGGCGCGCCACGGCGGCCGAGGTCAGGCGCAATTCGGCGTTGAGGGTCTGCAGCCGCGCCTGGCCCAGCTCGAGCGACAGCGTGCTGGCGCGCAGCTGCTCGAGCGAGCGCGCCAGGTGCTGCAGCAGCACGGCGCAGGACAGCGTCAGCACGGCGCCGATGAAGAGGAAGTTGAGGGTGACGATGGCCGACTTGAGCAAGGCGTAGTCGGGCACGCCGTCGAAGTGCAGGCGGCCGTTGGCCTCGTAGCCGAGCAGCATCACCGCCAGCGCGGCGGCGGCCAGCGACCACAGCGCCGGACGCAGGCCCAGCAGCAGCGCCGCCAGCAGCGGGATGGCCATCAAGTAGATCTGGCTGACCGGGCCGATCTTGAGCAGCAGCACCACGCCGACCAGGTAGGCGACGGCGAGGAAGTTGAGCACCCGGCTGCGGTAGGACAGGCTGGTCCAGCGCCAGATGGTGGCGATCCAGCCCAGCGCGACGACGTCGCAGACGACGATCGCCCACATGCCCTCGTTGGCCGCCAGCAGGGCGCTGGGCACCGCCGTGGCCAGGCCCAGCACCAGGATGGCCAGCAGCAGGCGGGCGAAGATTTGTGCCCGCCAGTGGGCGATATCGTTCGGCGCAGCCACAGGGTCGACCTCCGTGAGCGGAATGCATGGTTGTACGAATGATATTGCCGGGCCGGGGGCGCCCGTCGCCGGGCTGGGCCGTTCGATTGGATGGTACCCGCAAACGCCGGCGCTGTCACCGGCCGGCGCCGCGCGGCGCGCCGTTGTGGCGCCGGCTGTGGTTTCGCCGTCGCCGGCGCCGTCGGCGGCCTACTGGAAGGCGGCCATCAGGTCGATGAAGTCGGTCAGGCTGCGGCCGAAGTGGCGCTTCCAGATCTGGTTGGGCGCCGAGTCGGGCCGGCGCCGGCCGTCGTCGAAGAACCGCTGGGCGGCCTTTTGCAGGTCCTTGTCGTCCTTGCGGAAGCCCCAGCCGATCAGGTCGGTGGGGCCGACCGGGAAGGCCACGCTGGCGTGCTTGAGCTGGTGGGCGCCGGCCCAGAGGGCGATGTCGGCGTCGATCAGGATGAAGTCGACGGCGCCGGCGTCGACGGCGGTGAACAGCGCCGGCGACAGCAGATACTCGATCCGCGCCGGGTTGGCGGCGAAGGCGCCGCGGTTCTGCTGCTCGACCCAGTTCAGCGCCGCCGTGTCGCGGTTGACGCCGGCCAGCTTGCCGGCCAGGTCGGCCACGCCCTTGACCTGCGCCGCCTTGCGGCGCGCCACGATGGCCATCAGCCGGCTGGGGAACAGGATGACGAAGTCGAGCTTCTTCAGGCGCCATTCGTTCTGCACCAGGTTGGCCGGGTAGAGGTCGCACTTGCCCGAGGCCAGCGCCTGCGGCGTGTAGCTGGCCTCGCGCACGGTGCGGCCGTCCTGGTTGAAGAACTGCTCGTCCCAGTAGAGCCGCTCGAACCTCGGCTTGACCTGGCGGCCGAGGGTGTTGGCGAAGGCGCCGGTCAGCTCGGCGACGGTGCCGCTGGCCTTGCAGTTGTGCCGGCAGCCGGCCGGCTCGAACACGGCCGAGGCGGGATGGTCCGAGGCGATGCAGACGCGCAGCTCGCCGCTGCGGCGGATCTCGGCCAGCGAGCGGGCCTGCGCCGTCGCCGCCAGCAGCAGCGCCAGCAGCAGCGCCAATCTCGGCGGCCATGCCCGGCCGGCGCCGGCGCCGGCCGGGCGGCGCGCGCTCACGCCGGCACCCGGCCGGCCGGCTGCGCCGGGCCGGCCGCGCCGGCCGGGGCTGCCGATGCGGCGGCCGCCACGGCCTTCTCGGCGGCCTTCTCGGCGCCGTCCGGGCCGCCCTCCAGCTCGACGCGGTCGCGTCCGCCCGCCTTGCTGCGGTACAGCGCGCGGTCGGCGCGGGCGATCATCTGCGCCAGCGTGTCGCCCGGCGCCACGCTGGTCACGCCGAAGCTGCAGGTCTTGCCGCCGCCGACGCGGAAGAGGTGGCCGGCGATCTGCTCGCGCAGCTTCCCGGCCAGCAGGGCGGCGCCGTCCAGTTCGGTGTCGCGGCACACCAGCAGGAACTCCTCGCCGCCCCAGCGGCCGACCACGTCGAGCGCCCGCGTGCCCGTGGCCAGCAGGTCGGCCATCTCGGCCAGCACGATGTCGCCGGCCTGGTGGCCGAAGGTGTCGTTGACGCGCTTGAAGTGGTCGACGTCGAGCAGCACCAGGGCGAACGGGGTGCCGCAGCGCTGGTAGCGCTTGATCTCGTCGTCGAGCACCTGGTCCAGCCGCAGGCGGTTGCACAGGCCGGTCAGGCGGTCGGTGATCGACAGGCGGTCGAGTTCGCGGTTCTTCTCCTGCAGCTGCTCGCCGAACGCCTGCTGCGCCAGCAACGCCTGCTGCAGCTGGCCGGTGCGCTCCTGCACCTTGCGCTCGAGCGACTGGTTCAGCTCCTGGGTCTGGGCGTCCTGGGTGGTGAGCAGCTGGTTCTGGTTCTCGATCAGGGCGATCTTGTCGTGGATCGCCGCCTGCAGGCGGGCGAAGCTGTGGGCCAGCCGGCCCAGCTCGTCGTGGCGGTCGAGGCCGTCGAGCTTGGGCATCCGGCCGCTCGGCGTGGCGGCGTCGACCTCGCCGGCGTGGTAGCGCGCCAGCTGCTCGGCCTTCAACGTCAGTGTCAGGATCGGCCCGGTCAGGCGGCCGGCGAAGTAGATCGCGCAGCAGACGCCGAACAGCAGGGCCAGCAGGCCGAGCGCGGCCGACAGCGCGACCAGCCGCAGCACGGAGGCGCGGATGTCGTCGCGCGAGGCGACGCCGACGATGGCGAAGGGCGTGCCGTCGAGGTGCTGGCGGCGGAACACGATCGAGCCGTAGCGCTCGGGGATGTCGCTCCAGCTGCGCCAGGCGGCGCTGGCCTGGCGGAAGTCGCCGCGCTCGCTGCCGCCCAGGTCGGGCTGGGCCGGCAGCACCACCTTGCCCGACAGGTCGCTGGCGGCGATCGAGATGAAGCCGCTGTGGCCGATGCGGATCTGGCCGAAGAGTTTTTGCTGGATCTGCGCGAAGTCGAGCAGCAGCACCACGCTGGCGCCGGGCAGCGGCCGGCCGTCCTTGAACACCGGGCGCTTGAGCAGCAGCACCTGCTGCGACGGGCCGGCGCGCAGGCGGCGCAGGTCGAGCACGCTGGCGCCGCGCGCCGGCAGGCGGGCGATCAGCGCCAGCCCGGCGGCCACGCCGTTGCCGTCGCGGCTGAACTCGAAGCGCTGGTCGTCGCTGTAGAGCACCTGCTGGTCCTGGATCAGGAACACCTGGCTCAGCCACGGCTCCTGGGCGCGGATCTTGCCGAAGAAGTTGTGCAGGTTGGGCACGAAGATGCCGGCCACCTCGGGGTCGCCGAACATGGCGTCGACCAGCGGATGGACGGCCCACTGGTCGAGCGCGCTCTCGCGCACCTCGATGAAGTTGCCCAGCAGGGCGGCGCTCTGGCCCAGGCTCTGCGCCAGTTGCGCGTCCGACTCCTGGCGCAGGCTGCTGGCGCCCAGCAGCGCCATCACGCACGTCAGCAGGCACACCACGGCGACGACGATGGCGCCGGTCATGGCGATCAGTCTGGCGCGGATGGAGTGCTTCAGGATGTGGCGGATGGCAACAATCATCGTGTGCGGAGTCGGTTGAAACGCCTGCGGGCTTGGGGCGGGCGGATGTTGTGTATTGGGTAATGATGGTACCGACATTGTCCGGCGCGGTCCAGCGCTGCGCCACCGCCCGGTCGGTCTGACGACCTTGGCAATTGATTTGCCAAAATTACAGGCTATTTTACCCCACGCAAGGATCGGTGCCGAGATGAAAGTAATGCATGCACTTCTGCGGCGCCCCGGGGGGAGACGGAAAAACGCGCCGGGCGGTGGGCCGGGCGCGTTGCGCCGGCATGGCCGGCGGGCTGGTTCGGGGGACGGGCGCGCCAGCGCGGCCGCGCGGCGCGTTGCCGGCCCGGGCCGCTGGCCCGGGCCGGCCGCTCAACCCAGCAGCTTGAGCAGGGCGGCGGCGGCCGCCTCCGACGAGGCCGGGTTCTGCCCGGTGACCAGCAGGCCGTCGGTCTGCACGTAGGACTGCCAGTCGGCCGCCTTCGAGTAGACCCCGCCCTTTTCCTTGAGCATGTCCTCGACCAGGAAGGGCACCACGGCGCTCAGGCCGACGGCGTCCTCCTCGCTGTTGGTGAAGCCGGTGACGCGCTTGCCGCGCACCAGCGGCGTGCCGTCGGCCGCCTTGGCGTGGCGCAGCACGCCGGGCGCGTGGCACACCGCCGCCACCGGCTTGCCGGCGGCCAGCATCGCCTCGATCAGGGCGATGCTGGCGCGGTCCTCGGCCAGGTCCCACAGCGGGCCGTGGCCGCCCGGGTAGAACACGGCGTCGAAGTCGGCCGCCGCGACGTCGGCCAGCTTGCCGGTGGAGGCCAGCGCGGCCTGCGCGGCCGGGTCGGCCTTGAAGCGGGCGGTGGCGGCGGTCTGCGACTCGGGCGCGTCGCTCTTCGGATCGAGCGGCGGCTGGCCGCCCAGCGGCGACACCAGCGTCAGCTTGGCGCCGGCGTCCTGCAGCGTGTAGTAGGGCGCGGCGAACTCCTCCAGCCAGAAGCCGGTTTTGTGGCCGGTGTCGCCCAGTTGGTCGTGCGAGGTGAGTACCATCAAGATGTTCATGTCGATTCCTGTCGTGTGCGTGCGGCGCGGGCGCCGCTGGAGTGGCGGCCGCCGTGGCGCCCGCCATTGAAGGTGCTGCGGCCTACAGCGCCGCCTCGAGGATGACGCGGCTGCGCGCCAGGTCGATGTCGCGGTGCTCGCCCAGGCTGGTCATGCCGTGCTCGGCCAGCTGGGCCAGCACCGCCTCGACCGCCTCCTGGCCCAGCTGGTAGCCGGACAGGCGGGTGGCGATGCCGACGCTCTCGAAGAAGCCGCGGGTGGCGGCGATGGCGGCGTCGACGCGCTCGTCCTCGCTGCCGCTGTCCTTGGCTATGCCCCAGACGCGCTCACCGTATTGCAACAGCTTGGCGCGTTTCGTGTCGCGCTGCACGTTGAGCAGCGCCGGCAGCACGATGGCCAGGGTGCGCGCGTGGTCGATGTCGTACAGCGCCGTCAGCTCGTGGCCGATCATGTGGGTGGCCCAGTCCTGCGGCACGCCGGCGCCGATCAGGCCGTTCAGGGCCAGCGTCGCCGTCCACATCAGGTTGGCGCGGGTGTCGTAGTCGTCCGGCGCGGCCAGCGCCTGCGGGGCGATCTCGACCAAGGTCTGCAGCAGGCCCTCGGCGAAGCGGTCCTGCGCCAGCGCCTGCACCGGATAGGTCAGGTACTGCTCGACGGTGTGGACGAAGGCGTCGACCAGGCCGTTGGCGATCTGCTTGGCCGGCAGGGTGAAGGTCTTGCTCGGGTCGAGCACGGAGAACTTGGGGAACAGCAGCGCGCTGCGGAAGGGCAGCTTGGCGTGCGTCGCCTTCAGCGTGACGACGGCGCCGTTGTTCATTTCCGAGCCGGTGGCCGGCAGCGTCAGCACGGCGCCGAAGGGCAGCGCCTGCTTGACCTTGGCGCCGCCGCTCTGGGCGATCTCCCACGGCTCGCCGTCGTACAGCGCGGCGGCGGCGACGAATTTGGTGCCGTCGATGACCGAGCCGCCGCCGACGGCCAGCAGGAAGTCGAGCTTCTCGGCGCGCACCTTGGCCACGGCGCCCATCAGCGTCTCGTAGCTGGGGTTCGGCTCGATGCCGCCGAACTCCTGCACCACACGGCCGCCCAGCGCGGCGCGCACCTCGGCCAGGGTGCCGGTCTTCTCGGCGCTGGCGCCGCCGAACAGGATCAGCACGCGGGCCGTTTCCGGCACCAGCTTGGCCAGCTTGGCCACGGTGTTGGCGCCGAAGACGATCTTGGTGGGGTTGTGGAATTCAAAATTCTGCATGTTGCGCTCCTAAATTAGACTGGTCGTCTAGTGTGCGGGTGGAAGAAACGCGCTGGCGACGGGCCGGCGCGGCAGTTCGGTGCTTCGGTTTGCTGCTGTCTTGCGTGTTTCGGTTGCCGCTGTTCGTTGCCGCTGTCAGTTGGCCGCCGTGGCCGGCAGCCGCAGGATCGCCAGCGTGGCCCGCAAGGCGCCGTCCAGCGCGCTCGGCTCGCGCCGCAGCTTGGTCAGCATGGCCGCGCCCAGCCAAAGTTGGTACAGGGTCAGCGCGGTGTGCGCCGGTTCGGCGATGTCGCGCAGCGAGCCGTCGGCCAGCGCCTGTTCGATGCACACGGCGAGCCGGGCGACGATCTGGTTGGTGCCGCGCAGCAGGGCCACGCGCATCGCCTCGGACATGTCGGCCACTTCGCTGCTCAGCTTGACCACCAGGCAGCGGCAGTCGTTGCAGCTTTCCTGCTCCGGCCCGGTCCAGCTGCGCCAGTAGGCCATCAAGCGCTCGGCCGAGTTCAGGCCGGGCTGGCCCAGCAGCACCTCCATGTGGGCCAGGTACTCGGCCATGTAGTTTTCCAGCAGCGCCTCGCCGAACAGCTCCTTCGACTTGAAGTAGTGGTAGAAGGAGCCCTTGGGCACGCCGGCCGTCGTCAGGATCTCGTTCAGGCCCACGCCGGCAAAGCCCTTGCCGGTGATGATGGACTTGCCCGTGTCGAGGATGTGCTGGCGGACGTCGTGGTGTTCAGTGTTCATGGATTGCATCATACAGCAAAAATAGACCAGTCGTCTAGTTGGCGATGCGATGGGATAACGGGACCGTAAGCAGGATCAAATTGTCCGGACTTAGGCCTTGGTAAGATGGGGATTGTGTATGTCGCTGGCCCAGAAAAAAGTAAAGGCGAGGAGACCTCGCCTTGTACCTTGCTTGTTGCTGACCCTGTGCAGCGCAGGGGGAGAGGTCTCACACGACATAAATTCCGTGGCATCGATGGTGTTCCGCCGCTAGCTATGGTCCCCCGGGACAGCTAGTTTTGCGCTCTTCATCGACAATGATAGCGTCTCTGATTGTGGTTGCCGAATTTGTTTGCATGCTTTTGACGAATCTGCTCGTATGGAAGTATGCCGGCCAGCGCCGCCGCCACGGCCAGTGTTGCGGCCGATATTCCATGCGACGTTGGGGGCCGGACAGTAAAACTGAGGATTGAGCCATGGCGCAAGGAATATTGACGGGGCACAGCATCAAGATGGCCCTATTGCCAGCCGATCACACTTACGTCACCAGTAGTGCGGGCCATGTTTGGCCTTGCTTTGGCCGCAGCGGCGGTGGCGCGCAGATTTGCAGCGGGGTTGGAAATGTAGATAGAGCGGATTGTTTATCCAACCCGGAGTGCCGCGCCGGGATCGTCTATGGCGTGACAGGAGTATGCCATCAGACCGCCAATAGGATACTTTACCCTTCTGGCCAAACGGTCTCTGCGGCGCGCGGGTATCGGTGGTCGATTTTCACCTACGGAACCTATGGGACGGATTCTGTAACCCTTGTAAATTACTCCCCGACGCACCATCCCTGGCCGGAGCTCGTCGCGTGCTTCGGGCACTCCCACCCATGAAGTTGGAGTATATTAAATGAGGACCTTGGAGATTTTCGATCTGCGGATTGCTGCCATACATGGGCTTGGCGGCGAAGGAGGCAATGCTATGGACGTGCGGCATGAAGAATTCATGGCGATGGCAGACGCCTATCTTGGACCGCGTTTTGACCGAGAAAAGTTGGCACAAGTGGAATCCTTGCAGCTCGCTTTGCGTGAGGCTCAGGCCAGCTTGTACCGGGAGTTGGATTCCCGCGAAATCGAACGCGATCGCTACGTGGACGAAGTAAACAAGGTCCACGTAGCGATCGCGCTGCAATGCGAGGCGATTCTCGGGCCGTCGGATTTCGTCAAGCTGTTCGGCATGACACCTTCGGAAATCGGCGGTCACCTCGACCGCGAACTATTCCTCGCCCAAGTCTAGGTTCACCGCGTCTTGAAAAACGCCGGCCCGCGCCGCCGTCACAGCGCCTTGCTGCACATGCGGAAGTCCGGGTCCTCCTCGTAGGACTCGATGTGGAAGCCCAGGCTGGCCATCAGCTTGAGCATGCCGCTGTTCTTGACCAGCACCAGGCCGTCGATCTGGCTCAGGCCCTTGTCGCGCGCCACGTCCATGATCGCCAGCATCAGCCGCGTGCCCAGGCCCTGGCCGCTGAAGCGGTCGTCCACCACCAGCGAGAACTCGCAGCTGCTGCGGTCCGGGTTGGCGATGTAGCGCGACACGCCGATGATGTGGGACGTCTCGACGAAGTCGCCGTCCGGCCCCGGCGCGCGCACCGTCTGCAGCGCCACCAGCGCCATCTCGCGGTCGTAGTCGATCAGCGTGTAGCGCGCCAGCATCGGCACCGACAGCTCGCGCAGCGAGGAGGCGAAGCGGTAGTAGCGCGACTTCTCCGACAGGCCGCGCACGAAGTCCTGCAGCATGCAGGCGTCGTCCGGCTGCACCGGGCGCAGCGTGTACTGGCCGCCGCCGCGCATCGGCCAGTCCTGCGTGTAGTTCGACGGGTAGGGCAGGATCGCCAGGTGGTCGTACACGTCGGCCGAGGGCGGCGCCGCGTCGATCACGATGCGGGCGTCGACCACCAGCGCGCCGTGCTCGTCGACGATCAAGGGGTTGATGTCCATCTCGCGCAGCTGCGGCAGGCCGCACACCATCTCCGACACGCGCAGCAGCATGTGCTCGACCGCCTCGCGGTGCGCCGGCGGCGCGCCGCGCCACTCGCCCAGCGTGTCGGCCGAGCGCACCCGGCCGATCAGGCGCTGCGCCAGGAACAGGTTGAGCGGCGGCAGCTCGATGGCGCGGTCGTTGATCAACTCGATCATGGTGCCGCCGGCGCCGAAGCTGATGGCCGGGCCGAACAGGTGGTCGGTGACGACGCCGATGTAGAGCTCGCGGCCGTTGCGCTTGCCGGCCATCCTCTGGATCGTCACGCCGTTGATGCGCGCCTCCGGCTCGAGCCGGCGCACGGTGGCCATCATGTCGGCGTAGACGTCGCGCACGGCGGCGGCGTTGAGCACGTTGAGCACCACGCCCTGCACGTCGGACTTGTGCGAGATGTCGGGCGAGTCGATCTTCAGCGCCACCGGGTAGCCCAGCTGGCTGGCGATCAGGATCGCCTCGTTGGCGCTGCGCGCCAGGATGGTCTGGGTGATCGGGATGTGGAAGGCCGCCAGCAGCGCCTTCGACTCCATCTCGGTGAGCACCTTGCGCCGCTCGGCCAGCACGCTCTCGATCAGCAGGCGGGCGCCGTCCAGGTCGGGCTGGGCCAGCTGCGACAGCGGCGGCGGGGTCTGGTGCAGCAGCTGCTGGTTCTGGTAGAACGAGGCGATGTTGCTGAAGCCGTCGACCGCCGCCTCCGGCGTGCGGAAGGTGGCCAGGCCGGCGCCGTTGATGATGCGGCGCGCCTCGCCGACCCTCTCGTCGCCCATCCAGCAGGTCAGCAGCGGCTTGCCCAGGCCGGCGTTGAGGGCGCTGACCGCCTCGGCCACGGCGGCCGGGTCGCCGCCCAGCTTGGGCGAGTAGATCACCAGGATGCCGTCGATCTGGGCGTCGCGGGCGCAGGCCTGGATGGCGGCGCAGAAGTGCTCCGGGCCGGCCTCCTCGGACAGGTCGAGCAGGTTGGCCAGGGTGGCCTGGGCCGGCAGCAGCGGCGCCAGCGCCTGCGCGCCGGCCTCGGACAGGTGGGCCAGTTGCAGGCCCAGCTCGCCGATCCAGTCGGCCGCCAGCACGCCGGGGCCGCCGCCGTTGGTGACGATGGCCAGCCGCGGGCCGACCGGGCGGTAGCGCGAGGCCAGGCATTTGGCGGCCGAGAACAGCTGCACGAAGGACTTCACGCGCACCGCGCCGGTGCGGCGCAGCGCGGCGTCGAACACCTCGTCGCTGGCGACGATGGCGCCGGAGTGGGTCAGCGCGGCCTGCGAGGAGGCCGCCGCGTTGCCGCCCTTGAGCACCACCACCGGCTTGGTGTTGGCGGCGCCGCGCAGCGCCGACATGAAGCGGCGCGCGTCGGTCAGCCCCTCCATGTAGATGACGATGCTCTGCGTGGCCGGGTCGGTGGCGAGGAAGTCCAGCGTCTGCGCCAGGTCGACCGCCGTGTTGGGACCGAGCGAGACGACGGTGGAGAAGCCCACCGCGTTCTTGCTGCCCCAGTCGAGGATGGCGCTGGTCAGGGCGCCCGACTGCGAGATCAGCGCCAGGCTGCCCGGTTGGGCCAGCGGGCCGGCCACGCTGGCGTTGATGTTCAGGCGCGGCCGCTGGTAGCCCAGGCAGTTCGGTCCGAGCAGGTGGATGTCGTGCTTGCGGGCGATGGCGTGCAGCTCCCTGGCCAGCGCCGCCGGCACGCCGGCCGAGATGACCAGCGCGGCGCGGCACTGGATGCGGCCGGCCACCTCCAGCGCGAAGGCCAGCTCCTCGTTGGGCAGGGCGATGATGGCCAGGTCGGCGCGCGACTGCGCCAGGTCGGCCAGGGTGCCGCTCATGCCGACGTCGAGGAAGGTCACCGGGCCGGCGAAGCCGCCCTGTTCCAGCTGGGCGCGGATGCTGCGGCCGTAGCCGGTCTGGCCGTCGGGCGCGTCGGCCTTGCCGGCGAAGACCACCATCGACTTGGGGGAGAACAGGGGGCTGAGGTAGTGGGTTTCCATCGTCGTATCGCTTAAAAAAATGTGGGCCGGGGAGGCGGCTGGATGCTAGTCGTCCAGTCCCAGCAAAACCTTGACGTGGGCGGCGGCGCTGCGCGCCAGCGAGGACAGCTCGTAGCCGCCCTCCAGGCAGGAGACGATGCGGCCCTGGCAGTGGCGCTGGGCGACGGCGACGATCTGCTTGGTGAGCCAGGCGTAGTCGGCCTCGACCAGGCCGAGGTTGCCCATGTCGTCGTCGCGGTGGCCGTCGAAGCCGGCCGAGACGACGATCAGCTGCGGCCGGAAGCGCTCCAGCGCCGGCAGCCACTGCGCGCTGACGGCGGCGCGCATCACGTCGCCGCCGGAGCGGGCCGGCAGCGCCACGTTGAGCATGTTCGGACCGCGCGGCTGGTTGCCGCAGAAGGGGTAGATCTTGTCCTCGAAGATGGAGCACATCAGCACGCGCTCGTCGCCGTGCAGGATGTCCTCGCTGCCGTTGCCGTGGTGGACGTCGAAGTCGACCAGCGCGACCCGCTCCAGGCCGTGCACGTTGAGGGCGTGGCGGATGCCGACGGCGACGTTGTTGAAGAAGCAGAAGCCGCCGGCGGCGTTGTGCTCGGCGTGGTGGCCGGGCGGGCGCACGTTGCAGAAGGCGCTGCCGGCGCCCTTGCCCAGCACCAGGTCGACCGCCAGCACGGCGGCGCCGGCGGCGCGCAGGGCCGCCCGGTAGGTGTGCGGGTTCATGCTGGTGTCGGGGTCGACCTGCACCGAGCCGTCGACCGGCGAGAGGGCGGCCATGGTGTGGATGTGCAGGAGGGAATGGGCCTGGGCCAGTTGCTTCTCGCTCGCCAGCGGGGCGTCGAAGGGCTGCATGAAGTCGAGCAGGCCCTTGATCAGCAACATGTCGTTGATCGCGCCGATGCGCTCGGGCGACTCGGGGTGTTGCTCGCCCATGGTGTGTTTCAGGCAGTCGGGGTGGGAGATATAGGCTGGCAGCATCGTGGGGCGGGACCGGTGGGGGTTGCGTTGCGGGCACACGCGGCGCCGGGCCGGCCGTGGTCGTGGGTGAAACCAATATAGCGTGTTTCAGTGTAGTGAGATAGATCAAATAATTCGTTGATCCAAATCAAAAAAGCCATCCTGCTTGCGCGGGATGGCTTTCGGGGCGGAGGCGCCGGCCTGCGGCCGGCGCCGGGGTGTTACGCCGCCTTGTTTTTGTTGGCGCGGCGACGCGCCAGGCCCAGCACGCCCATGCCCAGCAGCAGCATGCCGTAGGTTTCCGGTTCTGGCACCGGCGCGGCGGCGGTGTACTCGTAGACCACTTTGACGTCGCCGGCGGCGGCGGTGTTGAACTGGGTGATCAGGTTGCCCGAGCCGGAGCCGGTGGAGGCGCCGTCGGCCCGCAGGTTCAGGTCGATGTTGCCGCCGCCGGCCGCCGAGAACGCCGCGAAGTCGTTGGCGCTGAACGAGGTGAAGGCGTTCGAGCCGCTGTTCGACACTTGGCCGGTGGAGGCGCCGGAGGTGCCGGCGAAGTCGATGCCGCCGTCGAAGGCGCTGAAGTTGTAGCCGGTCGAGAACACCGGATTAGCCACCACCAGGGTCGAACCGTCCGGGCGTTGCAGCGTCAGCAGCGAACCCAGGGTCAGCGTGACGTTGCTGGCGGCGCTGTCCAGGCTCTCGGCGCGGCCGCTGCCGGCGACGGTGCCGTTCAGTTCGAACTTGATCGAGGTCAGCGTGCCGAGCTTGGTGTCGAACTTGCCGAACGACAGGGTGTCGCTCCAGTTGGTGGTGGTCAGCGCCTTGGCGGCGTTGAACTCGACGACGCTGGCTTGTGCCGACACGGCGCCGAACAAACCTGCCAGAAGCAAGGCTGCGGTGATTTTTTTCATAAAAACTCCAATTAAGCTGATAAATGCACGAACTAAATGCGCCGACCGGAAACGCGTCGGCAAGGTGAGACTTATTATATTGCATACATTCATTAAGAGCAACTTAATTGTCTTGGAAATAATTTTGTTACTTTCTCTTTGTTATTGATCAACGCAACCGCTGTTCGTTGTTGTCGCGCCGCCACGCGGCGCGGCGCCCTCCCGCTCGAAGCGCGACGGCGTCGGCAGCAGCGCCGCCAGTGTGGCGCCGATGCGCAGCAGCTCGGGCGCGTCGGCGGCGGCGTCGTCGCTGGTGTCGTTGATGCAGAAGAAGGGCAGCGCGCCGAAGCGCGCCGCCAGCGCGTCGAACTGCGCGGCGGCGTCGGCGTCGCCGCTGCACACATACAGCGAGTCGGCCCGGCGCAGCACGGCCAGGCCGGTCTGCAGCATCCAGCGCGGCACCAGGTCGGGCAGCAGCGGCGGCACCGCCCAGGAGCGGAACACCGTGCTGCGCACCTGGGCGAACAACTCCGCCGCCTCGCCCTCCAGGCGGCGCAGCGCGCTGGTCAGCATTGGTCGCGGCGAGTGGGCGAAGATGCGGGCAACGTGGCGGTAGCCCGGGTCGCGTTGTGTCAGCCAGCGGCGCGACAGCAGCGAGGCGTTGACCAGCGCGCTCTCGTGCGCCTGCGGGCCGTCGTAGTCGGGCAGCGTGGCCTCCTCCTTGTAGACGGCCACGCCGGCGTCGCCGAACCACAAGGCCGGGTCGAAGGGGGCGCCGAGGAAGACGTCGTCGTTCAGGTACAGGAAGCGCTCGGCCAGGCCGGGGATGTGGTGCAGATACGACTCGATGTGGCCGGAGTCGAACACCGGCAGCGCCGCAGGCGGCAGCAGCGTGCGGTGGTCGACCAGGCTCAGGCCGGGGCCGGGCCGCAGCCAGGCCGGGCACTGGCCGTCGGTGACGATGTAGACGTGGCCGTGGCCGGTGAAGAAGCGCTGCAGCGCGCGCAGGTTGTAGCGCAGCTCGCCGTTGTCGCGGTAGCGGCCCTGCACGTCGCCGTGGCGCGCCGGCAGCGCGCTGCCGTCGGCGCGCGCCAGGGCGGCGCGGCGCCGCTCCTGCCAGCGCGGATCGCTGCCGTCGACCCACAGGTAGACGATGTCGATGGCGTCGGCGGGCGGCGGCAGGGGGGCGCGCGCGGCGCGCGGCGGGGCGGGTGGGCGGATCGGCATGGTCTGGGCGGGCGCCGGCGGCGACAAGGGCTGGGACGCGCAGTCTAGTCCAGATGGCGCCGGATAGATAGCGGGCCGCCGCCCCGGCGGCCAAGCATGCCCTGGACGCGGATCTGCCGAGCGAGTTTGTTCGCCCGGGTACGCGCTGGTGCATGCCACTATTCCGCCAGGTGCCGTCCCGTTCCATTGTGCCCGGGGCGCAGGCGGTGCGCGCGGCCGGCCAGCAGGAGCATGTCGGGCGGCTTGGCGTTGCGGTGTGGTAAATTGGTTCAAATTAGAACCGTGTGCCGCGCCTGCGGCACCGCCCATCCAACTTCTTGAGCCGCCATGAAACAACCCTCCTCACCCCACGGCACCCAGGCCTGGCTGTCCGTGATCCGCTCCTACAACCTGTGCGAGATGGTGGTCGGCGCGCGCCTGGCCGAGATCGACCTGCGCATCGGCGACCTCGAGGTGCTGGCCACGCTGGCGACCAAGCCCGGCCTGAGCCAGCGCGAACTGGCGGCGCGCTGCTTCGTCACCAAGAGCGGCGTCAGCATGCTGTTGACGCAGATGGAGGCGCGCCACTGGGTGCGGCGCGAGGACGATCCGGCCGACGCCCGCGCCAAGCGGCTGTTTTTGACCGAGCAGGGCATGGCCCTGGCGGCGCGCGCCATGCGCGTCCAGTCGGAGGTGGTGACGGCGATGGTGGCGGGCAGCTCGCCGGCCGAGCTCGCCGTGGTGGGCGCGGTGATGGAGCGCGCCTCGGCGCAGCTGGAGGCGCTGCTGCAGGCGGACCGCCGGCGCGCCTGAGCCGTCCGGCCCGGGCGGCGGCCTATTTCGCCGGCGCCGCGGCCTGCGCCGCCAGCAGGGCGGCGATCACATCGGCCGGCGCGACCACGCCGTGCCGGCCCTTCAACACGCCCTTCGAGGTGCCCTCGGCGACGATCCGGTCCTTGATCGAGAAGCGGTGCGTCATGTAGAAGTGCCGCTCGTCCCAATGGCTCAGGTGCAAGGTGGCGGTGAAGCGCTGGAACACGCCGAGCGACTTGCGGTAGTTCATCGTGTGCTCGGTGATGATCGGCATCCAGCCGCGCTGCAGCATGATGCGCGCCAAGCCGGAGCGGATGAACAGGTCGACCCGGTTCAGGTCGCACAAGGTCAGGTAGCGGCCGTTGTTGACGTGCAGGTTGAGGTCCAGGTCGTTGGGAAAGGTCAGCAGCGACAGCTCGCTGGTGGCCGGGCCGACCGGCAGGCGGGGGCGGAAGAAGGAGCTGAGCAACACATACAACAGGCGGACGAACAGATTCATGGCGATACTCCGATGGGATGCGCGGGTTGGTTCAATATTGAACATTATAGTTCAATATTGAACCAAGTGCCGGACTGCCGCGAGCCGCGCCTGCCGAACACTGATCGGGCGACCGAGCGGATACCCGGCGCGATCTGCATGCGCTGTTGACAAGGCGGCTCTTGCGCGGCACTTGAATCCGGACTTGCCGGATACCCATGAGGAAGGTGCCGCGAAAGTGAAATACACGCGCTCCTTACAACAGCCGGCGTCCGCCGCGCCACATCCGCCACAGCCCCCTTGTTGATAGGCAAGATCATCCTGTATCGTGTTGTCTTTCCCTGCCGATGAATTGAATTGGCAACAATGACAACCCTAGCCCTATCGGAGACAGCAATGGCAGGTCAAGAAGTCACATTCGACGAGGTCGCGGCGGCGGCCACCAGCCTGCAGAACGACGGCGAGCGGGTGACCATCGAGGCCGTCTCCGACTTGCTTGGCGGCGCCGCCCCGGCCAGCGTGCACCAGCACCTGACGGCGTGGCGCGCCAGCGGCGCCAAGCCGGCGGAAGTGGCCACGCCGGAACTGCCGGAGGCGCTGCTGGACGCGTTGGGCGGCTGGGCGCGGCAATTCGCCGTCGACTCCGGCGCCGGCAGCCAGGACGCGCTGGCGCAATCGCAGCGCGACGTCGAGGAGCTGCTGGCGCAGGTGGCCAGCCTGATGGCGGCCCGCGACGAGGCCCTGGCCACCCTGGAGGAGCGCGGCGAGAGCATCGCCCGCCTGACCGCCGAGCTGCGCGACGCCCGCAACGTCGCCACCGACGCCCTGGTCGGCAAGGCCAAGGACCGCCTGGCCATCGACGGCAAGGACAACCAGTTGGCCGACCTGCGCGCGCAGATCGAGCGCAACGTGGCGGCCTCGGCGGCCGAGTCGGACGCCCGCCTGAGCGCCGAGATGGAGCTGGTCGGCGCCGTCACCGCGCGCGACAACTTCGCCGCCGAGATCAAGGAGCTGCGCGCCCAGCTCGACGCCGCCCAGGCCGAGCGGCGCGGCGCGCGCGCCTAGCTAGCGCCGCCGGCGCGCCTACTCGAAGCCGAGCCGCTTGGCGGCCGACAACACGCGCACCACGTCGATGGTGGCGCTGGAGAAGGGGCTGCCGTGGCCGAGCGCCTGCTCGGCCCGCACATACTCGCCCTTGTTGATCAGCTCGCCGACCTGGCCGGCGACGCGGTGGAAGCGCGCGTGCTGCTCGACCAGCGCGGTGAAGCTGGCGCGGCCGCGCAGGCGCTGGCCGTCGGCGTGGATCCATTTGCCCAGCGCGCAGCAGTCGTCGCGCGCCAGCGTCTTGACGTCGACCCTGCCGCCCTGCTCGATGGCGTCGCGCAGCTTGACCTTCCACTGGCGGTGGGCGTCGATGATGCCGTCGACGTCGATCCCCTCGACCAGCGCGGCGGCGCGCTGGCCGGGCAGGCGGAACTCGTCGACCTGGGCGGCCAGCCGCACGGCCACCTCGCGCTGGGTGCCGGCGGCGGCGGCGGTCTGCTCGACCAGCAGCGCGTTGGCCTGGGTGTCCCGGTCGAGCTCGGCGACGGCCGCGCCGATCTGGCCGATGCCCGCGCTCTGCTCGCGCGCGCCGTTGGCCACGTCGTCGAGCAGGCTCTTGATGTGCGCCGCGTTCTCGACGATCTCGCCGATCGCCTGGCCGGCCTGGCGCACCACCTCGGTGCCGGCGCGCACCTCCCGCGAGCTGCGGGTGATCAGCTCCTTGACCTGGCGCGCCGCGTCGGCGCTGCGCCCGGCCAGCGCGCGCACCTCGGTGGCGACGACGGCGAAGCCGCGGCCCTGCTCGCCGGCGCGCGCCGCCTCGACGGCCGCGTTCAGGGCCAGGATGTTGGTCTGGAAGGCGATCCCGTCGATCACCCCGATGATCTCGCCGATCTGCTTCGACGAGGCCTCGATGCCCTCCATGGTCGCCACCACGGTGTGCATCACCTGGCCGCCGCGGGTGGCGGTGGCGGCGTTGGCGATCGAGATGGCGGAGGCCTGGCGCACCGCGTCGGCGGTCATTTGCACCGTCGAGGTGGTCTGCTCCAGCGCCGCCGACGACTGCTCCAGCGCCGAGGCGGCCGATTCGGTGCGGGCCGACAGCTCGCGCGTGCCCTGGGCGATGCCGATGCTCGAGGCCACCACGTGGTCGCTGGCCTGCTGCACCTGCTGCACGGTGTCGCGCAGCGCCTTTTGCATGTTGCCCAGCTCGCGCAGCAGGCCGGCCAGCTCGTCGCGGCCGGCGTCGTCGATCTCGGCGCGCAGGTCGCCCATCGAGATGGCGATCAGCTCGTGGCGCACCCGCTTGAAGCCGCTCAGCATCGACTGGTAGAAGCCGACGCACAGGTAGGCCGCCAGCAGCACGCCGAGCAGGCACAGCGCCAGCGTGCTGTAGAGGGCGCGCAGCAGCGCCGACTCGCGCTCGGCCAGCATCCGGTCGAGTATCGCCAGGTTCTGGCCGACCTCGCCGAACTGCAGCGCGATGGCCGCGTTCAGCTGCGCGCCGAAGGCGGCGCGGTCGGCCGCGAGCTCGCTCTGGCCGGGCGGGAAGGTGCTGCGCAGCGTGGCGAACACCGCCGCCACCGCCGACTCGACCTCGCCGCGCCGCACCTGCGCGTGCTCCGGCGCGGCGCGCGCCACCAGGGCCAGGTCGGCCAGCGCCAGCGCCTGCTCGTGTTCGGCCACGGCCAGGCGGCGCTGCAGCAGCGCGCCCTGCTGTGCGTCGATACTGCCCGTCTTCAGGGCGGCGCGCCCCAGCGAGCGCAGTTCCGACATCTGCCGGATCACCTGCGGGCCGTGCAGCAGGGTCGCGCTCATCAGGCGGTAGGTGGCCAGGTTCGGGTCGAGCGCCAGGCCCGAGCTGTCGGTCACGTTGTCGGCCAGCCGGGCCAGCGCCAGGTCGAGCGCGCTCAGCTTCTGGTAGGCCTCGTCGGCCGAGGCGAAGCCGGCCTGCGCCGCCCGATAGGCCTCGCGCAGCGCCGCCATCTCGGCCGTGGCGCCGAGCGGATTGTCGGCCGCCGCGGCGTAACCGTCGACGCGCCGGTAGGCCGCCTCGAACGCCTGGCGCCGTTCGGCCAGCCCCTCGGCCGCCTCGCCCTGCGCCGCGTTGCGGGCCAGCAGGCGCCAGCCGATGGCCGCCTCGCGCGCCTGGTACAGCGGCTGCACGAAACGCAGGCCGGTGCGCTCCAGGCGCACGACGCGCAGATCCTGCATGGCGGCCGTGTGGTAGACGCAGAGCAGCCAGAGCAGGGGCACCATGAAGCCGAGGGAGATCAGGGAAAACTTGCCGGGGAAGCGCAGGCGGCGCATCAGCCGCGAGCCGGGGGTCCAGACGGACAGGGAGAGGATTCGATCCACCAATTGTTTCATGCTCACGCTCGCGAAAATGTAGTCGATATCGAGTTTGCTCCTTCCTCTCGATGATTGACACCCATCCAGGCGCCGTGGCGCGGTTTGACGGCAAAGATCGCCGCAAACCGCGTCTAGGTATTGTGTAAAAGCAACGGAATATTATTGCCTATGTAATGTTGCCGGTTGCGTCGCGGCGCGCTCCATGCCGCGCGCGTGCGCTCAGTCCAGGAAGTCCGAGTACTCCTTCTGCGCATAGCCCTTCAGCCGCTGCCACGGCAGCGCGCCGCTGGTGCCGGCCTGCACCGTCAGGTCGACCCGGTTGAAGAAGGTCGCCGCCTTGTCGCCGCTTTCGATGACCAGCGGGATCTGCCGCTTGTCGTCCCACAGCACGCGCTCGAACAAGCCCTTGTCCTCGCGCTCGCGCCAGCGCGCGCCGGCCACCGTCGAGACGCGCGCCGACAGCGGCATCGCCTTCAGACGCGTCGAGTCGAGCAGGTAGTAGGCGTGGTCCCAGGAACCGTCGAAACCGACGTTGCCGAACTCGGCCGGCGGAATCGCGATCAGCTCCTTGGCGCGGACGTCGACGAATTCCACCCGGGCTTGACCGTTTTCCAACGCCACGTGGCGCGGCAGCACCACATGGTTGAAATGCTTGTGCTCGGCGGCGACGCGGCCGGCGGCCTGGTTCGTCGGCTTGGCGGCGTGCTCGTGGTGCTTCTCGGCGCCGGCCGGCAGCACGCGCGCGGTCCAGACGTGGCCGGCGCGGCGCAGCATGGTTTCCTCGTAGCGCGCTTCACGGCTCACGCCCTCGGGCGTGACGACCTTGCTGTAGTAGCTGATGCGCAAGTCCAGATCCGCGCCGGTTGTGCCGGCGGCTGGCGCGGCCCGGGCGCTTGCCGCCAGGCACAGCGTTGTGATGAGTAAGGGGAGCAGGGGGAGGCGTTTCATGTGGCTCTTTAAATGAAAACGGGAGCGGACACCTGTCCGCTCCCTTGACGATCAGCGCGAAGCCGACGAATCAGTCGATCACAGGCCGAAGGCCGACTTGAGCAGGCTGAACACCTTGGTGTTGTCCAGCGTGCCCTTGAACGGCTTGGCGCCGGCGCCGGTGGCGAACAGCTTGACGTCGCCGCCGCCGTGGGTTTCGCTGGCCAGACGCACGCCGGTTTCCTGCAGATAGTTGTCGGCCAGGACGGTGGCGCTGTCCAGGCTGGCACGGGTGTTCGGACGGTTCGGGCCGTTGCCGAACACCAGGGTGGTGTAGCTGTTGCCGTCGGCGTCCTTGCTCGGCAGCTTGTCCTTGTAGCCCCGGTTGATGTCCAGGATAGGATTGCCGCGCTTGGCGTAGCCGTTGAAGGCCAGCGTGTGGTCGTGGTCGGCGGTGACCACGATCAGCGTGTTGGCCAGGGTCGGATCGCTCAGCTTGGCCTTGTCCAGCGCCGCCTTGATGGCGTCGTCGAAGGCGATGGTGTCGGTCAGCGCGCGCTTGGCGTTGGTGCCGTGCAGGGCGTGGTCGATGCGGCCGCCCTCGACCATCAGGAAGTAGCCGTCCTTGTTCTGCGCCAGCAAATCCATCGCCTTGACGGTCATCTCGGCCAGGCTGGGCTGGCTTGCGCCCTCGCCCAGCGGCGGCGTGGCGCTGCGGTCGAGCTCATATTCCAGGTGGCTCTTGCTGCTGTACAGGCCGATGAACTTCTTGCCGGCGGCGGCCGCGTTCATTTCCGTCTTGTTGGCGGCCACGACGTAGCCCTTGGCCGCCATCTCGGTCAGCAGGTTGCGGCCGTCGGCGCGGCCGGTCTTGTTGCTGGCGGCGTCGAACGGGGTGAAGTGGTTGCGGCCGCCACCCATCAACACGTCGACGCCGTCGAGCAGGGCGGCGTTGTAGCCGGCGCCGCCCGGAACCAGCTGGGCGGCGATGGCGTACTGGGCGTTGCGGTTGCAGATGTGCGAGAAGGTCGCCGCCGGCGTGGCATGGGTCAGCTCGGTGGTGGTGATCGAGCCGACCGCCTTGCCCTTGGCCTTGGCCAGCTCCAGGATGGTCACTGCGGTGCTGCCGTTGCCGGCGGCGCAGTTGTTGACGCCCAGGTTGCCGTTGGCGTCCTTGCCGGGATTGGTGGCGACGGTGTTGGCCGACATCGAGATGACCTCGTTGTTCATCTTCACGCCGGTCATATAGGCGGCCATCGACGGTGCGCTGTCGGTGGTCTGGGCGTCGTTCGAGTAGGTCTTGACGCGCGCCGTGCGCTCCAGCTTGTCCATCGCCAGGCTGCCGTCCTCGCCGTATTTGTAGATGCGCGAGGCGGTGATGGTCGACGGCCCCATGCCGTCGCCGAGGAAGAAGATGATGTTCTTGGCTTCGCCGGCGGCCTGGGCGGCGTTGGCGAAGGACAGCGCCAGCGCGGCGGCTAACAGTGTACGTTTCATGTGCAAAATTCCGTTCTTAAAGTATGCGTGACAGCGTGGCTTACAGGCCAGCGGCGTTTTTCACCAGACCGAACACCTTGGTGTTGTCGATGGTGCCGAGGAAGCTCTCCGAGCCCTTGCCGATGGCGCCGAGGAAGACGTCGGTGCCGCCGTGGGTCTCGTTGCCGGCGCTGACGCGGATCGCCGCCTCCTGGTGGTAGGTGGCGGCGCCGGTGACGCTGTCGTCCAGCGCGGACTGGCCGGCGCGGCTGGCCTGGACGCGGTTTTCGCCGTTGCCGAAGCCGATGATCGAGTAGGGCGCGCCGTCCAAGTCCTTCTCCACCGCGCCGGTGACGTAGTTCTTCACCACGCCGAGCACGCCGGCGTTGCCGCTGGCGGTCTTGCCGGTGCGCTTGGCGTAGCCGTTGAGCACCAGCGTGTGGTCGTGGTCGGCGGTGACCACGATGGTGGTGTTCTTCAGTTCCGGATCGGTCAGCTTGGCCTTGGCGATGGCGGCCTTGATGGCGTTGTCGAAGGCGACGGTGTCCTGCAGCGCCTTCTTGGCGGTGGTTTCATGCAGCGCGTGGTCGATGCGGCCGCCCTCGACCATCAGGAAGTAGCCCTTGCTGTTCTTCGACAGCACGTCCATCGCCTTGGTGGTCATCTCGGCCAGGCTCGGTTCCTTGGCCGGGTCGCGGTCCAGGTCGTAGCTCATGTGGCTGGAGGTGAACAGGCCCAGCAGCTTGTCGGTCTTGGCGCCGTCGATGGCGTTGAACTCGCTGCTGTTGCTGGCGAAGGCGTAGTTCTTCGCCTTCATCTCGGCGATCAGGTCGCGGCCGTCGGCGCGCTTGCCGCCGTCCTTGACCGGCTTGAAGAACTGGCTGCCGCCGCCCAGCAGGACGTCCAGGCCGGTGCTGCCCAGCGCGCTGTTGAAGCCGCTGCCGCCCGGCACGACGGCCGCGGCGATGTCGTTTTCCAGGTCGCGGTGGCAGATGTGCGAGTAGGTCGCCGCCGGCGTGGCGTGGGTGACGCGGGTGGTGGTGACCACGCCGGTGGACAGGCCGGCCGCCTTCGACACTTCCAGCAGGGTGGTGACCGGGCTGCCGTTCTTGCTGCCGCAGTTGTTGCCCAGCTTGTTGCCGGCGGCGTCGGCGATCGGGTCGACGGCGACGGTGTCGGCCGACATCGACAACACCTCGTTGTTCATCTTCACGCCGGTCATGTAGGCCGACATCGACGGCGCGCTGTCGGTGACCTGGGCGTCGTTCGAGAAGGTTTTGACGAAGGCGCTTTCCGGCAGGGTGTCGATGGTCAGTTCGCCGTCCTCGCCCACCGAGTAGATGCGCGCGGCGGTCAGGGTGGTCAGGCCCATGCCGTCGCCGAGGAAGAAGATGACGTTTTTCGGCGCGGCGGCCACTGGGGGCGTCGGGCTTGCCGCCGTCGGGGTGTCGCTGCTGCAACCAGCGATCAGGGCGGCGCTCAATCCAGCAATGAAAAGGGACTTGCGGTTCATGTTGTCAATCCGGCTGTGTTGGGGAAGCTATCAACATAGCAATTCCTTGTGACCGGGTGATGACTTGATAGCTGCGCTGAAAGTCTTAACTTGGGCGGGCTTTTTTTGGGGAGGGACGGAACCGAACCGCCGACAGAGCAAATCCGCCATGCCGCTTGCCCTCCTTTCTGCATGAAGCTTGCAAATATGCCAAGCGTGGTATTATTCGCGCGGCAATGTTGTTACGTCTATCATCCGACGGGCACGGCTACGTCCGTGTTTTCCTGTCATTTCCTTATATCACTGGAGTTCTACATGGCTAGCCTAGAGCAGACGTCCCTGCTTGCCTCGCATCGTTCCACAGGTTTCGATTACATCCGCATAGTGTTGTCTATAGCTATCATTGCTTGGCATTCCGTTCTGGTCACTATGGGCCCAGCGGCGGAAGTTCCGTTCTACTCTGGACCGCTCAGGCCCATGCTGCATTTCCTTGTGCCCAGTTTTTTTGCTTTGAGCGGTTACCTTGTGGCCGGCAGCCTGCTGCGCACCGATCATTTGCCGACTTTCCTGACGCTGCGCGTGCTGCGCATCTTTCCAGCCTTGTGCTGTGAGGTCGTCATTTCCGCCCTCATTATCGGTACGCTGTTGACCACTTTGCCATTGGCCGACTACTTTTCAGACCGGGTTTTCCATCGTTATTTCCTCAATGTTATTGGCGAAATACGCTACCACTTGCCCGGCGTATTCGCATCCAATACGACAACCACGGTCAATGTTCAACTTTGGACGATACCTTATGAACTAAAGTGCTACATCGGCATATCGCTGGTTTCCTGGTTGACACTGCACCGCCGCCCTAGGATTTTTGTCGCCTTGCTGATAGTGGCGACCTTACTGCTGACCGTGATGAATTATTCTCATTTCTGGGAAATGGATTATGCTGGCCGCCCTACAGGCCGCTCGGTAGTGTTGGCTTTCTTGTGGGGCGTGGCGTTTTACTTGCTTCGCACAAAGATTCCTCACAACATCTATTTGTTCTGCGCTGCGCTGGCGGCAAGCTGGATGTTTTTAAAGCAGCCTGAGACCGAGTTCTTAGCGTCGCCAGCGCTGGCCTACGTCACCGTTTACGTGGGTTTGCTGCAGGTCCGTCGAACGTTCCTCTTGCTTGCCGGTGACATTTCATATGGCATCTACTTGTATGGTTTTGTGATCCAGCAAGCCGTTTATCAGCTGCTGCCGAATTATCGGGCCTGGCACGAGAATTTCTTGATTTCGCTGGCGATTGCATGCGTTTTTGGCTATGTTTCATGGGTAGGCGTCGAATCGCCGGCACTTGGCAAGAAAAAGGTAGTGGTGCAATTTGTCAAATCGCTGTCCGACCGACTGGAGGCATTCGCCCGCAGAAGCGTGCGCTCCTCGTAATGGATGCCTGGCGTGCGCAGTCGCTTCATTTGGAGCCTGCCGTCAACGCAAGGTAGCGCTAAAAGCCACAAGCCGTTTCGCTTGCGGCTTTTAGTATTCTCTGCACGGGAAAGTCTGGTTTGCTCGCGCCTTCAGACTTCTGCGTGTCGCGGATATTAATGTTGAACGAAAAGGCAGGGCTTGTTTGCTTGAGGGGTGGGGCTGATATGGGTCGGCCACGGGCGGGAGGCTGCAGAAACAAAAACGCCACCCGAGGGTGGCTTTAGCGTTTTTATTCTTGGTGGCCCGGGGCGGAATCGAACCACCGACACAAGGATTTTCAATCCTCTGCTCTACCAACTGAGCTACCAGGCCAAGGAGCAGAATTATAGCAGGCCGCAACGAAATTGCAAGGGACTGCGGAAACTATTTACCGCACGGGGGCGGGGCGGTGGCGCCGGCCGTCCCGCCCCCCGCGCCGGCGCGCTCGATTCCGCTGGGCTACAGGGGCTATAATGCTCGGATGAACAGTCCATCCTCCCCCTCCGTGCGGCGCTTCATCCAGAGTGATATTTGCATCGTCGGCAACGGCGCCATCGCCAAGACGGCGGCACTCGGATTCGCCCAGGCCGGGCAGAGTGTCACCCTGCTGTGTCCGCCGGCGCCGCCGGCTTCGGCTTCGGCCGGCGCCGACCCCGGCTGGGACGTGCGCGTCTTCGCCCTCAACCACACCGCCTTCCACCTGCTGTCCGCCCTCAAGGTGTGGGGCGCGCTCGACGCCGCCCGCGTCGCCCCGGTCGACGCCATGCTGGTCAACGGCGACGGCGCCCAGGCCGGCGCGCTCGGCTTCGACGCCTACGGCGCCCACACCGGCACGCTGGCCTGGATCGTCGAGGACCGCAACCTGAACCAGGCGCTCGACGCCGCGCTGCGCTTCGCCCAGAACGTGAGCATGGTGCAGGGCCGCGCCACCGGCCTGCTGCGCGGCGCCGAGCATGCCACCGTGCACCTGGACGACGGCTCGTCCATCCAGGCCGCGCTGGTGGTCGGCGCCGACGGCGCCCAGTCCTGGGTGCGCGGCCAGTGCGACATCGGCATGGACTACCGCTCCTACGGCCAGTGCGCCGTGGTGTCGAACTTCCACTGCGAGCGGCCGCACCACGGCGCCGCGCAGCAGTGGTTCACCGGCGCCGAGGGCATCGTCGCCCTGCTGCCGCTGCCGGGCGACATGGTCTCGCTGGTCTGGTCGGCGCCCGAGGCGCTGGCCGCCACGCTGCGCGCCGAGTCGGCCGAACAGCTGGCCGCCCGCCTGGCGCCGTTCGCCGACGCCAAGCTGGGCAAGCTGACGCCGCTGCGGCCGGAGCTGGTGCGCGACTTCCCGCTGCGCCTGATGCGCCCGCACAGCATGGTCTCGGGCCGCGTCGCCCTGGTCGGCGACGCCGCCCACGTGGTCCACCCGCTGGCCGGCCACGGCATGAACCTGGGTTTCGCCGACGTCGAGCAGCTGGTGCGCTGCGTCGCCGAGCGCGAGGCGCAGCGCGGCATCGGCGACGAGCGCGTGCTGGCCCGCTACGCCCGTGCCCGCAAGGAGGACGTGCTGCTGATGCAGCTCGCCACCGACGGTTTGGCGCGCCTGTTCGGCGCCGATTTGGAGCCGCTGCGCGTGGTTCGCAATTTCGGATTAAACTTGCTGGATAAACTGCCCGGGCTCAAGCGCCGGCTGATCTCGCACGCCCTCGGCAAGCAGGGCTGAGCGGATCGCGCCGGGCCCGCCCCGGCGGCATTGGAACCAAGCGCGCGCCGGCCTTTGCCGGCGCGCGTCGTGTAGTCGTCATCGGAGATGGTATGAGAAAGAGCAAGATCGCCCTGTTGTTATTGTCCGCGCTGGTCGCGTCCTGCGTCGGCGCCGAAACGCCGGTCGAGGAAACCATCAAAAAACTCATCGAGCCGCGCCTGGGCGACGGCATCAAGGTCGACTCGGTCAAGGCCACGCCCTACGGCGGCCTGTACGAGATCCGCTTCAACGGCGAGATCCTCTACACCGACAAGAGCGCCACCTACCTGTTCTCCGGCCACGTCTACGACGCCGTCAACTCGGTCGACCTGACCAAGAAGCGCCTCGACGAGATCAACCAGATCAAGTTCTCCGACCTGCCGCTGCAGCACGCGCTGAAGACCGTCAAGGGCGACGGCAAGCGCGTCATCGCCGTCTTCGAGGACCCCAACTGCGGCTACTGCAAGCGCTTCCGCCAGACCACGATGAAGGACCTGGACAACGTCACCGTCTACACCTTCATGTACAACATCCTGTCCGACGACTCCTTCGTCAAGTCGAAGAACATCTGGTGCGCGCCGGACCGCAACAAGGCCTGGGACGACTGGATGTTGTCCGGCAAGGCCGCGCCGGCCGCGCCGGCCGGCTGCGCCAGCACGCCCAACGAGGCGGTGGTCGAACTGGGCCACAAGCTGCGCATCAACGGCACGCCGGCCATCTTCTTCGCCGACGGCAGCCGCATCCCCGGCGCCATCGACCTGAAGGCGCTGGAAGCCAAGCTCGCATCGATCAAGCAGTAAATCCGTTTTCGCGGGCCGCCGTTGGCGCGGCCCGCCGCATCCCTTAGCTTCCATTTTGCTGCACCCGGCATCACCGATGGTCCATGACAAAAGCGGGGTTCACCCGCTGCCTCACGGCGCGCCGCCGTACGCGCGTCGCCCGCTGTCCCGGCTTTCACTCCTCCAATCAGAACCCCGCCCCAAGGAGCACACTAGATGATCACCCTGAATATCAACGGCAAAGACATGCAGGTGGACGCCGATCCCTCGACCCCCATCCTGTGGGCGCTGCGCGACAACCTGAACCTGACCGGCACCAAATTCGGCTGCGGCGCGGCGCTGTGCGGCGCCTGCACCGTGCACCTGGCCGGCCAGCCGATCCGCTCCTGCATCACGCCGATCTCGGCCGCCGTCGGGCAGAAGATCACCACCATCGAGGCGATGGAGTCGGACAAGGTCGGCAAGGCGGTGCAGGAGGCCTGGGTCAAGCACGACGTGCCGCAATGCGGCTACTGTCAAAGCGGCCAGGTGATGAGCGCCACCGCGCTGCTGCGCTCCAACAAGGCGCCCAGCGACGCCGACATCGACAACGCCATGAGCGGCAACATCTGCCGCTGCGGCACCTATCAACGCATCCGCGCCGCCATCAAAGACGCCGCCAAAACCATCGCCTAAGGGGAATGACATGCGCACTGAATGGCTGAATCAAGAATCGATGCAAACGGAAGCGGCCGCCTCCACGCCGGCGGGCGGCCTGTCGCGGCGCGGCTTCATGAAGGCCGGCGCGGTGCTGGGCGGCGGCCTGGTGCTGGGCTTCTTCATCCCCGGCGCCAACAAGTTCGCCAACGCGCAGGCCGGCAAGACGGTGTTCCAGCCGAACGCCTTCCTGCACATCGCGGCGGACAACAGCATCACCGTGCAGGTCAACCGGCTCGAATTCGGCCAGGGCGTGCATACCGCCTTGCCGATGCTGATCGCCGAGGAGCTCGACGCCGACTGGGCGCAGATGCGCGGCGCGCTGGCGCCGGCCGGCGACCAGTACAAGGACCCGGCCTTCGGCATCCAGATGACCGGCGGCTCGGGCACCATCAACCACTCCTTCATGCAGTACCGCGAAATCGGCGCCAAGGCGCGCGCCATGCTGGTGGCCGCCGCCGCCGAGCAGTGGAAGGTGGCGCCGGAGCAGGTCAAGGTCGCCAAGGGCGTGCTGAGCGGACCGGCCGGGCAAAAGTCCAACTTCGGCGCGCTGGCCGACGCCGCCATGAAGCAGGCGGTCCCCGCCAGCGTCAAGCTGAAGGACGCCAAGGACTTCCGCATCATCGGCAAGCCGGTCAAGCGGCTCGACGCCCGCCTCAAATCGACCGGCAAGCAGGAGTTCGGCATCGACTTCAAGGCGCCCAACAGCAAGGTGGTGCTGGTGGCGCGGCCGCCGGTGTTCGGCGCCAAGGTCGCCAAGTTCAACGCCAGCAAGGCCAAGGCCATCAAGGGCGTGATCGAGGTGCTGGAAGTGGCCACCGACCGTGGCGGCCGTGGCCTGGCGGTGATCGCCGAGGGCTACTGGCCGGCCAAGCAGGGCCGCGACGCCCTGGTGGTGGAGTGGGACACCAGCGCGGTGGAGAAGGTCAGCAGCGACAAGCAGCTGGCCGAGTACAAGGAACTGGCGCAGAAGCCGGGCGTGTCGGCCAAGCAGGCTGACACCTCCAAGCTGGCGGCGGCACCGACCAAGATCACCGCCGTCTACGAGTTCCCCTATCTGGCGCACGCGCCGATGGAGCCGCTCAACTGCGTCATCGACCTGCGCGCCGACGGCTGCACCGTGTGGGCCGGCTCGCAGTTCCAGACCATCGACCAGGGCGCCATCGCCGCCACCGCCGGCCTCAAACCGGAGCAGGTGGTGCTCAACACGATGATGGCCGGCGGCGGCTTCGGCCGCCGCGCCGTGCCCACCTCGGACTACCTGGTCGAGGCGACCAATATCGCCAAGGCCTGGAACGCCAGCGGCAAATCCGGCCCGTTGAAGGTGGTGTGGAGCCGCGAGGACGACATCAAGGGCGGCTACTACCGTCCCTCGCACGTCCACCGCGCCGAACTGGGGCTGGACGACAAGGGCCACATCGTCGCCTGGAACCACACCATCGTCGGCCAGTCCATCATTTCCGGCACGCCGTTCGAGCCGATGATGGTCAAGAACGGCGTCGACCACACCATGGTCGAGGGCATGGGCGAACCGTATGAAGTGCCGATGAACCTGAGCGTCCACAACGTCAAGGCCAACGTGCCGGTGCTGTGGTGGCGTTCGGTCGGCTCGACCCACACCGCCTTCGTCATGGAGACGCTGATCGACGAGGCGGCCCACGCCGCCAAGATGGACCCGGTGGCCTACCGTCGCCAGCTGCTGGGCGAGAAGGCCAAGCGCCACCTGGCCGCGCTCGACCTGGCCGTGGCCAAGTCCGGCTACGGCAAGAAGGCGCTGCCGAAGGGCCAGGCCTGGGGCGTCGCGCTGCACGAGTCGTTCAACAGCGTGGTGGCCTACGTGGTCACCGCCTCGGTGAAGAACGGCGTGCCCAAGCTGCACAGCGTGACCGCCGGCGTGCACTGCAACCTGGCCGTCAACCCGCTGACCATCGAGGCGCAGGTGCAGGGCGCCGTGCTGATGGCGGTCGGCACCACCTTGCCGGGCGCCGCCATCACGCTCAAGGACGGCGTGGTCGAGCAGCAGAACTTCAGCGACTACCCGGTGGCGCGCATGCCGGACATGCCGCAGGTGGCGGTGCACATCGTGCCCTCGGCCGACGCGCCGACCGGCATGGGCGAACCGGGCTTGCCGCCGCTGGCGCCGGCCTACGCCAACGCCTTGTTCAAGTTGACCGGCAAGCGTTTGCGCAAGCTGCCGTTCGACCTGGCCTCGGCCTAAGCGGATGCCGCTGGTCGGCATTTTGCTGGCCGCCGGAAGGGGCAAGCGTTTCGACCCCTCCGGCGTGCAGAACAAACTGCTGCAGCCGCTGGCGAACGGCGACGCCGTCGTCCTCGCCAGCGCCAAGAATTTGCTCGCCGCGCTGCCGCGCGTGGTCGCCGTGGTGCGGCCGGGCGACGAGAGCGTCGCCGCGCTGCTCGGCGCGGCCGGCTGCGAGGTGCGCGTTTGCGCCGAAGCCGACACCGGCATGGCCGCCTCGCTCACCCATGCGCTAGACTACGCCCGTGGCGCGCCCGGTTGGCTGGTGGCGCTGGGCGACATGCCGTTTGTGCGGCCAGCGACCATGCGTCTGCTGGCCGAGCGCATCGAGGGCGGCGCCCGCATCGCCGCGCCGCTGTACCGGGGACGGCGCGGCAATCCGGTGGCCTTTTGCGGCGACTACCTGTCGCTGCTGCTGGCGCTGGACGGCGACCAGGGCGCCCGCGCCATCCTGCACAGCCACACCGTCAGCGAAGTCGAGGTCGACGACGCCGGCGTGCTGCGCGATATCGATTTGCCGAACGACTTGGAAAAAGGGTCAGACCCTAGGGTCTGACCCTGAGTAACGCGTGTGCCGCCCCAGTGGTAGCCATGCCAGAACACGAGGACAACAATGAAAAAGCCAAATAGCAGCAAGCCCGCCGTCGCCTACACCATCGTCCCCAAGGACCTGGCCGGGCATATCTTCCTAGTCACCCTGACGGTCGAGGCACCGGCCGCCGAAGGCCAGCAATTCATCCTGCCGGCCTGGATACCGGGCAGCTACATGATCCGCGAGTTCGCCCGCAACATCGTGCGAATCCGCGCCGAGAGCCGTGGCCAGCCGGTCGCGCTGACCAAGCTGGACAAGCACTCCTGGCGCGCCGCCCCGGTCAAGGGCGCGCTGACGCTCGAATACGAGGTGTACGCCTGGGACCTGTCGGTGCGCGCCGCCCACCTCGACCAGACCCACGCCTTCTTCAACGGCACCAGCGTGTTCCTGCGCGTGCCGGGGCAGGAACACGCGCCGCACCAGGTCGACATCCAACGCCCGGCCGACGCCGCCGCGCGCACCTGGCGCGTGGCCACCGCGCTGCCCGAGTTGAAGGCCAAGCGCTACGGCTTCGGCACCTACATCGCCGCCAACTACGACGAGCTGATTGACCATCCGGTCGAGCTGGGCGACTTCGCCCTGGCCACCTTCAAGGCGCACGGCATCGCGCACGACATTGTCATCAGCGGCCGCGTGCCCAATCTGGACATGGCGCGCCTGTGCGCCGACCTGAAGGCGATCTGCGAAACCCAGATCGCCTTCTTCGAGCCGCGCGGCAAACGCGCGCCGATGCAGCGCTACGTCTTCCTGACCCTGGCCGTCGGCGACGGCTACGGCGGCCTGGAGCACCGCGCCTCGACCGCGCTGATTTGCGCCCGCGCCGACCTGCCCAGCAGCGCCGCGCCGAAGAAGGCCGAGGTCAGCGACGGCTACCTGCAGTTCCTCGGCCTGTGCAGCCACGAGTACTTCCACACCTGGAACGTCAAGCGCATCAAGCCGGCCGCCTTCGCCCCCTACGACCTGCAGGTGGAAAGCCACTCGCCGCTGCTCTGGCTGTTCGAGGGTTTCACCAGCTACTACGACGATTTGATGCTGGTCCGCGCCGGCATCATCGGCGAGCCGGCCTACTTCAAGCTGCTGGCCAAGACCATAGTCGGCGTGCTGCGCGGCAGCGGCCGCAGCAAGCAAAGCGTGGCCGAGTCCAGCTTCGACGCCTGGACCAAGTACTACCGCCAGGACGAGAACGCGCCCAACGCCATCGTCAGCTACTACACCAAGGGCTCGCTGGTGGCGTTGGCGCTCGACCTGAGCATCCGCGCCAAGAGCGCCGGCAAGAAGTCGCTCGACGACGTCATGCTGGCGCTCTGGCAGCGCTACGGCCGCGACTTCTACCCCACCGTGGGACGCGGCGTCACGCCGGCCGAGGTGGAGGCGCTGTTCGACGAGATCAGCGGCATGCGCCTCAAGCCCTTCTTCGACAAGTACGTGCGCGGCACCGACGACCTGCCGCTGGCCAAGCTGTTGGCGCAGTTCGGCGTCAAGTACAGCGACGAGCGCAAGTCGACCAAACCCAGCCTGGACGTCAACGCCGGCCGCGACGGCAACGACTGCAAGCTGTCCAGCGTCCACGAGGGCGGCGCGGCGCACCAGGCCGGCCTGTCGGCGGGCGACCTGCTGGTCGCCATCGACGGCCTGCGCGTCACGGCGACCAATCTGGACACGCTGCTGTCGCGCTACGGCGTCGGCTCAGAGGTCGAGGTGCACGCCTTCCGCCGCGATGAACTGATGAGCTTCCGCCTGCGACTGCAGGGCGACCGCGTGCCCAACGTCGCCTTGGCGCTGGCGCCGGCCGGCAAGAAGGCCGCCGGCCCGTCGCGCCCCAGCGCACCGCGCTGAGCACAACCCTGCGGCGAAAATCTAGGGTCAGACCCTAAGGGTCTGACCCTGGCTCGGCGCATCTGGGTGGTTTTAGCAACCCAGGGGCAGACCCGCGCCTGCCGCCGTGTGGGGGCGTGGCTTCCCCCCCCACTTTCATCCCTGCGATGTTCAACGGCGCCGTTCTGGTCTAGAATCCCGCTACGCGCGTCAATACCACTCACCATACCGGATAGCCAGTGACCCTGCTCGACCCCTCAACGATCATTCTGATGTCGGCCTTGATGGGTGGCGCGATGAGCGTCGTGCTGTTCGCCGCCGACCGCAGCTTCCCGGCCGAGATCCGTGGCCTCGGCCATTGGGCGGTGGGGCTGTTGCTGCTGATCGCGGCGGCGGTGTTGTTCAACCTGCGCGGCGTGCTGCCGCCGGCGCTGGCGCTGTTGAGTGCCAATTCCATGTTGCTCTGGGGCCTGGGCCTGTCGATGGTCGGCACCGAGCGCTTCTACCACCGGCCGCCCAGCTGGCGCGCCTTCCATCTGGTGTGGGGGCTGGGCATGAGCGCCATCGCCTGCTGGTTGCTGGTCTGGCCGGACTTCCAGGCCCGCGTCGCGGTGTTCTCCTTTCTCGTCTTCGGCTTCTACGCGCGCCAGGTGCAGCTGATCTGGCGCTACGGCGAGCGCCATTTCTCCACCCGATTTTTCGGCGCGCTGATGCTGTTCCAGACCCTGGCAGTGCTGCTGCGCGGCTGCCTGGCGCTGTTCGGCAGCGCCACCAGCGTCGATCTGATGCGCGGCGGCCCCTTCGCCAGCTTCTATCTGGCCACCGCCAACTTCATGGTGTTGCTGCTGGCGGTCGGTTTCATGACGGTGGCCACGCGCCGCCTGCAGAGCATCCTCGAGCTGCGTTCCACCCTCGACCCGCTGACCTGCGTGCTGAACCGGCGCGGCTTCGCCGACATCTACGGCAAGGAGCGGGCGCAACTGCGCCGCGCCGCCCGCGGCATGACCTTGCTCAGCATCGACCTGGATTTCTTCAAGCAGATCAACGACCAGTATGGCCACGCCATGGGCGACCGCGTGCTGGTGCATGTCGCCGCCACCGTCGGCAAGACCTTGCGCGAGTCGGACCACATGGCCCGCTTCGGCGGCGAGGAGTTCGTCGTGCTGCTGCCGGACACCGGCGTGGAGCGCGCCATCGGCGCCGCCGAGCGGATACGCGTCGCCTTGCGCGGGCCGCACCCGGAAGGCATGCCGGCCTACACGGTCAGCATCGGCGTGGCCTGCCAGCAGAGCGCCGCCGAGGATCTGGACGGCCTGCTGATGCGTGCCGACGCCGCGCTGTACCGCGCCAAGGCCAACGGCCGCGACCGCATCGAGGTGGCCGAGCCGGCCAGCCCGCCGGCGTCGATGTTGCACGCTATCCGCGCCTAGGCGCCTGGCCTTGGTCTACGGCCTTGGTCCACGGCCTTGGCGCCAAGGCGGGGCGCCAAGGCGGGGCGCCAAGGCGGGGCCACCTACTGCGGCCCGGCCAGCGTGCGCAGCTGGAACCGGTAGTCTTTGTTGAACAGGAAGGTCTCGGAGAACACCAAGGTTTTGTGGCCGAAGCGCAGCAGGTGGCCCGGCTTGGGGTAGGGTGTGCCGGCCGCCAGCGCGGCCAGCGCCACCTTGGAGGCGGCGTTGTCGCGCGAGCGGTGCACGCGCGCCTCACTGACGCCGCCGTCGCGGTCGATGCCGATGTCGAGCACGACGATGGCCGGCAGCATCGGCGGCAGCCGGCCGCTAAAGGTCTGTTGCGGATTGCTGGCCAGGATGCGTTCGGCCACCTGCACCTTGTACTCGTCGAGATTGGCGGCGGCGCGCGGCGGCGCCGGCGTGGCGGCGGCGGGCGGCGCCGGCAGCGGGCCGACCTTGGGCAGCACCGGCGGCTCCTTGTGGCAGGAGGCCAGCAGCAGCGCGGCGCCGGCGGCAAGCGCGATCCTCAATGTATGCTGCGATCGGCTTGCCATGGTGGTGTACTCCGGGTCAGTTGAACAGGCGGGCCAGCTCGGCGCCCGGGTCCGGCGCGCGCATGAAGGCCTCGCCGACCAGGAAGGCGTGCACGCCGGCGGCGCGCATGCGTTGTACGTCGTCCGCCACCATGATGCCAGATTCGGTCACCACCAGGCGCTCGGCAGGAATGCGCTCGAGCAGGCCCAGCGTGGTGTCTAGCGAGGTCTCGAAGGTGCGCAGGTTGCGGTTGTTGATGCCGACCATGCGCGTCTTCAGGCGCAGCGCCGCGTCCAGCTCGTCGCCGTCGTGCACCTCGACCAACACGCCCATGCCCAGCTCGTGGGCGCAGGCCTCCAGCTCGGCCATCAGGCCGTGGTCCAGCGCCGAGACGATCAGCAGGATGCAGTCGGCGCCCATGGCGCGCGCCTCGTAGACCTGGTACATGTCGACCATGAAGTCCTTGCGCAGCACCGGAATGGCGCAGGCGGCGCGCGCCTGCTTCAGGTAGGCCACCGAGCCCTGGAAGAACTGCTCGTCGGTCAGCACCGACAGGCAGGCGGCGCCGTTGGCGGCGTAGCTGGCGGCGATCTCGGCCGGGCGGAAGTCGGCCCGCAGCACGCCCTTCGACGGCGAGGCCTTCTTCACCTCGGTGATGACGCCGGCGGCGCCGCCGGCGATGCGCTGGCGCAGGCTGGCCTCGAAGCCGCGCAGGCCCTGGCGCAGTTCGGCGTCGCCCTCGACTTCGCTGCGCAGGCTGGCCAGGCTGCGGTGTTTTTTGGCGGCGGCCACTTCGTCGGCCTTGACGGCGAGGATTTTGTTGAGGATGTCGGACATGATGGCAATCTGGTGAGGGTGTGGGCGGGGGCGCGCGCCCGGCTTAGTTGTTGGCGCCCAGGCTCTGCGTGACCTGGACGAACTGGTTGACCTTTTCCAGCGCCGCGCCGGAGCTGATGGCGATGCGCGCCAGGCGCAGGCCGTCCTCGATCGAGCTGGCGGTGCCGGCGGCGTACAGCGCGGTGCCGGCGTTGAGCGCGACGATGTCGTGGGCGGCGCCGGGTTCGCCGCGCAGCGCCTCCATCATCTTGGCCTGCGACTCGGAGGCGTTGGCCACCCGCAGGTTGCGGCTGGCGATCATCTGCATGCCGAAGTCCTCGGGATGGATCTCGTACTCGCGGATCTCGCCGTCGACCAGCTCGCCGACCAGGGTGGCGGCGCCGAGCGAGACCTCGTCCATGTTGTCGCGGCCGTAGACCACGATGGCGTGCTGCGCGCCCAGGCGCTGCAGCACGCGCACCTGGATGCCGACCAGATCCTCGTGGAACACGCCCATCAAAATGTTCGGCGCGCCGGCCGGGTTGGTCAGCGGGCCGAGGATGTTGAAGATGGTGCGCACGCCCAGCTCGCGGCGCACCGGCGCGGCGTGCTTCATGGCGGCGTGGTGGTTGGGCGCGAACATGAAGCCGATGCCGGTCTGGGCGATCGACTGGGCGATCTGCTCGGGCTTCAGGTTGATGTTGGCGCCCAGCGCCTCGATCACGTCGGCGCTGCCGGACGAGGACGACACGCTGCGTCCGCCGTGCTTGGCCACGCGCGCGCCGGCGGCGGCGGCGACGAACATCGCCGTGGTCGAGATGTTGAAGGTGTGGGCGCCGTCGCCGCCGGTGCCGACGATGTCGAGCAGGCCGCGGGTGTCGGCCATCGGCACCTTGGTGGAGAACTCGCGCATCACCTGGGCGGCGGCGGCGATCTCGCCGATGGTTTCCTTCTTCACGCGCAGGCCCATGGTGAGGGCGGCGATCATCACCGGCGACATCTCGCCGGACATGATCTGGCGGAACAGGTGGAGCATCTCGTCGTGGAAGATTTCGCGGTGTTCGATGCAGCGCAGCAGGGCTTCTTGATGGGTGATCGGCATGATGGTTCCTTCTTCAATGATGAGGACGCGGGTCGCGGCGACGGACAGCTCGATGAGGGGCGCGCCGCCGTGGCGGCGCGCGGCTGGCGTCAGCGGACCAGGAAGTTCTTCAGCAGGGCGTGGCCGTGCTCGGACAGGATGGACTCGGGGTGGAACTGCACGCCCTCGATGTCGAACTCCTTGTGGCGCACGCCCATGATCTCGCCGTCGTCGGTCCACGCCGTCACTTCCAGGCAGGCCGGCAGCGTGGCGCGGTCGATCGCCAGCGAGTGGTAGCGGATCACCGTGAACGGCGAGGGCAGGCCCTTGAACACGCCTACGCCGGTGTGGGCGATCAGCGAGGTCTTGCCGTGCATGACCTGCTTGGCGCGGATCACCTTGCCGCCGCAGGCCTCGCCGATGGCCTGGTGGCCCAGGCAGACGCCGAGCATCGGCTTCTTGCCGGCGAAGTGCTTGAGCACCTCGAGCGAAATGCCGGCCTGCGCCGGGTCCTTCGGGCCCGGCGAGATGCAGATGCGGTCCGGGTTCAGCGCCTCGATCTCGGCGATGCTGATCTCGTCGTTGCGGAAGGTGCGCACGTCCTCGCCCAGCTCGCCGAAGTACTGTACGATGTTGTAGGTGAAGGAGTCGTAGTTGTCGATCATGAGCAGCATGTTAGAACTCCCCATCCAGGCCGTCTTGCACTTGTTCGGCGGCGCGCAGCACGGCGCGCGCCTTGTTTTCGGTTTCCTGCCATTCCATCTCGGCCACCGAGTCGGCGACGATGCCGGCGGCGGCCTGCACGTACAGCATGCCGTCCTTGATGACGCCGGTGCGGATGGCGATCGCCACATCCATCTCGCCGCCGAACGACAGGTAGCCGCAGGCGCCGCCGTAGATGCCGCGCTTGGAGATCTCCAGCTCGTCGATGACCTCCATCGCCCGCACCTTCGGCGCGCCGGTCAGGGTGCCGGCCGGGAAGGTGGCGCGCAGCACGTCCAGGTTCGACAGGCCGCCCTTCAGCTTGCCCTCGACGTTGGAGACGATGTGCTGCACATGCGAGTATTTTTCGATCACCAGGCGGTCGGTGACCTGCACGCTGCCGATTTCGGAGATGCGGCCCAGGTCGTTGCGGGCCAGGTCGATCAGCATCACGTGCTCGGCGATCTCCTTCGGATCGGCCAGCAGCTCCCTGGCCAGCTCGGCGTCGCGCTCGGGCGTGGCGCCGCGCGGACGGGTGCCGGCGATCGGGCGCAGCGTGACCTTCTTCTCGCCGTCGGCGGCGGTCTCGTTGCGCACCAAAATCTCCGGCGAGGCGCCGACGATCTGCATGTCGCCGAAATTGTAGAAGTACATATACGGCGACGGGTTCAGCGAACGCAGCGCGCGGTACAGCGTCAGCGGCGAATCGACGTAGGGCTTGCGGATGCGCTGGCCGATCTGCACCTGCATCAGGTCGCCGGCCATCACGTACTCGTGCGCCTTGGCGACGGCCTTCAGGTAGTCTTCCTTGTTGAAGTCGCGGATGATCTCGGTGCGTACCGAGCTGGAGGTGACCGGCGCGTCGACGCCGCGGCGCAGCATCATGCGCAGGTCCTTCAGGCGCTGGCGCGCCTTCGAGAACGACTCGGGCTGGGCGGTGTCGGCGTAGACGATCAGGTACAGCTTGCCGGACAGGTTGTCGATCACCGCCAGCTCCTCGGTCACCATCAGCTGGATGTCGGGCAGGCCGAGGTCGTCCTTGGGCTGGGTGGCGGCCAGCTTCTTCTCGATGTGGCGCACGGTGTCGTAGCCGAAGTAGCCGGCCAGGCCGCCGCAGAAGCGCGGCATGCCGGGCCGCAGCGCCACCTTGAAGCGGGCCTGGAAGCTTTCGATGAAGTCGAGCGGGTTGCCCTCGTGGGTCTCGATGACGACGCCGTTCTTGACGATCTCGGTGCGGCTGCCGTAGCTGCGCAACACGGTCGTGGCCGGCAGGCCGATGAAGGAGTAGCGGCCGAAGCGCTCGCCGCCGACGACGGACTCGAGCAGGAAGGTGTTCTTGCCGCCCTGCTGGGTCTGCGCCAGTTTCAGGTACAGCGTCAGCGGGGTTTCCAGATCGGCGAAGGCTTCGGCGATCAGGGGGATGCGGTTGTAGCCTTCCGTGGCCAGCGATTTGAATTCGAGTTCGGTCATGTCATCTCTCCATGCCGCCCCGAATGCCAAGAGGGTGTGGGGGCGGTGGTTGTTCAAAAAACCTGTCGGGTGCGTGGGCACATGCGACAGCAATCAGGGTGGCTTACTTTTGCCAGGATTGCCAGCGTCGCCAAAGCCAGGCCTCAATCGAGCCGGGTTGGGTGACGTTGTGTTTTTTGTCGAGAAACATTATTGGTGTAGGGGCTGTGTGCAGTTCAGTTATGAAAACGAATCTGGTTCGCCGCGTCGAGCAGCGTGTCAACTATACCATCGGAATCGGTGGCGTGTATAGCCTGTCCGTGATTGTAACCATAAGGCACAGTCAGCACGGGACATCCGGCCGCCCGCGCCGCCATGGCGTCGTTCTGCGAATCGCCGATCGCCACCACCGTCGCCGGTGCCATGGCGAAGTCGCGGCACACCGTTTGCAGCGGCAGCGGGTCGGGCTTCTTGCGCGGCAAGGAATCGCCGCCGTAGACCAGCTCGAAGTAGGGCGCCAGGCCCTTCATCTCCAGCAGCGGCTTGGCGAAGGCGATCGGTTTGTTGGTCACGCAGGCCAGGCGCAGGCCCTGCGCGCGCAGCGCCTGCAGGCCGGCGATGACGTCGGGATACAGCGCGCTGTGCTGGCCGTTGATGTCCAGGTAGTGGCGCTGGTAGGACGCCAGCGCCGGCGCCAGCAGCGGCGCCAGTGCGGCTTCGTTGTAGTCGAGCGACAGTACGCTGTGGATCAGGTGTTCCGAACCCTTGCCGACCATCAGGCCGATCTGCTGTTGCGAGATCGGCGCCAGGTCGAAGTCGGCGCGCATGCGGTTGATGGCCACCTGGAAATCGGGCAGCGTGTCGAGCATGGTGCCGTCGAGGTCGATGATGGCGGCGCGCACGCCGGCCAGTACCGTCATGCCCGCCTTCACTTACACGCCCGCCAGTTGCGCGCGCATGGCGTCGATGACGGCCTTGTAGTCGGGCTGGCCGAAGATCGCCGAGCCGGCCACGAAGGTGTCGGCGCCGGCCGCCGCCGCCGCCGCGATGTTGTCGATCTTGATGCCGCCGTCGACCTCGAGCAGGATGTCGCGGCCCGACTCGTCGATCAGGCGGCGCGCCAGCGCGATCTTCTTCAGCGCCTCGGGGATGAAGGACTGGCCGCCGAAGCCGGGGTTGACCGACATGATCAGGATCATGTCGATCTTGTCCATCACGTGCTCGAGGAAGTGCAGCGGCGTGCCCGGGTTGAACACCAGGCCGGCCTTGCAGCCGTTGTCGCGGATCAGTTGCAGCGTGCGGTCGATGTGCTCGGATGCCTCGGGGTGGAAGGTGATGATGTTGGCGCCGGCCTTGGCGAAGTCGGGGATCAGGCGGTCGACCGGCTTGACCATCAGGTGGACGTCGATCGGCACCTGCACGTGGGGGCGGATGGCCTGGCACACCAGCGGGCCGATGGTCAGGTTGGGAACGTAATGGTTGTCCATGACGTCAAAGTGGATGATGTCGGCGCCGGCCGTGACGACGTTGCGCACTTCCTCGCCCAGGCGGGCGAAGTCGGCGGACAGGATGCTGGGAGCGATGCGGAAAGTGGTCATGGTGTGGGCTGGCGTTGAGCGTGCAGTAAAAAGGATGCGCTATTTTACGCTTTGCCGCGCCCGCCTGGCGATTTTGCCGCCGGCGCCGCACGCCGCCCGAGAATTGTCATGCCAATTGCGGGCTACACCTTGCGCCCGGCCCGGATTTGCGGTGCAATGTGGAATGGACGATGAAAATTCGCCAAGCTTGCAGATCCTCGTCGCTGCACCGCTGTTGCTTCATCTTTAAGGAATGTTAATGGCCTCATACGAATTCACCGTCTCGGTCAGAACCCAGTACCTGCCCGAGCAGTCCGACCCGGAACGCACCAACTTCGTGTTCACCTACTCGATCACGATCAAGAACACGGGCACTGTGGCCGCGCAACTCATTTCCCGCCACTGGATCATCACCGACGCCAACAACCACATCGACGAGGTGCGCGGCCTGGGCGTGGTCGGCCACCAGCCGCTGCTGGCGCCGGGCGAGCAGTTCGAGTACACCAGCGGCACCGCGCTGGCCACGCCGCAGGGCTCGATGACGGGCGAATACTTCTGCGTGGCCGAGGACGGCCACCGCTTCGAGGTGACCATTCCGGAGTTCGTGTTGTCGTTGCCGCGCACTTTGCACTAAAGTAGCGCAGCCCGAGCGAAAGGCACGCCGCGCCGCTGCGGGCGTGCCTTTTTGCTTCACTCGGCCTGATCGGGCTGCCGCTCCGGTTTCGGCTCGGGCAGCGCGCGGGTCGGCCGGGGCGGGGTCTTGCCCGAGTACATGGTCCACCAGACGATGAACGCCAGCAGGAAAAACGCGACCAGCGCTTCAATCATTAATAGCCACATAGCGATCCTCAATGTTATTTACACGCCGTAGTCTACTCGTTCCCCTGTCCCTCGTCGCGCTGGCCTTGGCCGCCTGCGGCACCGCGCCGCCGGCGCCCAAGCCGGCGCCGAGCGCGCCGCTGCCGCCGGGCGCCGTCGTCCCCACGCCCGCAACGCCCGCAACGCCAGCGACGCCGACCCCGGCGCCCAAGCCGAGCGTGCCGCAGTTCGTCCCGGCCAGCTTCGCCGACCTGCCCGGCTGGAACAAGGACGACCTGCGCGCCGCCTGGCCGGCCTTCATGTCGTCCTGCGGCGTACTGGGCAAAAAGCCGGACTGGAAGGAGTCGTGCAGCATCGCGCGCGGCGTCAACGGCAACGACGAGCGCGCCATCCGCACCTTTTTCGAGGCCTTCCTGCAGCCGCAGCGGGTGCTCGCGCCCGACGGCGCCGAGGACGGCCTGGTCACCGGCTACTACGAGCCGCTGCTGCACGGCGCGCGCAAGAAGGGCGGCCCGTTCCAGACGCCGCTGTACAAGGTGCCGGACGACCTGGTCACCGTCGAGCTGGCCAGCGTGTATCCTGAGTTGAAGGGCATGCGCCTGCGCGGTCGCCTGGTCGGCAAGAAGGTGTTGCCGTATGCTACCCGCGCCGAGATCGAGCGCGCCACCGAGGCCGGCGGCAAGGAGTTGCTGTGGGTCGACGATTCGGTCGAGGCCTTCTTCCTCCAGGTGCAGGGTTCCGGCCGCGTGCAAATGAGCGACACGCAGGAGACCGTGCGCGTCGCCTACGCCGACCAGAACGGCCATCCCTACAAGTCGATCGGCCGCTATCTGGTGGACAAGGGCGAGCTGACCTTCGAGCAGGCCTCGGCGCAGGGCATCAAGGCCTGGATCGCCGGCCATCCGACGCGCCAGCAGGAGCTGTTCAACGTCAATCCCAGCTATGTGTTCTTCAAGGAGGAACGCCTGCCCGATCCGCGCGTCGGGCCGAAGGGCGCGCTGGGCGTGCCGCTGACGCCGCAGCGCTCGGTGGCCATCGACGCCGCCCAGCTGCCGCTGGGCGTGCCGTTGTTCCTCGCCACCACCCAGGCCAACAGCGACATTCCGCTGCAGCGGCTGGTGATGGCGCAGGACACGGGCGGCGCCATCCGTGGCGCGATCCGCGTCGACTATTTCTTCGGCTTCGGCGCCGAGGCGGCGGAGAACGCCGGCCGCATGAAGCAGCGCGGCAATGTCTGGTTGTTGCTGCCGAGGCAGGCGCCGGCGCGCTGAGCGCCGCGCCATCTGCCTGGTTTTTCAGCACAGGGCGGCCGCGAGGCCGCCCTTTTTTGTTAGCGCAGCACCATCACCGGCAGAGTGGTGTGGGCCAGCACCTTTTGCGTCTCGCTGCCGAGGAACAGGCGGTTCAGGCCCTTGCGGCCGTGCGAGGCCATCATGATGATGTCGCAACCGTGCTGCTTGGCCGCCTCGACGATCTCCTCGTAGGGGCTGAACGACAGCGTGACCACGCCCTCGAAGGCGATGCCGGCGGCCTCGGCGGCGGCGGCCACCTTGGCGATGTTGCGGCGCGCCTCCTGCTCCATCTCCCGTTCGAAGGTCTTGGCGTCGAGCACGGCGCCGCCGTCGGCCATCGGCGAGAAGGGGAAGGGGTGGATCACGCTGATGGCGACCAACTGCGCTTGGTTGAGCTGGGCGAACTGGATCGCCGTGGCGGTGGCTTTGTCCGACAGCGCGGAGCCGTCGGTCGGCAGCAGGATTTTCTTGAACATGGCCTTCTCCGGTGAGTGTATGGCTGCAAGCTTATGGAATTGACCAGTGGAAATCCTTGATCCAGATCAAACCAGGCCGCATCCACCGCTCAGGCGTCCAGTGTGGCGCCAACAGGCCGTTCGGGGCGCACGTCACGGATGGGCTTGGACAGCGCCATGGCGATGGTCAGCAGGATGCCGCCGGCGCCGACGCAGGCCATGCCGGTGCGGATGCTCAGGTGCTCGGCGATGTAGCCGGCCGCCAGGGCGCCCAGCGGCGCCGTGGCCACGGTCAGGAAACGCATGGTCGAGATCATGCGGCCGAGGAAGGCGTCGGGCGTGACCTTTTGCCGCATCGCCATGTAGGGCATGAAGAACAGCATCACGCCGCAGTCGAAGAACAGCGACAGCGAGGCGAAGGCGACGGTGGTGGCCATGCTGCTGCCGAACAGCGCCGTCGGAATGGCCGGCATCAGCACGAAGCCCAGTGTGGTGGCGGCGGTGCCGATCAGCAGCGTGACGCCGGCGCCGAAGCGGCGGTTCAGCGGCTTGATCACCATCGAGCTGATGAACACGCCGACCCCGCCGACCATCTGCGCCGCGCCCAGCACGCCGGGCGACATGCCCAGTTCGCGCGTGGCGAACAGGATGGCCAGCGCGGCGTAGCCGTAGAACAGCAGATGCCAGACGCCGGCCGCCCAGGCCAGCGTGCGCAGCAGCGGATGGCCCCAGATGAAGATGAAGCCGTCGCGGATGTCGCGCAGCGGGTGCTTGTCGGACGGCGCCGGCTGCGGGTCGCGCACGCTGATGCGGCGCAGGTTGAGCACCGACACCACGAAGCCGGCGGCGTTGACCAGGATGGCGTAGGGTGCCGTCAGCCACTGGATCAGGATGCCGGCGACGCCGGGCGAGATCAGGCGCGAGGCCGAATCGCTGGCGGCGAACTTGGACTGGGCGTCGATCAGCCCGTCGCGACCGATCAGGAAGGTCAGGAAGATCTGCTCGGCGCCGCCACCGACCACGGTGCAGCTGCCCAGCACGAAGGCCACCGCATACATCCAGTGCATCGACAGCAGGCCCAGCCAGTAGGCCGCCGGGATGCTGGCCAAGGTCAGTGCCTGCACCACCTCGCTGCCGAGCAAGATCGGCAGCTTGCGGCTGCGGTCCAGCAGCACGCCGGCCGGCAGCGCGAACAAGGCGAACGGGATCGCCTGGCAGGCCATGAGCATGCCCATCTGCGAAGGGCTGGCGCGCAGCAGGATGGCCGAACACAGCGGCAGGGCCAGCGCGCTGATCTGCCCGCCGAAGCCGTTCAGAATGCTGCTGAACCAGTAGCGGCGGAAGTCGACGTTGCGCAGCAGGGCGTCGCGGGCCAGCAGTTCGGACAGGTAGTGGCGGATGGCGGTAAGGATATGAGGCCCGGTTCGGTCGGCGGATGGAGATTCAAATAATACCAGCGCGCAACCTCTCTATATAGACGATAAAAGATACAATCGCCGCATACCGATCTAGAAGCTTGATTATCCACCGGAGGAGTCCCCATGCAATACGAAGACCTGATTGTTGACGTGCAAGGCAAAGTGGCGCTGATTCGCCTGAACCGTCCCAAGGCGCTGAACGCACTGAACGACCGCATGATGGATGAGCTGGGCGACGCCCTGCGCAAGTTCGACGCCGACCCGGCGATCGGCTGCATCGTGCTGACGGGCAGCGAAAGAGCCTTCGCCGCCGGCGCCGACATCGCCGCCATGGCCGACTACACCTATGTCGACACCTACCGCGACAACTACATCACCCGCAACTGGGAGCACATCCTGCGCGTGCGCAAGCCGGTGATCGGCGCCGTCGCCGGCTACGCCCTGGGCGGCGGCTGCGAGCTGGCCATGATGTGCGACTTCCTGATCGCCGCCGACAACGCCAAGTTCGGCCAGCCGGAAATCAAGGTCGGCGTCACGCCCGGCGCCGGCGGCACCCAGCGCTTGCCGCGCACCATCGGCAAATCCAAGGCCATGGACCTGTTGCTGACCGCCCGTACCATCGACGCGGCCGAAGCCGAGCGCATCGGCCTGGTCTCCCGCGTGGTGCCGGCCGAGATGTTGCTGGAGGAGGCGATGACTGCCGCCGCCACCATCGCCGACATGCCGACCTCGGTGGCGATGATGATCAAGGACGCCGTCAACCGCGCCTTCGAGACCACGCTGACGGAGGGCGTTAATTACGAGCGCCGCCTGTTCCAGTCGGCCTTCGGCACGCCCGCCCAAAAAGAGGGCATGCACGCTTTCCTGGAAAAGCGCTTGCCTAAGTTCGACGGTCTTTGATATAGTTCGCCTCCCCGCAGAAATGCACGCAGAAACAAGCGGTTGCAGAGTAGGCGGGGAGAAAAAGAAGCTTGACGAAATGGCCGAAACGCTGCATACTCTTCCTTCTTCGCAACTGACAAACAAAACGCTTTGTCAAGGGTTGAAAGCCCGGTTGCAGGCAGTACCGAATAAAGTTCTTTAACAATTAACAGTCGATAAGTGTGGATGTTTGATGAAAGTGCAGCGACTTCTTCGGAAGTCGTCAACTTAAAATATCAAATGTTCACAAGAAGTAATGAAATAGGACGCTTCGCAAGAAGTGGCCTGTCAGTATTTTGAGTGAGCGACCCCTTAGCAATAAGGGTGACACGAAAGTGTCAAAGTAACAGAGATTAAACTGAAGAGTTTGATCCT
>NZ_FOTW01000007.1 GCF_900114705.1 Rugamonas rubra
CGCACTTCCATTTCGACCAGTTCCAGCAGTTCCGCGTCGTCGACCAGGTCGCACTTGTTCAGGAACACGATGATGTATGGAACGCCAACTTGGCGGGCCAGCAGGATGTGTTCGCGGGTCTGTGGCATTGGGCCGTCAGCTGCGGAGCACACCAGGATCGCGCCGTCCATCTGCGCTGCGCCGGTGATCATGTTTTTGATGTAATCGGCGTGGCCTGGGCAGTCAACGTGAGCGTAGTGGCGCGCTGCGGTTTCGTACTCGACGTGGGCGGTGTTGATGGTGATGCCGCGTGCTTTTTCTTCCGGAGCTGCATCGATCTGGTCGTATGCCTTAGCTTCGCCGCCGAATTTTTTCGACAGTACGGTTGCGATCGCAGCGGTCAGGGTGGTCTTGCCGTGGTCAACGTGACCAATGGTGCCGACGTTGACGTGCGGCTTGGTCCGCTCGAATTTCTCTTTTGCCATTTTAGACTCCTAACGATTTGATGAGATTGCCAGGGCTCGCGCCCGACTGTCTTGATGCCGAGCGTGACGCTCCTGCGTACTACGAATTCTGGTGCCCTTTACGTGGATTGAACACGTGGCCTCTCCCTTACCAAGGGAGTGCTCTACCACTGAGCTAAAAGGGCTAATTTGTTGCGATGCACACCTAATGCAGTGCAGGACACTGGAGCGGGTGAAGGGAATCGAACCCTCGTCGTAAGCTTGGAAGGCTTCTGCTCTACCATTGAGCTACACCCGCGAGGTTTCGTTCATTCACTTCTTTACCACTCAGCATTCCTGCAAACAACTTGGTGGAGGGGGCTGGATTCGAACCAGCGTACTCGAAAGAACAGATTTACAGTCTGTCGCCTTTAACCACTCGGCCACCCCTCCGCGAGGAACCGCAGAGTATGAAGCAACTTCTTTGACTTGTCAACACCGGCCTGAAGTATTTCTTTCAGTGGTGAAGAACCGTCTGCTTCGGGGCGAGATTGTAGCCGTACCTCCTGCAAAAGTGCAAGTGTTGTTTTTCGAAAGTTTTTTTCCTATACAATCGACAACATCCAAACGCACGGGAGCCGGGATTTGAAGAATCGATCGGGACGCTGGGCCAACTGGCGCGGCCTGCTGCTGGCCAACCTCGGGCTGTGCGCCCTGTACTACCTCAGCGGCCGCGCCGGCCTGCTGCTGGCCCTGCCGCCCGGCTACGCCTCGCCCTTGTTCCTGCCGGCCGGCATCGCGCTGGCCGCCGTCGCCGTTGGCGGCGCCCGCCTGCTGCCGGCCGTCGCGCTGGGCGCGCTGGCGATCAACCTGGTGTATCCGGCGCTCAGCGCGCAGGGCGTCAGCGGCGGCGCCGTGCTGGCCGCCGCCTTCGCCGCGCTGGGCGCCACGCTGCAGGCCTGGGCCGGCGCCCGCCTGCTGCGGCGCCACGTCGAACCGGGCCTGGCCGCCGGCCGCGACATCGGCCGCTTCCTGCTGCTGGCGCCGCTGGTGGCGCTGATCTGCAGCAGCGTGGCGATGGCCGGCATGGTCCTCGGCGGCGTGCTGCGGCCCGAGGCGCTGGGGCCGGACTGGATGGCCTGGTGGATCGGCGACAGCATCGGCATCCTGCTCGGCGCGCCGCTGAGCTGGATCGCCATCGGCCGGCCGCGCGCGCTGTGGTGGCGCCGGCGCTACTTGGTCGGTCTGCCATTGTTGCTGGCCAGCGCGGCCTGCGTCGCCATCTACCTGCAAGCCGACCGCTGGGAATCGACCCAGCAGCTGCAAACCTTCCGCCTCAAGGCGCAACAGACCGGCGACCTGCTGCAGGCCCAGTTCAGCGAGCACGAGCGCTTCATCTACGCCATGGCCAAGGCGCTCAACGGCGAGCGGCAGCGGCGCCTGACGGCCGAGGACTTCGGCAACCTGGCGCACGGCTACCTGGACCAGCGCCCCGAGCTGCTGTCGCTGGCCTGGCTGGTGCCGGTCGAGGACGCCGAGCGGGCCGCCTTCGAGCGCTGGGGCGGCGAGGCCATCGCGCCCGGCTTCACGATCCGCGCGCCCGATCCGGCCAGCGGCCGGCTGGCGCCCTCGCCGCCCAGGCCGCGCTACCTGGCGGCCACCTTCATCGAGCCTGCCAGCAACCGCATGTTCCAGGGCCTCGACTTCCTCGCCGAGCCGGTGCGCGCCGGCGCCGTGGCGCGGGCGCGCCAGTCCGGCCAGCCGACCGCCAGCGCGCCGATGGTGCTGCAGCGGCGCGAGGGCAAGCTGCGCGGCATGCTGCTGCTGCAGACCACCACCGCGGCGGCGCAGCGCGGCCAAGGCATGGGCGTGCTGCTGATCGGCCTGCAGATGGACGGCTACCTCGACCAGGCGGTCAAGCAGAGCGAGTTCCCGCACTTCCTGATGCGCTTCGAGGACAGCGACGAGGACGGCGCGCTGGCGCTGGTGCGCGACCAGCTGGGCCGGCCGGCGCAGGCCGGCGACTACCAGCGCCAGCTGCACTTCGGCGGCCGCATCTACCAGCTGACGCTGGCGCCGACGCCGGCCTACCTGCGCCAGCAGCGCGGCTGGCAGAGCTGGACGGTGCTCAGCTGCGGCCTGCTGCTGACGGCCCTGCTGGGCGCCCTGCTGCTGCTGATCAGCGGCGAGCGGGCGCGCATCCAGGCCCAGGTCAAGGACGGCACGGCGCGCCTGCGCGAGCGCGAGGCGCGCCTGCAGGCGATCCTCGACAAGGCGGCCGACGCCATCCTGACCATCGACACCGACGGCTTGCTCGAGTCGGCCAACGGCGCCGCCGGGCGCCTGTTCGGCTACCCGCCGGAGCGGCTGGCCGGCATGCCGCTGGCGCGCCTGCTGCCGGTCGGCGCGGCCGGCCCGGCGGCGCTGCTGCGCGCCATCGCCGAGGGCGCCAGCCACGAGCACGAGGCGCAGGGCTGGCGCAGCGACGCCAGCACCTTCCCGCTGGCGATCTCGGTGAGCGAGGTCGAGCTGGCCGACGGCCACCTGTTCGTCGCCATCCTGCACGACCTGACCGAGCAGCACCGCGCCCAGGAGCGCATCCACCGGCTGGCCCACCACGACCCGCTGACCGGGCTCGACAACCGGCTTTCGCTGCACCTGCGCCTCGAGCTGCTGCTGGCGCAGACGCGGCGCAACGGCACGGCGGCGGCGCTGCTGTTCATCGACCTCGACCACTTCAAGAAGATCAACGACTCGCACGGCCACCAGACCGGCGACCTGCTGCTGGTGGCGGTGGCGCAGCGCCTGCAGGAGCTGCTGCGCGAGGTCGACACCATCGCCCGGCTGGGCGGCGACGAGTTCATCGTGGTCACCTCGGGCGGCACCACGCCCGACGCCGCCAGCAACATCGCCGTGCGCATCGTCGCCGCGCTGGCCGCGCCCTACCACCTGGACGGCAAGACCGTGCACAGCGGCGCCAGCGTCGGCGTGGCGATGTTCCCGGCCGACGGCGACGACGCCGACACCCTGCTGCGCCACGCCGACACGGCGATGTACGCCGCCAAGAGCCAGGGCCGGGGCAACTTCCAGTTCTTCTCGGCCAGCATGAACGCCGCCACCCACGAGCGCCTGCTGCTGGAAAACCGCCTCTGGCTGGCGCTCGAGCAGGGCGAGTTCGAGCTGTACCTGCAGCCCCAGGTGGCGCTCGACGACCTGCGCATCATCGGCGCCGAGGCGCTGCTGCGCTGGCACCATCCGGAGCTCGGCCTGGTCGGGCCGGACCGCTTCATCCCGATCGCCGAGGAGTCCGGCCTGATCCTGCCGCTGGGCGACTGGGTGCTGCAGCAGGCCGTCGAGCTGCTGGCCGGCTGGCGCGCGCGCGGCCTGGGCCGGCTGCGCCTGGCGGTCAACCTGTCGGCGCGCCAGTGCCACGGCGCAGGCCCGCTGGCGCAGCTGGACCGCCTGCTGGCCGGCGCGGGCATCGACCCGGCCCTGCTCGAACTGGAGATCACCGAGTCGGCGGCGATGCAGGACCCGGAGCGCAGCCGCCTGCTGCTGCGCGAGCTGCGCGCGCGCGGCATCAAGGTGGCGATCGACGACTTCGGCACCGGCTACTCCTCGCTGAGCTACCTCAAGCTGTTCGAGCTCGACCGCATCAAGATCGACCGCAGCTTCGTCAAGGACATCGAGAGCGACCCGAACGACGCCGTCATCGTCGAGGCCACCATCGCGCTGGCCCACTCGCTGGGGCTGGCGGTGGTCGCCGAGGGGGTCGAGACGGCGGCGCAGCGCGACTTCCTGCGCGCCAAGGGCTGCGAGGAGGCCCAGGGCTACCTGTTCGCCCGGCCGATGCCGGCGCTGGCCTTCGAGGCGCTGCTGCAGCCGCTGGCCAAGCGCGCCTGAGCCTCGGGGCGGCGGCGCCGGCGCGGTCGGTTCACGGCGGCGGCGCCAGCGCCGCCAGCACCTGCGCCTTGAGGGCGCGGATCAGCGAGGCCTCGTCGGCCGGCACGCCCTCCGGCGCGGCGTGCACGCGGTCGGCGTAGAACAGGCCGAGCGGGGCGCCGGCCAGCACCAGCGGCAGCACGATGAAGCTGCGCGCGTCCGGCAGCAGGGCGCGGTGCCAGGGCGGCAGCAGCTCGGCGATGTTGGGGGCGAAGGCGTCGGCGATCATCAGGTCGGCGTCGTTGTCGAGCGCCAGGTGGAACAGGTCGCCGCCGCGCAGCGAGAAGGCGAAGCCGGCCAGGCGGGCGGCGTTCTGCTCGCCGAAGGCGATGCGGGCGCGGTACTGGCCGGCGCGCACGTCCTTCAGGCAGACGGTGGCGAAGCGGAAGCCCATGCTGCGGTACAGCGTCTCGAGCACCGCCTGGATCAGCTGGTTGGCGCGCACGGCGCCGGCGGCGCGCATCTGCGCGCGCATCTGGCTGACGTCCTGCACGCCGGCCAGCAACAGCTCGCGCGCCTGCAGCGGCTTGCCGCTGGGGTGCAGGCCGGCGCCGCCGGCGTCGAGCGCCAGCGTGGCCTGGCGCAGCGCGGCCGGCAGGCTGTCGGCCGCGCCGGTCGGCGCCGGGGCCAAGGCCGTGGCCAAGGCCGGGGCCAAGGCCGTGGCCAAGGCCGGGGCCATCTGCATGCTGTCGAGCAGGCTGTCCATCTCGCGGCCGACGGCGCCGAACAGGGCGGCGACGCGGCCGGCGTCGAGGTTCAGCGCGGCGCCGTAGCGCAGCGCCAGCGCGGCCCCCTCGGCGCCGGCCGGCTCGACGCGGCGCACCAGCAGGCGCGCCGCCTCGGCGCTGAAGGCGACCACCTGGCGCATCCACTCGTGGCGGTTGGCGGCCGGGCGCAGCACGCCGGGCGGCGGCGCGCTCAGGCTGTGGATGATCAGCTCGGGGATCTTCCACTCGTGCAGGATGGCGGCCGACAGCGCGTCGTAACTGCTGCCCAGCACCTGCTGCGAGGCCTGGCCCAGGCTCAGCGCGCCCTGCCCGGCCAGCGCGGCGATCTGGCCGAACAGTTCGTGCTCGCGCGAGGCGATCAGCAGCGCGCCGATGTTCTTGAACAGCGCGCCGATGGCGGCCTCCTCGGCGCCCTGCCAGGCGCCGCTGCGCGCCAGCTCGCGGCCGAACAGGCTGGCGCACAGCGCCGCCTCCAGCTCGTGGCGCACGCTGTGGGCGTGGCGGCTGTTGGCCAGCGTGTCGACCAGCAGCATGGCCAGCGCGCTGGCCTTGACGTGGTCGAAGCCGAGCAGCGAGATGGCGCGCGAGACGGTGGTGACGGTGCCGCCGGCGGCGCTGCGGAACAGCGGCGTGTTGGCCTGGCGCAGGATCTTCTGGGTCAGCGCGACATCGGCCAGCACGAAGTAGGCCAGGTTCTGCGCGCCCTGGTCGTCGGCGTCGGCCAGCTGGACCACGCGGGCCACCGCCGCGCCCAGCGCGAACAGGCCCTCGTCGCTGCACAACTGCTTGAGCAGCTGGCCGCGCGCGGCGCGCGGCGCCTCTTGCGGCGGCGTGTTCGAGGCCAGTGTCATGGCGTTCCCGTGTGTGTGGCGGCGGCGCGGCGGTGGCGGGGGGCCAGCGCGCGCCGCGCGCCGCGCCGGCGCGGTGCCGGCTTCCACAAAGTATAGTACGGCGGCGCGGCGGCGGCGCGCCCGGCGGTGGGATTTGGTGAGTTTTCGCCGCCGGAATGCACAACCGGCGCGCCGGGTCCGGCGCCGGCCGGCCGCCTAGTCGGGCGTGTGGCCGATGCCCGGGTCGCGCTCGATCAGGTCGAGCAGGGCCGCCACCACCTCGGGGTCGAACTGCTTGCCGGCGCGCTCGGTGATGTAGCTCATCACCTCGGTGTGCGGCCACGGCTCCTTGTAGGGGCGCTTGTGCAGCAGCGAGTCGAACACGTCGACCACGGCGACGATGCGGGCCGAGACCGGGATGTCCTGGCCGGCCAGGCCGTTCGGGTAGCCGGCGCCGTCGAAGTGCTCGTGGTGGCCGCCGGCGATCTCGGCGCCGTAGGTCAGGTAGCTGACGCCGTCGACCATGTTGGCGGCCCGTTCGAGGATCGAGCGGCCGACCGCCGCGTGGGTCTGCATCTGCGTGCGCTCGTCGGCCGTGTGGATGCCCGGCTTGAGCAGGATGTGGTCCGGCGTGGCGACCTTGCCGACGTCGTGCAGGATGGACGCCAGGCCGATCATGTCGAGCAGCTGCGCGGTGAGCTGCGCGTCGTAGACGCCGCGCGCCTTCATGCGCTGGGCCAGCGCGGCCGACAGCTGCTGGACGCGGCGCACGTGGCCGCCGGTGCCGCTGTCGCGGAACTCGGCCAGGTCGGCCAGCGCCACCACGGTGGCCTCCTGCGCCTTGCGCAGCTGGCCGAACATGTACAGGTTGTCGAAGGCGGCGGCGATGCGCTGGCTGAACACCTCGAGCAGGTCGCGCTGGATCTGCGCCAGCGGCCACGGCGGGGTGACCGAGATGGCCACCTCGCGGTTCTCCTGGGTGTGGATGAACAGCACGTTGGCCGGGTGCTCGAACTGGCTCTTCTTCTCGGCGAAGGCCTTGGCGATGGTCGGCCACAGCGGATGCCCGGGCGGCATCAGCTCGACCTCGTTGAGGCCCGCGTAGCCGCCGGTGGCGGCCACCACGGTGGTCACGCCGGTGTCGCCCTGCATCAGGCAGAGCACGCCGTCGGCGCCGACGTCGAGGATCGCCGACACCTGGTTCAGCACGCCGGAGGCGAACTCGCGCAGCGAATGGATCTGGTACAGGTTGGTGGCGCCGGCCAGGATCTTACCCAGGCCGATGCGGCTGCGCTCGAGCATGTTCAGGCTCTCGTAGGCGCGCAGCGCCGAGATCACCGTGGTAAACAGCTTCTGCGTGGTCAGCTCGGTCTTGGCCTTGTAGTCGTTGATGTCGTATTCGATGATGACGCGCTGCTCCGGCGCCTGGCCCGGCTGGCCGGTGCGCAGCACGACGCGGACGATGGCGTTGTGCAGCTCCTCGCGGATGCGCCGCGCCAGGATCAGGCCGGCGTCGTCGGTCTCCATCACCACGTCGAGCAGCACCAGGGCGATGTCGGGCGTGTCGCGCAGGATCTCGAAGGCCTCGCGCCCGCTGTGGGCCGAGAACAACTCCAGCTCGCGCCCCTTGAAGCTGACGTTGCGCAGCGCCAGCCGGGTGACGGCGTGGACGTCGACGTCGTCGTCGACGATCAGCACGCGCCACAACCGCTGGTCGGGCGGCGCCAGGCCGGCCGGCTTGGCCACCTCCTCGTCCTCGTCGATCAGCCAGTTGTCGTCTGCGGTGGAATCGGTCATACGGTCTCCTGGAGGTGCGAACGCGGCGCTCGCCCGGCGGCGGCCGGCGACCGTCCCGAGCCTAGCATAATCAGATTCGCCCAGCGTGACAACCCCCATCGCGGCGGCGCGCCGGGCGGCGCCGGCGCCGCCCCCGACAAAATGCAAAAAGCCGTACGGCCGCGCTCGTCAGCGGGCGCCGACTCTGCTACTCTTTGAGCATAGTGCCATGGTTGCGGGTCGCCACCCGACTCACCGAACTACCACCGCCGCCCGCCCGGGCCGCGCGCCGGGGCAGCCGCCCGGCGGTGTCTTCTCTACAAGGACCATACCATGCAAGAATCCACCAGCAACGCCAGCAGCAGCACACACGCCTCCGGCAAGGAGATCGCCGGCCACGAGTACCTCGCCTTCACGCTCGGCTCGGAGGAGTACGGCATCGACATCCTCAAGGTGCAGGAGATCCGCGGCTACGAGGCGGTCACCCGCATCGCCAACGCGCCGGCCTTCATCAAGGGCGTCATCAACCTGCGCGGCATCATCATCCCGGTGGTCGACATGCGCATCAAGTTCAACCTGGGCGAGCCGGTGTACGACCAGTTCACCGTGGTCATCATCCTCAACATCGGCGGGCGCATCGTCGGCATGGTGGTCGACTCGGTGTCCGACGTGACCACCCTGACGCCCGAGCAGGTCAAGCCGGCGCCGGAGATGGGCAGCGCCTTCAGCACCGACTACCTGATCGGCCTGGGCACCATCGACGAGCGCATGCTGATCCTGGTCGACATCGACCGCCTGATGTCGAGCGCCGAGATGGGCCTGATCGACGTCCAGGCCGCCTAGCGCCGCGCCGCCCGCCGCCACGCCCCAGGGAGCCGCCATGAACCTCGCCCAATGGAAGATCAAGACCCGGCTGGCCGCCGGCTTCGGCCTGCTGGTGCTGATGATGTTGGCCACCAACGCCACCAGCATCGGCCGCTTCGGCTCGATCGGCGGCAGCACCAAGGCCATCGTCGAGCGCGACTGGCCCAGCGCCTCGGCCGCCGAGACCATCGACTCGGCCGCGCGCGAGGACGCGCGCCGCACGCTGGCCCTGTTCATCGTCGACGACAAGGGCCTGCGCGCCAAGAGCTACGAACGGATCGACCAGGACAAGAAGGCCATCGACGCCGCCCTGGCCACGCTCGACAAGCTGACCGACTCGCCGGGCGAGCGGGCGCTGCTGGCCAGAATCGCCGCCGCGCGCGCCGCCTACACCAGCTCCTTCCTGAAGGTGGCCGACCTGGTCGAGGCCGACGACAAGGAGAAGGCCGCCGCGCTGATGAACAGCGAGACCTTCCCGGCGCTCGACGCCCTGCTCGAGCTGACCCAGGCGATGGTGGCGCAGCAGAAGGCCGACATCGAGGGCGGCGGCCGCCAGGCCACCGGCGACATCGACTTCTCGCGCCGCATGATGATCGCCATGGGGGTGGCGGCGCTGCTGGTGTCGGCCGCGCTGGCCTACTGGATCACCGCCTCGATCACCGGCCCGCTCAACGAGGCGGTGGCGATCGCCCAGTCGGTCGCCGCCGGCGACCTGACCACCCGCATCGAGGTGCGCTCGAACGACGAGACCGGCCTGCTGCTGGGCGCGCTGCGCGAGATGAACGCCAGCCTGGCGCGCACCGTCGGCGAGGTGCGCCAGAGCACGGCGACGATCGCCACCGCCTCCGGCCAGATCGCCTCGGGCAACCTGGACCTGTCGGGCCGCACCGAGTCGCAGGCCAGCTCGCTGGAGCAGACCGCCAGCTCGATGGAGCAGCTGACCGGCACCGTCAAGCAGAACGCCGACAACGCGCGCCAGGCCAACCAGCTGGTGATTTCGGCCTCCTCGGTGGCGCTGCGCGGCGGCGCGGTGGTGGCCCAGGTGGTGCAGACCATGGGCTCGATCAAGGACAGCTCGCGCAAGATCGCCGACATCATCGGCGTCATCGACGGCATCGCCTTCCAGACCAACATCCTGGCGCTGAACGCCGCCGTCGAGGCGGCCCGCGCCGGCGAGCAGGGCCGCGGCTTCGCCGTGGTGGCCGCCGAGGTGCGCGGCCTGGCGCAGCGCTCGGCCACGGCGGCCAAGGAGATCAAGGGCCTGATCGACGACTCGGTGGCCAAGGTCGACGGCGGCGGCGCGCTGGTCGACGAGGCCGGCCAGACCATGGACCTGATCGTCACCTCGGTCAAGCAGGTGGCCGACATCATGGCCGAGATCACCTCGGCCAGCCAGGAGCAGAGCCTGGGCATCGAACAGGTCAACCAGGCCATCGCGCAGATGGACGAGATGACCCAGCAGAACGCGGCGCTGGTCGAGCAGGCCGCCGCCGCCGCGCAGAGCATGCTCGACGAGGCCGGCACGCTGTCGCGCTCGGTCAGCATCTTCAAGCTGGCCGACGGCCAGGGCGACGCGGCGCCGCAACTGGCGCCCCGCGCCGCGCCGGCGCAGGTGCCGCTGAGCGTGGCGGCGGCGGCCCGGCCGCTGCCGGCCAAGGCCACGGCCAGGCCGGCGGCGCCGCCCGCCGCGGCGGCCAAGCCCAAGCTCAAGCCGAAGGCCAGCGCCGAGTCGGAGTGGGAGGAGTTCTAGCGCGCCCGGGCGGCGCCGGCGACGGCAAAGCCGCCCCGCAAGCAAGGGGTCTGACCCCGTACGGGGTCAGACCCCGGCCGTGGCGGATCGGCTTGCGGGGTGCTGCGTGCAATTCGGGCCAAGGCACGCGCCAAGGCGGGGCGCCTCAGTTGCTGGCGGTGGCGGTCTTGCGCTGGCCCTCGCAGCCGGCCTGCTCGGCGCCGACGTCGAGGTTCTGGTAGCGGATCTCGTACTTGCCGCTGGCGAGCTGGTCGACCACCAGCTTGTCGTGCGCCTGCACGAAGGCGTAGCGCACGTTCGAGTGGCGCTCCATGTCGTAGACCTTGATGAAGACGGCCGAGGCGTTGCCGGCGTTGTCCAGGGTCAGCTGCATGTCCTCGCCCTTGTTACCAACAGGAAATCCATCGATGTAGCCGGAGCGGGTCGGCCAGGGTTCGCCGTTGGGCGACATCAGCGTTTGGCTGGGCGCCTCGCAGTCGGCCGCCGCGCCCGGCAGCACGATCTGCGACAGCGCCACCACCTTGATCGGCGCCATCTTGGTCGTGCTGGCCTCGGCCGAATAGGGTTTGGCCACGGCCCAGCCGTCGGGCGGCGCCTCGGCCTTCGGCTCGAGGCGCGGCTCGGGCCGCGCGGACGGCTCGGCGCGGCCCTCGGCGCGGGCGCCGCCGGCCGGCTCGGCCTTGCCGTCCCAGGCCGAGGCCAGCAAGGTGGCCACCTGGCGCGGCTCGGCCACCATCAGCGCGCCGCCGGTCCAGCCCAGGCCCAGGCAGACGGCCAGGCCGAGCCACCACGGCCAGTTGCGCCGCCGCGGCCGCGGCATGCGCGCCTCGTCGTCGTCGGCCCAGGCCTGCGCCGGGCCGTCGCCGCCGCCGCCGCCGCGATGGCGGCCCTCCTCCTGGCGGGTGCTCTCGAGCCACTCGATCTCCCACTCCTCGGCGGCGATCCACTCGTCGTGCTCCTTGCGGCGCTGCTGGTCGGACAGGGTGCCGTAGGCGCTGTTGAGGATGGCCATGATGCGCGCAGCCTTCTCATCCCCCGGATTCTTGTCCGGATGGTATTTTTGGCTGAGCGCCTTGTAGGCGGCACGTATGACTTCCTGCGGCGCCATGCGCGACACCTTCAGGTTGTCATAGTGAGTGTGTATCTTTCCCATCGGTCCATTTAGTTTAACGAGCGCGCCGCGATCCGACCATCATAGCCGATCCCGGCCGGCAAAACGCAAAGTCGAACTGCGCCATGTCATGGCCATTCTGACAATGATGCTTTTCTTTCACAAACGATGGCTGCGGTCGGCCGCCAGCAGCGCGGCCGGCAGTTCGACGCCCCGCCCCACCGCCAGCACCTTGAACAGCTCGCCCATCTCGGCCGGCGAGACCAGCTTGTGCAGCGCGTTGGCCTGCGGCAGGTAGCGGCGCGCGTCGGCCGGGTCGGTGCGCAGCAGCAGCTCGCCGATGCCGGCGCCGACCAGGAAGCCGGCCTGGTTCATATAGGCCAGCACGTCCAGGCCGGCGTCCTGCGCCGCCAGCGCCATCGCCGTGAAGTCGACGTGGGCGGTGATGTCCTGCAGGCCGGGCAGGTAGAAGGGGTCGGCGTGGGCGTGGTGGCGGTAGTGGCACATCAGCGTGCCGGCGGCGCGCTGGCCCAGGTAGTACTCGTGCGCCGGGAAGCCGTAGTCGAACAGCAGCGCCGCGCCGCCGTCGCCGGCCAGCAGCATGCGCGCCAGCGAGGCCATGAAGCCGCAGGCCAGGCCGTGCACCTCAGTGACGTAGCCGACCGGCAGCTCCTCGTGCGCCGGGATCTGCCGCGCGACCTGCGCCGCCAGGGCGGCGTCGGCGGCCACCTCGAGCCAGCCGAAGGCGCCCTCGCGCACCGTCACCTGCAGCTCGCGCCAGCCGTCCGGGTGCTTGCTGACCAGCTGCACCGGCATGGCGTCGAGCACCTCGTTGCCCAGCACCACGCCGGAGAAGGCCGGCGGGAAGTCGTCCAGCCAGAGCACCTGCGGGAAGGCGGCCAACGCCAGCTGCTGGCGGGCGCGCAGCTCGCCGGACAGCTCGACGATGGCGTACTGCTCGACGGCGACGCCGGCGGCGGCCAGTTCCGTCAGGATGTCGTGCGCCAGCTTGCCGGTGCCGGCGCCGAATTCGAGAATCCGTGGCGCGCTTTGCGCCATAATAGCGGCTGCGACATGCGCCAGCGTGGCCCCGAACAGGGTGCTCATCTCGGGCGCGGTTGTAAAATCGCCATCTTTGCCCAGTTTCGCGGCGCCGCCGCTGTAGTAGCCCAGATCGGGCGCGTACAGGGCCAGCTCCATGAAGCGGGCGAAGGAAATGGCGCCTGCGTGCCGCTCGATCTCGGCGGCGATCAGGTGCTGCAGGGCGTGGGACGCGGCCAGCGCGTCGGGGGTGGGTGCGGGTAGGGACATACCGGCATTGTAGCCAATCGGCGCGCCCGACCGCCAGCGGCGCCGCCCGCCAACCAGGAAAAGACCAGATACATGACGACAGCAACAGAACAATCCACCCCCGGCGCGGCGCCGGACGGCGCGCCGGTGGCACTGGGGTCACCGGTGCCAGTGGCACTGGGGTCACCGGTGCCAGTGGCACTGGTGACCGGCGCCGGACGGCGCATCGGCCGCGCCATCGCGCTGGCCCTGGCGGGCGCCGGCTGGGACGTGGCGGTGCACTACCGCCACGCCGGGGCCGAGGCGGCCGAGGTGGTGGCCGCCATCGCCGCGCTGGGCCGGCGCGGCGTCGCCCTGCAGTGCGAGCTGGCCGACGAGGACGCCGTGCGCCAACTGCTGCCGCGCGCCGCCGCCGCGCTGGGCCCCGTCTCCTGCGTGGTCAACAACGCCTCGCTGTTCGACTACGACAGCGCGGCCGACTTCACCCCGGCGCGGCTGGACCAGCACATGCGCGCCAACCTGAGCGCGCCCATCCTGCTGGCGCAGGCCCTGCACGCGGCCACGCCGGCCGGCCGGCAGGCCGTGGTCATCAACCTGCTCGACCAAAAACTGTACAATCTCAATCCTGATTTTTTGTCGTACACGCTGTCCAAGGCGGCGCTGCACACCGCCACCACCCTGCTGGCCCAGGCGCTGGCGCCGACCGTGCGGGTGGTCGGCATCGCGCCGGGCATCAGCCTGGTCTCCGGCGAGCAGACCGAGGAGCAGTTCGCGGCGGCGCACCGGCGCACCCCGCTGGGCCGCTCCAGCACGCCGCAGGACATCGCCGCCGCCGTGCTCTACGTGGCCGGCGCGGGCGCGCTGACCGGCACCACGCTGCTGGTCGACGGCGGCCAGCACCTGACGCCGCTGGCGCGCGACGTGATGTTTCTGACCTGAGCCGCGCCACAACGTTGTCACCGAATCCAACCGTATCCGCACCCCCGAAAGAAGGTAAAACCATGTTGTCCGCCCTGTACCACCCCCGCCTGTCCGACTGCCGCCGCCTGTTCCTGCGCAACTACGAAGTGCTGATCAACATCGGCGTACACGACTTCGAGAAGAAGGGCGAGCAGCGCGTCCTGATCAACGTCGACCTGTACATCCCGCTGGCCGTGTCGACGCCGAAGGACGACCAGCTCGACGAGGTGGTCGACTACGACTTCATGCGCGAGACCATCGCCAAGCGCATGGCCCAGGGCCACGTGCAGCTGCAGGAAAGCCTGTGCGACGACGTGGTGCGCGCCATGCTGGCCCATCCGCGCGTGCGCGCCGCCCGCGTCTCGACCATGAAGCCGGACGTCTACCCCGACTGCGAAGGCGTCGGCGTCGAGGTGTTCCAGATCAAGGACAGCGTATGAACGCCGTCATCGAGAACCTGAACGGCGCCGCCGTGCCGGCCGCGCCGGCCGCCAGCGTCAAGTCGATGGAGAAGACGGCGCTGGAGAACAACAAGCTGCACAAGCGGCTGTGCCGCCTGGTCGGCCAGGCGATCGGCGACTTCAACATGATCGAGGACGGCGACAAGGTGATGGTCTGCCTGTCCGGCGGCAAGGACAGCTACGCCCTGCTCGACATTCTGATGACGCTGCGCGAGCGCGCGCCGATCAACTTCGAGATCGTCGCCGTCAACCTGGACCAGAAGCAGCCGGGCTTCCCCGAGCACATCCTGCCAAGCTACCTGACCGAGCTGGGCGTCGCCTTCCACATCGAGAACCAGGACACCTACAGCATCGTCAAGCGCCTGATCCCCGAGGGCAAGACCACCTGCTCGCTGTGCTCGCGCCTGCGCCGTGGCATTTTGTACCGCGTCGCCGACGAGCTGGGCGCGACCAAGATCGCGCTGGGCCACCACCGCGACGACATCCTCGAGACCTTCTTCCTCAACATGTTCTTCGGCGGCAAGCTCAAGGGCATGCCGGCCAAGCTGGTGTCGGACGACGGCAAGCACGTGGTGATCCGGCCGATGGCCTATGTGAAGGAGGAGGACAGCGAGCGCTACGCCGCCGTCAAGGGCTTCCCCATCATCCCGTGCAACCTGTGCGGTTCGCAGGAGAACCTGCAGCGCAAGCACATCAAGGCCCTGATGCGCGACTGGGAGAAGAAGTTCCCCGGCCGCGTCGAGAGCATCTTCTCGGCGCTGTCGACGGTGGTGCCGAGCCACCTGATGGACCGCGAGCTGTTCGGCTTTGCCGACATCAAGGCCGACGGCGTCGCCAACCCGCTGGGCGACATCGCCTTCGACGAGGAGCCGTGCGCGACGCCGACCGCGGCGTTCGGCACCATCCCGCTGCAGCCGCAGTAAGGCCGGCGGCGGCAACAACGGGCCGGCGCCCTGCCGGCCCGCAAACCGGCGCGCCGCCCGGGGCGTATAATTTTCTCGATACCCGGCCGGAGAGACACCATGAGCAAAGCGCTTTCAATCGAGCTGAAAATTTCGCAGGAACTCAGGGACGCCGTCGACGAATTATCGGCCGCGTCGGGGAAAACGGCCGAGCTGATCGCCGAAGAAGCCCTGCGGCATTATGTGGATTGGCTGGATTGGCGCCACGAACAACAACTCGACCTGGATGCCGCGATCCTCGCCGCCGACCGGGGCGAGTTCGCATCGGACGACGAGGTGAAGGCATTCTTCGCCCGTCATGGCGCATAAGCTCAAACTGGCTTGAAGTCGGCATGCCTTGGCTGACCTTGAGCGCATCATCAACTACATTTCCAACGACAAGCCAGACGCGGCGGCGCGATTCGCCGCCAGCATCCTCAACAGGGCAACAGCGCTGACGACGATGCCCGGCATAGGCCGCGAGGTCAGGCCCGGCGTCAGGGAACTGATCGTCCATCATCATTACTTGCTGACCTACCGCGTCAGCTCGGACCGGGTAGAGGTCCTTCAGGTTTGGCACACCGCGAGAAAACGCCCAGTTTGATTGCGGACTTGCATCAGTCGCTAGAGTCATTAGTCATTGGGAGTCATTAGGGTCAGTGCCGACATTCGGACACGGCCTCAACCACAAGCCGTCGCGCTCCAGTCGGAAATCAAAGAATTCTCCGAGCGGAATCGCCAGCTTACTGCCGAGTTCGTGTCCAAATGTCGGCACTGACCCCGCCGTGTGACTATCGACTAACGCGACGCGACGCGGGCGCGCAGCGCTTCGAGCATCTTGGGGATGCTGTCCTTGCTCATGCTGTCGACGATCCAGCCGAAGCCGATCGGCACCGGGCCGGGGTCGGTGTAGACCAGGTAGCGCACCTCGGTCTTGCCGCGGTCGGCGGCCAACGGCGCCAGCTGCCAGTGGCCGCTGGTGTCGGCGATGGTCTCGTCGGGCTTCAGGCCCTCGCTGGGCACCAGCTTCCAGGCCAGCCGGCAGCTTTGCGCACCGGCCTTCGGCTCCATCCGCAGACGATATTTTTTGACCTTGCCCATCGGCAGCTTGAGCGTCAGGTCGAGCAGCGCGCTGCCGCCGGCGCCGGCGCTGACCTTGACCTTGTCGACGTTGGGCATGAAGCTGGGGTAGTCGGCGTAGTCCTGGATCGCCGCGCACAGCGTGGCCAGCGGCGCGGCGATGACGGTGCCGGCGGCGAAGGTCTTGCCCGCCACGCCGCTCTGGCTGACGTCCTGCAGCGCCACCTTGTTGGCGGCCAGCGGCCCCAAATCCGGCGGCGCGGCCTGCGCCAGCGCGGCCGGCAGCAGCAGCGCGGCGGCCGTTTTCATCATGTTCGTTATGCTTGTCATGCTTGCCTTTCTCATGGCGCCTCGACGCGGCGGCGGATCTCGTCGACGTCGACGCGCGCCAGATAGCGTTCGATGTTCTTCCACATCGGATGGTAGCCGTAGCCGCCCTGCTTCAATTCGGCCACGGCGCGCGCCCGGCTCCAGTCCTGGTACAGCATGCGGTACATCGCCACCATCATGCCGGTGCGGTCGGCGCCGTGCTGGCAGTGCAGCAGCACCGGGCCGTCGCGCTCGGCGGCGCGGATGGCGCGCAGCGCGGCGACGACGTGGCGGTCGCCGACCTCCCAGGTGTTGATGGGCACGCGCACGGCGCGGATGCCGCTGTGCTCGAGCAGCGCCGTGTCGGCGTGGAAGGAGCGCAGGCTGACCACGGTGCGCACGCCGAGCGCGCGGATCTGCGCCAGGTCCTTGCTGTCGAGCGCGGCGCTGCGGAACAGGCCGGGCGTGACGCGGTACAGGTTGGCGGCGCGGTCGACCGGCTCGGCCCAGTCGGCCGGCCGGGCGGCCGGGGCCAGTTCGGCGCCCGACGCCGAGGCGGCGCGCGCGGCGGCCCCCGGTTCGGTCGGCGGCGCGGCGGCGGCCGCCAGCGCGGCGCGCGGCGCCAGCAGGGTCGCCAGCGCGAGCAGCAGCGGCGGGATCAATCGTTTCATATTTTTTTCCTGTAAGAGAACCACAACAGCAGGCCGCCAAGGCACAGCGAGACCCAGTAGTCGGTCGGCGCGCACCACAGCCAGTGCTTGTGCCAGGCGATGGACGCGGGGTTGAAGCGGGCCACGCCGTAGGCCGGGTTGAGGACGAACCACAGGTAGTCCTCGATGATCCAGAACAGCATGATACTGCCCAGCGCGCGCGCCTCCAGCCGCGCCGACCACTGCTGCATGAACAGCAGCGGGAAGTGGAAGAACAGCGCGACGAAGGGGAACACCCAGGCATGATAGCCGGTCATCGGCCGGCCGCCCCAGAAGATATCGAGCAGCCAGTGGTGCTCGACGCGCCAGGTCGGCAGGTTGGCGGCCCAGCCGGCGGCGCCCTCGATCTGGATCTCGACCTGGGCGAAGAACAGGCCGAGCAGCGCGACCCAGGCGACGGTCAGGGCGATCTGCCAGGGCTTGTTGGCGCCCGCCATCAGGCGGCGACTCCCGCGTCCGTTGCGGCGGCCCCGGTGTCAGTGGCGGCCCCGGTGGTGGTGGCGGCCCCGGTGGTGGCAGCGCCTGCGGCGCCGGCCAGCACGCGCGCCAGCACGGCGTCGGCGGCGCCGGCGCGGCCCAAGGCGACGGCCTTGGCGCGCATCTCGGCCAGCTTGGCGGGGTTGGCCAGCAGGTGGCGCACGCGGTATTCCAGCGTGACGCCGTCGAAGGCCTTCAGCGCGACGCCCTGCTCGAGCAGGAAGTCGGCGTTGCGCTCCTCCTGGCCGGGGATGGGCGAGTTGACGATCATCGGCAGCCCCATGGCCAGGCATTCGGAGGTGGTCAGGCCGCCCGGCTTGGTGATGACCAGGTCGGCGCAGGCCATCAGCCGCTCGACCTGGTCGGTGAAGCCCTGTGCCAGCAGGCGGCCGGGGTGGCGCGCGGCGAGCTGCCGCAGGGCGGCCAGGGCGGCGGCGTTGTTGCCGGCCAGGACGATCAGCTGGAAGTCGCCGTCCAGCGCCAGCAGGCGCGCGGCGACGGTGTCCAGGCTGCCCAAGCCGGCGCCGCCGCCCATCAGCAGGATGGTGGTGCGGCTCGGGTCGAGGCCGAGGGCGGCGGCGGCCTGCGCGCGCGGCGGCGCTTGGGCGAAGGCCGGCATGATGGGGATGCCGGTGACGTGGATGCGGGCGTCGGCGATGCCCTGGTCGCGCATGCGGAAGGCCACCTCGTCGTTGGCGGCGAAGTAGCCGCTCATGTGCTCGTGCACCCACATGCGGTGCAAGTCGAAGTCGGTGACCTGCACCCACACCGGGCAGGTCAGCTGGCCCTGGCGCAGCGCGCGCGAGAGGATCTCGGCCGGCAGGAAGTGGGTGCAGATGATGGCGTCGGGCTGGAAGGCCTCGACCTCGCGCAGCAGGGCGCGGGTGTTGAGGCGCTCGACGCCACGGCGCAGCCGCTGCATCGAGCTGTCGGCCTGGGCCTCGTTGGTGACGTGGTAGAGGTAGCCCCACAGCGCCGGCGCCTTGTTGACCAGCTTGATGTAGAAGTCGGTGTAGAGCTTGCGGAAGCCGGCGCTGACATAGTTCATCACGTCGAGGTGGGTGGCGACGGCGGTGCCGCCGGCCAGGTTGGCGTGCGCCTCGATGGCCTGGGCCGCGCGCATGTGGCCGGCGCCGGCGGAGACGCTGAGCAGCAGGATTTTTTTCTGGATCATGGCGGGCGGGGAACGGGGTCCCGGTGGTGAAACATGGCGCAAAGAATAACATTGATTGCGCCGGGCGGGCGCGGCGGCTGGCGCGCCGCCCGCCCCCGCCGTCCCGCCGGCCTACCAGGCCTTGGCGCTGCGCAGCACCGGATACAGGTTGAAGCGCTCGTCCCACGAGCTGTGGCGGCGGGCGAAGAACTCCAGCCGGGCCTCCGGGCTGGCGGCGAAGGCCGGCTCGCCGGCCAGCTTGCTCTGGAAGGCGGCGGCCAGCGCCGGGTCGGCCGCCAGCTGTTCGCGGGCGACGTCCTCGGCGACGTACTCCTCCATGTACTCCTTGCGCTCGAAGGCGGTGTTGAATTCGCCCCAGGCCAGCAGCGAGTCGGCGCCGCTCGGCTCGAACAGGGTCACCACCAGGCGCGCCTTGGCCTGGGCGATGGGCACGAACAAGGCGCCGGCGCCGACCTCGCGCCGCTCGCTCTTCCACTCGCCCTGCAGCGCCAGCGCCTGGCGGCCCTCGAAGGACTGCGCGCCGAACTTGGCCTGCTCGGCGCGGAAGGTCTCCACCTCGATTGGGCCGGGCGCCCGCGCCAGCAGCTTGAACTCGACGCCGTGCAGGCGCAGGCGGGCGGCGACGCGCTCGGCCAGCGCGGCCGGCACCAGGTAGCCGCCTTGCGGCGCCGTCGCCAGCAGCTTGGGCACCACCTCGTCGCGCAGCGGCACGCGCCAGGTCTGCGGCGTGCTCTCGTCGTAGTGGGTCATCAGGCCGCCGGACACCTCGGACGGGGTGCGCGTGTAGGCGTAGCCGGGGAAGTCGATCATCGTCGTGCGGGCGGTGGCCTGGTAGCTGAGCGGCACGGCCGTGCCGGCCAGGGCGGCGGCGCGCAGGTCGGCGGCGCGGGTCTGCGCCTGCCACTCGCGGCCGTGCAGGGCCACCTGCGACAGCAGCGAGACGATGGTGTTGCGGGTGATGCCGACGCGGGTCGGGTAGTCCTTCCACGAGTGGGTCTCGACCAGCATGGCGAAGCGGTTGCGCAACGGGAAGTAGCCGGTCGAGAAGCGCGGCGCGGCCATGCCGTCCTCGAAGCCGGACTGCGGGTCGTCGTTGACGGCGAAGGAGATGTAGAACGGTTTCGGGTCGGAGCCGGCGCGCTTCAGGTCGGCCATGACGGCGTCGCGCAGGGCGGCGCCGGAGCGCATCAACTCGGCGTCGCCGCCGTGCACCGGCTCGACCTGGATCGACACGTCGGGCTGGAACTTGGCGCCGTCGGTGACGTGCAGGTCGATGTAGGCCAGCGGGTCCCAGGCGTTGACCAGGGCCAGCATGGCGCGCATCTCGGGCGCGTCGGCCTTCACATAGTCGCGGTTCAGGTTGTAGTTCTGCGCCGTGGTGCGCCAGCCCATGGCGACCGGGCCGCGCTGGTTGGGCCGGTTCCACCGGCCGAAGCGCTCGTGGCCGTCGACATTGAAGACGGGGACGAACAGCAGCACCTGCTTGTCCAGGGCGCCGGGCGCGGCCTGGCCGTCCAGCGCCTGGCGCAACGCCAGGAAGCCGGCGTCCTTGCCGTCGATCTCGCCGGCGTGGATGCCGCCCTGCACCAGCAGCACCGGCAGGCCGCGCGCCTTGGCCTGGGCCGGCGTCAGCGCGCCAGTGCGCGAGACGGCCAGCGCCAGCATCGGGCGGCCCTCCGGCGTGCGGCCGAACTCGAAGCAGCGCACCGCCTTGGGGTAGGCCCGCTGGAAGCGCGCGCACAGTTGCTGCACCTCGGCGTAGCGGCCGGTGTGCTGGAAGCCGGAGCGTTCGGCGGCGGTGCTCAGGTCGGGTGCGGCATGGGCCGGCGCGACGGCGGCGGCAAGGGCGAACAGCAGGGCAGAACGAATCATCGGCAAGGCTCCGGCGGGGTGGGGGAAGAAGCGCCGCCCCGGCGGCGGGGACGGGGCGGGCGCGCCGGAGATTATAGGGCCTATTCGGCCGCCGCATACAGTCGCGGCGGCGCCGCCGGCGGGCGCCGCCGCGACCACGCTCAGGAGCCGAAGTGGTGGTTCAACTCGAGCCAGACCTGGCGTCCGGCCGGGCTGAAGCTACCCACCGGGTAGTTCGGCCAGCCGCCGCTGGTGTCGGTCTTGATCTTGTCGAAGACGTTGTTGACGATCAGCGACAGGCTGGTGCGCGGGGTGATTCGGTAGACGGTGCTGGCGTTGACCCGGGTGGTGGTGTTGAGCAGCGCCGTCTGGGCCGCGTTCGGCACCCGGCCGTAGCGGCTGAGGAACAGGGTACTCGACCAGTCGCCGATGTTCCAGTTCAGGCTGGTGTTGAGCTTGTTCGGCCAGTCGCTGTTGGTCAGGTCGGCCAGGTCGTCGTTGATCGGGTCGCCGGGGAACTGGCGCGACTTCTTGCTGAACGACTTGGAGAAGTTGCCCGACCAGACGAAGCGGCCGTAGCCGGCGGTGCGCAGCGCGTACTTGAAGGCGATGTCGATGCCGCTGACGGCCTGGTAGGCGGCGTTGATCGGGTTGACCAGCACCTGTTTGACCTCGCCCGGCTTGTAGGGCGCGTCGGCGGCGTAGCGGATCACCCGGTTGGCGACGTCGACGCAGGTCGGCGAGCCCTTGGCGTTGGCGCCGCTGTAGCAGTCGGCCTCGTCGCGCAGCAGGCGGTCGGCGCTCAGGTTGGTGACCAGGTCGTCGATCTTGATGTTCCAGTAGTCGAGCGAGACGTCGAAGTCGGCGCTGGGCGACCAGACCAGGCCGGCGCCGAAGGACTTGCCCTTCTCCGACTTGAGCTCCTTGCTGCCGTACTGGACGTAGTCGAAGCCGGGCGAGACGTTGGCGTAGTCGCAGTTGTCGATGCTCTGGCCGGCCTTGGCGCAGCGCAGGTAGTCGGTGCTCGAGGCGTAGTAGCCGTTGCCGCGCGCCTGGAAGATGTAGTTCATGTCGGGCGCGCGGAAGCTGGTGGCGTAGTTGCCGCGCACCAGCAGCGACTTGGCCGGGCGCCATTCGAGGCCGCCGTTGTAGGCCAGCTTGCCCTCGCTGCGGTCGGCGAACTTGTAGCGGTCGTAGCGGCCGGCCAGGTTGGCGTTGAGCTGCTCGAGCAGGGGCACGCTGGCCTCGGCGCCGACGGCGTGGCGGCCGCGCGTGCCGGCCACCTCGTCGGACTGCACGACGGTGTTGAAGACGCCCTGGTTGATGCGCGCGTCGGGCGTCTGGCGGAAGCCCTGGCGGCCGGCCTCGGCCAGCACGGCCAGCTTGACGGCGCCGGCCGGCAGCTGGAACAGCTCGCCGTTGGCGTTGAGGCTGACGTTGTTGACCCAGGAGCGGTCCCGACTGTCCGAGTTGGCGGTGATGCTGTCGAACTCGGCCGGCGTGAGGCGGCGGCTCAGGCGCGCCGGATCGGGCGCGTAGATGTTGACGCCGCTGGCGTCGAGGCCCAGCTTGGGGCCGAGGAAGAAGGCGTCGATGTTGGCCAGCGCGCGCGGCGAGTGGTTCTTGCTCTGGTAGGCCGATGCGTTGTAGCCGGCCTCGTAGGCCCAGCTGCTGCCGGGCAGCTTGCCGCGCGCGCCGAAGGAGACGGCGCTGGCGACGTCCTGCCATTGGCGGTTGTAGCGCTCGACGCCGCCGATCTCCTCCGGCGCGATGTACTTGGTCCAGGTCTCGTAGACGCCGGTGTTCTTGTTGAGGAAGTAGTTGCCGGCGGTCGAGGCCGAGGTCCACGCCGGGCCGCGCGTGTTGTTCTCGCTCTTGTTGCTCGCCAGCAGAAGGTCGCCGAACAGGACGGTGCCGCCGGGCAGCTCGTAGTTCAGGCTGCCGAAGAAGTTCTGGCTGCTGTTCTTGGTCTGGGTGGTCCAGTAGGTCGGCCGCGTCTTGGCGCTGGCGCAGTAGCTGCCCTTCTTGGTGGCGTACTTGACGGTGCTGTGCTGGTACAGGTCGCCCAGCACGTCGCAGCTGTCGCCGAGGTCGTAGTAGTTGCCGGTCTTCAGGCTCTTGCGCGACAACACGATGGTCGGCAGGCCGTCCTTGGCCGACATGAAGTCGCGGTCCATGCTCCACAGCGGCTCGCGCTCGCTCAGTTCCAGGCTGAACAGGCCGTTGAGCCGGTCGACGCTGCCGCCGCCGGTGATCTGCAGGCGCTGCTCGGCGCCGCCGCCACGGGTGGTGGAGCCGGCCTTGAGGTTGACGTCGATGCCCTCGGCCTGCTTCTTGAGGATCACGTTGACCACGCCGGCGATGGCGTCCGAGCCGTAGATGGCCGAGGCGCCGCCGCTGAGGATCTCGATGCGCTCGACCACGCTCGACGGGATGTTGGCCAGGTTGGTGAAGTTGACCGTGCCCTCGTAGGCGATGGGGAAATCGGCGATGCGGTGGCCGTTGAGCAGGATCAGCGTGTGGTTGGGGCCGAGGCCGCGCAGACTGATGGCGTTGGCCGACGGCGTGTGGGTGTTGCCGAAGTCGGCGCCCTGGACGAAGCCGCTGTTCTGCGACTGGTTGCTGAGCGCGTCGAAGACGTTCTTGTAGCCCTGCTTGGTGATCTCGTCGCCGGTGATGACGGTGACGGCCGACGGCCCCTCCAGCGTGGCGCGGGGGATGCGCGAGCCGGTCACCACCACGGCGGTCGGCGCGGCGGCGGCGCCCTGGCCGGGAGCGGCGGCGGCGGCCGCTGGCGCCTGCGCCTGGGCCGCCTGGCCGCACAACAGCGCGATCACGCCGGCCGCCAGCGGTTTCAATCTCAAGTGTGTCGTCTTCATCGGGTTCTTCGCCATGTCAAAAAACTCAACAGTAGCAAAAACTATATAGATGGAGAACGAATATCTCCATGTTTTCTTATGCGAATAATCGACTTGTCATGAAATGCAACACTAGCATTCGGCTAGTAGGCGATATCTTCCATGCGGAAACGATACTTGCGCCGCTCCGGCAGACTCCATTCCGGCCCGGCCTCCACTTGCCTGGGCTTGGGCGGCTCGGACGGCACGCTGGCGGACGCTGGCGGCGGGATGGCGGCGGGCGCGACAACGGCGACAGCGAGCGGGGCGGCGGCCAACTCCGCCCTCCTCTGTTCCGAGGCGAGCTCCCGGCGCAAGCGGCTGGCGACGGTCCATTTTTTGTCGGCGGGCCGGCGCACGGACAGGTCGGACCAGGCATTGCGGTTGCTGCGGGCGAAGGAGCGGGCGAACTGGTTGGGCGAGACGGCGCGCCCGTTGTGGATGATCTGGTCGCCCACCACCTCCGCATAATTGTGTTCGCCATAGCTCCAAGAGCGCAGCCGGGTGCCCTCCGGCAGAAACAGCGATTTCCATTGGTAGCCATGGAGCGACCGCCGGCCCGGGCGCGGAGACTGCTGCTCACACAACCACAGTTCGACCGCCGCCAGCATCACGGCGGATAAATCCTGCGGGCCGCCATGCTTTTCCAGATGCGCAATCAGCTGGAGCAGGACGGGGTGGGGAAGCTGCACGGACACTGTGGTAAACATTCTCTTTTCTCCTCTGCTTTGCCCTGCTTTTTTCTCTTTCCTTCTCTTTTGACCCGCATAACGAAAAAGAGTTCAAAGCAGAGGAAAAGAGAAGAAAAAAGAAGGAAAAGCAGAAGGTTTACCAGAGGGGTTTGGAACCGCGCGCCCCCTACCTATACTCCGGCGCGGCATGACTGAGTGCGCAAGCTGGCGCTTTCGCACGAGATTGAAACCAGCAAGTTCAAGGCCAGCTCGGCGCCGGCTCGGCTGCGGCGTTGAATTTTCCGGGCGACACGCCCAGCGAGCGGCGGAACATCGAGATGAAGGCGCTCAGGCTGTCGTAGCCCAGCTCCAGCGCCACGCTGGTGACGGCGCCGCCGGCGGCGAGCAGTTCGATCGCGCGCATCAGGCGGGCGCGCGTGCGCCAGGTGGAGAAGGCCAGGCCCGTTTCCAGGGCGAAGCGGCGGGTCAGCGTGCGCGGCGCGATGCCGACCCAGGCGGCCCATTCCGGCAGGCTGCGCGGATCGGCCGGGTCGGCCGCCAGTTGCTGGGCGATTTTCAGCAGGCGGCGCTCGGACGGCAGCGGCAAGGTCAGGCGCTGGCGCGGCAGGCTGGCGATTTCGTCGAGAATGACGGCGGCGATGCGCGCGCGTGCCGCCGAATGCGACGACGCGGAACGAACGGCGGAGCCGACCAGGGCACCTATGACGGCTTCGGCATCGGCGGCGCGCCAGCTGGCGGCGCGCAGCACCGCCTCGCGCAACAGGCCGGACACGGCCACCACCTGCGGCAGCGACGGCAGGTCGGCGCAGGCAGGCGGCGCCACGTACACGCTCCATGCTTGGCAAGGGCCGTGGGCGCGCAGGCTGTGGCGGTGGCCGGGCGGCAGCCAGATGGCGTGGCCGGGGGGCACGATCAGGCGCTCTTGTTCGGTGTCGATGCTGAGCAGTCCGGCGATGGCGCCGAGCAATTGGCCGCGCGCGTGGGCGTGCGTCGGCGTGGTGCGCGGCGCGGCGGCCGCAACAACGGCGATGACGGCCGGGCCGTCGGCAAGGTCGGCCAACGCGGGATCGAGGATGGGAACGGCGGCGGAGACGGTTTTGGCTTGCATGCGACACATTCTGGCATTTTTGCGCAAGCCAGGCCAGCGCGGCGCGCGCATGATGACGTTTTCAACAGCGAAGGAGTAACACCATGCGGACCATGCGGGCAGAAGACGTACTTCCGGACGACATCAACAGCGGCGAGTTCAAGGGCATGACGATCAGGAAAGGCACGGTCGCCGCCTTCCTCGCCAACGCCCGCACCTGGCTGGACGCCAACGCGGCGCCGGACGCCACGGCGACGGCCGGCGCACGCATCGTCGAGGCCCTGCCGGCGCTGGGCGCGCTCGGCCTGTTCGAGATCCTGCATATCGCCGACCCGCGCCTGCGCGCCTTCGTCGAACAACACGGCGCGGCGGCGGCAGAATGAAAAAAGGGCGGCCAACGGCCGCCCTCCCCTTTCACGGCAAGCGTCTTAGGCGACGTTGCTGCGGCTACCCGCCGACGCCGGCGCCGGCGCGTTGAAGGCGGCGATCAGCGTCGCCTCCTTCTGCTTGGCGGCCTTCAGGTGGCGTTCCTTGACGTGGCCATAACCCCGGATGTCCTCGGGAATGCTGGCGATGGCCACCGCCTGCGTCAGCTTGTCCGCCGTCAGCTTGGGCAGCAGGGCCGCCACCGTCTGGCGGTACTCGACGATCAGCGCGCGCTCCATCTTGCGCTCGGCGGTGTAGCCGAACACGTCGAGGGCGCTGCCGCGCAGGCCCTTGAACTTGGCCAGTACACCGAAGGCCTTCATCATCCACGGGCCGAACTCCTGCTTGACCAGCTGGCCGTTGGAGTCGTGCTTGGCAAACAGCGGCGGCGCCAGGTGGAACTTGAGCTTGATGTCGCCCTCGAACATGCCGGCGATCTTCTGCTGGAAGGCGCCGTCGGTGTACAAGCGGGCCACCTCGTACTCGTCCTTGTAGGCCATCAGCTTGTAGAAGTAGCGCGCCACCGCCTCGGCCAGGCGGCTGCCCTTGCCCAGCTTGGCCTCCTCGGCGCGCACCTGGTCGACCAAGGCCTTGTACTGGCCGGCGTAGGCGGCGTCCTGGTAGGCGGTGAGCAGTTCGACGCGGCGGGCGACGACGTCGTCGAGCGTCTGGATGCGCTTGAACTCGATCACCTTGGCCGGCGTGGTCAGCTTGACCACCGCGGCCAGGTCGTGCGCCGCCGTGCGGCCCCAGGCGAAGGCCGATTTGTTGAAGCCGACCGAGACGTTGTTCAACTCGATCGCCTTGATGATCGAGGCCTCGCTGAGCGGCACGTGGCCGCGCTGGAAGGCGTAGCCGAGCATGAACATATTGGTGGCGATGGAGTCGCCCATCAGCGCGGTGGCGATCTGGCCGGCGTCGACGAAATCGACCTGCTTGTCGCCGCAGGCCTTGATGATCTCGCCGCGCGAGGAGGCGTCGGGGAACTGCCAGTCGGGGTTCTTGACGAAGGCGGCGGTCGACGAGCCGGTCGAGTTGATGGCGGCGAAGGTGCGCCCCTCGCCCATGCGCGACAGGGCGTCGCGGCTGGCCGTGACGATCAGGTCGCAGCCGATCACCAGGTCGGCGCTGCCGGTGCCGACGCGGGTCGAGTGCAAATCGGCCTGCCGGTCGGCCAGGCGCACGTGCGACATCACCGGGCCGCCCTTTTGCGCCAGCCCGCTCATGTCCAGCACCACCGCGCCCTTGCCCTCGACGTGGGCGGCCATGGCCAGGATTTGGCCGACGGTGACCACGCCGGTGCCGCCGATGCCGGTGATGAGGATGCCGAACGGCGTCGTGGTCAGCGGAATGGCCGGCATCGGCAGCACCGGCATGGCGGCGTCGCCGGCGGCGGCCTTCTTCGGCTTCTTCAAGGCACCGCCCTCGACCGTCACGAAACTCGGACAGAAGCCGGTGGTGCAGGAGAAGTCCTTGTTGCAGGACGACTGGTTGATCTGGCGCTTGCGCCCCAGTTCCGTCTCCAACGGTTCGACCGACAGGCAGTTCGACTGCACCGAGCAGTCGCCGCAGCCTTCGCAGACGGCCTCGTTGATGACGGCGCGCTTGGCCGGGTCCGGGTATTCGTTGCGTTTCCGGCGACGCCGCTTCTCGGAGGCGCAGGTCTGGTCGTAGATCATGGCCGACACGCCGGGCTGGTCGCGCAGCTCGCGCTGCACGTCCATCAGTTCGCTGCGGTGGCGCACGGTGACGCCCTCGGCCCACTTGTAGTCGGACGGGTACTTGTCCGGCTCGTCGGTGACGACGATGATCGGGCCGACGCCCTCGGCGGCGATCTGGCGCGAGATCATGCCGGGGTCGAGCGGGCCGTCGAACTCCTGGCCGCCGGTCATGGCGACGGCGTCGTTGAACAGGATCTTGTAGGTGATGTTGACCTTGGCCGCCACCGCCGCGCGGATCGCCAGGATGCCGGAGTGGAAGTAGGTGCCGTCGCCCAGGTTGGTGAAGACGTGCTTCTCGTTGGTGAACGGCGCCTGGCCGACCCAGGTGACGCCCTCGGCGCCCATGTGGGTGAAGGTCGAGGTTTCACGGTCCATCCACAGCACCATGTAGTGGCAGCCGATGCCGGCCAGCGCGCGCGAGCCCTCGGGCACCTTGGTCGAGCTGTTGTGCGGGCAGCCCGAGCAGAAATAGGGCGTGCGGTCGGTCTGCGGGTTCGGCTTGGCCGGCACCGAGGTGAGCACCAGCTCCTTGGCCTCGAGGAAGGCGATGCGCTCCTGCACGCGCTGGGCCACCGGGTGGCCGGCGCAGTAGTGCGAGATGCGGCTGGCGATGGCGCGGGCGATCTGCGCCGGGTTCAGCTCGTAGGTGGCCGGCAGCAGCCAGTCGCCGTGGCCGCTGCGGTGCTTGTTGCTCCACTCGCCGGTGTCGTCGAATTTGCCGACCACGCGGGGCCGTTCGCCGTCCTTCAGGTTGTACAGCTCCTCCTTGAGCGCGTACTCGAGGATCTGGCGCTTCTCCTCCACCACCAGGATCTCGTCGAGGCCCTTGGCGAAGGCGTGCACGCCGTCGGCCTCGAGCGGCCAGGTCATGCCGATCTTGTAGAGGCGGATGCCGATGTCGGCGGCGGCCTGCTCGTCGATGCCCAGGTCGGCCAGCGCCTGCCGCGTGTCCAAATACGACTTGCCGGCGGTGATGATGCCGATCTTGGCCTTCGGGCTGTCCCAGATGATTTTGTTGAGCTTGTTGGCGCGGGCGTAGGCCAGCGCGGCGTACCACTTGTGGCTGTTCATCCGCACTTCCATGTCGAGCACGGTGTCGGGCCAGCGGATGTTCAGGCCGCCCTCGGGCAGCTCGAAGTCGTCCGGCATGACGATCTGCACGCGGTCGGGGTCGAAGTCGACCACGGCGCCGGACTCGATGATGTCGGTGACGCACTTCATCGACACCCACAGGCCGGTGTAGCGGCTCATCGCCCAGGCGTGCAGGCCGTAGTCGATGTACTCCTGCACCGAGGCCGGGTAGAGCACCGGGATGCCGCAGGCGTTCAGGATATGGTCGGACTGGTGGGCGGTCGACGAGGACTTGGCGGCGTGGTCGTCGCCGGCCAGCACCAGCACGCCGCCGTGCTTGGCGGAACCGGCGTTGTTGGCGTGCTTGAAGACGTCGCCGCAGCGGTCGACGCCGGGGCCCTTGCCGTACCACATGGAGAAGACGCCGTCGTACTTGGCGTCCTTGAACAGGTTGGTTTGCTGGGTGCCCCAGACGGCGGTGGCGGCGAGGTCCTCGTTCATGCCGGGGTGGAACTTGACGTGGTGGGCGTCGAGGTGTTTCTTCGCCTTCACCGCCGTCATGTCGACGCTGGTGACGGGCGAGCCGCGGTAGCCGGTGATGTAGCCGGCCGTGTTCAGGCCGGCCTTCAGGTCGCGCTCGCGCTGCATCATCGGCAGGCGGATCAGGGCCTGGGTGCCGGTGATGAAGGCGCGGCCGCGCTGCAGCGTCCACTTGTCGTCGAGGGAAATGCCGTCCGCGTGCGGACCCGGCTCCAGGTGCGAGCCCTTGATTGGTGCGTTCATTGCTGTTGTCTCCATTATTCTCATTGCGGTACGCGGCCGGGCCGGGTCGGTCCCACCGCGCGATCCGACACGCCTTGTGGGCGCGCCGGAGCGGAAAATGTGTTTTTTTACAGGGTATCACAAGGCCGCCGCGGCGTTCTGCGCGCTGCTGGCGGCTTCAAACCTCGGGGCCGAGGACTCCAACCAAGGGTCAGACCCTAGGGTCTGACCCTGGTTTGCGAGCCCGGCTCCCCCCGGCGCGCTCAGGCCGGCGTCGTGGCCGGGTCCCGCAGCACGCCGCGCTTGATCTGGTCGAGCTCGATGGACTCGAACAGGGCGCGGAAATTGCCCTCGCCGAAGCCCTGGTCGCCCTTGCGCTGGATGATCTCGAAGAAGATCGGGCCGATCACGTTCTGCGTGAAGATCTGCAACAGCAGCTCGCGCTCGTGCTCGGCGCTGTGGCCGTCGAGCAGGATGCGCAGGCGGCGCAGCTCGGCCAGGTTCTCGCCGTGGTGCGGCAGGCGCCGCTCGACCAGCTCGTAGTAGGTCTCGACGGTGTCCTGGAAGGCGACGCCGCCGTCGCGCAACTGCTGCACCGAGGCGTAGATGTCGTCGCTGCCCAGGGCGATGTGCTGGATGCCCTCGCCGTGGTACTGGTCGAGGTATTCGGCGATCTGCGACTTGTCGTCGGAGGACTCGTTGATGGGGATGCGGATCTTGCCGCAGGGCGAGGTCATCGCCTTCGACTTCAGTCCCGTCAGCTTGCCCTCGATGTCGAAGTAGCGCACCTCGCGGAAGTTGAACAGGCTCTCGTAGAAGCCGGCCCACTCCTTCATGCGGCCACGGTGGACGTTGTGGGTCAGGTGGTCGATATAGGTCAGGCCCTTGCCGGCCGGCTTGGCGACGGCGCCGGGGATGGCGACGAAGTCGACGTCGTAGATGCTGATGTCGCCGATCGCGCCCGGCGCCGGGGCGGCGCCGGCGGCGGCGCCCTTGCCGCGCCAGCGGTCGACGAAGTACAGCAGCGAGTCGCCGACGCCCTTGATGGCCGGAATGTTGAGCTCCATCGGCCCGGTGTGGTTGTCGAAGCCCCAGGCGCCCAGCTCGAGCGCGCGTTTATACGTGTGGGCGGCGTCGGCGACGCGGATGGCGATGGCGCACACCGACGGGCCGTGCTGGCGGGCGAAGCGCTGGGCGAAGGAGTCCTGCTCGGCGTTGATGATGAAGTTGATCTCGCCCTGGCGGTACAGGGTGACGTCCTTGTGGCGGTGGCGCGCGATGGCGGTGAAGCCCATGCGTTCGAACAGCGCGCCGAGCGCCTTCGGATCGGGCGCGGCGTATTCGACGAACTCGAAGCCGTCGGTGCCCATCGGGTTGTCCCATGGCTGGAATTGCATGGCTGTCTCCTTGGCTGTACCAGGTTTTATTATGCGCACAGTATAGACCCGGCGCGCCGGCAGAAAATTGCAAACAATTCCCGCCGCACCCCGTTTTGCGCAATAATATTGCCCTGATTTCGAATTTCTGAGGTGTTCATGACCAAGATCGCGCTGGATAAAACGGACCGCAAGATTCTCGCCATCCTGCAGGCCGACGGCCGCCTGTCCAACCAGGACGTGGCCGAGCTGGTCAGCCTGTCGCCCTCGCCCTGCCTGCGCCGCATCAAGCGGCTCGAGGAGGCCGGCGTGATCCGCCAGTACGTCGCCCTGCTCGACCCGGACAAGATCGGCCTGGGCCTGCTGGCCTACGTCAACGTGCGGCTGGAGAAGCACAGCGAGGCGGCGGCGCACAGCAACGCCCGCGCGCTCGGCGCGGCGCCGGCGGTGGCCTCGCCGCGGGCCGACTTCGCCGTCTCGGTCGAACAGTGGCCCGAGGTGGTGGCCTGCTACGCCATGACGGGGGAGATGGACTACCTGCTGCGCGTGCACGTCGAGGACATGGACCACTTCTCGCGCTTCATGATGGCGACGCTGCTGCGCCACCCGGCCGTGCTGGATGTCAAATCGAGCTTCGCCCTGCAGCGCATCAAGGACACCACGGCGCTGCCGCTGGTGTAGCCGCCGGGGTCAGTGCCGACATTCGGACACGAGCTCAGCATTAACGCCGGTCCGACAAGCAATTTGTCCGAATGTCGGCACTGACCCCGGTTGTGCGCTTGCTCAGCGGGGCTTGCGGCCGGGCAGCCGGTCGAGCCACTTGACGGCGGCGCGGGTGTTGGCCTTGAGCGTGTAGTCGATGGTGGCGAACTGCTCCTCGACGGCCTCCTGCAACATGCTGCCCGGATTGGGCGGCGACAGCTTGAGGTAGGCGTCGGCCTCGCCGTAGTCGCGCTGGATCGCCATGCCGGCCTTGCGGGCGATGTGCATCATCGTCTGGTTCGACGACAGGCAGTGCATGTATAGGGTGTCGACGTCGTTGTTGCGGCAGTGGATGGCGGCGCGCTCGAACAGCTTGCTGCCCACGCCCATGCCGCGCACCGAGCGGCTGACCGAGACGCCGAACTCGGCCACGTTTTCCTTGTCGGTCACGGCGCTCTTGTCGGGGTCGGTCTTGGCGAACGCCAGGTGGCCGACGGCGACCAGCTGGAACACCCGGTTGTAGACGCCGAACACCATGTCGCGCTTGAGGTCGATGCGGTTGACGTAGTCGCTCACCAGCTCGTCGGGCAGCATCGAGCCGAAGCGCAACAGGCGGTCGGCCCGCTCGAGGCCGAGGAAGTGCTTGAGCATGCGGCGGCGGTCGCGCTCCTGCAGCTCCTTGATCAGCACGGTGGGACGCGGGTTGCGCTTGAACCAGCGCGGCAAGGGGTTTTGAAATAGGTCGATCGAGTTCACTTGGCTACTCCTGGACGCGGCACGCCGGCGCCGCGCGGCCGGCCGGGCCGCCGATGGTGCGGCGCAACATCGGCCTATTGTATCCCAAGCGGCGCGCCGTTTCGTACGGTAGTTCTACTTAGTCGGGGCGCCGTCGGCGCCATCGTCGCTGTCGTCGGCGGCGCCGCCCAGCGCCTGGCGCACCGCCGCCACGCGGGCGCGGCGCACCTGCTCGGGGATGCGCTGCGGCTGCTCCAGGCAGCGCTGGGCGACGGCGCCGGCGTCGACGCCGCGCGCCGCCGCCAAGGCCGCCTCCAAATGGGCCAGTTGCGGAAAGGGCTGCTCGCGCAGGCTGCGGGTGGCGCCGGCGCGGCCGCGCGAGTCGCACTCGGTGGCCAGCAGCATCTCGCGGAAGCGGGCCGGCTTGCGGAAGGCGTCGCAGCGCTCCATCAGGCTGACCATGGTGGCCGGACGCAACACCAGCGCGCGGCCGACGTTGCCGTGCTCGCGCGCCGTCATCAGCGCCAGGTCGCGGCACTCGCCCGGCACCTTCAGCCGCTTGCAGACCCGCTCGACCAGCGGCACGCCGAGGCCCTCGTGGCCGTGGTGGGCCGGCCACTGGTCGGCCGGCGTGGCGCCCTTGCCCAGGTCGTGCGTCAGACAGGCGAAGCGGGCCGGCAGCGCCAGGCCGGCGGCGGCGGCGCAGTCGACCACCTGCAACACGTGGGCGCCGGTGTCGATCTCGGGATGATACAGCTCCGGCTGCGGCACGCCCCATAGTGTATCGAGTTCCGGCAGGATGCGCGCCAGCGCGCCGCAGTCGCGCAGCACCTCGAGCATGCGCGAGGGGCGCCGCTCCATCAGGCCGCGCGACAGCTCCTGCCAGACCCGCTCGGGCACCAGGGCGTCGACCTCGCCCTGCTCGACCATCTGGCGCATCAGCGCGTTGGTCTCCGGCGCCACCGTGAAGTCGGGGTAGCGGGCGGCGAAGCGGGCCACGCGCAGGATGCGCACCGGGTCCTCGGCGAAGGCGGCCGAGACATGGCGGAACACCCGTTGCTCGATGTCGCGTTGGCCGCCGAAGGGGTCGCAGAGCGTGCCGTCGTCGGCGCGGGCGATGGCGTTGATGGTCAGGTCGCGCCGCACCAGGTCCTCTTCCAGCGTCACCTCGGGCGAGGTGTGGAAGACGAAGCCGCGGTAGCCGGGCGCGGTCTTGCGCTCGGTGCGCGCCAGCGCGTACTCCTCCTGCGTCCTGGGGTGCAGGAAGACGGGGAAGTCCTTGCCGACCGGGCGGTAGCCCAGCCGCAGCATGTCCTCCGGGGTGGCGCCGACCACCACGTAGTCGTGGTCCTGGAAGGGCACGCCGAGCAGGGCGTCGCGCACCGCGCCGCCCACCACATAAATCCGCATCGCCACGCCTACTCCGGCATCTCGGCGTCGTGCTTGGGCGCCGTCTCGGTCTCGGCCATCGCCTCGTCGACCCAGCGCGCCACCGCCGGATGGGCCAGCACCCGTTCGCAGTAGGCGTTCAGCGCCGGCGCCAGCGACACGCCGTAGGTGCGGAAGCGCAGCACCACCGGGGCGAAGTAGGCGTCGGCGATGGAGAACTCGCCGAACAGGAACTGGTGGTGGCCGAAGCGCGACAGGCACTCCTCCCAGATCTCGCTGATGCGGCCGATGTCGGCCTGGGCGCCGTGGCTGCGGCCCTTGCCGGGGTGGCTGGCGCGGATGTTCATCGACATCGCGCCGCGCAGGTCGGCGAAGCCGGCGTGCATCTCGGCGCAGATGGAGCGCGCCATGGCGCGCGCCGCCACGTCCTGCGGCCACAGGTGCAGCTCCTGGAACTGCTCGGCCAGGTATTCGCAGATCGCCAGGCTGTCCCAGATGGTCATCTCGCCGGCCAGCAGCACCGGCACGCGGCCGCAGGCCGAGTAGTTGGCGATCAGGTTGGCGGTGTCGGGCTGGTCGAGCAGCACGCGCACCTCCTGGAAGGGGATGCCGAAGGCGGTCATCGCCACCCACGGCCGCATCGACCAGGACGAGTAGTTCTTGTTGCCGATGACCAGGGTCAGGCCGGGCTGGCGGGCGGCGGCCAGGGCGTTGGTCAGGGAGGGGTCGAGCTGGGTGGTCTGCATATGTCGTCCGTGGAGGGTGAGCGTGCTGGGGTCTGCGTTGGTCTGCTTGGTCTGCGTTGGTCCGCTGGGGCGGTGCCGTGGGCCGGGTCGGGGGCCGGGCCGGCTAGCGGCCGGCGCGGCGGCGGTAGCCGTCGAGCGGGTCGGCCACGGCGCCCAGGTAGTGCGGCGCCGCCACCTCCAGCGCGGTCGGGCCGATGCCCAGGTCGGCCAGGGTCAGCGCGCTGGTGGCCGGCGCAACCACGTTGTCGACCTTCATCGAGTCGAGGTTGTCGCGGCTCATCAGCGGCGTGCCGGGCAGGCATTCGAACAAGCGCGCCTGCAAGCGCGCCAGGCCGTCGGGCAGCTTGACGACGGGGCGCGGGTGGCCGCCGTAGCGGCCGGCCAGGCGCACCAGCTGGGCCAGGGTGTAGACCTGCGGCCCGCCCAGCTCGTAGATCCGGCCACGGCTGCGCGGCTGGCGCAGCGCGGCGACGAAGGCGCGCGCCACGTCGCCCACGTAGACCGGCTCGAAGCGCACGTCGGCGCCGGCCAGCGGCACCACGGGCAGCAGGCGCTGCATCTTGGCGAACAGGTTCAAGAAATTGTCGCCCGGGCCGAACACCACCGAGGGGCGGAAGATGGTGGCCGCCAGCGGCGGCCGCGCCTGCGCCGCCAGCTCGCCGTCCCACTTCGAGCGGGCGTACATCGACGGCCCGTCGGCGCCGGCGCCCAGCGCGCTCATGTGCAGGTAGCGCGGCACGCCGGCCGCCACGGCGGCGGCGGCGATCCGCCGCGGCAGCTCGACGTGGGCGCGGGCGAAGTCCGGGCCGTAGGGCGTGCCGGGGCGCGAGTGCAGCAGGCCGACCAGGTTGACGACGGCGTCGGCGCCGCGCAGCAGCCCGGCCAGCACGGCGTCGTCGTGCACGTCGGCCTGGCGCACCTCGACGCGCGGCAGGAAGATCAGATGCTTGGCATCCTCGTAGCGCCGGCTCGGCACCAACACGCGCGCGCCGGCCCCGGCCAGCTGCGCCACCAGGTGGCTGCCGATGAAGCCGGAGCCGCCGATCACCACCACGTTCAAATCGTCCATGCCGTCCTCCTGTGCGCCGAAACCCGGGGCGCCGCCGTCAGCGGGTGCCGAAACTGCTCTCCTGTTGCTCCTGCTCGCTGTAGCCCTTCGGCGCCACCGTGCCCAGGCGCGCCTTGAGCGACTGCGGCCGGCCCTCGAACAGGGCGGCGTAGTAGGTCGCGTTCGACATCACGTTCTTCACGTAGGTGCGCGTCTCCAGATAGGGGATGGCCTCGACGAAGACGGCGCCCTCCATCGGCTTGGTCAGGGTGGCGCGCCACGAGCGCAGCCGGCCGGGGCCGGCGTTGTAGGCGGCCGTGGCCAGCGTCTGCGAGCCGTCCATGTTGCCCAGCACCATGTTCATGTAGTTGGCGCCGAGCAGGATGTTGGTGCGCGCGTCGCTCAGCATCTCCTGCACGAAGTCGGTCAGGCCGATCTTCTTGGCCACCCAGCGGCCGGTCGAGGGCATCACCTGCATCAGGCCGGAGGCGCCCACCGAGGACTGGGCGTCCATGATGAAGCGCGATTCCTGGCGGATCAGGCCGTACACCCAGGCCTTGTCCAGGCCCAGCGTCTGGGTGGTCGGGTGCATGATGTCGAGGTGCGGCGAGGGGAAGCGCTGGCTGTAGTCGACCTGGATGCGGGTGCGCTCCGAGGTGTTGACCATGCGGTCGAGGATGTTGTGCTGGCGGGCGAACTCGGCGGCGGCCAGGTGCTCGCGCTCGTTCAACTTGCGCAGCGCCCAGTTCCACTCGCGCGTGCCCTCGAAGCGCAGGCGCATGGCGAAGAACTTCAGGGCCCGTTGGAAGCCGGGGTCGGCGGCGATCGGCGCGATCTCGGCCGGGCCGATCGGCGCGCCCGGCAGCGGAATGGTGCTGAGCCGGCCCAGCTCCTCGGCGGCCAGCTGGCCGTAGAAGTTGGACTGCTCGGCGATGCCGCGGAACAGCTGGGCCGCCTCGGCCGTCGGCGCCGTGCTGCCGGCCTCGGCCATCAGGGCGCGGCCCATCCAGTAGACCCAGGCCGGCTCGGCGCGCAGGCCGGCCGGCATCGCCTGGATGCAGCTCTTGACCAGCTTCCAGTCGCCGTCGCGCAGGGCGATGCGGGTCTTCCACTGCTGCGCGTCCTGCGACAGCGGCGCGCCGTTGGCGCGGCGCCAGTACTCGCCCGTCTCGGCGGCCAGGGTGTAGGACGACCACAGCGCGATGTTGCCCCAGCCGACCGCCTGCTCCTGCGCCGTCAGGTGGGGCGCCGCCTTGTTGAGCGCCAGCACGGCCAGCTTGACGCTGGTGCGCGCCATGCGGCCGACGGCCACCAGGTAGATCTCGTGCTCGAGGTGGCCGGCGCCCGGCCCCTTGGCCAGGGCGATGGCCGGCAGGTCGATGGCCTGGGCGATCTTCTTGTCGGAGCCGTCGAGCAGCACGGCGGCGCGGCGGCCCTGGCCGGTGGCGTTGAACTCGCCGGCCAGGCGCAGCTGGGCCAGCACGTCGTTGCGGTCGAACTGGCCGCCCTGGAACAGGGTGGCGATCAGGCCGCCGCAGGCCTCGCCGTAGACGTTGGGGGCGACCAGCAGGGCGCGCGCCTCGCCGGCCACGCGCTGGCCCTTGAGCGCGCGCGACTGCAGCGCGTAGCACTTGACCTGGGTGTCGTCGTTGATGACGTAGAGCGGCAGCTGCTCGTCGAAGTTGGCCCAGTCGCGCTTGCGGCCCAGCTCGAGCAGCCAGTCGTTGCGCAGGCGGTCGGCGATGGCGCTGCCCTCGTAGCGGCGCAGATAATCGCGGATCTCCTCGCTCGAGGCGCTACGGAAATGCGATTTGAGTCGATAATAGTCGACGTAGGAAGGAATCGAGTAGTTGGCCAGGCGGGCGGCGTAGAACTCGGCCTTGGCGGCGTCGTCCTGGCGCACCGCGTCGCGCAGCAGCAGGAAGGCGTCGTCCTCTTTGCGGCTATCGCTTCCACTGTCGTCGGCGCGGGCCGGCGATGTTACGGCGCACGCGGCCAGGATGGCGGCGCCGGCAAACCATTTCGAAGCGGACATCAATGTGCGACTCTCACAAAATCTTAATTCAATGGACATGAACAGCGACCCTAGAATACCACGCGCCGCAGAGCCACCACCAGCCCCGCCGCTCAATGAAAAGGCCGATTTGCGCCGGCGCCTGCTGGCGGCGCGGCGCGGCCTGGACGGCGCCACCCGGGCGCGCTGGGACGGCGCCATCGGCGCCCACGTGGTCGACTGGTGGCGCGGCAGCGGCGCGGGCGCGCTGGGCGTCTACTGGCCGCTGCGCGACGAGCCGGACCTGGCGGCCGCCTACGCCGAGCTGGCGCGGCTGGGCGCGCGCCTGCTGCTGCCGGTGGTGCTGCGAAGGGACGCGGCGCTGGAGTTCGCCGAGTGGGACATCGGCGAGGCGATGGTGAAGGACAAGATGGGGGTGGCGGTGCCGGCCGAGCTGCGCCTGGCGCCCTATCCGCCGGCGCTGCTGGTGCCCTGCCTGGGCTTCAACGCCGGCCGCTACCGGCTCGGCTACGGCGGCGGCTTCTACGACCGCACCTTGGCGCGCCAGCCGCGCCCGCGCACGCTGGGCGTGGCCTACGCCTGCCTGGCGGCCGAGTTCGCCAGCGACGGCCACGACGTCGCGCTCGACGGCATCGTCACCGAGCGCGGATCAATAGGGTCAGACCCTAGGGTCTGACCCTGCGCACGCGGCGCCTGCGTTCAGACCCTGACGCCAAGGCGGGGAGTCTGCCCCTGCGCACGCGGCGCCGGCGCTCAGACCAGGCGCTGCCACAGCGCCGTGGTGGCGGCCGCCTGGTTCATGCTGTAGAAGTGCAGGCCGGGCGCGCCGCCGGCCAGCAGGCGCTGGCACAGCGCCGTCACCACGTCCAGGCCGAAGGCCTTGATCGAGGCGCTGTCGTCGCCGAAGCTGGCCAGCTTGAGGCGCACCCAGCGCGGGATCTCGGCGCCGCACATGTCGGAGAAGCGCATCAGCTGGGTGTAGTTGGTGATCGGCATGATGCCGGCCACGATGGGCACCGCTATGCCCAGCTTGCGGGCCTGCTCGACGTACTGGAAGTAGGCGTCGGCGTTGTAGAAGTACTGGGTGATGGCGGCGTCGGCGCCGGCCTTGACCTTGCGCTCGAAGGCCAGCAGGTCGTCCTGCGGCGAACGGGCCTGCGGGTGCACCTCGGGATAGGCGGCCACCTCGATGTGGAACCAGTCGCCCGTCTCGGCGCGGATGAACTCGACGAGCTCGTTGGCGTAGCGGAACTCGCCGGCCGCGCCGTAGCCGCTCGGCAAATCGCCGCGCAGGGCGACGATGCGGCGGATGTTGTGCGACTTGAACTCGGCCAGGATGGCGCGGATCGACTCGCGCGTGCCGCCGACGCAGGACAGGTGCGGCGCCGCCTGCTCGCCGGCGGCGAGGATTTCCACCACCGTGTCGAGCGTGCCGCGCTGGGTGCTGCCGCCGGCGCCGAAGGTCACCGAGAAATATTTGGGGTGCAGCAGCGAGAGCTGGGCGCGCGTGGCGCGCAGCTTCTCGGCGCCCTCCGCCGTCTTGGGCGGAAAGAATTCGATACTGAAATTAGGGGTTTCCATCTGCGTTCTTCAGAAGTAGGGTGGACAGGGACCAGGAAATCACGCTGTACAGCAGGGCGCCGCCGATGGCCGACCAGAAGCTGTCGACATGGAAACCGTTGACCAGCTGGGCCACCAGCCAGAACATCAGGCCGTTGATGACGAAGATGAACAGGCCGAGCGAGACCACCGTCACCGGCAGGGTCAGCAGCAGCAGCACGGGGCGGATCAGGGTGTTGACCAGGCCCAGCAAAAGGGCCGCGACGAGGGCCGCGCCGATGCTCGTGACATCGACGGAATGCATCAGGTAGGGAACGGCCAGCAGGGCTGCCGCGTTGATTAACCAGGTAAGGACCAAACGCATGGGTGGGACTCGCTGCAAAATGGGGAGTGACGGATACAACTGGGGCCGGCGATCGCGAAAAGGCCGGCCCCGCTGCTTAACGCAGATTAATAACGGTAGTGCTCAGGCTTGTACGGGCCTTCCTGCTTGACGCCGATGTAGGCGGCCTGCTCGTCGGTCAGCACCGACAGCTGGGCGTTGAGCTTCTTCAACTGCAGGCGGGCGACCTTCTCGTCGAGGTGTTTCGGCAGCACGTAGACGCCGACCGGGTAGTTGGCGGTGTTGGCGAACAGCTCGATCTGGGCGATGGTCTGGTTGGCGAACGAGGAGCTCATCACGTAGGACGGGTGGCCGGTGCCGCAGCCGAGGTTGACCAGGCGGCCCTCGGCCAGCAGGATGATGCGCTTGCCCGACGGGAAGATCACATGGTCGACCTGCGGCTTGATGTTTTCCCAGGTGTACTTCTTCAGCGCGGCGACGTCGATCTCGTTGTCGAAGTGGCCGATGTTGCAGACGATCGCCTGGTCCTTCATCGCCAGCATGTGCTGCTCGGTGAGGATGTGGTAGTTGCCGGTGCAGGTGACGAAGATGTCGCCGTGTTCGGCGGCGTATTCCATCGTGACCACGCGGTAGCCCTCCATCGCCGCCTGCAGCGCGCAGATCGGGTCGATTTCGGTGACCCAGACCTGGGCCGACAGGGCGCGCATGGCCTGGGCCGAGCCCTTGCCGACGTCGCCGTAGCCGGCGATGACGGCGACCTTGCCGGCGATCATCACGTCGGTGGCGCGCTTGATGCCGTCGACCAGCGACTCGCGGCAGCCGTACAGGTTGTCGAACTTCGACTTGGTGACCGAGTCGTTGACGTTGATGGCCGGGAAGGCCAGCTTGCCTTCTTTATGCATCTGGTACAGGCGGTGCACGCCGGTGGTGGTTTCCTCGGTCACGCCCATGATCTGCGGCAGACGCTTGGAGTACCAGGCCGGGTCGATCGCCAGGTGCTGCTTGATGGCGTTGAACAGGCAGATCTCCTCTTCCGAGCCGGGGCTGGCCAGCACGCCGATGTCCTGCTCGGCGCGGGCGCCCAGGTGCAGCAGCAGGGTGGCGTCGCCGCCGTCGTCGAGGATCATGTTCGAGTAGACGGCGTTGCCGGCGGCGTCGGCCGGCCAGTCGAAGATGCGGTGGGTGTAGTCCCAGTACTCGTCGAGCGTCTCGCCCTTGATGGCGAACACCGGCGTGCCGCCGGCGGCGATGGCGGCGGCGGCGTGGTCCTGGGTCGAGTAGATGTTGCACGAGGCCCAGCGCACCTTGGCGCCGAGCGCTTCCAGGGTCTGGATCAACACGGCGGTCTGGATGGTCATGTGCAGCGAACCGGTGATGCGCGCGCCCTTGAGCGGCTGGCTGGCGGCGAATTCCTCGCGGATCGCCATCAGGCCGGGCATTTCGGTTTCGGCGATCTTGATTTCCTTGTCACCCCAAGGGGCCAGGGAGATGTCGGCGACCAGATAGTCTTGTGCGGATTTGAGTACGGCGTTCATCACGCCCTCCTTTCAGTTAGAAAAAAGTAACGTGAGCGCGGTTGCAGATTCCGAGCCTGGCGAAATGGGGAATTTCGTCGCAACGCTCCTCGGAGCAAGGATTTTACCACCGTTGCCGCCGCCGCATGCAAGAAAATGCCGCCGCGCTGGGCGGGCTAGGCGGGCTAGGCGGGCTAGGCGGCGACAGTCTCGCGCTTCGCCACGACCGCAAGCTGCAAGTTCAGGGAATCTAGCAGCTTGGAGAAATTTTTCAGGCTTGGGTTGCCCTTTGCCGACATCAAACGATAGAGGGCGGTCTCGTTCAAGCCGGTTCGCTCCGCGATGACTTTCATACCGCCCTCCGCGAGGGTGAGCTGGCGTAGCAGAATCAGCATGTCGGCGTGGTCGCCGTCGAGCATCACCTCGTTGATCATCGCGGCTCGAAATTCCGGGTCGGAGCGGAGCATGTCGGCGACAACCTCATCGTGCGGCTGGCTAGTTTGTGTCTTCACCGTCATTTTCTTGCCTCTCCTTCCAGTCTTTCCAGTATTCGATCGCGGCTTCGATGTCCGCGTCCTGGGTTGTCTTGTCGCCGCCGCACAGGAGCAGAACCACCTGCTTGTCGGCGATCGCCTAATAGACGCGGTAGCCAGGTCCCTCGTCAACGCGCATCTCCCATACGCCGTCTCGGCAAGGCTTGTGGTCGCCGAAGTTGCCATTCTCAAAACGAGAAATCCGCTTGGCGATCTTGGCCTTGGCAATCTGGTCGCGCAGCGAGCGCAGCCACTTCCCGGCGACATTGACCTGGTCCGAGGTCAGGTAATACTGGATAGCGTAGTTCATTTTCGTATATATACGAATCAAGGTCAAGCCGATCCGTTGTGGTGGTGGAGTACAGTATAGGCAGCTCCCGCCCAAAACCAATTCAGCTCAAGCCAAAGACACGGCGCCACCCGCGCACGGCGAAAAAAAAGCCGCGCAGCGCTGGGCTGGGCGGCTTTGCCTTGGCGCCGCCGCCGGCGGGGGCCGGCGGCGGCGGACGGCGGGCTGGATTACTTGAGGCCGGCGGCGTCGCGCAGGATGGCGGCCTTGTCGGTGCGCTCCCAGGTGAACTCCGGCTCCTCGCGGCCGAAGTGGCCGTAGGCGGCGGTCTTCTGGTAGATCGGGCGCAGCAGGTCGAGCATCTGCACGATGCCCTTCGGGCGCAGATCGAAGTGCGCCATCACCAGGGCGGCGATCTTGTCGTCCGGAATCACGCCGGTGCCCTCGGTGTAGACCGTGATGTTGATCGGCTTGGCCACGCCGATGGCGTAGCTGACCTGCACCTGGCACTGCCGCGCCAGGCCGGCGGCCACCACGTTCTTGGCGACGTAGCGGGCGGCGTAGGCGGCCGAGCGGTCGACCTTGGTGGGGTCCTTGCCGGAGAAGGCGCCGCCGCCGTGCGGGCTGGCGCCGCCGTAGGTGTCGACGATGATCTTGCGGCCGGTCAGGCCGCAGTCGCCCTGCGGGCCGCCGATGACGAAACGGCCGGTCGGGTTGACCAGGTAGCGGGTGCCGACCAGCCATTCGCGCGGCATGACCTGTTTGATGATGTCCTCGATCACCGCCTCTTCGATGTGCTTGTGCGAGATGTCCGGCGAGTGCTGGGTCGACAGCACCACGGTGTCGACGGCGACCGGGCGGCCGTTGACGTAGCGCAACGTGACCTGCGACTTGGCGTCCGGGCGCAGCCACGGCAGGCGGCCGTCCTTGCGCAGCTGCGACTGGCGCTCGACCAGGCGGTGGGCGTAGTGGATGGCGGCCGGCATCAGCTCGGCCGTCTCGTCGCAGGCGTAGCCGAACATCAGGCCCTGGTCGCCGGCGCCCTGGTCGAGGTCGATGCCGGCGCCCTCGTCGACGCCCTGGGCGATGTCGGGCGACTGCTTGTCGTAGCCGACCAACACGGCGCAACCGCGGTAGTCGATGCCGTAGTCGGTGTTGTCGTAGCCGATGCGTTTGATGGTCTCGCGCGCGACTTGAATATAATCAACGTTGGCGAAGGTGGTGATCTCGCCGGCCAGCACCACCAGACCGGTGTTGCACAGCGTTTCGGCGGCGACGCGGGCCTTCGGGTCCTGCGCCAGGATGGCGTCGAGGATGGCGTCGGAGATTTGGTCGGCGACCTTGTCCGGATGGCCTTCGGAAACGGATTCTGAGGTGAAGAGATAATCGTTTGACATCGCAAGCTCCTTATATTGGTGTGAAGATGTTTTGTCGCCAACCAATACGGCTTGCGACGCTTTAGCGATATTTATATTCCGCTTCGCAAGTTGTCTGTTAACTCAGCGGATACTGCATACGTGGTATTTTACGCTTCTTAAAAAAATTTTGGCTAGGCAATGACCGCCGAACGCCCTCTTCTTTACACGAATCAAGCCCATGCTGGTATCCCTCTTCCGTTTTTTCTCCATCTTCCCCCTGCCTTTCCTGCACGCGCTGGGCGCCGCGCTGGGCTGGCTGGTCTACCTGGGTTCGCCCTCCTACCGCCGGCGCATGCGCGACAACATGCGCCAGGCCGGCTACGCCGACTACCTGCCGGCCGCCATCGCCGAGGCCGGTAAAAGCATCGTCGAACTGCCCTTCATCTGGTGCGCCGCGCCCGAGCGCGTGTCGCGCCACGCCAGCGACGAGAACTGGGGCGTGGTCCAGCAGGCGCTCGACGCCGGCCGCGGCATCGTCTTTTTGACGCCACACCTGGGCTGCTTCGAGATCGTCGCGCAGGAGATCGCCCTGCGCACCGAGCTGACCGTGATGTACCGGCCGCCGAAGAAGGCGGCGCTCAAGCCGCTGATCGAGGGCGCCCGGGCGCGCCACAACCTGCTGCTGGCGCCGGCCAACATGTCCGGCGTGCGCATCCTGGCCAAGACGCTGAAGAAGGGCCGGCCGATCGGCCTGCTGCCCGACCAAGTGCCGCAGGAGGGCGAGGGCGTCTGGGCCGACTTCTTCGGCCGCCCCGCCTACACCATGACGCTGCCGGCCAAGCTGGCGCAGATGGGCGACGCCGTCGTCATCGTCACCTACGCCGAGCGGCTGGCGCGCGGCCGCGGCTACCTGATCCGCTTCGTCCCGCTCGAGGCCAGCCTGGACGGCACGGCGGCCGAGCAGGCGCGCGCCATCAACGCGGCGATGGAGCGGCTGATCGCCCGCAGCCCGGGGCAGTATTACTGGAGCTACAACCGCTACAAGGTGCCGGCCGGCGCCAGCGCGCCCGCCGCCACGGCCCCGGCCGCCGGCAACGACGACGGGGGGGCGGCATGAAGCTGATGCTTGGACTGATGTGGCTGCTGCACTGGCTGCCGCTGCCGCTGCTGGGCCGCTTCGGCGACCTGGTCGGCGCCATCCTGTTCGCCCTGTTGCGCGCGCGCCGCCACATCGCGCTGACCAACCTGCGCCTGTGCCTGCCGGAGCTGGACGAGGCGGCGCGGGTGCGCCTGGCGCGCCAGCACTTCCAGGCCTACTCGCGCAGCGTGTGGGAGCGCGGCGTGCTGTGGTGGGCCTCGGAGGCGCGCCTGCGCCGCCTCATCACCGTCGAGCCCGGCGAAGTGCCGGTGGCGGCGATGACGGAAAAGCCGACCATCCTGCTGTGCCCGCACTTCGTCTGCCTCGACGTGGCCGGCGTCGCCATCGCCATGCAGGCCAGCGCCTCGTCGATGTACGTGCAGCAGAAGAACGCCGCCTTCGACAAGGTGCTGCGCCGGGGCCGCTCGCGCTTCAAGCCGGTGCGCCTGTTCACCCGCCAGGACGGCATCAAGCCGATCCTGCGCGCGCTGCGCGACAAGCTGCCCTACTTCATGCTGCCGGACATGGACTTCGGCGAGAAGGACGCCGCCTTCGTGCCCTTCTTCGGCGTCGAGGCGGCCACCCTGACGGCCACCGCGCGCATCGCCGCCAGCACCGGCGCCCAGGTGATGCCGGTGATCGCCACCTTCCTGCCGAACTACCGCGGCTGGCGTGTCAAGTTCTACCCGGTGTGGGACAATTACCCGGGCGAGGACATGGTCGCCGCCACCCGCCGCATGAACGAGTTCATCGAGGAGCGCGTGCGCGAGGCGCCGGCCGAGTATTTCTGGACCCACAAGCGCTTCAAGACGCGGCCGGCCGGCCAGAGCTCGCTGTACGCCAAGCCGGCGCCCTGAGCGCCCCGCCCACCCTTTCCAGCCCATATCAATTAGATGAAACTCAAATTCACCAAGATGCACGGCGCCGGCAACGACTTCATCGTCGTCGACGCGATCAACCAGCAGGTCGAGCTGAGCGCGGCGCAATGGCAGCGCCTGGCCGACCGCCGCTTCGGCATCGGCGCCGACCAGATCCTGGTGGTCGAGAAGCCCACCCTGCCCGGCTGCGACTTCCGCTACCGCATCTTCAACAACGACGGCGGCGAGGTCGAGCAGTGCGGCAACGGCGCGCGCGCCTTCGTCAAGTTCGTCGCCGAGAAGGGCCTGACCAAGTTGAGCAGCATCCGCGTCGAGACCAAGTCCGGCGTCATCGCGCCGCGCCTGGAGGCCGACGGCGGCATCACCGTCGACATGGGCGCGCCGGTGCTGGCGCCGGCCGAGGTGCCGTTCGACGCCGACGGCCTGGCCGGAACGGCCCAGGGCGTCGACACGCTGTGGCCGCTCGAGCTCGAGCTGGGCGGCGCGCGCGAGACGGTGCTGGTGTCGGTGGTGTCGATGGGCAACCCGCACGCCGTGCAGGTGGTCGACGACGTCGAGACGGCGCCGGTCGACCTGAGCGGCCCGCTGATCGAGCACCACCCGCGCTTCCCGCGCCGCGTCAACGCCGGCTTCATGCAGGTGCTCGGGCGCCGCCACGTCAGGCTGCGCGTCTACGAGCGCGGCGCCGGCGAGACGCTGGCCTGCGGCACCGGCGCCTGCGCCGCCGTGGTGGCCGGCATCCGCCGCGGCCTGCTCGACTCGCCGGTGCGGGTCGACGCCCGTGGCGGCCAGCTCAGCGTGGCCTGGGCCGGCGCGGGCCAGCCGGTGCTGCTGACCGGTCCGGCGGTGACGGTGTTCGAGGGCGAGATCACGCTGTAGCGGCCAGGGGCCAGGGGCCAAGGAACGCGCGGCGGCGGCCGCCGCTGCGCGGCTCAGGCCGGCTGCAGGCCGCCGTCCGACGGCGCCTCGGGCAGCCAGGTCTTGAGGCGGTACAGGCGCTGCCGGTAGTTGCCCTCCGGCCCGGTCGGGCCGCAGTCGACGCGCTCGAACAGGCGCACCACGCGGTCGAGCATCTGCCGCTGCTGCACGGTGCGCAGCAGGATCAGGCGGCGCTTGCTGCGGCCGTAGGCGGCGCGGATGTCGACCACCAGGCAGTGGCCCTGGTCGGCCGATTTGATTTCCAACAACAAGGCCTCGGCGCGGGTCAGGCCGAACAGGGCGGCCAGCTCGATGCGGGCGGCCAGCAGCGGCTGGCAGTCGACCAGCTCGCGCGTCAGCAGCGGCACCACCTCGGCGGCCCAGCCCGGGCCCTGCTGCGGCGCGGCGATGCGCGCCAGCGCCGCCTCGGCCTCGTCGCAGCCCTGGGCGGCGGCCTTCTGCAACCAGTAGGCGGCGCGCACGTCGCTGTTCTCGTCGCCACGGCGGGTGCGCCAGGCGTGGATGCCGCATTCGAGCTGGGCCGCGCTGTGGCCCATGTCGGCGGCGCGCTCCAGGTAGGTCTGCGCCTCGACCACGCTGCGCTGGGAAAACTCCGGCTTGATATAGATGCGCGACAGGGCGAACCAGGCCTCGGCCAGGCCCTGCTCGCCGGCCTGGGTCAGCCAGCGGATGGCGCGCTTGAAGTTGACGGCGGCGATGCCCGAGCTGAGGCGGGCGCCGTCGCAGCGCATGCGGGCGAACCACAGGCCCAGCTCGAGCTGGGAGCGGCGGTCGCCGCCGTGGGCGGCCAGCTCGCGGCAGCGGTGCAGCTCGCCCTGGCTGAACGGGTCGTGGGCGGCGACGTCGTCGAGGGCGCGGGCGCAGCGCGCCAGCAGCGCCACCTGCTGCGCCTCGAGCTGCCAGCCGGCGGCGCGGGCCGCCTCGGCGTCGGCCGGGGCCTGCTCCAGCAGCCCGCGCGCCAGCGGCAGGGCGCGCTGCAGGAAGGCGCAGCGGTCCTCCTCCTCCCAGGCCTGCTCGAGCACGGCGTACTGCGCCGCCGGCACGCCGTTGTCGGCGGCGCGGGTCAGCCATTGCTGGCCGCCAACATCGGCCGGCGCCGGCATGGCGGCGGCGACCGGGCTGGCGCGCGGGCTGGGCTGGCTGGCCAGCAACCACTGCGCCTCGGCCGAGCCGGACTGGGCGGCCGCCTCCAGCGCCCGCTGGGCGCGCTCGCGCAGCGGCGCGTCGGACTGCCCGGCGCCCTGGCTGAGCACCAACTGGGCCAGCACCAGCCCGGCCGGCGCGATGCCCTCCTGGTAGGCGCGGTCGTACCAGCCCAGCGCGGCGGGCAGGCAGTGCTGCGCGTGTTCGAACGGAATATGGTGGCCGATCAGGCGCCAGGCCTCGTCCTGCTGCTGCAGGGCGGCGCGGTTGAGCCAATGCATGGCCGTCGGCATGCTGCGCGGCAGGCTGGCGCCGCCGAACAGGTACAGCTTGCCCAGCGCCAGTTGGCTGCCCGCGTCTCCGGCGCGGGCACCACGGATGATCCCTAACTCTTCTCGATTTGCCATCGTCTCACTATGAATCCGATTCATGAAGCGGGCGGTGCGTCCGCGCTGTCTGCGCAGGCTGGGACGGCCGATGTGCTTATTTATCTTGCCACGAAACAAGATGAGGCTGCCAGATAAACTCACAGTCCAGTGTAGGGGGCCAAGCTTCCGCCAAGCTGACAAAGCGCTAAGTGTTTGATCTTACACAAACTATTCCCCCGGGCGGCGGCCGCCCCATCGTGGCGTTTTGACCACCATGTGTGTTGGCAACAATGCCAAAAACACCCGCTTGGACAGCCTGTTAAGCGTTTCGAAAATACAACAGGAAGTCCGTTTTGCCCCGCTTTCGACCAAGACAAGTACCCGTAATCGACCAATCCAGCGTGATTGCGGCGGCCAGACATTAAGGTTCAGCTCATCCGAGTGGCGCAGCTTGCGCACTCGAAGGCTAGTTGGGATGTTCATACGATTCACTTTTAAAGGAATAACAAATGAAAAAATCTTTAGTGGCTCTGGCACTCCTCGGCGCATTCGCCGGTGCGCAGGCACAATCGTCCGTGACGATCTACGGCACCCTCGACGCGGGTGTGAGCAAGAAGACCGGCACCACCGCCGCCATCGGCAAGCGCGACAACAACAAGCTCGGCTTCAAGGGCGTCGAGGACCTGGGCAACGGCCTGAAGGCCCTGTTCCAACTGGAAATCCGCTACGAGCCGGACACCGGCACGCTGGAAAGCGGCACCCGTCCGCTGTTCCAGGGCCAGAGCCGGGTCGGCCTGCAGGGCGGCTTCGGTACCGTGCGCCTGGGCCGCGGCCTGACCGCCTTCCAAGAGTCGATCACCGCCTTCGAACCATGGAACGGCCTGCCTAGCGTGGCCGGCTTCCAGACCGACCTGCAAGTGGCCGGCTACGCCACCGCCTTCGGCTCCGGTTCCGACCCGCTCGGCCCTGCCGGCAACTCGGGCAACCGCATGTCGAACGCCCTGTTCTACAACACCCCTGTCTTCAGCGGCTTCCAGCTGAACGCCACCCTCGGCACCAAGGAAAACGGCGGCAGCGCCAGCGCCATCCAGGGCCGCAACCCGGTCGGCACCCCGGCCCAGTACCTGGTCGGTTCCGACGCCAGCGCCAACCCGTACTCGCTGTCGGGCACCTACAACAACGGTCCGTTCGCCGCCATGGCCGCCTACGAGCGCAACGCGGTCGAGACCAAGGTCTGGTCGGTGGCCGCCTCGGTGGTGCCGGTGACCGGCCTGAAACTGATGGCCTCCTACCAGAAGCAGGACCAGGAACACACCAAGCCGGTCAACGGCGAGACCAAGTCCTGGGTGATCGGCGCCAACTACACCACCGGCCCGGGCAAGATCCTCGCCGGTTATGGCCAGAAGACCCCGGACGGCGTGATCAAGACCAAGGAAATCTCGCTCGGCTACGAGTACAACCTGTCGGCCCGCAGCTACGTCTACATCGAAGCGTCGAACCGCAAGCAGCCGGCCGCCGGCTCGACCACGGTCGACACCTCGGTCAACTTCTACGGTCTCGGCATCCACCACAACTTCTAAGCCACAGCGGCCACGCGATGGCATGAGGACAAGCGGACATGGGCGACCATGTCCGCTTTTTTTTGCGCGTTTGGTCGCGCCGCCGCCACCGCGCGCCGGCGTGGTCGGATAGGACGCACTTTGTTTGAATCCGATGGAATTGTGTTTTTTTCGCAACCTTGGCGCCGCCGGCTGTTTGGCGTTCTGTACAAGCCGGGGGAAGGATGTCATATTCGATATGCGCCGAATTAGTACGGACGTTCGCTTTTAAAGAAAACAGATAAAACTGGAGACAGCATGAATACAAAAATCCTCGCAGGTGTCATCGCGGCGTGTTTCGCCGCCCCGGCCTTCGCGCAATCGAGCGTGGTGATCTACGGCATCGCCGACGCCGGCCTGATGTACGTCAACAACGGCGGCAACGACGCCCGTACCAAGCTGGTCAGCGGCATCGCCGACGGCTCCCGCCTGGGCTTCAAGGGCACCGAGGATATCGGCGGCGGCTACAAGGCCATCTTCAACCTCGAGGCGCGGGTCGAGCTCGACAACGGCAAGCAACAGGCCGGCAACCTGTCGACCAACCAGGGCTTCGCGCTGACCAAGGGCCTGGCCTTCACCGTGCCGGCCGCCGCCGGCGGACCGGCCATGGCGGCCAAGCTGCTGGCCGGCGTGCAGGGCGCGCTGCAACCGAATCCCAACGTCAACATCAACGGCGCGCTGTTCGACCGCACCTCGATGGTCGGCCTGGTCACCCCGGTCGGCGCCGTGCTGCTGGGCCGCATGTACACGCCGGGCTACGAGGTGTTCAACAACGCCGACGTGTTCGAGTCGGGCACGGCGGCCGGCTGGGGCGGCATCGTCGGCGGCACCGGCGGCCTGCTCACGGCCGGCATCGCGATCCGCTCCGACAAGGCGCTGCAGTACCGCGCCGAACTGCCCAACGGCATCGGCGTGTCGCTGTTGTACGGCACCGAGAAGTCCGGCTACGTCGGCATGGACAAGCGCTCCTGGGGCGCCAACCTGCGCTACCGCGGCAACGGCTGGGACCTGGGCGCGGCGCACAACTACGGCACCGACCAGGTCGGCGCGCGCGGCCTGGTGACCACCACCGTCGGCGGCTCCTACGCGGTCGACAACTGGAAGCTGTTCGCCGGCTACCACCAGCAGAAGAACGAGAACTCGGTGATCATCCGCTTCGCCGCCGACACGCTGGCGCCGACCTTCGCCAACTTCGGCCCGGCGCTCGGCCCGGTGCTGGCCGGCCAGCTCAACACCGCGCTGCGGCGCACCTTCTACCTCGACGCGGCCAGCTACCAGCTGGGCTTCCACTACCGCGTCGGCGCCGGCCGCGTGATGGCCTCGGTGGTGCGGCAGAACGACAAGGGACCGTCCAACAGCGACGCCACCCAGTTCGGCCTGGGCTACGACTACAACCTGTCGAAGCGCACCGACATCTACTCGATCGTCGCCTACATCAAGAACCAGAACGACGGCCAGTACGCCATCGGCGCGGCCAGCGCCTCGGGCGGCTTCACCGCCCGCCCGGGCATGGCGAGCAAGGGCGTGCAGATCGGCATGCGCCACCGCTTCTAGACGGCGGCAAACCGGCCGGCGCAGCCGCGCCGGCCGCCCATTCGACGCCCGCGGGCGTCGTTTTTATTTCCGCGGCGGGGCGCGCGCGGTTAGCAGTTCGGCCGCGCTCAGGTAAAATGCCTGTTGCCGGCCCTCCCCTTTTGTATTTTTTCACACGACACGCTCAATGACCGCTCCACTGGACTCCCACATCGTCGCCCAATACCTGACCGAACATCCGCAATTTTTCGAGGAGCACGCCGGCCTGCTGGGCGACATCAAGCTGTCCAGCCCGGTGACCGGGCGCACCCTGTCGCTGCAGGAGCGGCAGATGGAAGTGATGCGCGAGAAGTACCGGGCGCTCGAGCTGCGCATGGCCGACCTGCGCCGCCTGGCCAGCGAGAACGAGGCGATCGCCAACAAGTTCCACCTGTGGACCCGGGTCCTGCTCGAGGCCGAGGACGTCGGCTCGCTGCCGCACGCCGTCGTCGACGGCCTGAAGAACAGCTTCGACGTGCCCCAGGTCACCCTGCGCATCTGGAACACCGACCCGCTGTACGCCGGCGAGTGGTTCGTCGCCGGCGTCTCCGACGACGCCCGCCTGTTCGCCAGCGGCCTGCAGGCGCCCTACTGCGGCAACAACAACGACTTCGAGGCGGTGCGCTGGCTGGCCGAGCCGGGCGCCGTCAGCTCGACCGTGATGATCCCGCTGCGCAAGCCGGGCAGCAAGGGCGCCGCCTTCGGCCTGCTGGTGCTCGGCTCGGCCGACCCGGCCCGCTTCACCGCGCTGATGGCCACCGACTTCCTGGTCCACATCGGCCAGACCAGCAGCACCGCGCTGGCGCCGCTGCTGGCCTAGTCCACCCTCCCCGCACACCGCCGCCATGGACGCCGCGCCCGGCAAGCAGGAACCGATCGCCGCCTACCTGCTGCAGCTGGCGACCCAGCGCAAGCTGTCCAGGCACACCCTGGCCGCCTACGGCCGCGACCTGCGCGAGCTGGCCGCCCTGAGCGGCGACACCGCCTGGGCCGCGCTGGGCCAGGCCGAGATCCGCCGGCTGGCCGCCAAACTGCACGGGCGCGAACTGGAGCCGCGCTCGATCGCCCGCAAGCTGTCGAGCTGGCGCGGCTTCTTCGACTGGCTGGGGCGCCACGGCGCGCTGGCCGCCAATCCGGTCGACGGCGTGCGCGCGCCCAAGCGCGCCAAAACGCTGCCGCGCGCGCTGTCGGTCGACGACGCCGTGCACCTGGTGGCGGCGCCGGCCCGGCCGCGCGCCGGCGCCGCCGCCGAGCCGGCCGCGCTGTGCGACCAGGCCATGTTCGAGCTGTTGTATTCGAGCGGCCTGCGGGTCGCCGAGCTGTGCGGCCTGGACCTGCAGCACCGCAAGGCCGACGCCGCCGGCCCGGCCTCGTTGGGCTGGCTGGACCGCGACGGCGCCGAGGTGGTGGTCACCGGCAAGGGCGACAAGATGCGCCGCGTGCCGGTCGGCGCCGCCGCGCTGGCCGCGCTGGCCGCCTGGATCGCCGTGCGGCCGGCGCCGGCCGACGGCTCGGCGGCGCTGTTCCTCAACCAGCGCGGCTTGCGCGTCTCGCCGCGCGTGGTGCAGCTGCGCCTGCAGGCCCACGCCGTGGCCAGCGGCGCGCCGGTGCACGTCCACCCGCACATGCTGCGCCACTCCTTCGCCTCGCACCTGCTGCAATCGTCGGGCGACCTGCGCGCCGTGCAGGACATGCTGGGCCACGCCAGCATCAGCTCGACCCAGGTCTACACGGCGCTCGACTTCCAGCACCTGGCCCAGGTCTACGACCAGGCCCATCCGCGCGCCAAGATCAAATAGGCGGCAAACAAGGGCGGGCCGCGGCGGCGCCGCTTGACCCCGCTCAAACGGGCGATTTGCAACCGTTTGTGAAATTCCGGCATAATCGACCGGATTCGGCCTCGGCGCGCGCCAGCGGCCGCCGCCGCCCTCTCACCTGTATCGGCAAGCACATGGCATTGATTCCAACCACCATCCTGACCGGCTTCCTCGGCGCCGGCAAGACCACCCTGCTCAACCGCATCCTGCAAGAGCCGCATGGCATGCGCATCGCCGTCATCGAGAACGAGTTCGGCCAGGAAAACATCGACAACGAGATCCTGCTCAAGGACAGCAACGAGCAGATCGTCGAGATGAACAACGGCTGCATCTGCTGCACCGTGCGCGGCGACTTGATCGTCGCGCTGACCGGGCTGGCGCGCCGCCGCGCCGCCGGCGAGCTGCAGTTCGACCGCGTCGTCATCGAGACCACCGGCCTGGCCAACCCCGGCCCGGTGGCGCAGACCTTCTTCGTCGACGAGGAGGTGGGCAGCTACTATATGCTCGACGCCGTGCTCACCGTGGTCGACGCGCGCCACGCCATGGCCCAGCTCGACGAGCACGAGGAGGCCCAGCGCCAGGTCGGTTTCGCCGACCGCCTGCTGCTGTCGAAGACCGACCTGGTCGACGCCGACACGCTGGCCGCGCTGACCCGCCGCCTGAAACGCATCAACCCGCGCGCGCCGATCGGCCGGGCCGACTTCGGCCGCACGCCGCTGAACGAGGTGCTCGACCTGCGCGGCTTCAACCTGAACGAGAAGCTGGAGCTGGACCCGGACTTCCTCGCCACCGAGGCCGCCCAGGTGCACGACCACGAGCACCCGCACGCGCACGAACATGCGCACGAACACGGCCACGAGGGCCACGACCACGCCCCCGGCGAGCCTTGCGACCACCCCGCCCACAACCACCACCACGCCGGCCACAGCGACGAGATCGCCGCCTTCGTCTTCAAGAGCAGCCGGCCGTTCGACAGCGCCCGCCTCGACGAGTTCCTCGGCGGCCTGGTGCAGGTCTACGGTCCGCGCATGCTGCGCTACAAGGGCGTGCTGCTGATGCAAGGCGCCGAGCGCAAGGTGGTGTTCCAGGGCGTGCACCAGCTGATGGGCAGCGACCTGGGCGCCAAATGGGGCGAAAGCGAGGAGCGTGGCAGCAAAATGGTGTTTATTGGTAAAAATCTACCGAAAGACATCTTTATTCGCGGTTTGGAACAGTGTTTGGTATAAACTATCCGGGTTTTGCGGGGCCCCGCCCCATTCGCACCGGCAGGATCGCTTTGCCCGCCGCCGCATATTTCCGGCGCGACAACAAATCGAGATGGCAATATGCGGCAAAGCGTGCCAAAATCAGCCAGGCTAACGGCGCGCCCATCGGCGGCCGACGCCCTGCCTGATCCGGCCGCACGGCGGCAACGACGGCGACGCGGACCGCGACGCGCGCAAGCGCCAACCGAGGCCGGCAGCGGCCGGTCCCCCATGTCAGCCAGCACGGGCGGGCGCCAGTGGCGCCCACCAGGACGAAACGAAAAAAGTTGCCAAAGAAGTAAGTGGAGGAACATCCGGCAAGCTCGGCAGTGCCAAAGCGGATACCGGTACAGTGGACGGCACAGCGCCGCGCCGCTGATCAATTTGAAAACTCTGTCGTATCGAAGGTAAGCGAAGTGATGACTAAAACTAATAAATCGACCCCCGCCGGCACCGACCACGTCCTGACCGAAGAAGAAATTCTCAAGATGGACGAGAAGGACTACATGAACCCGGCGCAAATGGCTTTCTTCAAGGCGAAGCTGCAAACCCTTGAAAAAGAATTGTTGAAGAACGCCGGCGAGACCACCGAGCATCTGCGCGAAACCGTGCTGGTGCCGGACCCGGCCGACCGCGCCACGATCGAGGAAGAGCACGCACTGGAACTGCGCACCCGCGACCGTGAACGCAAACTGTTGAAAAAAGTGCAGCAATCGATCGCCGCCATCGACGCCAACGACTACGGCTGGTGCGAAGAGACCGGCGAGCCGATCGGCATCCCGCGCCTGATCGCCCGTCCGACCGCGACGCTGTCGCTGGAGGCGCAGCAGCGCCGCGAACTGAAGCAAAAGCTGTACGGCGACTAAGCAGCCCGCCCCGGCCACACAAGAAAAGCACGCGACCCCGGTCGGCGTGCTTTTTTTTCGTGCGGGAGAAAGCGCCCTTGGGCTACACTGGAAGCGCGGCGCTCCCGCCCGCGCAACGACGGGGAAAGACTTGGGCTTGTTCTCGCTCTTCAAGAAAAACGCCAGGCCGGCGGCCGGCGCCGCCAAGGCCGAGGCCGAGGCCGAGCCCGACGCCCGCCTGGCCGCCGACAGCGAGGCGCTGCGGCACAACAGCCAGGCGCTGCAGCGCGACATCGCCCGCGCCACGGCGATGAAGATCGACGCCATCGAGTCGGCCATGGAGCTCGACATCTTCGCCGAGGCCGACGCCGAGCCGGCCTGGCGCGGCCGGCCGCGGCCGGCCGCCGGCGCCGCCAACGGCTGCGCCGGGGCCGGCGACGGCGCCACCCTGCCCCTGCTCGAGCAGCACAGCACCGCGCTGCTGGGCGGCGCCGAGCTGCCGGCCGCGCCGCCGCACAGCGCGCCGGTGGTCGAGGAGAGCGCCATCCTGTACGCCAACGGCCAGGCCGAGCTGGCCGAGCAGATGCTGCAGGCCAGCCTGGCGGCGCAGGCCGGCGCCGAGCCGGGCCAGCGCGACCGCACCGTCTGGTGGCTGCTGTTCGACCTGTACCAGCTGGGCGGCCGCCAGGAGCGCTTCGACGACCTGTCGATCGACTACGCCAGCGTGTTCGAGACCTCGCCGCCGGCCTGGCGCGCGGCGGCGCCGGCCGCCGCCTGGGCCGGCGTGGCGCCGGGCGCGGTGCTGGCCGGCCCGCTCGACCAGCGCCTCGCGCCGCAACTGGAGCGGCTGGCCGCGCTGGCCAAGGGCGGCGGCCCGCTGCGCCTCGAGCTGGGCGGGCTGGAGGCGGCCACGGCGGCCGGCTGCGCCCTGCTGCTGCCGGCCCTGCGCGCGCTGCAGGCGGGCGGGCGCGAGCTGGTGGTCACCGGCGCCGCCGAGCTGGCCGGCCGGCTGCGCGCCCCGCTGCGGGTCGGCCAGCGCGACGACGGCGCCGCGCCCTGGTTGCTGCTGCTCGAACTGCTGCAGCTGCTGGGCCGCGAAAAGGACTTCGAGGAGTGCGCCATGGACTACTGCGTCACCTTCGAGGTGTCGCCGCCGTCCTACGCGGCGGCGCCCAAGGTGGCCACCGCCGCGCCCCAACCCAGCGCCGCCGCCGCCGAGCGCTTCGTGCTGCCGGCCCTGGTCGGCGGCGCCGATGCCGCCGCCCTGCTGGCGGCCGTGCGCGGCTACGCCGAGGGCCGTGGCGGCCTGGTGTTCGACTGTTCGCGCCTGGCGCGCATCGAGTTCGGCGCCGCCCACCAGTTGGTGGCGGCGCTGCAGGCGCTGGCGGCGGCCGGCAAGAAGCTCGAGCTGCGCGATCTGAACCACCCGGTGGCGGCGCTGCTGCGCCTGCTCGGCTGCGCCGACATCGCCAAGATCTACCCGCACCGCTATTGAGCCATCGGCTTGTTGGTTTTTCGACACGACGGCGGCGCACGCCTTGCAATCGCCGCCGGCAACCCCAAATCGGTCTGATCGGCAGCAATCCGTTTTCTCTGAGAGGCAACTATGGAACAATTTCACGGCACCACCATCCTCTGCGTGCGGCGCGGCAAGCAAGTGGCGCTGGGCGGCGACGGCCAGGTGACGCTGGGCAACATCGTCATGAAGGGCACGGCGCGCAAGGTGCGCAAGCTGTACCAGGGCAAGGTGCTGGTCGGCTTCGCCGGCGGCACGGCCGACGCCTTCACCCTGCTCGACCGCTTCGAGGGCAAGCTGGAGAAGCACCAGGGCAACCTGCTGCGCGCCTCGGTCGAGCTGGCCAAGGACTGGCGCACCGACCGCGTGTTGCGCCGCCTCGAGGCGATGTTGCTGGTGGCCGACAGCGAGTCGACCCTGGTGATCACCGGCAACGGCGACGTGCTCGAGCCGGAGGACGGCGTCGGCGCCATCGGCTCGGGCGGCAGCTACGCCCAGTCGGCCGCCATCGCGCTGGCGCAGAACACGGAACTGGCGCCGGCCGACATCGTCAAAAAATCGTTGACCATCGCCGGCCAGCTGTGCATCTACACCAATATGTCGCACATCATCGAAACGCTGGACTGAGCGCCCCGACCACAACCCATTTTGCAGGCAGCCCCATGAACATGACACCGTTGGAAATCGTCGCCGAACTCGACAAACACGTGGTCGGCCAAGCCAAGGCCAAGCGCGCCGTCGCCATCGCCCTGCGCAACCGCTGGCGCCGCCAGCAGGTGGCCGAGCCGCTGCGCCACGAGATCACACCGAAGAACATCCTGATGATCGGCCCCACCGGGGTCGGCAAGACCGAGATCGCGCGCCGCCTGGCCAAGCTGGCCGACGCCCCCTTCATCAAGATCGAGGCGACCAAGTTCACCGAGGTCGGCTATGTCGGCCGCGACGTCGACACCATCATCCGCGACCTGATCGACATCGGCGTCAAGCAGACCCGCTCGGCCGAGCTGGCCAAGGTGCGGCTGCGCGCCGAGGACGCCGCCGAGGACCGCGTCATCGACATCCTGCTGCCGCCGGCGCGCGACTTCGGCTTCAACACCGCCGCCGCGGCCGGCGAGCCGGCGCCCGGCGAGACGACCCGGCAAACCTTCCGCAAGCGCCTGCGCCAGGGCGAGCTGGACGACAAGGAGATCGAGCTCGAGCTGGCCGACGCCGGCCCGCAGATGGAGATCATGGCGCCGCCCGGCATGGAGGAGATGACCGAACAGATCAAGACCATGTTCTCCGGCATCGGCGGCGGCCGCAAGAAGTCGCGCAAGCTGAAGATCAAGGAGGCCATGAAGTTCCTCGTCGAGGAGGAGGCGGCCAAGCTGATCAACGAGGACGAGATGAAGCAGAAGGCGATCCAGAACGTCGAGCAGAACGGCATCGTCTTCCTCGACGAGATCGACAAGATCGCCTCGCGCTCCGAGGTGGGCGGCGCCGACGTCTCGCGCGCCGGCGTGCAGCGCGACCTGCTGCCGCTGGTCGAGGGCACCACCGTCAACACCAAGTACGGCATGATCCGCACCGACCACATCCTGTTCATCGCCTCCGGCGCCTTCCACCTGGCCAAGCCGTCCGACCTGATCCCCGAGCTGCAGGGCCGCTTCCCCATCCGCGTCGAGCTCGAGTCGCTGGCCATCGCCGACTTCGAGCGCATCCTGACCAGCACCGACGCCTGCCTGACCAAGCAGTACGAGGCCCTGCTGGCCACCGAGGACGTGACCGTGGCGTTCACCCCGGAGGGCATCACCCGGCTCGCCGAGATCGCCTTCTCGGTCAACGAGCGCACCGAGAACATCGGCGCGCGCCGGCTCTACACGGTGATGGAGAAGCTGCTCGAGGAGGTCTCCTTCGCCGCCAGCGAGACCAGCGGCAAGGTGGTCAGCATCGACGCCGCCTATGTCAACGAGCGGCTCGACGCGCTGGCGGTCAACGAAGACCTGTCGCGCTACGTCTTGTAAGGGGGGAGCGGCATGGCCAACAAGGCACTGGCGACGCGGCAGAAGATGCAGTTCCGCGTCGAACCCTCGCAAAAGCCGCGCAACCCGGTGGCCATCGCCGCCAAGGCGCGCGCCGGCGGCGCCGGGCCGCACGCCAAGCCGCCGGGCAGCACCCGCCAGGCCGCCAAGCGGGCGCTGGCCAAGGCCGGCCTGACGCCGGAGGACGAGGGCTAGGGGCCGGGGGCCGGCCACAACGCAACAAGCGCGCCGATGGCGCGCTTGTTGCGTTGCGGGGGACCTTCAGCGGGCGCCGGGTATGGCGCCCGCTCTCAGGTGATGGTGGGGCCGGCGCCTAGAAGTGGTAGGCGGCGCCGACCGAGAAGGTGTTCAGCTTGCTGCTATCGGCCTTGCCGAACTTGACCGGCAGGTAGTTCCAGTCGGCCTTCAGCGACCAGTTCTTGTCCAGCGCGTAGGCCACGCCCAGGCCGGCCGTCAGCGCGAACTGGTTCTTCACGTCGCTGCCGACGCTGGTGTTGGGCGCGTAGTTCAAATAGTTGACCTTGCCGCGCTGGTAGACCACGCCGAGGCGGGTGGTGAGGGCCCACTCCTCGCTCAGCTTGATCGAGCCGGCGCTGGCGACGCCGACGCCGACCAGCTTGCCCTCGCCCTGCTGCAGCACGCCGCTGCCGTTCTTGAAGGCGCCGGTGGCGGTGCCGCCGTTGTAGACGCTCAGCTCGACCGCGTGGGTGGTGTCCTTGCCGAGCAGCTGGCCGCTGGCCAGGGTGTAGCCGGCGTACAGCTTGCCGCTGCGGTTGGCGTTCTTGTCGCAGGCGTTGCCGGCCAGGCAGTCCAGGCTGTAGTGGTTGCGCAGGCCGATGTCGACGCCGACATAGCCGGGCGACAGATCGGCGGCGCCGACGGCGCCGGTGGCGAGCAGTGCGGCGCCGGCGATCAGGCCGGCGGACAAGCGGATGGACATCGAAGACATTGTATTTTTCCCTAGTGGTGAGCGTTTTTCCGGTAGAGGTCGCTTCATCGGCGACGTCGGAGCGGAGTGTCGCCCATTTCTGCCGGGGGTACTAATTGATTGTGCCGAGACGCATAATTCTGTACATTAGGTAGCGGGTGACGATACCTTTTTGCATTTTTACCAAGGAGCCGAATGAGTTCACCGGAAATGTTGCTGCAGGTGCTGCGCAGCCAGTTGCGCGCCGCCGGCATGACCTACAAGCTGCTCGCCGAGCGCATCGCCATGAGCGAGTCCAGCGTCAAGCGCATGTTCGGCCAGCAGGACATGACCTTGTCGCGGCTGGCGCAGATCTGCAAGGCGGCCGGCCTCGCGCTGGAGGACGTGCTGCGCGCGGCGGCCGACGCCACGCCGCACGCCGACACGCTCACCCTGCCGCAGGAGAAGTCGCTGGTGGCCAAGCCGCACCTGCTGTTGATGGCCACCTGCTGCCTGGGCCACTGGAGCCTGGAGCAGGTGTTGGAGACCTATACGCTGAGCGAGCCGGAGGCGATCCTGCTGCTCAGCGAGTTGGACCGGCTCGGCCTGATCGAACTCAAGCCGCTGAACCGCTACAGCCTGCGCGTGTCGAACGCCTTCCGCTGGCTGGCCGACGGCCCGGTGCAGCAGTTCTTCCGCCAGCACGTGGTCAGCGACTACTTCGGCGGCAACTTCGACGGCGCCGGCGAGGCCCTGCTGTTCCTGCCGGCGCGGCTGTCGCAGCCCAGCGCGCGCGAGCTGGTGGCGAAGATCCAGCAACTGGCCGCCGAGCTGGCGCGGCTGCACCAGAACGACCGCCGCCTGGCGCCGGCCGAGCGCGACGGCTTCAGCCTGCTGGTCGGCTTCCGCTCATGGGAGTTCGCCGCCTTCACCGCGCTGCGCCGCGCGCCGCCTCACCAGATCGGGCCGAGGAACAGGTAGGCGGTGCCGCCGGCGCCCTTGGTGCTGCCGGCGCCGATGTAGAGCGGGCCGAAGCGGGTGTCGACGGTGACGAAGGCGCTGCCGGCCTGCTTCATGCTGGTCCAGCGCAGCGGCTGCTCGCCGCCCCAGCCGCCGCCGATCTCGGCGGAAAAGCCCAGCCGCACCACGCCGCCCAGCGCCGCCGGCATGGCGCCGATCTCGCGCGCGAAGACCACCCGCCCCAGCATCAGGCTGTTGCCGTCGATCGACAGCGGCGCCGTGCCGGACAGGCGCAGGAAGCCGCCCAGGCTGTTGGGCGCGTTGCCGTTGGCGCTGCGCGACCACTCGCCGTAGACGTGGCCGGCCCAGCGCCCGGTGTGGAAGGCCTTCAGCGTCTGTAGGCTCAGCTCGTTCTTCGGCAGCGCCTGGGCGCCGCTGGTGTTGGCGTCGCTGCTGCGCTGCCAGTTCAGGCTGACCAGCGTGCCCCGGCTGGGAAAGGCGATCGAGTCCAGCGTGTCGACATTGAAGCTCAGGCTCTGCACGTCCTGCTGCACGCGCTCGTGGCCGGCCGCGCCGATGTCGGGCACGGTGATGCCGACGTTGCCGTTGAGGCGGGACGCGCCGAAGCGCAGGTCGCCCCAGTTGCCCAGCTGGCGGCCGAAGGCCAGGCCGACGTTGTTGTAGTTGACGCCGGCCCGCGAGATGCGCCGGCCCTTGTCGAACAGGTCGACCGAGTAGGCGCCGTACTCGGCCGACGGCGCCAGATACCACTGCGAGCCGGCCCCCAGCGGCTGCCAGAACTGCAGGCCGAGGCGGCGCCTGGTGCCGATCTCGGCGTAGCTGCGCAGCTCGGCGCCCCAGTCGTTGAGCGAACTGCGCACGTGCATCACCTTCAGCGCGAAGCTGTTGTTGTCGGAGAAGTCGCTGGCCAGCTCGAGGCCGACGCGCAGGCGGTTGCGCGCCCATTCGGCCTCGATCGGGCGGATCAGCACGCTGCGGCCGCCGTCCTGGTCGACCACGTCGGTCTCGACCCGCGCCAGGTCGCCGCGGCCGAACAGCGAGGCGCCGGCCCGTTGCGCCTGCTCGATGGTGATCGGCATGCCCAGCACCAGGCCGGTCTCCACCTCCAGCGCCGTCGGGTTGATGCGCCGGCCCGGCTCGATGGTCAGGCTGACCAGCGGCAGCGGCTTGTCCTCCGGCGCCGGCGCGGCCAGGCGCTGCTGCTCGTAGGCGGCGTACTGCGCCTCGGGCAGCGCCAGCTGCAGCAGGCGCGCGCTCATCTCGCGCGCCGCCGCCTCGCCGGCGCGCATGGCGCGGTCGTGCCGCTCGAAGTCGAGGAAGCCGATGCCGTTCAGGTCGGGCGCGATCAGCACGTCATTGGCGGCGAGCTCCTTGAGCGAGCGCTGCACGTTCTGCTCGGTGAGGATCTGCAGCATCTGCTGCGCCACGCCGATCGCGCTGCCCAGCTCCTTCTCCGGCGCCAGCGGGGTGCCGACGTTGACGGCGATGATGACGTCGGCGCCCATGGCGCGCGCCACGTCGATCGGCAGGTTGCGCACCAGGCCGCCGTCGACCAGCAGGCGCTCCTTGACCCGCACCGGGGCGAACACGCCGGGCACCGCCAGCGAGGCGCGCATGGTGAGGAACAGCGGCGTGTCGTCCAGGTTGACCAGGCTGCCGGTGAGCAGGTCCGAGGCCACCGAGCGGAACGGCAGTTGCAGGCGGTTGACCGGCTTGTCGCGGGCGCCGGCCGGCAGCACGCCGCTCAGCGCGATCTCCAGCGCGGCGTTGCCGGCGGCGGCCGGCGGCAGCGACACGCCGGCCATGCTGGCGCTGAACTCGATGCGCGAGGGCAGCATGGTGTCCTCCTCGCGGCGGCGGTAGGCCAGCTGGTCGCGCGGCGGCCGGTCGGCGATCACGCCGACCCAGTCGGTGCGCCGCACCAGTTGTTCAAGCTGCTCGACCGAGCTGCCGGCGGCGTAGGCGCCGCCGACCACGCTGCCCATGCTGGTGCCGACCACGAAGTCGACCGGCACGCGCAACTCCTGCAGCACGCGCAGCACGCCGATGTGGGCGAAGCCGCGCGCGCCGCCGCCCGACAGCACCAGCGCCACCTTGGGCCGCAGGCGCGGCGCGTAGGCCGGGTCGGCGGCGGGTATGGCGGCGTTGGCGGCGGTGGCGGTGGCGGTGGCGGTGGCGGTGGCGGCGGCGTTGGCGGTGGCGTTGGCGGCGGCGGGCGCCTTGGTCGCATTGTTTGTGGCGGCTCCGGCGGCGGCGCCGACGGCGCACAACAACAGCAGCAGCGCGCGCGCCGGACGGATCAGGAAAGGAATCGGAATGGACTTCATGCGGCGGGCTCGCTAGGTTGCACGGATGGGGCGGCTGCCCAGGGCGCGCTGGGCGCGCAAGGCAGGCGGCGCGCGCGGCGGCACATGGCGCGCGCGGCTCGATTGCGGCGGGGCTGGCGACGGTCGGTCAAGGTCGCGCGCTGGCGGATCGCCGCCTACTGGCGGTCGGGCGGGCCCAGCGTGGTGGGCGAGGCGCTCATGCGTGGCGGCGGCGATGGCGGCGGGTTGACGCCGCCGACGTTGTCGGCCGCGCCGGGCTGGCCGCCCTGCGCCGGCAGCGGCGAGGCCGGCACGCCGGCGCCGGCCCCGCCGTCGCTGGCCAGCTCGATGCGCTTGATCACGCCGCCCTCGGACAGCAGCACGTGCTTGGCGTGGATCTCCTTGACGACGACGCCGGGCGCCACCTCGCGCCCCACCGCCAGCGCCTCGGCGGGCTTGCCGTCGACCGCCAGGATGGCAGCGCTGCCACGGCCGTCGGCGGCCGCCACCACGCCCTTGAGCTGGTAGTTGCTAACGGTGGCCAGCGCCACCTGGCCGCCGAACAGGCCGCGCGCGGCCTCCGGCGCCGGGCCGGCGGCGACCTGGGCGGGCGGCGCGGCGATCGTCCGCTGCGGCGGCTTGAACCATTGCAGCGCCCAGTAGGCCAGCGAGGCCGACAGGGCGGCCAGCGCCAGCACGGTGCAGAAGAGGGGGAGTCGTTTCATCGTTCGGGCTTTCCTTGCTAGCGCACCAGCTGGTTGATTTCAATGATAGGCATCAGCACCGCCAGCACGATCAGCAGCACCACCACGCCCATCGCCAGGATCAGCGCCGGCTCGAGCAGGCCGGCGATGGTCAGCGTGCGCCGCTCGAGGTCCTGCTCCTGCGCGCTGGCGGCGCGGTCGAGCATGGCCGGCAGCTCGCCGGTGATCTCGCCGGCGCGGATCATGTGGATCAGCATCGGCGGAAAATGCTTTTGTTCGGACAGGGCGCGCGCCAGGCTGACGCCCTCGCGCACGTTGTCGCTGGCGTCGTCGACCAGGCGCTGCAGGGCGACGTTGGACAGCGTGTCGCGGCTGGTCTGCAGGGCGCGCAGGATCGGCACGCCGGAGCCGGTGGTGATGGCCAGGGTGCTGGCGAAGCGCGCCGTGTTCAGGCTGCGCTCGAACTTGCCGTACAGCGGAGCCGTCAACAGCCAGGTGTGCCAGCGCAGCTTGAGCGCCGGGTCGGTCAGGGCGCGGCGCCAGCCGAACCAGGCCGCCACCAGCAGCACCAGCGCCAGCAGGCCGTAGCTGCGCACGAAGTCGGACACGGCCAGCATCAGCGTGGTCAGCAGCGGCAGCTTCTGCTTGGTGTTGGCGAACACCGAGACGATCTGCGGCACCACGTAGGTGAGCAGGAAGATGACGATGGAGAAGGCCACCACGGTGACGATGGCCGGATAGGTGAAGGCCAGCTTGACCTTCTGCACCAGCGCGTTGCGCCGTTCGATGTAGTCGGCCAGGCGCGACAGCACGCGCGACAAGTGGCCGATCTGCTCGCCCGAGGCGACCAGCGCGCGGTAGATCTCGGCGAAGTCGCGCGGGTGGCGCGACAGCACGTCCGACAGGGCGGCGCCGCCGATCACCTCGGAGCGCACCGAGGCGATCAGGTCGCGCACATACGGCCGTTCGGCCTGTTCCAGCAGGGCCGAAAAGGCCTGCTCGAGCGGCAGGCCGGCCTCCAGCAGGCTGGCCAGCTGGCGCGTGAACAGCGCCAGCTCGGTGGTCGACAGGCGCTCGCCGAAGGCGCGGCTCTTGGCCACGCCGGCGGCGTCGAGCTGGGCGGCGATGGCGTCGACCTTGAGCGGCAGCAGGCCCTGGCCGCGCAGCTCGGCGCGCGCGGCGCGCGCGCTGTCGGCGTTGAGCACGCCCTTCTTGGTGGCGCCGCCGTCGTCGACGGCCTCGTAGCGGAATGCGGGCATGGTGGTCGGCCTAGTCTTTGGTCACGCGCAGCATCTCGGCCGGCGTGGTGGTGCCGTCGCGCAGCCAGCGTTCGCCGTCCTCGCGCATGGTGCGCATGCCGCCGCGCACGGCGGCCGCCTTGACCTCGGCCTCGGAGGCGCGGTTGTGGATCTGCGCGCGGATCTGTTCGGTGGTCTCGAGCAGCTCGTAGACGCCGACCCGGCCCTGGTAGCCGGTGTGGCCGCAGTGCTCGCAGCCAACCGCCTGCCAGTGCGTGCCGTCGAAGGTTTTACAAGAGCCGCACAGCTTGCGCACCAGGCGCTGCGCCAGCACGCCGAGCAGCGAGGACGACAGCAGGAACGGTTCGATGCCCATGTCGAGCAGGCGGGTGACGGCGGCGGCGGCGTCGTTGGTGTGCAGCGTGGCCAGCACCAGGTGGCCGGTGAGCGAGGCCTGCACGGCGATCTGCGCCGTCTCCAGGTCGCGGATCTCGCCGATCATGATGACGTCCGGGTCCTGCCGCAAAATGGCGCGCAGCGCCTTGGCGAACGTCATGTCGATGCGGGCGTTGACCTGGGTCTGGCCGACGCCGGCCAGGTCGTACTCGATCGGGTCCTCCACCGTCATGATGTTGGTGGTGGTCGCGTTGAGCAGCGACAGCGCGGCGTACAGCGTGGTGGTCTTGCCCGAGCCGGTCGGCCCGGTGACCAGCACGATGCCGTGCGGCTGCTTGATCAGGCGGTCGAACTGCGGCAGCATGTCGGCGCCCATGCCGAGGTGTTGCAGGTCGAGCCGGCCGGCCTCCTTGTCGAGCAGGCGCAGCACGGCGCGCTCGCCGTGGCCGGTCGGCAGGGTCGAGACGCGCACGTCGACCGGCTTGCCGCCGATGCGCAGGGTGATGCGGCCGTCCTGCGGCAGGCGCTTCTCGGCGATGTCCAACTGGGCCATGATCTTGATGCGCGAGATCAGCGAGCCGTGGATCGCCTTGCGCGGGCGCACCACGTCGCGCAGGCTGCCGTCGACGCGGAAGCGCACCACCGAGGTCTGCTCGAACGGTTCGATGTGGATGTCCGAGGCGCCGTCGCGCAGCGCCTGGGTCAGCAGGGCGTTGATCATGCGGATCACCGGCGCGTCGTCGGACGACTCGAGCAGGTCCTCGATGGCCGGCACGTCCTGCAGCAGCTTGGTCAGGTCGAGGTCGGCGTCGAACTCGTCGGCCACCTGCGAGGCGTTGCCGCCGGCGCCGGCGTAGGCGGCGGCGATGGCCTCGTCGAGCTCGGCGCGCGGCACGCTCTTCAGCATGACGCGGCCGAAGCGGCGCGACGCCTCGGCGATGGCGGCCGGCTTGGTGGCGCCGCAGACGCGCAGCTCGACCGTGTGCTCGGCCTGGTCGCTGGGCTGGGCCAGCAGCAGGAAGTCGCGCGCGAAGGCGAAGGGCAGCAGCTGGCTCATTGCGCTGGCTTGCTGCCGTTAGGGACGGCGCCTGGCACCTGGCTTGGCGCCGGCCGCGGCGCCACCGGTGGCAGCGGCGCCATGGCGCCGCCCTGCGGCTGGCCGTTCAGCAGCGCCGGCAGCACCGGCTGGCCGAAGTCGTTGACCAGGATGCTGTCGGCCGGCTTGATGGCCTGCTCGGCGCTGCGCATGAACTCGTAGCGGTCGGTGGCCAGGCTGTTGCTCTGCTCCTTGGTGCGGATCACCACCGGGCGCAGGAACATCATCAGGTTGGTCTTCTTGCGGGTGCGCGACTGGTACTTGAACAGGTTGCCGAGGATGGGGATGTCGGCCAGGCCGCGCACCTTGTCGGTGCCGTCGCCGGTGCTGTCCTCGATCAGGCCGCCGAGCACGATGATCTGGCCGTCGTCGGCGATCACGTTGTTCTCGATGACGCGGTTGTTCAGCGTGATGCCGGCCGGCGCCGTCAGGGACGACTTGTCGACGCTGGAGGTCTCGTGGTAGATCGCCATCTTGATCGTGCCGCCCTCGGAGATCTGCGGCCGCACCTTCAGCGTCAGGCCGACCTCCTTGCGGTCGATGGTCTGGAAGGGGTTGGTGTTGTTGCCCGAGGAGCTGGTGAACTGGCCGGTCAGGATCGGCACGTTCTGGCCCACCTTGATGGTGGCCAGCTCGTTGTCGAGGGTGATCATGTTCGGCGTCGACAGGATGTTGGCGTTGCCGTCGGTCTCCAGCGAGTGCGCCAGCGCGCCCAGGCCGAGCTGGCCGGCGACCTGCTTGAACACGCCGATCGACAGGCCGGCGCCGGGCAGCGTCGGCTTGCCGCTGTTGATGGTGCTGGCGATGGTGGCGAGGTTGTTGTTGCCCGAGGTGAAGGACTGCAGGCCGCCGATGCGGTAGGGGCTGTTCTCGGTGCCGCTGGCGCCGACCCACTGCACGCCGAACTCGGAGGCGCGGTCGGCCGTCACCTCGACGATCAAGGACTCGATGTAGACCTGGGCGCGGCGCACGTCGAGCTGGTCGATCACGGCGCGCAGGTTGCGGTAGACCGATTCCGGCGCGGTGATGATCAGCGTGTTGGTCGAGGCGTCGGCCTGGATGAAGCCGGCGCCGCCGGCGGTGGCGCCCTGCTGGCCGGTGGCGCTGTTGCTCAGCGCCGGGTTGGTCGAGCCGGTGCTGCCGCCCTGGCCGGCGGCCTGGTTGGTGCCGCTTTGGTTGCTGCCCGTGCCGCTGCCGCTGGCGCCGCCGCTCTGGCTGGCGCCGGCGCCGCTCTCGCCGCTGGTCACCGCGCGCAGCGTGGCGGCCAGCTTGGTGGCGTCGGCGTTCTTCAGGTAGACCACGTGGACGTTGCCCAGCTGGGCGGTGGGCTGGTCCAGCTTGGCGATCAGCGACTTGGCCAGGTTGGCCCGCGCCGCCGACGGCGCGCGCAGCACCAGCGAATTGGTGCGCGAGTCGGCCAGCACGCTGACCCGGCCGCTGTCGGCGCTGCCGCCGGCGGCGCCCGGCTCCATCAGCTTGTTGACCATGCTGGCCAGGTCGCTGGCGATGGCGTAGCGCACCGGGATCACGTCGAGGTCGGTGGCGGCCGGCGCGTCGAGCGCGGCGATGATCTTGGCCAGGCGCTTGAGGTTGTCGGCGTAGTCGGTGATCACCAGCGAGTTGTTGCCCGGGTTGGCGTTGATGGTGTTGTTGGGCGAGATCAGCGGACGCAACACCGTCACCAGGTTGGCCGACGACTCGTAGTTGAGGTGGAACACCTGGCTGACGATCTGGTCGCCCTTGGGCGCCACGGCGCCGGCGCCGATCACCGTCGGTCCCGACTGCAGCTTGGCGTCGGCCTCCGGCACCACCTTGGCGTAGCCGTCGCCGCTGACCACCGCGTAACCCTGCAGGCGCAACGCCGAGGTCAGCAGGCTGAAGGCCTGCGACTTGCTCACGCTCTTCTCCGACACCACCGTCAGCGTGCCCTTGACGCGCGGGTCGATGACGAAGGTGATGTTGGTGTAGTGGCCGACCGCCTTGATCACCGACTCGATGTCGGCAGCGACGAAGTTGAGGGCCGCCTCGTCGCTGGCGGCGGCGCGCGCGGCCATCGGCGCAAGCGCCGCGCTGGCCGCGACCACGCCGCAGCACAGCAGGGCGGCGGCGCTCAGGCGGCGCAGGACGGGAAGGTGGAGGGTGTTGGCGGACTGTTTTTTCATTATCTGAACTCTAACGCGATGATGTTTTTGGCGCTGTTGGCACGGCGCTGACCAAGTAAATTCAACAAATTGGCCAACGTCTCTTCATATCCTGTTGCTGCTTCGGCCTGTCCGGAGAACTGGAAGCGGCCGTGATCCAAACTGCCGGTGCCGCTCAACAGCAGCGGCCCCTTGTGCGAACTGAGCGTCAGCCGGGCCTGCTGGCCGTGCCAGTCGAGCGCCAGGGCGTAGCTGCCCAGCGGCCGGATCGGCGACAGGCGCGAGGCCATGTCGCTCATCTCCAGCGTGGTGCGGCCCTCGACGGCGACCGTGTTCTGCTCCAGCGCCAGCGCCAGCGCCAGCGTGGTCCACTCCAGGCGCATGGTGCCGCTGGGCGCCACCGTGTTCAGCGGCGCGCCGAGGCCGGCCAGGCCCTCGGCCGGCAGCAGCAGCGCCGACGGGCTGAGCTGCCAGCGCGACCAGCCGCCGCGGAAGTCGACCGGCTGGGCCAGCGCGTCCGGGTTTTCCAAGCGCAGGTCGACCGTGCCGAGCAGCGCCAGCGGCGACAGGCGCCAGACGAAGCGGCCCGGCAGCAGCGGCGTGACCGGGCCCTTGCCGCCGGCGGCGCCGCCGACGAAGGCCGAGCCGCGCCACAGCGTACCCTGCGCGTCCCCCAGCGTCAAACGGCCGCCGGTCTGGCGCTCGACCAGCGCGCCCAGCCAGCTGGCGGGGAAGCAGAACAGCAGCGTGGCCGCCGCGCTGAGCACGACGATCAGCAACCATAGCACGGCGCGCTTCACCGGCCGCCCCGCTCGCCGGCCGGCGCGCCCTGCCCGCGCGCGCGGCGCGACGGCGTCGGCTCGAACGGGACGGGCACGGCGCTCGTTTTGGCGATCGTTTTGGCGATCGTTGTGGCGCTCGGTTGGGCGCTCATTTGGGCGAACTTTGGAGCGATCATTTGGCGCCGCCCTGGCGCAGCGTCAGCACCGCGTCGACCGTGCCGGCCGGCGACTGCGCGCTGACGCTGGCCTCCTGCACGGCGACGCGGCTGTCGGCGCGCAGCGCCTCCAGCCAGGCCATCAGGTTGGCGAACTGCACGCCGTTCAACTGCAGCTTGGCGTAGTCGCCGGTCAGGCTGATCGACTGCGCCGTCAGGCTGCGCGCGGCCAGGCTGGTGGCCAGGGTCTCGCGTGTCAGCGGCGCCGGCGCCACCTGGTTCTGTCCCTTCAACTGGTCCGCCTCGAGGGCCAGCGCCTGCAGCTCGGCGGCCTGCTGGCGTAGCAGCGGCAGCTCGCGCTGCAGCTTGACGCGGCCGTCCAAGGCCGGGGCCAGCAGCAGCGCGTAGCCCAGCGCCAGCGCCAGCACGGCGCCGCCGACGCCGAGGAAGCGGCGCTCCTGTTCGCTGCGGGCCTGCCAGAAGGCGGCCCCGGCGGCCTGGTAGGCCTGCATGGCTTGCTTCAGTTTGTTCATGATTTTCTCCCGCCGCCGAGGCGGATCTGCCAGGTGCCGGGCGCCGCCTCGGACAACTCCAGCTGGCGCGTCGCCAGCGCCGCCTTCAACTGGGCCAGCGCGGCGCCGTCGACGGTGTTGGGTTTGACTTTGACCTGCAGCGCGTGTTCGCGGTAGTCGAGCGAGGCGACGAAGTCCTTGCCGGCCAGGCCGGCGGCGGCCTCGCCAAAGGCGGCGCACAGGGCCAGGAACTCGTCGGGCGCGGCGGCGCCACCGTCGACGCGGGCCGCCGCGATGTTCTTGCGCATCTGCGCGGCCGGGTCGAGGATCACCGTCTCCTTCGGATAGGCGGCCTTGAAGGTTTGCAGCATGGCCTGCTTGACGCCGTCGGCCTCGCGCCGCAGGCGCAACCACTCGGCGTTCAGGCCGACCACGTTGACCAGCAGCGCCAGCACGGCCAGCCGCAGCGGCCAGCGCCAGCGTTGCCACTGGCGCGCGCTGGCGCTGGCCGCGCCCAGGCCCTGCGCCAGGTCCGGCGCCGCCGTTTTGGCGGCGGCCACCCAGTGCGCCCAATGGTCTTCCAGCAGGGCGATGCCGGCCAGCTCGGGCGCGGCCAGCAGCGGCTGCCAGGCGGCGTGCATGGCCGGCGCCAGGTACAGGCTGACCGGGGCGTCGCCGGCCAAGGCGCGCAGCGTGTGCAGCGCGTCCTGCGGCTCGGCACCGAGCGCCAGGCCCAGGCCTTCGTATTGCGACTGGCGCAGGGTCAGCTCCAGGCCCTTGTCGCCGGGGTTCAGCGCGGCCGACACGCTGCCCGGCTGGAACGGCAGGCACAACTGCGCCGGCAGCGCGCTGACGCTGTGCGCGCCCTGCGCCAGCAGCGCCTTGACCAGCACCTCCAGCCAGGCGCGCTGCACCACCGCCACGGTGCGCATGCCGCTGTTGTCGGCCGCCGGGGCGGCGGCCAGCACGCAGTCGGCCGGGTCGCCCAGCACCTGCTCTTCGACCAGGTTGGGCAGCGCCGCCTTCAGCCGCGCCGCCGACAGCGGCGGCACCTTGACGCGCAACAGCGTCACGTCGGAGGCGGCCAGCAGCAGCACCACGCGGCGCGCCGAGGCGACCAGGTCGGCCAGGTTGCCCAGCGCGGCGGCGCCCTGCTGCAGCAGGTTGCCGCCGTCGCCCACCAGCGCGAACGGGCAGGACTGGGCCGCGCCGTGCTCGATGCTGGCCTTGGCCGGATAGCGGATATATAAGGTTGTCACAGGGTCTCGCTTTCGTTCATCGCCATCTCAGTATTCGCGTATCCACAACACGTCGGTCTTCAGCAGGCCGGGCTGGCGCCAGATCAGCGCCTCGGCGTCCAGCGCGGCGCGGTCCAGCCGCACCCGGCTGCGCACCAGGAAGTAGTCGCTCTTGAAGTCGGTCGTCACGCCGGCCGGCACGTCGCGCCCGCCCAGCAAGGCCTTGAAGCTGCCTTTGTCCTTGAACGCCGCCCGCTTGCGGGCATTGACCAGCGCGGTCGCCTCGGCCAGCGAAAAATTCGGTATCAGCGCGGCGATCACCTCGGCCGGCGCGGTGTTCAGATTGATCACGGTCTGCGCCGGCAGCACCACCACCAGGTCGCGCAGCCGCTCCACCGTCTGCGGCGTGAAGCCCGGCACCGCCAGCAGATCCTCGACCCGCAGCGGCGCCATGGTCTCCCTGCCGCCGCCCGCCGGCGTACTCGTCAAGGCCGGCGACTGGCCGGCCGCCACCTCGTCGGCCACCGCCTGCGCCAGCGCGGGGTTGAGCTGCAGGTTCTGCAGCAAACGGGCGAACACGGCGACCTGGGCCGGATTGGCCTGCTTCTTGTCCGCCAGGTTGGCGAGATTGTAACGCGACTGGGCGTCGATGATCTGGCCCGACAGGGTGGCGTCGTACTTTTCGCCGTCGACCCGCTCGCGCTCGACGTAATCGTCGAGCCGCGTCTCGGCCAGCGGCGTGGCCCAGACGTCCTGGTCCCAGGTGTAGCCGCCGTGGTCCTGGCCGTCCTGGCGCAGGATCAGCCGGGTCCAGTCCAGCGCGCCGCGCAAGATCCATTTGGTTTGCAGGTGCAAGCGCTGGTTCTCCATCGAGCGCACTTGCACCTGCTGCTGCCAGAACAGGCTGGCGACGATGGTCACCGCCAGCGTGGTCAGCAGCAGCGCCGTGATGACGGCCACGCCGCGCTGGCGCGCCGGGCGCGGCGTCCGCCGGGGCGCGCTCATAGGCCCCCCAGCAGGAAGCTCTTGACCATGCCGGTCTGCTGGCCCGCCAACACCAGCGTCACCTCCAGGCTGGTCGGGCCGGTGTTGACCAGCGGGACCGGCGCGGTCTGCTGGGCGCCGGTGCTGGTCGATTGCCAGCCGCCGTTCTGCCACAGCCGCAGCGTGATGCCGGCCACCGCCGTTTGCAGCGTCACCGCCGGCGCCGGCTCGGCGTCGCCCAGTGCGGCCTGCCACAAAGCGTCCAGCTCGGTCAGCTCGCGCGTGCCGTTCGACTCGCGCCGCGTCAGCACGCCGTCCTTGACGCGGTAGGACACCACTTGCAGGCGCGACGGCTCGTTCTCGGCCAGCACGGTGCGCACCAGGGTCAGGCGGTCGTTCTGCGCCAGCAGGTTGGCGCGGTTGCGCAGCAGGACGGCGTCGGCCAGGTGCTCGCCGTCGCTCTGCATCTGGGCGAAGGTCAGCTGCATGCCGCGGGTCTGCTCCATCTGCGCGGTCAGCGCCTGGCGCGAGCGGATGATGCCGTCCAGGCCGCGCCAGCCCAGCACGGCGACGATGGCCAGGATGGAGATCGCCACCAGCAGTTCGACCAGCGTGAAGCCGGCCCGGCGCGGCAATGTGCGCATGGCCGGCCTCATTGGTTCAGCACCAGTTGCACCAGCTTGATGATGCGGCGCTCGGGTTGGGCCTGGTCGTACACGCTGACCTCGACCCGGCGCAGGCGCGGGTTGGGGCTGACGATGACCTCCTGCTCGCAGACCAGCTGCATGTCGCCCTGCGGGCAGGCGAAGCTCTGCTTGCCCACCGCCGGGAACACCTTGTCGAGGCGGATCTGCACCAGCCGGTTCTCGGCCGACCAGGTGGCCATCATGGCGGCGCGCAGGCCGTCGCTGTTCTGCGTCAGGCTGCCGACGGCGCGCAGCGAGGCGCCCAACGCGGTGCCGACGATGACCAGCGCCACCAGCACTTCGAGCAGGGTGAAGCCGCGCGCGCGGCGGCCGGACGGATGGGGGTGAACTCGCATATCAGTCGACGCTGAAGTGGCCGACGCCGTCGGCGCGGATAGCCACGCTGCCCTTGTCGCCGGCCAGGGTCAGCACGAAGGGCTTGTCGACCGGCTCGCGGCCGAAGGTAATGCGCAGCGGCGCGCCGGGCAGGCCGCTGGGCGGGTCGAGCAGCAGGTTGAGCGGGCCGTGCTTGAAGCTGCGCTCGCGCAGCAGGTCGTCCTGCGCCGGCTGCCACCGCTGCTCGTTGCGGATCAGGAAGCGGTAGCGCTCCGGCTCGGCCTCGAAGGCGATCAGGCGGTTGCGCACGATGGCCTCGTCACGCGCCAGTTGCAGCAGCAGCGCGATGCGTTGCGCCTCCTGCTGCAGCGACTGCTGCTGGCTGGGCAGCGCGTTGAGCGAGACCAGCCCCAGCGTGACGCCGAAGATGACCATCACGACCAGCAGCTCGATCAGCGTGAAGGCCCGCTGGCGGCCGTTGCGAAGGCCGGTGCGCATGGTGGACAGGTTCCGCTCGACGGCGCGGGGGGCTTAGATGTCCCAGGAGCCGATGTCGGCGTCGTCGCCGCTGCCGCCCGGCTGGCCGTCGGCGCCCAGCGAGAACACGTCGACCTCGCCTTTGACGCCAGGCGAGAGGAACTGGTAGGGGTAGCCCCACGGGTCCTTCGGCATCTTCTCCAAATAGCCGCCGGCCTTCCAGCCGTTGGCCGCCGGGCCGGTGCTCGGCTTGCTCAGCAGCGCCTGCAGGCCCTGCTCGGTGGTCGGATAGCGCTGGTTGTCCAGCTTGTAGAGCTTGAGCGCCTGCATGACGGTCGAGATGTCGACCTTGGCGGCGGCGATCTTCGACTCGCCCGTGCGGCTGAGCAGCTTGGGCACCACCAACGCGGCCAGCACGCCCATGATGACCACCACCACCATGATTTCGATCAGCGTAAAGCCGCGCGCGACACGACGTGGAATAGACAGTTTTTTCATAGGAGGGGCGGCAATGATGATTGAATTGAAATGAGGGGAGAGTATAAGGCCGAACCGCCGCAGCGGCCAAGGTGTGACATGTATTTTGCGGCGCGCACTCTTAAAGACGGCTTAATGGCGCCAACATGGCGCCAATTTAGCCGTTTTTATGACAATTACGTGACGCGGAGCCCCGGCCACGCCTAGTCGCGCTTGCGGGCGATGCCGTTGACACGGCCCAGCGCGCCCTCGTTGCCGCCGGCGGCGGCGTGCTTGCTCGACACCGGCGCCAGCGCCTTCAACTGCGGCGCGTCCTTGACGAAGGGGACGATGCCCAGCGCGGCGTCGATCTCGTGCGGATACACCAGGTAGCCACGGGTGATCACCGCCGCCACCTTGCGCACGTCGGCGATGTCGCGGGTCGGGTCGCCGTCGACCAGCACCAGGTCGGCCAGCTTGCCCGCCGCGATGCTGCCGCGCTCGTGGCTGGTGCGGGTGTAGAGGGCGCCGTTCTTGGTGGCCACCTGCAGCGCCTGGGCCGGCGTCAGGCCGGCCTTGACCAGCATGGCCAGCTCGGCCTGCAGGGTGAAGCCGGCCAGCTCGTCGGTGCCGGCGACGATGGGCACGCCGGCGCGGTACAGGATGCCGACGAACTGCACCATCTTGGCGTAGGACTGCTCGTAGCGCTTCAGCGTGGCGGCGTCGGCGATCTTCATGGTGCCGACCGAGAAGCCGCGCCGCACGTCCGGCGGCATGTGCTCGGCGATCGGCGCGAAGGGCTCGTTGATGTCGCCGTCGCGCTGCTTGAGGAAGGCGAAGGTGGCCAGGGTCGGGTCGATGGCGATCTTCTTGCGCGCCAGCGTGGCGACGAAGTCCTTGACCGGCTTGGACTGGAAGTCCAGCCCGGCCACCTTCTCGGACGGCAGGATGAAGCGTTCCAGGGTGCGCGTCTCGGTGCTCGGCGTGACCAGGAAGTTGAGCATCACCTGGTTGATGTGCTGGATCTCGTCGTAGCCGGCGTCGATCGCCTGCTGGGCGCGCAGGCCGGCGGGGATGTGGCCGGAGACGCGCATGCCACGGCCGTGGGCGTAGGCCACGGTGTCCTTGAGGATGGCGTGCGGGAAGGAGTTGTAGATCTTCAGCTGCGGATAGCCGTGCTCGGCGTACCAGTCGATGGCGTTCTTGGCCTGCGCCAGGTCCTTGACGACGAAGCCGCCGTTCGACGAGTACGGGCTCTCGCCCTCGAGGAAGCCGGTCGGCACCACCTGCGGCGCCAGCAGCTTGCCGGCGGCCGTCTCGTCGAGCATCAGCTGCAGCTGGGCGTTGTCGTTGCCCATGTCGCGCACGCTGGTGACGCCGGCCGCCAGGTTCAGCGCGCCGGACCAGCGGTCGACGTGGCCGTGCATGTCGAACAGGCCGGGCAGCAGCACGCGGCCGGCGGCGTCGATCTCGTTGACGGCGCCGCGCACCGGCGCGCCGGCCGGCAGCACGGCGCTGATGCGGCCGCGCAGCACGTAGACGTCGGACGGCGCGCCCAGGGTCGCCTTGTCGCTGTCGAACACGCGGGCGTTGCGCACCACCGTCAGGCCGGGCAGCGGATGCTGCAGCTGGGCGGCGACGTCGGTCAGCATCTTGCTCTCGGCGGCCTTCTGGCGCTCGGCCATGGCCGCCACGTTGGCCTGCCAGCCCTGCTCGAGCATGTTGGCGAAGCCGGGCATGATGACGCCGAACAGGCGCGGCTTGGCGCCCGTGGTGGCCCACATGAACGAGGGCGACAGGCCGATGCCGGTCTGCGCCAGCAGCTGCACGGTCTGCGTCTTGCCGTCGGCGCTGCTGACCTCCATGCTGTCGAGCACGCGCTGCGCCAGCGTGCCCGAGGGCAGCAGCGCCAGCTTGCCGTCCGGCGCCGCCGCCAGCGCGCCGATGGCCGCCGAGCTGACCTCGAAGGAGCTGTTCAGCGGCACGTAGGCGGCGGCGCCGCTGACGCTCTTCTGGCCCTGCTCGGAGGTCGACTTCCAGCTGGCCAGGTCGCCCTTGCGCTCGAAGCGCTCGTCGACCACGGCGCCGAAGGTGGAATTGCCCTTGACGGCGTAGTCGGTCATGGTGCCGTCGGCGCCGAGGCGGAACTGTTCCGTCAACTCGGGGCCACGACCGTTGTCCTTGTAGATGAAGTTCACCTTGGTCAGGCCGTCGTCGGCGCGCTCGACCACCTGCTGGCCGATCTGCTTGCCGTTCTCGGCGATGATCAGGAAGGTGGTGGTGGTGGCGGCGGCGTAGGCCGGCGCACTGAAGGCGGCCGCGACGGCCATGCTCAACGCCAGGGGTAGGGCGGGAAGTCTGCTCAGCTTCAAATTCATCTCCTTATGGGTGATTGCAACGCGGGACGACGGAACGACGGATGCGGCGACCCACCCCGGACGGCGCGCGGCGGGGTCGGATCGTCGGACATGCTAACAGGGTCTTGCCAAGATGTCAGGCTTGCCGTTCAGCCAGCGTCGGCGGCGTCGCGCGCGGCGCACACCGGGCAGTCGACGTTGCGGCCGATGGCGATGCTGTTCCATTCCATGTGCAGGCCGTCGAGCAGCAGCAGGCGGCCGGCCAGCGACTGGCCGATGCCCATCACCAGCTTGAGCGCCTCGGCCGCCTGCATGGCGCCGACCACGCCGACCAGCGGCGCGAACACGCCCATGGTCGAGCAGGCGACGTCCTCGAACTGCTGGTCCTGCGGGAACAGGCAGGAGTAGCAGGGCTGCGCGCCGCCGCGCGGGTCGAACACGCTGACCTGGCCGTCGAAGCGGATCACCGCGCCCGACACCAGCGGCTTGGCCGCCGCCACGCAGGCGCGGTTGACGGCGTGGCGGGTGGCGAAGTTGTCGGTGCAGTCGAGCACCACGTCGGCCGCCGCCACCAGCTCGGCCAGGCGCGCCTCGTCGGCGCGCTCGACCAGGGCGAGCACCTCGATCTCGGGATTGATCGCCAACAGGGTGGCGCGGGCCGACTCGGCCTTGGGCTGGCCGACCCGCGCCGTGGTGTGGGCGATCTGGCGCTGCAGGTTGGTCAGGTCGACCAGGTCGTCGTCGACCAGGGTCAGCCGGCCGACCCCGGCCGAGGCCAGGTACATGGCGGCCGGCGAGCCGAGGCCGCCGGCGCCGACCACCAGCACGCGCGCGGCCAGCAGCTTTTGCTGGCCCTCGATGCCGATCTCGTCGAGCAGGATGTGGCGCGAGTAGCGCAGCAGTTGGGCGTCGTTCATGTCGTTGTTCGCAGGTGCGGCGCCGGATGGCGGGCTATTTTTTCGGCGGCTGGAGCTTGTCGGCCGGCTTGGCCTCGACCTCGGCCTTGGCCTTGGCGGCCGCGGCGGACGCCGGCTTGGCGCTGGCCTTGCCGTCGAGCTTGGTTTCGGCGGCGACGGCCGGCGCCGCCGTCTCGGCCTTGGCCAGCTTCAGCGGCAGGCCCTTGAAGTGGTTCAAGGCCTGGGCCAGCTGGAAGTCGTCCTTGGCGCCGAACTCGAAGGGCTTCTGTTTGCGCGCCAGGGCGGCCAGGCGCTGCTCCTCCTCCAGCTCGTCGTTGCCGGCGGCCTTGGCCGGTGCTGCCGCGCCCTTGTCGTCGTCGTTGTTCAGGTGCTTCACCAGGTCGGCCTCGCGCACGCGCAGGCCGTTCATGCCGTCGCCGTCGGCCGTCTCGTCGACCAGCAGGTCGGGCACGATGCCCTTGGCCTGGATCGAGCGGTTGTGCGGCGTGTAGTAACGCGCCGTGGTCAGCTTGACCGCCGTGTCCGGGGTCAGCTGGCGCAACGTCTGCACCGAGCCCTTGCCGAAGGTCTGGCTGCCCATGATGATGGCGCGCTTGTAGTCCTGCAGCGCGCCGGCGACGATCTCCGAGGCCGAGGCCGAGCCGGCGTTGACCAGCACCACCATCGGCACGTCCTTCAGCGCCGCCGGCAGCTTGGCCAGCGGGTCGGCGCCCTTGTTGGGGGCGTAGAACTCGCGCCGGCCGTAGAAGGTCTCCTTCGAGGTGGCCAGCTGGCCGTTGGTCGAGACGATCACCGCGTCCTTCGGCAGGAAGGCGGCGGCCACGCCGATCGCGCCCGGCACCACGCCGCCCGGGTCGTTGCGCAGGTCCAGCACCAGGCCCTTCAAATGCGGCTCCTGGGCGTACAGCGCGGCCAGCTTCTTGGCCATGTCCTCGACGGTGGGCTCCTGGAACTGCGCGATGCGCAGCCAGCCGTAGCCCGGCTCGACGATCTTCGCCTTGACGCTCTGCACGCGGATCTCCTCGCGCACGATGCTCAGGGTGAGCGGCTTGTCGAGCTCCTTGCGGGTGATGTTGAGCAGCACCTTGGAGTGCGGCTCGCCGCGCATCTTCTTGACCGCCTCGTCCAGGTTCAGGCCCTTGATGGCGGCGCCGTCGATGCGGGTGATCAGGTCGCCGGCCTTGATGCCGGCCTTGAAGGCGGGCGAGTCCTCGATCGGCGAGACGACCTTGATGTAGCCGTCCTCCATGGCGACCTCGATGCCGATGCCGACGAACTTGCCGGCGACCGCCTCGCGCATGTCGCGGAAGGCCTTCTTGTCGAGGTAGACCGAGTGCGGGTCGAGCGAGGCGACCATGCCGCTGATGGCCTCGGTGAGCAGCTTCTTGTCGTCGACCGTCTCGACGTAGTCGGACTTGATCAGGCCGAACACGTCGGACAGCTGGCGCAACTCCTCGAGCGGCAGCGGCGAAGGCAGGCCGCCGGCCTTTTGGGCGCTGGCGGAGAACTGCAGCGAAGCCGTGATGCCGGCCACCATGCCCAGGCCGATCAGGCCCAGGCTTTTGACTTTGTTGCCCATGTTGTGTATCCGCGCTCCGCTATGCTGTGCTTGGTGTGCTTGCTAAAACTTGACCCAGGTGGCGGGGTCGAACGCCCGGCCCTGGTGGCGAAGCTCGAAGTATAAACCCGATTCCTCGTTGCCGCCGCTGTTTCCCGCGCTGGCGATGGGCTCGCCGCCCTTGACCACGTCGCCGGCGCGCTTGAGCAGGCTCTGGTTGTTGCCGTAGATGCTCATGTACTGGCCGCCGTGGTCGACGATGATCAGGTTGCCGAAGCCGCGCAGCCACTCGGAGAACACCACCCGGCCGCCGGCCACGGCGTGGATGTCGCTGCCCTCGGCGGCGCGGATGAACACCCCCTTCCAGCTCGGCCCGTCGCCGCGCTTGGCGCCGAAGCGGGCCGCCAGCTTGCCGGCCACCGGCGCGCGCAGCTGGCCGCGCAGGCCGGCGAAGGCGCCGGCCGGCGCGGCCGGGGCCAGCGCCACGTCGGCGGCGCGGGCCGGCGCGCGCACCGCTTCCTCCTTCGGTTCCGGCTTGGGCTCGGGGCGGATGTCGGGCCGGGTGTCGGGCCGCGCCTCCGGCTTGTGCGCCAGCTTGGGTTCGTCGGCGTCGATCGGATCGAGCTTGGCCGGCGGCGCCGGCTTGATGCTGCCGGCCTTGTTGCGCTCGGCCTTGTCGGCCTTGTCGGATTTGAGGCGGGCGAGCCGTTCGCGCTCGGCCTCGGCCGCCTTGGCGCGCGCCAGCAGGCGCGCCTCCTGCTCGGCCTTGGCCTTGGCGGCCTTGGCGGCGGCCACCTGTTCCAGGCGGCGCTTCTCGGCGGCGGCGGCGGCGGCCTGCTCCTCGATCAGCTTGGCCAGCTTGTCGACCAGACCGGCCATGCGCTGCTCGTCGCGCTCGACGTTGCCGGCCTCCTTGCGCTGCGCCACCAGGCGCTTCGACAGGGTGGCCAAGAGCGCGGCGCGGCGGCCCTTCTCCTGCTCCAGCAGGGCCTTTTGTTGCAATTCCTCGGCGGCGATCTCGGCCAGCTCGTCCTTGGCGTTCTGCGCCTCGGCCTGGTTGGTTTCGACCGCCCGCAGGTTGGCGCGCAGCGACTCGAGCAGGCGCGCCTGCGCCTGCGAGACATAGGCCATCATCTGCAGGTCGCGGTTGATGCGGTTCGGGTTGTCGCCCGACAGCAGTAATTTGATGCGGTCCTCGTTGCCGGCGACGTATTGCTCGCGCAGCAGCTTGGCCAGCTGTTTCTTTTGTTGTTCGACGGTGGCGGCCAGGCGCGTCTGCTCGGCGCCCAGCTGGCCCAGCTTGACGTTGGTCTCGCCCTGCTCGACGGCCAGGTCGCGCAGCGCCCGGTTGGCGTTGGAGATCGCCCCCTCGGACTCGGCCAGCGTGTCGGCGGCGTTGTCCTTGGCGCTCTCGGTCTGGCTGATGTCGCGCTTGAGGGCGCTGAGCTTCTGCTGCAGGCCGGCGCGCTCGGCCTCGGCGACCGCCTTTTGCTTGCTGCGTTCGGTGGCCTTGGGCGCGGCCTGGGCGGCGCCGCCGGCGAGCGCCAGCAGCAGGCCCAGCAGAACGGCCGCAGCGCGGCCGCCGATACGGGAGGAGAGGAAGGGCAAAACTTACTTGGCCTTACCTTGGTTGGCCACGGCGGCCTGGGCGGCGGCGATGGCGGCGGCGTCGCCCAGGTAGTAGCTGCGGATCGGCTTGAGGTCGGCGTCGAGCTCGTAGACCAGCGGCTGGCCGTTGGGGATGTTGAGGCCGACGATGTCCTCGTCGCTGATGCCGTCGAGCATCTTGATCAGCGCGCGCAGGCTGTTGCCGTGGGCCGAGATCAGGATCTGCTTGCCGGCGCGGATGGCCGGCGCGATCTCCTCGTCCCAGGCCGGCATGACGCGGGCCACGGTGTCCTTCAGGCATTCGGTGAGCGGAATCGAGGCCTTCGGCAGGCCGGCGTAGCGCGGGTCGTTGAAGGAGGTGCGCGGGTCGTCCTCGGCCAGCGGCGGCGGCGGCGTGTCGTAGCTGCGGCGCCACACCAGCACCTGCTCGTCGCCGTACTTGGCCGCCGTCTCGCCCTTGTCCAGGCCCTGCAGGGCGCCGTAGTGGCGCTCGTTGAGGCGCCAGTCGTGCTTGATCGGCAGGTACATCATATCCATCGCGTCGAGCGACAGCCAGAGCGTGCGGATGGCGCGCTTGAGCACCGAGGTGTAGGCCAGGTCGAAGCTGAAGCCGGCCTCCTTGAGCACGCGGCCGGCGGCGCTGGCCTCGGCCACGCCCTTCTCGGTCAGGTCGACGTCGGTCCAGCCGGTGAAGCGGTTCGACAGGTTCCAGGTGGACTCGCCATGGCGCATGAATACGATTTTATACATAAGGCAATCTTCAAAAGGTGATTTAAGGAAACTAGTGGACAAACATCGGTCAAACGAATGCGATTGCAGAACTCTGCCAGCTTCTATTTTATAATGCGCGCATTGACTTAAACCATTGGATCCCCGTGAAATTCTTCATTGACAATATTTTTATCCTCGCCATCGTGTTGTTGTCGGGCGGCGCCCTGCTCTGGCCGCTGCTGACCCAGCGCGGCAAACGCGCCTCGGCGCTCGAGGTGACGCAGCTGATCAACCGTGGCAAGGCGGCCATTGTCGACGTGCGCGAGGCCAAGGAGTTCGCCGACGGCCACCTGCCCGACGCCAAGAACATCCCGCTGGCCGAGCTGGCCACCCGCATGGGTGAGCTCGACAAGTTCAAGAGCAAGAGCGTGATCGTGGTCTGCCAGAGCGGCGCGCGCGCCGCCAAGGCCGCCAACCAGCTGCAACAAGCCGGCTTCGCCGAGGTGCTCAACCTCGAGGGCGGCGTTAGCGCCTGGAAGAGCGCCGGCCTGCCGATCGCCAAATAAGCCAAAGGAAAACCCCATGAGCGCCCACGTCACACTGTACAGCACCGCCGTTTGCCCCTATTGCGTCCGCGCCGAGCGCCTGCTCGAAGCCAAGGGCGTGACCGCGATCGAAAAGATCCGCGTCGACCTCGATCCGGAACAGCGCGTGCTGATGATGGAAAAAACCGGCCGCCGCACCGTGCCGCAGATCTACATCGGCGACACCCACGTCGGCGGTTTCGACGATTTGTATGCGCTCGATCAAGCCGGCGGCCTCGACCCCTTGTTAAAAGGATAAACGGCACCAAATAGCGACGCGAGGGTAGAAATAGTTTGAATTTATATTGGTTTTGATACAATTGCCCTCGCGTTTGATTTGAGCCGTCGAAAAGCCCATCGCAAGCCCCCAACCTGAGCGGCCCCGCCGCCTGTTTCCAATATAACGAAAGCGTTCCATGTCCGACGAAAACCTGCAACCAGTCTTCCAAATCCAACGCGTCTACCTGAAAGACATGTCGCTGGAACAACCGAATTCCCCGGCTATTTTCCTGGAGCAAGAAGCCCCGACCATCGAAGTGGCACTGGACGTGGGCGCCGAGCCCCTGGCCGAAGGCATCTTCGAGTCGACCGTGACCATCACCGTCACCGCGAAAATCAAGGACAAGGTCGCCTTCCTGGTCGAAGGCAAGCAAGGCGGCATCTTCGAGGCGCGCAACATTCCTGCCGAGCAACTCGATCCGCTGCTGGGCATCGGTTGCCCGAACATCGTCTACCCTTACCTGCGTGCCAACATCGCCGACGTGATCACCCGCGCCGGCTTCCCACCAGTGCACCTGGCCGAGATCAACTTCGAAGTGTTCTACCAGCAACGCCTGCAAGCCGTGGCCGACGCCGCCAAGGCCGCCGCACCAGCGGACGGCGCAGCGACCCACTAAGCAGCAAGCAGTACGCATGCAGTACCGACACGCCGCGCCCTGCGCGCTGTCGCGCCCGAAGGCCGTCCCCGGTCTTCGGGCTTTATTCACTTGAGCAAGGCAGGCCATGACATTTCCCCGTTTGATCGCAGGCATCACCCTCTTGCTGGCAGCGGCGGGTAGCCAGGCGTTCGACTACAAGACGGTGGGCGCCGCCCCGGCCATCCTGTACGACGCCCCCTCGACCAAGGGCGGCAAGCTGTTCGTGGTGCCGCGCGGCGCCCCGCTGGAGGTCGTGCTGACCTACGGCGAATGGGTCAAGGTGCGCGACTTCAGCGGCGAACTGGCCTGGACCGAGGCCAAGGGCCTGTCCAACAAACGCAACCTGGTGGTGCGCAGCGCCGGCGTCAAGGTGCGCGCCACGGCCGACGAGGCCGCCCTGGCCGTGTTCACCGTCGACAAGGGCGTGCTGCTGGAACTGGCCGAGCCGGCCAACGGCGCCGCCTGGATCAAGGTGCGCCACCGCGACGGCCTGGTCGGCTACGTGAAAAATACCGAGGTCTGGGGCCTGTAGGCGCCCCCGCGATATGCAACAATGTTGCCATCGCCCATCACCGCCACACCACCACCATGTCTGACTCCCCCCTGAAGCAAGGCGGCGCCCGCCGCCGTATCACCGTGCTCGGCGCCGGCGCCTGGGGCAGCGCCGTGGCCATCGCCCTGGCGCAGCGCCACGACGTCCTGCTGTGGGGGCGCAACGGCGCCGTCATGGCCGAGATGGCGGCGGCGCGCGACAACCTGGCCTACCTGCCCGGCTGCCCCTTCCCGCCGGCGCTGGCCGTCGGCGCCGACTTCGCCGCCGCGCTGGCCCACGCCCACGGCCCCGGCGCGCTGCTGGTCGCCGCCTGCCCGGTGGCCGGCCTGCGCCCGCTGCTCGAGCAGCTCAAGGGCCGCGCCATCCCCAACATCGTCTGGCTGTGCAAGGGTTTCGAGTACGACACCGGCCTGCTGCCGCACCAGATCGTCCAGCAGGTGCTGGGCGGCGCGGTGCCCGGCGGCGCCCTGTCCGGCCCCTCGTTCGCGCAGGAGGTGGCGCGCGGCCTGCCCTGCGCGCTGACCATCGCCTCGGACTCGGCGGCGCTGCGCGAGGACGTCGTCGCGGCCGTGCACGGCGGCAACATCCGCGTCTACGCCAGCACCGACCTGGTCGGCGTCGAGGTGGGCGGCGCGGTGAAAAACGTGCTGGCCATCGCCACCGGCGTGGCCGACGGCCTGGGCCTGGGCCTGAACGCGCGCGCCGCGCTGATCACCCGCGGCCTGGCCGAGATCACCCGCCTGGGCAGCACCCTGGGCGGCCAGGTCGAGACCTTCATGGGCCTGACCGGCATGGGCGACCTGATTCTGACCTGCACCGGCGACCTGTCGCGCAACCGCCGCGTCGGCCTCGGCCTGGCCCAGGGCAAGCCGCTGGCGACCATCGTCGGCGAGCTGGGCCATGTGGCCGAGGGCGTGCCCTGCGCCAAGGCGGTGCGCGAACTGGCGCGCAAGCTGGGCGTCGACATGCCGATCACCAACGCCGTGGCCGGCGTGCTGTTCGACGGCGACCTGCCGCAGGCCATGGTGGCGCGCCTGCTGGCGCGCGACCCGCGCGACGAGATGGCGGCCGGCGCGGCGAAGTAGCGCGGCGGCATACCCCCACAGGCAAGGGGTCGGACCCCGTACGGGGTCCGACCCCGGCGGCCGAGTCGCGCCCCGGGGTGGCTGCCGCCTACTCCTCGACCGGCTCGTCCTTGGTCTCGCGCATCCAGCTGACCAGCGCGAAGGCGTCCTGCATGCCGCTGGCGATCTGGCCCACCAACAGCTCCGGCTGGTTCAACTTCAAGTCGACCTCGGTCCAGACGAAGAAACTCTTCAGCTTGATGTACTCGATGTGCTCGGCGTCGGCGGCGAAGCCCTTGGGCGGACGCATCAGCTTGCCCTCGTTCTGGATGTCGCCGAAGGTGGCGCGCAGGCGCTTGTTCTTCAGCACCTTGCCGAAGCCGGCGGCGTCGTCGACCATGTGCTGGCGCAGCGCGCGCAGGCGCGGCGGCGGCGGCATGTACTCGCCGGCGCCGAACAGCAGGTGGCCGGCGCCGTCGATCTGCATATAGTAGGTCGGCCCGCCGGCCTTGCTGGGGCGGCGCATGTCGTTGGGCGCGATGGCGGCCGAGAAGCGCGTCTTGTACGGGCTCTTGTCGTTGGCGAAGCGGACGTCGCGGTTGATGCGGAACATCGCCTTCTTCGGGTTGCAGAACTTGACGGCCGGATCGAACTTGCCCAGCTCGACGATCAACTGTGTCACCACCTCGAGGAACTCCTCGCGCAGGATGTCGTAGCGCGGCTTGTTCATGATGAACCAGGGACGGTTGTTGTTTTCGGACAGTTCTTTGAGGAATTGGGTCAGGTCGCGCAGGTGCATGGGGTGGTCCGGATGGGAGGAATGGTCGGGTCGGGGCGCGGCGGGGCGTGGCCGGCGGCGCGGCGCCTACTTGGTGGCGGCGGGCCGCTTGCCGACGGTGATGTCGAGGGTGGTCTCGCGGCTCTTGCGCAGCACCGTCATTTTAGCTTTTCCGCCCGGCGTCAGCTGGGCGATCAGGTTGAGCATCTCGTTGGTGTCGGCCACCGGCTTGCCCTCGACCGTCAGCAGGATGTCGCCGGGCCGCATGCCGCCCCGGTCGGCCGGGCCGTTGCGCACCACGCCGGCGATGATGGCGCCGCTCTGCCGGCTCAGGCCGAAGCTGTCGGCCAGCTCGGGGGTGATCTCCTGCGTCTCGACGCCGATCCAGCCGCGCACCACGTGGCCCGACTGGATGATCGCCTCCATCACCGACTTGGCGGTCGAGACGGGGATGGCGAAGCCGATGCCGACCGAGCCGCCGCTCTGCGAGTAGATCGCCGAGTTGATGCCGAGCAGATTGCCGTTGCTGTCGATCAGGGCGCCGCCGGAGTTGCCGAAGTTGATCGCCGCGTCGGTCTGGATGAAGTTCTCGAAGTGGTTGATGTGCAGGTTGTTGCGCTTGAGGGCGGAGATGATGCCCATCGTCACCGTCTGGCCGACGCCGAAGGGGTTGCCGATGGCCAGCACGACGTCGCCCACCTGGGCCTGCTCGGCCTGGCCCAGGGCGATCACCGGCAGCTTGGCCAGGCCGATCTTGATCACGGCCAGGTCGGTTTCCGGGTCGGTGCCGACGATGCTGGCGGCGGCCTTGCGGCCGTCGGCCAGCACCACCTCGATCTCGTCGGCGGCCTCGACCACGTGGTTGTTGGTCAATATATAGCCCTGCGGGCTGACGATCACGCCCGAGCCGAGGCTGGACTCGTCGTCGTCGCCGTCGTCGCCGCGCTCGCCGAAGAATTTCTTGAAGAAGGGGTCGGGCAGCAGCGGATGCTTGCCGCGCTTGGGCGCCTTGCTGGTCAGGATGTTGACCACGGCCGGCATGGCGCGCGCGGCGGCGGCGCGGTAGGAGGCCGGCGCCGGCCCGCCGACGGCCTCGCTCAGCTGGGCGCCGTTCTGCCCACCGAGCTGGCGCAGCTGGCTGGCCGGCGCGCCGCCGGCGTCGCCACCGCGCCGCGGCGCCAGCGCCGTGTAGACGAAGTACAGCGCCAGGGCGACGGTCACCGTTTGCGCAAACAATAACCAGAGTCGTCGCATAGCCTTGCTAACAGAGCGCCCGAGCCGGGCTTATTTTTTCAGGGAGTCGCGGATCTCGCGCAGCAACACGATGTCTTCCGGCGTGGCCGGGGCCGGCGCGGCGGCGGCCGGCTCCTCGACCTTGCGCGCCTTGTTCATCAGGCGGACCATTTGGAAGATGATGAAGGCGAGGATGACGAAGTTGAGCAGGATGGTGGCGAAGTTGCCGTATGCAAACACCGCGCCCAGCTTCTTCGCCTCGACCAGGCTCAGCGCCGCGTCCTGGCCGTTCAGCGGCAGGTAGTAGTTGGCGAAGTCGAGGCCGCCGAACAGCTTGCCGATCGGCGGCATGATGATGTCCTGCACCAGCGAATCGACGATCTTGCCGAAGGCGCCGCCGATGATCACGCCGACGGCCAAGTCGACCACGTTGCCCTTCATGGCGAATTCTTTAAATTCCTGCATCATTGCCATTCATACACTCCTACGACCTGTGGTCTTTTGTAAACAAACTTGCGTGTGGATCATACTATTTTTTCAATTAGAATCCAAACACCCGAACCGCTTGCGTTTCCGCCGCGAATTTACGTTATAAATTTGACTTATATCAAATTTCGCAGTTGGCGTCCGTCAGTAGGGCCGAAGTCGTCAAATTTCAAGGGCAAAAAGGCCTGGAAATCGCACCAATTATGGCCATTGCAACGTTTTTTCTTTAAATCGCACCACGCTTCACCTATAATTTAAGGTTGCTAGGAGTCCGGTTAACACTTCTTAACGGTTTTGCATTTTGTGCATTTTGACTGATTGGGGTTTGTATGAGTAACGAAAAGCAGGTCGATTCTGGCCGACGCGGGCTGCTCGTCGCCACGTGCGCGGCGGGTGGTGTGGTCGGTTTGACCACAGCAGGAACCTTGGTAAGTACTTTCCAGCCGTCCGAGCGGGCCAAAGCCGCCGGCGCGCCGGTGGAAGTGGACATCTCCAACCTGAAGCCGGGCGAGATGATGACGGTGGAATGGCGCGGCAAGCCGGTCTGGATCCTCAAGCGCACGCCGGAGATGGTGGCGTCGCTGAAACAGACCGACGGCAAGGTCGCCGACGCGGACTCCAAGCGCAACCCGGAGGAGTTCACGCCGGAATACGCCCGCAACGAACACCGCTCGATCAAACCGGAAATCCTGGTGGCGGTCGGCATCTGCACCCACCTGGGTTGCTCGCCGTCGTCGAAATTCACCCCCGGCCCGCAGCCCTCGCTGCCGGACGACTGGGCCGGCGGCTTCCTCTGCCCCTGCCACGGTTCGACCTTCGACATGGCCGGCCGCGTCTTCAAGAACAAACCCGCACCGGACAACCTGCAAGTGCCACGCCATATGTACGCCGGCGAGACCAAGCTGGTCATCGGTCGTGACCAGAATGGCGAGGCATAATCATGGCGGCTTTCAAAGAAACCAAATTCCCGGCCGACGCGCCGGCGGCACAAAAGGCGCTGGGCTGGGTCGATGACCGCTTCCCGCTGACCAAGCTGTGGAACGACCAATGGGGCAAGTACTACGCCCCGAAAAACTTCAACTTCTGGTACATCTTCGGCTCGCTGGCCATGCTGGTGCTGGTGCTGCAGATCGTCACCGGCATCTTCCTGACCATGCACTACAAGCCGGACGCCAACCTGGCCTTCGCCTCGGTCGAATACATCATGCGCGAAGTGCCGGCCGGCTGGCTGGTGCGCTACATGCACTCGACGGGCGCCTCGGCCTTCTTCATCATCATCTATCTGCACATGACGCGCGCCCTGCTGTACGGTTCCTACCGCAAGCCGCGTGAGCTGATCTGGCTGTTCGGCTTCGCCATCTTCCTCTGCCTGATGGCCGAGGCCTTCTTCGGCTACCTGCTGCCGTGGGGCCAGATGTCGTACTGGGGCGCCCAGGTGATCGTCAACTTGTTCGGCGCCATCCCCTTCATCGGCCCCGACCTGTCGCTGTGGATCCGTGGCGACTACGTGGTGTCCGACGCCACGCTGAACCGCTTCTTCGCCTTCCACGTGATCGCCATCCCGCTGGTCCTGCTGGGCCTGGTGGCGGCGCACTTGATCGCGCTGCACGAAGTCGGCTCGGGCAACCCGGACGGCATCGAGGTGAAGGAAAACCTGGGCGCCGACGGCCATCCGCTCGACTCCATCCCGTCGCACCCCTACTACACGGTGCACGACCTGTTCGGCGTCTCGGTGTTCCTGCTGATCTTCAGCGCGGTGGTGTTCTTCGCGCCGGAAATGGGCGGCTACTTCCTCGAGTACAACAACTTCCTGCCGGGCGACTCGCTCAAGACCCCGCTGCACATCGCGCCGACCTGGTACTTCACGCCGTTCTACTCGGTGCTGCGCGCCACCACCGCCGACTTCATGTACGTGCTGATGGCCGCCGTCGCCGCCTACGTGGTGTTCGTCTGGCTCAAGTCGCGCCTGTCGAGCATGGTCAAGACGGCCTTCGCCGCCGTCGCCCTGGTGGCCATCGTCGGCATGCTGCCGCAGGTGCTCGACGCCAAGTTCTGGGGCGTGGTCTTCTTCGGCGGCTCGGTGGTGATCCTGGCCTTCCTGCCGTGGTTGGACCACTCGCCGGTCAAGTCGATCCGCTACCGTCCGCACTGGCACAAGTATGTGTACCTGGTGTTCGGCGTGTCGTTCCTGATCCTCGGCTACCTGGGCACCCAGGCGCCGACCGAGACCAAGACCATGGTGTCGCAGGTGTGCACCCTGATCTACTTTAGCTTCTTCCTGCTGATGCCATGGTGGAGCACGATGGGCAAGTTCAAGACCGTGCCGGATCGCGTGACGTTCCATCCGCACTAATCGACGACCTGCTCAAGCACACAAAGGACATCACATGAATTTTGCTAAGAAATTGCTCGCCATCCTGGCACTGCTGCCGGGCCTGGCTTTGGCCAACGAGGGCGGCCATCCGCTCGACAAGGCGCCCGACCGCTCGAACAACATGGCCGCCCTGCAGCACGGCGCCAAGCTGTTCGTCAACTACTGCCTGAACTGCCACAACGCCTCCTCGATGCGCTACAACCGCCTCAAGGACCTGGGCCTGAGCGAGGCGCAGATCAAGGAGAACCTGCTGTTCACCGGCGAGAAGGTCGGCGAAATGATGACCACCAGCATGAACGCGAAGGACGCCAAGGCTTGGTTCGGCGCCGTGCCGCCCGACCTGTCGGTGATCTCGCGGGCCAAGTCGTCCGGCGCCGGCAGCGGCGGCGACTACCTGTACACCTACCTGCGCACCTTCTACCAGGACCCGGCGCGGCCGACCGGCTGGAACAACCTGGTGCTGGAGAACGTGGCCATGCCGCACGCGCTGTGGGAACTGCAGGGCATCCAGACGGCCAAGTTCGACGAGGTGGCCGATCCCCACGAGGCGGGCAAGAAGATCCACAAGTTCGGTGGCTTCCAGCAGGTCAAAGCGGGCCAGTTGAGCAAGCTCGAGTATGATAACGCCGTGGCCGACCTGGTTGGCTACATGGAGTGGATGGCCGAGCCGGCCCAGCAGACCCGCAAGCGCATCGGCGTGGCGGTGGTGCTGTTCTTGGCGCTGTTCGCCCTGCTGGCGTGGCGTTTGAACGCCTCGTTCTGGAAAGAAGTCAAATAAGTGAGGGCGCCGGCCAGTCCGGCGCCTGTTTTGCGTTGCCCGCGTTGGCGGGTGCGGTCTGGGGTGATCCGTTCGCGGCTTCACCCCCTTTGTTTCTAAGGAACTATAAAAATGATGGTTCTCTATTCGGGCACAACCTGCCCATTCTCTCAACGCTGCCGCCTGGTCCTGTTTGAAAAAGGCATGGACTTCGAAGTGCGCGACGTCGACTTGTTCAACAAGCCGGAAGACATCTCGACCATGAATCCCTACGGCCAGGTGCCCATCCTGGTCGAACGTGAACTGATCCTGTACGAATCGAACATCATCAACGAGTACATCGACGAGCGCTTCCCGCATCCGCAGCTGATGCCGGCCGACCCGCTGATGCGCGCGCGCGCCCGCCTGATGCTGTTCAACTTCGAAAAGGAGTTGTTCGTCCACGTCCACGTGCTCGAGTCCGAGCGCGCCAAGGGCAACGACAAGAGCCACGACAAGGCGCGCGCGGAGATCCGCGACCGCCTGACGACGCTGGCGCCGCTGTTCCTGAAGAACAAGTACATGCTGGGCGACGAGTTCTCGATGCTCGACGTGGCCGTGGCGCCGCTGCTGTGGCGCCTGGACCACTACGGCATCGAACTGTCGAAGACGGCCGCGCCGCTGATGAAGTACGCCGAACGCATCTTCTCGCGTCCGGCCTACATCGAAGCGCTGACGCCGTCGGAAAAGGTCATGCGCCGTTAAGCGATGCCGGCCGCGCCGCGCGCGGCCGCACGGCGCAGCACCGCCTCACTCGAAGTATCGGCGCGCCCGCCCCGGCGGCGCGCCGCGTTTGTCTCACTAGCCCCACCGATCATGCCCGACATCTCAACCAAGCCCTACATGCTGCGCGCCATCTACGAATGGTGCACCGATAGCGGCTACACCCCCTATCTGGCCGTCAAAGTCGACGCCGGCACCACGGTTCCCATGGAATACGTGAAAAAGGGCGAAATCGTCCTCAACATCAGCTTCGGCGCCACCTCCGGCCTGAAGATGGACAACGACAGCATCCGCTTCCACGCCCGCTTCGGCGGCGTCTCGCGCGAGATCTACGTGCCCGTCAACAACGTGCTGGCCATCTACGCCAACGAGAACGGCCAAGGCATGGCCTTCGAGCCGCCGGTGGCCGGCGACAAGTCCGGCGAGCAGGCCGAACCGCCCCAGCAAAGCGCCCCGGCGCCCGCGCTGGCGGCCGTGCCGAGCAGCCAGAACGAGGCCAGAAGCGAGGCTGCCAGCGGCCCCGGGGGCGACGACGAGCCGCCCAAAAAGGGCGGCCGGCCCACCCTCACGCGAATTAAATAGCGTATAATTCGCCCCGTACAAGTTTCGCCGACTTAGCTCATTTGGTAGAGCAGTTGATTTGTAATCATCAGGTGGCCAGTTCGAAACCGGCAGTCGGCACCAGTAAAATCAAGCACTTAGCCCAGCCTCAACAGGTTGGGCTTTTTGCTGTTTGGCTACATGTAGGCACTGTTTAGGAAAACTCGATACACAAGCCTCTTGCGCAATGCAACAGAAGGCTGCATATTGAATAGGCATGCAAACGGAAGCTCTGTTACGATGCTGTATATGCATACAGTGCGCCCTAAGACTTGGAGATAATTATGTTTGCCCAAAGGTCTAGAGCCGTTGCAGTGGCGAAGCAAATACTCGCGAATGCTACACATCTGGGAATAACCCTTACGCCGATGCAATTGCTCAAGCTGGTTTATGTCGCTCAGGGTTGGATGCTCGGGAAACACGGTCGCGTGCTTTTCCCCGAGTCGGTAGAGGCTTGGCAATACGGTCCGGTTGTGCCGAGTGTATATCAGGCAATTAAGCGCTATGGTAGCGGCCCGGTTGTCCAGATAGATGCGCCAGATGAACAATTCACGCCGGACGAGATTGCCACAATGGACTTCGTGACGAAGAACTATGGCCGGGCGAGCGGGGTTACTCTGTCCGCTGCAACTCATCAGCCAGGTAGTCCGTGGTACCAGACGTGGGCGTCCGCGCCACGTTCGTCGCCAATTTCTAATGATTTGATTCAGAATTTCTACGAATCGATCATGAAGGCACCATCGCATTCCGCACTGTGACGGCCCAAGACAATATCACTGCGTCTGAAGACGCTGCCGCCGCTGAGGCGGACGCCGTCTTCGGCGAGTCTTCGTTTACTCCAAACGACATAGTCGGCAATGATGCGCTAGCAAGCAAGGAGGCTATCGCAATTTCCAACGGCTCGCTACAGGCCGACGCCGATAAGCAAGAGCACAACCGCCATCAGACCTTTCGCAACCATATCAATCGGGCCACGCTAATAGTCTTCTGGTCTGTCATGGCCTGTTTGATTGTGAGTATTTTTATTTTTACATTCCATATGATTACGCCGGAGTCATGGCATTTTCTAAACGACGACCAAATCGGCACGCTTAAAACGCTGCTTGGCGGTGCCATACTTTCCAGCGCGATGTCCGGGTATGTCACCAATCGAATGAAGGGTTAGGCGTAATAGCGACGGGCGTTGTTCGCTATCATTGAGGTTTTACTACTCCCAAGATATTCGCCCGTGACACCTCGTACATGCGGGCCAGGGCGCTGACGCTCTCGCCCTGCCCATACTTGGCAATGATGTCGGTCCGCTGCTCGGCCGTGGTCTTCGACGGCGCACCGCTCGTGCCGGACTGGGTGTCGCCGCCGGGCGACACGATGCTCGACCTGCTCGACGAACGCGATTGGACCCAGCAGCAGTTGGCGGACCGCCTTGGATTTTCGCTCAAGCACGTCAACCAGCTCATCAAGGAAAAGGTGTCGCTGACGGAAGACGCCGCCATCCGTCTGCGGAACGTGCTGGGCGCATCCATCGGCTTCTGGCTGACCCGCGAGGCGCAGTACCGGGAACGCGCGGCCCTGCTCGCCGCCGCCGAGCACAACGCGGCGGCGATTCCTTGGCTTGAGCTGTTCCCGCTCAAGGAATTGATGGAGGTGGGCGCGCTCGTCAGGGGCCGCCCGGTCGGCAAGAGCAAGCCTGAGGTGGTCGGCGAGTTGCTGGCCTTTTTCGGCGTGGCCAGTCCGGCGCAATGGGACGGCCAGTACGCGCGTAGGCAGTCGGCATTTCGGCGCAGCCATGAGGACCAGGACGACGTGGCCGCCATCTCGGCATGGCTGCGCCTTGGCGAACGGGCGGCCGAGCGGATGGATACCCCGCGCTACAACGAGACGTCCTTTCGTCAGGCACTTGGGCAGATTTCAACGCTGCCGAGGCAAGCACCGGAGCAGGCCGGCCCGCGTCTGCGGAGCCTGTTGAACGCTGCGGGTGTCACCTTGGTTGTGGTGGCGGCGCTGCCGCGCAGCCGCGTGTCCGCCGTTGCCCGTTGGCTCAACGCGCACCGGCCGATGATTCAACTGTCACTCGGCAAGACCACTGAGCAGTTCTGGTTCAGCCTCTTCCACCAGGCGGCGCACATCCTACTGCTCAGCAAACAAAAGACCGCCGTGTTTCTGGACGATCCAGGCCGCGATGGCGCCCACTCGATCGAGGAGAAGGAGGCAAACGTATGGGCGCATGACCGCCTCATGCAACCCGCGTTTGGTCAAACTGAAGACCGGTTTCCTACAGCAGAATACTAGTCTGGCGACAGTTGAGCCGGCAGGGTTGCGCTGATACTTGGAAACGCGAGTCTCCACACCAACGGCATTGGGGGAATTCATGGGAAAGAAACAATTTACGGCGCCTGCTGGATGCCTATGCCAGGAACTACAACACATCCTCCATGTCGAGCTGGAGCGTGGAAACGCGGTATCTGAACCGCCAATCAGAACGGACTGGCCGGAGCCTGGTTCGGTACTCGCGTCGCTGGCCCATGATTTCAAGACACGCAAGAACGAACTGCCGAAAGGCGTGGTGTACTCGATCTGCAATGATCCGCACTACGGATGGCACGGCGAGTACTTTTGCGAAATCCACAAACATCTATTGGTCGCCGGCGCCCCTAGGCCGGGGCAGCCGACGTGGCAGCCGGGCTGACCGTGTCCGCTGCGGCACCAAACCTTGTCCCGGCCCACATCCCGGCCGACCTGATCACGCTACCATCATCGCTACATAGCCAAATCGTTGACTGCTTCCGCTGCGATTTGTATGGTCCCGATTCCGCAACCAACTCCATCCTTTCTCGATACCTGTGATAAGGTAAAAGTGCAAGGCGGCCAGCAGATCTGGGCGAGTCCGGACCGCAGCCGGTATTACACTTGGGATTCCTTGCACGGCGAACTCGAAGGCTTCAATCTGCGGGGCCACCACCTTGGGGCGTTCGACGCCGTTTCAGGTGAGCAAATCAAGGATGCGGTCAGGGGGAGGAAGATCGATGTCTAACACAGCCACGTTCATGGAGCGCTGCCTGCTCGGCACGGCATTGCCCGAACAAATCGACGATTATGTCGCGCAGTGGCACGACGGCATTGCCGGCCAGAACCTCACGCTGCGTGATTTCCTCGGCATGGACCGGCGGGAATACGCCGCCTGGATGCAGGATGCGGACGCCATCCACGCCATCCTCGCGCTGAAGAAAAACATACAGCCCGCAACGAAGTAGCCAGACCATCGCCGGCCGCTATCCGCCGTGCTCGCCACCATCCGGTTCGGGCGCCGTCGCGCCAAATTCCCCCACATAGGCGCACGAAAAGCGAAACTCCCGCATCGTGTTCTTGGGGAACGGCGGCGTGTCGAGAATTGCCTTGGCGACCGCCTCGTCGAACAGCAAATTGCCCGATCCACTTACCTTGTAGACGCGGACGACGTGGCGCTCCTCGTCGAGGGAAACCTGGTACTTGACCTGCAGCTTGGTGCCTGCCGTGTACCGCGACGGGATGTACTGTATCCGCGCCTTCATCTCGGCCATGCGCTCCTGCGTCGGCGGCTGGTCCCGCTCGCCGGACGGGTTCGCCGGCGCCGACAGCGCTGGTGGATTCGATGACGCAGACGCGGCCGCATCCGGCGGAGAGTCGAGGAGATTGGATGCCAGACGCAACAAGGCGCTCAGTGCCAAGACGACGGCGATGGTGCCGGCGCCGCTCAGCGCCAATACGATGGGGTGGCCGGCGAAGCGCCGCCAGCGGCCAATGCCCGCCGCGCGCGGCTGCTCGCCTTGCGGCTCGGACATCTGCGCATACGAACGACGCCACTGCTGCAGATGGTTCGCGTCGACGAGCAAGGCCATCATGGTTGGAAAACGTGCCGTCAGGCGCTCGAAGTGGAATCGGTCGCGCCGCAGTTCTTCGCGGGTCGGCGGCCTGGCGTCGCGCAGCCTGGCCATGACGGCGCGTTGCGCCTCCTTTTCCAGTTCCGGTATGGCGTTGAACATGTCGCGCTCTTCGAGCGCCCGGTCCAACACGGTGCCGTCGTGGCCAAACCGCAGCAGGCGGCGCCGGTCCTCGGCCCAGTTGAACACGCTGCAGGCGGCGCCAAACAGGATCTCGTTGCCCGCCGCCCAGCCATGCGCCAAGCCGGCCGCGATGCGCGCCTCGAAGATGCCGCGCGCGGCGATATTTTCCATCGCCTCGTCGTCAAGACACCGCCGCAGGGCGTCGCGCCACGTGGATTCCTGCCGGGCCCGCTGCCCCTGCAGCAGATCGGCGCAGGCGGCGCGGAAGGTCTGCAACGCCGCCTGCGCCAGTTGATTCGGATTGACGCCGCCTTGCGCCAGCGGCGCCGGCAGGCACTCATCGACGCTGACTTGTGGCGCCGGCGTCGGGTCGGTTGCTGCCGGCGCCGGGTCGGCTGGCGCTGGCGTCGGTTCGGCCAGCGCCGGCGCTGGGTCGGTTGTTGCCGGCGCCGGGTCGGCTGGCGCTGGCATCGGGTTGGTCGACGCCGGCGCCGCCTCGGGAACCCGCAGCGGCACCGCGACGCGCGCGGCGCCGTAGTCGGGCGTGGCCGGCGGCGGGCGCGCGCCGTGACCGGGAGCCGAAGCGGGAGCTGCCACCGCGCCCAGATCGGACCAAGACAGAGCCGCCTCGTAGGCCTCGCGCAGCGCCTGGAAGCCGACGGCGTCGCGCTCCTGGTCAATCTGTTTCAACTCGCGCGCGTAGGCGCGCCGGATGGTCCGCGCGTCGGCGTCGCCGTCCAGGCCCAGTCTGGTGAGGAAGTGCTGGCGCTCTGGCACGCCTCAGTCCTCGCTGTGGAGTACGCTCTGCTGCTCGAAGTATTCCAGCACCTCGAGAAAGGCCTTCGCGGCCGGTTCGAACTGGCGCTGGTCCTGCGTCTCCAAGGTGCGCTCGAAGCGCAGGATTTGATTGCCCATGTGCTCGCGGGCCTTGCCGCGCAACTGCTGGTAGAGGCGCTCGCCGCGCGCCAGCATGGTGCGATGCTCGATGCGTTCGCGCGGGTGGATCTTCAACCCGGACAGGGCGGCGAGGCTGTGCGCGATCTCCTGCTCGCTCATGGTGCCCGGGTTGCCCTCGATGACCAGGGCCAGCGTTTCCCGCGTCTTTTGGACGGTCGCCTCGACCTGCAGGATGCCGTTGGCGTCGTAGGTGAAGCGCACGTCGACGCCGCCGTCGGCGCGCGCGCCGGCCGGCAGGGGCACGTGCAGTTGGCCCAGGCGTATATTGTCGGCCACCATACGCGCCTCGCCCTGGAACACCTTGATCTCCAGACAGCGCTGGCCGTCCTGGACCGGATAGTAGCTCCTCACCCGGCTCACCGGCACCACGCTGTTGCGCTCGATGATGGGATCGAAATGGCCGTAGGAGAATGTCATCGCGTCGAGCGGCTTGCTGGTCTCGATGCCCAGCGAATAGGGCGACACATCGGTCATCACCACCTCGTCGAGGGCGGCGTCGCGCATTTTCAGGCCGGCCTGCACCGCCGCGCCGAGGGCCACCACCTCGTCTGGATTGATGTCGCAGGCCGGCAGCCGGCCGAACATCCGCGCCACCATGCGGCGCACCGCCGGCATGCGGGTGGCGCCGCCGGCGAGGACGACGTTGTCGAGTTCGCTGCTGACCAGGTTGGCGTCGCGCAGCGCCCGTTCGACCGGCTCGCGCAGCCGGGCCAGCAGGCCTTCGCAGGATTTTTCCAGCGCCGCCTCGTCGAGCTCCATGGAAAATTCCGCATCCCCGTCGGCGACGCGGATGGTCGCCCGCGGCGCATCGCTCAAGGCGCGCTTGGCCAGTTCAACCTGGGCCGCCAGGCGCTGCATGAATTGCGCGTCGTTGCGGTAGGCCGGCGCCAGTTTCTCGTGCGCGAAAAAGCGCTCGACCAGGCAGTGCACGAAGTCCTCGCCGCCGAGGAAGTTGTCGCCGGCCGAGGCGCGCACCTCCATCACGTTCTCGAACAACTCGAGCACCGAGACGTCGAAGGTGCCGCCGCCCAGGTCGAACACGAGAAATTTGCTCTCGCTGCCGCGCTGATGGATGCCGTAGGCCAGCGCCGCCGCCGTCGGCTCGTTGAGCAAGCGCTCGACGTTCAGGCCGGCCAGTTTGCCGGCGGCCCGCGTGGCCTTGCGTTGGGCGTCGGAAAAGTAGGCCGGCACCGTGATGACGGCATCCGTCACCGGCTGGCCGAGGGCGGCCTCGGCGTCCTCCTTCAAGGAGCGCAGGATCAACGCCGACAGCTCCTCCGGCCGGAAGGCGCGTTGGCCGAGCATGATCCGCTTGTCGCTGCCCATGTGGCGTTTGAACGCGGCGGCGCTCGCCGTCGGATGGGTCTGCAGTCGCTCGCGCGCGGCGCGGCCGACCAGGATGCTGCCGTCCTCGTCGACGCTGACGCAAGACGGCGTCAACACTTCACCCAAACCGTTCGGTATCAGGCGCGCCGCACCATCCTGCCAAACGGCGACCAGACTGTTGGTGGTGCCCAGGTCTATCCCGACAATCATATCGATTCCCTATGAAAAATGACGGCGCCGGAGCGTTCATCCCGGCGAATATTGCCGAGATGCATCATAACCCAGATGAATCAACATTGCGGAATTGGTCATCGCGGCGGCGGCCTGCGATACGGCGCGCCGCGTCTACCTCACAACAACCGCAGCAGCGCCGCCTTGATCACCGCCGCCGTCTTGTTGGCCGCGCCCAGCTTCTCGACGGCGTTGTTGACGTGGAAGTTCACCGTGCGCTCGGAGATGTTCATGATCTGCCCGACGTCGCCCGAGGTCTTGCCGTCGGCGGTCCAGCGCAGCACGTCGACCTCGCGCGCCGTCAGCACGACCGGCTGCTCGTTGGAGCGCTTGGCGATCAGCCGCGCCAGGCTCTCGTGGGCGGCCTGGGCCAGCCAGGACATGCGCAGCGAGTTGGCGCTGATCTCGGCGGCCGACAGGTCGTCGTCCGAGCGCGCCAGGGTCAGCATGCCGGCCACGCCCTTGGCGTCGAAGGAGGATTGGGCCCAGCCGACGCGCAGGCCGTGGGCGCGGGCGTCCTCCCAGAACTGGCGCGACGAGGTGAACAGGTCGTCCGACCAGACCAGCGGCAGCACCGAACTCATGCCGTGCGACACGGTCGGGTCGATCGCCAGATAATTCTGGCTGGCGTAGCGCTCCTGCCAGGCGCGCGAGTAATTGTTGAGCAGAACGGTCTTCGGGTTGGTCAGCGGCAGCGGCATGCGCATGCCGTAGGCGCAGTACTGGAAGCCGAGCTCCTCGGCGGTCTTCGACAGCACGGCGAACAGCTCGGTCTCGCTGCCGGCCGACAGCAGCGCCTGCATGCTGAGCTCCTGCCAGGTGGCGTTGTTGGTCTTGTGCAAATGCATCCCCCCTCCATGAAGTATCGACATGCAAGATGCAAGCCGCCGCCGGCCTGGCGCCACCTGTCAAAGTTGACAGCTGCCGGCCCGGGCGCGTTCGCGCTACGCTACAGTTGCCCAGCCTTTTCGGTATTTCCGCAGAAAGACCACGACGCCATGCTACTGACCACGCCCCTTCCCCCGCTGTCCGTCTCGGCCGACGGCTACGTGCGCCTGTCGCTGCAAGAGCTGGAAGCCATCACGCTGGGCCATCTGATCTCCTGTCTGGATGGGCAGGGCGGCGCGCGCGCCATGTCGGCCGCCGTCGCCACCGACATCACCGGCTACACCGAGTGGGTCAGCGCCGGCTGGCCGGCCATTTCGCTGGGCTGGGACTGGCAACTGCCGGCCACCGGACCCGGCGCCCGGCCGCGCCGCCTGCACGCGCCGCGCAGCAATGTCATGTTGGTCGACGATAGCAGCAGGGTTGACCATGGTCAAGCAAAAACGGCAATGTTACTTGAATTTTATGTCGACCGGCAACCGTGGCAGACCGCCACCCTGGACTATCTGAGCCGGCCGCGCCTGGTCTGAACGGCAACTTGGAGTGACTGTCAAGATTGACAGCTTACCGCTGCCCCCGCGTTCGGGTCCAATGAAGAGATCGCATCTTCAACCAATCAGGGGCAGACATGAACGTTATCTCAGGCAAAGCAGAAACTCTTTCCGCGGCACTGATGGCCGACATGGCCAGCTACCGCTACAAGGTCTTCATCGAAACGCTGGGCTGGGAACTGGAGACCCGCAACCGGCAGGAGGTCGACCAGTTCGACCACGACGACACGCTGTACGTGGTGTCGAAGGACGAGGCCGGCCACATCAACGGCTGCGCCCGCCTGCTGCCGACCAGCAGCCCGTATCTGCTGGGCGAGGTCTTCCCGCAGTTGATGAACGGCGCGCCGGTGCCCTGCAGCCCGGACGTGTGGGAGCTGTCGCGCTTCGCGGCGGTCGACTTCGAGCAGCAGGCCAGCTCGGCGCTGGACCAGTTCTCGGCCGGCTTTTCGATCCAGCTGCTGCACCAGGCCATCGCCTGCGCCAAGGCGCACGGCGCGCGCCGCCTGATCACCGTCTCGCCGATCGGCATCGAGCGCCTGCTGCGCCGTGGCGGCATCCACGCCCATCGCGCCGGTCCGCCGATGATCGTCGGCGGCCATCCGATCTTCGCCTGCTGGATCGAGCTGGGCGATGAGGCCGGCGCGTAAGGGCGCCGCCGCGCCGTGCCGCTGGCCGGGTTGGCCGGCCGCGCCCGCCGGCCCCGATCATGAAAGCCCCGCCCCCATGCTCAACGACGGCACCGTCCGCCTGACCTTCCACGCGCTGCGCGACAGCCAGGTGGTGCACCTGATCTCCGGCCTGGACGAGGACTGCCCGCCGGGCGGCGGCGACGCCGTGCTGAGCGCCATCACCGGCTACACCGAGTGGGTCAGCCAGGGCCAGCCGGCGCTGACGCTGGGCTGGGACTGGCAGATGCAGGCGGCCAGCCGGGTCGACCTGCGGCGCATCAGCGCGCCGCGCAGCAACGTGCGCCTGCTCAACGCCGCCGGCGCCGAGCTGGGCCACGAGCAGGCCTGCGCGCTGCTGCAGGACTTCATCGACGGCATCGACTGGCAGGCCCAGGCGCTGCTCTACATCGTCGCCCGCTACGCGCCCGCCGACGCGGCCAGCGCCGCCGGCCAGCGCTAGCCGCGCCGGCGCGATCCGGCCGGCGCCGGCCCTTCGCCCGCACCCGACCACGTTCCGCTCGCTCGCCCCGCTCGCTGATCCCCTCGCTCTCACCCGTCGTCCCGCCCCCTCCCGGCCGAGCGCCCGCCCGCGCCCGAGTCGGCCGCACGCCGGCCGCCGCCGGCCGCCGCCGCGCCCGGCTCGGCGCGCCGGCCGCGCTACTTCAGGTAGCGTTGGCGCAGCAGCGCCGGATCGAGCAGGTCGCGGCCCAGCACGATGCGCAGTTCGGCGCTGCCGCGCGCCTCGCCCTGCGCCGCCACGCGCAAGCCCAGCCGCGCCGCCAGCGCGCGCGCCGCCGCCTCCTGCGGCTGCTGGTACTCGATGCGGCTCGACGGCACGGCGAAATGGCGCACGTTGCTCAACCGTACCACCTGCAGCGCGTCGCCGGCGACGGTGCGCGCCAGCGCGGCGGCCATGCCGGCGACGCCGTTGCCGTTGCTGATCTCCAGCCGGGCCGGCGCCGAGGTGGCCCAGCTCCGGGGGGACAACGCGACGGACGCCAGCGTGGCGGCCGGGTCGATGTCCTCGCCGGTCAAGGCCGCCAGGCGGAAACCGACCCGCCTGTCGCTCGGCGCCGCTGCCGGCGGCGGCGCCGGCACTGCCGCTGCCGCCACCGGCGCCGCCGACGACGACACGGCGGCGCCGGCGGCCACGCGATGCACGCTGACCAGGGCCGCGCCCTCGCGCCGCACCTCGGTCTGCGCCAAGGCCGGCGGCCAGGCGGGCGGCCCCGCTGTGACGGAGCCGGTGCCGGTGGCGGCAGTGGCAGTGGCGATGGCGGATGCCGGCGGCGCGGCCGGCGCGCCGGCCGGCCCGCCGCCGCCGCCGGCCAGCAGCGCATAGTCGCGCCGGTAGTCGTGTTGGCGCAGGCTGGCCGCCTGCCGGCGCATCAGGGCGGCGCGCTCGCCCTGCCCCATGCGCTGCAGCAGTTCGCCCAGATGCTCCCAGCTGAGCGCGTTGAGCGGGTCGAGCAGGCAGGCCTGCTCGAGCGCGGCCAGCGCCGGCTCGTCGGCGCCGCTGAGGAAGTAGGCGTAGCCGAGATTTCCCCACAAGAAGGCCGCCTGCGGGCCGGCGCCGCTACTCGCACTCGTGCCGGCGCCTGCGCCAGGCGCCGGCAGCAGGGCGCGCCACAGCGCGATCGCCTCGGCGTATTCGCCGCGCCCGGCGTGCAGCACCGCCAGGCCGTTGCGCGCGTTGACGTGCGCCGGGTCGAGCTGCAGCGCGCGCCGGTAGGCCGCCAGCGCCGCCTCGTAGCGCAGCGCGCCGTGCTGCGCCCGGCCCAGCGCGTAGTAGCCGTCGGCGTCCGGCCCGGCCGCCGCCCGCTCGGGTCTGGGCGGCGCCGGCTGCGGCGCCGCCTGTTGGAAGGGTGGCGGCCGGCCCATGCCGCTGCAGGCGAACAGCATGCCGCTGGCGCAGGCCAGGCTGATCAGACGAATCGTGGTGCGCATCGCGCTTCTCCCGGTTGCGCGGCGCCGCCGCGCGGTGGTGGTGGCCCGCCGCTCAGGAGCCGGCCATGGCCGGCATCAGCACGCGCTGGATCTGAATCGCCGCCGGTCCCAGCAGCACCACCATCAGCGTCGGGAAGATGCAGAAGATCAGCGGGAACAGTAGCTTGAGGGCGACCTTGGCGGCGGCCTCCTCGGCCAGCAGGTTGCGCCGGCTGCGCAGGTTGTCCGAGTGCACCCGCAGCGAGTCGCCCATCGAGGTGCCGAAGCGTTCGGACTGGATCAACATCGCCACCAGGGTGTCGACGTCCTCCACGCCGCTGCGCAGGGCCAGGTTGCGCAGCGCCTTGTCCTTGCTGAAGCCGGCGCGCAGCTCCATCATCACCATCTGCAGCTCCTGCGCCAGCGCCAGGCTCTTGATGTGGATCTCGCCGGCCACCTTGCTCAGCGCCCGCTCCAGGGTCAGGCCGGCCTCGACGCACACCGTCAGCAGGTCCAGCGCGTCGGGCAGGTTCTCGAAGATCTCGCGCTGGCGCCGCGCCGCCGCGCTGCCCAGCACCAGGTTGGGCAGGTAGTAGCCGACGCTGGCGCCGCCGAGCAGCAGCAGCATCCAGCCGTTGCCGCCGCCGTCGCGCAGGGCGCCGCTGCCCAGCGCCGCCAGCAGGGCCGGCATGAGCAGCGCCAGCACCGTCTTGGCGGCGAAGTACAGCGTCGGCGCGTTGGCGTCGCGCCAGCCGGCGTTCATGAAGCGGGTGCGCAGCGGCGAGCGCTCCCAGCCTTCCTCCGGCAGCGACAGGCGGGTGAACGGCTGCGCCACCTTGGCGGCGCGCTCGACCCAACCGCCCTCCTGGCGCGGCGCGGCCTGGTCCGGCGCCATGAAGCCGCCCAGGCGTTCGCGCAGCGGCACCTTGGAAAAGGCCAGCATGGCCAGGCCGGCCAGGCCGGCCGCCACCACGAACACCAGCAACAGGAATGCGATTTGTGCGCCGCTCATGGCCCCTCCCCCGGTTCGAAGCGTTTGCTCAGATGCGGATGCGGATCACGCCGCGCATCCAGACGATGCCGGCCAGCATGCCGCCGGCGGCGTACCACAACAGCTTGACGCCGGCCGGATCGGTCCACAGCACGCTGATGTAGGCGTAGTTGGTCAGCGACATGACCAGCATCACCGCCAGCGGCAACAGCACCAGGATCCAGGCCGACAGGCGGCCCTCGGCCGACATCACGTGCACCTGGGCCTGCAGCTTGAGGCGCTCGCGGATCAGCCGGCTGATGTTGCCCAGCACCTCGGCCAGGTTGCCGCCCGATTCGCGCTGGATCAGCACGGCGATCACCAGGTAGCGCAGGTCGGTCAGCGGCACCCGCAGCGCCAGGCTCTGCAGCGCCTCGTTCATCGGCACGCCGTAGTTGATCTCCTCGTGGGTGGCGCGGAACTCGCCGGCGATCGGCTCGGACAACTCGTCGGCCACCATCTGCAGCACGTTGGCGAAGGAGTGGCCGGCGCGCAGCGCGCGGCCGAGGAAGTCGGCCGCCTCCGGCAGCTGCTGCTCGAGCTTGTGCAGGCGGGCGCGGCGCAGGCGGCGCGCCAGCAGATAGGGCAGCGCCGCGCCCAGCGCCGGCGCCGCCAGCGCCAGCGCCAGCGGCGGCGACCACAGCGGCGGCAGCAGCAGCCCGGCCAGCAGCAGCGCGGCCGACCAGGCCAAGAACTGCGCCACCGACCAGCGCCCGCCGGCCTGCAGCAGCAGGCGGTCGAGCAGCGCCAGCCGGGGCAGGCGGCGCAGGCGCGGCTCCAGCCAGGGGTTGGCGCTGTAGCGGCGCTGCTTGAGGATGCTGACCTTGTCGCCACCGCCGCCGCCGCGCGCCGACATCAGCCGCAGGCGCTTGGCGATGCGCCGCGCGCCGCCGCCGTGGCTGGCGCTCCACCACAGCCAGGCGCCCTCGACCAGCAGGATCACGGCGGCGAACAGCAGCACGACGAAGGCCGAAAAGACCAGGTCCACGCCGGCCCCCTATTCGAACACGCGGTCGGGGTCGAACACGCTGTCGGGCACGGCGGCGCCGAACATGCGCAGGCGCTCGGCGAAGTGCGGCCGCACGCCGGTGGCGAAGAAGCGGCCCTGCACCCGGCCGGCCGCGTCGACGCCGCTCTGCTCGAAGCGGAAGATCTCGTGCATGGCGATGACGTCGCCCTCCATGCCGGTGATCTCCTGCAGGCTGACCAGCTTGCGCGCGCCGTCGGTCAGGCGCGACACCTGCATCACCACCGTCACCGCCGAGCAGATCTGCTGGCGCGCGGCGCGCGCGCTCAGGTTGACGCCGGCCATGCCGACCATGTTCTCCAGCCGCGCCAGGGCGTCGCGCGGCGTGTTCGAGTGGATCGTCGCCAGCGAGCCCTCGTGGCCGGTGTTCATCGCCTGCAGCATGTCGAGCGCCTCGGCGCCGCGCACCTCGCCGAGGATGATGCGGTCGGGCCGCATGCGCAGCGCGTTGCGCACCAGGGCGCGCTGGTTGACCTCGCCCTTGCCCTCGATGTTGGGCGGCCGCGTCTCCAGCCGCACCACGTGCGGCTGGCGCATCTGCAGCTCGGCGGCGTCCTCGATGGTGACGATGCGCTCGTTGGCCGGGATGAAGCCCGACAGCACGTTGAGCAGCGTGGTCTTGCCGCTGCCGGTGCCGCCCGAGATCAGGATGTTGACCTTGGCGTGGCCCAGCGCCTGCAGCACCTGCACCATCGGCGGCGTCAGGCTCTTGTAGGCCAGCAGCTTGTCGATCGTCAGCGGGTTGGCGGCGAAGCGGCGGATCGACAGGATCGGCCCGTCCACCGCCAGCGGCGGGATGATGGCGTTGACGCGCGAGCCGTCGGGCAGGCGGGCGTCGACCATCGGGCTCGACTCGTCGACCCGGCGGCCGACCCGCGAGACGATCTTCTCGATGATCTTCATCAGGTGGGCGTTGTCGTGGAAGGTGACCTCGGTCAGCTCGAGCCGGCCACGGCGCTCGACGTAGACCTGGTCGAAGGTGTTGACCAGGATGTCGGAGACGTCGGCGTCGGCCAGCAGCGGCTCGAGCGGGCCGAAGCCGAGCATCTCGTGCTGGATGTCGAGCACCAGGCTGTGCCGCTCGTTCTGGTTGAGCGCGATGCGCTCATCCTCGATGATCCTTTGCACCAGCAGCGCCAGCTCGTGCTTGAACTGCTCCGGCGTGAGGCGCTTGAGGCGCTCCAGGTCGATGCGGTCGAGGATCATCTGGTGCATGCTGCGCTTGAGCTCCTGGTAGGCGGCGTGCGCCAGGCCCTGCTGGCCGCCCGGCTGGGCCCGGGCGTCGTCGGCGCCGGCCAGGCGCTCGCGCAGGCTCACGGCGTGCCCCCGCCGGCGGCGGCGCTCACAGCGCCACCTCGCCGCGGCCGAACAGGCGGTCGAACAAGCCCTTGCTCTCGGCCACCCGGCGCGCCGTCACCAGCTCGACCAGCTCGGCCAGGCTGCGCGCCACCGCGCTGCTGCGCGACAGTTGCAGCACCGGGATGCCCTGGTTGACCGAGTCGGTGGCCGACAGGTAGTCGTTCGGCACGGTGTGCACCACGTCGGCGCCGAGCGCGTGCTCGAGGTCGGCCAGGCGCAGCTTGCCGCCCTTCTCGTAGCGGTTGACGATCAGGCGGGTGCGCTCGCTGGGGTAGCCGAGCGAGCGGAAGATGTCGAGCAGGCGGCGGCCGTCGCGGATGTCGGGCAGGGCCAGCTGCAGCACCGGGTAGATGGCGTCGGCATGGTCGAGCGCGCGCAGCGAGATGGCGTCGATCTGGCGGCCGACGTCGAGCACGATGTAGTCGTAGTGCTGGCGCGCCACGCGCAAAATGGCGTCCATGTGCTCCGACTTCATCTCCACCTGGTGGGTCGGGTCGTCGGCCGCCGCCAGCACGCCGAAGTTCGACGCCACGTGCACCAGGCAGGACTCGAGGAAGGCGCCGTCCATGCGGCCGATCTGGGCGCAGATGTCGGACAAGGTCATGCCCGGCTTCTGGTCCGACACGTACAACGTGGCGTCGCCGAACTGGCCGTGCAGGTCGATCAGCAGCACCTTCTTGTCGGCCAGCGCGGCCAGGGCGTAGCCGAAGTTGGTCGACAGGAAGGTGGCGCCGCTGCCGCCCTTGCAGGAGATGAAGGCGAGCACCTTGCCGTCGCGCTGCTGGGTGACGCCGGCGGCGATTTCGATGCGGTCCATCGCCTCGTGGAAGGCGCGGTGCAGCAGCGGCAGCTGCAGCACCTCGCGCATGCCGGCGCGCATGGCGCGGATCAGCAGGTCCTGCTGCGCCTCGCGGGTGAGCAGCATGAAGGAGCTGTCCGGGTACAGCTTGCACAGGCGCTCGACCAGCTCGACCTCGTCGACCGCCAGGCCGCTGGCGTCGACGATCACCAGCTCGGGCGCTTCGGGGGTGGGCCGCTCGACCGCCTCGCGCAGGCCGTTGCGCGAGGCCACCAGCTGCACCGCCGGCATGCGCGCCGAGCCCTGCGCGGCGACCTCGGCGTGCAGCAGGCTGTCATGGCTAATCATCAACGCTTTCATTGTGCATCCTTTGTGGGTGGTGGGGTGGGGCCGGCCGTCACGGTACGGCGCCGGGCGTGTAGCCCAGCGACTCGGCCTTGAGCACGGTGGTCGACGGCGGCAGGGACAGCGGCAGCAGGCCGTCGGCGCTGAACAGCGGCGCCAGCAGGGCCACCATCGGCGTATAGGAAATGCCGTCGCAGGCGTCCGCCGCCGAGCTGGGCGCGCACAGGCGGGCGCGCACGAAGCGGATGCAGTCGGCCGCCTGCGGGTTGGCGGTGCAGTTGCGCGCGTTGGCGCCGCGCCCGGCCGGCAGGGCCGCCGCCGCGATGTCCTGTAGATTGCCGTTGACGTCGAGCGACAGGTAGCCGATCTGCACGTGGCCGTCGCCCACGTCGCCGCCCAGCGCCAGCGCGCCGGGCGTGCTGCGGAACACCGCGTTCTGGCGGATGGCGGCCAGCGCGGCGGCGTCGCCGAAGTCGGCTATGGCGGCGGCGCGGGCGGCGCGCCGGGTGACCTCCTGCGCGGTGTTCCACAGGTACACGGCGCGGGCGAACTCGAGCATGCCGAACACGAACAGGAAGAACAGCGACACGGCGAAGGCGAACTCGACCACCGTGGCGCCGCCTGCGCGGCGCGCCGGGACGGCCGGGCGCCGGGGCGGTGCGGACGGCTCAGTTCGCATAATGCACCACCGCGCCGGCGACGATGGCGGTGTCGCCGCCGAACAGGCTATCGTCGTCGCCGTTCAACTGGTCGAACATGGTCACCGACACATGCACTTGGATCAGCACCGGCGCGCCCGGAGCAGAGCCGCAGTTGAAGCCGTCGCACAGCACCGTCACCAGGCCGGCCGACAACGCCGGGCTGATATGCGCGGCGGCGGCGGCCTGGACCACCATGTGCCGCGCCACGTCGGCGGCGGCAAGGGCCTTGGCGGACGTCGTCATATCAATCACCGACACGCTGGCCAGGTAGCGCGCCGCGTCGTGTGTGGCCTTCTGCAGCGCGGTGTAGGTCCAGAACACCCGCCCCAGCACCACCACGCTGGGCGCCAGGGCCAAGCCGAAGGCGAGGATCAGCGCCAGCTCGACGGCGGCAACGCCGCGCTGCAGGCGCCCCGGCGGCACGCGCGGCCTCATTGGTACAGCTCCGCCGGGCCGCCCAGCGTCTGCTCGTCGACGACGCCGGCGAACTCGCCGCTGACGGCGGCGCCGCTGGCCGGCGCCGTCATGAAGAACTGGCCGACTGCCAGCACCTGGGCCAGCGCGTTGGCGCCGGCCGGCACCGGGCAGGACAACAGCGCGATGTTGAGCACACGGCGGTTGCGCAGCCCCGGACGGGACGGATTGGGTGCTTGGAAATTCGCCCCAATGTTGGCGAGGTACGGCCGTGTCGCCGGATACGAGACGGCGGCCGGCGCGGCCGGCACGCCGGGATACAGCGCGCCCCATCTGGTGGTTGCCAACGCCGTGTAGGGCGGTGCCGCGCTCCAGGCGACGGCGCCGGCGTAGCTCCACAGCGGGCCGTAGCTGGTGGCGGCCACGCCGGCCACCGGCGGCGCCGTGTCGGCCACGGTGGCCAGCGAGGCGGCCCCGGTCTTGGCCGCCGCCGTTTGGCCGGCCGGCGTCACGCTCATCCACCAGCCCGCCCCGCTGCCGGTGTAGGCCTTGATGTTCTTGTCGGGCGGCGCGACGGATGGCTGGCAGTTGACGCCCATGTTCAGGTCGAAGCGCGAGTTCAGCTCGGCCGCCAGCGGAAAGGCTGCCGGACCGGGCGCCACGCTGATCGAGGCGCCGCCGATGCGCGCCAGCGCCAGCGTGCCGCTGCAGACGAAGGGCGCCAGCACGGCCGGCGCCAGGTTGGCCGGCGCGCCGGCCGCGCCCGGCGGGTCGAGCGGGTTGACGTAGTAGTACACCGGCGTGGTGGCGTTCGGGTTCAGGTTCAGCAGGTTGTAGCCGACGCCGCGGCGGAAGCCGTACTCGACCAGCTCGGCGGTGGCCGGCGGGTTGAGCCGCTGCGCCGTCGCCGGCCCCATCGCGCACACCGCCAGCGGCGTCATTTTGAGCGAGGCGCGGCCGGCCACGGCGCTGGCGCCCAGCTGCGGGTCGGCGGCGGCGGGCATCAACGCGCGCATGAAGGTCAACGCGACGCCGCCCGTGGCGGCGTCGAGCTGGCTGCTGTCGACCCGGGCGAACAGCATGCCGCTCGGTGCCGCCTGCGCCGCCGCCAGCGACTGCCAGGCGCCGGCCGGGGCGAACGGCGTGCTGGCGAAGCTCAGCGCGGCGGCGTTCCATACCACGGGGGACCAGTAGCCAATTTTGTGCGCGGCGGCGACCACGGCGGCCTGCCCGGCGGCGGCGGCCACGCCGGCCGCCGTGCCGTTGAGCTGGCCGGCGGCGGCCAGCGCGGCGGCGTCGGCCAGGTTCTGCAGCTCGACCTTGCGGTTGTACAGGCGCGACAGGTCCAGCGCCAGTCCGACGAAGCCGAGCACGACGACGAGCATCAGCGCGAAGCTGATCAGCAGCGCGCCGCGCTGGCGCGGGCGGAGGCGCGGCGTGCTCATTTGCCGCCGCTCACGCCGATGGTGAAGCTGGCCGGCGCCGGTGGCTCGGTGTAGGACTTCAGATAGCGCGCCCGCACGGCGACGGCGGCCGCGCCGTCCAGGCCGGCGACCGGGTCGGGGTTTTGCCCGGCGGCCGGCTGCAGCACCTGCTGCGCCCAGGCGACCCGGTTGGCCTCGCCGAAGTGCTGGTCCCAGTCCGGCGTGGTGGCGACGCAGCCGGACAACAGGACGGCGGCGGCCAGCGCGGCGGCGGCCCGGGGACGTGGTGCAAAGCTGTGCATGGTGGCTCCTCCTTCTGGGTGGCGGCGCGTGGCGCCGGCCTCACTTCAACTCGAATCCCTGCGCCGGCGGCGGCGCGGCGGGCGCGGCCGGCGCGGCCGGGCCCTCCATGCGGCCGCCGAGGAACAGCGCGGCGCGCTCCGGCGCGGCCAGGCGGTCGGTCGGCAGCGCGTAGTTGGGTGGCAGCGGCTTGACCAGGTGGGCGGTGACGACGAACAGCAGCTCGCTGCGGTCCTGCTGGAAGTCGCTGCTGCGGAACAGCGCGCCGAGCACCGGCAGCTCGCCCAGCAGCGGCAGGGCGCGGATGTTGCTGACCTGGTTGTTCTTGATCAGGCCGCCGATGGCGAAGCTCTGGCCATCGAGCAGCTGCACCGTGGTGGCGGCACGCCGCGTGGTGATCAGCGGCAGCACGGCGCTGCCGGCGACGCCAACGGCCGAGATGCCGATGCCCTCGCGCGACAGCTCGGACACCTCGGGCGCCACCTTCAGGTTGATGCGCCCGCCGGCCAGCACGGTCGGCGTGAAGCGCAGGCCGACGCCGAACTCCTTCTCCTCCAGCGTGACCTTGTTGTTGTCCTGCGCGACGGGGATGAAGATCTTGCCGCCGGCCAGGAAGCTGCCCTCCTGGCCGCTGATGGCCATCACCGTCGGCTCGGCCAGGATGCGCACCAGGCCGTCCTGCTTCTCCGCTTGGAGGCCGACGTGGTTGCCGGCCGTCCTGCCGACGCCGACCGCGCTGCGCATCGTGTTGCTGAAGAAATTGCTCAGCAGGGTGCCGACCCAGCTGCCCGAGGCGAAGCGCAGCGAGGCGCCGCCCTCGAGCTTGTCGAGCAGGCTCTTCGACACCTCGGCGATCTTCACCTCCAGCATCACCTGCTGCGGCGCGCTGACGCTGAGCAGGTTGATGACGCGCACGCCGCCGCCGCCGGCCGGCGCGGCCGACGCCGTCTCGGCCTTGTCGCCGTCCTTGCCCTCCTTGTGCAGCTGCAGCGCCTTGGCCGGGCGCCGCACGAAGGCGCCGGCCAGCTCGAGCGCGTGGGCGACGGCGCCGGCGTCGGCCACGCTGCCGCTCAGCACCAGCGTGTCGGCCGCCGCGCTGACGCGGATGTTCCTCTCCTCCGGCAGCAGCGCCGCCAGCGCCGCCTGCAGGCCGGCGCCGTCCATCGCCACCGTCACCTCGACCACGCTGCACAGGCCGTTGCGGCCCTGCACGATCAGGTTGGTGCTGCCGACGTCGGCCCCCACCAGGTACAAGGTGTCCGACGCCACCAGCATGGCCTGCAGCACCTCGGGGTTGCCGACGCTGCGGCTGAGCACGGTGTCGGGTAGGCGCATCAGCGTCGACTTGCCCAGCGCCAGCGCCAGGCTGCCGGGCGTGGCCGCCTGGCCGGCGCAGCGCGGGCCGCCGGCGGCGCTCGGCGCCGGCCGGCCGGCGCCCTGCGCGGCCGCCGTTTGGGCCACCCCAGGGGCCGCCCCGTCCGGCGCCGCCGCCCGCGCCAAGGCCGAGGTCGGCTGCGACGCGGCCGACACGGCGGCGCCCAGCGCCGGCCACGACAACAGGCACAGCGCCGCGCCGGCCAGCCGGGCGGCGCGGCGCGCCGGCGTGCGCGCGGCGCTCACAGGCACTCCTGCGCGCTGCGCATGCCGTCGATCACGGCGATGCAGTGGCGCGCCGGCGCGGCGGCGGCGTGCACCAGCCGCGGCGGCGGCGGCGCAGGCGCCGCTGCCGGCGCCTCGGCCGGCGCCTCGGCGCGCAGGCCCAGCAGGCTGCCCTTGGTGGCGCCGCCGGTCACGCCGGGGCGCGGGTCGATCTGGTTGCGCAGCGCCAGCGACAGCGTGCCGACGCTGCGCGCCAGGTCGAGCTTCTCGGCCTGCTCCGGCGTCACCTCCAGCGTCACCGCGTTGACCACGCGTGGCTTGGTGTCGTCGCGGCTGACCTCCTGCGCCACGGCCAGCACCAGCATGCGTTCGAGCACGATCTTCGAGATCGCCTGGTCGCGCCCGCCGCCGGCCGCCTCGCTCTGGGTGTGCACGATGATGTCGACGAAATTGCCCGGCAGGGCGAAGCCGGCCACCCCCACCACGTCGTTGACGCGCACCGTGATGGCGCGCCGGCCCTCGCTGATCAGGGCCGACAGGCCGCCCAGCGTGCCGACCGGCGCCAGCTTGGCCTCGGTCAGCGGCTCGCCGCGCAGCGCGCTGCTCTTCAGCACCCGGCCCTGCAGCTTGGCCGGCGTGAGCAGGGCGCCCGGCGGCAGGCTGTCGGCCGGCCACTCGGCCAGCTTGAGCATGTCCGGCACCAGGCGCTGGCCGAGGTTGACGTCGGCCGCCGCCACCACGATCTGCTTGCCGCTGCCCGGGTTCTGCCGCAGCAGCCAGCGCGAGGCCAGCAGCACCGCGACCAGGCCGAGCAGCACGGCGCAGGCCAGCATCACCAGGGCGCGCCGGTTCTTCATTGCATGCTTTCTTGCGGCTCGGCCTCGGCCGGCGCGGCGGCGACGGCGAACATGCTGGACCAGGCCTGGTCCAGCGCCGCCATGCTCAGCTGCGGCGCCACGCCGGCGAAGCCGGCGAAGTCGGCGATGCGGCCGACGATCTCGCCGGGCAGGCTGGCCAGCAGGGCGCGCCCGCTGCCGCCGTGCAGCTGGCCGATCAAATAGCCCAGCGCCGCCTCGTCGCAGGCCAGGCCGGCCTGGCGGCAGTGGCGGCGGAACAGCGCGCGGTAGTTGGCCTCGGCCAGCGCGCCCACCTCGATCTTGTAGCCCAGCCGGCGCAGCGCCGAGGCGTCCAGCAGCGCCTCGGGCGCCAGGCTGGTGGCCAGCACCAGCGCCACGTCGAGCGGCACGGTGAAACGGTGGCCGCCCTGCAGCGACAGCTGGTCCTGGCCCTGGTCGAGCGCCTCGCTGAGGCGGCGCAACAGGTCGGCGGCGGCGACGCGCTGGCGGCCCAGGTCGTCGACCAGCAGGATGCCGTGGTTGGCCTTCAGTTGCGGCGGCGCGCGGTAGCAGCCGCTGTAGCCGTCGCGCTGCAGCTCGAGCATGTCGAGGCCCAGCTCGGCGCCCAGCGCCACCAGCGGCCGCTGGCACAGCGCCCAGCGCGGGTCGCCGCCGCGCCGCTCGCCGGCCAGGCGCAGCTGCTGGGCGTGGCGCGGCCCGGGCGGCAGGTGCTGCGCCGGGTCGTGCAGCGCGACGATCTCCTGGCCCACCACGATGGCGTAGGGCAGCGCGACCAGGCCCTCGACCAGCTCGCCGAGCTTGCGCGCCAGCGCCGTCTTGCCGCTGCCGGGCGGCCCGTACAACAGGATAGAGCGGCGCGCGTACATGGCGGCGCCGAGGCGCTCGCGCAGCGCCGGCGCCAGGCCGTCGTTGGCGAACACGGCGGCCAGGTCGTCCGGCGTCACGCGCGGCGCCTGCTCGGCCTGGCGCGCCACCATCGCGCGGTAGGCCTCCAGCGTCACCGGCGCCGGCCCGACGTAGGGGCAGCGCTCCAGATAGCCGGCGGCGCGCTGCTTGCCGGCCGTGGTCAATTGGTATTGCACGTCGATGTCGGAGTCGCCGCGCCAGGCCACCTCGGCCAGCTGTTCGGCGAGCATGAAGTCGAGCACCTCGCGCAGCACGTTGATCGACAGGCGCAGTTTGCCGGTGAGCATGGCCAGGTGGCTCCTGCCGCCGACCAGGATGGTCTTGGCCAGCAGCTCGACCAGCAGCTGCAGCTCGAGCCCGGTGTCGCGCACCGACCTAGCCTGTGGCGGCAGCGGCGGCAGGGCGTCCGAGTCGCATGCGGCGACCGCTTCCGGCGGCATGCCGGACAGGGTGGATTCAAGCTCTAGCATGATTGCTCCCGGGTCGTTCCTGAGGCCGATTTGTTTCGCTCAGGAATAGATCTTATCGGTCGATTTCTTGGCGTATATTGATAAGCAACAAAGTGCGCCCCGTGCCGGGCTCAGTGGTGTGTCAACGCCACAAAGCAGAAAGTGCCCAGCGCGATGGCCACGCCGTAGGGCATGCCGCCGACGCTGGCGCAGGGCGCCAATGGTACCCGGCGCAGGGGAACGCCCAACAGGCGCAGCAGGACGGGCTTGCTCATGGCCCACATGTTGTCCAGGCCCTGGCGGCAGCGCCCGCGCGCGACCATGATGCCCAGCGCCATCAGGCCGCCAAACAGGCAGGTCAGCATGGCGATGTAACACACCGCCCACGGCCCGGTGAAGGCGCCCACCATCGCCATCAGCTTGACGTCGCCGGCGGCCATGCCGCGCAGCAGGTAGAGGGGCAGGAACAAAAAAAAGCCGGCCAGGATGCCGGCCAGCCAGTGCGTCGCCGGCGCCCAGCGCGGCCCGATCAGCAGATGCAGGATCAAGGCCAGCGCCAAGCCACCGAGCACCAGCACGTTCGGAATCTTGCGCACAGCCAGATCGGTAACGGCGGCCTGCGCGACGATGCAGAGCAGAATCACTTCGATCGCGTTCAACATAATGATCTCCACCTTTTCAAAGCCGACCTTCCGGCGCCTTGCGCGCCGGAAGGTCGAGCTGGTTCAGGGCGCTGCCGGCGCTGCCGGCGTCAAGCTGTTGGCGATGGCTTGGAAGCGGGCCAACAGTCCGGCACTCACCGGGGCCAGCGCCGCCGCGATGGCGGCCGCCATCAGTGCCGCGATCAAACCGTACTCGATGGCGGTGATCCCCTCTTCATCGCGGCCAAACTCTTTTGCTGCTGCAATCAGTGTGTTCATGACAGACCCCTAATAAGTAATTGAAAGACAACTCAGTGGAAGACTCTGGCTTTCCCCCTGGCGCGCCACACAAACCCTGCCGCCGCCTGGCTTGCATCGCTATCGCTGCGCCATTGAATCCACTATAAAGTCTGCCGAGAAACCGAAATTGACGTTGCGCAAGTTTTCCACACGGAACCATTTTTGGGCGGAATACGCCGATCTCGCGCCGCGCGCAGACAGCGCCGCTGGCTTATGTCAAACTGCGACGGCTGCTTGGCGGGTACGCTCGATTGGGCCGCCCGTTGCGCCTGGCTTGTGGCAAAAATGGGCGTGGCAATGGCTGAAATGTTTTTTTTTGCACACATGAATTGCCTATAATGCAAAAAGCCATTATCCTACTTGACTGTTCTTTGGAAAGGCCCCGTGCAATGCTTCACAGTGCGCCTTACCATCACCGGTAAAACAGCGGGCAATAGGGTGATAGGCGTGAACGGAACGTGGCTCGGCACAATGCTTGTGTGATTTTTTTCCAGAGAAGAAAATGGATTCCCTACTGAAACACATGGTGGACATGACCGGCCACCGCGATCACACGATGCTCGATATCTCGGTGATCTCGGCGGTGCAGGAGCTTGCCCGTGCCAGTCAGACGCGGGTGCTCAGCCTGGCCATGGTGCGCGGCAAGATGTTCGTGCGTCCGCGCGCCATCATCACGGCCGGCCAGCCGGCCCGCATGGAGGAGAATCCGGATCCGGCCAGCCCCGGCGAGCCGATCAGCAACTTCCCCGCCCTGGCCGCCTGCATCGCCCGCCACGAGACCAGCGCCGACGTCGCCAACGCGGCCGGCGAGCACACCCTGTGGCTGCCCATCTGGCTCGGCGACAAGGCCGACACCTGCCTCGAGATCGTCAACCCGACGCCCTACACCAGCGACACCATCCACGTCATCGGCGGCATCGTCAGCGTCTACCGCAACTTCCAGAACCTGCTCGACTACAGCGAGCGCGACTCGCTCACCGGCCTGCTCAACCGCAAGACCTTCGACGACCAGCTGGCCAAGATGCTCGCCGCCAGCACCGAGCAGGACGCCTTGAACCTGCCCGGCGAGCCGGAGCGGCGCCACCATTCCGACCAGGAGAAGCAGTGGCTGGCGGTGGTCGACGTCGACCACTTCAAGCTGGTCAACGACAAGTTCGGCCACCTGTACGGCGACGAGGTGCTGATCCTCATCGCCAACCTGCTGACCTCCTCCTTCCGCGCCCAGGACCGGGTGTTCCGCTTCGGCGGCGAGGAGTTCGTCGTGCTGCTGCGCTCGACCACGCTCAACAACGCCAAGAAGATCATCGACCGCTTCCGCATGAACGTCGAGCAGCACGACTTCCCCCAGGTCGGCCGGGTCACCGTCAGCGTCGGCTTCGTCAGCATCAGCGCCTTCGAGGCGCCGGTGATCATCCTCGGCCGCGCCGACCAGGCGCTGTACTACGCCAAGAGCCACGGCCGCAACCTGGCCTGCCACTACGACGAGCTGGTCTCCGGCGGCCAGCTGCGCACCGTCGAATCGAACGACACCGCCGAATTCTTCTAAGCGAGGGAAACGACGCCGACCTCAGGCCAGCGTCAGGAAGCGCATCGGGTCGACGTTCCACTTGGCGGCCGACTCGTGGCCGACGATCTTGTCGCCGCCGCCGAAGCCCAGCCCGCGCGACAGGTCGACCGTCTCCGGCTTGATGTAGAGGTTCTGCTTGGTGTTGAAGAACACGTTGACCTTGGGCGCCAGCAGGTTGGTCTCGTGCGGCTCGACCACCACGCCGAGCCGGCCCGACTCCAACATCACCATCGTGCCGACCGGATAGATGCCGACGCAGCGCATGAACTCCTGGGCGTAGTGGGGGTTGAAGTGGAACTTGCTCCACTCGTAGATCTTGCGCAGCGCCGCCGCCGCCGACATGCCCTTGTGGTAGCAGCGGTCGGCGGTGATCGCGTCGTAGACGTCGACAATCGCCGCCATCTGCGCCAATTCGCTGATCGCGTCGCCGGCCAGCTTGTCCGGATAGCCGCTGCCGTCGCGCCGCTCGTGGTGGTGCAGGGTGATGTCGAGCGGGATGGCGCCGACCTCGGGCGACTTCAACAGGATGGCGTGGCCGTCCTGCGGATGGCGCTTGATGACGGCGAACTCCTCGTCCGTCAGCGGCCCCGGCTTGTTGAGGATGGCGTCCGGCACCAGCGCCTTGCCGGTGTCGTGCAGCAGGCCGCCCAGGCCGGCCTGGTGGGTCAGCTCGGCGGCCATGCCGCGCGAGCGGCAGAACGCCACCAGCAGCGTGCACACGCTGACCGAGTGGAGGAAGGTGTAGTCGTCCTTGTTCTTGATGCGCAACAGGCCGACCAGCGCGCCGGGGTTGCGCAGGATCGATTCGGTGATGTTCTGCACCACCGGTTGCACCTGGTCGAGCTCGATCGCCTTGCCCAGCCGGGCGTCGCGCATCACCGTGCGCACCAGGGTCGCGGCCTGGTGGCGGATCTGCGTCGCGCGCGCCATCTCCTCGCCCAGCGAGACCCGGGTCACCACCACCGGCTTGGCCGCCAGCGCCGTCAGCTCGCGCTCGGTCGCCTCCTGCGCCTCGTCCAGCGTGGGCGCGTCCTGCACGTCGAGCCCCTTGCCGGCGTCGATGACGACGTCGTGGATGCCGGCGTTGACGATCTTGCGGATCTCCTCCTCGCTGCTGAGCAGGAAACGGTTGCGCACGAAGGGGTGGGTCATCCAGTCGCAACTCAAATCGTGGATGTACATGCCAACCTTCAGCTGCGACGAGTCAACTTTCTTGAGCATAGAAACACCTACGAATAAGGCTGGAACGACGGATCTTGTTAGAATGAGTATAGCAAACAGTTTCCACTAGGACTAATTTTGCTCCGTCAACAGATGTTTCCCGTCCACTCTTAGGCCACACCGGCCCGCCCCGCCCGCCCATGGAACTGCGCCAACTCCGCTACTTCGTCGCCATCGTCGACCACGGCTCGCTGTCGCGCGCCGCGCTGGTGCTGCACGTGGCGCAGCCGGCGCTGAGCCAGCAGCTGCGCCAGCTGGAGCAGGAGCTCGGCGCCCAGTTGCTGCACCGCTCGGCCCAGGGCGTGCTCAGCACCGACGCCGGCAAGGTCTTCTACGAGCACGCCCAGGCCATCCTCAAGCAGGTGGCCGACGCCAAGTCGGCCGTCACCCAGTCGGCCGAGCGGCCCTCGGGCGGCGTCACGCTGGGCCTGCCGCACAGCATCTCGGGCGCGCTGGCGCTGCCGCTGCTGATGGCGGCGCGCGAGCGTTACCCGGAGATCACCCTGCAGCTGACCGAGGAGTTGACCGGCAACCTGGCCGAGCAGCTCAAATCGGGCCGCGTCAACCTCGCCGTGCTGCTCGACGACGGCCAGCTCGGCCCCTTCGCCTGCACCCCGCTGGTGGAGGAGGAGCTGCGCTACATCTGCCGCGCCGGCTCGGTCTTCGCCAGGCCGGGCGGCAGCATAGCCCTGGAGCAGGCGTTGGCGGCCACCCTGATCCTGCCCGGCCTGCAGCACGGCGTGCGCCCGCGCATCGAAAGCGTGGCCCGCGCCGCCGGCCTGTCGACCGCCAACGTCATTGAAATCAATTCCATCGCGATTTTGAAGTCGGCCCTGCTGGCCGACATGGGCGCCACCATCCTGCCGGCGGCGCCGCTGCTGGCCGAACTGGAGCGCGGCGCGCTGGTGTCGCAGGCCATCGAGCGGCCGGCCATCTCGCGCACGGTGGTGTTGTGCGCCCCGAAGAACATCCCGCTGACCAACGCGGCGGCGGCCGTCGGCCGGCTGGTGCAGCAGGTCAGCGCCGAACTGTGCGCCGGCGGCGTGTGGCTGGGCGCGACGGCCCTGCCGGCATAGCGCGCGGCGGCCGGGCCGCCGGCGTGTTCAGGCCAGCAAGGCCCGCATTTGCCGTTGCAGCGCCGGCTCCAGCTGCGGCGCCGACCGGGCCAGATTGACTTGTTTCGCCGTCGCCGCGACCTCGGCCACGCCGGGCGCGATCTGGTAGGCCCCCTTGGCCTTCAACCAAGCCAGCACATCGGCCAGATGCCACACGGCGGCGCTGCCCTCGTGCACCGGCGGCGGGAAGCTGGCGCTGTGTTTGACCATCAGTTTGCGGATGTTCTGCCGCGTCATGCCCATGACTTCGGCCACGTCGCTCAGGCCGACGAAATCGGGCGCCGCCTCGATCAGCTTGGCCTCCGGCAGCAGGCGTTTGACGTCGCTCAGGGCGCTGATCAGGGCTTCGCCGGCGCTGGCGGCCTCGCGGGTGAATTCCATGGCGATGCGGCCCGGTTGGCCCACGCCGATGAGCGCGTCGTCGCAGCCGCCGGCGCCCAGCCGCTCGACGATGCCGTCCAGATCGTCGTCGTTGGCCGACAGTTGGTACTTCAGCGTAAAGATGTAGTCCATGGCGTCACTCCACTTTTTTTAGACGAGGTGCCTTCAATTGCACCTGCTCACTACAGTTGTTCACCACCCGCAGAATCGCGCGGGCATGATTGCCGCTGTTCTTGGGCGTACTCCAAATGCTGGTGATGCAAAATTCGCCGCAACGGCATTCGTCATTGTTGTAGGGGCATAAAATCCGCCCCCAGGCATGACTGCCGCCCACCTTGATCTGCCAGCCGTTGGCTTCGGCGTGCCGCAGCGCCGCCTCGATTTCCTTGTTGGGGTGTGAGCTTCGTGCCATCCTTACCTCCAGCGTAGTTCATTGTCTTTCGGTTGTCAAGTGACAACCGAACTTTCTCATGCTGTTGTTGCGCCCTCCACCCTCGCTCGGCAGCACAATTCCCGCCTTCAGTCTGCACCGCAAAGCTCGCGCAGGCCTTGCCCCAGCTCAGACAGGGCCGGCTTCGCCGTGGCCATCATTTATTCTTATACCCCCATCGCCGAACGGTATTTCCGTATACGTCAACCTGGCCGTACACTGGCCGCCACAGCGGATTTTTTAAGCCTAAAATGTCTGCAACACCGCTAAAAAAAGCGGTTTATGGCCCTAGCCTGGCGCGCCTACCCGGCGCTCCCCAAGCCTGGGCGCGATCTGAACACCATTTGGAGACAGCCATGCCCGATACCACGGCACACGGCCCAGCAACGTCCGCCCGAGACGATGGGACCGCCCCCGACCGCCTGACCAGCGTCAGCCTCGACGACAAATACACCGCCACGACCGGCGACATCTTCCTCTCCGGCATCCAGGCCTTGGTGCGCCTGCCGATGATGCAGCGCCAGCGCGACCTGGCCGCCGGCCTGAACACGGCCGGCTTCATCTCCGGCTACCGCGGCTCGCCGCTGGGCGGCCTCGACGAGACGCTGTGGAAGGCGCAGAAGCACCTGGAGCGCCACCACGTCCAGTTCGTCCCCGGCGTCAACGAGGACCTGGCCGCCACCGCCGTCTGGGGCTCGCAGCAGGTCGACCTGATCGGCGAGGCCAAGTACGACGGCGTCTTCGCCATGTGGTACGGCAAGGGCCCCGGCGTCGACCGCTGCGGCGACGTCTTCAAGCACATGAACCACGCCGGCACAGCCAAGCTCGGCGGCGTGCTGCTGGTGGCCGGCGACGACCACGGCGCCTACTCGTCGACGTTGCCGCACCAGTCCGACCACCTGTTCTCCGCCTCGATGATCCCCCTGCTCTACCCCTGCAACGTGCAGGAGTACCTCGACCTGGGCATCCACGGCTGGGCCATGTCGCGCTTCTCCGGCTGCACGGTGGCCTTCAAGGCGCTGGCCGACACGGTCGAGTCCTCCGCCTCGGTCGACGCCGACCCGTTCCGCGTCGAGGTCAAGATCCCGCAGGACTTCGTCATGCCCGAGGGCGGCCTGAACGCCCGCCTGTCGAGCATTCCGCTGGGCCAGCAGGCGCGCAACCAGGAAGCGCTGATGCAGGACTACAAGATCTACGCCGCCCTGGCCTACGCCCGCGAGAACAAGCTCAACCACACCACCATCACCAGCCCGGACGCCAAGCTGGGCATCATCGCCTCCGGCAAGTCCTACCTCGACGTGCTCGAGGCGCTCGAGGAGCTCGGCATCGACGAGGAGATGGCCGCCAAGGTCGGCCTGCGCCTGTTCAAGGTGGCCATGCCCTGGCCGCTCGAGCCGGACAGCGTGCGCGAGTTCGCCCAGGGCCTCGACGAGATCCTGGTGGTCGAGGAGAAACGCCAGATCGTCGAGTACCAGTTGAAGGAACAGCTGTACAACTGGCGCGACGACGTGCGCCCCCGCGTCATCGGCAAGTTCGACGAAAAGGGCGAGTGGGTCGCGCCGCGCGGCGAATGGCTGCTCACCTCGAAGGCCGACTTCTCCGTCTCGCAGGTGGCGCGCGTCATCGCCAGCCGCGTCAAGCGGCTGATCTCCGACCCGGTCACCTGCGACCACATCAAGGCCCGCCTGAGCTTCCTCGACGCCAAGGACGCCGTGCTGAAGAAGGCCATCAACACGCCCTTCCGCCCCGCCTTCTACTGCTCCGGCTGCCCGCACAACACCTCGACCAAGGTGCCAGAGGGCAGCCTGGCGCTGGCCGGCATCGGCTGCCACGTGATGGCCACCTCGATCTACCCCGAGTTCAACAAGCTCACCACCCACATGGGCGGCGAGGGCGCGCCGTGGATCGGCCAGGCCGCCTTCTCGACGATCCCCCACGTGTTCCAGAACCTGGGCGACGGCACCTACTTCCACTCCGGCTACCTGGCCATCCGCGCCGCCGTCGCGGCCAAGGTCAACATGACCTACAAGATCCTCTACAACGACGCGGTGGCGATGACCGGCGGCCAGCCGGTCGACGGCATCACCTCGGTGCCGATGATCGCCCAGCAGATGGCGGCCGAAGGCGTCAAACGCATCGCCCTGGTGACCGAGGACCTGAACCGCTACACCGACCGCTCGGCGCTGCCGGCCATCGTCAGCCTGCACGACCGCAAGGACATGGACGCGGTGCAGCGCGAGCTGCGCGAAGTCGGCGGCGTCTCCGTGCTGATCTTCGACCAGACCTGCGCCGCCGAGAAGCGCCGCCGCCGCAAAAAGGGCGAGTTCCCCGACCCGGCCAAGCGCATGGTCATCAACGAGGCCGTCTGCGAGGGTTGCGGCGACTGCGGCATCCAATCCAACTGCACCTCGATCCTGCCGAAGGAGACCGAGTTCGGCCGCAAGCGCACCATCGACCAGTCGTCCTGCAACAAGGACTACTCCTGCGTGAAGGGCTTCTGCCCGAGCTTCGTCACGGTCGAAGGCGGCGCGCTGAAAAAGACCAAGACCGGCGTCACCAAAAACAACGAGGACGACGGCTACGGCGCCCTGCCCGAGCCAACGCTGCCGGACTGCGAACAGCCCTACAACATCCTCATCAACGGCATCGGCGGCACCGGCGTGATCACCGTCGGCGCGCTGATGGGCATGGCCGCCCACCTCGAAGGCAAGGGCGCCTCGGTGCTGGACATGACCGGCATGTCGCAAAAGAACGGCTCGGTCACCTCCCACGTCAAGGTGGCCAAGACCCCGGCCCACCTGCGCGCGCAGCGCATCGCCACCGGCGAGGCCGACCTGGTGCTGGGCTGCGACATGCTCACCGCCGGCGCCGCCGACGCCGTCTCGAAGATGCGTCCCGGCCGCACCATGGCCGTCATCAACCTGCACGAGCAGCCGCCCGGCACCTTCGCCCAGAACGCCGACTGGCAGTACCCGGTCGACGAGGTGCGCGCGCTGATCAGCGAATCGGTCGGCGCCGCCGAGCACAACAGCGCCGACTTCATCGACGCCACCAAGCTGGCCACCGCGCTGATGGGCGACTCGATCGCCGCCAACCTGTTCATGCTCGGCTACGCTTGGCAGAAGGGCCGCATCCCGCTGACCGAGGCGTCGCTGCTGCGCGCCATCGAGTTGAACGGCGTCGGCATCGCCTCCAACAAGAAGAGCTTCCTGTGGGGCCGCCGCGCCGCCGTCGACTTCAAGCGCGTCGAGAAGATCGCCACGCCGACCCAGGCCATCGTGGTGCAGATGCCACAGAGTCTGGAAAACGTCATCAACAAGCGCGTCGAGTTCCTCACCGCCTACCAGAACGCCGCCTACGCCGAGGGCTACGAGGCGCTGGTGAGCCAGGTGCGCGCCAAGGAGAGCGCGCTCGGACTGGGCAACAAGCTGTCGACCGCCGTCGCCAAGTACTACTTCAAGCTGATGGCCTACAAGGACGAGTACGAGGTGGCGCGCCTGTACACCGACGGCCGCTTCGTCGAGCAGCTCAAGCAGCAGTTCGAGGGCGACTTCTCGGTCAAGTTCAACCTGGCGCCGCCGCTGTTCGCCAAGAAAGACGCCAAGGGCCACCTGGTCAAGGCCGAATTCGGCTCGTGGATGTGGCGCGCCTTCCAGCTGCTGGCCAAGGCCAAGGGCCTGCGCGGCGGCACCTTCGACATCTTCGGCTACAGCGCGGAGCGCAAGATGGAACGCGCCCTGATCGTCGAGTACCGCCAGATGGTCGAGGGCCTGCTGGGCAAACTGACGCCGGAAAACCACAGTCAGGCGGTCGACCTGGCCAACCTGCCGGAAAAAGTGCGCGGCTTCGGCCACGTCAAGGAAAAGGCCGTCGCCACCTTCCACGCCGAGAAGGCGCGCCTGCAGGCGGCCATCGACGGTGGCAGCCAGCACGCCGCCTGAGGCGCCAGCGCACCCCGCACCCCGCAAAAAGGGGTCTGACCCCGGACGGGGTCAGCCCCCCGCCTCCGCCCGGGGGGTTGAGTAAAGAACAATTTTCGCCGTCTGAGCTCGCCGAGTTCTTCTTGACGTTAACGTTAACGTCATATAACTTAGAATCCGCCCCAGACCGCGCACGCACAACAAGGACACCCATGAACGACCTCTCCGCACCAAAAGTCGCCGCAGCGCCCGAACAGCCCAAGCTGGCCAACAAAGTCCGCTTTGTCACCGCCGCCTCGCTGTTCGACGGCCACGACGCCTCGATCAACATCATGCGCCGCATCCTGCAGTCGAACGGTGTGGAAGTGGTCCACCTGGGTCACAACCGCTCGGTCGACGAGGTCGTCACGGCGGCCTTGGCCGAGGACGTGCAGGGCATCGCCATCTCCAGCTACCAGGGCGGCCACGTCGAATACTTCAAGTACATGATCGACCTGCTGCGCCAGCGCGGAGGCGCCCACATCAAGGTGTTCGGCGGCGGCGGCGGCGTCATCGTGCCCGACGAGATCGCCGACCTGCATGCCTACGGCGTGACCAAGATCTTCAGCCCCGAGGATGGCCAGCGCATGGGCCTGGTGGGCATGATCCAATGGATGGTGCAGCAATGCGACATCGACCTGTCGCAGTATTCGCCGACCACGCTGGCGCCTCTGCTTCCCTGCGCCGGCGCCGGCGCGGCCGACATCGCCGAACGCCACCGCCCGCTGGCCCAGCTGATCACCGCGCTGGAGAACGACAAGGCCACGCCCGCGCTGCGCGCCGAGCTGCTCGAAGCGGCCGCCGGCCTGGCCGTGCCGACCCTGGGCATCACCGGCACCGGCGGCGCCGGCAAGTCCTCGCTGACCGATGAACTGATCCGCCGCATCCGCCTCGACCAGGGCGACGCCATCGACATCGCCATCATCTCGATCGACCCGTCGCGGCGCAAGTCCGGCGGCGCGCTGCTGGGCGACCGCATCCGCATGAACGCCATCAACCCGTGGAACGGCAAGGCCAGCGTGTTCATGCGCTCGCTGGCCACGCGCGAGGCCGGCTCCGAGATCTCGCAGGCGCTGCCCGACGTGATCGCCGCCTGCAAGGTGGCCGGCTTCGACCTGGTGATCGTCGAGACCTCCGGCATCGGCCAGGGCGACGCCGCCATCGTGCCGCACGTCGACGTGTCGATGTACGTGATGACGCCGGAATTCGGCGCCGCCTCGCAGCTCGAAAAAATTGACATGCTCGACTTCGCCGACTTCATCGCCATCAACAAGTTCGACCGCAAAGGCTCGCTCGACGCGCTGCGCGACGTCGCCAAGCAGTACCAGCGCAACCGCGAACTGTGGAGCAAGCGGCCCGACGAAATGCCGGTCTACGGCACTCAGGCGTCGCGCTTCAACGACGACGGCGTCACCGCGCTGTACCAGGGCCTGCTGCCCAAGCTGGCCCAGTTCGGCCTGCCGGCCAAGACCGGCAAGCTGCCCACCGTCGACGTCAAATACTCCAGCGGCAAGCACGTCATCGTGCCGCCGGCGCGCGCCCGCTACCTCGCCGAGATCGCCGACACCGTGCGCGGCTACCACAAGTTCACCCGCAAGCAGGTGGTGCTGGCGCGCGAACGCCAGCAACTGTCCGAAGCCAAGCGCATGCTGGCGCTGGCGCAAAAGCACGCCGACTTCGACGACCTGATCACCGAGCGCGACGCCGCCATGGACGGCGGCGCCAAGAAGCTGCTGGCGCAATGGCCGGACATGCAGGCCGCCTACGCCGGCGACGACTACGTGGTCAAGATCCGCGACAAGGAAATCCGCACCCGTTTGGTCCAGCACACCCTGTCCGGCACCAAAATCCGCAAGGTAGCCCTGCCGCGCTACGAAGACCACGGCGAGATCCTGCGCTTCCTGATGCTGGAGAACGTGCCCGGCTCCTTCCCCTTCACCGCCGGCGTGTTCGCCTTCAAGCGCGAGGGCGAGGACCCGACCCGCATGTTCGCCGGCGAAGGCGACGCCTTCCGCACCAACCGCCGCTTCAAGCTGGTCTCCACCGGCATGGACGCCAAGCGCCTGTCGACCGCCTTCGACTCGGTCACCCTGTACGGCGCCGACCCGGCGCTGCGGCCCGACATCTACGGCAAGGTCGGCAACTCCGGCGTCTCCATCGCCACGCTCGACGACATGAAGGTGCTGTACGACGGCTTCAACCTGTGCAGCCCGAGCACCTCCGTGTCGATGACCATCAACGGCCCGGCACCGACCATCCTGGCGATGTTCATGAACACCGCCATCGACCAGCAGGTTGACAAGTTCGCCGAGGAGAACAAGCGCCAGCCGAGCGCCGACGAGGCGGCCAAGATCCGCGCCTGGGTGCTGCAGAACGTGCGCGGCACCGTGCAGGCCGACATCCTCAAGGAAGACCAGGGGCAGAACACCTGCATCTTCTCGACCGAGTTCTCGCTGAAGGTGATGGGCGACATCCAGGAATACTTCGTCCACCACGAGGTGCGCAACTTCTACTCCGTGTCGATCTCCGGCTACCACATCGCCGAGGCCGGCGCCAACCCGATCTCGCAGCTGGCCTTCACGCTGTCGAACGGCTTCACCTTCGTCGAAGCCTACCTGGCGCGCGGCATGCACATCGACGACTTCGCGCCGAATTTGTCGTTCTTCTTCTCCAACGGCATGGACCCGGAATACACCGTGCTGGGCCGCGTCGCCCGCCGCCTGTGGGCCGTGGCCATGCGCGACAAGTACGGCGCCAACGACCGCAGCCAGAAGCTCAAGTACCACATCCAAACCTCCGGCCGCTCGCTGCACGCGCAGGAGATCGACTTCAACGACATCCGCACCACGCTGCAGGCGCTGATCGCCATCTACGACAACTGCAACTCGCTGCACACCAACGCCTACGACGAGGCGATCACCACGCCGACCGACGAGTCGGTGCGCCGCGCGCTGGCGATCCAGCTGATCATCAACCGCGAGTGGGGCCTGGCCAAGAACGAGAACCCGAACCAGGGCTCCTTCATCATGGACGAGCTGACCGATTTGGTGGAGGAGGCGGTGCTGCAGGAGTTCGAACGCATCGCCGAACGTGGCGGCGTGCTCGGCGCGATGGAGACCGGCTACCAGCGCGGCAAGATCCAGGAAGAGTCGATGCTGTACGAGCACCAGAAGCACGACGGCACCCTGCCCATCATCGGCGTCAACACCTTCCGCAATCCGAAGGCCAACGACACGCCGCAGAAGATCGAACTGGCCCGCTCCACCGACGACGAGAAGCAGTCGCAGCTGACCCGCCTCGACGACTTCCACGCCCGCAACGCGGCCGAGGCACCGCAAGTGCTGGCGGCGCTGCAGCAGGCCGCGATCGACAACGCCAACGTGTTCGAGAAGTTGATGGACGCCGTGCGCGTCTGCTCGCTGGGGCAGATCACCACGGCGTTGTTCGAGGTCGGCGGCCAATACCGCCGCAACATGTAAAGTTCTGCGCGCCTGCTACGATGCCCGTTTCCCGTCGCTGGCGAGTCAGCGACGGGCATTGAGGGTCAGACCCTGAGGGTCTGACCCTGGATCAGCCGACCGCCGCTCAGCCGAAAAGAGCGGTTGGGGTTCGCTCCGCCAGTCAAGGCGCCAACGGCTCATCGCCTTCGATATCGCCCGCGCCCATCATCCGCGGCGCCGCCATCAGCCACTCGCCCAGCTGGTGGTCCTCGATCTCATACACCCCGCGCGCGGCCTGGTAGATGATCTGCTCGGCCAGCAGTCGCTCGACGGCCACCTGCACCTGGCGCGCCGACAGCGGCTCGCCCCCCAGCCCGATGGCCAACGCCAACCTGGTGCGCGTTTCGTCCGTGTACAAGGGCGCGCGCGCCACGATGACGCGGATCACCTCGCGGTCCAACGGCCGCATCTCCATCAGCCGCTGCGCATAACCGGACGCCTCGCGCGCCTCCGCCAACACACCCTGCGCCACGCCGGCGATGTCCACCCCGCCCATCTTCATCACCCGCTCCACCGCGTCATGGAACAAGCCCGGCGTGCTACCCAGCGCCAGAAAAGCGGCGTTGGCCTGCTCCAGCGCCAGCTCGCGCCCGGTGGCCTGCTTGAACGCGCCTGCCATGAAGGCGACGAAGCCGGCGTCCAGCTCGGGGAAGTCGGTGCTCTGGCTGAACTGGAACAACGGTGCCTTGATCTGGCTGAACATCATCTGCAAGCGGTTGCGCGACGAGCCGGTGAAGATGGTCTTGACCGTCTTCTTGCGCACGTCCAGCGTGGTGCGCAGGGCCGCTACCAGCTCCTGGAACTCCGGCTTGGCCAAATGCTGGATCTCGTCGAAGGCGATCAGCACCTTGCCCTTGGAGGCGGCCACCACGCTGTCGATCAGCTCGGGCAGACGCTGCAACTGGGCCTGGCTGCCGCCGTCCTTGGCGTTGAACTCGGCCTCCGCCTTGACCTTGCCGACGTGGCTCAGCTCGAATTCCAGGCTGGTCTTCTTGAACGGGCGCAGCAGGCGGTGCTGCAATTTGGCGCCCAGGGTCTTCGGCTTGGCCGCCTCGGCCAGCGCGGCCAACAGGGCCGCCAGCGGATCGGAACGGTTCTGCCACATGCTGCAATACACGGTCAGATAGCCCGCCGCCTCGGCCGCCGGCAACAGATCGTCCAGCAGGAACTCGGTCTTGCCCTTGCGGCGGGGCGCGAACAGCACCAGCGACGAGATCAATCCCGCCCGCAAGGTATCCAGATAGCCCTGCGCCAGCGCCGTGCGCGGATAGTGCCAGTCGATCTCAACAGTGGGATTTACCATGGATTACCGCCATCGCTTGTAATTACAATGGTTCATTGTAATCCATTGTAAAGCGCTGCGGCGCGTGGTCGAAGCCGGCGTCTAGCCCAGGCAGGGCCCGACCGTCTCGCCCGGCAGCAACACCGGCTGCCACAGTTCGTGCAACTCGCCCGGCGGGGTGCCGTCGATGATGGCCTGCAGCATCTCGACCATGCGCGCGCCGGCGCGGCGCGGCTCGGGCTGGTCGATGGTGGTGACGTTGGAGCCGGCCAGCGTGTCGGCCATGCTGCCCCAGACGATGACGGAAATCTCCTTGCCGATCGTCACGCCCGCATCCAACAACGCGCGCACGGCGCCAACGCCGGACAGGTGGTTGTCGACGATCACCGCCGTCGGCCGGGGCGAACAGGCCAGCAACTGCTGCATGCCCTGGTAGCCGGTGCGGCGGTCCAGCGTGTCGGGGATCAAGTAGCGCGGATCGACGGCCAAGCCGGCCGCGTTCATGGCGGCGACGAAGCTGTCCTTGCGCTGGGCGGCAAAATTCAGTTCGAGCGGCGCACTGAGCAGGGCGATACGCTGGTGGCCCTGCCCCAGCAAACAGTCCAGCGCCAGCTTGATGCCGGCCGCGTTGTCGTAGTCGAACCAGGCGTAGGGCGCCTTCATCACCGTGCGGCCGTGGGCGACGAAGGGGAAGCCGCTCTTGCTCAGGTAGGCGATGCGCTCGTCGTGCACCAACGTGCGGCCGACCACCAGGCCGTCGACGCGGCGGCCGCGCACGATCTGCTGGTAGGACGGCTGCTCGTTCTGCGGCGACACCGGCGCGATGATCAGGTTCATCTTGGCCAGCTCCAGCGCCTCGGACATGCCGCCGACCACGTCGAGGAACATCGGGTCGCCCAAGTCGGTGGGCAGCAGCGGATAGATGATGCCGAACACGTTGGTGCGGCCCACGGCCAGGCTGCGCGCCATCGGATTGGGCTGGTAGCCGGCCGCCTTGGCCGCCGCCACCACGCGCTCGCGGGTGCGTCCGTTCACCTCTGGATAACCGTTCAAAGCACGGCTCACCGTGGTTTTGGAGATACCCAGCAGGTTGGCAAGACTCTTGAGATTCATGGAGAAGCGATCAATGTTGACTACTGATTATAGCCGAGCCATCAAATTCCCCCTCACTGTGGTTCACCGCATTTTTGAAAAAATACAACATAATCAAGACGATAGAGATGGGAACCAGAGTCAGGTAGAAGGCGAAATGACCGCTGAAGTTGCCGAATACATAACCGGTGATCAGCGAGCCGGTGGTGCCGCCGAGTGCCGAAAAAATCACCAGCAGCCCAGTCATGGCGGAGTGTTGATGTTTTGGCAGGGAGCTCAGCATCACCGAATTGATGGCCGGATAGATGGGCGCCATGAACAGGCCGATCAGCGGAAACAGGAAGGTGGCCAGCGGCGCCGTCGACCAGCTGATGTGTGGATCTGCCACAACATCGTGGGTCAGCGGCAGGGCCAGCAGCACCATCGCCGCCATGCCGACGACGCAGGCGTTCATCACCGGATACCAGTTCAGGCGGCGCATCAGCACGCCGGCCGACAGGCGGCCGATGGCCAGGCAGGCGGCGAAGATGCTGGTCACTTGCACGCTCATCGCTGCCGGCAGCTTGAGGATCTCGTTGTTGAAGGTTGGCAACCAGGTGCCCACGCTCTGCTCGATCAGCACGTAGAGGAAGGCGGTGATGACGAACACGCAGACCAGCGGCTTGAAAAACAGTTGCAGCATGGCGGCGAAGTCGCCGGCGATGCCGCGCGCCGGCGGCAGGGTGGCGCGGTCCTCGTTGAAGGGCGTCGACAGCAGCAGCGCGAAGGTCAGCGCGCACAGCAGCGCCAGCACCCAGTACACCTGCAGCCAGCTGGACGACTTGGGGTCGCTGGAGTCGATAAAGTAGCCGAACACCCAGTAGGCGCTGAGCACGCCGACCATGAAGAAGCCCTCCAGCAGGTTCATCAGGCTGGCGTGTTGCTTGCGGTCGGCGGCGACCAGGCCCAGGGTGGAATACACCGACACCTTGACCAGCGCGAAGGCCACGCCTACGCAGAGGAACAACAATTTGGTGGTCAGAAAGCTGGGCAGCAGGGGCATGGCCGTGCAGGCCAGGCTGACGATGGCCAGGCCGATCAACATCGACTTTTTGTAGCCGAGCCGGGGCAGGAAGGATGCGACGAGGAAGGACACTATGGCGATCGGCAAGTCCTTGAAGCCCTCCAGCACGCTGGCGCCCGACTTGCTGACGCCGTAGTTGCCGATCACCTGCAGGATGACGGTGCCGACGCTATTGAGCAGGATCGCAAAGACGAAGTAGATCAGGAATAAGGCAAAGAGGATGCGCTGGTTTTTCATGCTGTCTCCGGATGGTGTTCATTTTTGTTCTTATTTTTTGTGGTTGGAACTGTTTTTTCGGGGTGCGACCTGTGGTCCACCCCGAGCGTCACGTAATCAAGGCGCCGGGGACGCTGATATTTACCCCGAAGCCAAAGCTGGGGTCAGACCCCGTACGGGGTCTGACCCCGGGGTTACGCCGCTGGGGTTTGCAAACGCACCGGCACCTGTTGCAGTACCGCCAGGTCGAACCCATCCAAGCCGGCGATCACCAGGTCGGCCTGGGTCAACACCGACACCAGGCCGACACCCAGCGCGAACATGCCGGCCGCCTTGATCGCGGCCACGCCGGCCACGGCGTCCTCGACGCCGAGGCAGTCGGCCGGCGCCACGCCGAGCTCGCTGGCGGCCTTGAGGAAGATCTCAGGGTCCGGCTTGCCACGGGCGATCAGCGCGGCGTCGACCACGTAGTCGAACTTGTCGCGGATGCCCAGGCGGTCCAGCACGGTGAAGGCGTTCTTGCTGACCGAGGCCAGGCCGATCTTCAAGCCGGCGGCGCGCACCGCATCAAGCGCGGCGACCGCGCCCGGCAGCAGGTCGGCCGCCGTCATGCCGGTGATCAGCTCCTGGTAGTGCAGATTCTTGCTGTCGGCCAGCGCCAGCTTCTCCTCCAGCGTGTACAGGCGGCCGGCGGCCGCCAGGATCAGCTCCAGCGAGCCCATCCGGTCGATGCCCTTCAACTGCTCGTTGAAGGCGTGGTCGAAATACACGCCCTGCTGCTCGGCCATGCGCTTCCACGCCAGGTAGTGGTAGTGGGCGGTGTCGGTGATGACGCCATCGAGGTCGAAGATAACGGCTTTAAAACGCGATGTGCTCATGATGGCTCTCTCAATGGCTGCGCGATTGCACAGGGGTGGCCAGCGTCATCTCGATGCGCTCGCCGTGGTGGTGGAATCCCAAGGTCTCGCCCTGCAGCAGGCGGTACTCCACCCGCGCCGGCTCGACCCGCACCTCCAGCAAAGCGCCCTGGAAGTGGATCTTGAAGGTGTAGTGTTGCCACTGCTTGGGCAGGGTCGGCGCGAAGTGCAGCGCGCCGTCGAACACGCGCATGCCGGCGAAGCCGTAGGCCACGCCCATCCAGGTGCCGGCCATGGCGGCGGTGTGCACGCCGTAGTGCGTGTTGCCGTGGGTGTCGTCCAAGTCGAGGCGCGCGGTCTCCATGAAGTAGTCATAGGCCTTGTCGTGGTAGCCCACCTCGGAGGCGATGATGCTGAAGATGCACGACGATAGCGACGAATCATGGGTGGTTACCGCCTCGTAGTAGTCGAAATCGCGGCGTTTGTCGTCCAGCGTGAACTGCTCGCTGAGCAACAGCAACGCCAGCACCACATCGGCCTGTTTGCACACTTGGTGGCGATAGATCACCATCGGGTGGTAGTTCAGCAGCAGCGGGTAGTTTTCCTTCGGCGTGGCGGCGAAGTCCCATTTCTTCTTCGACAGGAAGCTGTCGTCTTGGGCGTGGATTTGCAGCGCCTCGTCGTATGGCAGCAACATCAGCGCGGCGGCGCGGCGCCATTCGGCCGGCTCGGCGGCGTCCAGGCCGGCCAGGGCGGCGATGCGGGCGTACTCGGCCGGATGCTCGGCCTGCAACTGCTCGGCGATGGCGACGGCGAAGTTCAGGTGCATCTGCGCCATCGCGTTGGTGTAGTAGTTGTTGTTGACCAGGGCGGTGTACTCGTCCGGTCCGGTCACCTGGTTGATGCAGTAGCGGCCGGCGCGGTCGTAGCAGCCCAGGCCGATCCAGATGCGCGCCGTCTCCAAGACGATCTCGGCGCCGTAGCGGATCAAATAGTCGAGGTCGCCGGTGGCCTCCATGTACAGCTTGATCGAATAGGCGATGTCGGCGTTGATGTGGTATTGCGCGGTGCCTGCCGGGAAGTAGGCCGAGCATTCCTCACCCGCGATGGTGCGCCAGGGATACAGCGCGCCGACCGCGTGCGACATCTGCCGCGCCCGTTCGCGCGCCTTGGCCAGGCCGGCGTAGCGGTACTCCAACAGTTTCTTGGCGATTTCGGGTTTGCTGTAGAGGAAGAACGGGAAGATGTAGATCTCCGTGTCCCAGAAGTAGTGGCCCTCGTAGCCCTCGCCGGTGACGCCCTTGGCCGAGATGTTGGTCTTGCCGTCGCGCCCGACCGATTGCAGCAGGTGGAACTGGTTGAAGTGGATGCCCTGTTGCAGCGCGTCGTCGCCGGCGATCTGCACGTCGGCCTGCTGCCAGAAGTTGGCCAGGTATTGCTCCTGCGCCTGGGCCAGCGCGCGGAAGCCCTGCCCTTGCGCCAGCGCCAAGGTTTCCTTGGCGCGCGCCATCAATTCCGACTCGGGATAGTCGCGCGACGAGTAGTAGCAGCCGAACTTGCACAGGCGCACGGCCTCGCCCTCCAGCGCGGCCACCGTGTAGGTCTGCTCCAGGCGCTGCTCGCTGCGGGTCTGGCTCAGCTCGTAGATGCCGCGCAATTCCGTCTGCGCCGCGCTGACCAGCATGAAGCCGCTGTTGCTGGTGCGCTGCACCAGCGCCGAGAAGTTCGGCCCCAGTTGCGAATCGACCACACGCAGCGACTGGCCGGACACGGCCGAGCCGACGCGCGGATCGTCGCCCGCCTCGATGTTTTTCACCGCGCCGTCGATGCTGGAGACCAGCCGCACGCGGCCGGAGAAGTTCAGCGCCACCACCTCGTATTCAATGGCGAACAGATGCTTGTCGTCGAAGCTGACCAGGCGGCGGCTGGTCACCGCCACGCGGCGGCCCTGCGGCGAGGTCCACTCCAGTGTGCGCAGCAGGATGCCGGTGCGGAAGTCCAGGCTGCGCTCGTAGCGGTCCAGCTTGCCTTCGAGCAGGTCGAAGCGCTCGTCCTCCAGCCACAGCGCGATGCCCTTGGCGTTCGGCACGTTCAGCATGAACTGGTTGGTCTTGGCCAGGCCATAGGCCGCCTCGGGATAGTGGATCGCTTCCGACTCGTAGAAGCCGTTCAAATAGGTGCCGTCGAGCGAGGTGCCGGCCGGGCCGCTGTAGCCCTCCTCGTGCGAACCGCGCAGGCCGATGTAGCCATTGCCCAGCGCGAACAGGGTCTCGTCGAGGAAATGCGAGGCCGTGTCGAAGGAAGTTTCCCGAATGCACCATGCTTCGAGGGGGAAGGTATGTTGGGGACGGTCGGACGACTGCACGATGGATTCCTTTAAAAGAGCGTATTCTTGTATCTCAAACCGGTTTGGATTCGGGATCGGACCCGTGGCCGGCATTTTTTCTGTTGGTTTTTTACATCAGGTGGAAATGATTTCTGGGGTGGCCAGCGGACTAGGTCTGACGCACCATCAAGGTGGTCGGCAACATCTCCGACGTCACCGCCTCGCCTTCGATCAGGCCCAGCATCTTCTTGGCCAACAACACGCCGCCGTCGCGCAGATACTGGTGCACGCTGGTCAGCGGCGGCACGAAACTGGCCGCGCCGGGCGTATCGTCGTAGCCGATGACGGACACGTTCTCCGGCACCCGCAGGTTCTTTTCCGCCAGCGCGCGGATCGCGCCCATCGCCAGCAGGTCGCTGGCGGCGAACACGCCGTCGAAGCTGGCGCCCTTCTTCTTCAGCAGCGCGGACATGCTGTCGAAGCCGGCCTCGAAGGTGAAGGCCTTGGGCCGGACGATGTGCACCATCGCCAGGCCCCCCATGGCGTCGATGAAGCCGGCGCAGCGCTCCTGCACCTCGGCGTGGTCCACATCGCCGAGGAACACCAGCTTCTTGCGGCCCTGCGCGATGAAGCGCTCGGCCGCGCTGATGCCACCCTTGCGGTTGTCGCTGCCGACCACGATGTAGTCGGCGCCGGCCTCCGGCGCGCCCCACACCACCAGCGGCATGCCGGTCAGTTGCAGGGTGCGCACCGCCTCGCCGTGCGAGCCCTGGCCGAGCAGGATCAGGCCGTCGGCGCCCTGCACCGGCGCCGTGTCCATCAATTGCTTGGAGGTCAGCACGACGCTGTAGCCGGCCGTGGTCAGCTCCTGCGTAATGCCGCCCAACAACTCCAACGGATAGGGGTCGGACATCGGCCGGCCGCGCACGGGTGTCATTTCCACCACAACGGCGACCGAATAACTGCGCCGCATGCGCAGATTGCGCGCGCTGATGTTGAGGCGGTAGCCCTGCTCGCTGGCGATCTGCCGCACCTTTTCCCGGGTTTCCAGCGTGACCAGCGGACTATCGCGCAACGCCCGCGAGACGGTGATCTTGGAGACGCCGGCCAGCTTGGCCAGGTCCTCCATCGTCAGCGCCGAGTCGCTTTTACGCACGTTAATCTTGTTCGATGGCATTGATGGCTCTTAGGTTGGAAACGGGGTTTGCGCACGCATTATGACAGGTTTTTTGCGTGTGGCGCATTTGATGACATCGATAACAATTCAATTGACATCGATATCATTTATTGTTTCAATGGCCAATCTTCTGCTTTCCGCCAAATCCGCAAGACGGCTTCGGCGGCCAGGAAAGACCCGGTGTCAGCCAGGCGGAAGATGGGGATGGAACTGCCTTGCGGTGAATTGGAAGGTGGCACACTGTCCAGGAGACGACATGATTCATACCAAAAAAGAGAAAGCCAAGCACATGAAAAGCCAGAACAAGTTCCTACTGTCCTCAGTCACGCTCGCGGTACTGACCCTGATCAACCAAGCGCAGGCGCAGAACGCCAACGAAGCGCCGGCGGCGGTCCCGGCCAGCGACGCCGTCGCCAAGGAAATCCAGCAAGTCGTGGTGACCGGCGTGTCCGGCGCCCGTGGCGTGCGCAAGATCGACTCGGCCTTCTCGATCACCACCGCCAGCGAAGAACAGCTGAAGTCGGCCGCGCCGAGCAGCACCGCCGACATCATGAAGCTGGTGCCCGGCGTCTACGCCGAATCGACCGGCGGCCAGTCGGGCGCCAACATCGAGGTGCGCGGCTTCCCCTCCGGTAGCGATTCGCCTTTCGTCTCCGTGCAGATGATGGGCAACCCGATCTTCCCGCCGCCGACCCTGTCCTTCTTCGAGGGCTCGTCCGCCTTCCGCCTCGACGACACCATCGAGCGCGTCGAAGTGCTGCGCGGCGGCCCGAGCACCATCTTCTCCAACGGCCAGCCCGGCGCCACCATGAACTTCCTGCTGAAACAGGGCGGCGACACGCCGGAGGGCACGGTGCGCTTCACCACCGGCACCGGCAGCTTGCGGCGCGTCGACATGTTCTATAGCGGCAAGATCAGCGACGGCTGGTACGGCTCCATCGGCGGCTTCTACCGCAAAACCGACGGCATCCGCGACGCCCAGTTCCCGGCCGACGACGGCCACCAGCTGACCGCCACCCTGACCCGCAAGCTGGACCAGGGCGAGCTGACCATCTACGCCCGCAACACCGACGACAAGAACGCCTTCTACACCGGCGTGCCTCTGATCTCCAGCAACAACGGCCACACCATCTCGGCCTTCCCCGGCTTCGACCCGCTGAAGGGCACCCTGGTCAGCGGCGAAATGCGCAACTACACCATCGAGGCGGCTCCCGGCAAGACGCTGACGAAGGACCTGGGCGACGGACGCGGCCTCAAAGCCACCGTCTTCGGCGCCAATTTCGACCAGAAGATCGGCGATTGGAGCGTATCGAACAAGTTCAACCACTTCAGCGGCGACCTCAACACCAACGCCATGTTCACCGGCAACAACCCGCTGAGCATGGCCGACTACACCGCCGCCGCCATCAAATCGGCCAACAGCAACGCCGCCGTGGTGGCGGCGGCCGGCGGCAAGCTGGCCACCTCGGCGAACACCACCTTCGTCCACGGCGGCAATGTGGCGGCCGACCAGCAAGTGGTGCAGGCCGGCCTGTGGGCGGTCGAGAAGAAGCTCAGTTCCTTCACCGACGAACTGCGCGTCAGCAAGGAAGTGGGCAAGGACAACACCGTCACCGTCGGCGGCTACTTCGCCGACTACTCCTCGCGCGACGTCTGGTATCTGGGCAACAGCCACCTGATGACGGCCGTACCGAACGCCAGCCTGATCAACGTGACCCTGGACAACGGCGTCGTCGTCTCGAAGAACGGCACCGACGGCAACGTCTTCTACGCCCCGGTCGCCTCCTACGACGGCAACAACACCGCCGTCTTCGTCTCCGACGAGTGGAAGATCAACGACCGTATCAAGGTCGACGCCGGCGTGCGCCACGAGCGCCAGCGCGTCAGCGCGACGATTTCCAACCTGATGTCCGGCGATACCGACAACAACCCGCTGACCGTCTACAACAACGGCACCTCGATGCCGAACGGCTCGAACACCTTCATCGACCGCAAGGACAGCGCCAACTCCTTCACCATCGGCGGCAACTACAAGCTGAGCAAGGACGCCAGCGTCTTCGTGCGCGCCAACCGCGGCCACACCTTCGTCTCCTTCGACGATCTGCGCGGCGCCGGCAGCCAGGCCGCCGCCAACGACCGCAGCGTCCTGCCGACGCCCAAGGTGAGCCAGTACGAGATCGGTTTCAAGACCGCCAACTCGTTCTACAGCGCCTATGTCAACGCCTTCCACACGGAATTCGACGGCATCGCCTTCTCGCAGATCCTCGCCAACGGCACCACGCTGAACTCGGTCAGCGGCTCCAAGGGCAACGGCGTCGAGTTCGAACTGGCGCTGCGTCCGCTGGCCAACTTGCAGCTGAGCCTGACGGGCGACTATCAGAAGTCGGAATACCGCGACAACCCGGCCACCGCCGGCAACACCGTGCAACGCCAGCCCAAGCTGCAGTTCCGCTTCACGCCGACCTACCGCATCCCCTTCGGCGACAACAACTCGGTCAAGCTGTACGGCACCTACACCTCGATCGGCGAGCGCTACGCCGACCAGGCCAACCAGCAATACCTGCCGTCCTACCGCACCATCGACCTGGGCGTGCTGGCCTCGCTGGGCGACAAGATCGAGCTGCGCCTGAACGCCAGCAACGTCAACAACGCCCTCGGCCTGACCGAAGGCAATTCGCGCCTGACCACCGGCGGCAGCGGCCCGATCAACGCGCGTCCGCTGTTCGGCCGCTCGGTGGAGGCTTCACTGCTGTATCGCTTCTAAACAGGAAGTTGTGGCGCGAGTGAGCGCTTACTAAACAGAGTCCCTTTGCGGGCAAGGCGTAGTCGGCCTTGCCCTTTTTTATTTCCGAAAACACAAGTAGCATTATCAACACTGCACGAAAGTTCTGGCGTCCAAGCGCTTTATGGCCTACGCTGAAGCTGCACTTGATTGATTTCGATCCGCACCGTCGCGCCCGTCAACTTGGTGTGCCCGGGCGGAATTTGGCTGAGGTGATGACTGTGGTTTCCGTAACGTCCATAAGTAGTCTGCAAGCATCGATTGCCCAGGCCGAGAGGCTGGTGCAGCAAGACCAGTCGCGCGTCAACCAGGACGCCAGCCGGCTGGAGCAAAGCCAGCAGCAGCTGGTCAAGGACAAGGAGGACCTGGCCCAGACCCAGACACAAAGCCGTCAGGCCCAGCAGACCGCGCCGGCCGCCGCGCCGGCCATCCGGCTCGACAGGGCCATCCAAAATCCCCCCGTGTCGCAGCAAAAGCTGCCGGCCGAGCTGACCCAGGCCAAGCCGCAGATCAACGCCCGGGGCGAGACCCTGGGCCGACTGATCAACATCACCGCCTGAGCGTACTGCCGCGATGTTGTGGTGGCGCTGGCACCGCCGAGCCAGGGTCAGACCCTAGGGTCTGACCCTAAATAGTCAGGCGCGCTACAGCGCCTGCAACCACCACTGCTCCCCCGCCGCCGGCCGCTTCAGGTCGAGCGCGCTGCCGATGCCCGGCGTGCTCAGCGTTTGCCCCCGTGCACCGGCCAGCGCGACGATGCGCTCGAACGGCTCGTTCCATGCGTGCAAGGCCAGGTCGAAAGTGCCGTTATGGATGGGCAGCAGCACCTTGCCGCGCAAATCGATGTGGGCCTGCATCGTCTCTTCCGGTTGCATATGAATATCCGGCCACTGCGGATCGTAGGCGCCGGTTTCGATCATGGTCAGGTCGAAGGGACCGTATTTGTCGCCGATCTCCTTGAATCCCTTGAAATAGCCGCTATCGCCACTGAAAAAGACGCGCGTGTCGCCGTCCTCGATGACCCAGGAGGCCCACAGCGTCTTGTTGCCGTCGAACAGGCCACGGCCGGAAAAGTGCTGGGCCGGCGTCGCCACCAGCTTCAACCCGGCCACCCGCTTGCTCTGCCACCAGCCCAGCTGATGCACCTTGCCGGCCGGGATGCCCCATTCGATCAGGGTGTCGCCGACGCCGTTGGGGGAGATGAAGTGCTCGGTCTTGGCGGCCAGCTTGAGCACGGCGGCGTAGTCGAGGTGGTCGTAGTGGTCGTGCGACAGGATCACGCCGGTGATTGGCGGCAAATCGTCGATGCTGATCGGCGGCTGGTGGAAGCGCTGCGGCCCGGCCCACTGCACCGGCGAGGCGCGCTCGGAAAACACCGGGTCGGTCAGCCAAAACTGGCCGCTGAGCTTGAGCAGCATGGTCGAATGGCCGAGACGGAATAAACTATTGTCTGGCGCATCGAACAATTGTTTCTTGGTCACCGTCTGCACGGGGATGGGCTTGCTCGGCACCGTGTCGGCCGGCTTGTTGAACAGGAAGCGCACCATCAGTCCCAGCGATTTGGCGAAGCCGATCTTGTGCATGGCGACCGGGTTGCGGTACTTGCCGTCGCGCTGATGCGCCGTGGTCAGGACGCCGACATTGTCGGCGGAAATAGCGGTGGTGTTCATGACGAGCAGGGCTCCAAGGGTCAGGATGAGGCGGGATAGGCGCAAGATCGATGCCGTTTCGGTTGAGTTTAAACGCACAATGTACACTACACAGTGTAGTTTCTATTTTTGGAAAAGTAAACTACCCGGTGTAAAATACTTGCATGTCTATTTCGCCCCCCGCCCCTGCCGCCCCTGCCGCCTCGCGCCTGACCGACCGCAAGCGCCACGCCATCGTCGCCGCCGCCATCGCCGAATTCCGCGCCAACGGCTTCGAGGCGACCAGCATGGACAAGATCGCCGCCAGCGCCGGCGTGTCCAAGCGCACCGTCTACAACCACTTCCCCAGCAAGGACGAGTTGTTCGCCCAGATCCTGCACCAGTTGTGGGACAGCAGCGCGGCCTTGATGGCGATCGCCTACCGCGCCGGCGTGCCGCTGCGCGAGCAGTTGCTGGAGTTGATGTCGCAGAAGATGGCGCTGCTACAGGACGGCTACTTCCTCGACCTGGCCCGGGTGGCCATCGCCGAAACCATCCACTCGCCCGCGCGCGCCCAGGACATGGTGGCACGCCTGAGCGACAAGGAGGAAGGCGTGACCACCTGGCTGCGTGCCGCCCAGGCCGACGGCAAGCTACTCAAGGCCGATCCGCTGTTCTCGGCCACCCTGCTGCAGGGCCAGTTGAAGACCTTCGCCTTTTGGCCGCAGGTGACCATGGGCCAGCCGCCGCTGCCGCCGACCATGCAGCGCCAAGTGGTGGAGACGGCGGTCGACATGTTCCTCGCCTACTACGCCTGAACCCGCTCCGCGCCCGGCCGACCGCCAAACCAGCAAGCGGGGTCAGTGCCGACATTCGGACATTCATGTGGTGAATGTCCGAATGTCGGCACTGACCCCGGGGGCTGACCCCGGGGGACGGGGGATTGCCTCAATCGGCGAAGCAGACCGCGTACACCGGCGGCATGGTGGTGGAGATGGTCTGCCAGTGCTGGCCGCCGTTGGACGACAACCACACGCCGCCCGTGGTCGAGCCCATCAGCAGCGCGCTGCCGTCGGCGCCCACCGCCAGGCCGTGGCGGTAGACCAGGTCGTAGCAGCGCTCCTGCGGCAGGCCGCTGCGCAGGGTGGTGAAGCTGGCGCCGCCGTCGCTGCTGCGGTTGACGGCCAGCGCGGCGTCGACGGGGATGCGCTGCTGGTCGGCCACCGCCGGCACGAACCAGGCCGTGTCGCCCTGCAGCGGATGGACCGCCACGGCGAAGCCGAAACTCGACAGCGGCGCCGTCACCTCGATCCAGTTGGCGCCGTTGTCGTCGCTGCGCCAGATGCCGCAGTGGTGCTGGCACCACAGGCGGTCCGGCATGGCCTCGCAACGGACGATGCGGTGCGGGTCCTGCGCCGTTTGCCGGTCGACCAGTTCCGGCGGCATGTAGCGGGCCTTCATGCCCTTGCCGCGCGGCGACCAGCTGGCGCCGCCGTCCGTGCTGAGCCAGGCGCCGCCGGTGGACACGCCCACCAGCAGCGCGCGGCTGTCGCGCGGGTCGACGCAGATACTGTGGATGCCCGCCACGTCGTAGCCGCCGCCCTGCCACTCGGCGCGCTCCGCCATGTTCCACAGCGACTCGACCAGCTGCCACGACTCGCCCCGGTCGGCCGAGCGGAACAGGCCGCCGGGCAGGGTGCCGGCCCACAGCACGCCGGGCTGGTCGGCGCCGCCGGCGGCCAGCGACCAGATCTGCTTGAGCTTCCACTCGACCGGGTCCGCGCTGTCCGGCGGCTTGGCCGGATAGGCCGGCGCCGCCACCTCGCTCCACTCCTTGGCGCCGGCGTCGAGCCGGTGCAGCTTGGCGCCGAAGTGGCCCAGGTTGAGGGCGGCGTACAGGCTGCCGTCGCGCGGGTCAACCAACAGCATCGACACCGGATCGCCGAGGAAGTGGCTGGCGCCCAGCTGCCACTGGCCCTTCACCTGGTCCAGCTCGAACAGGCCCTTGCGGGTGCCGAGGTAAGCGCGTGTACTCATGTCAGCCTCCAGAGAGTGCTTGCAGTATGTAGACCTGTGAATCGGGCGCCAGCGCGTCGTCGAGCAGGGCGCGGTCGCGGCTGCGCTTGCCATCGATGAAGACCACCACGTTCTGGCGCAGATGGCCCTGCTCGTCGAGCACGTAGCCGCGCAGCCGGGGCTGGCCGGCGAAGGCGGCGTCGAGCGCGGCGCGCAGGTCGGCGGCGTCGGTGCTCACCTGCGGCACCGGCAGGAAGCGGCCCAGTTGCTGGGTGAAGATCAGTTGCGCCATCGCCCCTCCGATTCCGAAGTGTCGATTCTAACGCGCCTGATCGCGCGCGCGGCACGATTCAAAAAAGTAAGATTGTCAGGCCGACACGGTCGCTTGCCACACGCACAGGCGGCGTTACCGCTAGAATGGAAGCGGGCGAACCACCGGAGCACAACATGACAATTACCCCGCAGGAGCTGGAACTGCTGATGCAGGAAGTGGAGCGGGAGGACCCGATCGATTTCGCCGACCTGCCGTTCAACGAGCAGGAGCTGCGCGGCCTGATCGCCAACCACCTGTGCGAGATGGCCGACGCCATGGAGAACTTCAGCGAGGAGGACAAGCGCCTGTCGCTGCTGGCCGTGGCGGCCAAGCTGGTGCTGGAGAACCTGGTGCTCAACGTGCAACTGCTGCGCCAGCACGGCGTGCCGCTGAGCGACAGCGCCGAGGCGCTGCTGAGCCGCCTGCGCAAGCGCTGACGCCCGGGCCAGTGCCGACGCCGGCGCAGCTGGCGACGCCGGCGCAGCAGCCGCCGCCACCGAAGCGCGCGACGGCGCCAGCGCGCGCCGCCGCGCCGCACCGGCCGCCGCTACTCGATACGCCGCGCCGCCGGCACCCGCAACACCAAGTCCGACTCGGCCAGCGCGACACAGGGCAGGATGTAGCCCTCGCGCTTCTCGTCCAGGCTCAGTCCCGGCCACTCGATCAAATAGCGCACGCTGCCGCCGGCCAGTTGGCACAGGCAGGTGCGGCAGGTGCCGTTGCGGCAGGAGCTCGGCAGGCGGATGCCGGCCGCCTGCGCCGCCAGCAGCAGCGACTGGCTGTTGTCGGTGTCGAATACCCAATCCTTGTCCTCGATGGCGACGCGGCGTAGAACTGTCATCATCGTTTATATCGTTTCAATGCGGTCATCGGAAACGACATGGTAAACCAAAGCGGCCGGCGCAGTGGCCGGCCGCCTCCGCCGTGGCGCCGCCTACGCCAGTTGCTTGACCCGGCGCGGCAGGCTGACCACCTTGGCCGCCGGCAGGGCCGGCCGGCGCAGCAGCGGCAGGCCGGCCAACGGCGCACGCGCCACCTGGACCACACCGGCCGGCGCCGTCCGCGCCTGCGACTTCAATTTGAACACCGCCATCGCCTGTTCCACATGGCGCGCCTGCTGCTCCAGGTTGCCGGCGGCGGCGGCGGCCTGCTCCACCAGCGCCGCGTTCTGCTGGGTGATGTCGTCGATCTGGATCACCGCGTCGTTGACCTGGCCAATACCCTGGCTCTGCTCGCTGGTCGAGTTGGAGATCTCGTCCATCACCTGGGTGACGCGGTCGACCGACTGCATCACCTCGCTCATGGTGGCGCCGGCGCTGTTGGTCAGCGCGGTGCCGGCGTTGACCTTGGCGATCGACATGTCGATCAATCCCTTGATCTCCTTGGCCGCCGTGGCCGAGCGCTGCGCCAGGCCGCGCACCTCGCTGGCCACCACGGCGAAGCCCCTGCCCTCCTCGCCGGCGCGGGCCGCCTCGACGGCGGCGTTCAACGCCAAAATATTCGTCTGGAAGGCGATGCCGTCGATCAGGCCGATGATGTCGAGGATCTTGCGCGACGAGTCGCTGATGTCGCCCATCGTCAGCACCACCTGCGAGACGATGTCGCCGCCCGCCTTGGCCACCCGCGAGGCGCTGCCGGCCAGCTCGTTGGCGCGCGCCACGCTGCCGGCGCTCTGCTGCACGTTGGAGGTCAGCTGCTCCATGCTGGCGGCGGTCTGCTGCAGGCTGGAGGCCTGCGACTCGGTGCGGCCGGACAGGTCCATATTGCCGGTGGCGATCTCGCCGGTGGCGACGGTGATCTCGGCGAAGTTGCTGCGCACGTCGCTGATGATGCTGTGCAGGTTGACGTTCATCTGCCGCAGCGCCGCCAGCAGCTGGCCCACCTCGTCGTCGCGCTCGATGACGATCTCGCCGGTCAGGTCGCCGCCGGCCATCTGGCGGGCGGCGCCGGTGGCGCGCCGCAGCGGCAGCACGACGTGGTTGTACAGGCTGCTCCAAAAATACAGGGTCATCAGCGCCGCCAGGCCGGCCACGCCGCTCAGCCAGGCGTGCAGCGCCTTGCCGCTCGTGCCGTGGACGTCCCACAGCGCGACGGCGCAGAGCGCCATCATGAGGCTGATCAAACCCGCGTTCAGGCCGATGTGGCGCGCCAGCGACAGTTTGCGCCAGCCGGCCAGGATCGCCAGCACGCCGCTCTGCTCGACGCGGCCGTTGACGATGCGCAGGCCGCGCGGATTGCCCTGGCGGATCTCGTCGTAGGCGGCGCCGGCCTGCTTGACCTGCTCGCGGCTGGGCTTGGTGCGCACCGACATGTAGCCGATCGGCCGGCCCTGCTCGATCACCGGCGTGATGTTGGCCAGCACCCAATAATAATCGCCGTTCTTGCAGCGGTTCTTCACCATGCCGGTCCACGGCATGCCGTCCTTGATGGTGCGCCACAGGTCGGCGAAGGCCTCGGCCGGCATGTCCGGGTGGCGCAGGATGTTCTGCGGCGCGCCGATCAGTTCCTGCTCGGTGAAGCCGCTGACCTCGATGAAGTAGGGGTTGGCGTAGTCGATGTTGCCCTGCAAATCCGTCGTCGACACGATGGTTTTGCCGTCGATTAACACGTACTCGTTCTGCGTGACCGGGGAATTGTTGCGCATTGCCGCTTTCCTTCAATGTGGAATACAGGACAAACGAAAAACAATATCGATACGCGAGCCGGGGATTGGGGGTCGCTACAAGGTGGACGGCAGCGGCTGGAGGGCGCCGTCGTGCGGAAGGAACCGCAGCATGAAACCAGTGTAGCAGGACAGAATTGCTGGAATGTCTCCAAATGTTGCATTGCGGCAGATTGTGGTTTGCTAGCCACAAGAAAATGGGAGGCGCGCGCGCCTCCCCCGTCCTCAGTCGGCGCGGAAGTTCTGCCCCAGCGACATCGGCTTGTTGAGCAAAATGGTCTGCGGATTGCGGCAGATGATCACCAGCACGACGATGGTGGCCAGGTAGGGCAGCATCGACAGGAACTCCGACGGCACGGCCAGGCCGAAGCCCTGGCCGTGGAACTGCAGCACGGTGACGCCGCCGAACAGGTAGGCGCCCAGCATCACGCCGCGCGGCTTCCAGGTGGCGAACACCACCTGCGCCAGGGCGATCCAGCCGCGCCCCGCCGTCATGCCCTCGACCCACATCGGCGTCAGCGCCAGCGACAGGTAGGCGCCGCCCAGGCCGGCCATGGCGCCGCCGAACATCACCGTGCCGTAGCGCAGGCCGATGACGTGGAAGCCGATGGCGTGGGCGCTGTCGGGCGACTCGCCGACCGCCCGTATCATCAGGCCGAGGCGGCTGCGCGCCAGCATCCAGGCGATCGCCGCCACCAGCAGCAGCGAGGCGTAGACCATGCTGTCGAAGCGGAACAGCAGCGGCCCGACGAAGGGGATGTCGGACAGCAGCGGGAAGTGCAGGTGCGGCAGCGGGTCGACCGTCTGGCCGACCAGGCCGCGGCCGAGGAAGGCCGACAGGCCGATGCCGAACAGGGTCAGCGCCAGGCCGGTGGCCACCTGGTTGGTCTGCAGCGTCAGCACCAGGAAGGCGAAGATCAGCGCCATGCCCAGGCCGGCCAGCATGGCCGCCAGCAGGCCCAGGGTGATCTGGCCGGTGCCCAGCGTGACGGCGAAGCCGACCACGGCGCCGACCAGCATCATGCCCTCGATGCCCAAATTGAGTACGCCGGAGCGCTCGGTCACCAGCTCGCCCATCGAGGCCATGATCAAGGGCGTGGCGGCGCCGGCGGTGCTGGCCAGGAAGGCGATCAACAGTTCTGGATTCATGGTGCGGTCTCTCCGGCGGGAATGGTGGCGGCGGCGCTTGCCAAGGCGGCGGCTTTGGGCACGACGCGCTTGCGCGGCTTGAAGCGGTAGTGGATGAACAGGTCGGCGGCCAGCAGGTAGAACAGCAGCAGGCCCTGGAACAGGCCGGTGATGGCCGACGGCAGCTGCAGCTCGATCTGCGCCGACTCGCCGCCGATGTAGAGCAGCGACATCAGCAGCGCCGACAGGAACACGCCGACCGGATGCAGCCGGCCGACATAGGCGACGATGATGGCGGCGAAGCCGTAGCCGGGCGACACCGAGGGCTGCAGCTGGCCCAGCGGGCCGGCCACCTCGCCGACGCCGGCGATGCCGGCCAGCGCGCCGCTGATCATGAAGGCGGCCCAGACGTTGCGCGGCTCGCTGAAGCCGGCGTAGGCGGCGGCGGCCGGCGCCATGCCGCTGACCTGCATGCGGTAGCCGGCGAAGGTGCGGCTGCAGAAGAACCAGGCGCCGGCCACCGCCAGCAGCGACAGCGGGAAGGCGGCGTTGATGCGCAGCCCCTCGATCAGCAGCGGCAGCGTGGCCGACTCGTTGAACATCTTCGACTGCGGGAAGTTGAAGCCGGCCGGGTCGCGCAGCGGGCCGTGCACCAGATAGCTCAGGTACAGGTAGGCGACGTAGACCAGCATCAGGCTGACCAAAATCTCGCTGGTGTTGAAGCGGGTGCGCAGCAGCGCCGGGATGGCCGCCCAGGCCATGCCGCCGAGCGCGCCGGCGACGATCATCAGCGGCAGCAGCCAGCCGGCCTGCACGTCGTCGAAGTACAGCGCCACGCTGCCGGCGGCGATGGCGCCCATGGTCAGCTGGCCGTCGGCGCCGATGTTGGCGACGTTGGCGCGGAAGCCGATCGCCAGGCCGACGCCGCACAGGATCAGCGGCGTCGCCTTGAGCAGCAGCTCGCCGACGCCGTACAGCGTGGTGGCCGGCTTGACGAAGTAGATGTAGAAGGCGTGCAGCGGCTCCTGGCCGAGGAAGAAGAACAGCACGGAGCCGCTCAGCAGCATGGCCGCCGCCGCGATCAGCGGCGAGGCCAGCATCATCGCGCGCGACGGTTCGGGACGTAGTTCAAGCCGTGACATGGGCTGCTCCTTGCTTGGCCGGTAGCGCCTGGCCGTGGTGGTCCTGGTCGTCGTGGTGGACGTGGTCGAAATCGCCGCTCATCCACACGCCGATCTGGTTGATGTTGGTGCCGGCCGCCGGCACCGCGCGCGACAGGCGGCCCTTGGCCAGCACGGCGATGCGGTCGCTCATCATGAACAGCTCGTCGAGCTCCTCCGACAGCACCAGCACCGCCACGCCCTGGTCGCGCAGGTCGATGATGGCCTGGCGGATCAGCATGGCGGCGCCGATGTCGACGCCCCAGGTGGGCTGCGCCAGCACCATCACCTTGGGCGCCAGCGCGATCTCGCGGCCGACGATGAACTTCTGCAGGTTGCCGCCGGACAGGCTGGCGGCGGCCGACTGCGCGCCGCCGCACTTGACGTTGAAGCGGGCGATGACGGCGCGGGCGAAGTCGCGCACCGCGCCGCGCTGGATCAGGCCGCGCTTGACCATGCCGGTGGCGCCGGCCGGCAGGTAGCCGGTCAGCAGCGCGTTGTCGGCCAGCGACAGGTCGGGCACGGCGCCGCGGCCGAGCCGCTCCTCCGGCACGAAGCACAGGCCGAGCTGGCGCCGCGCCGCCGCGTCGAGCCGGCCGGCCGGCGCGCCGTCGATGCGGATGGCGCCGGCGTCGGCCAGCGGCAGCTCGCCGGAGATGGCCTTCAACAGCTCCTGCTGGCCGTTGCCGGAGATGCCGGCGATGCCGACGATCTCGCCGCCGCGCAGCTCCAGCGCGACGTCCTGCAAATGCGTGCCGAAGGGGTCGTCGCTGGCCACGCTGAGCGGGCCGATGGCCAGCCGCACCGCGCCCGGTTCACGCGGCGTCAGGTGGCAGCTGGGCAGCTCGCGGCCGATCATCAGCTCGGCCAGCGAGCGCGCCGTCTCCTCGCGCGGCACCGCCGTGCCGGAGACGCGGCCGCCGCGCAGCACGGTGGCCTGGTCGCACAGGGCCTGGATCTCGTCGAGCTTGTGGCTGATGTAGAGGATGCTGACGCCCTCGCTGGCCAGCCGGCGCAGCGACTCGAACAGCTTGAGCACGGCGTCCGGCGTCAGCACCGAGGTCGGCTCGTCCATGATCAGCAGGCGCGGCGACTGCAGCAGGCAGCGCACGATCTCGACGCGCTGGCGCTCGCCCACCGACATGCTGTGGATGCGCCGCTGCGGGTCGAGCGGCAGGCCGTACTGCTCGGACACGGCGCGGATGCGCGGCGCCAGCTGGGCCGGCGTGCTCTTCTCGTCGAGCGCCAGGGCGATGTTCTCGGCCACGGTCAAGGTCTCGAACAGGGCGAAGTGCTGGAACACCATGCCGATGCCGAGCTTGCGCGCGTCCGACGGCGAGTGGATGTGCACCTGCTTGCCCTCCCACATGATCTCGCCGGCGTCCGGCTTGGTGACGCCGTAGATGATCTTCATCAGCGTGCTCTTGCCGGCGCCGTTCTCGCCCAGCACGGCGTGTATCTCGCCCGGCATCACCGTCAGGTTGACCTCGGCGTTGGCCACCACCGACGGGTAGATCTTGGAGATGCCCAGCAGCTGCAGGCGCGGTTCGGCGCGCTGGGGCTGCGGTGGGACCGCGTCGTGATTCATCGGGCGTTACCTCCATCGTCAATTTGTATACAAATGCACAGTTCATTTCTTCCAATGACAGACGCAATTTGCATGCCATGAAAATTTGCGGCTGCAGCCAGCAAGCATACCCCCGCGCCGCGCGGCGGCGCCCGCTTTTGGCGAACTTGTGTACAAAAGCGCACCAAATAAACCACAGCAACTCACCATAAATGTGCAAAAACGCGCCACCGATGCGCAGGGTGGCGAATTTTTCGTACACAATGTGAGCACGAATCCTGCTTTATGTGTTGTTCACACACCCGCTGCCTACCCGCCGCAGCGGGCCAGTCCCGCGACCGACTCTGGAGAACGCAACATGAGCAAGCCATCCACCGCGCCGGCCCCACCGGGCAAGCGCAAGGCCGCCGCCACAACCGCCGCCGGCGCCGCGACGACACTGGCGGGCGCCGACGGCGCCGCCGCCAACAGCGGCGCGCGCCTCAAGCGCGGCACCACCGCCGTCGACCTGCGCATCTACCGCGCCGTGGTCAACGCCGTCATGAGCCACCGCCTGCCGCCCGGCACCCACTTGGGCGAGGCCGACTTCTGCGAGCTGTACCGGGTCAGCCGAACCACCGTGCGCAAGGCGCTGCAACGGCTGGCGCACGACCACATCATCGAGCTGCGGCCCAACCGTGGCGCGGTGATCGCCTCGCCCACGCCGGAGCAGGCGCGCGACATCTTCGCCGCGCGCCGCGCGCTCGAGCGCGAGATCGTGCCGCTGGTGATACGCCACCGCACGCCGGCCTCGCTGCAGCAGATCCGCCAGGCGCTGGAGGCGGAGGACCAGGCGCGCCGCACCGGCGACCGCGCCAGCTGGATCAGGCTGGGCGGCGAGTTCCACCTGCTGCTGGCCGAGCTGGCCGGCAACCAGGTGCTGCTGCGCTTCATGGGCGAGCTGGTGTCGCGCTGCTCGCTGATCATCGCCTTGTACGAGAGCCCCGGCGCCTCGATGTGCGAGAACGACGAGCACAAGGAGTTGATGACGCTGATCGAACAGGGCAAGGCGGAGCAGGCCTGCGCGCTGATCGAGCACCACCTGCTGGAGATCGAGGGGCGCCTGCGGCTGGGCGAGCCGGGCCGCAAGATCAACCTGGCCGAGGCGCTGGCCGGCCTGTAGAACATTGCATACACTTCGCGCCGGCCGCACCAACACGGGGAAGTGCCCGCCCGCGCGGCCCCCGGATGGTGCGCGCGGCCAGCCCGGGCAAGGCGCGCGGCGCCGCGGCGGCAACCGGAAAAGCGCTCGCCCACAGAGTGAAACAACGGTGTTTTAGACGGCCACGGCGCCACGTGGCCTGTAATTTGCTAGAGATGTCCATCAAGATTGAATCCAATCGTTATCGGGAATTGGATTCAACCAAGTTCTTTTAGCACCAAAGCAATCTTATAACTAGACCAACCTGACTGGGAGTTTGCATGAAACCACAACTGCTGAAACACGGCATTGCCCTGACCCTTCTGGCCGCCTGCGGCTGCGCGGCCCACGCCGCCGACTGGAGCGACACCTCGATCGGCTACCGCTACGGCACCAAGTACGCCGAGCCGTTCAACACCAAGGACATCAGCAAGAGCATCGTCAACCTGACCAGCGCCAGCGGCTACAAGTACGGCAAGAACTTCCTCAACGTCGACCTGCTGATGTCGGACGACGCCGACCCCTCGTCGGCCGGCGCCAAGAGCGGCGCCCACGAGGCCTACGTGGTCTACCGCCACACGCTGGACCTGGGCAAGGTGATGGGCCAGTCGTTCGCCGCCGGTCCGGTGCGCGGCCTGGGCGCCACCGCCGGCTTCGACTACAACACCAAGACCGACGCCGGCTACAACTCGAAGAAGCGGATGGTCGTCGCCGGCCCCACGCTGATGCTCGACGTGCCCGGCTTCCTCGACGTCAGCCTGTTCGCCCTGTGGGAGAGCAACGCGCCCTACAGCACCTTCTCGCAGACCGCCACGCCGCGCTACAGCTACAAGGTGCACCCGATGCTGACGGCGGCCTGGGGCATCCCCTTCAACGTCGGCATCCCGCTGTCCTTCGAGGGCTTCGCCAACTTCATCGGCAGCAAGGGCAAGAACGAGTTCGGCGGCGACACCGCCAGCGAAACCAACATCGACATGCAGATCATGTACGACCTGAGCGCTGCCGTCGGCGCCGGCAAGAACACCTTCAAGGTCGGCCTCGAGTACCAGTACTGGAAGAACAAGTTCGGCAACTCGGACCACGGCAACCCGGGCGCCACCGCCAAGACCCCGATGATCCGCGCCGAATACCATTTCTGATCCTCACGCCCGGCGCCGCGCCGGGCTCTCCAACTGAAAGGGAAGACCCATGTTGAACCGCCGCACACTGCTCGCCTTCGCCTCCATCGCCGCCACCCTGGGCCTGGCCGCCGCCGTTCCCGCCCACGCCGAGGAGCCATTCAAGGTTGGCTTCATCTACATCGGCCCGGTCGGCGACGCCGGTTGGACCTACGCCCACGACCAGGGCCGCCTGGCGCTGGAAAAGGCGCTCGGCGCCAAGATCAAGACCACCTACGTGGAGAACGTGCCCGAGGGCGCCGACTCCGAGCGGGTGATCCGCAAGCTGGCCGCCGACGGCAACCAGCTGATCTTCACCACCTCTTTCGGCTACATGAACCCGACCGAAAAGGTGGCCAAGGCCTTCCCCAACGTGGTGTTCCAGCACGCCACCGGCTTCAAGACCGGCAAGAACATGGGCGTCTACGAGACCCGCATGTACGAGGGCGCCTACCTGCTCGGCGTGGTGGCCGGCAAAATGACCAAGTCGAAGAGCCTGGGCGTGGTGGCCTCCTTCCCCGTGCCCGAGGTGATCCGCAACATCAACGCCTTCACGCTGGGCGCGCAGAGCGTCAACCCGACCATCAAAACCAAGGTCATCTGGGTCAACTCGTGGTACGACCCGGCCAAGGAGCGCCAGGCCGCCGAGACGCTGATCGCCCAGGGCGTCGACGTGCTCAACCAGAACACCGACTCGCCGGCCACGCTGCAGGTGGCGCAGGAAAAAGGCGTGTACGCCTTCGGCTGGGATTCCGACATGCTCAAGTTCGCGCCCAAGGCGCACCTGACCGCCAGCACCAACAACTGGGGCGGCTTCTACATCGACACCACCAAGGCGGTGATGGCGAAGACCTGGAAAACCGGCGAGGTGCGCGGCGGCCTGCAGGAGGGCATGGTCAAGATGTCGCCGCTCAATCCGGTGGTGCCGGCCGAGGCGGCCAAGATCTTCGAGGAGAAGAAGGCGCTGATCATCAGCGGCAAATTCCATCCCTTCCAGGGTCCGATCAAGGACCAGTCGGGCGCCATCAAGGTGGCCGCCGGCGCCGTCCTGCCGCTGAAGGAGCTGCTGTCGATGAACTACTACGTGCAGGGCGTCGACGGCAGCATTCCGAAGTAAGCGAGCGCGCCACCGCAGCGGCTCCATCCCGGCCCGTGCCGTCGGCGCCGCCGCCTCCGCAAGGGGGCGGCGCGCCGGCGCAACGGGCCGTTCCGTTCCACCCGCCACCGGCCGAGACCATGGACACCATTCCCAACATCCCGCAGCACGACCCCGTGCTGTTCAACGACTGGCTGCCGGTCGCCGTCGCCGCGCGCGTCGAGGCCGGCGCCGTGCAGGCGCTGCAACTGCTCGACCAGGCCGTCGCGCTGTGGCGCGACCAGGCCGGCCAGCTGCACGCCTGGGAGGACCGCTGCCCGCACCGCGGCACGCCGCTGTCGATCGGCCGCGTCGAGGGCGACGGCCTGCGCTGCGCCTACCACGGCTGGCGCTTCGGCAGCGCCGGCAAGTGCCAGCACATTCCCGCCCTGCCCGAGCTGGGCGAGGCCAATCTGAAGGCCCAGGTGGCCACCTACGCGGTGCAGGAGCGCTACGGCCTGGTCTGGGTCTGCCTGGGCGCGGCCGGCGGCGCGCCACCGCCGCTGCCCGAATACGCCGACCCGGCGCTGCGCAAGGTGTTCTGCGGCCCCTACGAGGTGCGCAGCAGCGCGCCGCGCATCGTCGAGAACTTCCTCGACATGGCCCATTTCGCCTTCGTCCACGAGGGCATCCTCGGCGAGCAGCAGCGCGCCGCCATCGCCGACTACACGGTGGAAAAATTCGACGACGCCGAATACGGCCGTGGCGTGCGCGCCGTGCAGTGCCGCGCCTGGCAGCCGCAGGCCAGCAAGGCCGCCAGCGGCGGCGCCGAGATCGACTACACCTACCGCGTGCCGCGCCCGCTGACGGCGGTGCTGACCAAGCAGTCGGCCGGCGGCGTGCGCGAGGCCATCAGCCTGCACCTGCAGCCGCTGACGGAAACCAGCACGCGGGTCTGGATCATCCTGGCGCTGGACGATTTCATCTCCAGCGACGAGGCGCTGCGCCAGTTCCAGGACACCATCTTCCTGCAGGACCAGCCGATCCTGGAGAGCCAGCGCCCGCAGCGCCTGCCGCTGATCCCCGGCGCCGAGGTGTCGGTGGTGTGCGACCGCATGTCGCTGGCCTACCGCGCCTACCTGAAGGAGAGCGGCCTGCGCTACGGCGTGCTGCGCGCCGACTGAGGGGCGGCCGGCCGGCCGGGCGCCATCCTCGCAGAAGTGACAGTTACGGCAAGCTTGGCGGCATGGTCAAATCGGGGCGTCTACACGCGCAGGTGCGTGTTTCTCTCCGCCCGCAGTCGGCGTACAACCTGGCTCATTATGACCGCCCACATTGCCCCGGCTTTTTACCAACCGCTGATCGTACCGGCCGACCGTTTGATTCGCGCCCCGCTGTCCGGCTGGCGTCGCAAGGTGCTGCAGGACCTGCTGCCGGCGGTGCGCGCGCGCGCCGTCGACGAGCTGCCGCAGCAGCTGAACCTGTTGGCCCTGCAGGAGGCCTATCGCGGCAACCTGGACGCCGCGCGCCAGTTGTGCGACGCGCAGATCCGCTTCTGGCAGGCGCAGGCCGCCGCCGGCCAGCCGCAGCAACTGCTCAACGTGATCCAGCCGTGGATCAACCTGATCCGCCTGGAGCGCTGGCAGGAGCGCACCGGCGAGGCCGCCGCGCTGTACCAGCAACTGGCGCCGCAGCGGGCGCACGAGCAGGGCGAGCTGCAACGCCGCTACGGCATCGGCGCGACGCTGGCCGAGCTGTGCGCCATGGACCGCCTGGGCAACGCGGCGGTGACGCTGCAAAACGCCTACTGGCAGGAGTATCCGCGCCTGCTGCTCAAGTGCGGCATGCACCAGGAGTTGAACTACCTGCTGCAGGACGCCCAGGCGCTGCCGCTCGGCCCCTACCTGAAGGCGGCGCAGCTGGAGATGCAGCTGTCCTACCAATCGAAGATCGGCCTGCACCGCAACAGCCTGGCCGCGCTGGAAAAGATGATGCTGGGGCCGCACTCGCCGTACTGGCTGCAGTTCAAGGTGCTGGAGGTGTATCTGGCCTTCCAGGCCGAGATGGTCAACGCGCCGGCCCGCGCCGAGCACCTGTTCCAGGCGCTGACCTCGGGCCGCACGCTGAACTGCCAGGCGCAGGACCTGTATTTCCTGGCCCACGCGGCGCAGGTGTTCCGCCAGTTGCACCTGGGCGGCCACGAGATCGGCTGCCTCGACATGGTCGAGGCGATGGCCGCCAAGCTGGGCGACGAGGTGTTCCAGTGCCACGCCCGCCAGCGCCTGGCCGAGCTGGGCCAGATGCCGCACGAGCAGGTGCTCGACGAGTTCCAACACTCGGCCTACGTGCAGGTGCGCAGCAGCCTGGGCCTGCGCCCGGACGACGACGCCGCCGGCCGCGCCGCCGGCCTGCTGCGCGCGGTCGAGCAACTGGCCGCGCTCGACTACGACGGTTGCGCCCGTGCCCTCGCGCTGGTCTGCGGCGCCGAGCGCTAGGCCCGCCGCCCGTCAACTAGCCGCGCGCCTGGTCCACCGGGCTGTAGCTGGCCATGTCGGCGCGGATGCCCAGGCGGGCCAACATCTCCTGCGGGTCGACGCCCATGCGCCGCTGCATCGCGCGCACCTCGGCGCGCGCCTGCTCGATCGACTCGGCGCGGTCCCACTCGACGATGGTGACGATGCTCACCTCGCCCGAGCGCGAGGCCTGTTCCAGGATGTGGCTCTGCAGGCAGCCGGCCAGCGTGCCGAGCAGCGCGCCGGTGCGGCTGACCTGGTCGAGGAACTCGTCGCGCGCGGCGGCGGGGACGATGAATTTGTCGACACGGAACAGCGTCGTCGACGGCCTGGCCAATTTCTTCAGCATACGATGCCTTTCTTGAAGTGGATGCGCAACTGGACCCAGTGTAAAACCTCAAGTAAGATTGATGTCAAGCGCGGATTCAAGGAGGCATCGACGATGGAACAGCAGTGTGGCGAAGGCATCAAGCACGTCTTGAGCGTGGGCGAGGTGGCCAAGCGCAGCGGCGTGGCCGTCTCGGCGCTGCACTTCTACGAGGCCGAGGGCCTGATCCACAGCAGCCGCACGGCCGGCAACCAGCGCCGCTACCCGCGCGACGTGCTGCGCCGGGTCGCCTTCATCCGCACCGCGCAGCGGGTCGGCGTGCCGCTGGCCGAGATCGCCGAGACGCTGCGCGCCCTGCCCGACGGCCGCACGCCGACGCGCGACGACTGGACCCGGCTGTCGCTGGCCTGGCGCGCCCGCCTCGACGAGCGCATCGGCATGCTCGAGCGGCTGCGCGACAACCTCGACGACTGCATCGGCTGCGGCTGCCTGTCGCTGGAGCGCTGCCGCCTGCGCAACCCGGCCGACACCCTGGCGGCGCAGGGGCCGGGGCCGGTCTGGCTGGAGTCGGAGCTGGCCGATTGAGCCAAGCCGGCGGTGCCGGCCGCGCCCGGCCGTCCGGCCACTCAAGCGCCCGGCCGCTCAGCCGCGCAGGTCGGCCAGGCGCGCCAGCAGCTCCAGCGGCCGCTCGCTGACCAGGCCGACGGCGCCGGCGTAGACCAGGCCCTCGTTGCCGTCGAGGGTGATCAGCTCGCCCTCGCGCAGCACCAGCCCGCCCAGCGTGACCTGGCGCGCCGCCTCGTCGATGCGCAGGCCGGCGCAGGCCACCAGGCAGACCTTGCCCATCTGCCGCGCCACCACGGCGGCGTGCGAGGTGCGCGCGCCGCGCTCGGTGAGCAGGCCGTCGGCCAGCGCCAGCGCGCCGATGTCGGCCGTCTCGGCGTCGCGCCGCAGCAGGATCACCGCGCGGCCGGCGGCCCGCTCGGCACGGGCGCGCGCCTCGTCGAGGGCGATCGCGCCGCTGGCCACGCCGCCGCCGGCGACGCTGGCGCTGGCGATGGCCGGCGGCGCGGCGCCGTCCGCCGCCGCCACGCGGCGCAGCGTCAGCGCCTGCTCGTCCAGGCCGGCGGTGCGGCGGCAGGCCTCGGCGCGCTCGATCACGCCCTCGTCGAACAGGTCGAGGGCGATGCGCGCGGCGGCGCGCGCCGACCGCTTGCCGGCGCGCGCCTGCAGCATGAACAGCCGGCCGCGCTGCACGGTGAACTCGAAGTCCTGCATGTCGCCGAAGGCCCGCTCGATTTGCCGCGCGGCGGCGCCCAGCTGGTCCCACACCTCGGGCAGGGCGCCGGCCAGCGCCTCGTGGCCGTGCGCGCTGCGCCGGCCCGACACCACGTCCTCGCCCTGGGCGTTGAACAGGAAGTCGAGCCACAGCGCCGGCGCGCCGCTGACCGGGTCGCGCGAGAAGCCGACGCCGGCGCCGGACATGCCGCCGGCGTTGCCGAACACCATGGCCTGCGCCGTGACGGCGGTGCCGACGGCGTCGTCGATATTGTTGAGGCGGCGGTAGTCGCGCGCCCGCGGCGCCTGCCAGGAGTCGAACACCGCCGCCACGGCGCGGCCCAGCTGCTCGTCCGGCTCCTGCGGGAAGGGCGTGCCGGTGGCGTCGCGGTAGACGGCGAGGAAGCGCCGCGTCAGCTCGCGCAGCTGGGCGAAGTCGAGCTCGCGCTCGTCGCGGCCGCCGGCCAGGCGCGCCAGCTCGGCCTCGAACAGGGCGGCCGGCACCTGCGCCACCACCTCGCCGAAGCAGGCCACCAGGCGCCGGTAGGCGTCCCAGGCCAGGCGCGGGTTGCCGGTCTGCGCCACCAGCCCGGGCAGCGTGCGCTCGCTCAGGCCGACGTTGAGCAGCGTCTCCATCATGCCCGGCATCGACACCGGCGCACCCGAACGCACCGACAGCAGCAGCGGCCGGCGCGCGTCGCCGAAGCCCAACCCGCTGGCCGCCTCCAGGCGCCGCAGCGCCGGCCGCCAGTCGCCGGCCTGGGCGCGCCGCTGCGGCGCGCAGAAGCCGGTGCCCAGCACGAAGGCCGGCGGCACCGGCAGGCCCAGCTCGGCCATGCGCAGCAGGTTGTAGGCCTTGAAGCCGACCTGCGCCGGCGTCGGCGCGGCGGCCGTGTCGCTGTCGTTGTTGTTGTTGTCGTTGTCGGCGGCGGCGCCGCAGCCGATCAGGTAGACGCCGGCGGCGGCGCTGCCGTCCGGCGGCGCCTCGGCGCGCCAGGCGCTCACGCCACCGCCCCGGTGCGCGCCAGCACCACCTCGCGCAGCGCGAAGCTGGCCACCATCAGCGCGTCGGAGGCGCGCTCGATGGTGCCGGCCAGGTCGCCGGCCAGCGTCATCTCGGCGGCCTTGGACAGCTCCTTGAGGATCAGCCGGCGGGCGGCGCGCAACTGTTCGTCGCAGGCGCGCTCGGCCAGCACCACGCGCCAGGTGGCGTCGAGGAAGGCGTCCGACGAGTCCATCTCGGCGCCGTGGCTCAGCGTGGCGGCCAACGCCAGCGCCTTGACATAGTTCTCGCAGGCCTCCAGCACGCCCTCGGCCAGCGGCTGCAGCGCCTGGCGCACGCCGTGCCGCAGCGCGTCCTCGTGCTCCTCGACGATCAGGGCGAGCAGGTAGATCGCCTCCTCCAGCTCGTCGGCGACGTCGTCGGCCAGCGCCAGCAGGTGGGCGAACTGGCCCCAGCGCTGGTGCCGCTTGGCGGCGGCGCGGCCCTGTTCGACCAGGTCGTCGGCGCGGCGCTCCCAGTTCTTGGCGCGCAGCGCGGCGGCGGCCGCCTCGCGCGCGCCGCCGCCGTGGGCCAGCAGGTCGCGCAGCGCCATCGCCAGCTCGTGGCAGTAGGCGGCGTGCTCGCCGGCCAGCTCGAACTCGCTGGCCCAGTCGCGCAGCTGGCGCGTCAGCAGCACCCGCGTCTCGTCCTCGATCTGCGCCAGCGGCCGGCCGTCCAGCAGCGCGCGGCTGGCCAGGGCCAGGGCGTCGACCAGGAACTGCTGCGCCGCCGTCTCGCCGAGCACGCCGTCGAGCCGGTCGCCCAGGCGGAAGATGCCGTCGCCGACCGCCTGCATCACCGAGTACATCAACTTCTCGCCGCCCGCCTTGAGCCAGGCCATGTGGCCGACCTCGAGGGCGGCGGCGGCGTTCAGCACGGCGATGGCGGCGGGCTTGGAGACGAACAGCTGCAGGCGCTTGCGCGCCCGGTTCCAGTCGATCAGGAAGACGATGCGCGCGCCCACCTCCTGCAGCGTGCGGGCGACACCGTCGGCGTCGGCGCAGGCGAAGCTGGCGGTGCCGACGAAGTAGGCGGCGCCCATGTTCAGGCCCGGCGTCACGCGCGGCTCGACCACCGACCAGCTGGCGCCCTGCGCGGCCAGCAGCTCGCGGAAGAACTCGAAGCGGCTCTGGTGCAGGTCGGAGTAGGTCAGCGTGATGTTCAAGTCGGCGACGTGCATCACCAGCACGTGGGCGTCGTTGGTGCCGATGTCGTTCTGCAGCAGCAGGCGCGCGCCGTCGCGGGTGGCCGCCGTGTCGAGGCCGGGATGGTCGAACTTCAGGCCGGCGGTGCGGTGCAGGCCGCGCATGAAGGCGGCCACCAGCGCGCGGTCGGGCGCCGCCAGGTTCCAGGTGTGGGCGCCGTCGACCTCCTCGCTGGCCAGCGCGGCGGCGACGCGGTTGAGCTGCTTGTGCATGTCCATCACCACCAGGTGCACGCCGTCGCCGTGGTCGCGGTCGCCCCGCGTCAGCCGGGCCACGTCCTCGTTCGACAGCGACTCGTCCTGCACCGCGTCGAGCCATTCGACCCAGTGGGCGGCGCGCTGGCGCAGCGCGCTAGCGGCCTCGCCCTCGCCCAGCGCCTTGGCCATCGCCGCCAGGTCGGCGGCGGCGCCACGGCACAGCAGCGGCAGGCCGGGCAGGAAGACCATCTCTCCGCCGCGCGCCGCCGAGGCCAGCATCTCGTCCATCCAGGCCTCCCGCAGGCCGGCGGCGGCCTGCTCGCGCGACAGGTCGAGCGCGCCGCGCTTGGGATGCTCGGCGTGCTGGATCGCCGCCTGCACCACCGACAAGCGCAGCTTGAGCCGGTCGTTGGCGGCCAGCGCCGCCTTGATGCGAGTGGGCAGCAGCAGCCCCGCCTCGCCTATCGATTCGACGACGTCTTCCTTCAACATCTCGCTTCCCCTTTGGCTGTGCCGGACTGTTGATTGTTGCAGCGCGCCGTGACGGGCGCGTTACACGCCGCGAGGAATCGGCGGAGATTGCCGTCGGATTGATATAGATCACGTTCTGCCGGCGGGAAAGCGGCTAGCGGAAAACGGCGAACGACGATGCGCACGCTTGGATATACTTGTTGACAAAAGAGCATCTGAACGACATCATACAATTGCAATATTAATATTGTTTTTAACAACTCGGTAGCAGCGCCAGCACTCCCACCACCCGGAGAATGAACATGTTTGGATTCTTGAAGAAACCCGCCGCCCGCCAAACGCCCTCGCTGCGGCGCGAGCAGCTGCAACCGCGCATCAAACACGTCCATTTCATCGACGCGCTGCGCCAGGCCGGCGTGCCGCAGGAGCAATGGCCCTGCACCACGCCGCTGTGCGGCGAGCTGCTGGTCACCTACGCCTTCGACCTGGCCGACGGCTTCGTCATGGCCACGCCGGCCATGCTGCGCGAGGCCGGCGTGATCGGCGACGAGCTGGCCGAGCTGGGCCGCGCCAACCTGCGCCGGGCGATGCCGCAACCGCAGTTCTTCGCCAAGGACGGTTGCGGCCTGGCCCACACCGGCGGCGAGCTGGAGGCGACGCTGCTGCTGCTCGACGAGGTCTGGCAGCGCATGCAGCCGAACTTCGCCGGCGCCATCCTGGCCACCGTGCCACGGCGCGACCGCATCCTGCTGTGCGACGGCGCCAACCCAGCGGCGACGGCGGCGCTGGCCCGGCAAACCGGCGAATTCTTCGACGAGCAGGACGACGCCCACCGCCTGTCCACCCAGCTCATGCGGCGCAACGGCGACGGCTGGTCGCTCTTCAACGCCCACTGAAAACCCGTCGCAACAACCCGGGAGCGGTGCAGCGGCGGCTTCGCCGGTGCCCACCACGCCGACTAAACCCACTAGCGGGAGAATGAGCCCGACACCACGTCAAACTGTTGATCCCGTGCTCCTCGAACGGGTGCTAGCGCGTCTGGCTGAACGACTGCTTGAGTAGCGGCATCCTCGCCACGCGAAGTGAGCCCGTAGCGGCGTGTCGGCGAACACGCTTGAGAAGCAACAATCAATCGCCGCCCCGACATGCTAACCTGAGACGTCGTTGACGTACTACGCCAATGGCGTATGATCGAAGATAGCTAAGGAAAGTCCAGCCATGAAGCTGCCTCGCCCAGCTGACAGACATCCCATACTGTTCGTCGAAGCGACGGAATTCGAACGGCAGTCTTCTCGCTTGTTAAATGCAATGGAACTGAAGGCGCTGCGATTTCTCCTCGCCGACGATCCAACCTGCGGTTCGCCCGTGAGTGACTTGCCTGGACTCCTGAAAATTTGCTATGCAGGCTGCGTCATCTACTACGCGATTGCCCCAAGTTTTCTGAAGATTTACCTGCTGGATATCGAAAAAGACGATGACGATTCTCCGCCGCCGACAAAGCCAAGCACTCCACCGACGGATGAGGAAATCACTGCCCTACGTAAAACGCTACGTCTTTTGAGTAGAGGGCTACTGATTGTTGTGGTAAAGCGAGGTTTAAAGTGGCTATGGGAGTATTGCAAAGACGAATTTCTCGGTTGGCACTAGATCACGCAGAAGCCCCGACTAGCTTCCATTAGCCACTCTTATTTGTATTTTTAGGACGAATTATTATGGATGCAAAGACTCTGAACAAATCCTTGAACGAGGTCCTGGCGTTTGAACGTGGCGAGATCGATCTAAAGACGACTGAAGTCGCCCCTCCGCTCATCGATGTGAAAAAACTTCGAGCGAAAATCGGATTGTCGCAAAGTGAATTTGCCAGTCGTTTTGGCTTCTCGGCAGCTGCCATCAAAAATTGGGAGCAAGGGATTCGTCAGCCGGAAGGTCCGGCAAGAACCCTTCTCGCGCTCATCGAGCAGAATCCGAAATTAATCGAGAAAGAAATCAAAAAACTGCAGGCGGCATGAACAAGACGGCTTGCCGGGACCAATCGCCGTCCAGAACATATCGCCAGACGCAGTTGCTCCTGAGCTAGAAAGGTGGCTCGTGTATGGTGGTGTCTGACGATACGGTTTTGGCACAGTGAATGCGCCAAACAGGCACTATAAGACGTCACATCGCGCAGCAATGCAAGGCTTAAGTATTTGATTTACATGGGGAAAACTGGTGCGGCTGGCTGGAATCGAACCAGCGACCCTTGGCTTCGGAGGCCAATACTCTATCCACTGAGCTACAGCCGCGCGGGGAACTACTTGAAGTGAAACGAAGGATACCGTCTTTCGCCCCCGCCGTCCATGAAAAGTGTCGTATTGCTGGGCAACCACATTCCAAGAAGGGGTTTTTGAGTCTATAATCGCGGGTTTGGCGAGGGTTTGCAAACCAACATGCAAAACGGCTGTCTCGCTCGGTCCCAGCTTCGAAACCTGTATTAAGGAAATCATGAGCGACGCACACAACGAACACGAATCCGCCATCAGAACGCCTAAACAACTGGTCGCGGCCGTCATCGGCTTCTTCGCGATCACCGTCATCGGCATCATTTTGCTGGTCCAATACGTGACGGCCGACAAGCTGGTCGGCGCCGGCTCCGAGAGCCAGACGCCCGACGCCATCGCCGCGCGCCTGAGCCCGGTCGCCAACGAGGGTTTCACCCTGAAGGACGCGAGCGGTCCGAAAGTGCTGCAATCGGCCGAGGCCGTCTACACCGCCGTCTGCGCCGCCTGCCACGCCAGCGGCGCCGCCGGCGCACCGAAGTTCGGCGACGCCGGCGGCTGGTCGGCGCGCATCGCCCAAGGCTACGACACCCTGCTCAAGCACGCCGTCGAAGGCATCCGCGCCATGCCGGCCAAGGGCGGCAACCCGGACCTGGACGACGTCGAAGTGGCCCGCGTGGTGGTCTACCTGGCCAACAGCGCCGGCGCCAAGTTCAAGGAACCGGCCGTGCCGGCTCCAGCGGCCGCCGACGGCGCCGCGGCGACCAAGTAAGCCTGTCCCGCCAGGCGCCGATCCGATCGGCGCCAAAACGATAAACCCGCTCGCGCAAGCCGGCGGGTTTTTTTGCGTCCCGCTGCGGCGCGGCCAGACGGCGCCACAGCGACGCTTGCCAGCACCGAATACCGGACGCCGGACGCCGGACGCCGGCGGGCCAGCGCGCACCACCAGCGGCCGCCGTGCCGCCGCCGTGCCGGTGCCGCCCTTCCAGTGCTGTCGTGCGCCGGCGCGGCCGACATTGCCCGCGCCGGCCGCGCCCACGAAAAAAGGGCCGCACAGCGTGCGGCCCCCTTTCATTTTCCTCAGCTAGCCGCGAAACGGCCAGGCCAGGCTGTTACCACATGATGACGCGGTCTTTCGGCGCCAGGTACATCTTGTCGCCTTCCTTGACACCAAACGCGCTGTAGAAGCCAGGTTGGTTGCGCATGGTGCCGTTGGCGCGGAACTGGCCCGGCGAGTGCGGATCGGTCTTGATCTGCACGATCTGCTGCGGTTCGCGCATCTTCATGCGCCATACCTGGGCGAAGCCCATGAAGAAGCGCTGGTCGCCGGTCAAACCGTCGATCACCGGCGCCGGTTTGCCCTTCAGCGACAGCTTGTAGGCCTTGTAGGCGATCGCCACGCCGGAGTTGTCGGCAATGTTCTCGCCCAGGGTCAGCTCGCCGTTGACCTTGTAGCCCGGCAGCGGGCTGAACTCGCCGTACTGCTTGACCAGCATCTTGGTCTTCTTCTCGAAGTTCTTGTGGTCCGACTTGGTCCACCAGTCGCGCAGGTTGCCGTCGCCGTCGTACTGGGCGCCCTGGTCGTCGAAGCCGTGGCTGATCTCGTGGCCGATCACGCCGCCGATGGCGCCGTAGTTGACCGCGTCATCGGCGTTGGCGTCGAAGAACGGCGCCTGCAGGATCGAGGCCGGGAAAACGATCTCGTTCATCTCCGGGTTGTAGTAGGCGTTCACCGTTTGCGGCGTCATGCCCCACTCTTCGCGGTCGATCGGTTTACCCAGCTTGTTGAGTTCCTTGTTGTAGTCGAACTGGTGCGAACGCAGCACGTTGCCCAGCAGGTCGTCCTTGGACACTTCCAGCTTCGAGTAGTCGCGCCAGTGGTTCGGGTAGGCGATCTTGGTGGTGAACTTGGCCAGCTTGGCTTGCGCCTGCTTCTTGGTGACCGGGCTCATCCAGTCGAGCTTGTCGATGCTGGTCTTGTACGAGGCCAGCAGGTTCTTCACCAGCGCTTCCATGCGCGCCTTGCGCTCGGCCGGGAAGTGGGCTTCGACGTACAGCTTGCCGACGCTCTCGCCCAGCGCGCCCTCGGTGACGCTGACGCCGCGCTTCCAACGTGGCCGCATTTCGGTCACGCCGCTCAGCACGGTGCCGTAGAAGGCGAAGTTCTCTTCGACGAAGGCCTTCGACAGGTAGGGCGCGCTGGCGCGGATCGCCTGCCATTGGAAGTAGGCCTTCCAGCTGTCGAGCGGCGTGGCGGCCAGCACCTCGTTGAAGCCCTTGAAGTAGCTCGGCTGGCTGACGATCACGTAGCCGACCTTGCCGGCGACGCCGGTGTCCTTCAGGTAGGCGGCCCAGTCGTAGCCCGGGGTCAGCTCGCCCAGCTTGGCGACGTCGACCTTGTTGTAGGCCTTGACCGGGTCGCGCAGTTCGACCTTGCTCCACTGGATCTTGGCCAGCTCGGTTTCCAGCGCGACGATGGCCTTGGCCGAGGCGGCGGCGTTGGCGTCGCCGGCCAGGGTCAGCATCTTGGCCACGTGCAGCTGGTACTTGGCCAGCGCGTCGGCCATTTTGGCGTCGTCCTTTTTCAGGTAGTAGTCGCGGTCGGGCAGGCCCAGGCCGTCCTGGTACAGGTCGGCGACGTACTTGGTCGAATCCTTGTTGTCCTGGTGCACGCCGTAGCTGTACGGCGCGCCAAAGCCCAGCTGGTTGAAGCGGGCGATCAGCGCCGGGATCTGCTTCTTGTCGCTCAGCGCGGCCACCTTGGCCAGTTCGCCGTTCAACGGCGTCAGGCCGAGCTGTTCGAGGCGGGCCTCGTCCATGAAGCTGGCGTAGAAGTCGCCGATGCGCTGGGCGTCGGAGCCGGCGGTCTTGGACGGCGCGTTGGCGGCGCCCTCGATGATGGCGCGCAGCTGCGGCTGGACGTCGTCGCGCAGCTTGGCGAAGGAGCCCCAGCTCGACTTGTCGGCCGGGATCTCGGTGTTGGCCAGCCACTTGCCATTCAGGTGGGTGAAGAAGTCGTCCTGCGCGCGCACGGACGGCTCGATGTATTCGGTGGCGATGCCCGACACCATCTTGGCGCCGGCGGCGTTGGCGCTGACCGGTGCGGGAGCGGCGGCCTGGTCGGCGGCACCGGCGTAGCCTGCGATCAGGCTGAGGGTTAAGGCACTTAACAAGTAACGATTCACAGAATTATCCCCATTGTTTATAACGAAAAAGGTATGAAACCTTGGACTTTTGGCCCGTCTGGCACTGTAGCATATTGGCGCCGCCGTGGCAGCCGGCGCCTCGGGCCGGCGCTACCACATCTGCACCCGCTCCTTCGGCGGCAGGTACATCTTGTCGCCCGGCTTGACGCCGAAGGCGTCGTAGAAGCCCGGCTGGTTGCGCACCGTGCCGTTGGCGCGGAACTGGTCCGGCGCGTGCGGGTCGCTCTTCAGGTAGACGATCTGCTGGGCCTCGCGGACCTTGCTGCGCCAAACCTGGGCGAAGCCCATGTAGAAGCGCTGGTCGCCGGTCAGCCCGTCGATCACCGGCGCCGCCTTGCCGCCCAGCGACAACTTGTAGGCCTTGTAGGCGATGGCGATGCCGGAGTTGTCGGCGATGTTCTCGCCCAGGGTCAGCTCGCCGTTGACGAAGTAGCCCTTGACCGGGCTGAAGGCGCTGTACTGCTTGACCAGCATCTGGCTCTTGGCGGCGAACTGCTGGTGGTCGGCCTTGCTCCACCAGTCGCGCAGGTTGCCGTCGCCGTCGTACTGGGCGCCCTGGTCGTCGAAGCCGTGGCTGATCTCGTGGCCGATCACCGCGCCGATGCCGCCGTAGTTGACGGCGTCGTCGGCCTCGGCGTCGAAGAACGGCGGCTGCAGGATGGCGGCCGGGAAGACGATCTCGTTCATCTCCGGGTTGTAGTAGGCGTTCACCGTCTGCGGCGTCATGCCCCACTCGGCGCGGTCGATCGGCTTGCCCAGCTTGGCCAACTCGTGCTGGTAGGCGAACTCGGCGGAGCGCATGGCGTTGCCCAGCAGGTCGTCGCGGCGCACCTCCAGCTCGGCGTAGTCGCGCCATTTGCTCGGGTAGCCGATCTTGGTGGTGAACTTGGCCAGCTTGGCCTGGGCCTGCTTCTTGGTCGCCGGGCTCATCCAGTCGAGCGTGGCGATGCTGCCCTGGTAGGCCGCCAGCAGGTTCTTCACCAGCGCCTCCATGCGCGCCTTGCGCTCGGCCGGGAAGTGCGCCTCGACGTACAGCTTGCCCAGGCTCTCGCCGAGCGCGCCGTCGGTGGCGTTGACGCCGCGCTTCCAGCGCGGCTCCATCTCGCTCACCTCGCGCAGCGCGGTGTGGAACATGGCGAAGTTCTCGTCGACGAAGGCCTTGCTCAGGTAGGGCGCGCTGTCGTGCAGCAGATGCCACTGGAAGTAGGCCTTCCAGACGGCCAGCGGGGTCTTCGCCAGCAGCGCGGCGACGCCCTTCAGGTAGCTGGGCTGGGCGACGATGACGTAGTCGACCTTGCCGGCCAGGCCGGTGTCGGCCAGGTAGCCGGCCCAGTCGTGGCCGGGGGTGAGCGCGTTCAGCTTGTCGAGCGCGACCTTGTTGTAGGCCTTGACCGGGTCGCGCAGCTGCACCTGGGTCCACTGCGCCCGGGCCAGCGCCGTCTCCAGCGCGACGATGGCCTTGGCGTCGGCGGCCGGCGTGGCGTTGTCGGCCAGCGTCAGCATTTTTTCGATGTGGCGTTCGTACTGGGCGAGGATCTTGGCCAGCTTGGCGTCGTCCTTCTTCAGGTAGTAGTCGCGGTCGGGCAGGCCGAGGCCGGACTGGCCGATGTCGGCGACGTACTTGGTCGAGTCCTTGTTGTCCTGGTGGACGCCGAAGGCGTAGGGCGCGCCCATGCCGTAGCGGTTGAAGTGGGCGATCAGGGCCGGCAGGTCGCGCCTGTCCTGCACCGCGTCGATGCGCTCGAGCTCCTCCTTGAGCGGCTCCAGGCCGAGCCGCTCGAGGCGGGCCTCGTCCATGAAGCTGGCGTAGAAGTCGCCGATGCGCTGGGCGTCCGAGCCGGACGCGGCGTGGCCGCCGGCCTCGGCGGCGGCGCGCTCGATGATGGCGCGCAGCTGCGGCTTGGTGTCGTCGTCGAGCTTCTCGAAGGCGCCCCAGCTGGAGCGGTCGGACGGAATCGCCGTGTGGGCCAGCCACTTGCCGTTCAGGCTGACGAAGAAGTCGTCCTGCGCCCGCACCGCCGGGTCCATGTTCTCGATGGCGATGCCGGAGCGCGGCGCGGCGGCGGCCGGCGTGCCGATGGCGGCGGCGGGGGTGTCGGCCGCGTCGGCCGCGCCGACGGCGCCGGCCAGCAGGGCCAGCGTCAGGGCGCTCAATAGATGTGCTTTCACTTTTCTTCTCTCCCGGATGAATGGCAAGTGGACAAGTCCTCGCCAACGCGGCGACTTTATCATGGCTGAAACGCAGGAATAACAAAAAAGCCACGCTAGGTGGCTTTTTTGTTGGTTTTTGCTATCTACCGGTTCCGGCGATCACCAGATGATGACGCGCTGTTCGGGCGCCAGGTACATCTTGTCGCCCCGTTTGACGTCGAAGGCCTCGTAGAAGCCGTTCTGGTTCATCATCGTGCCGTTGGCGCGGAACTGGCCGGGCGAGTGCGGGTCGGTCTTGATCTGCACGATCTGCTGCTGCTCGCGCATCTTGCTGCGCCAGACCTGGCCGAAGCCCATGTAGAAGCGCTGGTCGCCCGTCAGGCCGTCGATCACCGGCGCCGCCTTGCCGCCCAGCGACAGCTTGTAGGCCTTGTAGGCGATGGCGATGCCGGAGTTGTCGGCGATGTTCTCGCCCAGGGTCAGCTCGCCGTTGACGTGGTAGCCGGGCAGCGGGCTGTAGCCGTTGTACTGTTTGACCAGGGCGTCGGTCTTGGCCTTGAAGTTGGCGCGGTCGGCCTTGCTCCACCAGTCGCGCAGGTTGCCGTCGCCGTCGGACTGGCTGCCCTTGTCGTCGAAGCCGTGGCTGATCTCGTGGCCGATGACGGCGCCGATGGCGCCGTAGTTGACGGCGTCGTCGGCGCGCGCGTCAAAGAACGGCGGCTGCAAAATCGCGGCCGGGAAGACGATCTCGTTCTTGCCCGAGTTGTAGTAGGCGTTGACGGTTTGCGGCGTCATGCCCCACTCCTCGCGGTCGACCGGCTTGCCCAGCTTGTCGACCATGCGCCGGTACTCGAAGTGCGCGGCGCGCAGCGTGTTGCCGGCCAGGTCGCCGCGGCTGATCGCCAGGCGCGAGTAGTCGCGCCACTTGTTCGGGTAGCCGATCTTCGGGGTGAACTTGGCCAGCTTGGCCTGGGCCTCCTTCTTGGTTTCCGCGCTCATCCAGTCGAGCGTGTCGATGCTCTGCTGGTAGGACGCCAGCAGGTTCTTCACCAGCGCCTCCATGCGCGCCTTGCGCGCGGGCGGGAAGTGCTGCGCCACGTAGAGCTTGCCCAGGCTTTCGCCCAGCACCGACTCGACCAGGTGCACGCCGCGCTTCCAGCGCGGCTCCTGCTCGGTGACGCCGGAGACGACGGTGCCGTAGAAGGCGAAGTTGGCGTCGGCGAAGGGTTTCGACAGGTAGGGCGCGGCGTCGCGCACCAGCTTCCACTCCAGGTAGGCCTTCCAGCTGGACAGCTCGGTCTGCGCCATCAGCTTGTCGAGCGCGGCCAGGTAGCTGGGCTGGTTGACGATCACGTAGTCGGTCTTGCTGGCCACGCCGGCGGCGGCCAGCGCGTGCTTCCAGTCGTAGCCGGGGGCCAGCTCGGCCAGCTTGTCGATCGCCATCTTGTTGTAGCGCTTGACCGGGTCGCGGTTCTCCACCTTGGTCCACTGCACCTCGGCCAGCGCGGTCTCCAGCGCGACGACGGCCTGGGCGCTGGCGGCGGCGTTCTTGTCGCCGGCCAGCTTGAGCATGGTCTCGACGTGGGCCTGGTACTTGGCCAGCACGGCGACCAGCTTGGCGTCGTCCTTCTTCAGGTAGTAGTCGCGGTCGGGCAGGCCCAGGCCGCCCTGGCTGATGCCGACGGCGTACTTGGTCGACTCGCGCGCGTCCTGGCTGACGTAGACGCCGTAGGGGCCGGGCACGCCGATCTGCGCCAGGTGGGCGATCAAGGCCGGCAGGCCCTTCTTGTCCTTCAGCGAGCGGATCGCGCTCAGTTCGCCGGTGAGCGGCTTGATGCCCATGCTGTCGAGTTTTTTCTCGTCCATGAAGCTGGCGTACAAGTCGCCGATCTTCTGCGCGTCGCTGCCGGCCTTCTTGTTCTTGTCCTGCTGGGCCGCCTCGACGATGGCGCGCAGTTGCGGCAGCGTGTCGTCGCGCAGCTTGGCGAAGGAGCCCCAGCTGGACTTGTCGGCCGGGATCTCGGCGCTTTTCAGCCATTGGCCGTTCAGGTGCAGGAAAAAGTCGTCCTGGGCGCGCACGGCCGGGTCGATGTACTGCGTCTCGATGCCGGACGACAGCGCCGGGGTGCTCGGTTCGGCCGCGTGGGCGAAGGCCGTCAGCAGGCCGAGGGTGAGGGTGCTCATCAGATGTCGTTTCACTGGATGTCCTTATGGGGCATGGTAACAGGGGCGGACGGTCGGCCGGCCCCGGGAATGGTTTGCGACTGTAGCATGGTGGGCGCGGGCGCGCCAGCGGCGGGGTGGGCAAATTTGCCGAGGCCGCCGGCGCGGCCGGCCTCGGTGGCGGCGGGGCGGGGGCGGCCCCCAGGGTCAGACCCTAGGGTCTGACCCTCGATTTCGCCTGTGGGTTTTCTTGCGGCGCCGCGGCCGCCGGGACGGCGGCTTAGAACTTGGTTTCGAGCTTGACGCTCCAGACGCGGAAGGTCTGGTTTTCGGTGTTGGCCAGCTGGCTCAGGCCGTTGGTGGTGACCACGTTGCCGCCCAGCGAGTCCTCGGCCAGCAGGTTGTTGACCGAGACGCGCAACTGGGTCTGGCCGTTGAACTTCCACAGGCCGTACAGGTCCACGGCGCGCTTGCGGCCGCTGTCGACCACCTGGGTAGCGCTGGTCTGCACGGTAGTCGCCGGGGTCCAGTTGAAGCTGCCGCCCAGGGTCAGCGGCAGGCCCTTCATGCGGTAGTCCAGGCCCAGGTTGGCGGTCTGCTTGGCCTGCTGGTCGAGCCGGTTGTTGGGGCCGGGGATGCCGTCGACGCGCGACCAGAAGCGGCTATAGTTGGCGCGCAAGTCGAGCGCCGGCGCGTCCTCGAACAAATCGGCCAGCTGGAACTTGGCCTCCAGTTCGACGCCGCTGGTGCGGGCGTGGCCGACGTTCTCCGGCCGCGACACCCAGTGCAGGCCGTCGGCCATCTGCTGCTGGCTCAGGCTGCGGCGGATCAGGTTGTCGATGTCGCGCACGAAGCCGCTGACGCTGACGATGCCGCTGCGGCCCAGGTAGTGCTCGTAGGCCAGGTCGAGGCCGGTGGCCAGCTCGGGTTTCAGGTCCGGGTTGCCCATGCGGTCGGGCCGGGTCGGGTCGCCGATCCAGTGCGACAGCGCCGGCAGCGCGATCAGGTCCTGCACGCTGGCCGCCTTGTAGCTCTTGGTCAGGCTGGCGCGCAGCTGGTCTTTTTCGTGGCCGGGAATGCGCCAGACACCGTGCAGCAGCGGGCTGAACACGCTGCTGCTGTTGCTGACGTCGCCGCCGGCGCGGCTGCTGGTGGTGCGGATGCCCTCCCAGCGCAGGCCGAAGTAGGCGGCCCACTGCGACGTGATGTCCCACTCGTCCTGGGCGAACACGGCCAGGCGGCGGGTGTCGGCGCTGAGGTTGTCGCCGGAGTCGGAAAACTGCGGCAGGCCGTTCTTGTCGAGCGAGGTTTTGGTCTGGCTGCGGTGGGCGCTTTCGACGTCCCAGCCGGCCGCCAGCGAATGGTCGCGGCCGAGCGGCGCGGTGTATTTGCCGCCGGTGCTGAAGCTGCGGTCGCGCGTGCTGTCGCTGTCCTGGAAGCGCTCGAGCAGCACGCCGCTGGCGTCGTACTGCTGGCGCAGCGAGTCGTTGCTGCTGTGGCCGGTGCCGAAGCCGAACTTGACGTCCAGCTTGGCGGCGCCCTCGAACTTGTGGATCCAGTTGCCGAAGCCGCGCAGGAAGCTCATGCTGCTGTGCGCGTCGCTGTGCGCCAGGCTGTACTCCGGCGGGCGCAACCAGGCCGGCGGCACGGCGCCGCCCTGGCTCAGCGCGCTGCTGCTGTGGCCGTCGCTGCGCAGGCTCATCAGGAAGGGTTGGAAGTTCAGCGTGTCGCCGTTGTCGAACTTGTAGGACAGGCGCGGCGTGAAGTGGATGCCGCGCCCGGTGCGGCCGCTTTCGTCGCGCAGCGTCTGCTCCTTGTGGGCGACGCCGGCGGCGTCGCTGTCGAGGTTGTAGGTTTGGCCCTGGTCGTGCTGGCGGTTCTCGAAGATCGAGCCGGACAGCAGCAGCGTCGCCGCGCCGACCTTCAGCGGCGCGGTCAGCGAGACGTTGGGGGCGTGGCGGCCCTGCTCGATCGAGTCGGTCAGCTTGAGCTGGTAGTCCTTCTGCTGGTAGCCGTCGCGCAGCACGATGTTGATGGTGCCGGCGATGGCGCGGGTGCTGTGCTCGGCCACCGGGCCGCGCATGACCTCGACGCGCTCGACCTGGTCGGGCGACAGCGAGTCCATCGAGAAGCCGGCCGGCGGCCGCTCGCCGTTCAGCAGCACCTGGGTGTAGCCGTTGCCCAGGCCGCGCATGCGGATCTCGCCGCCACGGCCGGGGCGCCCGCCGATGGTCACGCCGGGCAGGCGCTTGAGGATGTCGCCGAGGTTGCTGTCGCCGTTGCGGTCGAGCTCCTCGCGGCCGTAGACCTGCTTGCCGGCGGTGGAGCGGCGGCGCTCGTCCATGTCGTCGGCGCGGGCGCCGCTGATGGTGATCTGCGGCAGCACCTTGCCGTCGGACGAGAGCGCGGGGCCGCTCTTGCCGGCGGCCGGTTTGGCGGCCGGGTTGCCTGCCGGGTTGGCGGACTGACTGGCTGGCTTGGCGGCTGGCTGGAGGGGGGACGGGGCCTGCTCGGGAACGGCCTCGGCCGGCGCGGTCTGGGCGTAGACCTCGCTGGCGGCGGCGCCCAACAGGGCCAGGCAGGCGAAGGGAATCAGTTTGCTCATAGCTTCAATTAATGGAGTGGCCGGCGCGCGGACGGCGCGGGCAAACACGCCGCAGGGGCGCGCGCCTGCATTCTAAGGCCGGCCCGGCCGGGTGGCGGCGGGCGGCGCTGGTTTTTTACTTTAGGATACACATCCAACAAGGCCGCAGCGCGCCGCCCGGCGAGCGCAGACGCTTGCAAAGCTTGTTCGGTATCAAGGAATGCAAAGAAGATGACATGGATGCTCCGGGCGAGAGGCATGCTGTTGGGACGGCACAAAAAAAAACCTGCGCAAGGAGGCGCAGGCAAAAACCACTTCAGGGTAGAGAGAAATACAAGTTCAGTGTAGGTCGCCGTTTGCGGCCCGGCCCGAAGTCTTACAATTGCTTACGCCCGCCGCCGTGGCGGAAACACAGCATACAAAAATGTAACGCGCGGGCCGTTTTCGGGCCGTTTATGGGCCGCAAAGGTAAGTCTGGGTAAAACGGGAAATAGATTACGCGACGGCTACTACGTTTGCCGGAAATCAGGTTTATACTGGTTCCAGCGCGTTTCCTACCGCTAGCATGGGCTGCGCAGGAGAAATGCGCGATACGCATCGACAGGTGACACATGGGTAAGAAATTGAAGAATTCCGGGCTGATCGGCCTGGGCGTGGTGGCCGGCATCGCCGTGTCGCTACAGTTTTCGGCGATGGCGCAAAAGCCTGTCGATCCGGCCCTGCCGCTGGAGGAACTGCGCCAGCTGGCCGACGTGTTCGGCCTGATCAAGTCCGACTACGTCGAGTCGGTCGACGACAAGAAGCTGCTGACCGAGGCCATCTCCGGCATGGTCGCTTCGCTCGACCCGCACTCCGCCTACCTCGACAAGAAAGCCTACGCCGAGCTGCGCGAGGGCTCGCAGGGCAAGTTCGTCGGCCTCGGCATCGAGATCGGCCAGAGCGAGGACGGCTACATCAAGATCGTCGCGCCGATCGAGGACTCGCCGGCCTGGCGCGCCGGCATCAAGGCGGGCGACCTGATCACCCGGCTCGACACCACCCCGGTCAAGGGCATGACGCTGGACGAGTCGGTCAAGAAGATGCGCGGCGAGCCGCACAGCAAGGTCACGCTGACCATCCTGCGCAAGGACGAGCCGCAACCGCTGGTGTTCGTCATCGCCCGCGAGGAGATCCACCAGAAGAGCGTCAAGGCGAAGATGGTCGAACCGGGCTACGCCTGGCTGCGCGTGGCGCAGTTCCAAGAGCCGACGGTGGACGACCTGGCCGCCAAGATCACCGAACTGTACCGGCAGGACCCCCACCTGAAGGGCCTGGTGCTGGACCTGCGCAACGACCCGGGCGGCGTGCTGCAGGGCGCCATCGGCGTCTCCGCCGCCTTCCTGCCGAAGGACTCGGCGATCGTCTCGACCAACGGCCAGCTGCCCGACCAGAAGCAGATCTACTACGGCCGCCCCGAGTACTACGCGCTGCGCAGCGACAGCGACGCGCTGGCGCGCCTGCCCGAGGCGGTGAAGAAGGTGCCGATGGTGGTGCTGGTCAACACCGGCTCGGCCTCGGCCTCGGAGATCGTCGCCGGCGCGCTGCAGGACTACAAGCGCGCCACCATCATCGGCAGCCAGACCTTCGGCAAGGGTTCGGTGCAGACCATCCGCCAGCTGTCGGCCGACACCGCCGTCAAGCTGACCACGGCGCGCTACTACACGCCGAACGGCCGCTCGATCCAGGCCAAGGGCATCTCGCCCGACCTGCTGGTCGACGAGAACGCCGACGGCGACGGCCTGAACAGCCTGCGCACGCGCGAGGCCGACCTCGACAAGCACCTCAGCAACGACCGCGACCCGGAGGCCGCCAAGACCCGCCGCGACGAGTTGGAGGAACAGCTGCGCGTGGTGGCGATGGAGAAGAAGCGCAAGCCGCTGGAATACGGCAGCGGCGACGACTTCCAGCTGAGCCAGGCGCTGAACCATTTGAAGGGCCTGCCGGTGCAACTGGCCAAGGCCGAGTCGAAGCTGGTGCAGGTCGACGCGGCCGGCGCCGCGCCGGCCAAGCCGGCGGCGAAGAAGTAGCCCGGCCGGCGCGCGCGGCCGGTTGCGACGAACGACAGGCGGCGCCCCACGGGGCGCTGTTTTTTTGGCCCGGTGCCGGCCTCGCCCGCGTGACGATAGATTGAGAAGACCCCAGCGGCGCGAACCTAGGGTCAGACCCTCAGGGTCTGACCCTGGCTCTCTGCCGTTGGGTGGTTTGTGCGCCGCCGGCGCCTTGACCGAAGCCCCAAAACCGAGTCCGCCGGTAGTGGTTAAAAAAGAACCAAAAATCAGAAAGTACGCAGCAATAGCCCGCCATTGTGTAGAATTTGCCCCATTATGGCGACAGCCAACTATTCAATCTGAAAGCTTAACAATGAAACAAGCCGTCATCAGCGGAACCGGCCTCTACACGCCGACACAATCGATCTCGAACGAGGAACTGGTCGCCAGCTTCAACGCCTACGCCGAACAGTTCAACGCCGACAACGCCGCCGCGATCGAGGCCGGCAGCGTCACCGCGCTGGAGTTGTCCAGCGTCGGCTTCATCGAGAAGGCCTCCGGCATCAAGTCGCGCTATGTGATGGAAAAGGCCGGCATCCTCGATCCGAGCCGCATGGTCTCGCGCATTGCCGAGCGCGGCGACGACGAGCTGTCGCTGCAGGCCGAGATCTGCGTGGCCGCCGCCAAGGAGGCGCTGGCCAACGCCGGCCGCACGGCCGCCGACATCGACATGGTGCTGGTCGCCTGCAGCAATATGCAGCGCGGCTACCCGGCCATGGCGGTCGAGGTGCAGGGCGCGCTGGGCATTGAAGGCTACGGCTTCGACATGAACGTGGCCTGCTCCTCGGCCACCTTCGGCATCCAGACCGCCGTCGCCGCCGTGCAGAGCGGCCAGGCGCGCGCCGTGCTGGTGCTCAATCCGGAGATCACCAGCGGCCACCTGAACTGGCGCGACCGCGACAGCCACTTCATCTTCGGCGACGCCTGCACCGCCATCGTCGTCGAGGCGGCCGACGCCGCCGTGTCGAAGGAGCGCTACGAGATCGTCGAGACCAAGCTCAAGACCAGCTTCTCCAACAACATCCGCAACAACTTCGGCTTCCTCAACCGCTTCGACGAGTCGGGCATCGGCCAGCCGGACAAGCTGTTCCGCCAGCAGGGCCGCCGCGTCTTCAAGGACGTCTGCCCGATGGCCGCCGAGATGATCAAGACCACCATCGCCGGCGCCGGCCTGGAAGTGGCGCAGGTGAGCCGCTACTGGCTGCACCAGGCCAACCTGAACATGAACCTGCTGATCAGCCGCCTGGTGCTGGGCCGCGACGCCGAGCCGGGCGAGGCGCCGGTGATCCTCGACACCTACGCCAACACCTCGTCGGCCGGCTCCATCATCGCCTTCCACAAGCACAGCGCCGACATGCCCGCCGGCGCGCTCGGCGTGATCTGCTCCTTCGGCGCCGGTTATTCGATCGGCTGCGTGGTAGTGCGCAAGCTGTAAGCGCGCCGCCGGTTCGCGCCGCAACCCAGCGGCGCGAACCCGGGGACGGACCCGGCACGGGTTCCGTCCCCAACTCTTCGCCTGCGGGTTGAGGTGACGCCCCCGCAGCGCCCCCCCGCCACTATCGTGCTACGCTGCTGCTATCGATCCATTCCAGCAGGAGCCCCGCACGCATGCCCCACAACATCAGCCTGATCACCACCATCGCCGCCGCCCTTGGTTTCGGCCTCCTGTTCGGCTTTGTCGCCACGCGCCTGAAGCTGCCGACCCTGGTCGGCTATCTGGCGGCCGGCATCCTGATCGGCCCGGCCACGCCCGGCTTCGTCGCCGACACGGCGCTGGCCGGCCAGCTGGCCGAAATCGGCGTGATGTTGATGATGTTCGGCGTCGGCCTGCACTTCTCGCTCGACGACCTGTGGGAGGTGCGCCGCATCGCCCTGCCCGGCGCGGTGCTGCAGATCGCCGTGGCCACCGCGCTGGGCATGGCGCTGGCCCACTTTTGGGGTTGGAGTTTGGGCGGCGGGCTGGTGTTCGGCCTGGCGCTGTCGGTGGCCAGCACGGTGGTGCTGCTGCGCGCGTTGGAGGAGCGCGGCATTCTCGACACGCTGAACGGCCGCATCGCCGTCGGCTGGCTGGTGGTCGAGGACCTGGTGACGGTGCTGGTGCTGGTGCTGCTGCCGCCGTTCGCCGTCTCGCTGGGCGGCACGGCGCCGGAACTGGCGCGCGGCGCCGCCGCCGCCGAACCGGGCCTGTGGCGCGCGCTCGGCACCACGCTGGGCATGGTCGGCGCCTTCATCGCGCTGATGCTGGTGGTCGGCCGCCGGCTGTTCCCGTGGATCTTGTGGCAGGTGGCGCGCACCGGCTCGCGCGAGCTGTTCACCCTGTGCGTGATCGCCGCCGCCGTCGGCATCGCCTATTTGTCGACGCATCTGTTCGGCGTCTCCTTCGCGCTGGGCGCCTTCTTTGCCGGCATGATGCTGCGCGAGTCCGAGCTGAGCCACCGCGCCGCCGAGGAGTCGCTGCCGCTGCGCGACGCCTTCGCCGTGCTGTTCTTCGTCTCGGTCGGCATGCTGTTCGAGCCGTCCATCGTGCTCGAGCAGCCGCTCAAGCTGCTGGCCGTGGTGGCCATCATCGTGCTCGGCAAATCGCTGGCCGCCTTCGTGCTGGTGCTGCTGCTGCGCTACCCGGCCAAGACGGCGCTGATGGTCTCGGCCAGCTTGGCGCAGATCGGCGAGTTCTCCTTCATCCTGGCCGCGCTCGGCCTGTCGCTCGGCCTGATGCCGGCCGAGGGGCAGAGCCTGATCCTGGCCGGCGCCATCATCTCCATCGGCCTCAACCCGCTGGTGATCCGCGCCACCAAGCCGCTCGAGCGCTGGCTCGGCAAGGACGCCGGCCTGGCCGCCAAGTTCGACCGCTCCACCGACCCGCTGGCCGAGCTGCCGACCTCGGTGCCGCAGGAGAAGCTGGCCGGCCAGGTGGTGCTGGTCGGTTACGGCCGGGTCGGCCGGCGCATCGCCCGCACGCTCACCGAGCGCGGCATCGCCTTCGTCGTGGCCGAGCAAAACCGCGAGATCGTCGACCAGCTGCGCAAGGACGGCATCCCCGCCGTGGCCGGCAACGGCGGCGAGCCGGCGGTGCTGATCCAGGCCCACGTGGCGCGCGCCAGCGTGCTGGTGATCGCCACGCCGGACACCTTCGACGTGCGCGCCATGATCGCCACGGCGCGCGCGCTCAACCCGCACATCCACACCGTGGTGCGCACCCACAACGAGGCCGAGGCCGAGCTGCTGCGCGCCGAGCGCGCCGGCCAGATCTACATCGGCGAGCACGAGCTGGCCAAGGGCATGGCGCAGTCGGTGCTCGACGGCGTCGCCGCCGGCGCCGAGCGCGGCCACGGCCACTAACCCAACAGGCGGGGTCAGTGCCGACATTCGGACACGAGCTCAAGTAGAACGCCCGTCAGGAAAGCAACATTAGTGCGATTGTCGGCACTGCCCCCGCTGGTACTTGCCGAGTGAAACCGTCGGATTACTGCCGAGTTCGTGTCCGAATGTCGGCACTGACCCCGTTGGTACGTTGGTACGTTGGTACGTTGGTACTACAGGCGCGCGGCCAGCTCGGCGCCCTCCTTGATGGCGCGCTTGGCGTCGAGCTCGGCCGCCAGCGCGGCGCCGCCGATCTTGTGGAAGCGCGGGCCGCCCTTGGCCTGCTCGGCCTTGGCCTCTTCCTCGCTCGGCATCAACTCGGTCAGGCTGTCCTGGCCGGCGCAGACCACCACGTTGTCGACCGCCAGCATGCGCTCCTCGCCGGCCACGGTGACGTGCAGGCCGTGGTCGTCGACCTTGTGGTACTGCACGCCGGCCAGCATCACCACGCCGTTGCGCGCCAGCGTGGCGCGGTGCACCCAGCCGGAGGTCTTGCCCAGGCCGGCGCCCAGCTTCGAGGCCTTGCGCTGCATCAGGTAGATCTGCCGCACCGGCTCGGCCGGCGCCGGCGCCACCAGGCCGCCGCAGGTATCGGCCTTCAGGTCGACGCCCCACTCCTTGGCCCAGACGTCCAGCGCCAGCGGCAGCGCGTGCTTGGGGTCGTGCAGCAGGAATTCGGCGACGTCGAAGCCGATGCCGCCGGCGCCGATGATGGCGACGCGCTTGCCGACCGGCGCCTTGTTCTGCAACACGTCGATGTAGGACAGCACCTTCGGATGGTTGATGCCCTCGATCGGCGGACGGCGCACCTTGATCCCGGTGGCGACGATCACCTCGTCGAAGCCGCCGGCCAGCAGCTGCTCGCGGCTGACGCGCTGGTTCAGTTTGAGCTCGACGCCGACCAGTTCGAGCTTGCGGCCGAAGTAGCGGATGGTCTCGGCGAACTCCTCCTTGCCGGGGATCTGCATGGCGATCTTGAACTGGCCGCCGATGCTGTCGCTCGAATCGAACAGCGTGACCTGGTGGCCGCATTCGGCCGCCACCGTGGCCGCCGACAGGCCGGCCGGGCCGGCGCCGACCACGGCGACGCGCCGCGGCTTGGCGCTCTTGGCGTAGACCAGCTCGGTCTCGTGGCAGGCGCGCGGGTTGACCAGGCAGCTGGCGCGCTTGTTGGCGAAGGTGTGGTCGAGGCAGGCCTGGTTGCAGCCGATGCAGGTGTTGATCTCGTCGGCGCGCCCCTCGGCGGCCTTGACGACGAACTGCGGGTCGGCCAGGAAGGGCCGCGCCATCGACACCATGTCGGCCTCGCCGCGCTGCAGGATGCCCTCGGCCTCCTGCGGCATGTTGATGCGGTTCGACGCCACCACGGGGATGGTGACCTCGCGGCGCAGCCGGCCGGCCACGCTGGCGAAGGCGCCGCGCGGCACCGAGGTGACGATGGTCGGCACGCGCGCCTCGTGCCAGCCGAAGCCGGTGTTGAGGATGTTGACGCCGGCGTGCTGCAGCGCCTTGGCCACCGCCACCACGTCGTCCCAGGTGTTGCCGCCGTCGACCAGGTCGAGCAGCGAGTGGCGGTACATGATGATGAAGTCGCTGCCGACGGCGGCGCGGATGGCCTTGACGATCTCCACCGGCAGGCGCATGCGGTTCTCGATGCTGCCGCCCCAGCGGTCGGTGCGCAGGTTGGTGCGGGCGCAGAGGAACTGGTTGAGCAGATAACCCTCGCTGCCCATCACCTCGATGCCGTCGTAGCCGGCGTCGCGCGCCAGTTTGGCGCAGCGGGCGTAGTCGCGGATGGTTTGCAGGATGCCGGCCTCGCTCAACGCGCGCGGCTTGAACGGCGAGATCGGCGACTTCTGCGCCGAGGCGGAGACGACGAAGGGCTGGTAGCCGTAGCGGCCGGCGTGCAGGATCTGCATGAGGATCTTGCCGCCCTCCTCGTGCACCGCGCTGGTGACACGGCGGTGGTTGAACACGTCGCCCTTGAAGTTGAGCGTGCCGCCCATCGGCAGCAGCCAGCCGGAGCGGTTGGGCGAGATGCCGCCGGTGACGATCAGGCCGACGCCGCCGCGCGCCCGCTCGCGGTAGAAGGCGGCCAGCTTGCCATAATTGTAAAAGCGGTCCTCCAACCCGGTGTGCATCGAACCCATGATGACGCGGTTGCGCAGCGTGGTGAAGCCGAGGTCGAGGGGGGCCAGCAGGTGGGGATAGCGAGAAGTTGTCATTATGGTTTTTAGAGTCGTCGACGTGGTGACCGGAAGTGCCCGCATTACAACCTAAATCTCTAGACCCGTGGTTCTAAACCGCCGCCAGGCTATTTTGTAACCGCCACGTGCCGCTCTTGTATTCTGCCACCCTTTCCCTTACGCTGGAAATATGATGCGATTCTTCCTGTTCCTGATGATCGGCGTGGCGCCCGCCGTGATGGCGCAGACGAGCAAGGCGGAATTGCCCAAGCTGGAGGTGGCTGTGATCCGGGTGGAACTCGATGCGCTGCACATGTTCGAGGTGGACGCGACGGGCACCGTGGCGGCGTCGCCGGCGGCGGTGTGGCGGGTGCTGACCGGCTACGAAAAAATGAGCGAGTTCGTGCCCGACCTGGCCTCCTGCAAGGTCCTGGCGCGCAACGGCAACGAGGTGATCGTCGAGCAGTTCGGCACGGCGCGCTTCCTGTTCATGTCCAAGTCGATCCATCTGGTGGTGCGCGCCACCGAAACGCCGATGACGGCCATCGACATCGCCCTGGTGTCGGGCGACATGAAGCACTACGAGTCGCACTGGGAACTGGTGCCGATTCCCGAGACGGGCGGCACGCGGGTGGTCTACAGCGGCCGGCTGATCCCCAACTTCTACGTGCCGGGCCTGCTCGGCATCAAGATCATCCGCGGCGACATCGAGCGCATGATGGCGGCCGTGCTGGCGCGCATCGACGGCAAGCGCGACTAGCCGGGCCTTGCAGTCAAAACACCCCGGAAAACCTGGGGTCAGACCCCATCCGGGGTCCGACCCCTATGCGCCACGGCCGGCGTCCCGCTCAAACGGACGTTGGGGGTTGAGACGCCCCCGCTCAGGCCAGGTAGGTGTCGCGGTCGCGCAGCTCGGCGAAGTTCTCCAGGCTGCCGATTTTGATCAGCACCGGATTCAGGCTCAGCTTGCTCTGCATGGCGCGCCAGGCGAACAGCCACTCGTGCTCGGGCGCCTCGGCGGCCGTTTTGGTGAAGGTGGCGCCCAGCGCGGCGCGGGTGCCGTATTCGACCACGCCGTCGATGCCCGCCCAGCTGGGCAGGGTGCGCTGCACGGCGCGGTGCAGGCGCTCGCCGAATTCCTCGGTGTTGTGGATGATCAGGCAGCTGTCGGCCGAGAACAGGTCGAACAGCTTGCGCTCCCACACGGTGGAGAAGCTCAGGGTCAGGCAGTTGGAGGCCGGGCGCAGGATGAACTGGCCTTCGGTCAGCGCCAGTTGCAAGTCTTCGCGCACGCCGTAGCGGTGCAGGGTCGGGGGACGTTGGTAATCGTGCATATCGGTACTCAATTCGGTGAGAAGGACGGCGCGCGGCGCCGCCCTGCGGTGTTATTTTATCGGTTGGCGCACGTGGCGGTGCGAGCGCATCGCCGCCGAGGCGATGGCGATCTCGCGCAGCAGTAGCACGAAGCTGGCGATCAGGCACAGCATCGCGCCGACGAACATGCCGGCGACGTACTTGTCCAAGGCGAGGTTGAGGATGTCGCCCAGGAACAGCATGGCGATGACCAAGCAAACCAGCAGGCCGCAGGCGGTCGACTGGGTGATCGACATGTTGATCAGCCGCGAGCGGCTGTACAGCACGTCGAGCTCGTTCAGGTAGACGTCGCTGTAGCCGATGTCGAGCCGGTCCTCCAGCACGCGCGAGCGGTCGATGATGCGCGCCAGGCGGTTGGTCAGCACCACCAGGTTGGTGCAGACCCCGGATAGCAGGAAGACCGGCGCGATCGCCAGTTGAATGATGTGGCCGACGTCGCCGATCTGGATGTTCATGAATGCGTTCTTGCTGGTCTCTGGTTGGCCACTTGTTCGACTGCTAACGGGCTGGCTCGATGTTGCTTGGTTGCAGATCAGGCGTTAGTGTAGCAGCCCGCGCCGCGCGCCGGCCAATTCGCCGCTTTGCCGCGCCTTAATCGAAGTGGCCCATGCGCTTGAACTGCTCGGTGGCGCCGACCAGCGCGCGCGAGATGCCCTTCTCCATGGCGCCGTGGCCGGCGTCGGGCACCATCGTCAGCAGCGCGCCGGGCCAGGCCTGGTGCAGGCGGTGGGCCGCCAGCGGCGGGCAGATCACGTCGTAGCGGCCCTGCACGATCACCGCCGGCAGGTGGGCGATGCGGCCGATGTCGCGGATCAGCTGGTCGTCGTCGAAGAAGCCGAGGTTGGCCATGTAGTGCGACTCGAGGCGGCCGACGCCCAGGTCGAGGGCGTCGCAGGGCTGCTCCTCGGCCTGCGGCAGCAGGAACACGCGGCGCCCCTCGAAGCGGCTCCAGGCGCGCACCGCCGGCCAGTGCACCGCCGGGTCGGCGCTCATGATGCGCTCGACGTAGGCCTGCAGCAGGGCCGGGCCGGCGCGCTGCTCGGGCGGGATGGGGGCGACGAACTCGTCGTACAGCTCGGGGTAGAACCACTGCACGCCGTGCAGGAACCAGTCGATCTCGGCCTGGGTGCAGAGGAAGATGCCGCGCAGGACGAAGCCGAGGCAGCGCTCGGGGTGGGCCTGGCCGTAGGCCAGCGCCAGCGTCGAGCCCCAGGAGCCGCCGAACACCAGCCATTGCTCGATGCCGAACAGGACTCGCAGGCGCTCGATGTCCTCGATCAGCAGCTGGGTGGTGTTGTTGCGGCACTCGCCCAGCGGGGTCGACTTGCCGGCGCCGCGCTGGTCGAACAGCACCACGCGGTAGTGCTTGGGGTCGAAGAAGCGGCGGTGCTGCGGCGACAGGCCGGCGCCGGGGCCGCCGTGCAGGAACAGCACGGGCACGCCGGCCGGATTGCCGACCTCCTCCCAGTAGATGGTGTGCAGGTCGTCGACCGCCAGCATGCCTTGCCGGGTCGGTTGGACGGGCGGGAACAGCGGCGAGGTGGGGTCGAACATGGCTATCCTTTGCGGTCAAGCCTTGATTGTACTAGAGCCGCGCGGCGGCGGGGATGGTGGAAATCGTCCAAGCCAGACGGTGCGAACCAAGGGTCAGACGGGGACGCCGAGTCCCTAGGGTCTGACCCTGCCTCGTTGCCACTGGCTCGCCGTCGCCCTACTTGCCGGCCCGGTCGCCGCTGAAGCCGATCAGGCTGGCGTTGGCCCAGTTGGCGCAGACCTTGGCGGCGTCCTTGCCGCCGGCGCCCAGGGTGCGCAGGCTGAGCCGGGCGATGCCGCGCACGTCCAGCTCCGGTTTGAGCACGGCCGGCGCGGCGAGCAGGCCGCTGTCGAACAGCAGCTTGTCGTCGCCCCACACCTGGAACTGCAGGCCGCCGGCCTGGCGGCAGCTGTCGTCGATGCCGACGTCGGCGCGGAACAGCTGCCAGTCGCCGCGCAGGCGGTAGTCGAGCCGGCTCACGGCCGCCACGCCGAGGCCCTTGCGGAACTTCAGCCCGTTCATTTGCAGCGGCCGGCCCTTGGCGCCGGCGCCGCCGGCCTGGTCCCTGGCCACCGGGCCGGCGCTGTTGCTGGCGGCGTCGGGCGTGGCGTCGGACAGGTAGAGCTGGCGCGCCGGCCGGGTCGGCAACGGCGCCTCCAGCACGCGGAACTCGGAGATCGTCACCGGGTTCACCTGCGCCGGCAGAAAGGCGTTGAAGGCGCGCGCCGGCTTGGCGCCGGCGGCCTCGTTCGGATTGCTGCTCGAGGCCGTCACCATCGGGTCCTGCACCGCCTCGTCCTCGGCCTGCTCCTGGGTGCTGAGCACGCGGAAACGCAGCAGGCTGCCGGCGTGCGGCGCGAACTCGACCTTCTGCCGGCCCTGGTTCAGCGCCAGCCGGCCGCTGTGCACCGGCGCGCCCCACTCGCCGTTGCGGTCGGCCAGGTAGACCTCGAAGTCGCGCACCTGGCCGCTCTTCCAATGCTGGTCGTTGCGCGGCGCGATCTCGAAGCCACCGACCATGCGGCGCTCGCCCAGCGCCAGCGAGAACTCGTGGGCGCCGGTCTTGATCGACTGGTCGCGCACGGTGCGGAACCAGGTGTCGGGCTTGTCATCGAAGGCGTTCTCCAGCGGGTGGCCGGGTTCCTCGGCGGGACGGCCCAGCACCATCAGGCTGTCGGCCGAGACGGCGTTGCCCAGGTCGGGGGCGCGGCCGAAGGCCGGCGTTTGCGCCAGCGCGGCGCCGGCGTCGATGTGCAGCGCCACCCGGGCGGCCTGGCGGATGTCGCGCGGCGCGGTCTTGACCAGCACCGTGCCGAATTTGGCGGCGGCGTCGTAGAACCAGCCGGCGCCGCCCTGCTCGAACTGCTCCAGCGTGGTCAGTTCGGCCAGCGCGGCGCCGTCCAGCGCCACGGCGCGCGGTTTGACGCGGGTGTGCAGCTGCAGGCGCAGCGCGCGGCGCAGCTCCTGACCGGCGTACTCGCCGCGCACGGCGCCGATGTCGACGGCGATGTCGCCGGCCTGCCCGGTCGGCGCGCGCACGTCGATCTGCTGGCTGCTATGGGCGCCCTGTTGGTAGCGCCGCGTTTCGCCGTCGTCCTCGTAGAGCGTGAAGGAGGAGTCGCCGTGCGGGTAGATGTCCAGCGTCAGCACGTCCTTGGCCACCTGGCCGTCATACAAGGCGCTCGGGTACATGGGGATGATGGCGCCGGCGCGCACCAGCACCGGCAGGCGCTCCAGCGTCACAGGGTAGTCGAGCAGCTGGCCGGCGGCGCCGGCCTCGACGACGCGGCCGTCCCAATAGTCGATCCACCGGCCCTGTGGCAGGTAGACGTTGTTGCGCCAGCCCTTGCTGGCGGCTTGGCTGCGGTAGACCGGCGCGACGAGGAAGTCGCGGCCGAGGAAGAACTGGTATTTGTGGCTCTCGTCGTTGGCGTGCGGGTCGTTCGGGTGGTCCCACATCAGGCCGCGCACGATGGGCGCGCCGCTCTGCTCGGCCTGGCGGGCGTAGGTGTACATATAGGGCATCAGGCGCATCTTCAGCTTCAGATAGTCGCGGTTGATGCTGCGGTAGGGTTCGTCGAACCACCACGGATGCTTGCGCTCGGCCTTGGACCAGCCGGACATGCCCATCAACACCGGCGTGAAGGCCTTCCACTGCAGGTCGCGGGTGAAGGTTTCGGGGCTGCCGCCGAAGATGCCGTCGACGTCGCCGGTGGCGTAGGCCTGGCCGGACAGGCCGGAGCCGATCAGCGTCGGGATGTGCCAACGGATGTAGTCCCAGCTGCCGCTCTGGTCGCCGGTCCAGGTGACGGCGTAGCGCTGCATGCCGGCCCAACCCATCACGGTCCACAGGAAGGGGCGGGCGTCCGAGTTGTCGAGGATGCCCTGGGCGGCGGCCTGGTTGGCGTCCAGCGCGAACTGGTAGCCCTGGCCGGTCCAGGCCACGTCCAGCTTCTGCGCGCGCGTGCCGGCGCTGCCGACCTCCCACTTGATCTTGTCGACGCCGTTCTCGGTCCACAGGCCGGTGCGGAAGCCGTGCTTTTTCAGCCCCTCGACCACCTGGGGCAGGTCGGTGTAGCCGCAGCCGTAGCCGTCGTTGGGCAGGATCCAGCCGCCCGGCATGTCGTGGGCGCGGTACTGCGCCGCCACCGACTCGACCACGTCCGGCGTGCTGCCGCTCGGGCCGTCGCGCCAGCCGCGCGGCACGGTGCCGGGTTTGCGCGCGTTGTCCTGGTCGTTGTAGCAGTCGGCGTCGCCGTATTCATAGGCCCAGCGCGGCAGCAGCGCGGCGCGGCCGGTCAGCTCGGTGTAGGCGGCCAGCACCGACTGGATGCTGCCGCCGGCGAAGTAGTAGGCGTCGAAGCGATGCTCGCGGTGGCTGGCGGTGATGAACTCGTCGGAGCGGAAGTCGTAGCTGCCGTTGCTCCAGGTGTTGCGCAGCACGCCGTAGCCGCGGCTGCTCATGTAGAACGGCGCCGGGCTGGGGCGGTCGCCCTCCTCCCAGCCGCCCGAATACGACACCTCGAGCGACTTGCCCTTGAAGTCGAAGGCGCCGTTCTGCTGGCCGCCGCCGAAGAAGTGCTCGGCCGCGCCGGTCGACAGGGTCTGGAAGCTGCCCTCGGCCGACAGTTCGAGCGGCTGCTGCTCCTGCCACACCAGCATGGCGTTGTCGGCCTGGTAGAGGGCGAAGCGCAGCGGCTTCTTGTAGACGCGCAGCGCCAGCGCCGAGGTGCGGATCAGTTGGTGGTCGCCCTGGTCGGCCAGCGTGAACACGGGCGCCTGGTAGTCGGTTTTGAAGACGATGGGCGCGGCCTTGTCGCCGGAGCCGGTGAGTTTGCCGGCCGGGCCGGCCCAGATGCGGAACACGTCCGGCCGCAGCAGCTCGACGCGCACGGTGACGCCACGGTCGGTGCCCAGCTCGACGGCGCCGGGCTGGCTGCTGACCCGGCTCAGGTTGCCGACCGGCGCGGCCGTCGCGGGAGCGGGAACGGTGGCGGCCAGCGCCAGCAGCGCGGCGCTGGCGAGCAGGGTCTTGCGGAACACAGGCAGCATGGATCAGTCCGGTCTAGTGTGGGGTGGCTTGCAATGTACACAAGCTTGCCGGAAATGGCTAGTTGCAGTGCGGGCGACACCGCCGAGTGAACAGAACTTCCCTGGGCGCTCCACCAGCTTGTTGGCAGGAACCGGCACCGTTGCCGATAATATGGCCCGTGTGTGTGGCCCATGTACCTTGGCATCGGCGCGCTACTTGTTGGCGTTGTAGAAGGCAAGATGCTCCGGATTGGCATGGGCGCCGCCCAGGCCGGCGACAATCCGCTCAAACACGGCTTGGGAAATTTTTGGCGGACGCGGAATGACCGTCTGGGCAGCGATCAATGTCTGCAGACGTTTCTGCGAAACGATACGCGCCTTGGCGTAAAGTATGTAACTCGTATGGCGAATAAACGGATGGTCACCGACTTGCAGGAGGCAAGTGGGGTCATGGGGTACGCCTGGATGGCAAGAGGTGGCGTTGACCATCAAAACGGAATCGTTTTTTGCCGGATCGGTTAGTACGACGAACAGGTGATAATCCGCCTGCGGAATACCGGGGTCTGAAGGAATCAAAAAAGCATCGCGTTGACAGACAGGAAATCGCGCTTGATTCGCCACATCAACCATCCATGTCCTGCAAGAGCGCATCAAAATGCTTCTGGGCCCGCAATTCCTTGTCCAACAGGTCTGCCTGCGCTGCCGACTTGCCCAAGGCGAGAAACACCCGCTTGGGTGGAATGGGCAGCGACGAGCCATCTGGGTCCTCCCATTCGCCGCATTGGTCATGCGTGAATTCAACCAATTGCCACTGGTCCTTGTTGCCAAACTCCCTCCAAACCGCGTCCAACACCTCCAACTCGGCATCGCTGATACCGGACAAGTCTGCGCGCGACACCGCTCGCTTGAGCCGTACTTCGTGCGATTCCCGATCCTCAACAAAATGCTCCCAGGCCGGCGACTCCCGGGCGCCGTTGGTCAAATCCAGTGTTTGCGACAAAACCGGCCCCTTCGGCATCGACACCATGTTGTCGTCCGAAATTTGGAAACCATGCAGCTTCATCGCCTCGCGCTCGACCAAATAGAGGAGCTTGGTCAGCTTGAGAACGTTGAGGCTGCCACCTGCTTTGCTCAGCAGGGCCGCAGCCATTTGCGCCGCTTTGCGCTCCTTGAACATGACTTCCCCTTTTTACCGCACGAACACACGCCGGTTTTCGATGCGGAATCCCCGTCAGAGAAATTAGCAAAACCGGAAACTATAGCTAGAAATCACATTATTTTCATCAACTTCTAGCAAAATACTCACTTCTCACTATAGTCCACATTCGATCGGGCGAGAATAGGCGCGCCCACGAACTCACTGAACAGGCCTCAAAATGTCATCAGATATTCCTGACTTGATGACGGAAGGAAAACAGGCAGCAATCCCACATCGACGACCACAAATGAAAATGCCGCCCGGTTTGTTCAACCGGGCGGCATTTTTCGCCATGGCGCGCGTGCCGGTCGCCCGGCACGGCCGCGGCGTTTAGGACATGTGCTGGCCGCCGTTGATGGCGATGTTGGCGCCGGTGACGAAGGCCGCCTCGTCCGACGACAGGTAGGCCACCAGGCCGGCCACTTCCTCCGGCTTGCCCAGGCGGGCCATCGGGATCTGCGGGATGATCTTCGAGTCGAGCACTTCCTGCGGGATCTCCATCACCATCTTGGTGCCGATGTAGCCCGGCGAAATGGTGTTGACGGTCACGCCCTTGCGCGCCACTTCCAGCGCCAGCGCCTTGGTGAAGCCGTGCATGCCGGCCTTGGCGGCCGAATAGTTGGTCTGGCCGAAGGCGCCCTTCTGGCCGTTGACCGACGAGATGTTGATGATGCGGCCCCAGCCGCGCTCGACCATGCCGTCGCAGACCGGTTTGGTCATGTTGAAGACGGAGTCCAGATTGGTGGCCATGACGGCGTCCCAGTTCGGCTTGTCCATCTTCTTGAACGTCATGTCGCGCGTGATGCCGGCGTTGTTGACCAGCACATCGATCGGGCCGATGTCCTTCTCGATCGCCGCCACGCAGGCCTGGGCCGAATCGTAGTCGGCCACATCGCAAGGATAGGCGCGGAAGTTGTAGCCCTGGTCGCGCGTGGTCGCCAGCCAGGATTCTACTTTTTGATTGCCAGGGGAATACGTCGTGACCACGTTATAGCCCAGTGCGGCCAGCTTGAAACACACCGCCTCGCCCAGACCGCCCATGCCACCGGTTACCAATGCAACTCTTGCCATTTTTATGTCCCCTCAGTTGTTCAACAGCCAATAAGAAAATGGTACTAAATCGACACCGTGCAGAATCTTGCCGGCGGGCGGCGGGCGGACCGAAGGGGCCGGCCGCCGCCCGCCGTTTTGCTTACGCGCGCTCGATGGCCAGCGCCACGCCCATGCCGCCGCCGATGCACAGCGAGGCCAGGCCCTTCTTGGCGTCGCGCCGCACCATCTCGTGCAGCAGGGTCACCAGGATGCGGGCGCCGGACGCGCCGATCGGGTGGCCGATGGCGATCGCGCCGCCATTGACGTTGATCTTGCTGGTATCCCAGCCCATCTCCTTGTTGACGGCGATGGCCTGGGCGGCGAAGGCCTCGTTGATCTCCATCAGGTCCAGGTCGTCCGGGGTCCAGCCGGCCTTTTTCAGGCACAGGCGCGAGGCCGAGACGGGGCCCATGCCCATGATGGTCGGGTCGATGCCGGACGAGGCGTAGGCCTTGACGCGGGCCAGCGGGGTCAGGCCCAGCTCCTTGGCCTGCTTGGCCGACATCATGATGACGGCGGCGGCGCCGTCGTTGATGCCCGAGGCGTTGCCGGCGGTGACGCTGCCGGCCTTGTCGAAGGCCGGACGCAGCGACGACAGCGACTCGATGGTCGAACCGGCTTTGACGTATTCGTCATTGTCGAAGACGATGTTGCCCTTCTTCTGCACGATCTCCAGCGGCAGGATCTCGTCCTTGAACTTGCCGGCCTTTTGCGCCGCTTCCGCCTTCAGCTGCGATTGCAGCGCGAACTCGTCCTGCTCGGTGCGCGAGATCTCGTATTTCTTCGCGACGTTCTCGGCGGTGACGCCCATGTGGTACTGGTTGTAGACGTCCCACAGGCCGTCGACGATCATGGTGTCGACCATCTTGGCGTCGCCCATGCGGAAGCCGTCGCGCGAGCCGTTCAGGGCGTGCGGCGCGGCGCTCATGTTTTCCTGGCCGCCGGCGATGATGATGTTGGCGTCGCCGCATTTGATCGCCTGGGCCGCCAGGTGGGTGGCCTTCAGGCCGCTGCCGCAGACCTTGTTGATGGTGTAGGCCGGGATGCTGCTCGGCAGGCCCGCCTTGATGACGGCCTGGCGCGCCGGATTCTGGCCGACGGCGGCGGTCAGCACTTGGCCGAGGATGGCTTCGCTGATCAGGTTGGGATCGATGCCGGTCTGCGCCAGCAGACCCTTGATGACGTGGGCGCCCAGTTCGGACGCCGGAATCTTGGCCAGGCTACCACCAAACTTGCCAACCGCAGTGCGGCCGGCGGCCACAATAACTACCTCATCCATTTATATCTCCAATACTAAGGTTAAGCCACAATCGGTCCTGCCAAAATTGCTCCAAAGCTAGTGCCAGCCCCGTTCGCGGGGCGCTGTCTAATTTTTATCATACGCCTCCGCCACGCTTGCGCGGGCGGTATTTGGGAAAACTAAGGTAGGGCTTCCTGTTGGGCAACAAGCAACTGGCGAGTGGCGACGGTGCTTTCCGCCAGCGAGCTGCGGAAAGTTTCCACATTGCGCTCGACCTCGGCCATGCCGTTGTCGAAGGCCGCCTCGGTGAGAGCATGGAAACTAGCCAGTTGCGCCTCATATAGGGCCCGTCCGGCGATCACGAATTGTTCAGAAAAAATAAACATGGCGTTCCCTATCATATTGATTGAATTGCCCTGCCGTTCAAACGTGTCGTTCTCACCACACAGCCACCCATGCTAAGGGCCGCCTTCCAACTTGGCCTTGATCAAAATCAAACCATTGTTTGCATTCTGAATAAACAGTAACAAAAAGTCACGATAATAATTTGATACCATCCAGCGTGCCGGCGCACTGCTCGCGTATCACGTTGACGAAGTCCAGCACATACGCCTTTTGCTGCAGCGCCAGCGGCACGGAAACGAACAAATCGCTCCACAGCCCCTGCTCGCCGACCGGCCGCGCCACCACGTAGTCGTAGTCGACATAGTTCTTGATGGCCCAGTTGGGCAGCGCGGCGACGCCGCGCCGGCTCGCCACCAGTTGCAGGATGGCCACCGTCAGCTCGGCGCTGCGCCGCTCGAACTGCACGCCGGCCGGGCGCAGCACCTCGCGGATCAAGTCGATGCGCGCCTCCGGCACCGGATAGGTGATCAGGGTCTCGCCCTCGAAGTCGCTGGCGGCCAGCCGGCGCAAGGCCTGCAGGCGGTGCTTCTGCGCCATCACCACCAAAATCTCGAAGCGGAACAGGGGGAAGGTGGCGAAGTCCGGGCCGTAGGGCGAGCCGATCACCAGGTCGGCCTCGCCGCTGCGCAGCAGCTCGGCCGGCTCGCTGTGGAAGCCCGACACCAGGTCGATCTCCACCTCCGGCCAGCGGCGGCGGAACTCGTCCATCACCGGCATCAACCAATCGAAACAGGTGTGGCACTCCAAGGCGACGCGCAACTGGCCCTGGTCGCCCTGCGACAGGCGCGACACCTCGCGCTCGCATTGCTCGATCTCGGGCAGCAGCAGGTCGGCCAGCTTGAGCAGGCGGGAACCGGTGGCGGTGAAGCCGATCGGCACCGATTTTCGCTCAAATAGCGGCCCGCCGTAGCGATCCTCCAGCAACTTGATTTGATGCGACAGGGCCGACTGGGTCAGGTTGAGGAGTTGCGCGGCCCGCACCAGGCTGCCGGCCGAGCGCAGCGCGCTCAGGGTGCGTAGATGGCGAATCTCTAGCATGGTTTATGTATGAATTCTTTTCATGTTAAGTCGCAAAATCTTTCGTTTTGATTATAAATCAGATTGCGGCACACTTTATCGCACCATTATTAAATGCGAATGACATCATGACAAAAAATATACAAATCCACATTCCCGGCTTCCCCCGCATCGGCGCCAAGCGCGAACTGAAGCAGGCCTTGGAGTCGCACTGGCGCGGCGAGACCACGGCCGAAGCGCTGGAACACACCGGCCGCGAGCTGCGCGCGCGCCACTGGGCGCTGCAGCGCGACGCCGGCCTGGACTTCGTCACCGTCGGCGACTTCGCCTTCTACGACCAGGTGGCCAACCACATCCAACTGTTCGGCTGCGAGCCGGCGCGCTTCGGCTTCGCGCCGGCCACGCCGCCGCTGCAACGCTACTTCGCCATGGCGCGCGGCGTCGGCAACAGCGCCGACGGCGACGGCACCACCCCGACCGCCTGCGGCAACCCGGCCTGCGCCGAGCATGCCGGCCAGGCCGAGCAGTCCGGCCACGAGGGCCACCACGGCGCCGCGCTGGAGATGACCAAGTGGTTCGACACCAACTACCACTACCTGGTGCCGGAGTTCTCGCCGCTGACCCGCTTCGCGCTGGCTGGCGAACGCCTGCTGGCCGAGGTGGCCGAGGCGCAGGCGCTGGGCCACGCCGTCAAGGCAGTGCTGCTGGGACCGCTGACCTTCCTCTGGCTGGGCAAGAGCAAGCGGGCCGGCTTCGACCGCCTGTCGCTGCTGCAACAATTGCTGCCGGTCTACGGCGCCCTGCTCGACCAGCTGAAGACGCTGGGCGTGGCCTGGGTGCAGATCGACGAGCCCATCCTCGGCCTCGACCTGCCCGGCGCGTGGCGCAGCGCCTTCGACCCGACCTACTGGCAGTTGAACCAGGTCGGCGTGCCGCTGCTGCTGGCGACCTATTTCTCGCCGCTGGAGGAGAACCTGAGCCTGGCCTGCCGCCTGCCGGTGGCCGGCCTGCACGTCGACGGCGTGCGCGCCGCCCACGAGCTGACCAGCATCGCCGACTGGCTGCCGCACCACAAGGTGCTGTCGGTCGGCATCGTCGACGGCCGCAACATCTGGCGCAGCGACCTCGACGCCGCGCTGGCCGCGCTGGCGCCGCTGCTGGCCAAGCGCGGCGGCAAGCTGTGGCTGGCCACCTCCTGCTCGCTGCTGCACGTGCCGTTCAGCCTGGCCGGGGAGGACCAGCTCGACGCCGAGGTGCGCGGCTGGCTGGCCGGCGCCACGGAAAAACTGGCCGAGCTGGCCCTGCTGCAACAGACCCTGGCCGGGGCCGACACCGCCGCCGCCCTGCAACAATCGCGCGACGCCATCGCCGGGCGGCGCGCCAGCGGCCGGGTGCACAACGCCGCCGTGGCGGCCCGCCTGGCCGCGCTGCCGGCCGACGCCGACCGCCGCGCCGCCCCCTTCGCCGCGCGCCAGGCGGCGCAGCGCGAACGGCTGCGCCTGCCGCTGTTCCCCACCACCACCATCGGCTCCTTCCCGCAGACGGCGGCGATCCGCGCCGCCCGCGCCGGCTTCAAGCGCGGCGAACTGGACGCCGGCCAGTACCGCGGCGCCATGCAAGCCGAGATCGCCGACGCCGTGCAACGCCAGGAGGCGCTGGGGCTGGACGTGCTGGTGCACGGCGAGGCCGAGCGCAACGACATGGTCGAATACTTCGGCGAGCAGCTCGACGGCTTCGTCTTCACCCGCTACGGCTGGGTGCAATCCTACGGCTCGCGCTGCGTCAAGCCGCCGGTGATCTTCGGCGACGTGGCGCGGCCGCGCGCCATGACGGTGGACTGGACGGTGCACGCGCAGAGCCTGACGGCGCGGCCGATGAAGGGCATGCTGACCGGCCCGATCACCATCCTGCAATGGTCCTTCGTGCGCGACGACCAGCCGCGCGCGCGGACCGCGCTGCAACTGGCGCTGGCGATCCGCGACGAGGTGGCCGACCTGCAACAGGCCGGCATCGCCATCATCCAGATCGACGAGCCGGCCGTGCGCGAGGGCCTGCCGCTGCGCCGCGGCCGCTGGGACGAGTACCTGGGCTGGGCCACCCGCGCCTTCCGCGTCGCCGCCGGCGCGGCGGCCGACACGACGCAGATCCACACCCACATGTGCTACGCCGAGTTCAACGACATCCTGCCACAGATCGCCGCGATGGACGCCGACGTCATCACCATCGAGACCAGCCGCTCGGACATGGAGTTGCTGGCCGGCTTCGGCCAGTTCCGCTACCCCAACGAGATCGGCCCCGGCGTCTACGACATCCACTCGCCGCGCGTGCCCGACGCCGCCGAGATGGTGCGCCTGCTGCGCAAGGCCAGCGCGGTCATTCCTGCCGGCAACCTTTGGGTCAACCCGGACTGCGGCCTGAAGACCCGTGGCTGGGCCGAGACCGAGGCGGCGCTGCGCCAGATGGTGGCGGCGGCGCACCAGCTGCGCGCCGAGCAGGCCGCCTAGCCCAAGTCGACACACCCCCGCAAGCCTGGGGTCGGACCCCGTACGGGGTCCGACCCCTGCCTTGGCCCCGGGGTCGCTCCCGCCGCCCCGGCGCGCACGCCGCGCCAGCCCGCATGGCTGCGCCGTTTGATTGCACGCGCCCTCCCATTTCCCCGCTTTCCACAGTAAAATGCTTGTGCCCGCGCATCAGCGCGACGTTATCGCCAAGGCGGCAGCGCAGGGCAACACTGGCCCCAGCCTGTCGCCGACCCACTCACCATTTCGCCCATGTCCAAAAGCCTGTTCCAAAAGCCGATCGAGATCAAGATTTCCACCGTGGTCGCGGTGTCCGCCATCCTCTCCACCGCGGACCGCATCGCGCTCGACGCCGCGCTCAAGGAGATGACCGGCGGCAGCACCGACTTTTTCGAGGACGACCTGACCGTCATCGACATCGGCAATCTGGCGCCGGGCGCCGAGCCGGTCGACTGGGACGGCATCATCGCCCTGCTCAAGCAATACCGCCTGAACCCGGTGGCGGTGCGCAACGCCGCGCCCGAGATGGCGGCGGCGATCGCCGCCCACGGCCTGACCGTCGAGCCGGCCAACCGCCGCCGCGACGAGGCCGAGGCGGCCGAGGCCAAGCCGGCCAAGCCGGCCGCCGCGCCGGCCGCGCCGCTGCCGGTGCCCGGCCCGGCCGCGCTGGCCAACGCCGGCGCCGCCACCGCCCTGCTCACGCCCGGCACCATGATCATCGACACGCCGGTGCGCGCCGGCCAGCGCATCTACGCCCGCGGCTGCGACCTGATCATCACCGCCGTCGTCAACAACGGCGCCGAGATCATCGCCGACGGCAGCATCCACGTCTACAACACGCTGAACGGACGCGCCCTGGCCGGCGCCTCCGGCAACGCCGACGCCCGCATCTTCGCGCTGGGCATGGCGCCCGAGCTGGTCTCGATCGCCGGCGTCTACCGCACCTTCGAGGACGGTTTCCCCGCCGAGTTCGCCCGCGTGCCGGCGCAAATTCGCTTGGTCGGCGACCGAATCGATATACTATCTGTCAATTCCGCATCCCGCGCCTAAGCCCCGGCTTACGCTCGCACTCTGAAAAGGATTATTTGTGGCAAGAATTATTGTTGTAACGTCCGGCAAGGGCGGTGTCGGTAAGACGACTTCCAGCGCCAGCTTCTCCACCGGCCTGGCCATGCGCGGCCACAAGACCGCCGTGATCGACTTCGACGTCGGCCTGCGCAACCTCGACCTGATCATGGGCTGCGAACGCCGCGTGGTGTACGACCTGATCAACGTGATCAACAAGGAGGCCTCGCTGACCCAGGCCATGATCAAGGACAAGCACTGCGACAACCTGTTCATCCTGCCCGCCTCGCAGACGCGCGACAAGGACGCCCTGTCCGAGGACGGCGTCGAACAGGTGCTGCACGAGATGATCAACATGGGCTTCGAGTACATCATCTGCGACTCGCCGGCCGGCATCGAGCACGGCGCGCTGATGGCGCTGACCTTCGCCGACGAGGCCATCATCGTCACCAACCCGGAAGTGTCGTCGGTGCGCGATTCCGACCGCATCCTCGGCATCATCCAGGCCAAGTCGCGCCGCGCCCAGACGGGCGGCGAACCGGTCAAGGAACACCTGTTGATCACCCGCTACTCGCCGAAACGGGTCGAGGCCGACGAGATGCTGTCGCACGAGGACGTGCAGGAGATCCTGCGCATTCCCCTGATCGGCATCATCCCCGAGTCGGAATCGGTGCTGCACGCCTCCAACCAGGGCAATCCGGCGATCCACTTCAAGGGCACCGACGTGGCCGAGGCCTACGAAGACGTGGTCTCGCGCTTCCTCGGCCAGGACGTGCCGCTGCGCTTTACCACCTACGAAAAGCCCGGCCTGCTGCAGCGCATTTTTGGGAGCAAGTGACATGGCTCTGCTTTCCTTTCTGTTCCCTTCCAAACCGAAAACCGCCTCGGCGGCCAAGGAACGGCTGCAGATCATCATCGCGCGCGAGCGCAACGGCCGTGGCGGCCCGGACTTCCTGCCCGCCCTGCACAAGGAATTGATCGAGGTGATCTCCAAGTACACCAAGGTCAACGCCGACGACATCAAGATCTCGCTGGACCGCCAGGGCAACCTGGAGGTGCTCGACGTCAACGTGGTGCTGCCGGACGCCTGATCCGGCACCCTGGCAATGCCGGCAACACCGCCGGCCCGGCGCCCCCAGCGGCGCCGGCGCCCTGCCGGCCGCCGCCGGCCGCCCAGGCCCCTCCTGCCCCCCTGCCGGGCCGCCTCCCTGCATTCCCAGTCGCACTCCCGGTTCAATTCCCCGTGGCATGCTTCGTGTCACAAACTTACCCCTTAGCACGCTAACCGCGTCGTCCGCCGCGCCGCCCCGTCCGCCTATACAAGTCGCCGGACGCCGTCGCCGCGCCCGGCACCCGGGCGCGCGCCACCGCCGCGACCACCGCCCAAAAAAGCGGCAAGCGCGCCACAAACGGCGCCAGCGCCAATTGCCGCCGGTACAGCGGCCGCCGCGTCGCCGTCCGCCCTATGAGGCGGTACTCCCCCGGTACTGTTCCGCCGGCCTCGCCAGCGTGTTTTTCGGCCCCCGCGAGGGCCGCCAGGCCGCATGTAGACTTGCTTTTCGGCCATTTTTTGATTGAACTCGGCCATGTTACCGTGTACCGTATAAACGTCAGCTGAGTTCGCATAAAAGTAACATTTATGTCCAAAAGAAAAGTTTTTAGCTTTTTTACTAACTAATTTTGTAAATCTCTGTTATATTCAAAGTGACTATTCCTTAACATTTCACGACGGGTGGCAGAAGTGGTGCCGCCGGTCGCTCTATCCTGTTCAATCATGAGAATCGCCGTACTTGACAACGACCGCAGCCAAGCCGATCTGATATGCCAGGTGCTGACGTCGGCCGGCCACGCCTGCCATAGTTTTCAAACCAGCAAGGACTTGCAGGCGCAGTTGCGCAAGGACAGCTACGACATGCTGATCCTCGACTGGCAGGTGGTCGACCTGAGCGGCGCCGAGGTGCTGCGCCGCGTGCGCGACAAGCTGACCGACAACGCCCCGGTGATGTTCATGACCACCAGCTCGGGCGAGGACGACATCGTCGCCGGCCTGGCCGCCGGCGCCGACGACTATATGATCAAGCCGCTGCGCCGCAGCGAGATGGTGGCGCGCGTGCAGGCGCTGCTGCGGCGCGCCTATCCGGCGCAGAACGGCGCCGAGCAGCTGCAGTTCGGCCAGTACATCTTCGAGACGCGGCCCGGCCGCCTGCTGATGGACGGCATCGTGCTCGACGTCACGCACAAGGAGTTCTACCTGGCGCTGCTGTTTTTCCGCAACATCGGCCGGCCGCTGTCGCGCGCCTACATCCACGAGGCGGTGTGGATACGCGAGACGGCCGTGCCGTCGCGCACCATGGACACCCACGTCTCGCGCGTGCGCAACAAACTGCAACTTAAGCCGGAGAACGGCTTCCGCCTGGTGCCGGTGTACAGCTACGGCTACCGGCTGGAGAAGCTGGGCGCCTGAGCCCGCGCCGCTCCGGCCCCAACCAGCGGGCCGCCGCCACGGCCGTTCGGCGGCGCCGGCCCCGATCGCCGGGCAGGATGCCCTTGCAACACGGTATAATGTCGCTCAACGTCTCCTGCTTGGTCCCGAAATGCAACTGCTCGCCGTCGGCCTGAACCACCACTCCGCTCCCGTGTCCCTACGCGAGCAGCTGGCGTTCGCCCCCGAGCAACTGGGCCAGGCGGTGGTGGCGGCGCGCGCCTGGTTCGAGCGGCACGACCCGCACGGCAGCGACGAGGCGGCCATCCTGTCGACCTGCAACCGCACCGAGCTGTACGCGGCCAGCCACGGCGCCGACTCGCTCGACGCCGGCGCCCACTTCCTGGCCGACTTCCACAAGCTCAACTACGCCGAGCTGCGCCCCCACCTGTACCTGCTGCCGCAGCACGACGCCGTGCGCCACACCTTCCGCGTCGCCTCCGGGCTCGACTCGATGGTGCTGGGCGAGACACAGATCCTGGGCCAGATCAAGGACGCCATCCGCACCGCCGACGCCGCCGGCGGCCTGGGCACCTATCTGCACCAGTTGTTCCAGCGCAGCTTCTCGGTGGCCAAGGAGGTGCGCAGCACCACCGAGATCGGCGCCCACAGCGTGTCGATGGCGGCCGCCGCCGTGCGCCTGTCGCAGCGCATCTTCGACAAGATCGCCGAGCAGAACGTGCTGTTCATCGGCGCCGGCGAGATGATCGAGCTGTGCGCCACCCACTTCGCCGCGCAGAACCCGAAAAGCATCACCATCGCCAACCGCACCATGGAGCGCGGCGAGCAGCTGGCGCACCGCTTCAACGGCCGCGCCATCCGCCTGGCCGAGCTGCAGACCCAGTTGCACCAGTTCGACATCGTCATCTCCTGCACCGCCTCGTCGCTGCCGCTGATCGGCCTCGGCCTGGTCGAGCGGGCCATCAAGGCGCGCCGCCACAAGCCGATGTTCATGGTCGACCTGGCCGTGCCGCGCGACATCGAGGCCGAGGTCGGCCGCCTCAGCGACGTCTTCCTGTACACCGTCGACGACCTCGGCAAGGTGGTGCAGACCGGCATGGAGAACCGCCAGGCCGCCGTGGCCCAGGCCGAGGCGATCATCGCAACCCGCGTCCAGTCCTTCATGCACTGGATCGACGACCGCGCCGTGGTGCCGGTCATCCAGGGCCTGCAAGAAAGCGGCGAGGCGCTGCGCCTGCACGAGCTCGAGCGCGCCCGCAAGCTGCTGGCCAGGGGCGAGGATGTCGACGCCGTGCTCGAGGCGCTGTCGCGCGGCCTGACCGCCAAGTTCATGCACGGCCCGCAGCAGGCGCTGCACCGCGCCCAGGGCGAGGAACGGGCCCAACTGGCCAGCCTGCTGCCGCAGCTGTTCCGCGGCCGCCGTTAGCGTCCCTGCCGTTTTTCCGCCGCCGCGCGCCGGCGGCCGGCGCCGCCGCGGCGCGCGCCGATTCCCCATCCACGACGAACACTCTCACCGAATAAGCTATGAAACCATCAATGCTGGCCAAGCTGGAGCAACTGGCGAACCGCCTGGTTGAACTCGACCAATTGCTGATGTCCGAAGGCGCCACCGCCAACATGGACAACTACCGCAAAATGACCCGCGAGCACGCCGAACTGGGCCCGCTGGTGGCGCTGTTCCACAACTACCAGGAGGCCAGCGCCGACATCGCCACCGCCCAGGAGATGCTGGCCGACCCGGACATGAAGGACTTCGCCCAGGACGAGATCGAGTCGGCCAAGACGCGCATGACGACGCTCGAGCGCGAGCTGCAGACCATGCTGCTGCCGAAGGACGTCAACGACGAACGCAACATCTTCCTGGAGATCCGCGCCGGCACCGGCGGCGACGAGTCGGCCCTGTTCGCCGGCGACCTGCTGCGCATGTACACCCGCTTCGCCGAGCGCAACCGCTGGCAGGTGGAGATGGTGTCGGAGTCGCCGTCCGACCTGGGCGGCTACCGCGAGGTGATCGTGCGCCTGGTCGGCAACGGCGTGTATTCGAAGCTGAAGTTCGAGTCGGGCGGCCACCGCGTGCAGCGCGTGCCGGCCACCGAGACCCAGGGCCGCATCCACACCTCGGCCTGCACGGTGGCGGTGATGCCCGAGGCCGACGAGGTCGAGGACGTCAACATCAACCCGTCCGAGCTGCGCATCGACACCTACCGCGCCTCCGGCGCCGGCGGCCAGCACATCAACAAGACCGACTCGGCCGTGCGCATCACCCACCTGCCCACCGGCATCGTGGTCGAGTGCCAGGACGACCGCAGCCAGCACAAGAACAAGGCCTCGGCGATGAAGGTGCTGGCGGCGCGCATCAAGGACGTGCAGCTGCGCGCCCAGCAGTCGCAGGAGGCGGCCACCCGCAAGAGCCTGATCGGCTCGGGCGACCGCAGCGAGCGCATCCGCACCTACAACTTCCCGCAGGGCCGCATGACCGACCACCGCATCAACCTGACCTTGTACAAGCTGGACTTCATCATGGACGGCGACCTGGTCGAGCTGACCAACGCGCTGGCCGCCGAGCACCAGGCCGAGCTGCTGGCCGCGCTGGGCGACTAGGCGCGGCGCTGCGGCGACGCGGCGGCGGCGTGGCGGCGAAAGTTTAAGGGCCGGCTAAGATCGGCCCGACGGCTTTATGCGAGAATGAGCCGCGGCGCGGCGCCACCGTCGTCGTCCTTGTCGTCGTCCGCGCCGCGCCGTTCGCCGCCGTTTCCCTAACCTGACCGGAATTGCCCATGATTCAAACGCGTACCCTGCTGTTGGCCCTCGCCGCCGCCTGCCTCGGCCTGCTGGCCACCGCCCTGTACCTGCAGCACGTGCTGGACATGCTGCCCTGCCCGTATTGCGTGATCCAGCGCTACCTGTTCCTGCTCGTCGCCATCGGCTGCCTGTGGGGTGCCGCCGGCCGCAAGGCGGCGCCGGGCGCCGGCCTGGGCCTGGTGGCGGCGCTGGCCGGCCTGGGCGTGGCCGGCAAGCACCTGTACATCCTGGCCCACCCCGGCCTGTCCTGCGGCATCGACCCAATGGAGACCATGCTCAACAAGTTCCCCACCGCCACCTACCTGCCGTCCGTGTTCCGCGCCGACGGCCTGTGCGAGGACGCCACCGCGCCGTGGTTCGGCCTGTCGATCCCGATGTGGTCGCTGCTGTGGTTCGGCATCTGCGCGCTGGTGCTGGCCTGGGCGCTGCTGCGCCGCCGCCGCGCATGAGCGGCCAGGGTCGGCCGCCTTTGTCGGCGGCGGCGGTCGCCGCCGGCGCCAGCATCGCCTCGCTACAGGTGCAGAACGCGCTCGACCCGCTGGACAACCGCATCCTGCTGTGCCACGCGCTGGGCCTGTCGCGCGTCGGCCTGATCACCCAGTCGGAACGCCTGCTGACGGAGGACGAGGCGCGGCGCCTGGCCGCGCTGCTGGCGCGCCGCCTGGCCGGCGAGCCGATCGCCTACATCGTCGGCCGGCGCGAGTTCTTCGGCCTGCCCTTCGAGGTCACGCCGGCCGTGCTGATCCCCCGTCCCGACACCGAGCTGCTGGTCGAACTGGCGCTGGAGCGCCTGCCCACCGGCGGCCGCCTGCTCGACATGGGCACCGGCAGCGGCGCCATCGCCGTCGCGCTGGCGCACAACCGGCGCGACGCCGCCATCACCGCGCTCGACGTCAGCACAGAGGCGCTGGCCGTGGCCGGCCGCAACGCCGCCAGCAACGGCGTCGCCCTGCGCCTGCTGCACAGCGACTGGTACGCCGCCTTGGAGGGCGACAACGGCGGCGGCGACGAGGTGTTCGACCTGATCGTCTCCAACCCGCCCTACATCGCCAGCGGCGACCGCCACCTGGCCGAGGGCGATTTGCGCTTCGAGCCGGTCGGTGCGCTGACCGACCACGCCGACGGCCTGGCGGCGCTGCGCCGCATCGCCGCCGGCGCGCCGCGCCACCTGGTGGCGGGCGGCTGGCTGCTGATGGAGCACGGCTACGACCAGTCGGCCGCCGTGCGCGAATTGTTGCGCACACAAGGATACACCGAAGTGCAGAGCTGGCGCGACCTGGCCGGCATCGAGCGGGTCAGCGGCGGCCGCGTGCCATAGCGGCGCCGCGCCGGCGGCCGCGCCGGCATCGCGCCCCGGCGGCCCGTGCCGGCGCAGCATGGCGGGCGGCAGCGGCAGCGCCCCGCCGCCGCGACTTTTGTTAATATATCAAGCAATCCCCGGCCGCCAGCCGGCCGCGCCGAACGGCGCCGGACCGGTCTGGCGCCACCGCCGACGCGCTTGCCTGTTTTCGGTTACTCTCGCACAAATAATTTGTTTGATGCACAGAAAGGAAGATCAAATTGTCCAATCTATTGACTCGCCGCCTGGCCCTGCTGGCCGACCGGCAGCACCACGCGCTGCTGGGCGGCCTGCGCGGCATCGAGCGAGAAACCCTGCGGGTCGACCCGCAGGCCCACCTGGCGGCGACGGCGCATCCCGTCGCGCTCGGTTCGGCCCTGACCCATCCGCAGATCACCACCGACTACGCCGAGGCGCTGCTGGAGTTCATCACCCCGGCCGAGGCCGACATCGCCACGACAATAGACAAGCTCGACGGCATCCACCGCTACGCCTACAGCAAGCTGGGCGGCGAGCTGCTGTGGAGCCAGTCGATGCCCTGCCTGCTGCCGGGCGAGCCCGACATCACCATCGCCTGGTACGGCAAGTCCAACCTGGGCATGCTCAAGCACGTCTACCGGCGCGGCCTGGCGCTGCGCTACGGCAAGGCCATGCAATGCATCGCCGGCATCCACTACAACTATTCGCTGGACGAACGCCTGTGGCGCGTGCTGGCCGAGCACGAGGAGGGCGCCGGCCAGCGCTCGGCGATGGCCTACCAGTCCGAGCGCTACCTGGCGACGATCCGCAACTTCCGCCGCCACAGCTGGCTGCTGATGTACCTGTTCGGCGCCTCGCCGGTGCTGTCGAGCTGCTTCCTGCGCGGCCGCCAGCACAACCTCGAGCGGCTCTCCGACGACACCCTCTACCTGCCCTACGCCACCAGCCTGCGCATGAGCGACCTGGGCTACCAGAACGACGCCCAGTCCGGCCTCAGCCCGCACGAGAACTGCCTCGACAGCTACGTCGCCGCGCTGACCAAGGCGGTCAACCAGCCCTACGAGCCCTACGCCAAGCTGGGCACCAAGCAGGACGGCGAGTGGGTCCAGCTGAGCACCAACGTGCTGCAGATCGAAAACGAGTACTACGCGACGATCCGGCCGAAGCGGGTGATCCGCACCGGCGAGCGGCCGATCCAGGCGCTGTGCTCGCGCGGCGTGCAGTACATCGAGGTGCGCTGCATGGACGTCGACCCGTTCGAACCGGTCGGCATCAGCGTGCCGACCGGCCGCTTCCTCGACGCCTTCCTGCTCTTCTGCGCGCTCGAGGAGAGCGCCCCGATCGACGAGGCCGAGGGCGCCCGCCACACCGACAACTTCGCCCGCACCGTCAAGGAGGGCCGCCGGCCCGGCCTGACGCTGCACGACGGCGCGCGCGAGGTCGGCCTGCGCCAGCTGGGCGAAGAGCTGCTGGCGCGCATCGCGCCGGTGGCGGCCCTGCTCGACGCGGCGCGCGGCGACGCGGTCCACGCCGAGGCGATGACGGCGCAGGCGGCCAAGCTGGCCGACCCCGGGCTGACGCCGTCGGCCCGCGTGCTGGCCGAGCTGCGCGGCAACGGCGGCTCCTTCACCGCCTTCGGCCTGCGCCAGAGCGAGCGCCACGCCGCCCACTTCCGCGCCCGTCCGCCGACGGCCGCCGAGGCCGGCTACTTCGACGGCCTGGCCGCCGCCTCGCTGGCCGAACAGGACGAGATGGAGCGCGCGCCGCACATCGACTTCGACGACTACGTCGCGGCCTACCGCGCCAGCAACCTGTGCCACAACAGCGGCGACTGCGACTGAGCGCGCGGACGGACCGGCGGTGCTAACCTTCTACAACGAGCAGCACGGCCTGCACCACGGCCGCGGCGAGTTCTTCCGTGGCGCCATGGTGCCCTGCTTCGAGACGCCGGCCCGGGCCGACGCCGTGCTGGCCGAGCTGGGCCGGCGCGGCCTGGGCCGCATCGTCACGCCGCAGGGCGTGCCGCTGATGTCGCTCGAGCGCATCCACACGCCACGCTACTTGCACTTTTTGCGCCACGCCTGGAGCGACTGGCTGGCGCTCGACCCGGCCAACGCCGGGCGCGACGCCATCGCCTCGGTGTGGCCGGTGCGCACGCTGCGCCACGACATCGAGCCGGACAACTTCAGCGCCAAGCTGGGCCTGTACTCGATGGACAGCGGCACGCCGCTCACCGCCGGCACCTGGACCGCCGCCAAGACCGGCGCCGACTGCGCCGTCAACGCCGCCCACGCGCTGCGCCTGGGCGAGCGGGCCAGCTTCGTGCTGAGCCGGCCGCCCGGCCACCACGCCGGCGCCGACTTCTACGGCGGCTACTGCTTCCTCAACAACGCCGCGCTGGCCGCCCAGCACCTGCTCGACGACGGCGCCGGCAAGGTCGCCGTGCTCGACCTCGACTACCACCACGGCAACGGCACGCAGAGCATCTTCTACGGCCGCGCCGACGTGCTGTTCATCTCGCTGCACGCCGACCCGCGCCACGAGTACCCGTTCTACCTGGGCCACGCCGACGAGCGCGGCGAGGGCGCCGGCCTGGGCTACAACCTGAACCTGCCGCTGCCGCCCGGCAGCGGCGCGCCAGCCTGGTTCGCCGCGCTGGAGACGGCCTGCATCCGCCTGGCCGGCTTCGGCGCCGACGCGCTGGTGGTCTCGCTCGGCGTCGACACCTTCGCCGGCGACCCGCTGTCGCGCTTCACCCTGCATAGCGCCGACTACCTGCGCCTGGGCGAGCGGCTGGCCTACCTGGGCCTGCCGACCGTCTTCATCTTCGAGGGCGGCTACGCCGTCAAGGAGCTCGGCGTCAACGTGGTGAACGTGCTCGAAGGCTTCGAGACGGCCTTGTAGGCCCGGGCCACATCTGCTTTCCGGCGCAAGACAGGATGGGCTCCAAAGGTTTGACGCATTGTACAGAAATACGTACAATGATTTCGTGGAATCGGACAGTACCGGCCATTCGGCACCACTATCCATTCTCTTCTCGTGCGCGCCTTGCAAATTGCGGCGCGGCAGTTCCCTTTTTGTTTTTGTTTTGCCCTGGTGGCCTGTAGCTGGTCGGGCACCCTCGGCGATGAGAGGTAAATCATGAACATCCTTACTTTTAGCGAGGCTCGCGCTGGACTGAAGGCTGTGATGGACGACGTATGTAGCGACCACAGCCCGACAATCATTACCCGCCAAAGCGGCGAACCTGTCGTGATGTTGTCATTGGCGGATTTCAACAGCATTGAGGAAACGCTGTACCTCCTCGGTTCGCCGAACAACGCCAGCCGTTTGATGGCGTCACTTGAACAGCTAAATGCCGGCAAGACCCGCCCGATGGAGCTTATCCGGAATGAAAAACAACAAAGCAAAAAACAAAGAGCAAGCTAAGCAGTCATCCGTTTCCTTTACGGAAATTGCTTGGGAAGACTATCAGTACTGGCAGAAGGAAGATCCCAAACTGGTCGATAGGATCAACGACCTGATCGATGAATGCATGAGCAACCCTTTCAAAGGAACGGGCAAGCCTGAGCCGCTGAAAGGAAACTTGACTGGCTTGTGGTCGCGCCGCATCGACCGCGAACATCGCCTGCTTTATGTGGCGGAAGGCGGCACCATTTACATCGTGGGCTGCCGCTACCACTACTGATGATGTTGAAGGCATGCGGCCAACGCCGCGTCGGCCACGCTGGGCTTGCAAGCACGCGCTTCAAGCACCGATAAATATCGCTTGCTATTTAATTGTGTGCGATCTATAGTGTGCTCATGGGCGGCGCAGTTGCGGCGCCGGACGTAAGCGAACACCCCGTAGTCGTTTTTTGAAGTAAGTAGCTTGCTATTTAATAGCAAACAATTTTGTTGCAATATTCTCGAACAAGCTGTTCCCACTCACTGAAAAGGAAACCATCATGTCCATCAAACAAGTCCTGTACCGCGCCAACGCCACCGCAACCGGTGGCCGCGAAGGCCGCGCCGTCTCGTCCGACCAAGTGCTCGACGTCAAACTGACCACGCCGAAGGAACTGGGCGGCGCCGGCGCCGTCGGCAGCAACCCCGAGCAACTGTTCGCCGCCGGCTACTCGGCCTGCTTCATCGGCGCCATGAAGTTCGTCGGCGGCCGCGACAAGATCGCCGTCCCGGCCGACGTCTCGGTCGAAGGCACGGTCGGCATCGGCGCCATCGAGACCGGCTTCGGCATCGAAGTCGAACTGAAGATCTCGTTGCCGGGCCTGGACCGCGCCGAAGCCGAGAAGCTGGTCGCCGCCGCCCACATCGTCTGCCCGTACTCGAACGCCACCCGTGGCAACATCGACGTCACCCTGACCCTGGTCTAAGCCCCTGGTCTAAGCCCCGGGTCTAAGCCTTGGTATAAGCGACGCAGGACGGCCGCGCGGCCGTCCGCCCAGCGCAGCGTCAACGGCGCCGCCCTCCCCCGTGGAGCGCGGCGCCGCTTGCGTCGGCACGCCGATTCCCGCCCTGCCTTACAATCATCGCTCCGATCCGCTCCGAGGCACACATGATTGACTGGCAATGGCTGTCGTTCGACCACATCCCCAACTCCGACTTGTATGAGGTGCTGCGCCAGCGCCAGCAGGTGTTCGTGCTCGAGCAAACCTGCCTCTACCCGGACATCGATGGCCACGACCCGGCCGCCCACCACCTGATGGGCTGGCAGCAGGTCGACGGCAGACGCGAGCTGGTGGCCTATCTGCGCTGCCTGGCGCCGGGCGCCAAGTACACCGAGATGTCGCTGGGCCGCGTGCTGACCACCCAATCGGCGCGCGGCGGCGGCGTCGGCCGCCTGCTGGTGGCGCAGGGCCTGGCCCACGCCGAGCGGCTGCATCCCGGCCACGCCTGCCGCATCGGCGCGCAGCAGCGGCTGGAGCGGTTCTACGCCAGTTTCGGCTTCCGCACCGCCAGCGCGCCCTACGACGAGGACGGCATCGCGCACATCGACATGCTGCGCTAGTAGCTCAGCCCGAAGCCAACGCCGGCGCTGCGCGATCGAGCGCCGGCGCGGACCAAAAAAGCCGGGCGAAAAAAAGGGCGACCCGGAAGTCGCCCTGTTCCATCGGCGCCGCGCGGCGGCGCGCCTCCGGCTTACTTGACCGTCAACAGTTCGATCTCGAACAGCAGCGAGGCGTTGGCCGGGATCGTCGGCGGCCTGCCGGCGGCGCCGTAGGCCAGGTCGGCCGGAATGACCAGGCGGCGCGTGCCGCCGACCTTCATGCCGACCACGCCCAGGTCCCAGCCCTTGATGACCTCGCCGGCGCCCAGGGTGAAGGGGAATGGACCACGGCCTACCGAGCTGTCGAACTTGGCGCCCTTGTTGTCGCTGGTCAAGCTGGTGTAGACCCAACCGGTGTAGTTCACGGTCAGCGCCTTGCCGGCGACGGCCTCGGCGCCGGCGCCGACCACCAGGTCGGTCTTCACCAGCGCAGGCGGGAACACGTCGACCGGCGGCACGACGCTGTTTACGCTGATCAGTTCGATCTCGAACAGCAGCGCCGAGTTGGCCGGGATGCCGACGTAAGGGACGCCGCTGGGGTCCTTCAGGACGTTGCCGCTGGCGTCCTTCTGCGCGTCCTTGGCGCCGGCGCCGTAGGCCAGGTTGGCCGGGATCACCAGGGTGCGCTTGCTCCCCACCAGCATGCCGGGCAGGCCCTGTTCCCAGCCGGCGATGACCTGGCCGGTGCCCAGCACGATGTTGATCGGCTGGCCACGGTCGACCGAACTGTCGAACTTGCCGCCCTTCTTGTCGCCCTTGCTGGCGTCGTACAGCCAGCCGGTGTAGTGGACGGTGATGGATTTGCCGGCTTCCGCCTTGACGGCGCCGGGCAGGACCGCGCTGTTGTTGTCGCTGGTGCTAAAGGCCGGCTGCACCACCGCCGGCGTGCTGTTGTTGTTGCTGGAACCGCCGCCGCAGGCGGTCAAGGCCGCCGCGCAAACCAGCGCCGCGAGAATGTGAAACTTCGATTTCATGGTGACCCTTGTCTTGTTGGTGGTGGCGTGCGCGCACTGCCGCGCGCGCCGCTAGCTGGCGAAGTTTAGCAGACCGCGTGGAGCTCCCCGCGGCCGCTACATTCGGTTACAACTTTTTGTCTCAAATTTCCACCTGGGTGCCCAGTTCGATCACCCGGTTGGTGGGAATCTGGTAGTAGTCGGCGGCGCCGCGGGCGTTGCGCGACATGGCCACGAACAGGTGCTCGCGCCACGGCGCCATGCCGGCGCCGGGGGTCGAGATGACGGTCTGGCGGGCGATGAAGAAGGAGGTCTCCATCATCTCGAACGGCAGCTCGTGCTGGGCGCACAGGGCCAGCACCTTGGGGATGTCCGGCTCGTCCTTGAAGCCGTAGTGCACATTGAGCTGGTAGCAGTTGTGGCCCAGCTCGGTGATGCGCACCTGCTCGTTCTCGGCCACGTAGGGCTCCTCGAGGATGTGCACGGTGAAGAACACCACGCGCTCGTGCAGCACCTTGTTGTGCGACAGGTTGTGCAGCAGGGCGTGCGGCACGCCGTCGCTCTCGCCGCGCAGGAAGATGGCGGTGCCGGGCACCCGCGTCGGCGGCGCCACGAACAGCGACTGCAGGAATTCCTCCAGCGGGATGGCGTGCTTTTGCAGGTTCTCGAACACCAGCGCGCGGCCGCGCTTCCAGGTCATCATCACGGTGAACAGCACGGCGCCGAGCAGGATCGGGAACCAGCCGCCGTGGAAGAACTTCAGCGTGCTGGCCGAGAACAGCAGGATGTCGATGACGATGAAGAAGCCGGTGGCGCCGAAGCACAGCCACAGCGGCAGGTTCCAGCGGTAGCGGATGACGAAGAAGGTCAGCACCGTGGTGGCCAGCATGGTGGCGGTGACGGCGATGCCGTAGGCGCCGGCCAGCTTGTCCGACGAGCCGAAGCCGACCACGGCGATCAGCACGACGATCAGCTGCAGCCAGTTGACGGCCGGGATGTAGATCTGGCCGATCTCGCTCTCCGAGGTGTGCAGCACGCGCATGCGCGGCAGCAGGCCCAGGGCGATGGCCTGCTTGGTCATCGAGAAGGTGCCGGAGATGGTGGCCTGCGAGGCGATCACCGCCGCCATGGTCGACAGCACCACCAGCGGGTAGACGCTCCAGGCGCCGAGCTGCTGGAAGAAGGGGTTGGAGATGGCCTCCGGATGGTTCATCAGCAGCGCGCCCTGGCCCAGGTAGTTCAGCGCCAGCGCCGGGAAGGTGATCAGGAACCAGGCGAAGCGGATCGGCCGCTTGCCGAAGTGGCCCATGTCGGCGTACAGCGCCTCGGCGCCGGTCAGCGCCAGCACCACCGCGCCGAGCGCGATGAAGGCGATGAAGCGGTTCTCCAGCATGAAGCGCAGCGCCAGCAGCGGGTTGAGCGCGGCCAGCACCTGCGGCGCCTCGACGATGTTGACCAGGCCCATGACGGCCAGCGCGGCGAACCAGACCACCATGATCGGGCCGAACCAGCGGCCGATGCCGGCCGTGCCGTGGCGCTGCACGGCGTACAGCGAGACCAGCACGATGATGGTCAGCGGCACCACGTATTGCGCCATGCCGGGCGCGGCCACCTCCAGCCCCTCGATCGCGCCGAGCACCGAGATGGCCGGGGTGATCACGCTGTCGCCGTAGAACATGGTGGCGCCGAACACGCCCAGCATCATCAGCGGGAAGTGCCACTTGGAGATCTTGTTGACCGAGTTCAGCGCCAGCGCCATCAGCGCCATGATGCCGCCCTCGCCGCGGTTGTCGGCGCGCAGCACCAGGCTGACGTACTTGAGCGAGACGATCATCGTCAGGCCCCAGAAGATCAGCGAGATGATGCCGAGCAGGTTGGGCGTGTTCAGCGCCAGGCCGTGCTCGGGGTCGAAGATGGTCTTCAGGGTGTACAGCGGGCTGGTGCCGATGTCGCCGTAGACGATGCCGACGGCGGCCAGGGTCAGCGCGGCGAGCGAGCTTTTGGAGGAGTGTTGCGCGGTCAAGATGGCACCTGTTGTTGTTTTGGTGCGTTGCACAATAGGATAAGTATTTGCAAATAGCAAGAATATTTTGACATGCGTCTGGGCCTCGTCTGTATCACATGCAACAGTGTACCCCGCGCGGCGCCGCCGGCCTATTCGAAAAACGGCGGCGCCGGCGGCGCCGGCGTCGGCGCGGCAATTCGGCGATAATGTCCGGCCCTGTCGCCGCCGCCCCGCGCCCCCCTATGAACACCGGTATCGTCTACGCCACCCTGGCCTTCCTCTGCTGGGGCCTGTTCCCGCTGTATTTCCACGCCATCGGCGAGGTGCCGCCGCTGGAGATCCTGGCGCACCGCATGCTGTGGTCGCTGTTGTTTCTGAGCATAATACTAAGCGTGCGCGGCCAGTGGAAGTGGCTGCTGCGGCTGCGCCACGAGCCGCGCGTGGTGGCCAGCTTCGTCGCCAGCGCCGTGCTGCTCACCGCCAACTGGTTCGTCTACATCTGGGCCGTCAACCACGGCCACGTCATCGACGCCAGCCTGGGCTACTTCATCAATCCGCTGGTCAACGTGCTGCTCGGCCTGCTGGTGCTCAAGGAGAAGCTGCGCCGGCCGCAGTGGCTGGCCATCGGCCTGGCCGCCTGCGGCGTCGCCTGGCTGACCTGGCAGGCCGGCCAGCTGCCCTGGATCGCCCTGACGCTGGGCCTGACCTTCGGCGGCTACGGCCTGCTGCGCAAGATGGCGGCGCTGGCCGCGCTCGAGGGCCTGTCCTTCGAGACCATGATCCTGTTCCCGGCGGCGCTGGCCTACGTGGTCTGGCTCAGCCTGCACGGCCAGAACACCTTCCTCAACAGCGAGCACGACGCCACCCGCTGGCTGCTGGCGGCGGCCGGGCCGATCACCGCCATCCCGCTGCTGCTGTTCGCCGCCGGCGCGCGGCGCATTCCGATGTCGGTGTTGGGCATGCTGCAATACATCTCGCCGACCATGCAGATGCTGCTCGGCGTCTGGTTCTTCCACGAGACCTTCACGCCGGAGCGGCTGGCCGGCTTCGCCGTCATCTGGGGCGCGCTCGGCCTGTACGTGGCCGAGGGCCTGTGGGCGACCCGGCGGCGCGCCGGCTGAGGCCGCCAGGCCTGCTTTACCCGGCCGCGGCGGCGCCGCCGCGCCCGGGCCGGCCCGGGTGATACAGGGCGGCCGGGCCGCCCCGGACCGGCTGAATTTAGTGTGCGGCGGGGACGATTTATCGTATCCTGTCGTCCTCTTCGGCATTTCCGCCCATTTTCTTTATTTTCACCGAGATTCTCAATGGCAAATTACGTCTACACCATGAACCGCGTGGGCAAAATCGTTCCGCCCAAGCGCCAGATCCTCAAGGATATTTCGCTGTCCTTCTTTCCGGGCGCGAAGATCGGCGTGCTGGGCCTGAACGGCTCCGGCAAGTCGACCCTGCTCAAAATCATGGCCGGCATCGACACCGACATCCAGGGCGAGGCCGTGCCGATGCCCGGCCTGAACATCGGCTACCTGCCGCAGGAACCGGTGCTCGACCCCGAGCAGAGCGTGCGCCAGGTGGTCGAGTCCGGCCTGGGCGAGGTGTTCGAGGCGCAAGCCAAGCTGGAAGCCGTCTACGCCGCCTACGCCGAGGAGGACGCCGACTTCGACGCCCTGGCCAACGAGCAGGCCCGGCTGGAGGCGATCATCTCCACCTCCGACGGCGGCAACCTGAACCTGCAACTGGAAATGGCCGCCGACGCGCTGCGCCTGCCGCCCTGGGACGCCAAGATCGGCGTGCTGTCGGGCGGCGAGAAGCGCCGCGTCGCGCTGTGCCGCCTGCTGCTGTCGAAACCCGACATGCTGCTGCTCGACGAGCCGACCAACCACTTGGACGCCGAATCGGTCGACTGGCTCGAGCAATTCCTGCTGCGCTTCCCCGGCACCGTGGTCGCCATCACCCACGATCGCTACTTCCTCGACAACGCCGCCGAGTGGATCCTCGAGCTCGACCGTGGCCACGGCATCCCGTGGAAGGGCAACTACTCGTCCTGGCTGGAGCAGAAGGGCAACCGCCTGAAGCAGGAGGAGGCCACCGAGTCGTCGCGCCAGAAGACCATCGCCAAGGAATTGGAATGGGTACGGCAGAATCCGAAGGGCCGCCAGGCCAAGTCGAAGGCCCGCCTGGCCCGCTTCAACGAGCTGTCCGAGCACGAATACCAGAAGCGCAACGAGACGCAGGAGATCTTCATCCCCGTCGCCGAGCGCCTGGGCAACGAGGTCATCGAGTTCAAGAACGTCACCAAGGCCTTCGGCGACCGCCTGCTGATCGACAACCTGTCGTTCACCGTGCCGGCCGGCGCCATCGTCGGCATCATCGGCCCGAACGGCGCCGGCAAGTCGACGCTGTTCAAGATGATCACCGGCAAGGAACAGCCGGACAGCGGCGAAGTGGCGATCGGCCAGACCGCGCGCGTCTCCATCGTCGACCAGAACCGCGACTCCCTGAGCGACGGCAAGACCGTCTTCGAGGACGTCTGCGGCGGCGCCGACATGCTCACCGTCGGCCGCTTCGAGATGCCGTCGCGCGCCTACCTGGGCCGCTTCAACTTCAAGGGCGGCGACCAGCAAAAGATCGTCGGCAACCTGTCCGGCGGCGAACGCGGCCGTCTGCACCTGGCCAAGACCCTGCTCATGGGCGGCAACGTCCTGCTGCTCGATGAACCGTCCAACGATCTGGACGTGGAAACCCTGCGCGCGCTGGAAGACGCGCTGCTCGAGTTCGCCGGCAGCGTGATGGTGATCTCGCACGATCGTTGGTTCCTCGACCGCATCGCCACCCACATCCTGGCCTTCGAGGGCGACTCGCAAGTGACCTTCTTCGACGGCAACTATCAGGAATACGAAGCCGACAAGAAGAAACGTTTGGGCGAGGAGGGCGCCAAGCCCAAGCGCATCCGCTACAAGCCACTGACGGTGTAAGTCTGCTTACAGCGGCAAAAACAAAAACGGCACGGTCATCAAGACCGTGCCGTTTTTTTGTCGGGGGAGGCGGACACAAGGACATTGGCGGCACCAGGGCCGCCGCTGTCGCATCCGGCCTCGACTGGACAAGCCGGGGGGCGCCGCAAGGCGTCCGCCGGCCTAGTGTAGTGTTAGAAGTTGTAGCGCAGGCCGCCGGTGATGGCGCCGGTTTTGCGGCCCAGGTCGCTTTCGTTCTTGCCGTAGTGTTCATACTCGAGCGACAGCGAGACGTTCTTGTTGATCGCGTACTCGCCGCCCACCGAGGCGTACAGCGCGGTTTTGTTGCCGCCGTTGCCGATGCCGTTGGCCGCGCCACTGGTGCTGATGGTGCTGTGGTTGCGTGCCACGCCCAGCTTGCCGAAGACGGCGAACTGTTCGTTGATCGGCTGGCTGTACTTACCGGCCAGATACAGCGAGTTGGACTTGCTCTCGACCTTGCCGGTGGCGCCGTTCAGCGTGTAGTTGTAGCTATTCTTGCCGAAATCGGTGTAACCGCCTTCAACCGCCCAGTTCTTGTCCAGGTTGTAGCCGGCGAACAGCTTGCCCGAGACCTTGCTGCCGCTGCGGTCGTCGCTGCTGCTGGTGATCGGGGTGTCGAATTTGTAGCGGCTGCCGACCAGGCCGGCGCCGACGTAACCGGTGCCGGCGTCGGCGGCCTGGGCAACACCCGTCAGAGCGGTAGCGCTTGCAATCAATGCGAACAGAATTTTTTTCATGATGTGGATCTTTCAGCAAAATAGTTTGTGGACTTGCTTGGGATCGCAGTTCTCTGAATTGCGATGTGACCAAGATAGCACCCTCGGCAGGCCACATGCATGCCCAAGTCGTAAGAAGTGTGACGAGATGTAAGCGGGGATTTAACAGTATCAAACAGACAATACCACTATGAATATCTGTCCACTGAAGAGGTTTAAGACGGAGTTTGCCGAACTTAACAGATGTTGCGGAAGGTTAGGTTGAGGCGCGGCCCGCAGGGCCGGCTCTGCTTGTTGATGCCGTGGCGCCAGTGCTGCTGCAGGGTTCCCGCCATCAACAACAGGCTGCCCCCGCCCAGCGCCAGCTTGACGGTCAGCGGCCGGCGCTTGTGCTTGAGGACGAAGTTGCGCGGCGCGCCGAAACTGAGCGAGGCGATGGCCGGCTGCGGCCCCAGCTCCGCCTCGTCGTCGCTGTGGAAGCCCATGCTGTCGCGCTCGTCGCGGTAGTAGTTGAGCAGCACGCTGTTGAAGCGCCGCCCGCTGGCCTGTTCGACCGCCCGCTTGAGCTGCAGCTGCAGCGGGGTGAACGGCAGCGGCGCCAAGGTCATGCCGGAATAGCGGTAGGCTTTCTCGCCGTGCCAGGCGGTCAGGCGCGGCTGGGCGTGGCGCTTGCCCCAGACGGTGATGTGCTCGGCGCGCCAGTCGGTCTCGGCGAGCAGTCTGGCCATGACCTCGTCCGCCGGCAAACCCAGCGGCAGGCACTGGATGAACGACAGTTCGCCGTCCTCGATCGGAATCGGGCACAGCGTGGCGGCGGCGTGGTCGGAAAACAAGTCCATGCGCGCTATCATACGGGGGCCAAGGCGCTGCCGGAGCGTTTCGCCTCCTGCCCTTGGGCGCTGTACCACATCGACGCGCTCGACTGAGGCCCCCGGCCGTGGCCGGGAGCCGCTACATCAGGCGTAGGCTTCCGCCAGCGACATCACGCGCGGCGCGATCTCGATGCCGATGCCGCTGAACAGACTGGTGATGGCGGCCATGTTGACTTCGCGCTCCTCGTCCTTCCAGCCCTTGAACAGGTCGGTGCCGTCTTTTTGGAAATGCAGGTCGAGCACCTTGCCGCGGTCCTTGTGGGTATAGCCGGAGCTGTAGGTGCCCTGGAAGCCCAGCGCGGCGAGCGCGGCCAGCACTTCGGTGGGCGGATTGTCCGGATCGGTGGCCAGGAACACGCCGTAGGTCTTGCCGGGTGGTTTGGCCGCGATATCGACCTCGTAGATGCCAGGTGCCTTGGTGACGTTGGTACTTTTCAGAAATAACATGCTCTTACCCCTATGCAAATGGCCCGGGCCGGGCCCGCGTTCTCGTGTTGACCTGTTTTTCTGAGTTCTAGATTCTTGTAGAAAACATTCCAAGAATCAAGCTTATTGCTAATTCCCTTGTTTGTCGACTAATCCCGGCAATTATTTGTGAAACCGTAGCATTAATACGGCAGGCGGAATTGGCAAGCTTCTCTTTAAAATATAGTTGCGGAATGTTAATTTGCAAGAAAATCGGCGCCGCCGGCCGGCGCGCGGCCGGCAGCCCCGTTCAGCCGCTCTTTTTGCGCCGCGCCAGGGCCTCGGTCGGCGCCACCAGGTCCTGGTACAAGCGGCCGGTGGGCTCGTCCCAGGCCGCCACGGCGCGCTGCTGGCGCGCCACGGTGGCCAGGTCGCCACGGGCGATCGGCCCGCTCAGCGCCGCCGCCGCGCCCAGCCGGAACACGTTCTCCATCGACTCGGTGGCCAGCGGCCGCGCCAGCTCGCGCGCCACCGCCTCCGGGATGCCGGCCGCCTGGTAGGCGCGCAGCGCGGCGTCGAGCACGGTCACCAGGTAGTTGCTGGCGAACACGGCGGCGGCGTGGTAGACCGTCTTGGCCGCCGCCTCGATGCGCACCGGCCGCGCGCCGATCGCCAGCAGCGCCGGCTCCAGCACGGCCAGCGCCCCGGCGTCGCCCTCGACGCCGCAGAAGGTGCCGGCGAACGAGGCCGCCACGGCGGCCGGGTCGGCGAAGCTGCGGATCGGGTGCACGCTGGCCGCCAGCGCGCCGGCGGCGCGCGCCGCCGCCAGCTGGTCCGAGGCCAGCGCGCCGCTGCAGTGGAACAGCACCACGCCGCGCAGCGGCACGGCGGCCGCCAGCGCCGCGCAGGCCGGCGCGATCTGGTCGTCGCCGACGGCCAGCATCAGCACCCCGGCCGGGCGCAGTTCGTCGGCGCGGGCCACGGCGCGGCCGGCGCCGATGAACTCCACCGCGCGCCGCGCCGACGCCGGCGAGCGGGTCAGCACGTCCTGCACGGCGAAGGCGCCGGCCTGGGCGAACAGCCGCCCGAGCACGCCGCCGACGTGGCCGCCGCCGACCAGGTTCAGGCGCCGCATCAGAAGCCCGAGCCCGGCTGCAGCAGGAAGGCCTGCTCCTCGGCCGTCGAGGCGCGGCCGAGGATGGCGTTGCGGTGCGGGAAGCGGCCGAAGCGCTTGATGACGTCGCGGTGGCGGTGGGCGAAGTCGAGCATGCCGGCGAACTCCGGCCCCACCTGCGCCAGCCGGGTGAACAGGCCGACCGACTGCACCTGCATCTCGTCGTCCTCGGCGTGCTCGAAGGGCAGGTAGATGAAGGCGCGCTGCAGCGGCGGCAGCGCCAGGTCCTCGTCGGCGTCGACCATGTCCTGCGCCGCGCGCAGCGCCAGCGCGTCGCCGGCGAAGGCGCGCGCCGTGCCACGGTGGACGTTGCGGCTGAACTGGTCGAGCAGCAGGATGCGCGCCAGCGCCGCCTGCGGCCCCTCGGCGTCCCAGTCGCGCAGGCCGCCGCCCAGCGCCAGCTCGACCAGCGCGCCGAAGCGCGCGCCGATGGCGGCATCGAAGCCGGCGTCCTTCTGGAACCATTCGCGCCGCGCCGCGCCGTGGCCGGGGCTGCCCGGCGGCGGGAACCAGAACTCGAACACCGCCCTTGCCTGTGGATTCATCATGTTCCGCTCCCTTGAGGTCATGCCGCTGCCGACTAGTTGCGGGCGTGCGACAGCTGGAAGCTGTCGATGCCGTCGAACGCGGCCAGCTCGGCGGCCACGGCGGCCAGCGAGGAGCCGCTGCGCTTGCTCAGCGCGATGGCCACGAAGCGCCACTCCTGGCGGCCGTTGTCGCTGCCGATCATCAGCGAGCCGCCGGCGATCTCGTAGCCGCGCGCCAGCGCCATGGCGCGCAGCGCCGGCTCCTGCGGCATGTAGTTCTGCTTGAAGCGCATGGTGATGGCCACCGCGTGGCGCGACGGCAGCCAGGCCTCCAGCTTGGACAGGAAGATCATCGACATCGCGCACAGCAGCGCCAGGCCCATCGCCGACAGGTAGAAGCCGACGCCGCACATCACGCCGATCACCGACGAGGCCCAGATCGAGGCGGCGGTGGTCAGGCCGCTGATGTTGAAGCCCTCGCGCATGATGACGCCGGCGCCGAGGAAGCCGATGCCGGTGACGATGCCCTGGATGATGCGGGTCGGGTCGGTGCCGGTGGTGATGGCGGTGACGTGGCCGCCGAACCAGAAGCCGGGGTAGCCGCCGATCACCGTCAGCGCCGCCGAGGCCATGCACACCAGGCCGTAGGTGCGCATGCCGGCGGCGCGGCCGTGGTAGGAGCGCTCGTAGCCGACCATCAGGCCGAGCAGCAACGCGCCGACCAGGTTGAGCAGGATCACGCCGTTGGTGGCCAGCTCGCCGGTGGACCAGTAGGCGGAGAGGAATTCGATGCTTGGCATGGCGGCCCTGTTGTCAAAGTTGGCGCCGGTTCGGCGCACGCTGCGGCGCGGGACGGGCCCGCGCCGCCTTAGCCTGGGGCTTTCTTGTTCAACTGCTTTTCAAACGCGACATCGAGCTTGCTGACGCGGCGTGGCGTCTGCGGGCCGTGGCCGTTGACGAAGGCGACGAAGTCGTCCAGCTCCAGCGGCGCGCACAGCGGCGCGCCGCCCGGCGCCTCGGTCAGGAAGAACAGGCCGCTGCCGGTGCGCGACATCGAGTATTTCGGATTGCCGCTGCGCGCCTTGAGGCGGTCGACGGCCGAGGTGGCGCGGGTGGAACGGCCGCTCATACGGCCTCCGTGCGTTGTTCCAGCCAGGCCAGCGCGGCGCCGGCCAGGTGCGGCCGCAGCCGCTCGCGCACCCGCGCGTGGTAGTCGTTGAGCCAGGCGCGCTCGTCGGCGCGCAACAGTGCCAGCTCGACGCAGCGCGTGTCGATCGGGCACAGCGTCAGCGTTTCGAAACGCAGGAAGGGACCGAATTCGCCCTCGGCGGCGGCCACGTTGAGCACCAGGTTCTCGATGCGGATGCCCCACTGGCCGGGCCGGTAGATGCCCGGCTCGATCGAGGTGATCATGCCCTCCTCCATCGCCGTGTGCGGCTCCGGCATGGCCGACGGCGAGATCGACTGCGGCCCCTCGTGCACGTTGAGGAAGTAGCCGACGCCGTGGCCGGTGCCGTGGCCGAAGTCGATGCCCTCGGCCCACAACGGGGCGCGGGCGATGGCGTCGAGCATGGGCGACTTGACGCCGCGCGGGAACTGCGCCGACGACAGCGCGATCACGCCCTTCAGCACCAGCGTGAAGTCGCGCCGCTGCGCCGCCGTGACGGCGCCGACCGGCACCACCCGGGTGATGTCGGTGGTGCCGCCCAGGTACTGGCCGCCGGAGTCGATCAGCAGCAGGCCGTCGCCCTCGATGACGGCGTGCGAAGTCTCCGTGGCGCGGTAGTGCATGATGGCGCCGTTGGCGCGGAAGCCGGCGATGGTGCCGAAGCTGGGGCTGACGAAGCCGGGCCGGCGCGCCCGCGCCGCCGTCAGCTCGCGGTCGATGGCCAGCTCGGTCAGCGGCGCGCGCCGCGCCTCGGCAAGGGTCTGCTCCAGCCAGGCGAAGAACTCGCACAGCGCGGCGCCGTCCTGCTCCATGGTGGCGCGCACGTGGGCAGCCTCCGCCGCGCTCTTGCGCGATTTGGCGAAGGTGGTCGGGTTGATCGACTCGACCACGGTCACGCCGGCCGGGATGGCCTGGCGCGTGCCGTGGGTCAGGCGGCGCGGGTCGAGCAGCAGGGTCGATTCGGACGGCAGCGCGGCCAGCGCGGCGGCCAGGCTGGCGTAGGGCGCCAGGTCGACGCCGTCCTGCTCCAGCGTGGCGCGCAGGGCCGGCGCGATCTTGTCCTCGCCGACGAACAGCGTGGCGCGCTGCGGGCCGATCAGGGCGTGGGCCAGGAAGACGGGATTGAAGTTGACGTCGGCGCCGCGCAGGTTGAACAGCCAGGCGATGTCGTCCAAGGTCGAGATCAGGTGGCGGCCGGCGCCCAGCGCGGCCATGCCGGCGCGCAGTTCGGCCAGCTTGTCGGCGCGGCTCTTCACAGCGTGCGGCGGCAGGTGCTCGTAGACCGGCGCGGCCGGCAGCGCCGGGCGCTCCGTCCACACCTCGTCGAGCACATCGAGATCACTACGCAGCGCGACGCCGGAAGCGTCCAGCGCCTGCGCCAGCAAGCGCGCCGTGGCCAGGCCCAGCACGGCGCCGTCCACCGCCACCGTCTGCCCGCTGCTCATGCGCGCCGCCAGCCAGCCGATGTAATCGACGCTGGCGCCGGACGGCAGCTTCATCAATTGCACACCGCTGCCGGCCAGTTCCGTTTCGGCTTGGGTCCAGTAGCGCGCGTCGGTCCAGACGCCGGCGAAGTCGGCGGTAACGATCAGCGTGCCGACCGAGCCGGTGAAGCCGCTCAGCCACTGCCGGCCCTGCCAGCGCGCCGGCAGGTACTCCGACAAGTGCGGATCGGCCGACGGCACCATCAGCGCGTCGATCTGGTGGCGGCCCATGGCCAGGCGCAGCTGCGCGAGGCGCCCGGCGACATCGGTTCTAGCTGGAGTGTGCATGAAGATTGATCAAATCGTTTATACGGATCTGCCGGCGACGACAGAATGAGGCCTATGATACCGCGATTGAGGCCATGGCAGAAGGCGCTTCGCTGCGGAAACGCCCCGCCGCCGCCAATGCCCGCGCAAGCCAACCACAACCATACAAGCAGCCATACATTTTTATGGCATTTTTTCTGCTTCGTGCTAGCCTAATCTATGACACCGCAGTTCGAATGGGACTACAGCAAGGATGTCATCAACCGCTTAAAGCATGGCGTTCCCTTTTCCATGGCCCAACTGGCGTTTGCGGATCCCAAGCGGGTCGTCGCCGAGGACGTAGCGCATAGCAAGTCCGAACAGCGCTATTTCTGTTTTGGCATGGTCAACGGGGAGATCCTATCGGTGCGATTTACCTATCGGAACGGCATAATTCGCATCTTTGGCGCTGGCTACTGGAGGAAGGGGAAAGCAATCTATGAACGCGAGAATCAAATACACCGATGAACCGATCGAAGCCAGGGTGATCGCAGATTTTCTACCGCCTCCCGACCAACTCATCTTTCGGGAAGAAACAGTCAAGGTCACGCTCACGTTGAGTAAAAAGAGCGTGGACTTCTTCAAGTCGGAGGCCGCGAAAAACCACAGCCAATACCAGCGCATGCTGCGCGCGCTGATCGATCATTACGTGGCCAGCTATGACGTACCGCCCTCACCAAGTTCAAAGCGTTTGCCTCCCAAACGTTAGAAATGGCGGTCCAACAGCGAATGCTGGTCCGGAGCGCGGGCAGCCGTCAGATAAAAGCGCCGATATCGACGTGAAACCGCGCGGCGAGCGACTTGGCCAGACGTTTGCTGATCTCGCGGCGTCCCGCCAGAATGTCGCTCACCAGCGTTTGCGAGGCGATCTCCGCGAGATCTTTTTGCTTGAGGCCATTGGCTTCAAGCAAAAACCGCAGGACTTCACGCGGTGGCGCCGTCGGGATCGTGACATGCACCGCCTCCCACCGTTCGATCAACTCCATCACGATCTCGAACAAGGAATACAAAGGATGCTCTTCGTCATCGCCTACACTGTCGGCCAGCAAGTTGGCATACGCCTGCATGCGCGCGAAATCAGCATCGTCGCGAATCGGCCGCAACTGCGCATGGGTTTGCAGAGCCATCCATGCGCTGGTGAGTTCAGGCAAGCTGTTCGCTAGGGATTGCATCGTCATTTTCCTCGATTGTCTTTCGTCCACTTGTTGTATTCGCTGTGCGTAAATACATGGCGGATATACACGGTTTGCGTGTTGTAGTGGATAACCGCGATAACACGGTAATTGTTTCCAGCCACATCGAACACGGTGAATTTCTTGGAAACATAGTCAGCCGCGCCGAACGTCTGCTTCAGTTCCACACAATCTTTTGCCACCAAATAGAGAACTTCGCGAAATGCGTATATTCTGCCGAGCACATCACCGCACCATTCATGCAGCAGCGCTTTGCACAGAATTCATTGCACAATAAATTCTTTGCACTGGGCGCCCCCGCCTTGCAGCGTGGCGACGGCCTGCCCTTGCTTAGGTTGTTGCGCGAGATTGGTCTCGACAAAACCGCCTTGCCGCTGATGCTGGCGTTGGAAGCGGCCATCGGCAACGATCCTGAACGCCTGAACGCCTGAACGCCTGAGCGACGTCGAGCCGGAAGTACGTACCGCCGCGCTAAATATGTTCGACCGCTTGGGCACCCCGGCCAGTAAAAGCTAAACGATATTGCTCTTGCACTAGTTGTGGATGTTCCAACCCGCAGCGATTGAAGGAATGGTTTGTTTACCTCAACCGCTGCGGCGGCACCCAGCACGCAAGAGCAAGCGCCCTCAAGCCTCCTCGTAGCGCCGCAATCCCTCCAAATCGAGGATGCGAATGCCGCCGTAATCAAGCCGCAGCAGGCCGTGCTTCTCCAGCACCTGCAAGGCCTGGTTGGCGCGCTGGCGCGAGGCGCCCGACAGCAGGCCGAGCTCCTCCTGCGAGATCTGCACCAGCTTCTCCAGCCCCGGATACAGGTGCGAGTTGAACATCGAGGCCAGGCAGCGCGCCACCCGCGTGTTGATGTCGAGCAGGCGCTCGTTCTCCACCATGCCGATGAACTGGCCGAGCCGCTCGTTGAGCTGCATCAGCAAAAACCGCGTGAACGGCAGGCTCGTTTCCAGCAGCCAATTGAAGGTGCTCGCCGGCATGCGCGCGATGCGGCTGTCGCGCAGCGCCATGGCGTCGTACTTGAGTTTTTCGCCCTTCAGCAGGGTGCCCTCGCCGAACCAGCCACCGGGCGGCACGCCGGTGAAGGTGACGCTCTTGCCCGAGGGCGAGAAGTTGTTCATCTTGACCATGCCGCTGACGATGCCGATCCAGTTCTCCGCGTTGTCGCCCTTGCGGCAAACGTAGCCGCCCTTCGGCACGAAAGTCTCGTAGGTGTCCGCCTCGACCCGCAGCATCTGCTCGGCGGTCAGCGTCTGCGCCCACACGGCCGCGCGCAAGGCTTCTTTCAACTGGATTGGATCACTACTCATTGTTGCTACGCACCATGAAAAGTTCGGCAATTGTCCCCAAAATGACAACGCGGTTGGAAAGCTCAGGCTACTATCATCACACAAATTGCTTGCTGACTCAGAAATCAATAATATCGCTCTAACACAAGAGCAACAGGAGACACTGGTGCAGACAAACTTGGATACCTTCCCCCGCCGGCTATTGGAGCACGGCCGGGTGAGACCGCTACATCCCGCCTTCCGCGAAAAACACCTGGGCATCTGGCAGACCTGGAACTGGGGCCAGGTCAACGCCGAGGTGCGCGCCATGGCCTGCGGCCTGGCCGCGCTCGGCTTCACGCGCGGCATGAACCTGGCCATCGTCGGCGACAACCGGCCGCGCCTGTACTGGGCCATGCTGGCGGCGCAAAGCCTGGGCGGCGTGCCCGTGCCGCTGTACCAGGACGCGCCGGCCGCCGACATGGCCTATGTGTTGGAAAACGCCGACATCCACTTCGCCGTCGTCGAGGACCAGGAACAGGTCGACAAGCTGGTCGAGGTGCAGGCGCTGTACCCCAACATCCGCCACGTCGCCTACGACGACGAGCGCGGCATGCGCCACTACCGCCAGGCCGGCCTGATCTCCTGCGCCAAGCTGGAGGAGATGGGCCGGGTCTACGACATGGCCCATCCCGGCTTCTTCGACGCCGCCATCGCCGCCGGCAGCGGCGGCGACCACGCCATCATCCTCTACACCTCCGGCACCACCGGCAAGCCGAAGGGCGTGTGCCAAACCCACGCCGCGCTGATCGCCGCCGGCGCCGGCGGGGTCGGCTTCGACCAGCTCACCGCCGACGAGGACATCCTCTCCTACCTGCCGATGGCCTGGGTCGGCGACTGCCTGTTCTCGCTGGCGCAGGCGATGGTGGCCGGCTTCACCGTCAACTGCCCGGAGTCGGGCGACACCGTGCTGACCGACCTGCGCGAGATCGGCCCGACCTACTACTTCGCCCCGCCGCGGGTGTTCGAGAACATGCTGACCACGGTGATGATCCGCATGGAGGACGCCAGCGCCATCAAGCGCCGCCTGTTCGCCTACTTCATGATGGTGGCCAAGCGCAGCGGCTCGGCCATCCTGGATGGCAAGCCGGTGCCGGCCGGCGAGCGCCTGATGTACCGCCTCGGCTCGCTGCTGGTGTACGGCCCGCTGAAGAACGTGCTGGGCCTGTCGCGGGTGCGCGTGGCCTACACCGCCGGCGCCGCCATCGGCCCCGACCTGTTCCGCTTCTACCGCTCGATCGGCGTCAACCTCAAGCAGCTGTACGGCTCGACCGAAACCTGCGCCTACGTCTGCCTGCAACCGGACGGCAACATCAAGTTCGACAGCGTCGGCACGCCGGCGCCCGGCGTCGAGGTCAAGCTGGCCGACAGCGGCGAGGTGCTGGTCAAGTCGCCGGCCACCATGGACGGCTACTACAAGCGGCCCGACGCCACCGCCGAGGTGATCGACGCCGACGGCTACTTCCACACCGGCGACGCCGGCATCTTCGACGCCGAGGGCCACCTGAAGATCATCGACCGCGCGGCCGACGTCGGCCACCTGACCGGCGGCGCCATCTTCGCCCCCAACTACATCGAGAACAAGCTCAAGTTCTTCCCCTTCATCAAGGAGGTGGTCGCCTTCGGCCACGGCCGCGGCGAGGTCTGCGCCTTCGTCAACATCGACATCGAGGCGGTCGGCAACTGGGCCGAGCGGCGCGGCATCGCCTACTCCGGCTACACCGACCTGGCGGCCCACCCCCAGGTCTACGGCCTGGTCAAGGACTGCATCGAGCAGGTCAACGCCGACCTGGCCGGCGAGGCGCTGATGGGCGAGACGCAGATCCACCGCTTCCTGGTGCTGCACAAGGAGCTCGACCCGGACGACGACGAGCTGACCCGCACCCGCAAGGTGCGCCGCAAGTTCATCGCCGAAAAATACGCGGTGCTGATCGCCGCCCTGTACGAGGGCAAGGCCAGCCAGTTCATCGAGACCCAGGTCAAGTTCGAGGACGGCCGCAGCGGCGTCGTCTCGGCCGACCTGAAGATCACCGAGTGCAAGACCTTCCCCGTTGTGCAAGCAGCGGCATGAGCACGGAGCACAGCATGCAAATGAACGAACCCGAAGCGCACTTCGGCGCGCGCCGCAAGACCGGCAAGGTGATCCTCGACCTGAAGAACATCTCGCTGTCGTTCGGCGGCGTGAAGGCGCTGACCGACATCTCCTTCGACGTCAAACAGCACGAGATCCGCGCCATCATCGGCCCCAACGGCGCCGGCAAGAGCTCGATGCTCAACGTGATCAACGGCGTCTACCGCCCGCAACAGGGCGAGATCATCCACCACGGCGAACACCGCAAGGGCATGGACTGCTACGCGGCGGCCAAGTCCGGCATCGCCCGCACCTTCCAGAACATCGCCCTGTTCAAGGGCATGACGGTGTTGGACAACATCATGACCGGCCGTAACCTGAAGATGAAGTCGAACTTCCTCATGCAGGCGCTGTACTGGGGGCCGGCGCGGCGCGAGGAGATCGAACACCGCGTCAAGGCCGAGGAGATCATCGACTTCCTCGAGATCCAGGCGATCCGCAAGACGCCGGTGGGGCGCCTGCCCTACGGCCTGCAGAAGCGCGTCGAACTGGGCCGGGCGCTGGCGGCCGAGCCGGAGATCCTGCTGCTGGACGAACCGATGGCCGGCATGAACGTCGAAGAAAAGCAGGACATGTGCCGCTTCATCCTCGACGTCAACGACCAGTTCGGCACCACCATCGTGCTGATCGAGCACGACATGGGCGTGGTGATGGACATCTCCGACCGCGTCGTGGTGCTCGACTACGGCAAGAAGATCGGCGACGGCACGCCCGACGAGGTGCGCTGCAACCAGGACGTCATCAACGCCTATCTCGGCTTGGCCCACTAAGGATTCACGGATGAACATCAATTTCTTCTTCGAGGTGCTGATCGGCGGCCTGCTGTCGGGCGTGATGTACGCGCTGGTGGCGATCGGCTTCGTGCTGATCTACAAGGCCTCCGGCGTCTTCAACTTCGCCCAGGGCGCGATGGTCTTCTTCGCCGCGCTGACCTGCGTCGGCATCATCGACAAGTTCGGCGTCTCGATCTGGGTCGCCATCCCGCTGACCATGGTGGTGATGGCCCTGCTCGGCCTGGCCATCGAACGGGTGGTGCTGCGCCCGCTGGTCAACCAGCCCGAGATCACCCTGTTCATGGCCACCATCGGCCTGGCCTTCTTCATCGAGGGCCTGGCCCAGCTGATGTGGGGCTCGCAGGTGCACAAGCTGGACCTGCCGATCGAGGACGTGCCGCTGCAGTACCTGCTCGACCACTTCAACATCATCGTCTCGCAGTTCGACGTGGTGGCGGCCGGCATCTGCGCCGTGCTGGTGACCGCGCTGGCCCTGCTGTTCTCCAAGACCAAGGTCGGCCGCGCCCTGCGCGCCGTGGCCGACGACCACCAGGCCGCGCTGGCCGTGGGCATTCCGCTGCAGCGCATCTGGGCGGTGCTGTGGGCGGTGGCCGGCATGGTCGCGCTGGTGGCCGGCCTGCTGTGGGGCGCCCGCAACGGCGTGCAGTTCGCGCTCACCTTCATCGCGCTCAAAGCCTTGCCGGTGCTGATTTTGGGCGGCTTCACCTCGGTGCCCGGCGCCATCGTCGGCGGCCTGATCATCGGCGCCTCGGAGAAGCTGGCCGAGGTCTACCTGGGGCCGATGGTCGGCGGCGGCCTGGAGGGCTGGTTCCCCTACGTGCTGGCCCTGCTGTTCCTGCTGGTGCGGCCCGAGGGCCTGTTCGGCGAGAAGATCATCCGCCGGATTTGAGCGGCCAACGAAACCCACCATACGATTTATAAGATTTATATCGTTTTCGCGCCCATTTAGAGGAAATCCCGATGTTCTATCGTGAAGCAGGACAATTCAAGACCAGCTACCAGGCCGACAACCAGATCTTCCCGATCCGCCAGGACCGCTACGCCATGGCCGCGCTGCTGCTGGTGGCCTTTGTCGCGGTGCCGTGGCTGGCCTCGCCCTACGCGCTGTCGGCGATCCTGATCCCCTTCCTGATCTTCGCCCTGGCCGCGCTGGGCCTGAACATTTTGACCGGCTACGCCGGCCAGCTCTCGCTCGGCACCGCCGCCTTCATGGCGGTGGGCGCCTTCGCCTCCTACAACTTCGTCGCCCGCATCCCCGGCATTCCCATCCTGCTGGCCTTCGTGCTGGGCGGGCTGTCGGCGGCCATGGTCGGTATCGCCTTCGGCCTGCCCTCGTTGCGCATCCGCGGCTTCTACCTGGCCGCCTCGACGCTGGCGACCCAGTTCTTCGTCGTCTGGTGCCTGACCAAGATCCCCTACCTGACCAACTACAGCAGCTCCGGCGTGATCACCGCGCAGAAGATCAGCATCCTCGGCTACCAGTTCGACACGCCGGGCAGCAAATACCTGCTGGTGCTGGGCGTGGTGGCGCTGATGGCGCTGCTGGCCAAGAACATGATCCGCTCCAACGTCGGCCGCTCCTGGATGGCGGTGCGCGACATGGACGTGGCGGCCGAGGTGATCGGCTTCCGCCTGATGCGCACCAAGCTGCTGGCCTTCGCCGTCAGCTCCTTCTACTGCGGCGTGGCCGGCGCGCTGTACGCCTTCGCCTACCTCGGCACGGTCGAACCGGAGGCCTACAACCTCGACCTGTCGTTCCGCATCCTGTTCATGATCATCATCGGCGGCGTCGGCTCGGTGCTCGGCTCCTTCCTCGGCGCCGCCTTCATCGTGCTGCTGCCGGTGCTGCTCAACGTGCTGGCGCACGGCCTGGCGCTGCCGACCAGCGTGGCGTCGAACCTGGAGTTGATGGTGTTCGGCGCATTGATCATCTTTTTCTTGATCGTCGAGCCGCACGGCTTGGCGCGTTTATGGCAAATTGGTAAAGAGAAGTTGCGTCTGTGGCCCTTCCCGCACTGAACGCGACCCTACTCCATTTGATGTTCCACCCCCTTGAGGAGACAGCACGTATGAAACCCATGAAGACCCTGGTACTCGGCGCCGCACTGGTCGCCGCCGCCGTCGGCAGCATCGCCCCGTCGTGGGCCCAGCCGGTGACCGAGCAGTTCGTCGCCCTGCCGTCCTACCGCGTCGGCCCCTACGCCGCCGGCGGTTCCGGCTTCTACGGCGGCATCATCGACTACTTCAACCTGGTCAACCTGAACGGCGGCGTGAACGGCGTCAAGATCAGCTGGGAGGAGTGCGAGACCGAATACAACCCCTCGCGCGGCATCGAATGCTACGAGCGCCTGAAGACCAAGAACGGCGGCGCCACCCTGGTCGAGCCGCTCTCGACCGGCGTCGCCTACGGCGTGCTCGACCGCGTGGCGCAAGACAAGATCCCGATGACCACCATCGGCTACGGCCGCTCCGACGCCGCCAACGGCAAGGTCTTCCCCTACATCTTCCCGCTCATCACCAGCTACTGGAACCAGGCCGCCGGCATGATCAAGTACCTCGGCGACAAGAACGGCGGCATGGACAAGCTGAAGGGCAAGAAGATCGTCCACCTGTACCACGACTCGGCCTTCGGCAAGGAACCCCTGCCGGTGCTGGAGGCGCTGGCCAAGCAGCACGGCTTCGAGCTGATCAAGATCGCCGTGGCGCCGCCCGGCAGCGAGCAGCAGTCGCAGTGGCTGCAGATCCGCCAAGCCAACCCCGACCACGTGATCCTGTGGGGCTGGGGCGTGATGAACTCGGTCGCCATCAAGACCGCGCAGCGCAACGGCTTCCCGCGCGAGAAGATGCTCGGCGTCTGGTGGGCCGGCTCGGAGGAGGACACCATCCCGTCCGGCGACGCCGCCAAGGGCTACAGCGCGATGACCTTCAACACCCCCGGCAACTACCCGCTGATGGAGGAGATCCACAAGAAGCTGTACGACGCCGGCAAGGGCAACCTGTCCGACCGTGGCCGCATCGGCTCGGTCTACCACATGCGCGGCGTCAGCGCCGGCCTGCTGTGGGTCGAGGCGATGCGCACCGCGCAGGAGAAGTTCGGCAAGGGCAAGCCGGTCACCGGCGAGCAGATGCGCTGGGGCCTGGAGCACCTGAACGTCGACGAGGCGCGGCAGAAGGCCGTCGGCGCGCTGGGCATGCTGCCGCCGGTGAAGACCAGCTGCGACGACCACGAGGGTTCGGGCGCGGTCAAGGTGCAGCAGTGGGACGGCAAGAAGTGGAACGCCATCACGCCCAACTGGATCGTCGGCGACAAGGCGCTGACCCGCAAGCTGCTCGAGGAGTCGTCGGCCGCCTACGCAGCCGACAAGAAGATCACACCCGCCTGCGCGAAGTAAGCGCACGCCTTCGACGCGGGAGGGGCCTCCTCCCTTCCCGCGTCTTTTTTGAACTTGTCCGCATCCGCGAAGAACAGACATGACTACTGCAACCGCCAGCGCCCCAGCCGCCACCAGCGCCGCCGTCCCGGCCATCGCGCCCTACCTGTCGGTCAACAACGTCGAGGTGATCTACGACCATGTGATCCTGGTGCTCAAGGGCGTCTCGCTGCAAGTCCCGCAAGGGAAGATCGTCGCCCTGCTGGGCGCCAACGGCGCCGGCAAGTCGACCACGTTGAAAACCATCTCCACCCTGCTGCGCGGCGAGCGCGGCGACGTCACCAAGGGCGAGGTCCAGTTCAAGGGCGAGCGGGTCGACCAGCTGACCCCGAACGAGCTGGTCAAGCGCGGCCTGTCGCAGGTGATGGAGGGGCGCCACTGCTTCGGCCACCTGACCATCGAAGAGAACCTGCTGACCGGCGCCTACACGCGCGACCTGTCGCGCGCCCAGCTCAAAGAAGCCCTGGAGAAGGTCTACCACTACTTCCCGCGCCTGCGCGAGCGGCGCGCCAGCCAGGCCGGCTACACCTCGGGCGGCGAGCAGCAGATGTGCGCCATCGGCCGCGCGCTGATGGCCAAGCCGTCGATGATCCTGCTCGACGAGCCGTCGATGGGCATCGCGCCGCAGATCGTCGACGAGATCTTCGGCATCGTCAAAGACCTCAACAGCAAGGAGCAGGTGTCCTTCCTGCTGGCCGAGCAGAACACCAACGTCGCGCTGCGCTACGCCGACTTCGGCTACATCCTGGAGAACGGCCGCGTGGTGATGGAGGGCGCGGCCGCCGACCTGGCCAGCAACGAGGACGTCAAGGAGTTCTACCTGGGCGTCTCCGGCGCCGGCCGCAAGAGCTTCCGCGACATGAAGTTCTACCGCCGCCGCAAGCGCTGGCTGGCCTGAACCGAGCAGACGGCAACACGCAGCGACCTCCCCATCCCCAACCTGATTATGGAAAGACCGGAACAATGGCCGACACCCTCGACAGCCTGGAAACGCGCCCACCGGCCGAGCGCGAACGCGACCTGATGGCGCGCCTGCCCGGCCTGATTGCCCGCGCCCAGAGCGCGCCCGGCTGGGCGCGCATCCTCGACGGCGTCGACGCCGCCGCCATCGACAGCCGCGCCGCGCTGGCGCGCCTGCCCGTCACGCGCAAGTCCGAGCTGAAGGATCTGCAGCGGGCGCAGGCGCCGTTCGGCGGCCTGAACGCCACCCCGGTGGGCGAGATGGCGCGCGTCTACATGTCGCCCGGGCCGATCTTCGACCCGCAGGGCCAGGGTGCCGACTGGTGGCGCTTCTCCCGGCCGATGCACGCGGCCGGCGTGCGCGCCGGCGGCCTGGTGCAGAACTGCTTCTCCTACCACTTCACGCCGGCCGCCTTCATGGTCGAGGGCGGCGCCGCCCGCATCGGCTGCGCCGTCATTCCGGCCGGTGCCGGCCAGACCGAAATGCAGGTGCAGGCGATGGTCGAACTGCGCCCCGACACCTACGTCGGCACGCCGTCCTTCCTCAAGCTGATCATCGAGAAGGCGCGCGAGATGGGCGCCGACATCAGCAGCGTGCAACAGGCGCTGATGGGCGCCGAGGCGCTGCCCGAGTCGCTGCGCGCCTGGTTCGCCGAGCACGGCGTGCCGCGCGTGTTCCAGACCTACGCCTCGGCCGACATCGGCAGCATCGCCTACGAGACGGCGCGCGATGGCGTGCGCCAGCCCGGCATGGTGCTCGACGAAGACGTGATCCTGGAGATCGTCCGCCCCGGCAGCGGCGACCCGGTGGCCGAGGGCGAGGTCGGCGAGGTGCTGGTCACCCTGTTCAACCACGACTACCCGCTGATCCGCTTCGCCACCGGCGACCTGTCGGCGATCCTGCCGGCGCCGGCCGGCGAGCAGCAGGCCGGCGGCCACAGCAACACCCGCATCCGCGGCTGGCTGGGGCGGGCCGACCAGACCACCAAGGTGCGCGCCATGTTCGTCCACGCCTCGCAGGTCAACGAGATCGCCAAGCGCCACCGCGAGGTGCTCAAGGCGCGCCTGGTGGTGACCGGCCGCATGGCCAACGACACCATGACGCTGCACTGCGAGGTGGCCGACCCGCAGGCCGCCAACGACGCCACGGCCATCGTCGCCACCATCCGCGACCTGACCAAGCTGCGCGGCGAGGTGTGCTTCGTCGCGCCGGGCAGCCTGCCCAACGACGGCAAGGTGATCGACGACCAGCGCGACTACAAATAGGCGGAAAAATCGGAAAAAAAGCGGCGATATCATCCTCGCCGCATGCGGGGTATCAGCAATTCCACTGCGGCCGGGCGGGATATGGCGGATAATACCGCCTTCCCCACCCGTCCCAACCGAAGCAGAAGACCATGCAAGACTTCCACCACAACCGCGCCCGCGCCCTGCTGGAGAACGCGGAAGAACTGTTCAACAAAGAGACCGTCGACGCCGCAGTCACCAGCATGGCCGAGACCCTCAACGCCCGCTTCAACCACGCCGACTGCGAGGAGTTCCCGCTGGTGCTGGGCGTGATGGGCGGCGCCGTGGTCTTCACCGGCAACCTGCTGCCGCAGCTGACCTTCCCGCTCGAATTCGACTACATCCACGTCAGCCGCTACGGCGACGACGACCAGGGCGGCCAAGTGGTGTGGAAGGTGGTGCCGCGCTCGAACGTGGCCGGCCGCACCGTCATCGTGTTGGACGACATCCTCGACGAGGGCGAGACGCTGGCCCACGTCAAGCAGCGCCTGCTCGACATGGGCGCCGCCGAGGTGATCCTGGCGGTGTTCGCCGACAAGGCGATCGGCAAAGCCAAGCCGGTCAAGGCCGACATCGTCGGCATCACCATCCCCAACCGCTTCGTGGTCGGCTTCGGCATGGACGCCTACGGCTACTGGCGCAACCTGCCGGGCCTGTGGGCGATCCAGACCGAGAAGTAAACGCCAGCACAACGCCACAAGTAAAAGGCCGCCCGTGGGCGGCCTTTCTGTTTGCTTGTACCGCTACAGCCGCAGCCGCGCCCGCGCCGCCGCGTACTCGCGCTGCAGGCGCGCCACCATCTCGGCGGTGGTGGGCACGTCGTCCATCAGGCCGACGCCCTGGCCGGCGCCCCAGATGTCGCGCCAGGCCTTGGCGCTGCCGGAGCCGAAGTTCATCGCGCTCTTGTCGGCCTGCGGCAGGGCGTCCGGGTCGAGCCCGGCGGCGAGGATGGACTTCTTCAGGTAGTTGCCGTGCACGCCGGTGAACAGGTTGGTGTAGACGATGTCGGCGGCGGCCGATTCGACGATGGCCTCGCGGTAGCCGTCGTTGACGTTGGACTCCTGGGTGGCCAGCCAGCGCGAGCCGATGTAGGCGAAGTCGGCGCCCATCGCCTGCGCGGCGAGGATGGCGTCGCCGGTGGCGATCGAGCCGGACAGCGCGATCGGCCCTTGGAACATCTTACGCACCTCGCCCACCAGGGCGAACGGCGACAGCGTGCCGGCGTGACCGCCGGCGCCGCTGGCGACCAGGATCAAGCCGTCGACGCCGGCCTCCAGCGCCTTCTCGGCGTGGCGGATGGAGATCACATCGTGCAGCACGATGCCGCCGTAGCTGTGGATGGCGTCGAGCATGTCCTGCGGCGGCGCGCGCAGCGAGGAAATGATGATGGGCACCTTGTGGGCGACGCAGACCTCGACGTCGTGCGCCAGCCGGTCGTTCGACTGGTGGACGATCTGGTTGACGGCGATCGGCCCGACCCGTTGCTCGGGATGGGCCAGCTGGTAGTCGGCCAGCTCGGCCTGCAGGTCGGTCAGCCAAGTGTCGAGCATGGCGGCCGGCCGCGCGTTGAGCGCCGGGAAGGAGCCGACGATGCCGGCCTTGCATTGCGCCGCGACCAGCGCCGGACCGCTGGCGATGAACATCGGCGAGGCGATGACGGGAAGGCTGAGGTTCTGTAACGCTGCGGGCAGGGCCATGACGAACTCGCTATCGAAGAATGGATCGGTGGAAAAACAGACGCAATCGGATCATTATAGTTCGGGAAAAGAACGCCCGTGCCGAAGCGCCGCGCGCCCTCCCCCGCCTGCCCGCCTCACTCGTTGAGTAAGTACTCACCCTCGATGCGGGCGGCCACGGCGCGCACCAGCTGGCTGGTGGCCCAGCGCGCCAACTCCTCCGGCGACTGCCTCAGGAAGCGCTCGTTGGCCATGGCGAACACCGGCATCGACAGCAGCAGCTGCGGCAGTTCGAGCAGGGCGATGCGCTGGCGCTCCAGCAGCAGGAACTTGAGCAGCACCTTGATGGCGTTCTGCGCGTTGCGCACCGGGTCGGCCGCCAGGTAGTCGACCCGTGAGCGGGCGCGGCCGACGGCGGCGGCGACGTCGGTGAAGGGCCGGCCGTGGCCGGGCACCACCAGCCGCACGTCCAAGGTGTCGATCAGGTCCAGCGTGGCGATCTCCTCGGCGAAGCCGGACTCGCCGGCCAGCTCGGGGAAGATGATGCCGAAGCCATTCTCCCACAGCGCGTCGGCGGAGATCAGGATGCGCTCCTGCGGACAGTAGAAGATCAGCGAATGCGGGTCGTGGCCGGGCGCGCCCAAGGCGTGCCACTCCATGCCGGCCAGGGTCAGCACGTCGCCCGGCGCGACGGTGGCGTCGAAGCCGAAGCGGTCGCACTGCTGGCCGGTGGCCTTGAAGCTGAGCGCCTCGGCGTCCCAGCGGCGCACCTTGTCGGCCTCGGCCACGGGAATCGAGGTGTGGCAGCCGAAGTGCTCCTGCAGGACGGCGTTGCCGCCGCAGTGGTCGGAGTGCAGGTGGGTGTTGAGCAGGCGGTCGAGCGGACGGCCGGCCAGGCCGTGGCGCACCAGCTCCAGCGTCTGCGCGGCGTGGATCTGGTAGCCGCTGTCGATCAGCGCGGTGTCGTCGCGGCCCAGCAGCAGCACGTTGTTGGACGACAGCCAGCCGCGTTCGAAGACGCGGATGGAGTCCGGCAGCAGGCCGCTCATCGCTTCATCTGGAACGCCAGCGAGATCTTGGCGAACTCCACCAACACCTCGCGCGAACCGCCGTTGAAGGTCATGAAGGCGTTGCCGGTTCGCACCACCATGCGCGGCGGGAACAGCCAGGACAGGTAGGGGATGCCGATCATCTTGGCGCCGCGCACGTCGCGCCATTCGACCTGTTTGTCGTACAGCCAGGTTTGGCGGATGCCGCTGGCGTCGATGGTGACGCGGGCGCGCAGGAACCAGTAGTAGCTCACCAGCAGCATCAGCACGGCGCCCAGCAACAGCGCCTTGACGCCCCAGCTGAACTGCGGCAGCGGGAAGCGCCAGGCGATGCTGGCGCCGTAGGCCAGCAGCACGGTGGTCATGCCGGTGGCGAACAGCTTGAAGCCGCCACCGTAGGCGGGGCCGCTGACCGTTTTCGCGGGTTGGTAAAACGAGGTCGTAGGCAACGGACGCTTGACTGACTTGGCGGGCTTGGCGGACTTGACGGACATGGCGGCCTTATTTGGCTGGCGGTGAAGGGGGGCGGAACGGCGGGCGGAAGCGCGGCGGCGGGCTAATCGAAGTCGATCAGTTCCTCGCGCCGTTTGATCTCGGCCCAGACGGCGCGTTTGAAGTCGTCGCCGGCCTGCGCCCATTGGACGATTTCGTCGATGGTGCGCAGGCAGCCGACGCAAAAGCCGCTGTCCGGGTCCATCTTGCACAGGCTGACGCAGGGCGACGGCAGCGGCGCGGACAGCGCGGCGGACGGCGCAGTGGACGGCGCGGCGGCAGGGGCGGATTTCAATTCGGTGGACATCGCTGGCAGTGGTGGTCGATCGTGCGCACATTATGCCGCGAATCGGCCGCCACGGTTCGCCGTGCCATGGCAATATCAGCCCAGCCGCTCGATCAGCTCGATACGGTTGCCGAAGGGGTCGGCGATGGTGGCGCGGCGGGCGTCGGCCAGCGGCTCGTCGTAGTCGGCGGCGAAGCCGCGCGCGGCCAGCTCGGCCAGGTAGCCGGCCAGGTCGTCGACCAGCAGCGCCGGATGGGCCTTGCGCGCCGGACGGAAATCGGCCTCGCCGCCCAGGTGCAACTGTTGGCCCGGGCCGCAGTCGAACCAGACGCCGCCGCGCACCGCCAGCGCCGGCGGCTTGGGAATTTCCGCCAGCCCCATGACGTGGCCGAAGAAAGTGCGCGCCTCGCCCTCGGCGCCGAGCGGCATGGCCAGTTGCACGTGGTCGATGCCAATTATTTTTGCCATGGTCTGCCCTCTGTAGAAGGCTACAACTTACCGCAAACGGCCGAATTCCGCTTGACCTATGCTAATTCAGGCCTATACTACCATCCATACAGATGGTCATTGGATGGTATGACTGTTGTTTCAACCAGACGGTACGCGAATGCCGCAAGCAGCCAACGGAGACTTATGGCCAAGCAGGAACTCAAACTCAAGACCAGCGAATCGGAAAAAATCACCATCAACCTGGGACCGATCGACCTGGGCCAGATCGACCTGTTGGTGCAGGAGGGCTTCTACTCGAACCGTACCGACCTGATCCGCACGGCCATCCGCAACCAGCTCGGCATCCACGCCGACGTGGTACGTCAGACGGTGGCGCGCAAAAGCCTGGTGCTGGGCATGCAGCACTACTCGCGGGCCGACCTGGAGGCGATCCAGGCGGCCGGCCAGCGCCTGCAGATCCAGGTGCTGGGCCTGGCCAGCATCGCCAGCGACGTCTCGGTCGAGCTGGCGCTGGCGACGATTGAATCGATTTTCGTGTTGGGCGCGCTGCATGCCAGCGCCGTGCTCAAGACCGCCCTGGCGGGGCGGATCCACTAACCCGCGACGACGCCAACGGGCGCTCCTCGCAACGACTCACCAGAGATTGAAGGATGCCCATGAAGCTGAACCACCCGATGTTTGCCCAAATCCGCGCGGCCACGCTGCGCCTGATCGACAAGGGCCCGAGCGCCGCCACGGCGGCCATTCAACAAGCCCTGGCCGAGTTGGGGCTAAGGGACGCCGCCGCCGCGCCGGCCACACCGGCGCCGGCGGCCTCCGCCATGCGCGACATTAATCCGCCGCCGGCCGGCGCGCCGGCGGCGCGGCAGGGCGACACCATCGAACTGGACAACGGCGGCGCGCACGCGGCCAAGGTCGGCGGCGGCGCCCGGCGCGAGGCGCCGCAGGCCAAGGCCGGCGGGCGCGACGGCAACGACAATGCCAGCGGCGCGGCGCAGGGTTCGCCGCAAGCCGGCGCCCACGAGGCGGCGGGTGGCGGCGGCACGCCCGGCCAGGACGCGGTCGCCCACGCCACCGCCGTGGCGCAGGACATGCTCAACCGCATGGGCATCCCGGTCGACATCCAGGCCAGCATCAACGCCGGCATGCAGGCCGGTATGAAAAACGGTCTGAAGAACTTCGACATGAAGAACTTCGAGATGCCCAAGTTCGACCTGGGCGGCGACTTCTCCGGCCTCGACCTGCCGGGCCAGCAAGGCCCCAAGGCGCCGCCGGCACCGCTGCCGCCGGGCGCCAAATTCATCAGCGGCAGCTACGCCAACCACGCCGGCAGCCGCAACTACAAGCTCTACATCCCCAGCAGCTACCACGGCCAAGCCATGCCGCTGCTGGTGATGCTGCACGGCTGCACCCAGGACCCGGACGATTTCGCCGCCGGCACGCAGATGAACCAGGTGGCCGAGGAGATGCAATGCCTGGTGGTCTACCCCGAGCAGACCCGCAGCGCCAACAATTCGCGCTGCTGGAACTGGTTCAACGCCATCGACCAGCGGCGCGGCCAAGGCGAACCGTCGCTCATCGCCGGCATCGCCCAGCAGGTGATCGAGGAATACCCGGTCAACGAGCGGCAGGTGTATGTGGCCGGGCTGTCGGCCGGCGGCGCGATGGCGGTGATCGTCGGCACGCTGTACCCGGAGCTGTTCGCGGCGGTCGGCGTGCATTCCGGCCTGCCCTTCGCCTCGGCGCAGGACCTGCCGTCGGCGCTGTCGGCGATGAAGCGCGGCGCGGCATCGCCGCACAAGGGCGGCGGCTCGCGGCCGATCATCGTTTTCCACGGCGACCGCGACACCACCGTCAACCCGCGCAACGGCGAGCAGGTGATGGCGCAGGGCCTGGGCGGCGGCGCGGCGGCGGCGCCGTCGGTGCAGTCGGGCAGCGTGCCGAACGGGCACCGCTACACGCAGACCACGCACAACCAGGCCGACGGCTCGCTGCTGGCCGAGCACTGGGTGGTGCACGGCGCCGGCCACGCCTGGTCGGGCGGCAGCACCAGCGGCAGCTACACCGACCACAAGGGGCCGGACGCCAGCCGCGAGATGATGCGCTTCTTCAAAACGGTGAGCTGAGCGGGTAGTGCCGGCCTCACCCCAAGGCAAGATCCAGGGTCAGACCCTAGGGTCTGACCCTATCAGACGCTGCGGTCGTCCGGCGCGACGCGCTCGAAGTGCCACTTCATGCCCAGCACGCACAGCGCCAGGATCAGCGTGACGGCGTTGGCGATGATGACCGGCCAGGACGAGATCTGCAGGCCGTAGCACAGCCAAAGGAACACGCCGAAGCTGAAGATGGTGTACATGCCGTTGGAGACGCCGGCGGCGGAGCGCTGGCGCCACACCAGCCACACCTGCGGGATGAAGGAGCAGGTGGTGCAGACGGCGGCGAAAAAACCCAGCAGGTCGACGTCAATTGCCATCGGCGGCCTTGGTGAATAGGTCGAGTTTGTCGCGTTTCTTTTCCATGTCGTGGTCGGTGTCGGCGTAGCGTTTGGCGATGGCGATGAAGTCGGTTTGCAGCGCCATGAAAGCGTCCACCATGTCGGGGTCGAAGTGCTGGCCACGGCCGGCGCTGATGATGGCGACGGCGGCTTCGTGGCTCATGCCCTCCTTGTAGACGCGGCGGCTGATCAGCGCATCATACACGTCGGCCACCGCCATCAGCCGCGCCGAGATCGGAATGGCGTCGCCGGCCAGGCCTTCGGGATAGCCGCTGCCGTCCCACTTCTCCTGATGGCCGTAGGCGATCTCCTTGGCGTATTTGAGGAAGTCGACCTCGATGCCGAGCTCGCGCTCGGCGGCCAAAATGGCGTCGCGGCCCAGGGTGGTGTGGGTCTTCATGATCTCCATCTCGTACGGCTCGAAGCGGCCCGGCTTGAGCAGGATGCGGTCGGGGATGCCGACCTTGCCGATGTCGTGCAGCGGCGCCGACTTGAACAGCAGCTCGATGGTCTTGTCGGTCAGGAAGGCGGCGAAGCGCGGATGGTCGCGCAGCTTTTCGGCCAGCGTCTTGACGTAGTGGGCGGTGCGGCGGATGTGGTTGCCGGTTTCGCTGTCGCGCGTCTCGGCCAGCGAGGCCATGGTGTGGATGGTGACGTCCTGCAGCGCGACGATCTCGCGCGTGCGCAGCTCGATCTCGGTTTCCAGGAACTGGTTCTGGTCGCGCAAAAAATCGTGCACCCGCTTCATCGACAGCTGGGTCTTGATGCGCGCCAGGACGATGGGCGCGGAGATCGGCTTGGTGATGTAGTCGACCGCGCCCATGCCCAGGCCGAGCTGCTCGTCGGCCGTCTCGCTCATGGCGGTGACGAAGATGACGGGAATGTCGCGCGTGGCCGGGTTGGCCTTGAGCTGCTGGCAGACCTCGTAGCCGCTCATGCCCGGCATCATGATGTCGAGCAGGATCAGGTCCGGCTTGCTGTCGCCGTTGGCGATCTTCAGCGCGCGCTCGCCGTTGACGGCGATCTTGGTGCGGTAGTCGTCCTCCAGCACGGCGCACAGCAGGTCGATGTTGTCCGGCGTGTCGTCGACCACCAGGATGGTCGGTTTGGTGTGGAACGCTTCCATGCTCATCTCACTCTCATAGGGTAATCCGCAGGGCCGCCGCCGCTTCCTGCAACTGGGCCAGCGCGGCCTCGAAATCGTACTGCTCGAGCTGGCGGCGCAGCTGGCGCGAATGCTCGCCCTGGCCGGCGGCGGTCAGCAGCGGGCAGATCAGGTCCAAGCGCTTGAGCGCGGCGCCGTCGTCCTGCGCCAGCAGGCGCGCCATCTCCTGCATGCCGCTGCTCAGCGCGGCCGGGTCGGGCGGTGGCAGGGCCGACGCGGACGGCGCGGACGGTTGGTCGTTCATCGCCAGCGCGATGCTGGTGGTCAGTTCGCTCAGCTCGCGCGCCATGTCGGCCAGCGCCTGGTCGCGGCCCGCCATCGCGCCCTGGGCCAGCATCTGTTCGACGCGCGCGGCGCTGTCGGCCATGCCGGCGGCGCCGATGTTGCCGGCCAGGCCCTTGACGGTGTGGGCGTGGCGTGTCGCCGCCGCCAGGTCGTTGGCCTCGACGGCCTCGGCGATGCGCGCCATGGCGTCGATCTGGGTTTCGACGAAGCGCGCCAGCAGCTTGCGCATCAGCTTGACGTTGCCGCCGACCCGTTGCAACGCCGCCTCCATGCGCAGGCCGGGGATGGCCGGCAGCGGCGGCTCGGCGGCGGTCGACGCGGCGGCGGCCGGGGCGGCCTGCTCGGGCGCGTCCGGCCGCCCGAGCGCGGGCGCCTGCCCGCGCGCCTGCGCGAGCGGCCGTCCGTCCTCCCGGCCGCCGGCCGGCGACTCGGCGGCAGCCGGCTGGCTCGGCTTGACCCAGCGCGCCAGGGTGGTGAACAGCTGGGCCACGTCGATCGGCTTGGCGATGAAGTCGTTCATGCCGGCCGCCAGGCACTTCTCCTTGTCGCCGACCATGGCGTTGGCGGTCATGGCGATCACCGGCAGCTTGGCGTGGCGCGGCTCGGCGCGCAGCGCGCGGGTGGCGTCGTAGCCGTCCATCACCGGCATCTGGCAGTCCATCAGCACGCCGTCGTACTGGGTGACGGCGAGCTTGGCCAGCGCCATGGCGCCGTTGCTGGCGATGTCGACGCGCACGCCGGCGTCGCCGAGGATCTGCTGCGCCACCTCCTGGTTGACCTCGTTGTCCTCGACCAGCAGCAGGTGGGCGCCGCGCACGGCGCGCTCGGCGGCCTGGTAGTCGACCAGGCGCTGGGTCTTGCGGCAGCGTCCCAGGTCGGTGCCGAAGACGACGGAAATCGAGTCGAGCAGGGTCGAGGCGCTGACCGGCTTGCTCAGCATGCCGCCCAGCGCCAGCTGGCGCGCCTCGTCGAGCAGGGCGTCGCGGTTGTAGGCGGTGACCATGATGAAGGCCGGCGCGGCGGCGCCGGCGGCGGCCGCCTCGGCGCGGATCGCCTCGACGGCGGCGACGCCGTCCATGCCCGGCATTTGCCAATCCATCAGCACGATGTTGAAGGGGCGGCCGTCGGCGCGCGCCCTGGCCACCGCCGCGACGGCGAGCGGGCCGCTGGCGGCGGCGGCGGCGTCGAAGCGCAGCGAGGCCAGCATGGCGAGGAAGATCTCGCGCGCGCTGGCGTTGTCGTCGACCACCAGCACGCGCAGGCCGGACACGTCGGGCAGCGCCTGCGGCGGCGGCAGCGCGGCCAGGCCGAAGCGGGCGGTGAAGAAGAAGGTGCTGCCGGCGCCCGGCTCGCTGCGCACGCCGATCTCGCCGTCCATCAGCTCGACCAGGCGCTTGCTGATGGTCAGGCCCAGGCCGGTGCCGCCGTGGTGGCGGGTGGTCGAGGTGTCGGCCTGGGTGAAGGCCTGGAACAGGCGCGCCTGCTGCTGTTCGTTCAGGCCGACGCCGGTGTCGCGCACCTCGATGCGCAGGCAGACCGAGCCGGCGGCCGCGCCGGGAGTCGGGCCGGCCGCCGCGCCGGCCGCCATGGCGTCGGCGCGCGCGTCGGCCTGGCCGCAGCAGCGCCCCGGCTCGGCCAGCTGGACGCTGACCACGATCTCGCCGCGCTCGGTGAACTTGATGGCGTTGTTGGTCAGGTTGATCATCACCTGGCCGAAGCGCAGCGGGTCGCCGACCAGCGCCGCCGGCACGTCGGCGCCGACGTCGAACAACAGTTCCAGGCCCTTGTCCTGGGCGCGGATGACGGCCAGGTCGGCCACCTGGGCCATCACGTCCTCCAGGTAGAAGTCGACCTGCTCGAAGGCCAGCTTGCCGGCCTCGATCTTGGAGAAGTCGAGGATGTCGTTGATGATGCCGAGCAGGTTGCGCGCCGCCGACTCGACCTTTTCCAGGTAGTTGCGCTGCTTGGCGGTCAGCTCGGTCTGCAGCGCCAGGTGGGTCATGCCGATGATGCCGTTCATCGGCGTGCGGATCTCGTGCGACATGTTGGCCAGGAAGTCGGACTTCATCTTGGTGGCGTCCTCGGCCACCGTGACGGCGCGGCGCAGTTGCTGTTCGGCGGCCAGGCTGGCCGTCATGTTCTTCAGCGCCTGCAGCAGCTCGCCCGTCTCGTCCTTCGAGGTGACCTCGATGACGGAGCTGAGGTCGCCGTTGGCGACCCGGGTGGCGATCTTGATGGCCTCGTCGAGCGGCCGGGTGATCGAGCGGACCGACAGGGCGAAGCCGGCGCCGACCAGCAGCGCGGCGCCGCCCATCAGCGACATCAGCAGCAGCGAGAAGTTGATGTCGGCACGGGCGCGGTCGGCGCTGGCCATCACCTGGCGCTGCTGCAGCGCGTCGAGCAGGTGGATCTGGTCGAGCAGGTGGTCCAGCGCCGGCAGCGCCAGCTGGTTCATTTTTTCCTCGGCGTCGTCGTGCAGCCCGGCCTCGACCAGGTCGGCGACGGCGATGAAGGTGTCGTAGTAGGCGGCGCGCGCCTGTTTGAGCCGCTCGATCTGCCGGCGCGCCTCGGCCGTGGCGTCGAGCACGGCGAGCTTGTCGAGCTGGGCGTCGATGTCGCGCTTGATCTGGTCGATGCGGGCGTAGCTGGCGACGCGCTGGCGCTTGTCCTGCTGGATGATCAGCGTGACGACGCGGGTGGCCGCCTCGCGCGACTGGGTGTCGATGATGTTGATGGCGGCGGCGGCGGCCCAGTCCTGGTTGAGGATATGGTCGCTTTCGGCGCGGATGGCGTAGATGCGGCTGACGCCCACCAGGATCACGCCGAGCATCAGCGCGATCAGGATGCCGTAGCCGACACTGATCCGGGCGCGGATGCGGATATCGCTAAAACGCATGGTGCTTCCTTTTGCTTGGAGTTCTGTGTGGCGGGGGCGTCAAGATGCAGTCTGAGCCAAAAATGCGGCGCAGTCCATGCCGCCGTTGCGCCAAAGTGAAGTGGCGCCAAGGTGCCGGGGACGCCGGCAAACCCCAGCGGCGTAGAGCCAGGGTCAGACCCCTCAGGGTCTGACCCTAGGTTTTGCTTGGGGGGTCTGCATCGCTACCCTGCGCCTTGGCCACTTCGGCGCTGGACGCGGCGATGTGCCGCCGCAGGCAATCGGCGCACCAGCAACTGCTGCCGGGCGCCGACGGGACCGGCAGCGAGGCCGGCAGGTAGGTGCACCAGCAGGGCGCGGCCGGATCGGCGCCGGGCGCCGGATCGACCATGGCGCAGCTGAAGGTGGCGCCGCAGCGCGCGCAGACGCTCATGGCTTCGGCGGCTTGTGCGGCTGGTACTTGACCCCGGCCACGGCCTTGGCCTCGGCCGCGCCCGGCGCGCCGCCGCCGCCATCGCCGTCGCCGCCGCCGTCGCCGTCGAGCGGCGGGAAGCTGTGCATGGCGCGGCGCAGCAGCGACATCTGGCCGTTGAAGCGGGTGCAGGCGTCGCACACCACCAGGTGCAGGCGCATGCGGATGCGCTCGACCACGGAGAGTTGGCGGTCCATCCCCTCGGACACCAGGCGGTGCACTTCGCGGCAGGTGGGTTTGAGCCCGGTTTTATGTGCTTGCATAGTCGCTTTGTTCGATGTCGGGTTAGCCGGCCTGGCGCTTGCCGAACCAGTTCAGGTCGAGGCATTCGCGCAGGCGCATGCGGGCCCGATACAGCAGTACCCAGGCATTAGACGTGCTGATCGCCAGTTCCTTACAAATTTCGTCGGTCTCCAGGTCGAGCCACTCGCGCATCATGAAAATGCGCGCCGTCTTGGCCGGCAGCTTGTCCAGGCAGACCTCGAGCACGGCGAAGAAGTCCTTCTGCTCGAGCGTGCGGTCGGGGTCGCCCCAGGCCAGCGGCTGCTCGCGGGTGTGGCCGTCGGCGTGGAACAGGGCGTCGATGGCGTCGTCCTCGGACTGGTCGTCGGCGGTCTCGATCTGCCGTTCGCGGGTGGTGGCGCGCAGGTTGTCGATGATCTTGAACTTGAGGATGCCGGTCACGTAGGTGCGCAGCGAGGACTGGCCGGCGAAGCGCTCGGGCTTTTCCAGCACGGCGATCAGGGCGTCCTGCACGGCGTCCTCGGCCAGCGCCGCGTTGCGCAGCTGCAATTGTGCGAATCTGACAAGCTGGGGCCGCATGGCCTCCAGTTGGCGGTGCAGGGCGTCGATGGCGGTGGTGTCGGCGGTCATATGCTGGGAGCCTAATTGATCGCTCAGGAAATTACAACAAGATGGCCCTATAATGCGTACTTGAGCACAGCTGCAGGCTGTAAAATCGCAGAAAATTCATTTTCGGACTCGCCATGACCCAACTGACTAACCTGAACCTAGGCATGACTGACGACCTGACAGCGGTGGCACCGCAGATCAAGGCGCAGATTCTGGCCGAGGCCTTGCCATACATCCGCAATTTTCATGGCAAAACCATTGTCATCAAATACGGCGGCAACGCGATGACCGACGAGCGCCTGAAGCACGGCTTCGCGCGCGATGTCATTTTGCTCAAATTGGTGGGCATGAACCCGGTGGTGGTGCACGGCGGCGGTCCGCAGATCGACAACGCGCTGAAGAAAATCGGCAAGCAGGGCACTTTCGTGCAAGGCATGCGCATCACCGACGAGGAAACCATGGAAGTGGTCGAGTGGGTGCTGGGCGGCGAGGTGCAGCAGGACATCGTGATGTTGATTAACCACTACGGCGGCCAAGCGGTCGGCCTGACCGGCAAGGACGGCGGCCTGATCCGCGCCAAGAAGATGGCCATGCCGGACAAGGAAAACCCCGGCCAGTTCCTCGACATCGGCTTCGTCGGCGAGATCGACGCGATCAACCCGGCCGTGGTCAAGGCGCTGCAGGACGACGCCTTCATCCCGATCATTTCGCCGATCGGCTTCGGCCAGGACGGCCAGGCCTACAACATCAACGCCGACGTCGTCGCCGGCAAGATCGCCGAGATCCTCAAGGCCGAGAAGTTGATCATGATGACCAACATCGCCGGCGTGCAGGACAAGCAGGGCAACCTGGTGACCGACTTGTCGGCGCGCGAGATCGACGAGATGTTCGCCGACGGGACGATTTCGGGCGGCATGCTGCCTAAAATTTCATCGGCACTGGATGCGGCCAAGTCCGGCGTCAACACCGTCCACATCATCGATGGACGAATTGAGCACTCTTTATTGCTCGAGGTATTGACCGAACAGGCTTTTGGCACTATGATCCGTTCGCACTGAAAAAACGGCGACGCGGTATTTGCCGGCTTTTACAGCGTCGCCACAACAATGCCCTTTTAGCTCAGTGGTAGAGCACTCCCTTGGTAAGGGAGAGGCCACGTGTTCAATCCACGTAAAGGGCACCATTTTGCAGCACCCCCTCCGCAGCACCCTCCCCTAGTAGATACGCTCCACCGCCATGCCGCGTTTGCGCAGCAGTTCCGGCACACTGTTTTTCCCCACCAGATGCAAGATCCCGATCGCCGCCACGCTGTTGTTTTCGCGCGCCAGCAATTTGGCGATGGCGTCGGCCAGCGGCGGATTGCGCTCGTCGAGCAGCACCTTCTGCACGAAGCGGCCGGACAAGGTCTGGTCGGCCGCCGCCTTGTCGGCCAGCGCCTCGAGCGCGGCGGCGTCGGCGTGGCGCCAGGCGTCGGCGATCTGGCGCGCCTGCGTGGCCTGCTCCTTGTCCTCGATGGCGGCGATGCCCTCCTGCAGGAAGCGCAGCTGCTCGGCGCCGCTCATGCGGTCGAACAGCGCCATCTGGCCGTTGACCGACTCCAGCTCGACGATGGCCTGGCCACGGGCGTGGGCCTGGCGCGACAGGTGGGCGTCGACCGCCAGGCCGGTGTCGTAGCCCAGGGCGGCGAACTCGCTGACCGTCAGCACGCTGGCCAGCAGCCAGGGCTTCATGCCGGCCACCGACTGCGGCGGAATGGCGTAGCGGCGCAGCAGACGGGCCAGGCGGGGCCGCCAGGCCGGCGCCAGCTGCGCCGAGGCCGTGGCCCCCGGACGCAGCATGCCGTGCTGCTGTAGCGCCTTGGCGACGGCCTGCTGGTCGCCCAGCGGGTCGATCTCCAGCGCCAGCACGGGGGCGCGCTCGAGCGCCGCCGCCAAACGCGCCTCGAGCGGGTAAAAATCGGCGGCGCCGACATGGATCGTGCCAAACAGGTAGAGTGTGCGCTCGCCCTGCGACACCTTGAACAGCGCGCCACGGTTGGGCTGCTGCTGGGCTTGGGCTTGGACTTGCGCCGGCGGCCGGGCCGCCGGCTCGGCGCCCCAGGCCGGGCCGAGGGCGAGCCAGAGCAGGCCGAGGAAGATCACTGTAAACTTTGCGCGCATGGCTTCCTTTTGATAGCGAGAACTGAGAATTTCGTGAATATTAACTCTTCCTCCCCGGTCTGGTTGTTCGACCTCGACAATACCTTGCACAATGCTTCGCACGCGATCTTCCCGCAGTTGATGGCGAACATGAACACCTACATCGCCGAGGTGCTCGGCGACGGCGTCACGCCGGCCGGCAGCGCGGCGGTCGACGCGGCGCGCACGCTGTACTGGCGGCGCTACGGCGCCACCATGCTGGGCCTGGTGAAACACCACGGCGTCAGCGCCGAGCACTTCCTGCGCACCACCCACGAGATGGCCGACCTGGCCTCGATGGTGCGCGCCGAGCGCGGCCTGGGCAAGCTGCTGCGCCGCCTGCCCGGCCGCAAGATCCTGTTCACCAACGCGCCGCACCGCTATTCGGCCGCCGTGCTGCGCCACCTGGGCTTGCAGCGCCACTTCTCGCACCACATCGCGGTCGAGGCGATGAAGGTGCACCGCCAGCTGCGCCCCAAGCCGTCCAAGCTGATGCTGCGCCAGCTGATGCGCCGCCAGGGGCTGACGGCGCGCCGCTGCATCCTGGTCGAGGACACCCTGGCCAACCTGCGCAGCGCCCACGCGCTGGGCATGCGCACCGCCTGGGTCACCCAGTACCTGCGGCGCGACGACACGCACGGCCTGGCCCATCCCTTGAAGACGCTAAATCGCCCCGCTTGGGTCGATGTCAAAGTAAAATCTGTCCGGCTGCTGCCCGCGCGCCTGCATCGTTTGCGCTGAACGCCGCAATTCTTTGGTTTTTTCCCAATCGTCCCTATCGAGATCACATGGCAAGCACACCGCCGGGCCAGCGCCGGATTCAAATCCTCCAGGCGCTGGCGGAAATGCTGGAACAGCCCAAGGGCGACAAGATCACCACCGCCGCGCTGGCGCGCAAGCTGGCCTTTTCCGAGGCGGCGCTGTACCGCCACTTCGCCAGCAAGGCGCAGATGTTCGAGGGCCTGATCGAGTTCATCGAATCGACCGTGTTCGGCCTGGTCAACCAGATCAGCGAGCGGCAGAGCGACGGCCTGGCGCAGGCGCGCGACATCGTCGGCATGCTGCTGCAGTTCGCCAGCAACAACCCGGGCATGACCCGGGTGCTGATCGGCGACGCCCTGGTCAACGAGGACGAGCGGCTGCAGCAGCGCATGAACCAGTTCCACGACCGCGTCGAGCTGGCCCTCAAGCAGGCGCTGCGCATCGCCGTGGTCGAGGGCCAGGCGCACGAGGCCGACGTGGCGGCGCGCGCAGCCGTGCTGGTCTGCTTCGTGCTGGGCCGCTGGCACCGCTACGCCAAGAGCGGCTTCAAGAACAACCCGGCGCAGGACGCCGCGCTGCACATCGCACTACTGCTGTCGTAACCAAGGTCGCAAACGCTGTATGAACCACCCCCGCTGCATGAACCGCCTGAACCGTCCCAACTCCGCCGCCGCCGGCCGCGCCCGCGCATGAACACCGAGGCCTGCTTCGCCCTGCTCGACGACGCCAGCCCGGACGGCGGCACGCAGTCCCGCTCGCGCCTGTACACCGGCCATGCCGGCACACTGGTCTGCCACGACATAGCCGGCTGGCCGGCCCTGCTGGCCGAGATGCAGCAGGCGCTGGCGAACGGCCTGCACGCCGTGGCGCTGTGCAGCTACGAGCTGGGCGGCGAGCTGCTGGCATTGCCGGCGGCGGCGCGGCGCGCGCCGCCGGACGGCACGCCGCTGGCCCGGGTGCTGCTGTTCACGCAGTGCCAGACGCTGTCCGCCGCCGAGGTGGGCGACTGGCTGGCGGCGCGCAGCTTCCCGCTGGAGCAGGCGGCCGGCATCGGCGGTGTCGCTGCCAACGTCGACCAGGCGGCCTTCGCGGCGGCGCTGGCGCGCATCCACGGCTACATCGAGGCGGGCGACACCTACCAGGTCAACTACACCTACCGGCTGCGCTTCGACGCCTTCGGCTCGCTGTTCGCCTTGTACAGCCGGCTGCGGGCGCGCCAGCCGGTGCCCTACGGCGCGCTGGTGGCGCTGGACGACGGCAGCGCCGTGTTGTCGCTGTCGCCCGAGCTGTTCGTGCGCCACACCGGCGGCGCGCTGACGGCGCGGCCGATGAAGGGCACGGCGCCGGCCGCCGCCGCCAACCAGGCGGAGGAGAACGCGCGGCGCGCGGCGGCGCTGGCGGCCGATCCGAAGAACCGGGCGGAGAATTTGATGATCGTCGACCTGCTGCGCAACGACATCGGCCGCATCGCCGCCACCGGCTCGGTCGAGGTGCCGGCGCTGTTCGAGGTGCGCCGCTACAGCCGCGTGCTGCAGATGACCTCCACCGTGACGGCGCGGCTGCGGCCCGGCACCACGCTGGCCGAGATCTTCCAGGCGCTCTACCCCTGCGGTTCGATCACCGGCGCGCCGAAGCGGCGCACCATGGAGATCATCGCCGAATTGGAGCCGGCGTCGCGCGGCCTGTACACCGGCGCCATCGGCTGGTTCGAGCCGGCGCCGGCCGGCGCCGTCGGCGACTTCTGCCTGTCCGTGCCGATCCGCACGCTGGTCCTGGGCGCGCCGCGTGACGGCGTGCGCGGCGGCGAGATGGGGGTGGGCGCCGGCATCGTCCACGACAGCGACGCGGCGCAGGAGTTCGCCGAATGCCAGCTCAAGGCCAGCTTCTTGACCGGCCTGAGCAACGACTTCGAATTGTTCGAGACGCTGTACGCCAGCCGCGAACAGGGCGCGCGCCACCAGGAGCGGCATCTGGCGCGGCTGGCCGCGTCGGCCGCCTACTTCGGCTTCGCCTGCGACCTGGCGGCGGCGCGCGCCTACCTGGCGGCCGCCTGCGCCGAGCTGGCGCCGGGCGTGCCGCACCGGGTGCGGCTGGCGCTGGCGCAGTCGGGCGCCTTCGCCGTGCAGCGGGCGCCGCTGGCGCCGCTGGCCGAACCGGTGCGGGCCCTGCTGGCGGCCGACGCCACCAGCTCCAGCGAGCTGTTCCTGCGCCACAAGTCGAGCGAGCGGGCGCGCTACGACGCGGCCTGGCGCGCCGCCGAGGCGCAGGGCGCCTTCGACACCTTGTTCTTCAACGAGCGGGGGGAGTTGACCGAGGGCGGCCGCAGCAACGTGTTCGTCAAGCTGGACGGCCGCTGGTACACGCCGCCGCTCAGCTGCGGCCTGCTGCCGGGCGTGATGCGCGGCGTGCTGTTGGACGATCCGGCCTGGGCGGCGCAAGAGCGGGTGATCGACCGCGCCATGCTGCAGGGCGCCGAGGAGATCGTGCTGTGCAACGCCCTGCGCGGCGCGGTGCGCGCGACGCTGCAAGACTAAGGGTTCGCCGCTGTTGGCAGGGCGCCGGCCCTGAACCCTCAAGCATAGGGGTCTGACCCCTCACGGGGTCAGACCCCGGCTTATGCGTCCCGGGGTGGGGTTTGGGGCTAAACTACTCGCCGTGGCGCGTCTTGGCGCGCTGGTAGGCGGGACGCGCCTCGATGCGCTCGACGAAGGCCGCCAGGTTCGGGTAGACGGCGGCGCCGCCGCCGGACTTGACGCCCATCTGCACAATGAAGGACAACTGGATGTCGGCGCCGCTCAATTCGTCGCCGACGAAGTAGTCGCGGCCGGCCAGCTCGCCCTCCAGGTAGCCGAGGTGGTTCTTCATCTCGCTCTGGATGCGCGGTTGCAGCGGCGCGGCGCCCTCGCCCAGGCGGCTGGTGTACAGCGCCAGCATCAGCGGCAGCATGGCCGAGCCCTCGGCGTAGTGCAGCATCTGGAGGTAGCGGTTGTAGGCCGGCGTGTCGACGGCGGGGGCGAAACGGCCCTGGCCGTAGCGGCGCACCAGATACTCGATGATGGCGCCCGACTCGATCAGCACCTGGCCGTCGTCGCACAGCACCGGCGCCTTGCCCAGCGGGTGGATGCGCGCCAGCTCGGGCGGCGCCAGGCGGGTGACGGGGTCGCGGTCGTAGGAGACCACCTCGTAGTCCAGGCCCAGCTCCTCCAGCAGCCAGGTGATGCGGCGCGAGCGCGATTGCTTCAGGTGGTGCAGTTGGATCATGGCGGTTCTCTCGATGGTATGGGGAAACGCCATTCTGCCAGAGATGGCCGGTTCCGGCCGGCGCCCCATGCAAGATGAACGGCAGACGAACCCCGGGCCGCCACAGTGCCGCCCACGCCAGCGCGCTTGGCGGTCCACCGGCTGCTGCAGAGGCCCCTAGCCGACGCCGCGCCGCTCCCGGCGGACCGGGCGGGGGAAAGCGCCGGCGGACGCCGCCAGCGGCCTTACAGCCAGCCCAGCAGCGTGCGGTAGACCTCCGGCGAGCTGAGCAGCTCCATGTGGTGGGTGCGGTGGACCACGGCCTGCCGGTCGGCGGCGAAGGCGAGCTGGCGGCGCGCGTCGTCGTGGCGGCCCAGCGCGCTGGCCACCGGCACCAGGCCGTCGCCGGCCAGGCGGCCGTTGCGGCCGCCGTTCTCGCGGCTGATGCTGGCGGCCAGCGCGTAGCAGGCCACGCCGGCCGGTAGCGGCAACGGTTGCGGCAGCGCGCCGCCGTGGGCGAAGCGGTCCTTGCCGTTCCAGTCCTCGTCGAGCACGCTGCCGTGGCGCAGGTCGGTGATGCCGGCGCTGCGGATCTTGCCCAGGCGCGAGAACGGCGCCGTGTAGCGGCTGGCGTCCGTGATGACGTGGAACCAGTTGCCGCCGCGCTCGAGCGGCGCGCCGTGGTGCGGCGAACCCAGGCAGACCAGCTTGCTCACATGGCGCGGCCAGTCCAGCCCGGCCTGCGTGGCGTAGTGGATGGCGCTGCGCGCCACCAGGCCGCCCATGCTGTGGCCGACGATGACCAACTCCTCGACGGCCACCGGCCAGTCGGCCAGCAGCGCCTCGAGCCGCTCGGCCAGCTCGCGGCCGTTGCTGGAGATATGCCGGCCGCTGTTGTAGTGCAGATAGATGTTGCTATAGCCCCGCTCGCGCGCCAGCCCGGCGCCGTGGTCGTGGCCGTCGCGCCGCCATTGCAGGTCGTTCATGCACAGGCCGTGCGCCAGCACCAGCACGCGGCCGGTGACGGCGCCGCCAACGCCGGCAGCGGCCACGAAGGGCTTGCCGTCGCGGCGGAACCGCATGGGGATGGCCAGCGGGTTGCCGCTGTGCTCCAGATGGTCGCCCAGCACGCCGTTGACGGCGGCCAGCAGCGCCTCGCGGCCGGCCCAGCCCTGTTGCTCGCCGAGCAGGGGCTGCAGCTTGCCGAGCACGCTGTCGATGCCGCCGCCGACCAGCTTGGTGACGCCGCGCACGCCGCGATACACCAGCGAGGTGACGCGCGACAGCGGCTGCGCCACCGGCGCCGGCACCTGCTGCAGGATGTTCAGATGCACCGCCTCGGCCAGCTCGGCCACGCCGGTGACGGCGCTCACGGTCAGTTGCGACAGGCCGCGCAAATCGGCCGCGTGGGAAGGCTTGTTGCTCATCGGAAGCGGCCCTTTCGCGGCATGGTTACAGGTCGACCAGCATCTCGAAGCCGCCGTAGATCATGCGCTTGCCGTCGAAGGGCATGGCGGCCGGGTCCATGAAGGCCTTGACGCGGGCGTCCTTCATGACCTTGTCGTTGATCTCGTCGCGCGCGGCGCGCGAGGCGTAGACGATCCAGGAGAACGCCACCACCTCGCCGTCCTGCAGGTCGACGCTGAGGGGGAAGGAAGTGACCTTGCCGGGCGGCACGTCGTCGCCTATGCACTCGCGGAACTCCAGCGCGCCGTACTCCTTCCAGACGGCGCCGCAGGCGAGCGACATTTCCTTGTAGGCGGACAGATTCTTCTTCGGTACAGGAACCACAAAACCATCGACATAGGCCATGACATCCTCCGTTGTTGACTCGACACACCGGCGCAGCGCCGTAGGCGTCCAGAGTAGCCAACTGCGGCGCCGCTGACAAGCGCCGCGCGCGGGAATGGCAAGTGGTCAGAAGTAGCTGGAGATCTGGAACCAGGCGCGGCTGCGCGCCGAGCTGCCGTCGGCGTCGTTGCCCTTGGCGCTGCGGGCGGGATTGCTGCCGAGCTTGCGCGCCAGCTGCACTTGCAGCGAGGTGCGCGGCAGCGGGCGCCAGGTCCAGCCCAGGCCGACGCCCTTCAGGCTGTAGCTGTTGCCGGGGCCGCCGACGGCCAGCGCGCCGGGGTACACCGTGTGGTTGAGCGTGACGTGGCCGTAGTCGAAGAAGGCGGCCAGCTCCGACTTCAGCGCCGCCAGCTCGTAGCGGCCCTCCAGCGTGGCGACGTAGCCGGCGTCGCCGCTGGCCTCGCCGGCCGGGTAGGCGCGCACGCGGCCCGGGCCGCCGAGCGACATCTTCTCGCCCGACTCCAGGTTGCGCGTGGCCAGTTGGCCGTTCAGGCTGGCGATGGCGGTGAGGCCGGCGCCGACCCGCTGGTAGCGGCCGAGCTGGTAGTTGCTGTGGGTGAAGTGGCCGTGGGTGGCGGCGCTGGCCGCGTCGGCCGCCAGCGCGGCGGCGTTGCCCGACAGGTCGACCCGGCCGACGGTGACGTCGAGCGCGGCGATGCTGTAGCCGCCGCCGAACAGCGCGTCCTGGCGGGTGTAGCTGAGGCCGAGCGGCAGCGCCCGCACCCGCTTGTCGCTGGTGCGGGCGCCGTTGGCGTCGTTGGTGTAGCGCTTGTCGTCGTAGCCGGCGCGCAGCTGCACGTTGGTGTCGCCCGAGCGCAGCAAGGGATGGGTCAGCAGCAGCTGGGCCACGCCGGCGCCGCCGAAGCCGTTGAGCGCGGCGAACTCGGCGCCCAGCCGGTAGCGCAGGTGCGAGTAGGCGGCGCCGACGCGGGTGCCGTGGTCGCCCAGCGGCATCACGTAGCCGACGCGGCCGTAGTTGAAGTCCTTGCCGGTGGTCGAGGCCAGCAGCGAGGCCTGGCCGCCCATGCCGCCGATGTCGTTGAGGTTCAGGCCGCCCTGCAGGCGCACGCGGCCGGTGTAGCGGTTGGAGGAGTTGTCCAGGCCGACGTTGCCGTTGAGCAGAGGGCCTTCCTTCAGCGCCACGTCCAGCGCCGTCTCGCCGCGCTGCGCGCCGGGGCTCAGCTCGGTGCGCGCGCTGATGCCGGGGAAGTCGTCGGTGAGCAGCAGCGCGCGTTCCAGCGGCGCGGCGCGCAGCGCCTGGCCGAGCGGCACCAGGGCGTCGAGGTAGCGGCGCGCCTGCGCCGGCTTCAGCCGCACGGTGGCGTCGGGCACCAGGCGGATTTCGCTGACACGTCCCTCCAGCACCAGGATGCGCACCTCGCCCTCGCCCAGCTCCTGCGCCGGCAGCACCGCCGTGGCCAGGAAATAGCCCTGCTGGCGGTAGTAGGTGCTGACGGCGTTGGCGGCCTGGTTCAGTTCGTCGAAGCTCAGCTCGCGGCCGGTGTAGGGTTGCAACAACTGCTGCAGCGCCGCCTCCGGTACCGCGCCGACGCCTTGCAGCGTGAAGCGGCGCACCATCACGCGCTGGGCGCCGGCCAGCTGCACGCCGTTGTTCGCCTTGCTGTCGGGGAGCACCGGACCGCCGGCCTTGGGCGGCGCGATCAAGGCCGGCGCGCGGTAGGTTTCCAGCAGGCGGCCGGCGTCCGGCACTTGCGCCGGCGGCGGATTCTGCGCCTGGGCGTAGACCAGCGCGGGACTGCACAGGATGGCCAGGGCCAGCGCGCCGCGCTGCGCCGCCCGCATGGAAGGGGCGGCGCGCTGGGCGCCGGCGCGGTGGTCGGGAAGGCCGGCATGGCCGGCGGTGTTGTATCGTTGGGGCACTGGTTTACCTTGCTGGCGCAAATGAAATGGAGTCGGCTGCATTATTCTTCCGTGCGGATGCCGCCGTTGATTGCCAGCACCTGGGTTCCGCCCGGCAATATGCTGGTGGTGACGGACGGCAACACCAGATTCGGCAAGTTGCCGCCGGCGCCGGCGCTGGCGATGCCGACGCCGATTCTGCTGCCGCCGACGTTGGCGTTGGCGTTGGCGTTGGCGTTGGCGTTGGCGTTGGCGTCGGCGTTGGCGTTGGCGTTGGCGCGGTCCGTACCGTCCGGCGCGACGATGGCGGTCAGGCTGGCCGGCGTGGCGGCTGGCTCGCTGGCCGCGCTGATGGCGCTGGCGCCGCCAGCAACCGCGGTCGGCGTCGAGATCGGCACGGGACGGACGATGCTGGTGATGGCGCCGGCCAGCTGCTGCTCTGCCGGCGTCGGGCCGGGCGCGACGGCGACGGTCAGCACGCCGTCCACCCAGCTGGTCTTGTAGTTGGCCAGTTCCGCCCCGGCCACCTTGATGCCGTAGACGCCGGCCGCCGACTGCGCCGTGGCGGCGGTGCTGACGGTGGCGCTGACCAGGCGGTCGTCGTCGCCGCCGACCAGGCCGCTGACGCTGTAGCCCAGCGGCGGATTGGCGGCGCCGGCGACGCGCGCGGCGTCGTTGGCGCGCACGGTCAGCGCGGCCTGGTTGACGACGCCGCTGGTGGTGGCGCCGCCGGCCGCCAGCCGGTAGTTCGAGGCGCGGCCGTTGGCACCGTCGGCCAGCGTGTAGCCGTTGACGGTGACCAGCTTGCCGCTGCCGGCGTTGCGGTTGTCGAAGCTGGCGTTAAGCCTGCCGCCCAGGGTCAGCGACTCGCCGGCCACCAGGCCGCTCAGGCTGCCGTTGTTGCTCAGCGTGGCGGCGACGCCGCCGTCGTAGGTCTTGGCGGCGGCGACGATGCCGCCAACGCTCAGCGCCCTCGGCACGATGGCGCCGGCGCCGCTGGCGCCGCTCGGCAGCAGGTAGTTCGACAGCAGCGTGCCGGCGGCCGCCGCCACGTTGCCCACCGCCAGCGTGGCGCTGACGCTGCTGGCGCCGACCACGTTGGCATTGTTGTAGACGCCGTTGGCGCGCAGCACGCTGGCGCCCTCGCCGGCGGCGAAACCGGACAGGGTCAGCTGGCCGGCGGCCAGCGCCGCCGCCGTGGTGCCGTCGTAGTTTTTGACGACCACGCCGTTGATGGCGGCGCTCAGCGCCTTCGGCGTGATGTTGGCGGTGGCGCTGGCGCTGGTGGAGCTCAGCGTGTAGTTGCCGGCGTCGGCGCCGGCCAGCACCAGGCCGTCGACGCTGACCGCCTTGCCACTGCCGACGTTCTGGTCGGCGAAGCGGGCGGCGGCGCTGCCGACGCTCAGGCTGTCGCCGGACAGGCGGTCGTCGCTCAGCGTGGCGGTGGCGGCGGTGCCACCGTCGTAGACCTTGTCGGCGGCGCTGGCGCTGACGTTCAAGGCGCGCGCGCTGATGCTGCCGGTGCCGCTGGCGCTGCTGCTTGCCAGCCGGTAGTTGGCGGCGTCGGCGCCGGCAAGCGTCACGCCCTGCACCGTCAGCGCCTTGCCGTTGCCGACGTTCTTGTCGGCGAACGAGGCGGCGCCGCCGACCACGCTGACGCGGTCGCCGGCGAGGTGGTTGTCGCTCAGCGAGGCGGACGCGCCGGTGCCGCCGTCGTACACCTTGCTGGCGCCGGAGGCGACCACCTGCAGGGTGCGCGGCGTGATGTTGGCGCTGAGCGGACCGCCGGCCAAGGCCAGCGTGTAGTTGCCGGCGTCGGCGCCGGCCAATGTCACGCCGCCCATGGTGATGCTCTTGGCGCTGCCGACGTTCTTGTCGGCGAAGACGGCGCTGGCGTTGTAGCTCAGCGCGTCGCCGGCGATATGGTCGTCGGCATAGGCCAGGACGGCGGTGGTCTGGCCGTCGTAGACCTTGTCGACGCCGCTGGCCGTGGCGTGCAGCGCGCGCGCCGTGATGGCGCCCCGGCCGGCGGCGCTGGTCGAGGCCAGCACGTAGTTGCCGGCGTCGGCGCCCGACAGCGCCAGGCCGCCGACGCTGAGCGCCTTGGCGGCGCCGACGTTCTTGTCGGCGTAGCGCGCGCTGCCGGCGCTAACGCTCAGCGCGTCGCCGTTGACGCGGTCGTCGCTCAGCGTGGCGCTGGCGTCGGCCAGGCCGTCGTAGACCTTGCTGGCGCCGAGCGCCGTCACCGTCAGGGTTTTCGCCGTGATGCTGGCGCGCGCCGTGGCGCTGGTCGAGGCCAGCGTGTAGTTGCCGGCGTCGGCGCCGGACAGCGTGATGCCGCCGACGCTGATGGCCTTGTTGGCGCCGGCGTTCTTGTCGGCGTAGTCGGCGCTGGCGCTGGCCAGCGCCAGCACGTCGTTGCCGACGCGGTCGTCGGCCAGCGTCACCACGGCGCCGGTCAGGCCGTCGTAGACCTTGCCGGCGCTACTGGCGGCCACCGTCAACGCGCGCGGCGTGATCGAGGCGGTGGTGGTGGCCGGGGCGGCCGCCAGCACGTAGTTGCCGGCGTCGGCGCCGCGCAGCGTCGCGCCGTCCAGGGTGACGGTCTTGCCGTTGCCGACGTTCTTGTCGGCGAAGCTGGCGCTGCCGGCCAGGGTCAGCGCGTCGCCGGCCAGATGGTCGTCGCCGAGGTGGACCACGGCCGTGGCCAGGCCGTCGTAGACCTTGTTGTCGGCGCTGATGGTGGCCGTCAGCGTGCGCGGCGTGATGCTGCCGCTGCCGTGGGCGGTGGTCGAGGCCAGCACGTAGTTGCCGGCGTCGGCGCCGGACAGCGTGACGCCGGTCAGCGTCAGCACCTTGCCGTTGCCGACGTTCTTGTCGGCGAAGCTGGTGGCGCCGTTGGCCACGCCGAGCACCAGGTCGTCGCCGCCGACGCGGTCGTCGGCCAGGCTGGCGGTGACCGTGGCCAGGCCGTCGTAGACCTTGCTCGCGGTGGCGCTGGCGGTCAGGCTGCGCGCGGTGACGTTGGCGCTGACCGCGCCGGGCGCGATGGCCAGCGTGTAGTTGTCGGCGTCGGCGCCGTTCAGCGCCACGGCGCCGAGGTTGATGGCCTTGCCGCTGCCGACGTTCTTGTCGGCGAAGACGGCGCCGTCGCTGTAGCCCAGCACGTCGCCGGCTAGGCGGTTGTCGCTGAAGGCGACCACGGCGCCGGTGCGGCCGTCGTAGACCTTGTCGACGCCGCTGGCGCTGGCGCTCAGCGCGCGCGGCGTGATGGCGGCGTGCGCCGTCGCGCCGTTCGAGGCCAGCGTGTAGTTGCCGGCATCGGCGCCGGACAGGGTGATGCCGCCGACCGTGATGGCCTTGTTGGCGCCGGCGTTCTTGTCGGCGTAGGCGGCGCTGGCGCTGGCCAGCGCCAGCAGGTCGCCGCCGACGCGGTCGTCGCCCAGCGCCACGACGGCGCCGGTCAGGCCGTCGTAGACCTTGCCGGCGCTGCTGGCGCTGACCGTCAACGCGCGCGGCGTGATGGTGGCGCTGGTGCTGGCGCTGCTGGTGTTCAGCGTGTAGTTGCCGGCGTCGGCGCCGCCCAGAGTGATGCCGCTGACGCCGACCGCCTTGCCGGCGCCGACGTTCTTGTCGGTGAAACTGGCGGTGCCGCTAAAGCTCAGGCTGTCGCCGCCGACGCGGTCGTCGCCATAGGTCACGCTGGCGGAGGTGGCGCCGTCATAAACCTTGTCGACGCCGCTGACGCCGACCGTCAGCGCGCGCGGCGTGATGCTGGCCTGGCCGTTGACGCTGGTCGAGGCCAAGGTGTAGTTGCCGGCGTCGGCGCCGCTCAGCGCCAGCGCGCCGACGGTGACGGTCTTGCCGTTGCCGACGTTCTTGTCGTTGAAGACGGCGGCGGCACCGCTCAGCGCCAGCGTGTCGCCGGCCAGGCGGTTGTCGCCCAGCGTGGCGCTGGCGTCGGCCAGGCCGTTGTAAACCTTGTCGCTGGCCGCCAGGGTGGCCGTCAGCGTGCGTTGCGCGATGCTGGCCTGGGTGCTCGCCGTGGTCGCGCTCAGCGTGTAGTTGCCGGAGTCGGCGCCACCCAGCGCGATGGCGCCGACGCTGATGGTCTTGTTGGCGCCGGCGTTCTTGTCGGCGTAGCTGGCCGCGCCGCTGCTCAGCGTCAGGCTGTCGTTGGCGACGCGGTCGTCGCTCAGCGTGACGACGGCGTCGCTCAGGCCGTCGTAGACCTTGCCGGCGCTGGCGGCGGCCACCGTCAGCGCGCGCGGGGTGATGTCGGCGCTGGTGCTGGCGCTGCTGCTGCCCAGCGTGTAGTTGCCGGCGTCGGCGCCGCTGGCGGCGATGCCGTTGACGCTGACGGCCTTGCCGCTGCCGACGTTCTTGTCGGCGAAGCTGGCGTTGCCGGCCAAGGTCAGCACGTCGCCGGCCAGGCGGTCGTCGGCGAAGCTGACGCTGGCGCCGGTCTGGCCGTCGTAGACCTTGGCCACGCCGCTGACGCTGGCCGTCAGCGTGCGCGGCGCCACCACCAGGTTGTTGCCGACGTAGTTGACGGTGTAACCCAGCGAGTTGGCCAAGGTGCCGAGTTGGATGGCGTAGCTGCCGGCGTTCTTCGACAGGTTGCCGACCGCCAGCGCGCCGCTGAGGATGGCCGCCGTGTCGCCGTCGATCAGGCCGCCGACGCCGTAGCCCAGCACCGGCGCCGTGGCCAGGCCGTCGTAGGTCTTGCCGGCGGCGTTGGCGCTGATGGTCAGCGTCGGCGTGGCCGAGTAGAGGAACCAGTTGCCGCTGGCGGCGTAGGCCGGCGCGGCGCCGCTGTAGGCGACACCGTAGTGCTTGTTGTAGCCGCTGACGCCCTCGCTGGTCAGGCTGGGGCTGGCGCTGTAGACCAGGTAGCGTCCGCTGCCGGCGTCCAGGCCGTGCTTGACGTTGTCCGTGTTGTTGCCGTTGTTGAAATTGCCGTTGGCGACCACTTCGATCGTCGTGCCGGCGCCGCTGCCGCGCAGCGCGCCGGCGCTGCCCAGCAGCACGTCGCTGCCGTTGCTGGCGCCCAGGTTCTTGACCGACACCGAGCCGGCGCTGACGCTGCTGTTGATGGTGATGGCGCCGGTGGCGCTGTTGGTCTTGCCGGTATCGCCGCCGAGCGTGATGACGACCCTGTTGGCCGTCACGTCGGCGCCCTGCGCCAGCGTGATGGTGGCGGCGCCGGCGTCGCGCTGGCTGTCGACGACGCCGTGGGCGAGGCTGTCGTTGGCGCTCAGGGTCAGCGTGCCGCCGGCGGCCAGCTTGACGGCCGAGTTGAGCGCGATGCTGCGGCCGGCCGACAGGGTCAGCGAGCCGTTGCCGCCGCCGGCGCTGGCGTCGACCGGGTTGGCGGCCAGCAGCGTGATGTCGTTGCTGGCCTCCAGCGTGATCGAGGTGCCGGCCCGCAGCGCCGCCGCCAGCGCGGCGGCGTCGAGCAGGGAACTGGCGCCGGCGCCGCTGCCGTAGCCGACGTTGGCGGCGGCCGGCGCCCCCATGCTGAAGATGCGCACGTTGCCGCTGCCGGCGACGCTGCCGTTGGCGCTGTTGCTGTAGGGCGCGCCGACGGCCAGCTTGTCGCCGGCCGCGTTGAACGCCAGCGCAAAACCGAAATTGTCCCACGGGTTGAGCGCGACGTCGACGTCGTTGCTGCCGGTGTAGCCGGCGCCCAGCGTGGCGCCCAGCGTCGGCGTGGCGAAGCTGGCGTTGGCGAAGTTGAAGATGCGTACGCTGCCGCCGCCCAGCGTGTTGCTGCCATAGGCACCGTCGGATGCGGCGCCGACCGCCAGCATGGTGCCGGCCCCGTTCAGCGCCACCGAGGAGCCGAACATCGCGCCGGCCTGCAAGGCGATGTCCATATTGCTGCCGCCGGTGTAGCCGGCGCCCAGGGTCGCCACCTTGGCGATGGCGCCGAAGGGATTGCTGTACAGGTAGACGGCGCCCTTGGAGTTGTCGGCGCCGACGGCGCCGACGGCCAGCTTGTCGCCGGCCGCGTTGAGCGCCACCGCGTTGCCGTACTGGGCGTCGGCGGCCATGCCCGTGTCGAACGCGGCGCCGCCGGCGCCGCTGCTGAGCACCTTGTTGAACACCGGGCCGGCGCCGTTCGCGCCGCTGTACAGGTACACCGCGCCGCTGTTGGCGCGGTAGTTGCTGCCCTGGTCGGCCAGCGCGCCGACCGCCAGCAGGTCGCCGGCGCCGTTGAACGCCACCGCCGAGCCGAAGGCGCCGCTGCTCGCCTGGTTGCCGCTACCGCCGTTGATGACGGCGTAGCCGACCGGTGTGGCGCCCAGCATGTACAGATTGACCTGGCCGGCGCCGCCGTTGGCGCCGAGCGCGCCGACGGCCAGCCGGCTGGCGTCGGCGTTCAAGGCCACGCTGGCGCCGAACTGCGCGCCCGGATCGAGGGCGACGTTGAGGTTGCCGGTGCCGCTGTAGCCCAGGCCCAGCGTCGAGCGCAGCACGGCGTTGGCGTAGTTGCCGCCGCTGAAGCCGTAGATGCGCACCGCGCCGGTCGCGTCGGCGCTGTAGGGCGCGCCGACGGCCAGCACGTCGCCGGCGCCGTTGAGGGCGACGGCGCTGCCGTAGCCTTCGCCGGAGAGTGGATCGGCGAGCGGCGCGTTGCCGCTGACGTTGCCGTAGCCGTTGCCGAGGATGGCCTGGTAGGTCCAGCTGGTGGCGTTGCTGCCGATGGTGATGTTCTTCGGGTCCAACAGCAGACGGCCGCCGCGACCGGCGACGATCTTGTCCAGCCCGACGTGGCGCAGGTCGTTCTTCGACGAGATCTCCACGGTGCCGCCGGCGCCGTCGCCGCCGGCCTGGATGGCGCCCAGCATGGTGGTCTGCTGCTGCGACCAGACCACCGCCGTGCCGCCCTGCCCGCCGGCGCCGCGCGCCGAGACGTCGATCACGCTGCCGTCGTTGACGAAGCTGGCTTGGGCGTTGCCGATGGCGGCGGTGTCGCCCCAGCGCGCGACGAAGCGCGCCGCGTCGGGCGCGTCGGCGCGCGCGGCGCCGCCCTGGAAGGCGCCGCCGACGCGCACCAGGCCGCCCTGGCCCTGCCCCGAGGCGTCCAGTTGCGCGCCGAGCAGGCGCACGTCGGCGCCGGAGACGTCGATGCGACCGCCCGTGCCGGCCGCGCCACGCGCCGTGTGGCGGCCCGAGGACAGCACGCCGGCGCCGGCCGCCAACGCGGTGCTGCCGCCGTTGGCGCTGCCGTCGACGCTGCTGCTGGCGTTGACGTTCTCCAGCAAGGTGGCGCCGGCCCGGTAGGCGATGGCGCCGCCGTCGCCGGCCAGGCCGGCCGCGCTGGCGGCGGCCGCCACCGACAGGTTGCCGCCGGCGGCGACGTCGATGGCGCCGCCGCGCGCGCCGTCGGCGTTGAGGCGGCCGTCGAGCGAGACGAAGGCGCCGGCGACGGCGATGCGGCCGCCGGCGCCGTGGGCGCTGGAGACGTCGAGCGCGCCGGCGTACACCTCGCCGTCGCCGACCAGGCGGATGCTGCCGCCGTCGGCCAGCAGGCCGCGCGCCTGCACCACGCCGCTGTTGTTGACGCTGGAACGGGTCAGGGCGTCGGCGGCGGCCGCCGTCAGCACCACCCGGCCGCCGTCGGCGGCGATCAGGCCGGCGTTGTCGGCCAGCGCCTTGAGCGCGCCGCGTGTGACGCGCACGCCGACCAGGCCGTCGCCGCGCAGGTCGACCGCGACCTGCTCGCCGGCCGCCAGCGCCACGCCGCCCCGCGGCGCGTGGATGCTGCCGCTGTTGGCCACCGAGGGGCCGATCAGCGCGACATAGCCGCCGGTGGCGGCGGCGATGCTGCCGGCGTTGCGCACGGCGCCGGCCGCGCCGGCGCCGCTGAACTCGTATTGACCGTCGAGGAAGGCGCGGTCGGACAGGCCCAGCGAGGAGGCCGCCAGCGCGCCGACGTTGACCTGGGCGCCGGCGCCGAACAACACGCCCTGCGGATTGATCAGGAACACGCTGCCGTTCGACGACAACTTGCCGTAGATTTGCGAGGGGTCGCTGCCGACCACCCGGTTCAGCGCCACGGCGGCGGCCGACGGCTGGTCGAAGCGCACGGCGGCGTTGGCGCCGATGTCGAAGCGCTGCCAGTTGAGGATCGCCTGCTGCGAACCCTGCGTCACCGTCATCTGCGCGCCGTTGTTGGCGACGCTGGCCTGGCCGGCCACCAGCTGGGCGCCGCTGGGCAGCGCGTTGGGCGGCGGCGCCGCAGCAGCGGCGCCGGCCAGGCCGCCGGCCAAGGTCGCCAGGGCCAGGCGGCGCGCGGCGCGCGCGCTGGAGCCGCCCTTGCCGCGTCCACGCGCCCCCTCCGCCACGGCGACCCAACAAGCGTGCACATGGCTCCAGACGAGGCGGTAGAAACGGTTGGCTGAGGCGTGTTTGTGCATGGTTGCTCCGTACAGGGTTGAGGTACAGGGTTGAGCGGTTCAAGGCCGACGCGGCGCGGCGGACCCGACGGGGCTAAAGGGGTGTTACGCCAGCAGGTTGAAATCGGAACGGTAGACGCTCGCGCCGGGACGCGGCGCGGCCGGCACCAGCAGCAGCGTGAAGCGGCCGATCCGCTCGTGGTCCAGCTCGTAGCTGCCCTGCCCCGCCTGCTGGCCGCGCGGGCCGACGAACAACAGCGAGAACTGCTCGCTGCGCGTCGCGCCGGCGGCGGCCGGCGCGGTGGCGGCCGGCGTGCCGCTCACCGCCTCCAAGGTCAGGCCGACGGCGCCCAGTTCCGGGTGGTTGAGCCAGAACGGCTGGCCCACCAGGGCCTCCGCCGCCGCCCGGCTCCAGACGAAGTCGGCGGCGGCGGCGGCGGGGCGGGAGGCGGCCAGCCCCAGTCCGGCCAAGGCCAGCGAGCCGCCGCCCAGTTTCAAAAGATTGCGCCGTTTCATCATGTTGCTTCTCCATGCTAGGTTAGGGTTGCGGCGCCGACGCGGCGGGCGTTGCCGGCGGGGTGGCGCCGATGGGGCGCCACTGCATCAGCCGGTACAGTCCGGCGCTGCAGACCTCCTCGAAACCGAGCCGCGCGTACAGCCGCTGGGCCCGGTTGTGGATCTCGACGTAGATGCTGACCGGCAAGGCGCGCCGCTCGCCCTCGGCCAGCAGCTGGCGCAGCAGCGCCGTGGCGTGGCCATGGCCGCGCCAGGCCGGCAGGATGGCGATGTCGATCACATGGATGCGCTCGGGCCGGCGCGCCACGTACAGCCGCCCCACCGGCTCGCCGTCGAGCTCGACGATGGCGAAGTCGGCGTCCTCGTCGTGGGTGCGGTAGTGGTGCTGCTGGGCCACGAACTGCATGCGTACGAAGGCGGCCGCCTGCGCCTCGTCCCAGCCGGTCAGGGCGATCTCGTCGGCGCGCGTGCTGGCGTAGACACGCAGCAGGAAATCCTGGTCCTCGGCGCCGGCCGGACGTAGCTCCAGCACGCTCACCACCGCGACGGAAAGACGCCCTGCAGGCTAATGCAGAAGTTCAAGGCCATAAAGGGTTGCATATTGTTGTGCGGCAAACCGCTGCCGACCGGTGCCAACGCGGCCGCCGGCGCAGTGGTGTCGGCGCCGGTGGCGCTGGTGTAGACCTGGGCCGGGCCGGCGTCGGCCAGCAGCACGGACTGGCCCGGCGCCGCGAAGGCGGCGCCGACGCCAGCGCCGGCATGCTGCAGCTGGTGCTTGTGCGCGGGCAGCTGGCTGGCGTCCAGCGCGACCGTCGTGCTGCCGCCCGCTTCGCCGGGCTGGTGATCGGACAGACCCGGCCCCTGGTCCCAGAACATCGGCGCACGCCCGCCCAGGTTGGGCAGGGCGTAGGTGCTGCTGCCGTTGCCGCCGTAGGTCGTGCCCAGCAGCGCGAACAGCGCCGTGTTCTGCTGGATGGCCAGGATCGAACCGTCGCAAAAAGCCCAGCCACGGGGGGCGAACTGGAACGTGAAGATGCGGATTTCCGCGACAAATGGGTCGGCCATGGCTGTTGTTTCCGTTCGATGGGGTTAGGCCTGCTGTGGATACATACCGTACACGGCGATGATGAAGCTGATGCACAGATAGGGCGCCATATTGCTGTGCGGCATGCTGCCGCCGGCCGACGAGATCGCGTTGTCGCGCATCGGCGCCGGGCTGGCCGGGTGGGCGTAGAGCAGGCTGCCGCCGGTGTTGGCCAGCAAGCCCGTGCTGGCGCCGGCGGCCGGCGTGGCGCGGTCGCTCGAGGCGGCCAGCGCGTGCGTATGGGCGGGCATCTGCCCGGCGCCCAGGGTAACTTCCTCGACGCCGCCGGCCTGGCCCAGGTTGTACGTCCGGCCGCTCCGATCCGTGCCGCTCGCCACCGGCAACCTGCCGCGCAAATCAGGCAGGGCGAAGGTCGTCTGGCCGTCGCCGCCGTAGGTGGTGGTGATCAGGCTGAACAACATGTCGTACGCGGCGATCGACAGGACGGCGCCATTGCAAAACATCCAATTCTGCGGTGCGAAATTTCCCGCGAACATGCGGATCTCACCAACGTATGGATCTGCCATCGTTCACTCCTTCTAGTTGCGCGACGGGAACACACCCTGCAGCGCGATAATGAAATTCAGCACAAGGAAAGGCTGCATGTTGGTATGCGCCTGCCCGCTACCGGCTTGGCTGAGCGCCTGCTGGTTCAGCCCGACCAGATTGGCCGGGGCGGCAAACAGGTCGCGTCCAAGCCGGCCCTTCTTGCCGGGCAAGGCACCGGCCGGCGCGCCGCTGGTGGCCAGCGCCGAGCTGACGGCCAGGCCGTGGTTGTGGCTCGGCAGCTCGGCAATGGACAAGCGGTGCTCAAACTCGCCACCGATTTGTCCCAGAGAATAGTATTCGCCTGCGCCTGAGCCGTAACTGATGGGGCAGCGGCCGCGCAGATCCGGCAGCGCGAAACTGGTCTGGCCGTTGCCGCCGTAGGTGGTCCCCATCAGCGAAAACAATGCCTGGTTTTGGTTGATCGACAATAATTGTCCGTGGCAGAACGCCCAACCTTTCGGTGCGTAGGGAATCGAGCTGATACGGATCTCGCCTATGAACGGTTCCATGCTGGCCTCCTGGAAAATGACGGACGGGCGCGGCGGCTCAACTGAACACCGCTTCGTAATGGATAGCGGCGCCGACGCCGGCCACCGGCACCAGGAAGATCTCCAGTGTGCCGGCGGCCTCGGAGCGCAGCGTGTAGATCTGCTGCGGCAACGGCGGTTGCGGACCGCTGAACAGCAGGGAGAACGCCTCGCGGCCCGGCAGGGCGGCGCCGCGCGGCTCGGCCGCGATCAGTTGCAGCACCACGCCTTCGCTGCCCGGCAGCTGGAAATGTTGGTTCAGCAGCGCGGTAAAGTAGGCGCAGGTATGGGCTTGAGCGTGGGGCAACATGTCTTATCCAGCAATAATATCGGGCGAGTGTAACCCGCTTTCAATTGCATTGGAACAATCCAAATGGACTGGTCACAAGTTCTGGGGACAAGCGGGAGGTGCCGGCAAGGTACGCGGCGCGGCGCCGTGCCGTGGGAACGGCGGCGCAGAGAGGCGGGACGGGTGGAAGGGAACGGCACGCTCCCCCTGCGGCGGTGGCGGGGGGAGCGGAAGGCAGCGCACCCTACATCGCCAGCGCCTTTTCCACCGCGCCGACCAGTTGCGGGTCGGTCGGCGCGACCTTGCTCGGGAAGCTTGCGAGGATCTTGCCGTTGCGGTCGATCAGGTACTTGTGGAAGTTCCAGGCCGGCGTCTTGCCGGTGCTCTTGATCAGGTTGACGTACAGCGGATTCGGGTTCGGCCCCGACACCACCGACTTGGCGAACATCGGGAACTTGACGCCGTAGGTGTTGTAGCAGAAGTCGGCGATCTCCTTGCCGTTGCCCGGCTCCTGCTTGCCGAAGTCGTTCGAGGGGAAGCCCAGCACCACCAGGCCCTTGCTGCCGTACTTGGCGTACATCGCCTCCAGGCCCTCGTACTGGTTGGTGAAGCCGCAATAGCTGGCCGTGTTGACCACCAGCACGACCTTGCCGGCGTACTGGCACAGGTCCTGCGGCGCCTCGTCCTGCAGACGCTTGAAGCTGTGCTTGAGGATGGCCGGGCAGCTGCCGGCCGGGGCCGCCGCCGGGGCGGCGGGCGCGGCGGGAGTCTGCGCCAGCGCGGGCGCGGCGCCCAGCATGGTCAGCGCGGAAACAAGGCTCAGCTTGGCGAAATGGTTGGTCATGGTGGCGGCCGGAAAATGGATAGAAAATCCATTCTAAGCCAAAGCCGGCGCGCGCGTGCCGGCGCTGTCCCGCTATCCGCGCGGCGGCGCATGGCGCGGGACGGCGAACCCCGGTCCGATTGAGCCAGATTAAGCCTCTGTCGCTGAGTTACCGCAAAATGGCAGCTCGAATATCACCGACGGGAGCCTGCCATGTCATTGCATTGTCGAATTCTCCTGGCGCGCGCGCTCGGCATGCTCGCGGTGTTCGCCGCGCCGGCCATGGCGCAGCAGGTGGTGCCCCTGCCGGCCATGAAGGCCGGCCAGGTGTCGGTGTCCGGCCTGTCCTCGGGCGGCTACATGGCGGTGCAGTACGGCGTCGCCTTCTCGGCCAGCGTCGACGGTGTCGGCGTGATCGCCGGCGGCCCCTACTACTGCTCGCGCGGCAACGTCAACACCGCCACCAACGTGTGCAGCTGCACCGGCAGCCCCTTCCTGTGCCAGGTCAAGGCGGGCGGCACCAAGGTGAGCGAACTGATCGCCATCACCGACCAGAACGCCGGCAACGGCACGGTCGACCCCGTCGCCGGGCTGGCCCGCCAGCGCATCTGGATGCTGTCCGGCAGCGCCGACACCCTGGTGCCCCAGGCCGTGATGACCGATCTGGAAAGCTATTACCTCCACTACATCAATAGCGCGAACATCTCATACAAGAAGGACCTGGCGGCCCAGCACGCGATGCCCACCGACGACTTCGGCAACGCCTGCGACAAGCTCGGTTCCCCCTACATCAACAACTGCGCCTTCGACGCCGCCGGCGCCCTGCTGCAATGGATCTACGGCAAGCCGACGCCGCTCAACCCGCGCGGCGGCGCCACGCCGGCCGGCAAGTTCATCGAGTTCGACCAGACCGCCTTCCTGGCCGACCCGACCAGCCACGGCATGGCCGCCAGCGGCTTCCTCTACGTGCCGCCCGGCTGCGACGGCAACGCCGGCCAGGGTTGCCGGCTGCACGTGGTGCTGCACGGCTGCCTGCAGGACCCGACCAACATCGGCGACAAGTACGTCAAGAACACCGGCTACAACCGCTGGGCCGACAGCAACCGCATCGTGCTGCTGTACCCGCAGACGGCGCCGATCAACCCGCTGGCCAACCCGAACGCCTGCTGGGACTGGTTCAACTACGACGACGCCAAGTACGCCCAGAAGGGCGGGCGGCAGATGGCGGCGATCAAGCTGATGGTCGACCGGCTGACCGGCGCGCCGCCGCCGCCGCCTCCGCCCGACGGCACCTGCGTGACGGCGAGCAACTACGACCACGTGCGCGCCGGCCGCGCCCACGACAAGTTCTTCACGGCGCTGGCCAACGGCTCGAACCAGAGTATGGGGCTGGACAATATTTACATTCGCACTACACTGAAGCGCACTGGACCGAACTTCTACGTGATCGGCAGCTGCCCCTGAACGTCGATGGGATGGCCGGCGCGCGGGCGGCGGCAGAGTACATGCGCCGCCTCAAGGAGAGCGCCCCGGAAGCCTACGACAAGCTGTGCCGCGACATGGGCGTCAAGCCGCGCTAGGCCGCGCCGGCGCGCCGGGGCGCCGCCTAGCGCGGCGCTACTCGACCACCGTCGCCGTCAACTTCGGGTCGGCCGGCGGGAAGGCCAGCTTCATGCCCTCCAGCGTTTCGAGCAGGATCGAGGCCACCACCAGGTCGCGCTGGGTCTTGGAGTTGGCCGGCACCACGTACCAGGGCGCGTGGTCGCAGTCGGTGGCGGCCAGCGCCTGCTCGTAGGCGCGCTGGTAGTCGTCCCACCTCTGCCGCTGCACCACGTCGTTCGGGTCGAACTTCCATTGCTTGTCCGGGTCGGCCAGGCGCTCCTGCAGGCGCTCGCGCTGCTCGTCCTTGGAAATGTGCAGGAACACCTTGACGATGGTGGTGCCCGTCTCGGCGAGCATGCGCTCGAAGTCGCAGATCTGCGCGTAGCGGCGCTTGCATTCCTTGGCGTCGATCATGCCCTGCACCTTGGTGATCAGCACGTCCTCGTAGTGGCTGCGGTTGAAGATCGCCACCTCGCCCTTCACCGGCACCTTCTGGTGCACCCGCCACAGGTAGTCGTGGGCCAGCTCGATGTCGGTCGGCGCCTTGAAGCCGACGGCGCGGATGCCCATCGGGCTGATCTGGCTGAACATGGCGCGCACGGTGCCGTCCTTGCCCGAAGTGTCCATTCCCTGCAACAACAGCAGGACTTTTTGTCGGCGCTGCGCGTACAGCATCACCTGCAACTCGGCGATGCGGGCGATCAGGCCGGCGGTCTTGGCGCGGTCCTGCGCCTTGGCCTCGGCCTTGCCCAGCTTGGCGTCGTCGACGCGGCTCGACAAACGGAAGTCGCCGGCGTCCTGTTCGCGCAGCTTGACGTCCCTGGCGACTCTAAATTGTTCCCGAACGGTCATGGCAGGCCTTTCCAGTGATATACAAGTAATGAATTCTTTTCCAAAAGCGATAACCTGGACGCGCGGTTTTCCCCGCCGCCATAGGTGTTTTCGCCCTATGGAGGGCGGGTGATACCGAAATGGATATCACTTCCATCAAAAAAGTTATTAGATTAAGTTTATGAAATACCTATCATCGTCTCTGCAGTCCAATAAAACAATACGGAGACAATAATGACCCGATTCAAATTCCTGCTCGCCGGCGCCCTGCTGGGCGCCGCCACCCTCGCCGCGCCGCTCGCGGCGGCGCAAGCCAAGGGCCCGATCGGCATCTCGATGCCGACCAAGACCTCGTCGCGCTGGATCGCCGACGGCGACAACATGGTCAAGGTGTTCAAGGAACGCGGCTACAAGACCGACCTGCAATACGCCGACGACGACATCCCCAACCAGCTGGCCCAGCTGGAGAACATGATCACCAAGGGCGCCAAGGTGCTGGTGATCGCCGCCATCGACGGCACCACCCTGTCCGGCGTGCTGCAGAAGGCGGCCGACAAGGGCATCAAGGTGATCGCCTACGACCGCCTGATCCGTGGCTCGAAGAACGTCGACTACTACGCCACCTTCGACAACTTCCAGGTCGGCGTGCAGCAGGCCGCCTACATCGAGAAGGCGCTCGACCTGAAACACGCCAAGGGGCCGTTCAACGTCGAGCTGTTCGGCGGCTCGGCCGACGACAACAACGCCCACTTCTTCTACAACGGCGCCCTGTCGGTGCTCAAGCCGTATATGGACCAGGGCAAGCTGGTGGTGCGCAGCAAGCAGCTCGGCATGGAGAAGGTCGCCACCCTGCGCTGGGACGGCGCGGTGGCCCAGGCGCGCATGGACAACCTGCTCAGCGCCTACTACGGCAAGGAGCGGGTCGACGCCGTGCTGTCGCCGTACGACGGCCTGAGCATCGGCATCCTGTCCTCGCTGAAGGGGGTGGGCTACGGCACGCCGGCGCTGCCGATGCCGGTGGTCACCGGCCAGGACGCCGAGATCCCCTCGGTCAAGTCGATCCTGCGCGGCGAGCAGCGCGCCACCGTGTTCAAGGACACCCGCGAGCTGGCCAAGGTCACCGTCAACATGGTCGACGCCATCCTCAGCGGCAAGGTGCCCGAGGTGAACGACAGCAAGACCTACAACAACGGCGTCAAGGTGGTGCCGTCCTACCTGCTCAAACCGGTGACGGTCGACAAGTCGAACTGGAAGGAGGTGCTGGTCACCAACAGCGGCTACTACACCGACGCGCAGATCCGCTGACATGGACGCACTGTTGCAAATGCGGGGCATCCGCAAGACCTTCCCCGGCGTGGTCGCCCTCGACCACGTCGACCTGACGGTGCGCGCCGGCGAGATCCACGCCATCGTCGGCGAGAACGGCGCCGGCAAGTCGACCCTGATGAAGGTGCTCAGCGGCGTGTATCCCTACGGCAGCTACAGCGGCGACATCGAGTTCCTCGGCCGCCTGCGCGAGTTCCGCGACATCCGCGACAGCGAGCGCCAGGGCATCATCATCATCCACCAGGAGCTGGCCCTGGTGCCGCTGCTGTCGGTGGCCGAGAACCTGTTCCTGGGCAACGAGCCGACCCGCTTCGGCGTGATCGACCGCGAGCAGATGCGCCGCCGCAGCGGCGAGCTGCTGCGCCGGGTCGGCCTGGCCGTGTCGCCGGAGACGCCGGTCAACCAACTCGGCGTCGGCCAGCAGCAGCTGGTCGAGATCGCCAAGGCGCTGTGCAAGGAGGTCAAGCTGCTGATCCTCGACGAGCCCACCGCCAGCCTCAACGAGAGCGACAGCGACGCCCTGCTCAACCTGTTGCTGGAGCTGCAGCGCCAGGGCATCGCGGCGATCCTGATCTCGCACAAGCTCAACGAGATCTCGCGCGTCGCCGACGCCATCACCGTGCTGCGCGACGGCAACACCGTGCACAGCTACGACTGCCGCCTCGGCACCATCAGCGAGAGCCGCATCATCGAGCACATGGTGGGCCGGCAGATGGCCGAGCGCTACCCGGCGCGGCCGCGGCAACCGGGCGCCACCGTCTTCGAGGTGCGCGACTGGCAGGTGTTCCACCCCGAGCAGAGCGACCGCGCGGTGGTCAAGCAGGTCAGCCTGCACGCGCGCCGGGGCGAGGTGGTCGGCATCGCCGGCCTGATGGGCGCCGGCCGCACCGAGCTGGCGATGAGCATCTTCGGCCGTTCCTACGGCCGGCGCATCAGCGGCAGCGTGCGCAAGAACGGCGTGGAGATCGACGTCAGCAGCGTCAGCAAGGCGATCAGCCACGGCCTGGCCTACGTGACGGAGGACCGCAAGGCGCTCGGCCTGCTGCTCGAGGAGGATATCCAGAGCAACATCAGCCTGGCCAACCTGGCCGGCGTGGCGGCGCGCCAGGTGATCGACCGCGCCCGCCAGTACAAGGTGGCCGACGGCTACCGCCAGCGCCTGCGCATCCGTTGCTCGGGCGTGCGGCAGAAGACGCTGCACCTGTCCGGCGGCAACCAGCAGAAGGTGGTGCTGGCCAAGTGGCTGTTCTCGGCGCCGGACGTGCTGATTTTGGACGAGCCGAGCCGGGGCATCGACGTCGGCGCCAAGTACGAAATCTACAGCATCATCAACGCCCTGGTGGCCGAGGGCAAAAGCATCATCATGATCTCGTCGGAACTGCCCGAGCTGCTCGGCATGTGCGACCGGATCTATGTGATGAACGAGGGCCGTTTCGCGGCCGAAATGGACGCGGCCGAGGCGACGCAGGAAAAGATCATGCACGCGATCGTCAATCATGGAGAATGAGATGGGTAAGCAACTCGATTTAAAACTGGTCGGCACGCCGCCGGCCGCCGCGCCGGCGGAGGCCGCTGCGCCGGCCGCGACGCCGGCCGCCGAGCCCGGTCACAATTCCGGCAACAATTCCGGCCGCGACGCCGGCCCGGCCGGTGGCCACGGCCAGCCGGCCAACGACCCCGACGCGCCGGCGCGGCGCCACCAGGGCTTCCTGAAAAACAATATGCGCGACTACGGCATGCTGCTGTCGCTGGTGGCCATCATGGCCTTCTTCCAGGTGATGACCGACGGCACCCTGCTGCAGCCGCTCAACCTGACCAACCTGGTGCTGCAGAACAGCTACGTCGTCATCATGGCGCTGGGCATGCTGCTGGTCATCGTCGCCGGCCACATCGACCTGTCGGTCGGCTCGGTGGTCGGCTTCGTCGGCGCGCTGGCGGCGGTGCTGATCGTCAAGTTCCAGCTGCACTTCGTCGCCGCCAGCGTGCTGTGCCTGTTGGCCGGCGCCCTGATCGGCGCCGCCCAGGGCTATTTCGTCGCCTTCCTGAAGATCCCCTCCTTCATCGTCACCCTGGCCGGTATGCTGGTGTTCAAGGGCCTGACCCTGGCCGTGCTGGAGGGCCAGTCGCTCGGCCCCTTCCCGGACGGCTTCCAGCTGCTCAGCTCGGGTTTCCTGCCCGACCCCTTCGGCCACGCCGACCTGCGCCTGGGCTCGCTGCTGCTGGGCGTCGCCGGCGCCGTGCTGATGCTCGTGCTGCAACTGCGCGGCCGCGCCGGCCAGCAGCGCCACGGCATGGACACGGAACCCTACGGCTTCTTCCTGGCCAAGCTGGCCGTGTTCGGCGCCACGCTGGTCTACTTCAGCTACCTGCTGGCCTCGTACAAGGGCATCCCCAACGTGCTGGCGCTGATGGCCCTGCTGATCCTGGCCTACACCTTCGTCAGCCAGCGCACCGTGCCTGGGCGCCGCGTCTACGCCGTCGGCGGCAACGAGAAGGCGGCGCGGCTGTCGGGCATCCGCACCGAGCGGGTCAGCTTCTACACCTTCGTCAACATGGGCGTGCTGGCCGCCGTCGCCGGCCTGGTCTTCGCCGCCCGGCTCAACACCGCCACGCCGAAGGCCGGCGTCGGCTTCGAGCTGGACGTGATCGCCGCCTGCTTCATCGGCGGCGCCTCGGCCTCGGGCGGGGTCGGCAAGGTGATGGGCGCGGTGATCGGCGCCTTCATCATGGGCGTGATGAACAACGGCATGTCCATCATGGGCATCGGCATCGACTACCAGCAGGTCATCAAGGGCTTGGTGCTGCTGGCGGCCGTCTGCGTCGACGTGTTCAACAAGAACAAATAGGCGCGACGCGACGGTGCCGCTTGGCCCGTCAAACCGCCTCAGGACTTGAGGGAACCGGTGCAGGTGTGAGGCGTTCGACCGACATAATCGACTCAAAATATGAGTCGATTATGTGCTATATTCGCCTCACCTCCCCCTTCAAGAGCAATTGATGGACGCCCCCCACTTCATCTGGCAGGACCCGGACTGGCCAGCCATGCGCTACGACGGCGCCGTGGTCGGCGCCGAAGTCGCGCTCGCCCGGCGCGCCCAGGGCGTGGTCGAAGGAAAGCTGAGCGCGCTCGGCTTCGATCAGCGCCGTACGCTCGCGGCCGAGGCCTGGAGCCAGGAGGCGGTGGCAACAGCCGCCATCGAGGGCGAGCGTCTGGACTTGTTGGCGGTTCGCTCGTCCGTCGCCCGGCGCCTGGGTGTTGCCAGTCAACCGGGACCGAGTGTCCCGCGACATATCGATGGCCTGCTCGACATCATGGACGACGCCGTCAACCTGGCCGCAGCACCACTCAGCCATGAACGTTTGCACGCCTGGCAGGCCGCGTTGTTTCCAACCGGTTACTCCGGCATGAGCAAAATCCGCGTTGGCGCCTATCGCGAGCATACCGAGCCGATGCAAATCGTCAGCGGCCGCATCGGCCACGAAAAAGTGCACTACGAAGCGCCGCCCTCCTCCATGGTGGCGGCGGAGATGGAGTCCATGCTGGACTGGTTCAACCACGACGGCAACGGCGACAGCCTGGTGCGGGCGGCGCTTGCCCATCTGTGGTTTGAGACCGTGCACCCTTTCGAGGACGGCAACGGCCGCGTCGGCCGCGTCATCATCGATCTGGTGCTGGCGCGGGACAGCGGCGAGACCAGCCGACTGATGCGCATCTCGCAAGGTCTGCTGGCAAAGCGAGAAGACTATTACATCGAGCTGGAACGTGCGCAGAGCGGCGGCTTGGATGTGACGGCCTGGGTCGTCTGGTTCGTCACCCAAGTCCGCGCGGCCTGCGAGCAGGCCGCGCTGATCATTGACGAGGCAATGGCGAAGGGCCGCTTCTGGCGTACCCACGGCGACAAGGAACTGTCGCCACGCCAACGCAAAGTGCTCAACGTGCTGCTCGATGCCGGCCCCGGCGGCTTTGAAGGCGGCATGAGCACCAAGAAGTATGAAAGCCTCACCGGCACCTCGCGGGCGAGTGCGTCGCGCGACCTGAGCGAACTGGAGGACTGGGGTTTGTTGCTGCGCGCAGGCAACGGCCGTTCGACCAGATACTATCCGAACATTCCGGGCTGGGACCTGCGGGCGGAGGCGGCTGGCAGGTCAGCCTAGCCGCCCCTGTGGTGCCTGCTTACGCCGGGGCTTGGGCTGCGTACAGCTTGGCGTCCTTGGCGGCCGCCTTTTGCATCGCCGGGCGCTGGTTGACGCGCTCGATGTAGGCGGTGATCAGCGGCAGTTCCGGCACCATCTTGAAGGCGACGATCCAGGACAGCGAGCTGGCCCACAGCACGTCGGCGGCGCTGAAGGTGTCGCCCAGCAGATACGGCCCCTTGGCCAGTTGCGCGGTCAAGGTGTCGAGCGTGGTCTGGTAGTCGCCGTAGGGGCAACCAGACTGCGGCGCCGGTTCGCGCTTGAGCGAGAAGTCGCAGACCGCCGGCTCGAAGCAGGAACCGTAGAAGGCCATCCAGCGCAGATAGGGACCGCGCAGCGGATCGCCGATGGCCGGCGCCAGCTTGGCCTGCGGATACAGGTCGGCCAAATAGATGAAGATGGCGACCTGTTCGGTCACCAGCGCCTCGCCGTGCAACAGGGCCGGCACCTTGCCCATCGGATTGACCGCCAGATACTCGGGCTGGCGCTGCTCGCCCTTCTTCTGGTTCACCAGATGCAGTGCGTATTCGGCGTGCAGTTCCTCCAGCAAGGCCAGCGTGCCGCTGGAGCGCGAGTAGGGGGTGTGGAACAGGGTCAGGGCTGGTGTCACGCTGGTCTCCGTTGCGTTGTCAAGACGACCATATTAACTCTTGCTATGATGGCGGTCTTGTAAAAACACGAAGGCGGCGCAGAAAAAATTGCACCGCACCGCACATCGCCATGAGCACCTTGCACGCACTCACCGAAGCGCCCAAAGGCGTGGTCAACCCGGCCGCTGCGCAACAGGCCTTCCGCCTGGAACGCTATCTACCGGAGGCCGACCTGGCCCCCTTCCTCGACTTCTTCTGGCTGGTCGAATGGCGCCTGCCCGAGGGCGTCACGCACGTGCAACGCACCCTGCCCCACCCCTGCGTCAACCTGGTGTTCGACCGCGAGCGCACTGCCGTGTTCGGCGTCGTCACCGGCGCCTTCGACTACACCTTGCAGGGCAGCGGCAAGGTGCTCGGCCTGCGCTTCCGCGCCGGCGGCTTTCGCGGCTTCCTCGGCGACAAACTGAAAACCTTGACCGACCGCACCATGCCGCTGGCGCCCCTGTTCGGCGGCGACGGCGCGGCCGACGAGCGCGCCGTACTCGACGCGGTCGACGACGCCGCCATGCTGGCCGCCGCCGGCGCCGTGCTGCGCCGCGCGCTGCCGCCGGCCGACGCCCAGGTCGAGCGTATCGACGCCATCCTGGCCCTGCTGCGGGCGCGGCCGGACATCACCCGCGCCGAGCAGCTGGCCGAGCAGGCCGGCCTCGGCCTGCGCAGCCTGCAGCAATTGTTCATGGACTATGTCGGCGTCAGCCCGAAATGGGCGATCCGCCGCAACCGCCTGCAGGACGCCGCCGACCGCCTGGCCAAGGGCGACGAGCCCGACCTGGCTAAGCTGGCGCAGGCGCTGGGCTACTTCGACCAGGCCCACTTCACCTCCGACTTTGAAAAGCTGGTCGGCAAGCCGCCGGCCGACTACCGCCGCAGCTGCCAAGCGGCAAACAATCGTTGACCTGTGCGGCTTGAAATGCCACACTTGCCAATCACACTATATTAAGGAGATCACACTATGCGCCAGCTGGACCTTGCCCCCTTGTCGGCCGCCTGATTTCCTCGTCACCATCCCGGCAGCACTACTCGCCGACCGCTACACCAGCCTGATGTGTTGACGCGCGAATCATCGCGCCGCCGACTTCCGTTTGCCTCCCGTCCGTCGCCGCCGCGCGACTGACGGTGTTCGCGCGCGCCTATACGGCGCGCCTTCGATACCGCAACCAGGAACACACACATCATGACTAACATCGATTTCGCCAGCCTGCGCCTGATCGGACTGAACCACAGCATCGCCAGCCAGCTCCACCTGCTCGACAACCCGCCGCCCGACGCCAGGCTGCTGCGCGTCAGCGCCGTCCAGCGCGACCGCCTCGGCGTCCACGACGGCCACGACGAGAGCAGCGCGCGCGTCCTGCCCGCCCTGCTCAAGGAGCTACAACTGCGGGGCCTGGCGCTGGCCGTCGGCGACTGGGTGCTGGTCGACGGCCGCGCCGACGGCGAACAATGGATCACCCGCCGGCTTGAACCGCTCAGCCACCTCGCCCGCCGCGACAGCGCCGGCCAGCGCCAGGCCATCGCCAGCAATGTCGACACCGCCTTGCTGGTGATGGGCCTGGACCACGACTTCAACCCGCGCCGGCTGGAACGCTACCTGAGCATGGTGCACGCCGCCGGCGTGGCGCCGGTGGTGGTGATGAGCAAGGCCGACATCGGCGTCGACGTGGCGGCGCGCATGCAGCAGCTGCGCCAACGCCTGCCGGCGCATCTGCCGCTGCTCGCCCTCAACGGCCTGAGCGGCGACGCCGCCGCCCAGCTGGCGCCCTGGCTGGGCGCCGGCCAAACGCTGGTGCTGCTGGGCTCGTCCGGCGCCGGCAAGTCGACGCTGACCAACACCCTGTGCCATGCGACGCAGGCGACTGGCGCAGTGCGCGCCGACGACGGCCGCGGCCGCCACACGACCACCGCGCGCTCGCTGCACCGCTGCGCAGGCGGCGCCTGCATCATCGACACGCCGGGCCTGCGCAGCTGGCAGCCGGACGCCGACGAGCAAACGCTGGCGGCAAGCTTCGACGACATCGCCGCGCTGGCGGCGCGCTGCCAGTTCCGCGACTGCCGCCACGACGGCGAGCCCGGCTGCGCGGTGCGCGGCGCGGTCGACGCCGACCGCCTGCGCAACTACCACAAGCTGCTGCGCCAGGCCCGCCTGGTCGAGCAAACCCCGCTCGAACGCATCGCCGAGCGGGCCAAGTGGAAGGCGATCATGCGCGCGCCGCGCAAGCGCGCCATGCAGGGGCGCGATTGACACGTAAGGTCCGCGCGGCGGGCCCGGCGGACCAATACCAGCAGGCGTAAAAAAAGGCAGCCGAGGCTGCCTTTCTTCGCATTGCTGCTGTCCTGCTCGATCTTGCTTAGTGCTTCGCGCGCAGCTTGGCGATGGCGGCCAGTTGGCCGATCGCCGCCGCCAGTTCGGCTTGCGCCTTGGCGTAGTCGATGCCCGAGCTGTTGTTGGCCAGGTTCTCTTCCGCGCGTTTTTTCGCGGCGGTCGCCTTGACCTCGTCCAGATCCTTGCCGCGAACCGCGGTGTCGGCCAGCACGGTCACGGAGTTCGGCTGCACTTCCAGCAGGCCGCCGGCGACGAAGACAAACTCTTCTTCCGCTTGACCTGGAATCTGGATGCGCACCGCGCCCGGACGGATGCGGGTGATCAGCGGGGTGTGCTTGGGATAGATCCCCAGCTCGCCCTGCTCGCCCGGCAACGCGACGAATTCGGCTTCGCCGGAGTAGATCAACTCCTCGGCGGAAACCACGTCAACGTGAATAGTATTTGCCATGTGTGTCCTATCGGTTTTGAGCGGCCCCGCCAGCAGGCGGGGCCGCGCCAAACTCAACGATTAGTTGAGTTTTTTGGCTTTTTCGATGGCTTCTTCGATCGTGCCAACCATGTAGAACGCTTGCTCTGGCAGGTGATCGAGTTCGCCGGAAGCGATCATTTTGAAGCCCTTGATCGTGTCTTTCAGCGAAACGTATTTACCTGGCGAACCGGTAAACACTTCAGCGACGTGGAACGGCTGCGACAGGAAACGCTGCATCTTACGTGCGCGCGCAACCAGCAGTTTGTCTTCCGGTGCCAGCTCGTCCATACCCAGAATGGCGATAATGTCGCGCAGTTCCTTGTAGCGTTGCAGGGTCATCTGTACGGCACGGGCGGTGTCGTAGTGTTCCTGGCCGACGACCAGCGGGTCCAGCTGGCGCGAGGTCGAGTCGAGTGGATCGACCGCAGGGTAGATACCCAGCGAGGCGATGTCACGCGACAGGGCGACGGTCGAATCCAAGTGGCCGAAGGTGGTCGCTGGCGATGGATCGGTGTAATCATCGGCAGGCACGTAGACGGCCTGGATCGAGGTGATCGAACCGGTCTTGGTCGAGGTGATGCGCTCTTGCAGACGGCCCATCTCTTCGGCCAGGGTAGGCTGGTAACCCACGGCGGAAGGCATACGGCCCAGCAGTGCGGACACTTCGGTACCGGCCAGGGTGAAGCGGTAGATGTTGTCGACGAAGAACAGAACGTCCTTGCCTTCGTCACGGAACGATTCCGCGATGGTCAGACCGGTCAGCGCGACGCGCAGACGGTTGCCCGGCGGTTCATTCATCTGGCCGTAGACCATGGCGACCTTGGAGTTCTCTGGGTTTTCCAGATCGACCACTTTGGCATCGGCCATCTCGTGGTAGAAGTCGTTACCTTCGCGGGTACGCTCACCCACACCGGCGAACACGGAAACACCCGAGTGCGCCTTGGCGATGTTGTTGATCAGTTCCATCATGTTGACGGTCTTGCCGACGCCGGCGCCGCCGAACAGGCCGACTTTACCGCCTTTGGCGAACGGGCAAACCAAGTCGATCACCTTGATGCCGGTTTCCAGCAGCTCTTGCGATGGCGACAGTTCGTCGTAGGCAGGAGGCGCGCGGTGGATCGAGGCGACGTGTTCGTGCGAGACAGGACCGCATTCGTCGATCGGGTTGCCCAGCACGTCCATGATGCGACCCAGGGTCGCTTTACCGACCGGCACCATGATAGGCTTGCCGGTGTTCTGGATCATCATTCCGCGGCGCAGGCCGTCGGACGAGCCCAGGGCAATGGTACGCACCACGCCGTCGCCCAACTGTTGTTGTACTTCCAGGGTCAGCTCGGAGCCGGCCATTTTCAAGGCATCGAATACCTTAGGCATCGCGTTGCGGGGAAACTCAACGTCCACCACAGCGCCGATACACTGAACGATTTTGCCATCAGCCATGTTCGTTCCTTCAAATATAGTTAAATTCGTTTAAACCGCAGCCGCACCGGCGACGATTTCGGAGAGTTCTTTGGTAATCGCAGCTTGGCGGGTCTTGTTGTAGATCAGCTTGAGTTCGCCGATCACACTCCCGGCGTTGTCACTTGCTGCCTTCATCGCGACCATGCGCGCCGATTGCTCGGACGCCAGGTTTTCCGCCACAGCCTGGTACACCAGCGCTTCGATATAGCGCTCTAACAGCTCATCGATCACGGAAGCGGCATCCGGCTCGTAGATGTAATCCCAGCTGTGATTACCCTTGTCGGCCTGCTTCTTGGCGGCCGGCAGCGGCAGCAACTGCTCCACCATCGGCTCCTGCTTCATCGTGTTGATGAACTTGGTGTAGCACAGATAGACTGCGTCGATCTCGCCGTTCTGGAACTTCTCGAGCATGACCTTGACCGGTCCGATGAGCTTTTCCAGGTGCGGCGTGTCGCCGATCTGCGTTACATGCGCGACGACGGGAACGCCGACGCGGTTTAAGAATCCCAAACCCTTGTTACCGATGGCAACCGCTTGCACCTTGCTGCCGGCCGCTTCGACTTCGCGCGACTTGGCCGTCACCATCCGCAGCACGTTGGTGTTCAAACCGCCGCACAGACCCTTGTCGGTCGTGACCACGATGAAGCCAACTGCCTTGGCCGCGTTGCTGGCTTCTTCGGCCAGGAACGGGTGGGTGTATTCCGGATTGGCGCTTGCCAGATTGGCGGCGATGTTCCGAATCTTGTCACTGTAGGGACGGGCGGCGCGCATCCGGTCCTGCGCCTTGCGCATTTTGGATGCGGCGACCATTTCCATCGCCTTGGTGATCTTCTTCGTATTCTCTACGCTCTTGATCTTGCCACGTATCTCTTTGCCTACTGCCATGAGTCCTTACTCCTTCTGCGCGTTGTGGCGGTCCGCCGCGTTGCCGCCGGGACCGCCGTGTCGCTTAAAATGCGCCGGATTTCTTGAAGTCAGCAATGGCGGCCGACAGCGCTGCTTCGCCGTCTTTGTCCAGTTGCTTGGTCTCTTCGATCTTGCTCAGCAGCGCAGCTTGCTTGGTTTTCAAGTAAGCGTGCAGGCCGGCCTCGAATGGCAGTACCTTCTTGACCGCGATATCGTCGAGGAAGCCTTTGTTCACTGCGAACAGCGAGGCGGCCATCAGGGAGATCGACAGTGGCGAGTACTGGGCTTGCTTGAGCAGCTCGGTGACGCGGGCGCCACGGTCCAGCTGCTTGCGGGTCGACTCGTCCAGGTCGGAGGCGAACTGCGCGAACGCGGCCAGCTCACGGTACTGGGCCAAGTCGGTACGGATACCGCCCGACAGGTTTTTGATGACCTTGGTCTGAGCGGCGCCACCGACGCGCGACACCGAGATACCGGCGTTGATCGCGGGACGGACACCCGAGTTGAACAGCGAGGTTTCCAGGAAGATCTGGCCGTCGGTGATCGAAATCACGTTGGTCGGCACGAAGGCCGAGACGTCGCCAGCCTGGGTTTCGATGATCGGCAGTGCGGTCAGCGAACCGGTCTTGCCTTTGACTGCGCCGCCGGTGAAGGCTTCGACGTAGTCGGCGTTGACGCGGGCTGCGCGTTCCAGCAGACGGCTGTGCAGGTAGAACACGTCGCCTGGGTAGGCTTCGCGGCCTGGTGGGCGGCGCAGCAGCAGGGAAATCTGACGGTAGGCAACGGCTTGCTTGGACAGATCGTCGTAGACGATCAGGGCGTCTTCACCGCGGTCGCGGAAGTATTCGCCCATGGTGCAACCGGAGTAGGCCGAGATGTACTGCATGGCGGCCGATTCGGCGGCCGAAGCGGCGACAACAATGGTGTACTCCATCGCGCCGTGCTGTTCCAGCGAACGCACGATGTTCTTGATGGTCGAGGCTTTCTGACCGATCGCGACGTAGATGCAGGTCATGCCCTGACCTTTTTGGTTGATGATCGCATCAACCGCTACGGCGGACTTACCGGTTTGACGGTCACCAATGATCAGTTCGCGTTGACCGCGGCCGATTGGTACCATCGCGTCGATCGACTTCAGGCCGGTTTGCATCGGCTGCGAGACGGACTCGCGGGCGATCACGCCCGGGGCGATTTTTTCGATCGCCGAGGTCATCTTGGCGTCGATGGCGCCTTTGCCGTCGATCGGCTGGCCCAGCGCGTTGACCACACGGCCACGCAGCTCGGGACCGACCGGCACTTCCAGAATGCGGCCGGTGCACTTGACCGTGTCGCCTTCGGAGATGTGCTCGTAGGCACCCAGGATCACGGAGCCGACCGAGTCGCGCTCCAGATTCATTGCCAGGCCGAAGGTGTTGCCCGGGAATTCCAGCATCTCGCCTTGCATCACGTCGGACAGACCGTGGATGCGGCAGATACCGTCGGCGACGGAAATAACCGTGCCTTGGTTACGCACTTCAGCGCCGCCGTCAAGACCTTGGATCCGGCTCTTGATCAACTCGCTGATTTCAGATGGGTTGAGTTGCATACTAACTCCTAAAAGTGTTTCTCTCAGCTTGCGCGAGGGGAAGAATCTGTTCTAAGCAGGCGGTGGCCGAAGTCCGACGGGGACTCAGGCGACCAAAGCCACACGCATTTGCTGCAGCTTGGCGCGTACCGAGGTGTCGAGCACCTCATCGCCAACCACCACGCGCACGCCGCCGATCAACGTAGGATCGACGGTCACGGCCGGCTTCAACTTGCGGCTGAATTTCTTTTCCAGCGTAGCGACCAGCTCGGCCACTTGGGCCGCGCTCAGTTCGAACGCGCTCGAGATGTCTGCGTCGGCGGCGCCTTCCACACTGTTTTTCAGGGTGTGGAATTGGGCGCCGATTTCCGGCAGCAGGCTGATGCGACCGTTTTCGATCAGCATCGCCAGGAAGTTTTTGGCTTCCGCGTTGAGCGGCGACTTGACCAGCGCCAAGATGGCGGCGGCGACGTCGGATTCCGAGGCCTTCGGATTGCGTGCGAACGCTTGCACCTCGGGGTGGCTACCGATCTGGGCCAATTCTGACACCAGTTCGGACCACGCCGCGAGGTTGAACGATTCCTTACCTGCTTGGGCTACGCGGAACAAAGCTTCCGCGTAGGGACGGGCGACGGTTGCGTTTTCTGCCATGATTACAGCTCGACAGCGAGGCGCGACAGCAGGTCGGCGTGTGCCGCTGCGGAAACTTCGCGCTTCAGAATTTGCTCGGCGCCCTTCACAGCCAGGTCAGCCACCTGAGCGCGCAGTGCTTCGCGAGCCTTGGCCACTTGCTGATCGGCGTCTGCCTTGGCTTGCGCAATGATGCGGTCGGCTTCGGCTTGTGCATTTGCTTTGATTTCTTCAGCGACCAATTGCGCGCGCTTTTCAGCGTCGGCAACACGTTGCGAAGCTTCTTCGCGTGCACCGCTCAGCGCCTCGGCGGCGCGCTTTTCAGCGACGACCATCGCGGCCTGGCCCTGGTCGGCCGCGGCCAGACCGTCAGCGATACGCTTGGCACGCTCATCCAACGCTGCATTCAGCGATGGAAATACGAACTTCATCGAAACCCAGACCAACACCGCGAAGGTGATCATCTGACCGATGAGAGACATATTGATGTCCATACCTTTGCTCCTAACTAAAAGTTTCTCCTAGAAGGGAGCGAATTACTTACCAGCAGCAGCGATAACAGCAGCCAGGAACGGGTTGCTGAAGGTGTACAGCAGGGCAACGCCGACGCCGATCATCGAGATCGCATCCAGCAGACCGGCGATAACGAACAGTTTGGTTTGCAGTTGTGGCATCAGTTCAGGTTGACGTGCCGACGCTTCCAGGAATTTGCCGCCCAGAATTGCGAAACCGAGTGCGGTGCCGATGGCTGCCAGGCCGATGATGATTGCTGCGGCCAGAACGGTCATGCCTTGTACTTGTGCGATCAGAGCTTGCATATATTTCTCCTAAGATTTTAAAAAGACTACAGATACTAAAAAAGTAAAACCAATGTTGCTTAGTGCTTCTCAACCGCGAGGCTCAGGTACACGACAGTCAACGCCATAAACACAAACGCTTGCAGGGTCACCACCAGGATGTGGAAGATAACCCAAGGACCACCCAGCAGCCACTGCGCCCACCAAGGCAGCAGAGCGATCAGAATAAACAGCAGTTCGCCGGCGTACATATTGCCGAACAAACGCAGCGACAGCGACAGTGGCTTGGCCAGCAACTCGATCATCTGGAAGGCGAAGTTGACCGGCGCCAGCACGATGGCCATGAAGCCATGGGCGTGGAACGGCGCGGTCAGCAACTCTTTACCCCAGCCGCCGAGACCCTTGGCTTTGATCGAGAAACCAATAATGCAGAGCATGACGCCGAAGGACATGCCGAAAGTGTGGTTGACGTCGGCGGTAGGCACGACGCGCAGCTTGTGCACGCCGACGTAGCTGAGCAGTTTTGGCAGCAGGTCGACGGGCAGGAAGTCCATCGCGTTCATCAGCCAAACCCAGCAGAAGATGGTGATGGCCAGCGGCGCGATCACCTTGCTCTTGGCGTGGAAGGCCGAATTGACCACCTCGTTGACCAGCTCCATGACGGCTTCGACGAAGTTTTGCAGCTTGCCGGGCACGCCGGCGGTGGCGCGGCGCGAGGCCATGTAGAACACACCGAGGAAAATCAGGCCCAGAATCGCCGAAACCCAGAACGTGTCCAGGTTGACGGTGTTCTCCGCATTGCGCAGGTGGCTCAAGTGGTGCTGGATGTACTCGATGGAAGTCGGCGCCTCGTGGGCCGCCTCAACAGCGTTTTCTATGGTCATAAAAGTTTTAGATTTTGGTGATTAAACTGCGAGCAGTGAGAACCAATATGCCAAGGTTGCCACCGCGAAACCCAAGATCAGCCATAACCATGCGGCCGACTGAAACAGCGCTAGTGCCAACACGAACAGCACTACCGTGATAAATATTTTTAACATTTCGGCGCGCACATGCGTCCGGAACGCTTTTTTGGCGTCATTTGTTCCGCCCGCGACAATAATCGCGTACATCAGACTCCCGATGACTGCGATCGCTCCGCCATAGGCGGCTGACCAGGCTTTATTCGCGTCGCCGATATTCCATGCAAGCAACGCAAATCCAGTGACGATGGCGAACTGGAGGGCAACGACTCGAAAGACTGGCTGGGCGATACTTTGTGTTTTATCACTCACTTGCCAAGTTCCCAGAAAAGCCGATATACCCAAAGACACGGGATTATAAGTGTGTTTACTGACTCCAGTCAAACATTGCTGCACTGCAGCAGAGCAAATGCTGCACGAATGACACGCTTTTAGAGCCCAATCCCTAATACTTGCACCATTTTGTGGCAGGGTGGATTTTCCGACAAGTGTGCTTCAGACGTGCCGTAATGATACGCAGTATTACTTACGCGGGGCTGTCGGCGGGCCGAGACTTATCATCTGTGGTTATATCGCACGGTTTGCCAGGATGGCAAGGCCGGGTGGCGGCGGGGATCGGGGCTTGCCGGAATGACAAGCCCTTCGGCTTGAGGTGGTGTTGACGCTCTGTCAACACGGGGTGGCCGGGCGGCGACCGAAGTCGGTCGCTGCCCGCTTGCCTCAGGCGCGCAGGCGGGCCAGCACGCCGTCGAGGATGTCGAGGTCGGCGAAGTCGATGATCATTTGACCACGGCCCTTGCTGCCCATCTTGAACACCACCGGCGTGGCCAGCGCGTCGGACAACTCCTCCTCCAGGCGGACGATGTCGCCCGACTTTTCCTTTTGCTTTGCGGAAACTGGATTGTTCAGCTCCTCCATGGTCCGCTGCACCAGCTTTTCCGTCTCGCGCACCGACAGGCGCTTGGCGACGACGGTGTTGGCCAGGTTGATCTGGCTGGCGGCGTCGACCGCCAACAAGGCGCGGGCGTGGCCCATGTCGATGTCGCCGGCCATCAGCATGGTTTGCACCGCGCCGGCCAGGTTCATCAGGCGCAACAGGTTGGAGACGGCGCTGCGCGAACGGCCCACCGCGTTGGCGGCCTGCTCGTGGGTGAAGCTGAAGTCGGTGATCAGGCGGTGGATGCCCTGCGCCTCCTCCAGCGGGTTGAGGTCCTCGCGCTGGATGTTCTCGATCAGCGCCATGGCGGCGGCGGCCTGGTCGTCGACGTCGCGCACCAGCACCGGCAGCTTGTCCAGGCCGGCCAACTGGGCGGCGCGGAAGCGGCGCTCGCCGGCGATGATCTCGTACTTGACGGCGCCGGTCAGCGTGTCGCTGCCGATCGGGCGCACCAGGATCGGTTGCATGATGCCCTGGGTTTTGATCGAGGCGGCCAGCTCCTGCAGGCCGCCCTCGTCCATGCGGGTGCGCGGCTGGTATTTGCCGGCCTGCATCTGCGACACCGGCAGTTCGGACGGGGTGCCGAGCGCCGGATTGTTCAGGTCGCCGTCGCCGCCGAGCAGCGCGTCGAGGCCGCGACCCAGGCCTTTAAGTTTTTTGGTTGCCATGCTGTCCTAAGTGTTGCGTCAGTGTTGCAGTATTTGGGTGTCGGGCGGCGCCGCTCACATCTTCTTGATGCGCTCGACCATCTCCGCGCCGAAGGCGATGTAGGCCTGGGCGCCCTTCGACGAGGGGTCGAAGGTGACGCCGGGCAGGCCGTAGGACGGCGCCTCGGCCAGCCGCACATTGCGCGGGATGATGGTGTTGAACACCTTGTCGCCGAAGTGCTGCTCGAGCTGGGCCGAGACCTGCTGCGACAACGTCATGCGCGGATCGAACATCACCCGCAGCAGGCCGATGATCTTCAGGTCCGGGTTCAGGTTGGCATGCACCTTCTTGATGGTGTTGACCAGGTCGGACAAACCCTCCAGCGCATAGTACTCGCACTGCATCGGGATGATCACGCCGTGCGCGGCGCACAGGCCGTTCAAGGTCAGCATCGACAAGGCCGGCGGGCAGTCGATCAGGATGAAGTCGTACTCGCCGTCGACCAGGGCCAGCGCATCCTTCAAGCGGCGCTCGCGGTTGTCCAGCGCGACCATCTCGACTTCTGCGCCGGCCAGCTCGCGGTTCGAGGGCAGCACGTCGAAGCGGCCGGCCTCGGAACGCTGGCGCGCCGTGGCGACATCGCTCTCGCCCAGCATCACCTCATAGGTCGACGCCTTCAGGCCGGCCTTGTTGATGCCGGCGCCCATGGTGGCGTTGCCCTGCGGGTCCAGGTCCACCAGCAGCACGCGCTGGTTCAGTTTGGCCAGTCCGGCGGCCAGGTTGACACTGGTGGTGGTCTTGCCCACGCCGCCCTTTTGATTTGCTACACAAAAAATTTTGGCCATGTATGTTCTTGTTGTGAAAAGTGCGGTATCTGCGCGGCGGCCGTTGCGGCCGTTCCGACGATACGATTAATATTATTTATACTATTAATACGGTATAAACGATTTATACAATTTATACTGAATAAACAATTTATACCGTTTATATTGTTTAGTCAGTTTTCAAATTCTTCTTGATGAAAACCAGGTGGCGCTCGGCATCCAGCCCGGGCACCCGTAAAGGCTGTAAATCCACCACTTTCCAGTCGCTCGGCAGTCGCTCGCGCTCGTCCGGCGGCGCCACCCCTTTCAAGGCGATGAATTGACCGCCCTCGGCCAGCAGATGGCCCGACCAGTTGACGAAGTCGGACAGGTCGGCGAAGGCGCGCGAGGTGATCACGTCGAACTGCTGCTTGACCTGCAACTGCTCGACCCGCATGGTGTACACCGTGGCGTTGGCCAGGCCCAGTTCGGCCTTCACCTGGGTCAAAAACGCGGTCTTCTTGTGCACCGTGTCGATCATCGACACTTTCATATCCGGCCGGGCGATCGCCAACACCATGCCCGGCAGGCCGCCACCGGCGCCCACGTCGAGCACATTCGTCGCGCCCTTGAAGGCCGGCACCGCCGCCAGCGAGTCGAGCAGGTGGTGGGTCACCATCTGCATCGGGTCGCGCAGCGAGGTCAGGTTGTACACCGAATTCCACTTGAACAGCAGCGCCAGGTAGTCCAGCAACTGCTCTTCCTGCGCCTCGCTCAATTCCAGTTGCAACTCTTTGATGCCATTTTTCAGTACTTGCGCCAACGTGGCCCGGTCAAACTGCTTCATTGAACAACCTCATCCTTTTGATTCAAGAACCCGCCGAAGCCGACTTTTTTCAGGTGCACCAACAGCAGCGAGATCGCCGCCGGGGTCACGCCGGAAATGCGCGAGGCCTGGCCCAGGGTTTCCGGACGCTGCGCGTGCAGCTTCTGGCGCACCTCGACCGACAGCGCGGTGATGTCCAGATAGTTGAAACCTTCGGGCAGTTTGAGGTTCTCGTAGTGCTCGTGGCGCTCCACTTCCTTGGTCTGGCGGTCGATGTAGCCGGCGTATTTCAGCTGGATTTCGACCTGTTCCTGCACCGCGATATCGGCCACGCCGGGACCGCCGAGCACCTGGCCGTCGATGCCGCACATGCTCATCAGGGTCTCGTATTCGACGTTCGGACGGCGCAACAGATCGGCCAGCGAGTACTCGCGTTCGATCGCCTGGCCGATCACGCGCTCCGATTCGGCGGCCGCCAGAATGCGCGGATTGACCCACGTGGAACGCAGGCGTTGCAGCTCCAGTTCGACCGCTTCGCGCTTGGTTTCGAAGGCTGCCCACTGGGCGTCGCCGACGCAGCCGAGCTGGCGGCCGATCTCGGTCAGGCGCATGTCGGCGTTGTCCTCGCGCAGGCTGAGGCGGTACTCGGCGCGGCTGGTGAACATGCGGTACGGCTCCTGCACGCCCTGGGTGACCAGGTCGTCGACCAGCACGCCGAGGTAGGCCTCGGAGCGGGCCGGCGTCCAGGCCTCGCGGCCGGAGGTTTGCAGCGCGGCGTTGAGGCCGGCCAGCATGCCCTGCGCCGCCGCCTCTTCGTAGCCGGTGGTGCCGTTGATCTGGCCGGCGAAGTACAAGCCCTGCACGGCCTTGGTTTCCAGCGAGGCCTTCAGGCCGCGCGGGTCGAAATAGTCGTATTCGATGGCGTAGCCGGGACGCAGGATGTGGGCGTTTTCCATCCCCTTCATCGAGCGCACCAGGGCGATCTGCACGTCGAAGGGCAGGCTGGTGGAGATGCCGTTTGGATAGAACTCGTTGGTCGTCAGGCCCTCAGGTTCGAGGAAGATCTGGTGCGATTCCTTGGAGGCGAAGCGGTGGATCTTGTCTTCGATCGACGGGCAGTAGCGCGGGCCGACACCCTCGATGACGCCGGTGTACATCGGGCTGCGGTCGAGGCCGGCGCGGATGATGTCGTGGGTCTGCGTGTTGGTGTGGGTGACCCAGCACGGCATTTGCCGCGGGTGCATGGCGGCGTTGCCCATGACGGAGAACACCGGCACCGGATCGAGGTCGCCCGGCTGTTCGCTCATTTGCGAGAAGTCGATGCTGCGGCCGTCGATGCGCGGCGGCGTGCCGGTCTTCAGGCGGCCCTGCGGCAGCTTGAGTTCCTTCAGGCGGGCCGACAGCGAGATGGCCGGCGGGTCGCCGGCGCGGCCGGCCGAGTAGTTGTTCAGGCCGACGTGGATCTTCCCGTCGAGGAAGGTGCCGGCCGTCAGCACGACGGCGCGGGCGAGGAACTTGACGCCGATCTGGGTGACGGCGCCGACCACGCGGTCGCCCTCCACCATCAGGTCGTCGACGGCCTGCTGGAACAGCCACAAGTTGGGCTGGTTCTCCAGCCGCGAGCGGATGGCCTGCTTGTACAGGATGCGGTCGGCCTGGGCGCGGGTGGCGCGCACGGCCGGCCCCTTGGACGAGTTGAGGATGCGGAACTGGATGCCGGACTCGTCGGTGGCGATCGCCATGGCGCCGCCCATGGCGTCGACTTCCTTGACCAAGTGGCCTTTGCCGATACCGCCGATGGAGGGGTTGCACGACATCTGGCCCAGGGTCTCTATGTTATGCGTCAGCAACAGAGTCTTCTGGCCCATGCGGGCAGAAGCGAGGGCCGCCTCGGTGCCGGCGTGACCGCCGCCGACAACGATAACGTCGAATTCAGTAGGAAATAGCATGATGGGATTGGTAAATGCGAAGGGATTAAGGTCAGATTATAGAGTCTTTTTGCTGCCGCGACTTTTTTCTGCTCAAATTTTCACCAGCAAGGGCCCTTGCGCGCCGCCCGCTGTTCCACGTGGAACATTGATCGGGGATGAAAAAGGGCGCCGGTTTGACCCGGCGCCCTGCCCTAGCGACCGCTTTGTTCCACGTGAAACAGTGGCGCGCGTCCCGGGGTTCTACCAGCGCATCTACCAGCGCATCCAGGCGTCGTAGCCTGTCTTGACGATCAGGATCGACACCACCAGCAGGAACAGTTTGCGCACGAAGCCGCTGCCGTGCTTGATCGCCAGGCGCGAGCCGATCACCGAGCCGGCGATCTGACAGATCGCCATGGTCAGGCCCAGCTGCCAGACCAGGTGGCCGCTGTAGCCGAACCAGACCAGCGCGGAGAAGTTGCAGGCGACGTTGACGACCTTGGCCACCGCCGAGGCGCCGAGGAAGTCGAAGCCGAACACGCGGACGAACAGGAACACCAGGAAGCTGCCGGTGCCCGGGCCGAAGAAGCCGTCGTAGAAGCCGATGGCCGAACCGATCAGCAGCGCCAGCATCTGCTCGCGCCGGCCGCTGTGCATGGGCGCGTGGACGCTGCCGAAGTCCTTCTTGGCGAAGGTGTAGACGGCCACGGCGACCAGCACCACCGGCAGCAGGGCGCGCATGAAGTCGGGCGAGACGCGGGTGACGACGAAGGCGCCGAGGAAGGCGAACACCAGCGCGGCAACGGCGGCCGGCGCGGCGGTCGACCAGGCGATGCGCACGCGGCGCGCGTAGCTGACCGCCGCCACGCCGGTGCCGAAGATGCTGGCCAGCTTGTTGGTGCCGATCAGGGTGGCCGGCGCCATGTTGGGGAACACCGAGAACAAGGCCGGGATCTGGATCAATCCCCCTCCCCCCACCACCGCGTCGACCAGACCCGCGCCGAAGGCGGCCACGCCCAACACCAGATAATCCACCATACCGCACCAGCCTTAACAAAAGGAAACAAGGCTAACATTGTACGAAAGAATCCAAGCGCCCTGCCCGTGCAAGCCATGCCGATTGCGCATAAGGCCGGCGCTTGGTGTAAGCTTCACGTGGAACATTCACGCGATCCACCAGTCAAACCACCAACGCGGACCCAGCCATGACCAGCTCGCCAGCCTTCGCCTTCAGCACCGTCGCCCACATCGTTTCGGAGGCCGGCGCGGCGCGCCGGCTGGGCGAGTACGTGCGGCAGCACTTCCCCACCGCGCGCCAGGCGCTGCTGGTGACCGACCCCGGCTTCCTCGCCACCGGCCTGGTCGAGGGGCCGCGCGACAGCCTGATCGCCGCCGGCATCCAGGTGCATCTGTACACCGAGGTGGTGGCCGATCCGCCCGAGCACGTGGTGCTGGAGGCGGTGGCGGCGGCGCGCCGGCACGAGGCCGACATCGTCATCGGCCTCGGCGGCGGCAGCTCGATGGACGTCGCCAAGCTGATCGCCGTGCTGGCCGGCGGCGGCCAGCAGCTGGCCGACATCTACGGTATTGGCAAGGTCTGCGGCAATGTTCGCAACAACGGCGGCAACGGCCGCCTGCCGCTGGTGCAGATCCCCACCACCGCCGGCACCGGTTCCGAGGTGACCAACATCGCCATCGTCACCACCGGCGCCACCAGCAAGATGGGCGTGGTGGCGCCGCAGTTGTATGCCGACCTGGCCATCCTCGACGCCGAGCTGACGCTGGGCCTGCCGGCCCGCGTCAGCGCCGCCACCGGCATCGACGCCATGGTGCACGCCATCGAGGCCTACACCAGCCGGCACAAGAAGAACCCGCTGTCGGACATGCTGGCGCGCCAGGCGCTGGGCCTGCTGTCGGCCAACCTGCTGCGCGTCTGCGAGAACGGCGCCGACCTGGCGGCGCGCCAGGCCATGCTGCTCGGCGCCATGCTGGCCGGCCAGGCCTTCGCCAACGCGCCGGTGGCGGCGGTGCACGCGCTGGCCTATCCGATCGGCGGCGTGTTCCACGTGCCACATGGCCTATCGAACTCGCTGGTGCTGCCGCACGTGCTGCGCTTCAACGCGCCGGCGGCGGCGCCGCTGTACGCCGAGCTGGCCGCCATCGTGGTGCCGCAGGCCAGCGGCAGCGTCGAGGCCAGGGCCGAGGCGCTGGCTGTTGCGATGCAACAAATCGCCATCCTGACCGGCATCGAGCGCACGCTGCAGCAGGTCGGCATCAAAGAGGCGGACCTGGACCGGCTGGCCGACGACGCCATGCTGCAAACCCGCCTGCTGGGCAACAACCCGCGCGAGGTGAGGCGCGCCGACGCCCGCGCCATCTACGCCGCCGCGCTGTAGCCCGGCGTATCGGGACGCCGGCCTTACCCCACAAACCAAGGGGTCTGACCCCGTGGGGTCAGACCCCGAGGCGTAGCGGGGTGCGGGGCAAAAAAAAGGTTCTTCACGGATTACCGGGAAGAACCTTCTGCACCACCGCCCTGCTCCAGCGACGGCAATATTGCTCAGACAGTAAGCGCTAGTTAGGCACGTCCACCGTGGTGCCGCTGACCACGATCGCGTTGGCCGGCGTCGGCGCCGTGGCGATCGCCGGCACGTTGGCGACGGTGATCGGCGTCGTCGCGTCGGCCCGCGTCACCGTGCGCACCACCTGCGACGGCGGCAACGGCGAGCCGGTCGGGTTCTTCAGGTTGGCGTAAAGGGCGTCGAGGGCGCGGTTCAGGTACACGTGCAGCGGAATGATCAAGCTCGGCACGGCGCTGGTGAAGGAGTCGAAGTGGTTGCCGTTGGTGACCTCGATGTAGCGCAGCTTGCTGGCCGCGCCCTCGGCCAGCGCGTTCAGGCCCAGATAGGCGCGCGAGGCGTGGTTGATGACGATCAGCGTGTCGCTGCGGCCATGCACGATGATCGCCGGCTTGCCGCGCAGATTGCCGCTGGCGGCCACCTCGGCCATGCCGGCGCGCACACGCGCGCTCTGCGTCGCCAGCTCGCCGCTGAGCGGGGCGCCGGTAATCGTGTCGACACCGGTGGCCAGCGAGCGCAGGCAGAGGAAGCCGTCGAGCGACTGGTCATCCTCGAAGGTGCTGGGCGAACGGCCGAAGGCGTAGCCGACCGGCACGTAGAGACCAAAATCCATGATCGAGTTGTCGTAGACCACACCGCCGGGGATGCCGTTCTGCGTGGCGAAGCTGTTGGCCTTGGTGGCCGCCGGCATGGTGATCATCTGGCCGCTGGCGTCGGTGGTGCCGAAGCCGAAGCCGCAGACCTTGTCGGCCACGGAGAACTTGCCGTAGGCGTTGGCGTAGGTCACCGCCACCAGGATGTTGGTGCCGGCGTGGGCGGCCTGCAAGGGCTCGCTTTCCGGCTGCCAGCCGAAGGCGCGCAGGCGCGCCTTGGCGTCGGCCTGGCGCGCCGGCAGGTCGGCGCCGCTCAGCAGTCCCTTGGCCGCCAGCGAGGCGCAGCGGCCGGGGTTGGCGGCGCTCGAGGCGATACAGGGCTGGTACAGCGCGGCATAGGTGAAGTAGTCGTACAACAGCTTGCCCTGGGCGCCGACCGGCGCGCCGCCCTGGCGCACCGTGTAGCCGCTGGCGCTCTTGGGCTGGATCTGCGGCTCGGTCACGGCGACGCCGCTGATCAGGCCCTTGCTGTCCTGCTCGGCGGCCAGCAGCGCCGAGCCGCCGCCGTTGGAGATGCTCGAGGCGATGGTGATGGTGTTGGCCGGCTTGAAGCGCACGATGTGGCTCTTGCCGTCGCTGGCCAGGGTGCCGTATTTCTCGTTGAGCACGTAGTAGGCGAACTCGACCGCCTGCAGGGTGTTCTTGCCCCAGTCCTTCTCCGGGTTCTGCTGCGAGTGGGCGTGCTTGAAGGCGAGGCGCCCGGGCATATTGTTCATCGCGACGCGCTGGGCGTCCGTCAGCACCGGCGCGAAGATGGCGTTCTTGCCGGCCGCCGTGCGGCTGGCGCGCACGCCGTTTTGCAGGTTGACGCTGTCGTCGTCGAAGGTGTACAGGCCGATGCCGCTGCCCTTGTCGGCGTAGGCGACGGCGCAGTTGTTCTTCAGGCCCCATTCGCCGGAGCTGCCGATGGCGCCGTAGATGCCGCGCGAGCCGCTTGAGGTGCCGGTGACGATGCAGGGGTTGGCCGGGTCGAAGCCTGCCGGCACCTGCACCATCAGCGTGACGTTCTGGTTGCCGCTGCCGTCGTCGCTGTAGGCCAGGTATTCGCTGCCGGCGATCTTGCCCTCGCCGCTGCCGGCGTTGCCCTTGGCGTCGACGTTGGGGCCGTACAGCGTGCCGTAGCCGCTGTTGGCGGCGATGTCGAGCACGGCCCGGTAGTTGGCGTAGATGGCGTTGCGGCGCAGCTCGGCGGCGGTCGGCTTGAGCGGATCGGCGTAGGCCGGCGCGGCGGCGGCGGCCAGGCCGGTCTTGCCCAGGCCGGCGGTCAGCAGGTCGTCGCTGGCGCCGTCGTAGTTGGTGCTGCTGATCGCGCCGAGATAGGTGGGCAGCGTGTTCAGTTCTTCCGGGATGGTTTTGCCGCCGCCGCAGGAGGCCAGCGCCAGCCCGGCGCCGGCCAGCGCCAGAGTGTGGCGCGCGCTGCGGACCATGGTGCCGCGTTTGCCCTGATTGCTCTTACTGCTAGTCTTATTCTTCATGTCATCCTCTTTCCGTGGTTCAAAAATAGGTGCATCGAAACAGCTGCCGCCACATTGCGCCCGGCGCCTTGCCGGCCTCGACCTCCCGTCTGCCCGCGCTCCGCCGGGGCGGCGGACGTGGCGGTCCCACCCCGGCGCGCGGCCGGGCGGGGACGACTGACAAAGCATGTTGAAAATGAAAACGCCGGACAGAAGGCCCGGCGCTGCCGCAAACTACGCCGGCTTGCTGCCGGCTTTGCTGGCGAAGCGGGCAACCACCTCGCCGATGATGCCGCGCCGGAACAACAGCACGCAGGCGATGAAGATCAGCCCGGTCACCATGCTGACCGCCTCGCCCAGCGTGTTGAACCATTCGATGCCGGTGTGGGTGGCGATGAAGGTGCCCAGGTCGCCCAGCTTGTTCTCCAGCGCGATGATGATCACCGCGCCGAGGATCGGGCCGGCCAGGGTGCCCATGCCGCCCACCAGGGTCATCAGGATCACCAGGCCGGACATGGTCCAGTGCACGTCGGTCAAGGTCTCGAAGCCCAGCACCACGGTCTTGGTGGCGCCGGCCAGGCCGGCCAGCGCGGCCGACAGCACGAAGGCCATCAGCTTGTAGCGGTCGACGTCGTAGCCCAGCGAGATGGCGCGCGGCTCGTTCTCCTTGATCGCCTTGAGCACCTGGCCGAAGGGCGAATGCACGGTGCGCACGATCAACATGAAGCCGGCCACGGCGATGGCCAGCACGACGTAGTACAGCACGGTGTCGTTGGCCAGGTCGACGACGCCGAGCAGTTTTCCACGTGGAACGCCCTGCAGGCCGTCCTCGCCGCCGGTCAGCTCGCCGGCGCGCAGCGCGAAGTAGGACACCACCTGGGCCAGCGCCAGGGTGATCATGGAGAAGTAGATGCCCTGGCGGCGGATCGCCAGCGCGCCCATCACCAGGCCGATCAGCGCGGCGGCGACGACGCCGGCCAGCAGGCCCAGCTCGAAGGGCCAGCCGTGCGACTTGAGCATGTTGCCGGCGACATAACCGGCGCTGCCGAAGAAGGCGGCGTGGCCGAACGACAGCAGGCCGGTGAAGCCGATCAGCAGGTTGAAGGCGCAGGCGAACAGGGCGAAGCACAGCAGCTTCATCAGGAACACCGGGTAGCCGTAGAAGGGCGCCGCCAGGGCCAGCGCCAGGGCGATCGCGTAGCCAACATTCTTATTCATGGACGAGCTCCTATTTTTCTTTGCCGAACAGGCCGGCGGGACGCAACAGCAGCACGATGACCATCACCACGAACACCACCACGGCCGAGCCCTCGGGATAGAACACGCGGGTCATGCCCTCGATGACGCCCAGGCCGAGGCCGGTGAGGATGGAGCCCATGATCGACCCCATGCCACCGATCACCACAACGGCGAACACGACGATGATCAGGTTCGAGCCCATCAGGGGTGTCACCTGGATGATCGGGGCCGCCAGCACCCCGGCAAAGCCCGCCAAAGCGACGCCGAAGCCATAGGTCAGGGTGACCATCAGCGGCACATTGACGCCGAAGGCTTCGACCAGCTTGGGGTTCTCGGTGCCGGCGCGCAGGTAGGAGCCGAGCTTGGTCTTCTCGATGACGAACCAGGTGGCCAGGCAGACCACCAGCGAGGCCACCACCACCCAGGCGCGGTAGTTCGGCAGCATCATGAAGCCGAGGTCGGTCGAGCCGCTGAGCAGTTCGGGCGTCGAGAACGGTTGGCCGGAGACGCCGTAGAAGGAGCGGAACACGCCCTCGGTGAGCAGGGTGATGCCGAAGGTCAGCAGCAGGCCGTACAGGTGGTCCAGCTTGTAGAGCCAGCGCAGCATGGTCTTTTCGATCAGCACGCCGAGCGCGCCCACCACCAGCGGCGCCAGCACCAGCATGACCCAGTAGTTCAGGTTGAAGTAGGCCAGGCCCATCCAGGCGACGAAGGCGCCCATCATGTACATGGCGCCGTGGGAGAAGTTGATGACGTTGAGCAGGCCGAAGATGACCGCCAGGCCGAGCGACAACATCGCGTAGAAGGAACCGTTGACGAGGCCCAGCAGCAGCTGGCTCATCATCGCTTGCAAGGGAACGCCGAAGATTTCCATGGCTTCACAATATAAAAAATCACCGTGGCAGCGGCGAAGGATGGACGGGAAATGGCGGCCGCGGCGCCGCGCCCTGCCCTCGAACAAGGGGCGGCGGGCGGCGGCGCGCGGACGCGCGGTGGTGCGGTCGCGCCGGCGCGGGCCGGACCGACCGGGCGGGCGGCCGACTGCGCCGCCCCGCCCTACTTCAAGGCCGGCTTACTTCCACAGCGCGCACTTGCTCTCCGCCTTGGTCACGTAGGCCTGGTCGCCCGGCACCACGGCGGCCACCTTGTAGTAGTCCCAAGGGTATTTCGATTCCGACGGCTTCTTCACTTCCATCAGGTACATGTCGTGCACCATGCGGCCGTCCGGACGGATCACGCCGCCCTTGGCGAACATGTCGTTGATCTTGTTCGCCTTCAGGTGGGCCATCACCTTGTCCGAATCGTCGCCGCCGACCGCCTTGACCGCCTTCAGGTAGGTCGACGCCGCCGAGTAGTCGGCCGCCTGCAGCATCGACGGCTCCTTCTTCATCTTCTCGAAGTAGCGCTTGGACCAGGCGCGGGAGTCGGCGTTCTGGTCCCAGTACCAGCCGTCGGTCAGGTACATGCCCTGGGTCAGGTTCAGGCCCAGCGAGTGGACGTCGTTGATGAACATCAGCAGGCCGGCCAGCTTCATCTTCTTGGTGATGCCGAACTCGTTGGCCGCCTTGATCGAGTTGATGGCGTCGCCGCCGGCGTTGGCCAGGCCGAGGATCTGCGCGTTCGACGACTGCGCCTGCAACAGGAAGGAGGAGAAGTCGGAGGCCGACAGCGGATGCTTGACGCTGCCGAGCACTTTGCCGCCGGCCGATTTGACGACCTCGGCCGTGTCTTTTTCCAGCGACTGGCCGAAGGCGTAGTCGGCGGTCATGAAGTACCAGTTCTTGCCACCCTGCTTGACGATGGCGCCGCCGGTGCCGCGCGCCAGCGCCACCGTGTCGTAGGCGTAGTGCACGGTGTAGGGGGTGCATTCCTCGTTGGTCAGGCGGGCCGAGCCGGCGCCGATCGAGATGAAGACCTTTTTCTTCTCCGCAGCCAACTTGGCCATGGCCAGGTTGGCGCCGGAGTTGGTGCCGCCGATCAGCAGGTCGACGCCCTGCTGGTCGAACCATTCGCGCGCCTTGGAGGCGGCGATGTCGGCCTTGTTCTGGTGGTCGGCGGAGATGAACTCGACCTTTTTGCCGGCGATGACCACGCCGGCGTCGGCGATCGCCATCTTGATCGCCTCGGCGCCGCCCTGGCCGTCGATGTCCGAGTACAGGCCGGACATGTCGGTGATGAAGCCGATCTTGATGGTGTCGCCCGACACCTGGGCCGAGGCGGCGCCGGACAGACCCATGGCGCACAGGGCGCCGGCGGCGATGGCGATAGCTTTGATTTTCATATTGTCTCCGTTTGTGGATTGGTTTTGTTGATATTGAAACGGTGCTGCGAAGCTGCGTCCTGCCGGTACAAGCGGTGCTACACGCCCAGCAGCTCGGTGAGGAGCGGCATCTTGGCGTTCAATTCGGAAGCGATAAAGGTCTCGACGATCTGGCCGTGCTCCATCACGTAGAAGCGGTCGGCCAGCGGCGCGGCGAAGCGGAAGTTCTGCTCGACCATGACGATGGTGTAGCCCTTCGACTTGAGCGTGGTGATCATGCGCGCCAGGCCCTGCACGATGACCGGCGCCAGACCCTCGGAGATCTCGTCGAGCAGCAGCAGGCGGGCGCCGGTGCGCAGAATGCGCGCCACCGCCAGCATCTGCTGCTCGCCGCCGGACAGGCGGGTGCCCTGGCTGTGCTTGCGCTCCTCCAGGTTGGGGAACATGGCGTAGATCTCCTCGACCGACATGCCCTTCTCGCCGGTGGCCAGCTGCGGCGGCAGCAGCAGGTTCTCCTCGGTCGACAGCGAGGAGAAGATGCCGCGCTCCTCCGGGCAGTAGCCGATGCCGAGGTGGGCGATCTGGTGGGTCGGCAGGCCGATCGCCTCGACGCCGTTGACCTTGATCGAACCCTTGCGGGCGCCGGTCAGGCCCATGATGGCGCGCAGGGTGGTGGTGCGGCCGGCGCCGTTGCGGCCCAGCAGGGTGACCACCTCGCCCTGCTTCACCGTCAGGTTGACGTCGTGCAGGATATGCGATTCGCCGTACCAGGTGTGCAGCTTGGAAATTTCCAGTGCGTTCGTCATCAGTGCGCCCCTTCCAATACCGCCGCTTCGCTGCCCATGTAGGCTTCCATCACCAGGGCGTTGCTGGAGACCTCGGCGTAGCTGCCCTCGGCCAACATGGCGCCGCGCTGCAGGACGGAGATCTTGTCGCAGATGCCGGACACCACCTTCATGTTGTGCTCGACCATCAGGATGGTGCGGCCGGCCGAGACCTTCTTGATCAGCTCGGTGACGCGGTGCACGTCCTCGTGGCCCATGCCCTGGGTCGGCTCGTCGAGCAGCATCAGCTCGGGCTCCATCGCCAGGGTGGTGGCGATCTCCAGCGCGCGCTTGCGGCCGTAGGGCATGTCGACGGTGACGGTGTCGGCGAACTCGGTCAGGTCGACCTCGGCCAACAGCTGCATGGCGCGCTCGTTGAGCTGCGACAGGGAACGCTCGCTCTGCCAGAAATTGAAGCTGGTGCCGAGCTGGCGTTGCAGGCCGATGCGCACATTCTGCAACACCGTCAGGTGGGGAAACACGGCGGAGATCTGGAACGAGCGGATCACCCCCATGCGGGCGATCTGGGCCGGTTTGGCCGCCGTGATGTCGTTGCCGTTGAATAGGATCTGGCCCGAGGTGGGCACCAGGAACTTGGTGAGAAGGTTGAAGCAAGTGGTCTTGCCGGCGCCATTGGGGCCGATCAGCGCGTGGATGTGGCCGCGCTGAACCTGTAGATTGACCCCGTTAACGGCGGTGAAGCCCTTGAACTCCTTGGTCAAATTTCTTGTTTCCAAGATAACGCTGGACATCGTGTCTCCTAGTTATTCTTTGCAAACTATCAAATTTTTTTCAGATAATACACACTAATATTTTGGCTAACAATACAGTATAACTACCATGATCTTTTGATCTATGCCTATCATCGAAACGTCATTCATTGTAGAAATTACGACATTTCAATAATGTCATTTCCATGATGAATGAACCATTTGCGCGGCCTTCTCCGCGATCATAATCGTCGGCGAATTGGTGTTGCCGGAAGTGATGGTCGGCATCACCGAGGCGTCCACCACGCGCAGGCCGGCCACGCCGAGCACGCGCAACTGGCTGTCGACCACGGCGCCCGGATCGCCGGCGCGGCCCATGCGGCAGGTGCCGACCGGGTGGAAGATGGTGGTGCCGATGGCCGCCGCCGCCTGGCTCAGCTCCTCCTCGCTCTGGTAGGCCGGGCCCGGCTTGAACTCCTCGGGCGCGTAGCGTTGCAGGGCCGGCGCGGCAACGATGCGGCGGGTCAGGGCCAGCGCGGCGGCGGCGACGCGGCGGTCCTCGGCCGTGCTCAGGTACATCGGCGAGATCTTCGGCGCGGCGTAGGAATCGGCCGAGGCGATGCGCACATGGCCGCGCGAGCTCGGCCGCAGGTTGCAGACGCTGGCGGTGAAGGCGGGAAAGGCGTGCAGCGGCTCGCCGAACTTCTCCAGCGACAGCGGCTGCACGTGGTATTGCAGGTTGGGTGTGGCCTGGCCCGGGTCGGAGCGGGCGAAGGCGCCCAGCTGCGACGGCGCCATCGACATGGGCCCGCTTTGCCGCAGCGCGTATTCGAGGCCGATTTTCATTTTGCCGTACCAGTTGCCGGCCATGGTGTTGAGGGTCTTGGCGCCGCTCACCTTGAACACCATGCGCAGTTGCAAATGGTCCTGCAGGTTGGCGCCGACGCCGTCCAGCTCGGCCAATGGCGCGATGCCGTGCTCATGCAGCAAGGCCGCCGGGCCGACGCCGGACAGCTGCAAAATCTGCGGCGAGCCGACCGCGCCGGCCGTCAGCAAGGTTTCGCGGACGGCCTCGGCGCGGTAGGTGGTGCCGCCGCCGCTGAACACCACGCCACGGCAAACGGCGCCCTGCCCGCCCCGCTCGATCAGCAGCTTTTCGACGTGGCAGCCGGTCATGATGGTCAGGTTGGGCCGGGCCGAGGCCGGCTTGAGGAAGGCCTTGGCGGTGTTCCAGCGGATGCCGCGTTTCTGGTTGACCTCGAAATAGGCGCAGCCGGCGTTGTCGCCACGGTTGAAATCGTCGATCCTGGCGATGCCCGTTTCGGCGGCGGCGTCGCGGAAGGCGTCGAGAATTTTCCACGACAAACGTTGTTTTTCCACACGCCATTCGCCGCCGGCACCGTGTTCGGCGCCGGCGCCGCCGTGGTGGTCCTCGCTCAGCTTGAACAAGGGCAGCACCTGGTCCCAGCGCCAGCTGGCGTCGCCGCACAGCTCGGCCCATTGGTCGTAGTCGCCGGCCTGGCCGCGCATGTAGATCATGCCGTTGATCGACGAGCTGCCGCCCAACACCTTGCCGCGCGGATAAAGCAGGCTGCGCCCGCCCAGGCCGGCATCGGCCTCGGTGCGGAAACGCCAGTCGGTGCGCGGGTTGTCGATGCAGTGCAGATAGCCGACCGGGATGTGGATCCACACATAGTCGTCCTTGCCGCCCGCCTCGATCAGCAAGACGTTGGCGTGCTTGTCGCGGCTGAGCCGGTTGGCCAGCACGCAGCCCGCCGTACCGGCCCCAACAATGATGTAGTCGTACTGTCCAGCTGATTCCAAGACCTCTCCTCCAAGGAAATACGCGTTGGCAGTCTGCGCTGCCTAAGGCGAACTCAACAATTATGCGACGGACGTGCGGCGGCCATGGCGACCAAGCTCCGTGGCCGGCGCGGAAGGCAAGTCGCCTCGCCGCCGTCCGGTACCGGTGCTCAAGCCGCAGCGATTTCCGCCAACAGGGTCGCCACCAGCCGCGCGGCCGGCATCGGCCGCGCCCGCGCCACGCCGGTGCCGCACCACAGCGACATCAATTCGGTGTCGCCGCGCTTGCCGGCCTCGGCGCGGATGGCGCCGGTCAGCGCGTTCTGGATCGGATAGGCCGGCACCTGCGCCTCGACGGGCGCCATCAGGCTCATGAAACGGTTCTCCAGCCCGCGCGCGTAGCGGCCGGAAAAACTGCGCGTCAAGCGGGTCGCCGGCCGGTCGGGCGCCAGCAGGCGCGCCTTGTAGGCCGGCGTGATGGCGGACTCGTCGACCACCAGGAAGGCCGTGCCCATCTGCACCGCGACGGCGCCCAGGTCCAGCGCCCGCTTGATGTCGGCGCCGTCCATGATGCCGCCGGCGGACACCACGGGAATGTTGACCGCCGCCACCACCGCCGCCAGCAAGTCGAAGCTGGACAAGGTGGCGTCCTCCTGGCGGCCGAGGAAGGTGCCGCGATGGCCGCCCGATTCGACGCCGGAGGCGATCACGGCGTCGGCGCCGACCTCCTGCCAGGCCAGCGCCTCGGCCACCGTGGTGATGGTGCCGACGACGACGATGCCGGCCGCGCGCAGGCGCGCGACTTGCTCGGCGCCGAGGATGTTGAAGGTGAAACTGGCCACGGCGGGACGCAACTCGAGCAGTGTTTCAAACTGGGCGGAGAATTCCTCGCACCATTTGGCCGGCAGCGGCAGTTCGTCCCAACCCAGCACGTCGAGCACCGGGCGCAGCAGTAGGCGCGCCTGTTCCAACTCGGCGGGATCGACTTGTGGGATGGTTTGGACGAAGAAGTTCAGCGCGAAAGGCCGTGCCGTCAGGCTGCGGATCTGCTCGACCTGGCTGCGCATGGCATCCGGCGTAAGCAGCGAACAAGCCAGCGATCCGAGCGCGCCGGCGTTGGAGACGGCGGCGATTTGGGCCGGTGTGTTCTGTCCGCCGGCGGTCGGGCCTTGAATGATTGGGTGTGGAAAAAGTGTTCGTAAAACCATCAATTACCCTCCGAAAACTGCGTGATCGGCCGGTTTTTGCCTTCAATTTAAGCAAAAAATGGCATTTCATCTGTGGATAACTCTATGGATATCCACAGGCACCGAATGTGAGTAAACAAAATTTTTTTTGGGTCACGTTTTTTTATCCCAAAACAGTTCCCAGCTCATACAGCGTTTACGCGCCCGCTTATGCATCTCGCAAACGCTTGATTCTAATTCAAAATCAGGACTTATCCACAGAAAGGTGTCTACGTTAACAACTACTACTATTTTTATATCTATATCTTTACAGTAAACCAAAGCCAACGCGAAAGGAACCGAAACCCCAAAACCCCACCCCAACCGACGGCAAAACCACAGGCAAGGCAAATTCCTTGCCCTAGAGCAGAAAACGTTTTTCGCCCACAAAGCTTGCCCCTATACTGAAATCGCCTAGCAAGCCCAAAAACGGAGCCAATTTGCCTATCCCGTGCAAGCCTCGACGCCTTGCCTGTCGACGAGTTCCGCTCGTCGCAATAGCGACTCTCGTTTTGCATGTTTATCGCCGGATGGCTCAACGATGAGCGTCCCGCACTATTTTTCGCTGAAGCATTTCCCCCGCTCCAAGGCGTATCTCCGCTTCCGCCGCCGGCTTTGTGCCGGACTGTTGTTGATGGCTTTGTTGACCATTGCCGTGGTCAGCCTGCAATTGCGCGCCTCCAATGTCGAACGCGACCACGCGGCGCGCCAGCAAACCCAGAATTTTGTCCAGGCCATGGAAGCCCATGTGCTCAACACCATCCAATTCGTCGATTTATCTCTGCAGGGATATTCGAACGCCATCAAGATGCTGCCGCTCGAGCAAAGCAGTTCGCCGCACGCCATGGCGACACTGTTGTCGCCGCGCAGTTCCAGTTTCAGCCGCGATTTTTGGCTCAGTTTCATCGACGCCAAAGGCCAGGGCGTTGCCTCGTCGAACAAGCTGTCGGTGGCCGGCACGAACTACGCCGACCGCGACTATTTCCAAGCGCATATCAAGCCGGGCGGTTCCCCCGGCTTGTTCGTCGGTGGCCCGGCGATTGGCAAGGTCAGCAAGGAACGGCTGTTTTTCCTCAGTCGTCGTGTCGAGGACGCGAACGGCCAGTTGCTGGGCGTGATCGTCGCGCCCTTGAATGTCATATATTTCGGCAAGGTATTCGAAAAGTCCCGCTTCAGCCCGGACGTGTCGATCAGCCTGGTGCACAGCAACGGCAAAGTCATCGCCCGGGCGCCGAATTTCGAGGAATCGTTCAATTTCGACCTGAGCCGCACCGCCTTGTTTCAAAACGTCGCGAAAGGCAAGCACGGCACCTATCAAACGGTCAGCTCGATCGACGGTCAATCGCGTATTTTCAGCTTTCGCGTGCTCGACGGCCTGCCCTTGATCGTCGTGGTCGGCAGTTCCGACGAGGAATCCAAGCGCGTCTTCGACAACAACGTGCTGTTCGCTGGCGCTGGTGTGCTGCTGTTGCTCCTGCTGATGCTGGCCGGCGGCCATTTCGCCCTGCGCTCCTACGCCAAACTGGAGGAGCGCGAATTGCGCTACCGGCTGCTGTACGCCTCGAGCCGCGACACCGAGCAAAAATTGTCGGTCAGCGAGCAGCGCCTGCGCCTAGTCGCCGACAACCTGCCGGTGATGATCGCCTACATCGACAAGGATTTGCGCTACGAATTCACCAACCGCAAGTTCGACACGGTGTTCGAGATCCCCTACCAAAGCGGTCCCGGCCGCAAAGTGGTCGACGTGGTCAGTCCGGCCATCTTTAAGCAGGCCGAACAGCATTTGCACGATGTATTGGGCGGAAAATTCGTCTATTTCGAACGGCTGGTCAGCGGTCCCGCCGGCGAACGTTGGGACGGCGTCAGCTACGTGCCCGATGTGCAGCCGGACGGCACGGTGAGTGGCCTGTTTTTGATGGTGGAGGACATCACCGAGCGCAAAAAGAATGAGGAATCGACCAAGTTGGCGGCGCTGATGTACCAAAACAGCGCCGAGGGCATGCTGGTGACCGACGCCGAGGGCCGCATCCTGTCGGTCAATCCGGCGTTTTCGCAGATCAGCGGCTACGCCGAGCGGGAGGTGCTGGGCCGGCGCGCCTATGAATTGACCTCCGGCAAGCAGGATTTGAGCTTTTTCACCCAAGTGCGCCAGGCGGTTGGCCGCACCGGCCACTGGGCCGGCGAAATCTGGCACCAGCACAAGAACGGCGAGCACTATCTGGTGTCGCTGCGCTTCAACACCGTGTTCGACGAGCAGGGCCAGGTGTTCCGCATGGTCGCGCTGTTCACCGACATCACGAAGAAAAAGGCCTCGGAGGAGTTGATCTGGAAGCAGGCCAACTTCGACGCGCTGACCGGCTTGCCGAACCGCCGCATGTTCCACGAGCATTTGCGGCTGGAAATGAAGAAAACCGACCGCTCGCACCTGCCCATGGCGCTGGTGTTCATCGATCTCGACCATTTCAAGGAGATCAACGACACCCTGGGCCACGACAAGGGCGACATGTTGCTCAAACAAGTGGCGGAACGACTGGGCCAGTGCGTGCGCGGCACCGACATCGTGGCCAGGCTGGGCGGCGACGAGTTCACCGTGATCCTCAGCGAGCTGCACAATTCCAGCGACGTGGCGCGCATCGCCCAGGAAATCTTGAAAAAGATGGCGGCGCCGTTCTCGCTGAACGACGATATCGCGCACATCTCGTCGAGCATCGGCATCACGCTCTACCCCGACGACGGCGACACCGCCGAAACCTTGATGAAAAACGCCGACCAGGCGATGTACGCCGCCAAGCAGCAGGGCCGCAACCGTTACAACTACTTCGCCCCCTTCATGCAGGAGGCGACGCGGGTGCGCATGGCCTTGGGCAACGAAATGCGCGAGGCGGTCGAGCGCGAGGAATTGCGCATCGTGTTCCAGCCGATCATCGAGCTGGCCAGCGGCCGTATCTGCAAGGCGGAGGCCTTGGTGCGCTGGCAACATCCCCAGCGCGGATTGATGAGCCCGCATGAATTCATCGCCATCGCCGAACACACCGGCGCCATTGTCGGCATCGGCGACTGGGTGTTCCGCCAGGCGGCGCGCGAGGCCAAGCGGCTGCAGCAGATGGCCCTGCCGGAATTCCAGATCTGCGTGAACAAGTCGGCCTGGCAGTTCCGCGACGACGGCAGCAACTACCAGGAATGGCTGGATTTTCTGGCCGAACTGGATTTGCAGGCCCACAACATCATCATCGAAGTGACGGAAGACCTACTGCTCGACCCGGCCAGCGCCATCGCCGACAAGTTCAAGGCCTTCCGCGCCGCCAATATGCAGGTGTCCTTGGACGATTTCGGCACCGGTTACTGCTCGGTGGCGTTTTTGAAGCGTTACGACATCGACTACATCAAGATCGACCCGAGTTTTGTCTCGAATCTGGCGGAAGGCACCGACGGCATCACCTTATGCGGGGCAATTATCGCCATGGCGCACAAACTGGGCATCCAGGTGATCGCCGAAGGCATCGAAACGCCGCAGCAAATGCAGGCTTTGCAGTCGGTTGGCTGTGATTTTGGCCAGGGTTACCTGTTCTCCAAGCCGATTTCGGGGCTGGAACTGGAGAAAAGCATCAAAAACCAGTATGCCCCTGTGGATAAGTCGCTGGATATCCACAGGACGACTTGTGAGTAAGGACAAAATTGTCCAAAGGGCGACATTTTATACAGATTTACTCCTGAACTGGTACAGCGCTTGTCCGAGCGCTTATCTTTGTCGTAAACGGATGATTTTTAAGCTGTTAACAGGGTTATCCACAGAAAAACGCGCGTTTACTACTACTACTATTTTTGTATAAAAGCTTTAGTAAACAACTAAAGAACACGCCGAAGGCGGTTCGAAAAAAAATTTTCGTTTACTCCCCTACTCAAAAACGACAAACGGCAAGCTCCAACTGCGCCTGTGTAGAAACGTCGTTTTGTTCGCCAAAGCACAACTCTGAACGTCCTAAACAGCAAAAACGGTCTGCAACATGTCAAACTGGCACTGAAAAGCCATTTTTTAGCCTTTCGTCTGTGGACAACTGCCTGCATATCCACAGGATGAGATGTGGGAAAAGTCGATCTTTGTCCACAAGCACTTTTTTATCCCGAACTCATCCTGTCTAGATACAATGTTTGTGCAAGTACTTTTCGGCAGCCTAAGTCGATGATTTTTCTCCGGTTTACAGACTTATCCACAGAAAAGCAGTCGTTTACTATCTACTATCAGATTTATATATATATCTTTATATAAAACCCTAAACAAACGCCCGCAGTGGACAAAAACCGCCTTCACAACCCCAAAAAAAGCGAAATCAGGACGATGAATTCAAGCAAAACGATGCGTTTAGGAGTGATCAGCGCGCTTGCCGAAGAACAGCAGGGGCTCATAGAGGCCATGCAGAGCCCCTACAAGCTCACGCACGGCATGCGGGACTACACGGCAGGGAAGCTGTGGGAAATCGACGCTGTGTGCGTTCTGTCGCGTATAGGCAAGGTTGCAGCGGCCATGACAGCCTCCATCCTTGTGGAAAAGTTCGGAGTTACCCACATCGTCTTCACCGGCGTCGCCGGCAGCGCGGACAACTTGGTCAATGTGGGCGACATCGTGGTCGCCGATTCGCTGTTGCAGCACGATATAGACGCCAGTCCGCTGTTTCCGCGCTACCAGGTGCCGCTGACCGGCTTGTCACATTTCGAATCGGACTTGGATTTGAGCAACCGGCTGGGCGACGCGGCCAGCCATTTCATCGAAAACACGCTGCACCAGGTCATCGAGCCGGCGGAAAAGCTGGAGTTCGGCCTGGTTCAGCCGCAGTTGCACCGCGGTTTGATCGCCAGCGGCGACCAGTTCATCCGCAGCCGCGCGCAGATCGCCTTGTTGAAGCAGGCCCATCCGGAGCTGCTGGCGGTGGAGATGGAAGGCGCCGCCGTGGCCCAGGTGTGCTTCGAACTGGGCATCCCGTTCACCGTGATCCGGACGATTTCCGACAAGGCCAACGAGGAGGCGGCCGTCGATTTCATGCGTTTCGTCAAATCGGTCGCCTCGCGCTACGCCTTCGACCTGATCAAGGCGTTCTGCAAAGCATCGTCGTAAACGAAAAAAGGTTCTTCGCGGCATTACTGCCGGGAAGAACCAAGGGAGACGACGGGTTGGCCGGAACCTTGTCCGGCCGAAAAACGCTGGTAGGCCTAGACGCCCAGGGTCATCAGGCTGGCGTTGCCGCCGGCTGCCGTCGTATTCACGCACAGGGCCCGCTCAGCGACCAAACGCCACAGGGGGATGGGGGCATCCTCGTTGCTGTCGATCAAGGCCACCAGGGCCCCTTCCCGGGCCGCCAGTTGCGGCCGGACGGCGTTGCCCAGCGCCGATTCGACCAGGGCGATCTGGAATTCACCGTGGAAGCCGTCGAGTTGGCCGATCACTTGGACGCGGTCCAGCACCGCCGCCGGCAAATCGATCGGCAGCACGTCGTTCGAATTGCCCAGCACGACGGCGAAGTTGCCGGTGGCCAGGGTCGCCGCCAGCTGGTTCAGCAGGCCGCCGGTGCTGGCCGCCGCGCACACCACGGTGCCGCGCGGCTGGAAGCTCAGGGTGTTGCGCTCGCCGGTGGGGCCGGGCAAGACCGTGGTGCTGCCCAGCAGGCTGGTGCGGCAGTATTGTTGCGCCAGGTTGACGATGCGCTCGTGGCCGTGCATCTTGGCCCAGACCGTCAGCGCGTCCAGGCCCGGGGTCGACTTGCGCTCGTGCTCGCCCTGCGCCACCGCGCCGCGCTGCAGGCGTTTCAGGTAGAGCGGGCCGCCGGCTTTGGGGCCGGTGCCGGACTTGCCCTCGCCGCCGAACGGTTGCACGCCGACCACGGCGCCGACGATGTTGCGGTTGACGTAAATGTTGCCGACATGGGCGCGCGCGCTGATGAAGTCGATGGTCTCGTCGATGCGCGAATGCACGCCCAGGGTCAGGCCGAAGCCGCTAGCGTTTATTTGCTCTATCAGTTTCGGCAAGTCGGCGCGCTGGTAGCGGATCACGTGCAGCACCGGGCCGAACACTTCCTGCGTCAATTCCTCCAGCGAACGGATTTCCAGCACGGTCGGCGGCACGAAGGTGCCGACCGGCGCGTCGGCGCCCTGCGACAGGTCGAGCGAGAAGTGGTTCAGCGCGGTTTTCTTCATGCGCTCGATGTGGGCCAGCAAGTTGCCCTGGGCCTCGGCGTCGATCACCGGGCCGATGTCGGTGGACAGGCGGTCCGGGTTGCCGACGCGCAGTTCCAACATCGCGCCCTTGAGCATTTTGATGGTCTTGTCGGCGATTTCTTCCTGCAGGAACAGCACGCGCAGGGCCGAGCAACGTTGGCCGGCGCTGTCGAAGGCGGACGAGATGGCGTCCTGCACCACCTGCTCCGGCAGGGCCGAGGAGTCGACGATCATGGCGTTCTGGCCGCCGGTTTCGGCGATCAGCGGAATCTCGGCCGACTCGGCGGCGGCGCGCTTGGCCAGAGTGCGGTTGATCAGCTGGGCCACTTCGGTCGAGCCGGTGAAGATCACGCCCTTGACGCGGGCGTCGTCGCACAGGCCGGCGCCGACCACCTCGCCGCGGCCGGGCAGGAATTGCAGCGCGGCGCGCGGCACGCCGGCCTGGTGCAGCAGTTCGACGGCGCGGTGGGCGATCAGCGGGGTTTGCTCGGCCGGCTTGGCCAGCACCACGTTGCCGGCCGCCAGGGCGGCGGCGACCTGGCCGGTGAAGATGGCCAGCGGGAAGTTCCACGGGCTGATGCAGGTGACCGGGCCGAGCGCCAGCGTGTTCGGCGCGGCGGCCACCTGGGCGGCGTAGTAGCGCAGGAAGTCGACCGCCTCGCGGATCTCGGCGATGGCGTTGGGCAGCGACTTGCCGGCCTCGCGGATGGCCAGCGCCATCAGTTCCAGCTGGTGCTGCTCATACAGGTCGGCGGCGCGCTGCAGCGCGGCGGCGCGCAGCGCCGGTTCGGTGGTCTGCCAGTCCATGGCGAACTGGCTGGCGCTGGCCAGCGCGGTTTCCACGTCGGCGGCCGAGGCCTCGACCAGCCGGCCGACCAGGTCGTCGTGGCGGGCCGGGTTGATGATGTCCAGCACGGGCTGGCCGTTGCTCGCTTCGCCGGCCAGCAGCGGCGCGGCGCGCCAGTCGCGCGGCGCGGCCAGCGCGGCGGAGATGTCGCGCAGCACGTCCTCGTTGGCCAGGTCGATGCCGGCCGAGTTCTTGCGCTCGGCGCCGAACATGTCCAGCGGCAGGGCGATGCCGGGGTGCGGCTGGCCGCCCTGGGCGCGGGCCTGCTCCAGCGGGTCCTGGATCAGGGTCTCGATGGCGATGTTCTCGTCGACGATCTGGTTGACGAAGGAGGAGTTGGCGCCGTTCTCCAGCAGGCGGCGCACCAGGTAGGCCAGCAGCGTCTCGTGCGAGCCGACCGGGGCGTAGATGCGGCAGCCCTTGCCCAGCTTGTCCTTGCCGACCACCTGGTCGTACAGGGTCTCGCCCATGCCGTGCAGGCATTGGAACTCGTAGTCGGTGACGCCGTCGCGCTTGGCCCAGGTGTAGATGGTCGACAGGGTCTGCGCGTTGTGGGTGGCGAACTGCGGGTAGATCACGCTGGTGGCGGCAAGCAGTTTTTGTGCGCAGACCAGGTAGGACACGTCGGTGTAGACCTTGCGCGTGTAGACCGGGTAGCCGCTCATGCCGTCGACTTGGCCGCGCTTGATCTCGGCGTCCCAGTAGGCGCCCTTGACCAGGCGCACCATGAACTTGCGGCCGCTGCGCTTGGCCAGGTCGACCAGGAAGTCGATGACGAAGGGGCAACGCTTCTGGTAGGCCTGGACGACGAAGCCGATGCCCTCGAAGCCGGCCAACGCCGGGTCGAAGGCCATCGCCTCCATCAGGTCGAGCGACAGTTCGAGCCGGTCGGCCTCCTCGGCGTCGATGTTCAGGCCGATGTCGTACTGCTTGGCCAGCAGCACCAGCGCGCGCACGCGCGGCAGCAGCTCGGCCATCACGCGGGCGCGCTGGGCGCGGCTGTAGCGCGGGTGCAGCGCCGACAGCTTGACCGAGATGCCGGGGCCGTCCTTGATGCCGCGCCCGTTCGAGGCCTTGCCGATGGCGTGGATCGCCGTCTCGTAGGCGGCGTAGTAGTAGGCGGCGTCGCTCTCGGTCAGTGCCGCCTCGCCCAGCATGTCGTAGGAGTAGCGGTAGCCGCGCGCCTCGTTGTCGCGGCCGTTCTTGATCGCCTCGTCGATGGTCTGGCCGGTGACGAACTGGTTGCCCAGCATGCGCATGGCCAGGTCGACGCCCTTGCGGATCAGCGGCTCGCCGCCCTTGGTGATGAGCTTGCTGAGCGCCGAGCCGAGGCCGTTCTCGCTGCTGGTGCTGACCAGCTTGCCGGTGATCAGCAGGCCCCAGGTGGCGGCGTTGACGAACAGCGAGGGCGATTCGCCCAGGTGCTTGCGCCAGTCGCCCTTGCTGATCTTGTCGGCGATCAGGCGGTCGGCGGTGGCGCTGTCGGGGATGCGCAACAGCGCCTCGGCCAGGCACATCAGCGCCACGCCCTCCTCCGAGGACAGGGAAAACTCGTGCATCAGGGCGTCGACGCCCGAGGCGCGGGTGCGTTTGTCGCGTACAGACGACACTAATTTGTGCGCCAGCTGCTGCGCCTGCAGTTGTGTGTCGGGGCCGCTGTTCTGTACCTGGCCCAGCAACCACTGCACGGCGCCGGCCTCGTCGCGGCGGTAGGCCGCCGTGATGGCGGCGCGCAGCGGGGTGGGGTCGCGCAGGACCTCGGCTTGTAGTGCGGCAAAGGGGACAGGGGGCGAAACCGGGGCAACGGCTGGGTGCATGGGGTGGCTCTTTTTGAAGAAAAATGTCGGGGAATCGTGTCGCGGCCACATAGCAAAACACGCTCGGCATGCGGTGGCTGGCGAGCGTGAAACTGTGAACTGCTGATGATTTGATTGTAAAGCGGATTCTTCTGGATTAATTCTGGTATTACTGAGGACTAGCAATAGATAGTTTTTGGTGCGACAATTTAACCAAATAATATTGTGGGGGAGTGTAGGCATGCTGGACAAGATCAGTAAGAAAATTCTGATGGAACTGCAGAGCGACGGCCGCATCAGCAACGTCGAGTTGGCGGCGCGCGTCAACCTGTCGCCGGCGGCCTGCCTGGAGCGGGTGCGCAAGCTGCACGAATCCGGTTACATCATGGGCTACACGGCCCAGCTGAACCCGCAGTTGCTCGACGTGTCGCTGCTGGTGTTCATCGAGGTGGTGCTCGACCGCACCACGCCGGAGGTGTTCGACGCCTTCAAGCACAGCGTGCAGGTGATCCCCGAGGTGCTGGAATGCCATATGGTGGCCGGCGGTTTCGACTACCTGGTCAAGGCCCGCGTCAAGGACATGGCGGCCTACCGCGAGTTCCTGGGCAAAACCCTGCTGCAAAAAGGGGTACGCGAAACCCACACCTACGCGGTGATGGAAGAGGTGAAGAACACCACCAAACTTCCGATCAAGTAGTTGCAATAGGCCAAAATAAGCATTGAGCTGCCCGGTGAATTGTTGTACGTTGGAACCGTTCGATAGGATAGTTCTAACCACGTGCAACTAGGCGCCACCCGCGTTTTGGATGATGCATGATGACCAGGCGAAGATCTGGCTAGCAGGCAAACATGCCGACCACCGGGAGACTCACACCATGCAATTGCGGCAAAAAACCTTGCGCCAGGCCGGCTGGATCGCTGGCGCCACCGCCGGCGGCGCCGCCCTGGCGGGCTTGTCCCACCTGCTCTTCGCCAGTCCCGTCGCCGACGCGCTGCTGGCCGCGCTGGGCGCCGCCCTGGTCGCCCGCCTGGCCGGCGCCGAGCGGCAGGACGCCGGCATGCGCCAGTTCGCCCACGTGGTGGGCGACGGCATCGACGCCATCATGATCGGCGCCGCCGAAACCTCCTACTTCGTCGACTCGGTCAAGAAGAAGATCGAGCAGGACGTCAAGACCGCCAGCGCGATCGCCGCCGGTTCCGAACGCAACGCCCGCACCACCGAGAACATGGCGGCCAACGCCGAGCGCGCCGCCGGCGTGGCGGCGCAGGTGCGCAGCGAAACCGTGCAGGGCCGCACCGAGGCCAGCGAGGGCTTGCGGCGCATCGTCGGCGCGCGCCAGGAGGCGCAGACGGCGGCCGGCGTGATGGCCGGGCTGCAGGACAAGTCGCGCCGCATCAGCGGCTTCACCCAGGCCATCACCGAAATTTCCGCGCGCACCAACCTGCTGGCGCTGAACGCCGCCATCGAGGCGGCGCGCGCCGGCGAGCACGGCCGTGGCTTCGCCGTCGTCGCCGGCGAGGTGCGCCAGTTGGCCATGCGCACCAAGGAGGCGGCCGACGAGATCACCTCGATGGTGCGGGAGATCAACGAGCAGTCGGAACGGGCGGCCAGCGGCATGAGCACGTTGGCGGCCGAGGTCAGCGCCGCCGCCGGCAATGTCGAGACGGTGCATGGCTTGCTGGGCAACATCGAGCGCTCCTCCGGCGTCTCCGAGGAGGAGATCGGCCAGATCGCCCACGCCTCGCGCGAGCAGGTCGAGACCAGCCAGCGCATCGCCGCCGCCATCGGCCGCATCCGCGACAGCATGCTGGCCACCGACGCCGAGCTGCCGCGCGCGGCGAAGTCGGCGATGGCGCTGGCCGAGCGGGCCGAATCGATCGCGGCGGCGCTGGGCGAGTCCGAGGTGGCGACGGCGCACGACGACATCCGCCGCGCCGCCCAGCAGGCGGCGCGCGAGGTGGGGCGGATCTTCTCGGCGGCCATCGCCAGCGGCAAGATTTCGCGCGACGCCCTGTTCGAGCGCCGCTACACGCCCATCCCCAACACCGATCCGCCCAAGCACAGCAGCAGCTTCGACGCCTTCACCGACCGCGTGCTGCCGGACCTGCAGGAGGGGCTGTTGTTGAGCATGCCGCAACTGGCCTACGCCGGCGCGGTGGACAACAACGGCTATTTCCCGACGCACAACAAGAAGTTTTCCCAGCCGCTGACCGGCGACTACGCCGTCGACTTCGTCAACAACCGCACCAAGCGCATCTTCAACGACCGCACCGGTTCGCGCTGCGGCGCCAACACCAAGCCCTTCCTGTTGCAGACCTACAAGCGCGACACGGGCGAGGTGATGCACGACCTGTCGGCGCCGATCTACGTCGACGGCCGCCACTGGGGCGGCTTCCGCATCGGCTACCGCTCCAGCGCGGCGCACTGACCCAGCGGGGTCAGTGCCGACATTCGTACACGAGCTCGGCAGTAAAGGCGTTCGATGGCGTGGCCGCTACGGTTGAGGTCGTGTCTAAATGTCGGCACTGACCCCATTGGGTCAGTGGTTCTCTGACCCCGGTGGTTCTACTTGAGCTCGTGTCCGAATGTCGGCACTGACCCCGCAGTGGTTTTTAGTAGGTGTCGCTGCGCGGGCTGGTGCCGGGCGCCATGCGCTGGGTGGCGGCGTTGTTCATGCCCTCCAGGTTCAGGCGCAGCCATTTGTGCGCCGGGCTGCGCGCGTCGCGCTCGTGCCACAGCATGTCCAGGTGCACCGCCGGCAGGGTGAACGGCAGCTCCTTGGAGATCAGCGCGTCGGTCATGCCGGTCGAGGCGATCAGGTGGCGCGGCAGCACGGTGATCAGGTCGGAATTGGCGACCACCCGCCCGGCGGTGAAGAACTGGTTGACCGTCAGCAGGATGCGCCGCTCGCGCTGGATCTGCGCCAGCGCCTCGTCGACCAGGCCGTGGGCGCGGCCGGAGAAGCTCACCAGCAGGTGGTTGGCGGCGCAATAGTTGTCCAGCGTCAGGTCGAGCTTGGACAGCGGATGGTCGCGCCGCATCACGCACACGTAGTGGCCGGAGTACAGGCGCTCGTGGCGGATCGGCGAACCGGTCTCGTAGGACAGCTGGGCCGCCACGCCGGGGAAGAAGCCGACCGCCAGGTCGATGTCGCCGCGCAGCAGCATCGGGCGCGGCTCGCGCGTGGTCAGCGGCACCATGCGCACGTTGACGCCGGGCGCCTCGCGCTCGATCGAACGCATCAGCGAGGGCAGCCAGAAGGCGGCGGTGGCGTCGGCCATGGCCATGCGGAAGGTGGCGTGGGCCTTGGAGACGTCGAAGGTCTCCGGCGCCACCGCCGCCTCCAGGCTGGCCAGCGCGCTGCGCACCGACGGCCACAGCGCCTCGGCGCGCGGGGTCGGCTTGACGCCGTAGGCGGTGCGGATCAGCAACTCGTCGCCCAGGCTTTCGCGCAGGCGCTTGATGGCGTTGGAGACGGCCGGCTGGGTCATGGCCAAATGGCCGGCCGCGCGTGTCAGGTTTTGTTCCGTCATCACGGCGTCGAAGACGCGCAGCAAGTTCAAGTCCAGCGTCAAAAAGCTCATGGCGGCTCAGGGTAGTTAATGAATGGCAACAGTGTAGAGGATGGCCGGATATTCGGGGAATACCCCGAACAGGCCGGTTTCATTCACCATTCATATAATTGTTATCGGGAAATGAAATTGGATAGTTATGTTGCGCTGCACTATAGTTACACTTGATTCTAAATGCACCGGAACATCATGTCTACCTTCATCTCCTATTTGCAAGCCGCCGCCCTGGATTTCTCCTGGCTGGGCGCCGTCCAGCTGGTCTTCGGCCTGGCCCTGGCGGCCGCCCTGCTGGTGTTGTTCAAACCGCTGCTGCGCGGCATAGGCCGCGCGCTGCTGCTGGTCGTCAAGCCGAAACTGAGCAAGGAAGAGCAATTGCAGCGCCGCCAGATGCGCGACGCGATGATGCTCAGCCGCATGTTGAACGCGATGGACGGCTCGCCCAGCCACGCGGCCGAATTGCGCGCGCTAGCCTCGCGCGCCTGATGTCCTAGTCGCGGCGGCGGCGCAAGGCCGCTGCCGCAGTGCAGCAAATTACTTTTCGCCAAGCAACTGTGGCTTGAGCGAGCTGTCGGCGGGTTTGTCGCCCAGCCAGATGCGCAGGATCGCGTTATAGAAGGCCACGTCGGGCAGCAGCTCGCCGATCTTCTTGCCGTTCAAATGGCATTGCGTGCCCTCGCCGGGGATCCAGTCCACCGTCAACACATCACCCTTCTTCAAGCTCGGAAACTGGGCGAACATCTCGCCGAACTTCATCGTCTGCGGCAGCAGCTTGCTGCGCTCGGCCTTGTCGGTGTTGGCGTTCAGGCCGCTCATGAAGGCTTCGCCGAACTGTTCCGAGCTCAGCTCGCGCAGCACGGTGATGGAGACGCGGCGCGGGCCGGCCAGCGGCAGGATCTCGGCCACGCTGGTCTTTTTCTCCGGCAGGTACAGGCCCAGCGCGTAGACCTTGAAGAACACCTTGGTGCGCACGCCGGCGCCGTTCAGCTTGAGCTCCTTGCCGGCCAGGCCGATGCTGTCGTCGAACTTGACGCCGGCGACCTCGGTGGCGGCGTGCACCGGCAGGCAAAAGCCGGTGGCCAGGACGGCGGTCGCCAGCAGGCTTTTCAGGGTGGTTCTGCGATTCATGGTCATTTTGTCTCCAGGGATAGTGTTAAGTTGGCTGGCACGCACCCGGCCCGCGGTGCACGCGTCGGTCGAATATACCATTGGCAAGTGGGCGCGGGCGGGCCGGCGGCGAAAAAAGCAGCACGGTCATGCTATTTTATTGCCGGGCGGGATGAAAACGCAGGCGGGCGCCACAAGATGGCCCCGTGGCGCCCGCGCCGGTACGGATGGGACTGGGACTGGGATTAGGGCTTGGCGGCCTGCAGGCGCTCGAACTTGGCGCGCAGTTCCGGCTCGCTCTCGCGCCAGGCCGGATTGAAGGGGATGCAACTGACCGGGCAGACCTGCTGGCACTGCGGCTCGTTGAAGTGGCCGACGCACTCGGTGCATTTGTCCGGGTCGATCTCGTAAATCTCGGCGCCCATGTAGATCGCGTCGTTCGGGCACTCGGGCTCGCACACGTCGCAATTGATGCAGTCGTCGGTAATCATTAATGCCATGGCAATACTCGCTTACAGGGCCTGGTTGGCTGCGATCTTTTTCTGCAGCCAACGGTCGACCGATGGGAAAACAAACTTGGACACGTCGCCGCCCAGCATGGCGATCTCGCGCACGATGGTGCCGGAGATGAATTGGTACTGGTCGGACGGCGTCAGGAACAGCGTTTCGACGTCCGGCAGCAGGTAGCGGTTCATGCCCGCCATCTGGAACTCGTATTCGAAGTCGGACACGGCGCGCAGGCCGCGCACGATGACGCGGGCGTCGTGTTCGCGCACGAAGTCCTTCAGCAGGCCGGAGAAGCTCTGCACCTTGACGTTCGGATAGTGGCCCAGCACCTCGTTGGCGATGGTCAGGCGTTCGTCAAGCGAGAAGAAGGGCTGCTTGTTCTTGCTGTCGGCCACGCCGACCACCAGCGTGTCGAACAGGCCCGACGCGCGGCGCACCAAATCTTCATGACCGCGGGTGAGCGGATCGAATGTTCCTGGATAAACGGCTACAACCATTGCGACTCCTACAGATGATGCACCAATATAGAACGCGCATTATGCCTGAAACACCGGGCATTGCCTAAATTTGGGGCAGTTTTCCGTGGTTTTGCGGGCCGTTATCGAGAATTCAAGCCAACGCGCCCTTGTACTTGAGCAGGTGGAAGTGGACCATGCCGGCCTTGTCGGCGCGGATCACTTCCCACGGCGCCAGCCAGTCCGGCCGCGCCGCGTCGGCCTCGGCGCCGGTGTCCGTGTCGAGCGGCAGGGGCACGCCGGACTCGGCGTAGACCAGGCCGCCCTCCTTGAGCAGCGGGGCGCACAGCGGCAAAATGCGGCTGAGGAAGTCCTGCTGGTAGGGCGGGTCGAGGAAGATCAGGTCGAAGCGCTGGCTGCGCGCGGCGGCCGACTGGGCCACGGCGAAGGCGTCGCCACGGACGATCTGCACCGTGTCGGCCTTGAGTTTTTCCTGGATCAGCTCGAGCTGGCGCACCACCGGACTGTGGCTGTCGACCATCAGCACCGACTTGGCGCCGCGGCTGGCCGCCTCGAAACCGAGCGCGCCGCTGCCGGCGAACAGGTCGAGCACCTGGGCCTCGACCCAGTTGGCGTTGCGCAGGTGGTTGATCCAGTTGAAGACGGTCTCGCGCACCCGGTCCGGCGTCGGCCGCAGGCCGAGCGCGGCCAGCACCGGCAGCGGCGTGCGCTTCCATGTGCCGCCGATGATGCGTACCTGGTTGCTGTGTTGGGGACCGTGGACGGGGGTTTTTGCGGCTTTGGCGGGCTTCTTTTGCATGTGGCTAAGTCATTGATTCGTTGGCGGCCACTATAGCATACGGACTTTTTGAGAGCGCTAGCGCGCCTCCGCCGCCAAGGTGTTGAAGTCGTCGATCCAGTCCTGCATGCGCTTGGTGGCGTGCGCCTTCTGCGCCGGCGTGGCCAGGCGCAGCACCGTCAGCACCAGCTGGATGTTGGCCTCGGTGGAGGCGTCGAAGAAGGCCTTGCGCTCGGAATGCTCGAGGCGCTCGAAGCCGTCGAGGATCAGGCCGTGGATCTGCGCCATCGCCGCCTCCTTGCCGGGCTTGTCGTGCTGGATCCTTTGCAGCAGGGCGAGGATGTTCTTTTGCCGCCGCATGCGCTCGTCGAGCCAGATTTCGTTGTCGAGCGGGCGCGCGTCCGAGGCCTTGCGGATGAGCTCCTCCTGCTCGCGGCTGAAGTTGCCGAACCACAGTTCGAACTGCTCCATCGACTTCTTGAAGCGGAACTTTTGCTGGCGCTCGCGGTCGCCCTTCATGTTCTTCTTGCGGAACTCCTCGTTGTTGGCGTTGAACTTCTTCTCCAGCTTGGCGATCTGCTCGGGCCGCAGCGAACGCGCGAGCTCGGTCAGCTCGGGCTCGGCCTTGAACAGCAGCAGCTGGGTGCGGCTTTTGATGTCCTTGTAGTCGGCCATCAGCTCGGCCGGGCCGGGATTGCCCTGCAGTTGGCGCTGAGCGTTTTGCAACACCTGCGCATAGTCGTGCAACTGGGTCTTGCGATGCCAGGAGAACAAGTTGTCGATGTCCTTTTTGACCCAGGATTTTTGCTCGGTATTGAAGTCGACATAGGCGTCGAGCCACCAGTACAGCACGGTGTCGCCGTGGTTGTAGGCCAGCCGCAGCGAGCTGCAGCCGGCCAGCGCCAGCAGTCCGGCCAGCAGCAGATAGCGCAATGTGCGGTGGAACCAGCCCTGCTGCATGTTAGACTTTGTCATATCCTCAACTTAGTGAACTCTCGACCATGAATGTTGTCATCCTCGCCGCCGGCATGGGCAAACGCATGCAATCGGCGCTGCCGAAAGTGTTACATCCGCTGGCGGGCAAGCCGCTGTTGTCGCACGTGATCGACACCGCGCAGAGCCTGTCGCCGAGCCGATTATGCGTGATTTACGGACATGGCGGCGCCGCCGTGCTCGACCTGCTGGCGCGCCGGCCGGAAACCATCGCCGCCGCCCTGCAGGAACCGCAGCTGGGCACCGGCCACGCCGTGCAGCAGGCACTGCCCGAACTCGACGAGAACGTCCCGACCCTGATCCTGTACGGCGACGTGCCGCTGACCAGCGCCGCCTCGCTGCAGGCGCTGGTGGCCGCCGCCGGCACGGACCAGCTGGCCATCCTGACGGTCGAGCAGGACGATCCCTTCGGCCTGGGCCGCATCGTCCGCGCCGACGGCAAGATCGTCCGCATCGTCGAGCAGAAGGACGCCAACGAGGCCGAGCGCGCCATCCGCGAGATCAACAGCGGCATCATGGTCGCCCCCACCGCGCGCCTGAAGCAATGGCTGGGCGCGCTGCAGAACAACAACGCCCAGGGCGAGTTCTACCTGACCGACATCGTCGCCATGGCCGTCGCCGACGGCGTGGCGGTGGTGTCGGCGCAGCCCTCGGCGCAGTGGGAGGTGGCCGGCGTCAACAGCAAGGTGCAGCTGGCCGAGCTCGAGCGCATCCACCAAGGCAACATCGCCCGCCGCCTGCTGGAACAGGGCGTCACCCTGCTCGACCCGGCGCGCATCGACGTGCGCGGCGAGCTGATCTGCGGGCGCGACGTGACCATCGACGTCGGCTGCGTCTTCGAGGGCCGCGTCGAGCTGGCCGACGGTGTCAGCGTCGGCGCCCACAACGTGCTGGTCAACGCGCGCATCGGCGCCGGCGTCAACATCAAACCGTTCTGCCATATCGAAGAGGCGGTGGTCGGCGCCGCCTCGATCATCGGCCCCTACGCGCGCCTGCGCCCGGGCACCGAGCTGGCCGAGGATGTCCACATCGGCAACTTCGTCGAGATCAAGAACAGCCAGATCGCCGCCCACAGCAAGGCCAACCACCTGGCCTACGTGGGCGACGCCACCGTCGGCTCGCGCGTCAACATCGGCGCCGGCACCATCACCTGCAACTACGACGGCGCCAACAAGTTCCGCACCGTGATCGAGGACGACGCCTTCATCGGTAGCGACAGCCAGCTGATCGCCCCGGTCACCGTCGGCAAGGGCGCCACCCTGGGCGCCGGCACCACCCTGTCGAAGGACGCGCCGGCCGGCCAGCTGACCATCTCGCGTTCGCGCCAAGTCAGCATCGCGGGCTGGACCCGTCCGGTCAAGGTGAAGAAGTAACAGACTGTATGGCGGCCACGGCCGCCAGCGACCGCCACGGCGCCTTCGGGCGCCGTTTTCAATTGTGGATAAACATGTGGAAAAACTGGCGCACAAGCCGGGTATAAGCGCAGGATAACTTTTTCGCACAGCCATGCTATCGATTTTGCTTGTGAGTAAGTCTGTGGGTAAGTGGTGAAAAAGCAGGGGGCAAGCCTTGCATAAGTTTGCCTAGGGTGCAAGCCGGCGCTGGTCCACATCCGGCCGACGTGGGGACTGCGCCCTGTCCACCTCGAAAACAGCCGATTGTGAACAACTCTGTGCATAAGCGATGGAATAAGGCGCGGATAAGCCGTGCACAAGTGGAGGATAAGTGTTTTTTTCTGTTCGCCCCACTTTGTCGCCTGTGTATAAACATGTGGAAAACCCTGCGTATAGTGCCTGAATAAGGGTTGGATAAGTTGCCAGCAGGCGGACCTGGCGTGCTTGAGCGGCGCCGCCGCCAACCAGCGCAATAGTTCCCGCGCTTTTGCAAGTTTGTTATAATTGAGAATAATTCTCATTCAATATGCCGCCAGCCGTGTCTGTCCAAGAACTCGCCTTCCGCAACGACCTCAACAGCATGTACGTGGACCACCACGGCTGGCTGGTGGGATGGTTGCGCCGCAAGCTCAACGGCGCCGACCAGGCTTTCGACCTGGCGCAGGACACCTTTCTGCGCATCCTCTGCCAGCCCGAGCACAAACGGCAGGCGCCGCAGGAGCCGCGCGCCTATCTGACCACGGTGGCGCGCCGGCTGCTGATCAACCACGTGCAGCGCCAAGCGCTGGAGCAGGCCTATCTGGACGTGCTGGCCCAGCTGCCGCAGGCGCACACGCCGTCGCCGGAGGCGCGCCTGCTGATGCTGGAGACCTTGCACGAGATCGACCGCATGCTCGACGGCCTGGCGCACAAGGCGCGCGAGGCCTTCCTGCTGTCGCAGTTGGAAGGCCTGGGCTACGCCGCCATCGCCGAGCGGCTGGACGTGAGCGAGCGCACCGTCAAGCGCTACATGGCGGCGGCGTTCGAGCAGTGCATCCTGCTGGTGGCGGACGCATGAGCCGGCCGGCGACGGAGCAGCCGCCGGCCGGCGCCGGCGCCGGCGCCAACGCGCCGCTGAGTCCGCGCGCGGCCAGGGAGGCGGCGCAATGGTTGAGCCGCCTGCACGCCGGCGCGCTGACGGCGGCCGAGCAGCGCCGCTGCGACGCCTGGCGGCAGAGCGATCCCGAGCACGAGCGGGCCTGGCGCCGCGCCGAGCTGGTGGCGCACAAGCTCGGCCTGGTGCCGGCCGCCGTCGCCCTGCCGACACTGCGCCGCGCCGACAGCACGCAGCGGCGCAACGCCATCAAGACGCTGGCGCTGCTGGTCGGCGCCGCGCCGCTGGGCTGGGCCGCCTGGCGCGCCGCGCCGTGGGACGAGTGGAGCGCCGACGTGCGCACTGCCAGCGGCGAGCGGCGCAGCCTGACGCTGGCCGACGGCAGCCGCGTGGTGCTCAACACCGCCAGCGCGCTCGACGTTCGCTTCGACGGCGGCGCGCGCCGCCTGCTGCTGCGCGCCGGCGAGCTCCTGCTGCAAACGGCGCCGGAGCGCGCCACCCGCCCCTTCCTGCTCGAGTGCGCCCACGGCGTGCTGGAGCTGTTCGACACCCGCCTGGTGTTGCGCCAGCACGAGGCGCGCGGCCGGCGCGCGGCGCACGGCAGCGTGGCGGTGCTGCGGGGTTCGGTGCGGCTCAGGCCGTCCGCCGCCGGAGCGTGGGCGGCGCCGTTGACGCTGGCGGCCGGCCAGCAGGCCCGCTTCGACGCCAACGGCCTGAGCGGCGACATCGAAGCGCTGGCGCCCGGCGCCGGCTCCTGGGCCGACGGCGTGCTGTACGCCGAGCAAATGCCGCTGGCCGACTTCCTCGCCGAGCTGGCGCGCTACCGGCCCGGCCTGCTGCGCTGCGATCCGGCGGTGGCCGGCCTGCGCGTGTCCGGCGCCTTCCAGCTGCGCGACACCGACAAGATCCTGCAGGCGCTGGCCGCCACGCTGCCCTTGCGCCTCGCCCGCCACACCCGCTACTGGGTCACGGTCGGCCCGGCCTAAGCCCCGAAGCCCCGGGGGCAGCGGCCCCGGCGGCCCCGGGGTCAGGGCCCCGGGGTCAGGGGCCCCGGGGTCAGTGCCGACATTCGGACACGAGCTCAAGTAGTGCGCCAGTCGGGCCAGCAACATTTGTCCATTTGTCGGCACTGACCCCGCTGGCTGACCCCGCTGGCAGAAAATCTAGGGTCAGACCCTAGGGTCTGACCCTGGCTCGGCGCATCCATCGGAGCCGGGCCAGGACCCCGGCTGGCGGCTGGCGGTGGCTCCGCATACTAGCGCCAGCAAAAAATTGCGCTGGCGGTGTCCCCTTTGCCAATCTCGCCGGTCATACAAGACAGGAGCAGCACTTATACCCATCGTCACCATTTTGCAGAAAGACCCCGTCATGGCATATCCCCACCCCGTTCTCTCCCGACTGACGCTGGCGCTGGCCGGCAGCGTGGCCGTGCTGGCCGCCGCGCCCGCCGCCGCCGCCAACAAGAGCTACCATATCGCCGCCGGCCCGCTGAGCCCGGCCCTGTCGCTGTTCGCCGGCAGCGCCGGCGTCACCTTCGCCTCCGACCCGGCGCTGACGGCCGGCCTGAGCACGCGTGGCCTGCAGGGCCAGTTCGGCGTGGCCGAGGGCTTCGCCCGCCTGCTCGAGGGCAGCGGCCTGGAGGCGCTGCCGCGCGGCGGCGACGCCGATGTGTATGTGCTGCGCAAGGCCGTCGCCGCGCCCGCCGCCGCCAAGCTGGCCGCCGCCGAGGCGACCATGGCCCAGGTCACCGTGACCGGCCAGGGCCTGGGCAGCGGCACCGAGGGCAGCGGCTCCTACACCAGCGGCGCGATGAAGACGGCGCTGCGGATGGACCTGTCGATCCGCGACACGCCGCAGTCGGTCAGCGTGATCACCCGCGCCCGCATGGACGACATGGGCCTGCGCCGCCTCGACGACGCGCTGGCGCAGACCACCGGGGTGATGGTCGGCCAGATGGACAGCGAGCGCACCAAGTTCTACGCGCGCGGCTTCGACATCAACAACGTGCAGGTCGATGGCATGCCGCAGGGCGCCAACGCGCCGCTGTCGGACACCGTGCTGTACGACCGCATCGAGGTGGTGCGCGGCGCCACCGGCCTGATGGGCGGCACCGGCGACCCGTCGGCCGCCATCAACATGGTGCGCAAACGCCCCGGCCGCACCCTGCAGGGCAGCGCCGGCCTGGTGCTGAGCCGCTGGAACGAGCGCCGCGCCGAGCTCGACCTGTCGGTGCCGCTGAACGCCGACGCCAGCGTGCGCGGCCGCACCGCCCTGGCCTACTCGGAGCGCGACTCCTTCGTCGACATGTACCACGAGCGCAAGACCGTCGGCATGGTCATCGTCGAGGCCGACCTCGGCGCGCGCACCCTGCTGACGGCCGGCGTCGACTTCCAGCGCAACACGCCGAACGGCTCCACCTGGGGCGCGGTGCCCTACTGGAACGCCGACGGCAGCCTGGCCAACATGCCGCGCAACTTCAGCCTGACGGCGCCGTGGAGCAGCTGGGCCAACCGCCAGCACACTCTGTTCGGCTCGCTCGAGCAGCGCCTGGACAACGGCTGGAAGCTGCACCTGGGCTACGCCCGCAACGACAGCCGCAACAACACCACCGTCGTCAACGGCGGCGCCGGCTACCCCGATCCGGCCAGCGGCAAGGGCATGACACTGTGGAGCGGCGTGTGGGGCGAGGGCAAGTCGGTCAGCGACAACGCCGACCTGTACGCCACCGGCCCGTTCTCGTTGCTGGGACGGCGCCATACCCTGATCGCCGGCTGGAACGGCAGCCGTCAGGTGAGCAACTCCTACGGTGGCGAGGCGCTGCACAGCTATCCCGACGAGATCGCCGACTACCGCCACTGGAGCGGCAACATCCCGCGCCCCACCTTTACGCCGGACGGCAGCCGCGACGAGACCACCACCCGGCTGGGCGGCGGCTACCTGGCCGGCCGCTTCAACCTGGCCGAGCCGCTGACGCTGATCCTCGGCGCGCGCCTGAGCAACTACCGCACCGAGACCGAGGCCTACAACGGCGCCGGCGCGCGCACCGGCAGCAGCGGCTTCGCCGAGAGCAAAAACGAAACGACGCCCTATGTCGGCGTGGTCTACGACCTGGGCGAGAAGTGGTCGGCCTACGCCAGCTACACCACGCTGTTCAACCCGCAGACGGCGCGCGACAAGGACAACCGCTTCCTCAAGCCGGAGAGCGGCACCAACGCCGAGCTCGGCATCAAGGGCGAGTTCTACGACGGCAAGCTGAACGCCTCGGCCGCGCTGTTCCGCACGCTGAAGAAAAACCTGGCCGAGCTCGACAAATCCGTACCGCGCGGCTTCCTGCTGCCCGACGGCAGCCAGCCCTACGTGGCCAACGGCGCCGGCATCACCGTGCGCGGCGTCGAGTTCGACCTGTCCGGCCAGCTCACGGCGGACTGGAACGTCAACGCCGGCCTGACCTTGCTCGACGCCGCCGAGGCCGACGGCCGGCGCGCCGTCACCACCCAGCCGCGCCAGCTGCTGCGCCTGTCCACCTCCTATGCGCTGGGCCGCGTGCTGCCGGGCCTGAAGGTGGGCGGCGGCATCACCGCGCAGAGCGCCATCTACGGCGAGTCCTGGTACGGCCGGCCGACCGCGCCGAAGGACGCGCCCGTGGCGCGGCTGAACCAAGCCGGCTACGCGCTGGTGAACCTGATGGCGTCCTACGACATCCACCCGCGCCTCAACGTCCAGCTCAACGCCGCCAACCTGTTCGACAAGAAGTACTACCGCAACGTCGGCTTCTACGACAGCGTGTTGTGGGGCGAGCCGCGCAACATCTCGCTGTCGCTGCGCAGCAAGTTCTGAGAGGGCGGCCATGAGCGCATCGCACAAGCAAGAACATCCGCCCCGGCATCCGCATGAGGATGAGCACGAGCACCGGCACGGGAACGGGAACGGGAACGGGAACGGGCGGGCCGGCTGGTTGCGGCGGCCCCATCCGGTGCTGTCGCGCACCGTCGCCGGCCTGGGCGGCGGCTACCTGCTGGCCTCGGCCGGCGCCTTGCTGGTGACGGCGCTGAGCGCCGGCGGCGGCAAGCCCGGCGGCGACGCCATGCTGGCCGGCGCCTTGGTCGGCCTGGCGCTGTACGCGCTGGCGATCGTCTGGGCCTTCGCCACCGGCAGCGCGGCACGCGCCTGGGGCGGCATGCTGCTGGCCACCGCGCTGCTGGGCCTGCCCGGCCTGCTGCTGCTGGCGCTGCCCGGCGGTGCCGCATGACGGCCGCCGCCAAGGCGCCTGGCGCGCCGCAGCCGACGTCCGAGGCCAAGGCCGGGTTCGCCGCCAAGGCCGGCACCAAGTCCGCGCCGGCCCGGCCCGGCCTGCGCCAGCGCATGGCCTGGCTGCACACCTGGGGCGGCCTGTGGTTCTGCTGGCTGGCCTACGCCATCTTCCTGACCGGCACGCTGAGCGTGTTCGTCGAACCGCTGACGCGCTGGATGAAGCCGGAGCTGCCGCTGCTGTCGGCCCAGCCGGTGGCGGTGCCCACCGAGCCCGGCGCCGCCATCGAGCACGGCCTGCGCTTCCTGCGCCAGCGCGCGCCGGACAGCCGCCTGTGGGAGATGTGGCCGCGCCCCGGCCAAGACAGCATGATGGTCTACTGGATGGACCGGCACGACCGCTACGCCGAGGCGCGCCTGTCCGTGGCCACCGGCGCCGAGTTGCCCACCGCGCGGGGCGCCGGCCGCGACACCCTGGGCGGCAACCACTTCGTCGAGTTCCACCACGAGCTGCACGCCGGCCGCGCCGGTCTGTGGATCGTCGGCGCCGCCTCGGCGGCGATGCTGGTGGCGTTGATCTCCGGCGTCATCACGCACCGGCGCATCTTCCAGGACTTTTTCACCTTCCGCCCCGGCAAGGGACAGCGCTCCTGGCTCGACGCCCACAACGCGCTCGGCGTGCTGACCCTGCCCTTCCTGTTCATGATCGTCTACAGCGGTCTGGCGATCAGCTGGCCGACCTACATGCCGGCGGTGAAGCTGGCGCCGCTGCTGCGCGGCGACGGCGCCGCCAAGTCCATCGTCGAAAGCGACTCGCCATCCGGCCGCGCGGCCAGCGGCAAGCCCGGCGTGCTGACCGCCCTGGCGCCGCTGGTGCGCGCCGCCGAGACGGCGATGAACACGCCGACCTTCGCGCTGGTGGTGCACCATCCCGGCGATGCCGCGATGACGGTCGAGGTCTACGGCGAGGTCAGCCCGGCCAAGCAACGTGGCAAGCTGTTCAGCACGCGCGGCATGATCGAGTACGACGGCGTCACCGGCGCGCAACGCTCGGTGCGCCCGGCCCACCAGGCGCCGGACGGCGTCGCCCGCACCGCCATGTTCGGCATGGACGAGCTGCACCGCCTGCACTTCGCCGACGCCACCTTGCGCTGGCTGTACTTCGTCTCCGGCCTGGCCGGCACGGCAATGATGGCCAGCGGCGCCATCCTGTTCATGCTGAAGCGGCGGCACAAGTCGCAGCGCGAGTTCGGCGCCGCCACGCCGCGCGTCTACCGCCTGATCGAGACGCTCAACATCGCCTCGATCAGCGGGCTGGCCGTGGCCTGCATCGGCTTCCTGTGGGCCAACCGCTTGCTGCCGCTCGACCTGGTCGAGCGCCACGAGTGGGAGGTGACGGCCTTCTTCGGCGTCTGGCTGCTGACGCTGCTGCACGCCGCCTGGCAGCCCGGCCTGCGCGGCTGGACTCAGCAACTGCTGGCGGCGGCGGCCCTGTGCCTGGCCCTGCCTCTGCTGAACTGGATCAGCACCGGCGACCAGCTGGTTTCCTACCTGCTGCGCGGCGACTGGCAGCGCGCCGGCGTCGAGCTGACCTCGCTGGCCTTCGGCGGGTTGTTCCTGCTGGCGCTGCGGCGCCTGCGCGCGCGCGCCGCGCTGGCGGCGGCCACGTCGGCCACGTCGGCCACGTCGGCCACGTCGGCCACGGCGGCCGGAAAGGCGGGTGCGTGATGGCGCTCTGGTTCACCCTCATCGCCGGTCTCGGCCTCTGCTACGCCGGCATGAGCGGCCTGGCGCTGGCGCTGGACCGCCACCACCGCCAGCTGCGCGGCGCCGATTGTCCGCCCCGGCGGTGCATGCTCCTGCGCGCGGCGGGCGCCGCCCTGCTGCTGCTGGCGCTGCTGCCCTGCATCCAGTATTGGGGCGTCGGCGCCGGCATCACCGCTTGGCTGGGCTGTTTGACGGCGGGCGCATTCCTGTTCATCGGTTTGCTGCCCTATGCGCCGCGCGCGGCGGCCCTGCTGGCGCTGGTTGGCGGGCTGGCAGGCCTGATGGCTGCTGGCTTTGCCTGATTTCAGACCTGTGGATAAGCCTGTGAGCAAGTCTGTGGGAAGGCGTTTCATAACCCCGGTATAAGCCCGTGTAAAAGCTGGGGAAATGCCGGGGATAAGCCCATGGATAAGTTGGTGGAAAAGCGCTGAACAAGCCTTGGACAAGCCTTGTATAAGCGCTGGACAGGCGGTGAATATGCTGGGGATAAGCCGGTATAACTTTCCGCCGACACCCCTTCACACCGCGATGCGCGTCTCGAACTTGCTGCGGAAGGTGGAGAAATAGGCTTTGACGTTGCGCACATTGGTCTGCGTGGCGAACAGCCGGTGCGCCAGCGCGTGGTAGGCCGGCATGTCGACCACCTGGACGATCAGCACGAAGTCCGGCCCCGGCGCCACGCGGTAGCATTGCAGCACGGCGGCCTCGGCCGCCACGTGCTGCTCGAACTCGCTCATGCGCTCGGCCGCCTGCACGTCCAGCGTGATCTCGACGATGGCGCTGAGCCGCGCCCCCACCTTCTCCGGCGCGACGATGGCCACCTGGCGCTCGATCACCCCGCTGGCGGTCAGTTGCTTGACGCGGCGCAGGCAGGTCGGCGCCGAAACGTGGACGGCCAGCGCCAGCTCGCCGTTGGTTTGCGAGGCGTCAAGTTGCAGCGCGTTCAGGATGCGACGATCAATATCGTCCAGTGGCGGGGTGTTAGTGCTCATGGTGTGATTAATCCATAAAAATAATTCAGTAAAATGAAATAATATTTCATCTGTGTTGAATGGTGAAATATTCTTTCAAATATACATGAATTATGAAAGCATATTTCACGGCCTCTGCACTACGATGCCTGCATTACTTAACAAATCAACCAAGAGGCTCCTATGTGCGGCATCGTCGGCGCGGTAGCGCAACGCAACATCACCCCCATCCTGCTGGAAGGCCTGAAGCGTCTCGAATACCGCGGCTATGACTCCTGCGGCGTCGCCCTGCACGTCGACGGCAAGCTGCAGCGCTCGCGCAGCACCTCGCGCGTGGCCGACCTTGAGCAGCAGATGCGCGAGACCGGCCTGGAAGGTTTCACCGGCATCGCCCACACCCGCTGGGCCACGCACGGCGCGCCGGCCACCCACAACGCCCACCCGCACTTCTCGCCGAGCACCGAGCAGGCCCGCATCGGCCTGGTGCACAACGGCATCATCGAAAACCACGACGAGCTGCGCGCCGAACTGAGCGCCCTCGGCTATGTGTTCCAGAGCCAGACCGACACCGAGGTGATCGCCCACCTGGTCGACCACATGTACAACGGCGACCTGTTCGACACCGTGCAGCAGGCCGTCAAGCGCCTGCACGGCGCCTACGCCATCGCCGTGTTCAGCCGCGAGGAGCCGCACCGCGTGGTCGCCGCGCGCCAGGGCTCGCCGCTGATCGTCGGCCTGGGCAAGGGCGAGAACTTCGTCGCCTCCGACGCCATGGCGCTGGCCGGCACCACCGACCAGATTATCTACCTGGAGGAAGGCGACGTGGTCGACCTGCAGCTGAACCGCGTCTGGATCGTCGACGTCGACGGCAAGCCGGTCGAGCGCGAGGTCAAGACCGTGCACGCCCACACCGGCGCCGCCGAGCTGGGCCCTTACCGCCACTACATGCAGAAGGAGATCTTCGAGCAGCCGCGCGTGATCGGCGACACGCTCGAAGGCGTCACCGGCATCATGCCCGAGCTGTTCGGCGACGGCGCCTACGCCGTGTTCAAGCAGATCGACCGCGTGCTGATCCTGGCCTGTGGCACCAGCTACTACTCCGGCCTGACGGCCAAGTACTGGATCGAGTCGGTGGCCAAGATCCCCGTCAACGTCGAGATCGCCAGCGAATACCGCTACCGCGACAGCGTGCCGCATCCGAACACCCTGGTGGTGACCATCTCGCAAAGCGGCGAGACGGCCGACACGCTGGCCGCGCTGAAGCACGCGCGCAGCCTGGGCATGGAGCACACGCTGACGATCTGCAACGTGTCGACCAGCGCCATGGTGCGCGAGTGCAAGTTGTCCTACATCACCCGCGCCGGCGTCGAGGTCGGCGTCGCCTCGACCAAGGCCTTCACCACCCAGCTGGCCGCGCTGTTCCTGCTGACGCTGACGCTGGCCCAGGTCAACGGCCGCCTGACGGAAGAGGAAGAGGCGGCCCACCTGAAGGCGATGCGCCACCTGCCCGTGGCGATCGCCGCCGTGCTGGCGCTGGAGCCGCAGATCATCGCCTGGGCCGACGACTTCGCCCGCAAGGAAAACGCGCTGTTCCTCGGCCGTGGCATGCACTACCCGATCGCGCTGGAAGGCGCGCTCAAGCTCAAGGAGATCTCCTACATCCACGCCGAGGCCTACCCCGCCGGCGAGCTCAAGCACGGCCCGCTGGCCCTGGTCACCGAGGAGATGCCGGTCGTCACCATCGCGCCGAACGACAGCCTGATCGAGAAGCTGAAGTCGAACATGCAGGAGGTGCGCGCGCGCGGCGGCCAGCTGTACGTGTTCGCCGACGTCGACTCGCGCATCACCTCGGGCGAGGGCGTGCACGTGATCCGTCTGCCGGAGCACTACGGCCTGCTGTCGCCGATTTTGCACGTGGTGTCGCTGCAGCTGCTGGCCTACCACTCGGCGCTGGCGCGCGGCACGGATGTGGACAAGCCGCGTAATTTGGCCAAGTCGGTGACGGTGGAGTAAGCGCGGCCGCCGGCCATCGCTGACTTGTGGAAAAATAATAAAGTCTGACACTAAAGAATAAAGTGTGACACCACGGAATAAAGTGTGACACCAGATGTCGGGCGACATCGCAGAAAGGGCCGGTTTACCACCGGCCCTTTTTCGTTAGCTACCATTCATTCCGCCCACGCATGTATTCTCGTCAATTAAGTCGTAAGAGCAGTGAAGAAAGCGATGACACAACATTGTTGGTCTCTGGTAGTTAAACATCCTACTCGCAGACTCTTCCGACAAAGACGTCAACCCTCCAATGAATCGCCACGAGTTTGCTAGACACCTGGAAGCCGTTCAAAGTGCCTTCGTTGATCCGCTTGGATTCCAAGGAAATTTTTACGGTAAAGTGGAGCTTGAACATGGAGGGCATCATGAGCAAAGTTGAAATGGGTACTGCCCACAACCTGACTTCTGAAACAAATAAGGCATTTGTGACTCAGTTCGCAGGAAATGAGAACACTTCTATTCTGCGTTTGGCAGATGTCGGAGATCTGGTCAATACTCAGCGGCTGGCAGAGCGTCTGGGCGTGACCCCTCAAGCCATCTACAAGGCCGTGCGGGACCAGCGCATGTTTTCATTGGACGCCGGCGGCCGTACCAAGTTGTACCCTGCCTTCTTTGGCGACCAGGGCCTGGAACGCACACAGCTGGAAGCCATATGTAAGGAACTTGATCGGCTGCCTGGGGCGAGCAAATGGCAATTCTTTACAACACCACGTCTTTCGCTGAGCAAAAAGAGTCCGCTCGATGCTTTGCGAAAAGGGAGGTTTGAGGATGTCATGGCCGCCGCCAAAGCATTCAAGGAGGCCTAATTGGCAGCGAAGCGCCTGGCCTTAGTTGTAGTAACCCAGACTTGATCTGACCTGGGCAGTCAGATGGGTTCGAGTTTGCTTGCGCTGGCTCAAATCGCAGAATCGTGAATGCTGTAATCCACAGCCTTTGCAGATCAAAGTTTGGCAAAGGCACCTGAGCCGGCTCGGATCATAATCGTTGTGTGTTACGGGAGAAGTTTCGCGCGCGAAAGCCGTATTCGAAAAAAAGCGGCCGCTGGCCGCTTCCTCATACTGACTTGCGCTTCCGGGCGCTGGAAAATTCGGGAATGTCGATGGAGGACGGTCCGAACACACCCGAGTGGGCGTTCCGGCTGAACGCTTTGCCACCCAACGTGACGCGGATCCGGCCTTGGGAAGGCTTAACCTCACCGACGATCAGCGCATTCATGGAAGCGACCTTGGCGCGGCGAGCGGCGGCTGCCAATTTATAGGCGCTGTTCGGGCTGGGGGAGGTCTTCTTCAAAGCGGTCATGGTTCAATCTCCTGCAGAGAGAGCGATTGATACAGGTAGTTTACCAGAAGCGCCCAACTGCGACTATCGGCGCTCAAGTCGAAGCGCATAGGTTCCGTACCCGCCCTATCAAGCAGTTGAAGATGCAATAAAGCGTGTACTTTGCCGAGAGGCATCCTGATATATCTTCGATAAGACATTTCCAATGCCAGACTTTTGCGCACGCAACGCGTCCGGGGAGATCTGTATTGAAGCCACCACTGTCAACCCCACTCGCAACGCGAAAGGGGAGTTAGTGCCGCCACCTGCACTTGATACGGACGAGCAGATGCGAGCGTTCCAGAAACACTATATGCCTATCCGATACGCCGGGCCTCTGACGGCGAAGCTGGCCAAGAAATACTGGGAGAAGGAAAATGTTCAAGGACGCCCGCTAATATTTGCAATCCAAGACTTTCACGCGCCAATGTCGATGATGATGAGCCGAACAGCCCTTCCAATTTACCTGTACGGCACAAATTGGGACTGGTCGTGGGACAAAGAAGGAAAGTTAGTGATTACACCAACGAAGATGGAAACCCATGTGTGGGGTACAAAGGAAATTCAATCTGGCTTTTTTTCGTTGCCTGAATCGGAGAACATTAGTGCCGTCATATCCAACGCCAGCGCAACAATCTCGAAGTTTAATCGAATAGGCTTGATCGCTGGATTCGGTTCAAAGCGAGTTCGCCTTGTTCGGAAAGGGACAGCAGCAAATCCGGACGAAAACTCAGAGAAGCCTCTGGAGTTCGTCCACGAGGTGAACTCGCCGGACTACAAGGAATCCTGGATTGAAGGCATGGACGTATTTCACAATCCCAACGCGAAGTATCCACTGGATCCACGCCTCTTTCCCGGCGCAGCGCACCACCTCTTGCGTAAAGACGGACAGCTTGAATCGCGCATTCCCCAGTGGCAACCATTCGCCTCAATTACACAGATATTCCCAATGGAATCAGCCGATCCAAAATGAGACGGCTAGTCTTGAGTCCTCAACTCATTCTTGGGAAACTCTGCCTGGCAAACGAAGTTGACAGGCGCTAAGGGATCGCTCAGGCACCACTGCCACTCCCAGCCGCAGCGCGGCCGTAGTTTCGAAGGAGATGCCGCATGATAACGCGGTCCTGAAACAATTTGTGAAAACTGCGGTACAAAATTGGCGGTTTCCGTTACGATGATTGAGTTTAACGACTCATCTAACGGAAATTGTGTCTCAAATGTCTTTCCCCCACCTATCCGAAGTACTGAAGATTCTGGACGGCGCGCTGCGGTCGAACGCAACGATGTCGACCAACTATGCCGGCCTGCTGGCCGACAAGCTGGAACAGGATGGTGAACGCGAAATCGCGATACGCATCCGCGAGCGCCTGGCGCGCGCGCCAACGGCGGTGGCGCATGCCCAGGATGCGGCTGGGCTCATCGGCGGCCTGCCGGTCGACAGCGAAAGCCGGCTCGACACGCTCGACATTAGCAAGCCGCCCAAGGGTAGCGTACACCTCTGCCTACCGGGCGGCACCGCCAAGCGGATCGACGAGTTCCTCCAATGCGTTAAGCACTACGACCGCTTGCGTAACGCGCACGCGGCGATGCCCTTGCGCATGCTGCTATACGGCGCACCTGGCACCGGCAAGACTCAGTCGGCACGCTGGATCGCCAGCGAACTTGGTTTGCCGCTCCTGACGGCCCGCTGCGATACCCTGGTCAGCAGTCTGCTTGGCCAGACGAGCAAGAATCTGCGCCGCATCTTCGACTATGTCGAGCAACGTCCATGCGTGCTCTTTCTTGATGAATTCGACGCTCTCGCATCCGCGCGCGGCAACGAGCGCGACATCGGAGAGCTGCAGCGCGTGGTCATTGCGTTGCTGCAAAACATCGATGCGCTCTCAGACAATACGGTCCTGCTGGCAGCGTCGAACCACGAAAAGCTGCTCGATCCTGCCGTGTGGCGCCGTTTTCCCTTTCAGTTGCCGTTACCGCTGCCGGACGCGGTGTTGCGTAAGGAAATGTGGGAGAGCATGTTGGGTAGCTACGCCCCGGATTCACTCGATTGGCACACTTTGACAGTGAAATCAGCCGGTGCCACGGGTGCCTTGATCGAACAGGTCAGTCTGGATGCGAAGCGCCATGCTGTACTCGATGGTCGAGCTGTGGTGGACGACGGAGAACTGTTTCGCCGCCTGTCCTTGTCCTTTGCGCTGGTCCAGGGGCATTCCCCAGCTAGCCTGAGCGACGAAATTGCGTGGCTGCGCCAATGGGACGCAAAGATATTTTCCCTACGAGAACTTGCGCGTTTATATAATGTATCAACAAGGCAAATAAACCACTTTGTCCAGGGGGAACATGGCAACGCAGGCAAACCGACCCGAAAGAGGGGCGCCCAAGGCCACTAATCCGATCGCGCACGTTTCCTACGAACGGCGCGACCTGGTCGGTGTGGATCCCCCGGCCGGCGGAGGCGGTAAGGAATTAGTTCCGGTCACTGCAGAGCTTCGCAACGCGCTTGCGCGGTCCATGGGCGATGCCGCCGAGCAAATTGCTGCCGAAGCGCGCTTCCATCCGGACGTGCCGGGCGTGATGGTCATGCGCCTACGCGACGTGGCCGTTGCGAAATCGCATCGTCCACTTACACTCATTTCCGAAGCGAACATGCCGCAGGCCGGGCACGGCGAGATCAACGAAATGCTGGTCGCGGTCAATCCCGTCAGCCTCGGACAGCTGGAGCACGTGATCCGCGCGCGCACCACTAAGGCGATCCGCAACAATCTGTCGGCAGTGGATCGCTTCGAAGCCTGGGATATCAACCGCCGCTTGCCAAGGTACGCCCGCAACCAGCCTTTGGACCAAGTCTTCGCATCGTTCCGCCAAATCGCCGCGCGCCTGATGGTGCGCCTCTTTTCCCACGACTCAGCCGCGACGACCAACCTCGTGATTGAGCGCTTCGAGCAGCTCCTGAGCACGCATCGAATCCCAGCTGTCCGCCTTCCGCAGAGAACAGGACCGCCATTATTCCTCCTGACGATGAACGATGCGATGGGGATTGCTGCGTTCTCCGCCATCGTTCAATTCCAGGGCGTGCGGCAAGCTAGGCCCGAGCCACGCATTCTGCCGACCGCCGCTGTCATGCCGGCCGCCCCGATGCCCACGTTCGTTGCCGCGCCGCCTGCGCCCGGACTGCCAGTGGTCGCAGTGTTCGACTCCGGCGTCAATCCAGCCAGCGCCCAGCTGCAGCCTTGGGTGGCGAGCCGCGACACCTATATCCTGCCGCCTGACACCGATTTTGTGCACGGCACCGCCGTTGCTTCGCTCGTTGTGGACAGTCGGGGTCTAAATAGCCAACACGCCTACTTCCCGACGGCGGCAGCCTGCCGGATCCATGACGTTTGCGCGCTCGAAGTATATGGCGCGCAGCAAGGCGACTTGATCATCCGTCTACGCGAAGCCATCCCCAAGCACCCAGACGTCAAGGTATGGAATCTCTCACTCGGTGGGGCAGAAATCGGCGACGACGAGTTTTCTGAATTCGGCCGGGAACTCGATGCCTTGTCGGATACGTATGGGGTGCTATTCGTGGTTGCCGCCGGCAATTATCAAAACGAGCCGCGGCGCGGCTGGCCGGCGCCCGCCGCAGCCTTGGCCGACCGGATCTCCATGCCGGCCGACTCGGTGCGAGCTCTCACTGTCGGCGCGATCACCCATCTGGAGAGCGCGGCGAGCCTGGTGCGCATTGCCGAGCCGGCGCCGTACTCCCGGCGCGGCCCCGGTCCCGTCTTTACTCCGAAACCCGATCTCGTGCATGTGGGCGGCAACGCCGACGCGCTTCTCCAGACTGGCGGGATCGGCGTTAACGTGCTCACCAGCGCCGGCACCGTCAACACCGGCTGCGGGACCAGTTACGCGTCGCCGATCGCGGCGGGCTTGGCGGCGTGTACCTGGCATTCACTCTCGGGACCCGGGCGTGCGAACCCGCTGACGGCGTCGCCTGTTATGGTTAAGGCGCTTATGATCCACAGCGCTCAACTCGGCGCCCCTGATCGCGCCCCGCTTGAGAGGCGTTACTACGGGGCTGGAATGCCAGGCGATCCAATTGCCGTGCTGTACGATTCGGATTCGAGTTTCACGATGCTGTTCGAACTCGATATAGTGGACTCGATGAAGTGGCGGAAATCGCCATTCCCCATTCCTCCATCCCTAATCCACGAAGGGAAGCTCAAAGCCGAAGTCATTATCACGGCCGTTTACGCGCCGCCGGTGGACCCGTCTAAGGGCGCGGAGTACGTGCGCTTCAACGTGGACGTGGGTTTCGGACGCTTGTCTACCAATGCCAACGGCAACCTCGCGTTCCAAGGTTGCGTACCGGCCGAAGGCGAGCTCGGCACGAACGGTTTCGAAGAAGCCCAGGTGGAGCACGGCGGAAAATGGTCGCCAGTGAAGATCTACCGGCGCAGCTTTCCGAAGGGCGCTGCCGGCAATGTTTGGGCGTTGCAGGCAACGCTACTGCGCCGCGCATTCGAGCCGCCGCTGGCGCAACCCTTGCGCGTGGTCATCGCAGTCACGCTGCGTTCGCTGGACGGCAATCCAAACATTTACGAGGAAGGCCGCCGGCTGCTGGCTGCCACGAACTGGTTGAACCAGGATATCGCTGTGCGGATCGCCGTGCCGGTGCGGGCATAGTTCGGTGTTTCGATGATGACCAGTTCGCTCGCCCTTGAGAACCTGAATGGCCTACACGGCGAGGAGGAGCGCTTGCGCGCGCTTGGCCTTGCTGCTGTGAAGGCGGCGCCCGCTTTCACCGAACATCTGGAACTCATTGGTGAGGCGATGGATTTGGTGGTCATTCTGGGCAGAGGTTATCCCACGCCCAGCGGCCATCAGCAGGTGGTGCAATTGCTGGGTATTCGCCTGTTCAACGCAGCGGCAACAGCCCTGAAACTGGCCCTGGCAGGTTATTATCAGGCGGGCTTTTCGCTCATTCGAGATCTGCTAGAAACGACGCATCTGCTGGACTATTTCCTGCACGATCCCGCTGCGGTTGCTATCTGGCAGACCGGCGGCACGGCGGCGAAAAAGAAGTTCCAACCGCAGGCGGTACGCGACGCGCTCGACAAGCGTGACGGCTTCACGACCGGGAAGCGTGCTGAGATCTACCAGCGCTACTGCGTCTACGCTTCGCATCCGACCTATGCCGGCATTCTTTTAGTTGCACCGAAAGCCAGCGGATTGGCGACCTACGGTCCCTTCCTCGATGAGCCAACGCTTGGCCATCTGCTGATTGACCTGGCCAAGTTCGTAATGCACGGAACACTCGTATTCGGGCACCATTTCGACGATTGCAGATCTTCCGAGATCGTCGGGGTGATTGAGCACTTTCATGCGAGAGCGACGGCGTGGAGCGCCACGCATTTGACGAATCCTTCGGCTCCATGACGGAGGCCCGTTTTGAGCAGTGTTATGGAGGTCGCATATCGCTCGTATTCGTGGATATTGCAAGGGCGATGGAATGTGCCATTTTGGGTTGGTTGGGTCCATTACTGGAACGCCAGGAAGGGAGTGAAGATGCTATCCGCCAATCAAATACAGTATCTCCAGCGTCAGCAGCCAGGCGAGGCAGTTGCGCGAGCGCTTTCCGAGCTTTTGGAAAATGACCATGACTTACTTGATATCGACGCTAACGAACGCTCCATCACCTTTCGCTTTGCGATGTATCTCCAACAGTATTTTCCTGGTTGGACCGTAGATTGCGAATACAACAGGGATGGCACGGAACCCAAGCGACTCGGACATTTAGAGCTTTATCCAAATAGCGACGACGATGAAGCGAAGACTGTATTCCCGGATGTAATCGTGCATCGACGGGGTACGCGACAAAATCATTTGGTCTTGGAGTTCAAGAAATCAACGAGCCGCGTCAATCGACAGATCGATCTCAGGAAACTTCAGGGCTACAAGCAGCAGCTTGGCTATGAGCACGCTCTGTTTGTTGAAGTCGGTACCGAGGGACAGGCGATCATCACCGCGCTTGAATGGGCCTAAGAACAAAGAAAGATTTATGACTCGTATTCCGTTATTTAGCTCCCAGCACCTTGAAGCCGCCTGCCGTGTCCTAGCCGACACCGAGCGCGGCCTGAGCGGGACGCAGATCGAGCGGCTGTTGCAGGAGATCGAAATTGCCGACTCCTCTCCAGCGATGACCAAATGGAAGCGGTTGTTCAATGCGTTAGCCGGTGCGCAGAACCAACATCAAGTCGGCAACCACCTCATCATTTTTATCAACCGAGCGATGAACCCGGTGAATTACGCCCGCGATGCAACGACATTTGCATGGCGTCGCGACGAACTCAATGTCGTTCTTGCCTTCTCCGGTTTCTATGTGCGTGAAGACGGCAAGGTCGGGTACGCCGATAAAGCTACGACGCTCGACGCGGCTCGCGCTCGTGCGGGCCGGCTCAAGGCCGCACTAGAAAGTCGCGCCGTCCATGCAGAAGTCTTGAACTATTGCCGTTCCGAGCTCTTGGATGAGAACTATTTCCACGCGGTGTTCGAAGCGACGAAGGGCGTCGCGGAGCGGATTCGCCAATTGTCTGGCCTAAGTGGTGACGGAGCAGACCTGGTGAACAAGGTGTTTTCAGGGCAACAACCGGTTTTGGCGTTGGGGCCGCTCAATACCGAGTCGGAAAAGAGCGAGCAGAAAGGCTTTGCTAACCTAATGATAGGTCTATTTGGCGCCGTGCGAAATCCGCTGGCTCATGCGCCTAAGACCAATTGGCCAATGTCAGAACAGGATGCGCTCGACATTTTGACGATGATTTCGCTGATTCATCGCAAGCTGGACCTCGCGCAAAAAACAACGATCGCACCATAGGAAGGGGCTGCATGAGCTATACGGACTGGCGCGCCTAGTGGGTATTCCGGACGAACGTGACCAGTGATTCCGGCATCGTGACCAGCCATTCCATTTGAACGTGACCGCCCATTCCGGGCGAACGTGACCGATTTCGAGCATCGTCCGGAATCAGCGGTCACGATGCCGGAATCGCTGGTCACGATACCGGAATGGCGTTGTACAGCGCAGTAATGGAGTTACGCATTTTGCAACCTACCGGGTACGCTCCCTGTTTTTTGACTGGAAACAGCGTGCCCGCACCAAGGATCAATATGCGTAAGATTAAGGACGTACTACGGCTCAAACTTGATGCCAAACTGTCGCACCAGCAGATCGCCGATGCGTTGGGGCTGTCGAAAGGTGTGGTCACTAAATACGCGGGCCTGGCGGCTACGGCGGGCTTGGACTGGTTCACAGTCCAAGGCATGGACGAGGCAGCGCTGGAGCGGCGCCTGATGGTCGGCTCCCAAAAAGCGCGAGACTATGTACAGCCCGACTATGGCCGCATGCATAGGGAGCTGGGCCGCAAGGGCATGACATTGATGCTTTTGTGGGAGGAGCACCGCGCCGATTTTGCGCACTGCCAGACCTACGCCTACTCGCAATTCTGCGAAAATTACCGCCGCTTTGCCAAGCAACTCAAGCGTTCTATGCGGCAGGTGCACCGCGCCGGAGAGAAGCTGTTCATCGATTTTGCGGGGCCCACTATCGCGCTCACCGATGGCGGACGCGCTCACATCTACGTGGCCTCGTTGGGGGCATCGAGCTACACGTATGCCTGTGCCACGCCACGCGAAACGTAAGTGTCAGCGGAACCCGTATTCGGCGCGCAGCTTACAAATCGATGATCTTACGCAGCAGTGCGGGGGAGACACGCCACTGTTCGCCGTCACA